>NZ_JBVQPN010000002.1:0-1153434 GCF_055710015.1 Priestia sp. VA7
CCTGATAAGCGTGAGGTCGGTGGTTCGAGTCCACTTAGGCCCACCATATTCCACAGTAGCTCAGTGGTAGAGCTATCGGCTGTTAACCGATCGGTCGTAGGTTCGAGTCCTACCTGTGGAGCCATACTGGCCCGTTGGTCAAGCGGTTAAGACACCGCCCTTTCACGGCGGTAACACGGGTTCGAATCCCGTACGGGTCATCTTAAAAGCAGTTTGCATATGCAAACTGCTTTTTTTGTTGTAAACAGAGTTTATTCTTTTGTCTAAACTCTATTTTCCGTTTTTCTATGATTTCCTCGCCCAAAATTGCATTTCTTATAGCACATCTATAAACGCTTGTTCTAAATTTCGAAAAAAAACCTACAATAGTAATAACGGCATACTGTTTGTACAAAAGGAGGGGAATGCGTGAAAAAAATTTTTTGGTGGTCCATCGGAGTTTTTCTTGTGTATGGAGCGTGTATTTTGGTGTATTTATTCTATATAAGCGATACCTCTATTCCACAATCATTAAAAGGCACCAGCGTAGACCCAGCTACGTTTATGAATGCACGAGAACTTATGTTGACCGAAAAATATTCAAAAATTAGAGATGCGCTCTTTTTTATCCGAATTCCATATGAGTGGCTAGGGTTTATCTTAATTTTAGTGTTAGGTGTGTCTAAGAAAGTTAATAAGTGGTCTAAAGACGTCAGCCGTTTCAGTCTTCTCCAAACTGCTATTTATGTATTTTGGTTATCTGTTCTGCTGCTGATCTATTCTTTCCCTATGGACTGGATTAGCTATAAGCTTTCAAAGGCTTATCATATTACGACGCAACCTTTCCAAGGATGGATGAAAGATCTTTTTACAGATTTTTGGGTAAACTATGCCACCATGTTTTTAGTGATTGCTGTGTTATATGCATTCATTCGTAAGTTTTCAAAAAGATGGTGGCTGTATGCGTGGCTAGTATCTATTCCATTTACGCTATTTTTGACGTTTATTCAACCGGTGGTTATCGATCCGTTATATAACGATTTTTATCCATTAAAGAATAAAGAGCTGGAGACGAAAATTTTACATTTAGCAGACGAAGCTCATATACCTGCTAAGCATGTATATGAAGTAAACATGTCTGAAAAAACGAACTCCCTTAATGCATATGTGACGGGAATAGGTTCTAATTCAAGAATTGTGTTATGGGATACCACTCTTAATAAATTAACGGAACGTGAAATTTTGTTTATCATGGCGCATGAAATGGGTCATTATGTAAAGAAACATATTTATGTGGGGATTGCTTCAGCATTAGTTTTATCGATCGTAGGCTTATGGCTAACGAAACATTTAGCCAGCTTTGTGATTAAGAGATGGGGGAAAGCATTAAAAATTACTTCTCTTAGTGATGTAAATTCTTTACCGCTTATTTTACTTATTTTTTCTATTCTTACATTTGCTGTGAGTCCGTTAACAAACATGCAGTCGCGTCATCATGAACTTCAATCTGACACGTACGCTATGGACCTAACAGGAGATAAGCAAGCTGCTATTAAAACGTTTCAGGACTTAACGAAATCAGGACTATCTCAGGTAAATCCGCCGTATTTAGTGAAGATTTTCCGATATGGTCACCCAACAATACTGGAAAGAATTTCATTTGTTGAGAAGTATGAAAGAAATGAATAAGTGATATAAGAAAAAGTAAAGGATATATGAAGCCTTTTATACGTAGGTATTAATAGAAAAGCCTCCTTGCGAGTAGGAAAAAAATTCTAAAAGGAGGTTTCATTTCCGAAAGTACTGTTATATAATAACGTATGTAAAATAAAAACTGTTTTATAACAATAGGGAGGAATAGTTATTTGTGATTGAAAAGATAGCAGTCTAAATTCTCAGCGTATATTCACCTCAGCTAAGTCTTACTACATGTCCTTCAACTACTTACTTATTTCATCTACGTTCTTGCTCATATTATGGCAAGATGCTAATTTACTTCATCATGAAACAGACATATTCTAACTGCTGCGTTTTATATTTTTATGAATATAGAATTTTAAATTTATTAGGGGGTATAAAGAATGAAAGACATTCGTGTAAAAAACCTTGAAGAGAACTGGAAAAGCGATGAGCGTTGGAAAGGAATTGAACGTCCATATTCTGCAGAAAAAGTCATTGGGCTAAGAGGGTCCATTGATATTGAACATACGCTTGCTAGAAGAGGAGCCGAAAAGTTCTGGAACTTATTAAAAACAGAGCCATACGTTCATGCCTTAGGAGCTTTAACAGGGAATCAAGCAGTACAACAGGTAAAAGCAGGGTTAAAAGCAATTTACTTAAGCGGATGGCAAGTAGCTGCAGATGCAAATCTTTCAGGAAACATGTATCCTGATCAAAGTTTATACCCGGCAAACAGCGTGCCGCATGTTGTGAAACGAATCAATCAAGCGCTGCAGCGTGCCGATCAAATTCAGCATTTAGAAGGAGAAGGGGATATCGATTACTTTGCTCCAATTGTAGCAGATGCAGAAGCAGGGTTTGGAGGACAGTTAAACGTATTTGAACTCATGAAAGGAATGATTGAGTCGGGAGCATCTGCCGTACACTTTGAAGATCAATTATCCTCTGAGAAAAAGTGTGGTCATCTCGGCGGCAAGGTATTGCTTCCAACTCAAACCGCTGTGAAAAATTTGATTGCTGCTCGTTTAGCTGCTGATGTAATGGGTGTTCCAACACTTCTGATTGCTCGTACCGATGCTGATGCCGCTGATTTAATTACAAGTGATGTTGATCCTGTAGATCGCCAGTTTATTACAGGTGAACGCACTGCTGAAGGTTTTTATCGCACGAGAGCCGGAATCGATCAAGCTATTGCTCGTGGCTTAGCATATGCGCCATATGCAGATCTAGTATGGTGTGAGACGTCTGAACCAAACTTGGAACAAGCACAAAAATTTGCAGATGCTATTCATGAAAAATTCCCAGGTAAAATGCTTGCTTATAACTGTTCACCATCTTTCAACTGGAAGAAAAAGTTAGATAAGAAAACGATTGAAAAATTCCAAAGAGAAATTGCAACAATGGGCTACAAGTTCCAATTTGTTACGCTTGCTGGCTTCCACGCTTTAAACCACAGCATGTTTGAGCTGGCACGAGGATATAAAACAAGAGGAATGGCAGCTTATTCAGAGTTACAAGAAAGAGAGTTTGCTAGTGAAGTAAATGGATATACAGCTACAAGACATCAGCGTGAAGTAGGAACGGGCTATTTTGATGAAGTGGCACAAGTAGTTTCTGGTGGGACTTCTTCTACAACAGCTTTAAAAGGTTCCACAGAAGAAGAGCAGTTTCAGACGCATAAATAACAAAAAAACCTATGAGTGGAATGGTCGGTTACGTCCACTCATAGGAAAGATTCTACTAAAAAAGATTCTTACAGGTGTAAGAATCTTTTTTTATGTAGTAAACACGATTTAACAGACAGCTGTTCTTCCTGAGAAGAAAGGATCTGCCTGTTAAACGTACATATAAATCATTAACATGAATTAAGTTCTTAAAATATTAAGTAGATGTTTGAAGCAGGGATTGGTACTGTGCTGATAGCTCATAGAAAGCAATTTCATCACGTTGATCTAATGCCGTGTTAATGTTTGTTTCTAACAGTTCTTTTTGACGCTTAAAAAGCGATTCATCAATTACCATTTCGATATAAACATCCAACATACTCACAGTATCAATTATTTTTTTCTTGCGAGCGAGGGACTTCATCATTTCCGTGTACGATTTTTCATTGTTCATACCTCATCACCTCTGCACCCTTTTTATTATTATATAGATTAAAAGAAGAAAAAACAACTAATTTTCTAAATTTTTAGATTTTTATTTTTAGAAATGATAAAGTAAGAGGGAAACGCTACTTTCGTTTTTATCGATTGACTATTTGGTTTAAAAATGAGTGCTTGGGGGCGAAGAAATTGAATCATTTAAAAAAGCGTACGGTAACGATAGAGGATTTGTATGAATTGAAGTCTGTTTATAATCCTCAGATTTCTCCAGATGGGAAAAGTGTAGTTTATACGGTTCGAGAAACGAAGAAAATAGAGAACGCGTATGAAACGCAGCTGTTTATGCTAGATATTGAAACGAAAGAAACTAAGCAATTAACGTACTACAAAGGAAATAATCATTCTCCCGCCTGGTCCCCGGACGGCAAGTGGATTGCTTTTTTATCCGATCGCAGTCAAGCTGTTCAGCTATACCTATTAGCAGTGGCAGGAGGAGAAGCAGAAGCACTCACAGATCTTGAAAAAGGCGTTAGTAATCTGGTGTGGTCTCCTTATAGTGACGAAATTATGTTTTCTACAAAAGTAGGAGAAAAAGCTGTAAGAGTTGAACAAAATTATGAATATCCTCAGCCTTACGAAGTGGAGCGTCTATTGTACAAATCCGATGCCAGCGGTTATTTAAAAGGTGAATATGCTCAAGTTGCTGTCGTTAAACTTAAAAACAAAGAAGTGACGTTTTTAACGGATGGACCTTATCATCACTCTGTTGGGTGCTGGTCCCCTGATACAAACTCAATTGTATTTTGCAGCAGCCGAGGAGAGAATCCGGATTTATCATTAACTATGGACGTGTTTATTTTGCATCGCGATACTAAAAAAGTAACATCTATTACAGGAGAAACAGGATATTTTCATCAAGTTTCGTGGTCACCGGATGGGTCATACATAGCATACATTGGAAATGAACGTACATATGGATCAGCTTCAATGAATGACATATACATTTATCAGATCTCTAACCAAAAAACAGCTTGTATCACTGCTGGCATAGACTTAGAAGTAGGAGATATGGTAGCAGGAGATTTTCACTTTGGAAGAACCGCAGCGGGAATTATGTGGGGCCGTAATGAAGAATTTTATTTTGTCGTAAGTGAAAAGGGGTCTGTAGGCATATATAAAGGAAATGTGAATGGAAAGTTAGACCCTGTATTTGTGGATAATGCTCACGTATATGGGATATCTGTTCTTCCAAATTGTGAGGAAGCTATCGTGGCAATCAGTACATTTACACATCCCGGAGATCTTTATTCTCTAAATTTAAAAACAGAGGAATTAGTGAAGCTGACAAACGTTAATGCTTCATTTTTAAAGCTGTGCAGTTAACGGAAGCAGAATCTTTTTACGCGACTTCTACGGACGGTATACATATCCACAGTTGGGTCGTAAAAGCGGCTGCTACCAATGATGTATCTCCAACCATTTTAGAAATTCACGGAGGTCCGCATCTTATGTATGGTCATACATTTATGTTTGAATTCCAAGTACTTGCATCAAAAGGGTTCAATATCCTCTTTTCTAATCCAAGAGGCGGCAGAGGATATGGTCAAGCATTTACAGATGCGGTTCGAGGGGATTACGGAGGCATGGATTATACGGATTTGATGGCAGTGACCGACGAAGCAGTTAAGCGCTACTCTTATATTAATGAAGATAAGCTTGGCGTAACAGGAGGAAGCTACGGAGGGTTTATGACAAACTGGATTGTAGGAAGTACAAATCGATTTAAAGCAGCGGTAACGCAACGGTCTATTTCAAATTGGACATGTTTTTACGGCGTTAGTGATATTGGCTATTATTTTACCGAATGGGAATTAAAAGCTGATATTTATGAAAATCCGGAAAAACTTTGGAACCACTCGCCGCTTCGTTTAGCGGAGAACGTTAAAACACCGCTGTTAATCTTGCATAGCGAACAGGATTATAGATGTCCAATTGAACAAGCTGAACAGCTTTATGTGGCACTGAAAAGAAAAGACAAGGAAGTAGAATTTATTCGTTTTCCCCAGTCTAATCATGAACTTTCTAGAAGCGGTAAGCCTAATTTACGAACGGCAAGACTAAAATATCTAACAAGCTGGTTTAAACGTTATTTAAAACAGTCTCAGTAAAAAGTGCATGGCTGTTCAACCAAAAATGTGTGTGCAAATAAAGGCTGTATGGCAAACGTAAAAGAACAGGAAAGGTAAAACGCTGTAAAACTTTTGTTTGGTAAAGGAAAGTAGTACAATAAGTGAAAAGTAGCACAGTTGTTTAAATAAGGAGAACATTCGATGGATTTTGAAACATTAAAGCATTATTTGACATTAGACGGCGTCCTCGAGTTATTAAAACAATATCAATCATTTGGAATCATTCCAGGGCTGCTGTTGCCTATTTTAGAAGCGTTCATCCCCATCTTGCCGCTTTTTGCGTTTGTAATGGCCAATGCTGCTGCTTTTGGCTTATGGTTAGGTTTTTTAATTTCATGGGTTGGCAGCTGCGTTGGATCACTGCTTGTCTTTTTGATTTTTAGAAAATATGGACAGGCGAGGTTTTTACATTTCATCAGCCGGCATGCGCAAATTCGAAAGATTATGATTTGGGTAGAAAGACACGGGTTCGGACCGCTGTTTATTATGCTTTGTTTCCCTTTTACCCCGTCTTCGGCAATTAATGTAGTAGCAGGACTATCACGTGTTAGTATGGCTCAGTTTATGCTTGCTGTATTAGCCGGTAAAATGGTGATGATATTTATGATGAGCTTTATTGGGGCCGATTTTGTTTCATTTGTGAAACAGCCTCTAAAAGCAGTACTTGTTTTAGTCATCATTTTTGTTCTATGGCTTGTTGGAAAACAAATTGAACGAAGATTAAATGAAAAATCTAAAGTGAAACAGTATGACAAATAGTTTGTTTATATATAACAAATAGTGATGAAAGACTGCTTTTTAATAGACAGTCTTTTGTTATACATACAGCCAAAAGGGGTATTGTAAACTATAGAAAAGCCTTTTCTTATAGGGATACAACAGCATTTTTGAAAGGATCTTAAAATTTTTCTTAAAGAAGTTATTTGTCTGTTTATTCGGTTGGCAGAACAATGCATATACAGAGTATCTGTCCAGTAATGAACAAGTTTTTTGTTTATCAATTGTGAGAAATATGCTAAAATAAAAGAAAAAACTGGGAATAAATTAGACGTCTATTCCTAGTTGCACCTAAGTAATGAACCCTTTGTTTTCTAGAAATATACATGTTTTTTCTCAACATGTATTATCACCTCATGTATTTCAAAACGTTTTCTTAAAAATTATATGAATGATTTTTGAGCTTGGCTACTAAGATGTAAGTAGAGGGATCATTACTAGAAAAGCACCGAATGATCATTAAGACGTGCTTGGCGTCGTTTTGAGGAGGGGAATGCGCTACTAAGATTCAAGCGACTTGCTGATTAATCGTTGTTAGTAAGCGTCTTATAGCGCGGGTGACATGAGATTAAAAGATAAAGTGGCAATTATTACGGGTGCAGCAAATGGATTAGGGTTCGAAGCTTCTCGAATATTCGCACAAGAGGGTGCAAAGGTCGCTATGGTTGACTACGATGCAAAAACTGGAGAAGAACGAGCAGCTCAGCTAAAAGAAGAAGGCGGAGATGTAGCATTTTTTCAAGTGAACGTAGCGGATCGAGACAGTGTAGATGCAATGGTAGAAGAAGTAGTGAAACACTACTCTAAAATAGATATTTTAATTAACAATGCAGGTATCACTAGAGATGGAATGCTAACCAAATTATCAGTTGAAAATTTTCAAGCAGTAATCAACGTAAACCTTACAGGCGTTTTTCACTGTACACAAGCAGTGGTACCGCATATGGTTGCTCAAGGTAAAGGGAAAATTATTAGCACATCTTCGGTATCTGGCGTATATGGAAATGTTGGTCAAACAAACTATGCGGCGACAAAGGCAGGCGTAGTAGGAATGACAAAAACATGGGCTAAAGAGCTTGGACGAAAAGGGATTAATGTAAACGCTGTAGCTCCCGGGTTTATTGAGACAGATATGGTGAAGGCGATGCCAGACAAAATCATTGATCAAATGAAATCCACTATTCCTTTACAAAGATTAGGTCAGCCTTCTGACATTGGTTATGCTTATCTGTATTTAGCATCTGATGAGTCCAACTATATTAACGGTACAACACTTCATGTAGATGGTGGAATCATGATGTAAAAGTAGAAAATAATTCGCTTTTCTAAAACTTTTCAGCGGTCTTTTGACTACTGAAAAGTTTTTTTGTTGCATCCAGCATTTCACATATCGGCAAAGTGGAATTTTGTCTGCAAGTTCAGTAAAATAATAAGGAGAGAGATAGAGAGATTTAGATGATGATCACTATAAAATTTTGACGACTGCGTCACGTGTTTACGTGGCGTTTATCCATTTTGTACTTAAACAAATGAAAACATAGAGAAAAAAATGAAGGGGTGAAAACGTGGGGCTACAGTTTTTATTAGGACGTTCAGGAAGCGGGAAAACGGAATATCTTTTAAATAGCATGCGCCAAGAGCTGTTAAATGCTCCGCTTGGGCATCCACTTATTTATATTGTACCTGAACAGATGACATTTCAGTCGGAGTATGCGCTTGTTCAAACACCTGGGTTAGAAGGCATGATGCGTGCTCAAGTTTATAGTTTTACACGTCTTGCATGGCGTATCCTGCAAGAAGTGGGAGGTATTAGCCGCTATCATGTGGATCAAACAGGTATTCATATGATGCTTAAAAAAATTATCGAACATCAAAAAGAAGAGCTTCGACTGTTTGCGAATTCTTCAGAACAAGCAGGGTTTATTGAAGAACTAGAAAAAATGGTTAAAGAATTTAAACAGTACACAGTAGATGCCCCGTCTCTCGAAGAGATGAAGAAAAAGCTTCAAGCAGAAGATGAGAAAGTTCTTGCTGATAAATTACATGATTTACATCTCATTTACGGAGAATTAGAAAACCAGCTGATGACGAAATATGTAGATGGGGAAGATTATTTGAAGCTGCTGAGTGAAAAAGTAGCGTCTTCTGCCTACCTTGCTCAAGCAACAATTTATGTGGATGGATTTCATCACTATACTCCTCAAGAATTAACCGTATTAGTAGAGCTGATGAAAGTTTGTAGAGAAGTAAAAATAGCGGTGACTTCTGATTATTCATATCAAGATTTTATTCCAAATGACTTGCACTTGTTTCGATTAACGAGCGAAACGTACCAAGAACTAATGGGCCTTGCGGCTGAAAACGGGATAGAGATTCAAGAGCCAATCGTATTTAACGAACAAAAAAGACATCAAAACAGTCCAGAGCTTGCCTATTTAGAACGATATTATGATGAACGGCCAACGCCGGAATTTCAGTCAGAGCCCGAGAACATTCAGCTTCTGCCGGCTGTTAGCCGAAGAGCAGAAGTTGAAGGGATTGCAAGAGAAGTGCTTTCACTTGTGCGCGATCGCGGCTATCGCTATCGTGATATTGCCTTGATTGTTAGAAATGCAGAAGACTACCATGACTTGCTTCAAACCATTTTTCAAGATTATGAAATTCCGTACTTTATTGACCAAAAGCGAGCGATGTTTCACCATCCACTCGTTGAATTTATTCGCTCAGTCTTAGAAGTGATAAGCGGGTCATGGCGATATGAAACCATCTTTCGAGCAGTGAAAACAGATCTTTTATTTCCTTTGTCATCTGATGTGCACCAGCTTCGCGAAGAGATGGATGAATTAGAAAACTATGTACTTGCTTACGGTATTCAAGGATCTAAGTGGACGAGCAAGGAACCATTTACCTACAGAAAATATCGTTCACTTGAAGACATGAACCTTGGGAAAACGGACGAAGAGCTTGCTTTTGAGCAAAAAATAAATGAATTAAAAAATATGATTGTTCCTCCTATTTATTCGCTTCAGCAAAAATTAAAACAAGGGAAAATAGGAAAAGAAAAAGCAGAAGCGCTCTATCGTTTTTTAACGAATTTAGATATTCCACAAAAGATAGAAGCGCTGCGCAATCGATGTGAAGAAGAAGGAAAGCTTCAGGAAGCCAGAGAGCACGAGCAGGTATGGAAAGCAATTCTTCACTTATTTGATCAGTTTGTTGAAATGATGGGAGAAGAGAAAGTATCGATTTCTTTGTTCGCAGATCTATTTGAGACAGGGCTTGACAGCATGCAGTTTGCACTTGTTCCGCCTGCACTGGATCAAGTGGTTGCGGCAAGTTTTGAGCGTTCGCGTTTATCCAATATCAAAGCAAGCTTTGTGTTAGGTGTAAATGACGGTGTGATTCCAGCTAAACCAAAAAGCGATGGCCTGTTATCTGAGAAGGAGAGAGAGCAGCTGCTTGAATCAGGTTTATTACTTGCGCCAACCGGAAGACAAAAGCTGTTTGACGAACAGTTTCTCATTTATTTAGCACTTTCCAGCTCTTCGGAAAAACTTTATGTTTCGTATCCTCTTGCCAATGAGGAAGGGAAGACCCTGCTGCCTTCACTCGTTATTAATCGAGTAAAAGAGCTATTTCCGCTCCTGCAGGAAAAGCTGTTAATGACGGAACCTACAGATTTAGAAGAAGAAAAGCAAGTTGATTATATCACAAATCCTTTAACGAGCATCGCGCATTTAGCCAGCCAGCTGCAAGGATGGAAACGCCATTATCCGATGAGTTCCGCTTGGTGGGATGTGTATAATTTTTATGTGGAAAATCCAGATTGGAACTCATACAGTGGGAAAGTACTAAGCAGCTTATTTTATAAAAATGAAGCAAAACGCTTAACAAAGAAAACGAGTCAGCGTCTGTATGGAAAGCATATTCAAGCAAGCGTATCGAGAATGGAAAAATTTGAAGCCTGTCCATATGCGCATTTTGCTTCTCACGGGCTCAAGCTTAAAGAACGAAAAGTTTTCAAATTGGCGGCTCCTGACATAGGCGAGTTATTTCACGCGGCGTTGAAAATGATTTCAGACGAACTTCGCGGCGGTCAAAAAGAATGGAAGAACTTAACGAGAAAAGACTGTCAGCAGCTTTCTACGGCTGCAGTGCATGAACTTGCTCCGCGCTTGCAAAATGAGATTTTATTGAGCTCGAATCGCCACCACTATTTAACACATAAGCTGCAGCAAATTATTGAACGTGCGTCGCTTGTGTTAAGTGAGCACGCTAAGATGAGCGGCTTTGTTCCTGTTGGATTGGAGCTTGGATTTGGACCTAGTGCAGAGCTGCCTTCTATGCAGTTCACACTGCCAAATGGCCATACGATGGAACTCGTTGGACGAATTGACAGGGTAGATAAAGCGGAAAGCTCAAAAGGACTTTTACTGCGTATTGTCGACTATAAATCAAGCGATAAAGCATTAAACCTAGTGGAAGTGTACTACGGTTTATCTCTTCAAATTTTAGCTTATTTAGACATAGTCGTGACGTATGCTGAACAGCTTCTTCATGATAATAGAGGAGCATTGCCTGCTGGCGTTCTTTATTTCCACGTTCATAATCCAATGATCAACAGTACTAAAGCATTACAGCCTGATCAAATTGAAGCTGAAATCTTCAAGAAGTTTAAAATGAAGGGACTGCTTGTAGGAGACGAGGAAGCAGTAAGGTTAATGGACGAAACGTTAGAATCAGGGCACTCACAGGTTATATCAGCTGGCATTAAAAAGACAGGGGGCTTTTATTCTAATTCTTCGGTTGCGAGCGAAGAAGATTTTACACATCTCCGTCAGTATGTGCGAGGTAAATTTGTGGAGGCAGGTACAGAGATTACAAATGGAAAAATTGATATTTCTCCGTATAAACTAAAAGATAAAACACCATGTGCGTTTTGTGAATACCGCTCAATCTGTCAGTTCGATGAATCAATGGAAAACAACGAATATCGTCAGCTTAGTACAGAGAGTCAAAGTGTTATTTTAGATAAAATTCGAGAGGAGGCCAAACGAGATGAGTGAAGATATACACGTGAAACCGGCCGACTCCCAGTGGACGGATGACCAGTGGAACGCCATTGTTTCATCCGGTCAAGATATATTAGTAGCCGCGGCGGCTGGCTCAGGAAAAACAGCGGTTTTAGTCGAACGTATTATTAAAAAGATTACAATGGGCGAGGAACCAATCGATGTTGATAGATTACTAGTTGCTACGTTTACAAATGCTTCTGCAGCCGAAATGAGAAATCGAATTGGAGAAGCATTGGAAAAAGAGTTAAAAAAGAATCCATCTTCTTTGCACTTGCGCAGACAGCTTAATTTATTAAACCGTGCGTCGATTTCTACGCTCCATTCTTTTTGTTTAGAAGTCATTCGAACGTATTATTATTTGATCGATGTAGACCCTGGTTTTCGGATTGCAGATGATACGGAAGCGGATCTTCTGCGTGAAGAAGTATTAGAAGAATTGTTTGAAGAACAGTACAGTATTGAACAGAACGAGCGATTCTTTGATTTAATTGATCGTTATACAAGTGACAGAAATGACTTAGATATTCAGCTTATGGTAAGAAAGCTGTATGACTTTGCAAGATCTAACCCTGACCCAAACGGCTGGCTTGAAATGATCGTGAGTCAATATGATGTGACAGAAGACTCTTCTATTGATTCACTTCCGTTTCTATCTTTTCTTTTACAAGAAGTAACAACGCAGCTGATGGGCATTGAGTCGATTTTAAAACAGGGCTTAGAGTTAACAAAGCTGCCAGGAGGGCCTGCTCCTCGCGCCGTTAATGCAGAGGAAGACCTGGCTCAAATTCATCGGCTGATCAGCGCTTCTAAGCATTCTTTTGCTGATTTGCATGAGGAAATGCAGAATTTGAATTTTACTCGTTTAAAGCCATGTAAAGGAGAAGCATACGACTCGCAGCTTTTAGATGATTTCGGAGAGCTTCGCAAAAAAGCTAAAACAAGTCTTGAAAAACTTCATGCTGATTTGTTTTCTAGGCCTTTGCACGGCTACATGGCTGATTTTGAGAAAATGAAACCCGTTATTGAAACGCTAATCTTTTTAGTTCAGCGCTTCGGTGAACGATATGAAAATATGAAAAAAGAGAAAGGGTTAGTGGACTTTTCTGATTTAGAACATTATTGCCTGCAAATCTTGAGTGTAAAAGAAGATGGAGTGCTTAAGCCTTCGTCCATTGCCCAAAAATATCGTACTCAGTTTGAAGAGGTGCTTGTTGACGAATATCAAGATACAAATATGGTTCAAGAAACACTGATTAAATTAGTGACGAGAGATAGTGAAGAACAAGGGAATTTATTTATGGTTGGAGATGTAAAACAATCCATTTACCGCTTTCGTTTAGCGGAGCCATTTTTGTTTTTAACAAAGTACAAGCGCTTTACACAAGATGGTCGCCAGTTCGGAAAACGTATCGATTTGAATAAAAACTTCCGTAGTCGTTCTCAAGTGCTTGATGCTACAAACTTCATTTTTAATCAGCTGATGGATGAAGAAGTAGGAGAAATTGCATATGACGATGATGCTTCTTTAAAATTAGGAGCATCGTATCCAAAAGTGGAAGGAATGGAAACGGAGCTTCTGCTCATTGCAAAAGAAAATGCAGAAGAAGGAGGGGAAGAAGAATCGGATTCTTCTCTCGTCGCTTTTTCAGAAGCAGAGCTTGAAACGGCTCAGTTAGAGGCAAGAGCAATGGCGCGTAAAATCAAAGAACTCGTTCAAAACCGCTTTCAAATATATGATCGCAAGCTCGATATCATGAGAAATGTGACGTATCGTGACTTTGTTATTTTGCTTCGTTCCATGCCTTGGGCTGCGCAGATTATGGATGAATTTAAGCAAGAAGGCGTGCCCATTTATGCCGATTTATCAACAGGTTATTTTGATGCTACTGAAGTGATGATTATGATGTCTTTATTAAAAGTAGTAGATAACCCACATCAAGACATTCCGTTAGCTTCTGTTCTTCGCTCACCGGTAGTAGGGCTTTCAGATGAAGAGTTAGCTACACTGAGAGCAGAGCAAAAGAAAGGAACGTATTACGATGCGTTAAAAACGTACTTAGCGGTTTCAGATGATGAAGAACTTCGCGATAAAGTAAAGTATTTCTATGAGCAGTTAAAAGCATGGAGAACACAAGCTAGACAAAGCTCCTTGTCAGAACTGGTATGGCAAATTTACCGCGATACGGGTTTCTTTGAATTTGTTGGCGGACTTCCTGGCGGGAAACAGCGTCAAGCCAATTTACGTGCTCTTTACGATCGCGCTCGCCAGTACGAGGCAACTTCATTTAGAGGTCTGTTTCGATTTTTACGCTTTATTGAACGCATGCAGGACCGAGGGAACGATTTAGGAGCTGCTCGAGCACTGGGAGAACAAGAAGATGTGGTGCGTTTGATGACGATCCACAGCAGTAAAGGTCTTGAGTTTCCTGTTGTTTTTGTAGCTGGTCTTGCTCGTCAGTTTAACTTAATGGACTTGAATAAAGCATATTTACTCGATAAAGAACTAGGTTTTGGATCTAAATATATTGATCCAAAACTGCGTATTACGTACCCTACTCTTCTTCAGCAGACCATGAAGAAAAAAATGAAAAAGGAAAGCATGGCAGAGGAAATGCGGGTATTATACGTAGCTTTGACGCGTGCGAAAGAAAAACTTATTTTAGTTGGAACAGTAAAAGATGCAACAGAAAAGCTCAGACAATGGAGCTCCGTTATGGCACATGAAGATTGGACGCTTCCAGCTCACGTGAGAAGAGATGCAAAATGTTATTTAGACTGGATTGGACCTTCTTTAATTCGTCACCAAAATGTTAGTCATATGGTTGAAGGAGAGGTCCAGCCGGCTGAGGTGATTCATCAGCATGCTTCAAGCTGGAAACTTTCAACGTTATTAGCAGGTGATTTAGCCGAACAGCCTCTTGAAGAGCAGCAGCATCATGAAGAGCTTTTAAACGCTCTTCAAAAGCATGAGCTAGTTTCAGAATCGAGCCATTATAAAGACGAAGTGTATAGACGCTTAAATTGGTCTTATGATTATCGTGTAGCTTCCGTTCATCGTTCGAAGCAATCTGTTTCTGAACTAAAAAGGCAGCAGCAGCTGACGGACGCAGGTGGAAGCGACGATCTCGTTCGGGGATCTAAAGCACCTCTTGAAAATCGTCCGCTGTTTCTTCAAGAGAAATCTCTGACAGGAGCTGAAAGAGGAACAGCTACACATGCCGTTATGCAGCAGCTTCCATTAAATAAAGCTTATACCCTTGAAATGGTTCAAGACTTTATTCAATCAATGGTTACCAAAGAATTATTGACGCAAGAACAAGCGGATGCTGTTGATGCAAATGATGTAGCAGACTTTTTAGACAGTGACATTGCACAAGGTATTCGAACGGCTCGCACGGTTTATAGAGAGATGCCTTTTAGTTTAGGTGTCTCCGCTAAAGAAATCTATGATCATTGGGAGCAGGAAGACGAAACAATTTTAGTGCAAGGTATTATTGATTGTTTGTATGAAACGGAAGAAGGCCTCGTTTTACTTGATTTTAAAACCGATAACATTTCGGATCGTTTTCAAGGGGATTTTGAACGAGCAAAACCATTTCTAATTGACAGATACCGCATTCAGTTAGAGCTTTACGCAAAGGCCATTGAGCGGATTGTAAAACAACCTGTGCAGCATCGCTATCTGTACTTTTTAGATGGTGGATATGCTGTTGAAATATAAAAAAAGAAGAAGGCGATAGTCTTCTTCTTTTTCACCAATAAGGAGAGAGTGACATGCGTTTATTACATACAGCGGATTGGCATTTGGGGCGAACGTTAGAAGGTCGAAGCCGCCTGGCTGAGCAAGCACAGTTTTTAGATGAACTGGCAGACATTGTGGAAGAAGAAAAGATAGATGCTATTCTTATGGCGGGAGATGCCTTTGATACGGTTAACCCTCCAGCAGCGGCAGAGCAGCTTTTTTACGAAAGTATGTCTAGGTTGAGCAACAATGGAAAACGTCCGATTATTGTTATTGCAGGTAATCATGATAACCCAGATCGGCTGTCGGCGGCTTCTCCATTAGCTGTTCATCAAAATATTACGCTTCTTGGTTTGCCTACTACCGATGTAGAGAGCATTTACATTCCTACATCAGATGAAATGTTAAAGGTTGCGGCTCTTCCTTATCCATCTGAATCAAGGTTAAAGGAACTGTTAGCAGAAGAAAATGATGAGCTGGCTCTTCGAAACTCATATGATGCCAGAGTAAAAGGTATTTTCGACAAAATGAGTGAGCAGTTCACAACAGATAGCGTTAATATTGCCATGAGTCATATTTACGTAGCAGGCGGAAGTTCAACGGACTCAGAACGTCCAATTGAAGTAGGAGGAGCTTATACGGTGGCGGCAACTAGTTTACCTGCTAATGCTCAATATGTAGCATTAGGACATTTGCATCGCCCGCAAATGATCAATCGCGCCAGCACCTTTGCAAGATATTCCGGTTCACCTCTTGCCTATAGTTTTTCAGAGTCTGGCTATGCAAAGTCCGTTACCATTTTAGATGCTAAGCCAGGAAAAGAGATTGAAATGACTGAAATTCCATTATCCAGCGGAAAGCCTTTGACACGTTGGAAAGCGAAAAACGGATTGTCAGAAGTATATACGTGGCTTGATGAGCAAAAAGATACGCAGGCATGGGTTGATTTAGAAGTTCACGTAGAAGATGCACTTTCACTAGAAGAAATCCATCGCCTTCGCAAGCTTCATCCAGGCTTTATTCATATCCGTCCGGTATTCAAAGCGGAAGAACTAGCGCTTGAAACAAGTTCACAGCGCGAAGTGCCGATCGAAGAACTGTTTACAAAGTTCTACAGCAGGCAAACCGGCGGAGGGGCACCTGATGATGAATTAGTCAAACTGTTTTTAACCTTGATTAACGATGAAGAAGTATCGGAAAAGGAGGATGAAAAATGAAACCTATTAACTTGACCGTTTCGGGGCTTCACAGTTTTAGAGAAAAACAAACTGTCGACTTTGAAGCGCTGTGTTCAGGCGGTGTTTTCGGAATATTTGGTCCTACAGGAAGCGGGAAATCCTCCATTTTGGATGCCATTACACTAGCTTTATACGGAAAAGTAGAGCGTGCAGCAAATAATACACAAGGAATTTTAAATCACGGGGAAAATGAACTGAAAGTATCGTTTACGTTCGAGCTGGAAAACGCTAGTCATAAAAAACGCTATACTGTTGAACGAAGCTTCAAACGGACGGATGAACTGCGTGTGAAATCAGCTTCAAGTCGATTGATTGAAATCGAAGATGAAACGTACGTATTAGCAGATAAAACGAATGATGTAAATCAGCAGGTACAGGAACTTCTCGGTTTAACTATTGATGATTTTACAAGAGCTGTTGTATTACCACAGGGAAAGTTTGCAGAGTTTTTATCGTTAAAAGGGACGGAGCGCCGTCAAATGCTGCAGCGTCTTTTTAATCTCGAGCAGTACGGAGATCAGCTTAGTAAGAAAATACGCTATCAAGTTCAGCAGCTAAAAACAGACCTAGATAAAATCACGGCAGAACAAACGGGATTAGGTGAAGCTTCAACAGAGAAAGTAGCGGAAGCCCAGCAACTTGTAAGTGATAGCATTGTACTTTTGGAAAAACGAGAAAAAGAAGCGTCTGATTTGCAGGAAAGATACGATCAGCAGGCGTCTCTTTGGAAAGCGCAGCAGGAAAAAACAATGCTAGAAGAAAAACTAGTGCATGCTTCTAAGCAGGAAGAGGAGATTAAACAAAAGCAAGATGTGCTGACGAAAGCTCAGCAGGCAGAACGTCTTTTTCCCTATTTAGAAACATTTGAACAAGCTGAAAAACAGCAGAAGCTTTATGAAGATAAAGTAGAAAAATTAAAAGCACAAATTGTTCAAAAAAGTGAGGAATATAAGCGCTCAAATAACTTATATGAGCAGGCTCGCTTACAAAAAAATGAACAGCAGCCCAAATTGGTTGTTCAAAAAGAACAGCTTCAACAAGCTTCTGATCTTCAAAAACAAATTAAAGAAGGTCAGCAAGAAATAAAAGAAGCGGAAGTTTCTCTTCAGCAAAAGCAGCAGGCACTTCAAGCGAAAAATGATGAATTAATGGAAGCAGATAAGCGGTATCAGCAAGGCTTGACTCTTCAAAAAGAGTTAAAAGAAGCATTAACAAAAGTGGAAATTCAACCTGATTATCGGCAGGCTGTTCAGCAAGCATTTTATCATTATCAAGTATGGAATAACGATAAAAAAAATCTAGATGAAGGTCAAAAAACGTATAAAGAAAAAGCCGAACAGCTTAAGCATTTGCACACACAAAAACAAACACACCAAGAGAGATATCAGCAAACAATAGAACAAAGTAAAGGGTTATTTGCAGATATTCAAGGCTTGTATCACACCGTATGTGAGCGAGAAAAAGAGTTTCAGCAGCTTTTTCAACAAGCAGATCGTTTAATGAGCGATCTAAAAAGACGCAAAGAAAAAGAATGGTCACGCCGTCTGGCTCATCAATTAGCTGAGCAGCTGACCCAAGGTGAGCCTTGTCCAGTTTGTGGCTCTGAGAATCACCCTAACCCCGTATTACACCAACAAGAAGATGACATCACAACTGAATCAGCGGATCAGTTCGAAGATCAAGTTAATCAATTGCGTGAACAGCGATTTAGCTATTCGTCGCTCAAAATGCAGCTTGAACAGCTAGCTAAACCTCTTGTTGAAAAAATACCTGAGTTAGCTGAGTTTATGAACGAAGCTGGCGAAGTTCCTGCTTTAGGAGAAATGGATACAGATGCCTTTGAGCATTACGCTAAGAAAATAGAAGTTGAAATCAAATCTCTTGAGCAGGATTATTTGCAGGTAAGTGAAAAACAGCAAGCAATTCTCGGGCAGATACAAAAGGTCCAGCAAAGTCTTGAAAAGATTGAATTAGAGCTTGCTCATTATCAAAAAGAACAAGCTGAATTAGAAGGAAAAGTAAATCAGCAAAAACAGGTGCTACAAGCAGGAAAAGAAGCTTTTCAACAAGACTATCCTTCCTTTGTATTTGAAGAAATGGAAAAAATTAATGAAAGGCTGACTGAAAGAGAAAAAGAAGAGCAGACAATAAAGGCTCGAATTGAAAAAAGCAGCGTATTTTTTGAAAATCAGCAAAAGAAAATCGAACGTCTAAAAGAAGAGAAATATGCGGGCGAAAAAGAATTTACAGAATTAAAAGCAATGCTGTCTCATAAACAATCTCTTGTTCACTCGCAAATTGAACGCTTGCGTACGCTTACAGATCAAGAAGATATTGAACAGGCGTTGCAAAAAACACTTCTTTTACTTGCGGAGTTAGAGACGGATGAACAGCAGGCATATCAACATTGGCAGACTGTTCAAAAAGCGTATCAAACGCTGCAAATGGATGAAAAAGCAGCGAGCGAATCTCTAGAAACAGCTTATATGCAGTATAAAAAAGCAGCTGAAAAATGGGAAGAAGCTATAAGGAATTCTTTATTCAGCGAAGGAAAAGAAGTTCAGCAAGCTTTGTTATCACATGATGAGATGAAATTGTTGGATGAAACTGTTCAGGCTTATTGGGACAACATAAAACAGATGAAGTCATCAATTGAAAAGTTAAATATCCAGCTGAATCACCAGTCCATAGAAGAGCAGCAATTTGAAGAAACTCAGCAGCTGCTTCATGATATAAAAGCGGCTGTGAAAGAAGCCGTTCAGCTCAAGGGAGCAGCTGAGCAAACGTTAAAAAGCGTTAAAGAACGACATGAGCGATTTTTAGTGCTTGAACAAGACCGTGAAGAAAAACAAGCATTATTTGAACAGTATCAAAAGCTTCAAACAGTATTTAAAGGAAATGCTTTCGTGGAATATATTGCTGAAGAACAGCTGATGTCCGTTAGCCGAGATGCTTCAGAGCGTCTGGGTATATTAACACGTCAGCGCTATGCCATTGAAGTTGATTCCCAAGGTGGCTTTATTATGAGAGATGATGCCAATGGAGGCGTAAAACGTCCGGTTTCAACTTTATCTGGTGGAGAGACGTTTTTAACTTCGCTGGCTTTAGCCCTTTCATTATCTGCACAAATTCAGCTAAGAGGAGAATATCCACTGCAGTTTTTCTTTTTAGATGAAGGATTTGGAACACTTGATGGAGAGCTTCTTGATACGGTTGTTACAGCGCTTGAAAAGCTTCAATCAAATAATTTATCAATTGGAGTCATCAGTCACGTTCAAGAACTTCGCGCTCGTCTGCCAAAACGTTTGATTGTTGAGCCATCCGAGCCTTCTGGCAAAGGAACTAGTGTAAGAGTAGAAACTTTATAGGGAAGGAAATCTATATGAAGAAAAAAGACAGGCGGATAGGAACATGCGAATTATGCGGAAGGCAGGATGTCTTGACGACCGTACATCATTTAACGCCAAAGGAAATGGGCGGAGCGTTTGAACCAACGGCAAACTTATGTATTCCGTGTCATAAACAAATTCATGCATTATATACAAATGATGAATTAGCCATTCGTCTTAATACGATTTCTTTATTACAAGCTGATTCTAAAATTAGCTCTTTTATTAAATGGATTCGTAAACAGCCTTCTTCTAAATTACCTAAAACAAAGAAATCAAACAGCCGAAAATTCAAGTGAATAAAAAACCCCTTATCTGCTTTAGTAGCAAAGATAAGGGGTTTTTTTAAGCGTTTGCTGCTATATTTTGATCGAATAAATCTGGATCTAACGTATTTGTTCCTGAAATGCCGTTATTGGTATTAACAAAGTTACCTGTATTTAAGGAACCAGAGCCTGAGGCTGTTTTAGCGGAACTTTTTGGAGAGACGTAGAACGTATCTCCAAACGTTACGACACCGCCTCCGACGCTCGTGATACTAACGGGTCCGATTATTGCTGGCATGAGGTTCACACCCTTTTTTCTTGATATCAGTTTAGTATATGAGCAGCTTGTTAAAAGGTTCGCTCACTGCCGCTAGCTTGTGAAGAAGTACTGCTTGATGTTCCTGTTTCAGTTTCCTTTGAAGGTTCATCGTTGATCAGTTCGCGAATATGCTTAATGCGGGCTTCTGCATAAACATTACACGTTGATCCAATATGAATAACTGACGAGAATGAGCACCCTTTTATATCAATTCTGTTAACGCGGATCAAAGGTATTTCATTCCATGTTTGAACGGGAATAGGTTCGTAATCGCCATGAGGAATAGGCTCATTAAAGATAGCGTAATCATCAAAGTTTCCTTCTCGACCGTAGAAAAACGGATACTGTCTCCGATCAGCTAAAGCTTTATTAAGTAGATGAATTTCTGTTGAATCTCCAATTTGGCAAAAGGAGCTCGCCGACAAGGAATTAATTTCTATATAATTAACAGAAGATGTGCGTGAAAGCATAGGTAAGCTCCTTTATGATAACGATAGTGGAACATAAGGGCCGATAATCAAAGATTCAGCCGGCGTATCAAATGTTGAGGATAGAGAGATGTAATTGGCATCACCAATTAAAAAAAGAGAAGAAGAAGATACGCCTGTAATACTAACGTCTCCAACAAGCAATTCGCGGTTTACAACGTTAAAGTTCATGAAGGGGGTCCACCTTTCTTTAAAGATTCAGGTAAATAAGTTAAAAATGCATCAATTCCTTTTTTCATATCTTCATAAAGTTTACCGATAATTTGAGGTTTAATTTGTTCAAAATTTCGTTCCATTTCTTCCGGCTGAACTTGCTGTATATAAAAAGTAATCCGCTGCTGCAGCTGCTTTTTAATATCTTCTAAAATAAACTCGTAGTACGATTCATCAATCATCATCGAGCGCTCATCAAGCACATGTTGAACTATAGAAAATCCATATTGATTAAGCTCAGCTAAAATCGTTTCGTGGATATCAGAGACCCACTGTTTTTCTAGCTGGCGGTCCAATGGTTTTAAGCTAGGATTTTGTGGTCCAGGACCTCCGGGTTGTCCCGGCTGCTCACCTTGAGGCGGCTGCCCTTGTGGCTGAGCTCCTTGCGAAAACGTTACTTCTGGTTTCTCATTGATAATGATATCTTCTAAATTATCAGGCGTAAGAGGGTTTAATCCAATATTTAATGTTCCATCTAATGAATCAATTTTTAACTGTTCAAATTTATATTCAATTTTATCAATTTTAATAGGTGGCTGTTCACCTAACTCTTTTATTTTTTTCTGAAGTTCTTGTACGTTTTTTTCAAGCTGAGCAATGCGTCCTTCTTGCTGCTGAATATACGAAGACATTTGCTGAACATACTGATGTACTTGCTGAATATAGTCCATGTTATCCACCTTCAATCACCTCGATTCCCTTATCTTCTGATAAAGAAAATAGTTATATATATACATATGGCGATGAAGGTTGTAACATGTCAGTCGTTGTCTCGAACTGGGGGAGTTAACGACTGTGAGAAAGGAGCTGGGGCAGTGCCCGCACCGGTTCCGGGAGTAAAGGTAGAAGGGGAAACAGATCCAAGAATGCCTTTTTTTGTTTCAGTAGGTGCAGCGCCTGTAAACCCTCCTGTATTAAAGAGATTTGAGTTGGGTTTAATGACACCGACGCTTCCAATTTGAAGTACCGAAGAGTTACTTACAGCACTGATTTTCATACTTTGAATACAGATACTTTGATTCACATAAAAGTTCATAAGCATCCTCCTGTATGAGCTTCATTTCTATTATAGATTTCCAGCGACATTTTGATCATTTACGTCATTGTCTGACGTATTGGTTGAGCTCTGCTGATTCACAACATATAATCCGTCACCTGTATTAAACGAACCTGCGCCAGCAAATGTTTTAGCAGTGGAAATAGGGGCTATTGTATAAACATCTCCAATATGAAAGACGCTGGCTGAACCAACACTGTTAAGATTAACAACACCAACAATGGCAGGCATAGGCAAACACCCTTTTAATTTAGTCTAGTAACAGCATATGAAGCCTAGACAAAAAGGTGATTAATGCTTTTTCTTTATCTATATGCCGAGAGTAAGCAAAACATTAAAGAGAGGAATGGAAATAGTAAACATTGAAGAAAAACTTTTGCGTTCGATATAATGTGAAAGCAATAATGAAATAATGTAAGGTGTGAAAGAATGAAACGTTTCAAAATGAACGCAGCTGATAAAGAACAGCGCATTGAGGCAGCAGATGTATTAAAAGGAATCGCGCTTATTGGTATTTTGCTCATGAACATGCCGAATTTTTATTCACCTGCTTCCTATTACGACCATAATTTGTTGGACGGTTCAAGAATGAATTATGTTGCTAATGGATTGGTTGATGTAGTTGTAGGGCAGACAGGCTACGCGCTGCTCGCTATTTTGTTTGGATTTGGTTTTATGAAAATGTTCCAGCGTACATACGAAAGGCAAGTAAGCTTTACTCCTTTTTATGTACGAAGAATCACGGCTTTGCTTCTTGTTGGTGCTATTCATGCTTTATTTATTTGGTACGGTGATATGATTGTGATGTACAGCTTCTTCGCTTTGATGATGCTATTTTTTCAAGAAGCAAAGAAAGAAGTGTTATTAGCGTGGGGAATCGGAATATTTAGCATTTATGCTGTGATTATGATTGTTATTTTAACAGTAGCGGCTTTTGTTAACGAAGGAGAGACAGCAGCGGGAATTCACCAGCCTATTATTGACCAGGCGCTTCAAGCATATGGACACGGAAGTCTTGTGTCAATCTTTCATCAGCGCTTGCTTGATTGGTACTACGCGTATAATTTAAATACGGTTCCTTTTCTGTTTTTATCGCTATTTCCACTGTTTTTATTAGGCGGTTTTATGGCGAAAAGCGAGTGGTTCGAAGAAATAGAAGAATATATAGTGGAGACAAAGTGGCTTTGTCTTATTTCATTCATCGTGTATGCAGCATCATCTGTATTGCCGTATGTTTTAGATCACAATGTAGCGACATCGTATATTCACGATACAATCGGAGGAACGGCAGGAGCAATTTTTATTGTAACGTTGGTCACATTAGCTATGCGAAGTGTATCTATTCAAAAAGCCATGCAGCCATTTGCCCTTTTGGGGAGAATGATTTTAACTAATTATATTGTCCAGTCCATTGTATGCACATTTCTTTTTTACTCATATGGGTTAGGATACTACGGACATATTTCAATTGTAGAAGGCTTGGTTATTGCGGGGATTATCATTTTTATTCAACTGCTGGTAAGCCGGATATGGATGAGCCTATTTTCAGATGGACCCCTTGAAAAACTCATTCGGTATGCTACTTATGGACGCAGCCGCTAAAAATCCTTTTCCTTCCTTATATTATTGGTGAAGGAAAGGTTTTCATGATATGATATTTTCAGAAAGGACGTGAGATGAATGGCTCCACTACATATTCATGTAACGCTTTGGACATTATTAATTATCTCGTTTGTGGTTTCGTTGATTTTACATCGAGCAGGTAAAGCTAAAGGTCAAAAAATCCTACATATGGTGGCGAGACTCCTATACTTATTAGTATTAGTATCAGGTCTGCATATGTTAGCGGCTTGGTACCATTTTCAAGGCGCAGCGCTCATTAAAGGAATTGCCGGAGTGTTAGTGCTTGTGGGAATGGAAATGGTACTTGTTCGTACTGAAAAAAGAAAGCGTACAGGCGTTGCTTGGGGAGTACTTGTAATTGCGCTTATCTTAGTATTCTATTACGGATATGTCGTACTAGGATAAGAAAAAAGCTATCTTGGATAAGATAGCTTTTTTCTTTTGCTTTAATCTAAAAAAAGATTCATTGAACGTTCTCCATCATTAACGGTATATTCAAATCGATCTAGGTGATGCGTGCCTCGTTCGAATAAATGCTGAACGGCACAAATTTTTTCCTCATTGTCATAAATGATAAAATTAGCACCTTTTGTATCACCGTCTGTCGGTAAAAAACATAATGTGTTGTGACAGTAAATACAATCATAAAGAGAGAATTTTAATGAATTTAAGTGCTGAGTGAATGATAAAAAGGTCTCTTTCGGTAGTGATTGAAGAAGCTGTTCGTATGCATAAGGTAGCTTTTTAGTCAGTCTTAGCTTATCCCCATTTCGCAATAAATACGTTCCATCGTGAAGCTTTATTTGACGGTCATCAACCATAATGGCTTTTTCCCAGCGTGTATCAATAAGAAGTTCTAAGGTATCATCCATTACTTCATGGAGCATGGAAGCTTCGTCACTTTCATCTTCAAAGAAAATCCACTGTGAATCAACACATTCAACCGTACCAATCACGAAGGAACGCGGCTGATTGTTCAGAGCTTGTTGTTTAGAATAATGATTCATAATCAAACCTCCGTGTGAAATTTATCCATATTTTTTTATTGCCTAAAAAAGCTCTCTTTATAACTCGAAAGTGAAAATAAAATATAAGGACAATTCAACTGTAACTATTGCGTGCATACAATGGCATTATTTCATTCATAAACAAGAGCGTGAAAGAAAGGATGATAAACGATGTGTGGTATAACGGGTTGGGTCGACTTAAAGCGATCGCTTTTAAATGAAACAGCAACAATAACAAAAATGGCTGACACTTTATCGAAAAGAGGTCCTGATGACACCAACGTATGGACACAGCAGCATGTTGCTTTTGGGCACAAACGCTTAGTTGTAGTAGATCCTCAAGGCGGAAGACAGCCCATGACAAGAGAAAAAAATGAACAGCTCTATACGCTTTGCTATAATGGAGAGCTTTACAACACGGAAGATATTCGGAAAGAATTACTAAAAAGAGGTTATCAATTTCAGGGACATTCAGATACGGAAGTACTTTTAACATCTTATATAGAATGGAAAGAATCATGCGTAGATCATTTTAACGGTATCTTTGCTTTTTCAATCTGGGATGAAGCCAATGAAAAGTTATTTATAGCACGCGACAGAATGGGAGTGAAGCCCTTATTCTATCGATCTTATGAAGGTGGAATTCAATTTGCATCGGAATTAAAAGCGATATTAGCTCATCCTGAGGTGAAAGCGGAAGTAGGATTAGATGGATTAGCAGAAGTGTTTGGCTTAGGACCTTCTCGTTCTCCCGGCCACGGCGTATTTAAAGAAATAAATGAATTACGCCCGGCTCACGCGCTCACGCTTACTCGTAACGGGTTGAAAATTTGGCGATACTGGAACGTGAAAAGTGAGCAGCATACAGATGATTTAGGTGAAACTACAGAAAAAGTTAAATTTTTAGTGCAAGACGCGATTGTAAGACAGCTAGTGTCGGATGTCCCGGTTTGTACATTTTTATCAGGTGGAGTAGATTCAAGTGCCATTACAGCAATTGCTGCAAATGCGTTCAAAGAAAGCGGCAAGGGCTCTCTTCATACGTATTCTATCGATTATGAAGATAATGATAAATTTTTTAAAGTAAATGAGTTTCAGCCAAATTCTGATGGAACTTATATCAAGCTCATGTCGGATACGTTTCAAACAAATCATCACCGCTGCATTATTTCAACGGAGGACCTTGTGCAGCATTTAACAGAGGCTGTAGAGGTGAGAGACCTTCCTGGAATGGCTGATGTAGATTCATCGCTGCTTTGGTTTTGCCGTGAAATCAAACAAGATTTTGTTGTGAGCTTATCAGGAGAATGTGCGGATGAAATTTTTGGAGGATATCCGTGGTTTCACCGAAAACATGATTTGTCTTCGGATACCTTCCCGTGGATGCGTTCATTAGACGCTCGAATTGATTTGCTGCAAAGTTCATGGAGAAAGAAATTACAGTTAGAAGATTATGTGCGTGCAAGATATGAAGAAACATTAAAGGAAGTGCCTGAATTAGAAGGTGAATCGTTAGAAGATGCGCAGCGGAGAAAGCTGTTTTATTTAAATCAGATTTGGTTTATGACAACTTTATTAGATCGTAAAGATCGTATGAGCATGGGCGCGAGCTTAGAAGTACGCGTACCTTTTGCAGATCATCGTCTTGTGGAATATGCATGGAATATTCCGTGGGAGATGAAAATGACGGGCAATAAAGAGAAGGGGATTTTACGAAAAGCGCTTGAAGGAATTTTGCCTCATGACGTTCTTTATCGCAAGAAAAGCCCTTATCCTAAAACGCATAACCCAGCTTATACAAAAGCTGTAACTGTATGGCTTCAATCTCTTTTACAAGATAAACAGTCACCTCTTCATGAATTTTTTGATAAGCAACAGTTAAAGCATATTATTGATACAGGCGGAGAAGGATTTAAAGCACCGTGGTTTGGTCAATTAATGACAGGACCTCAGCTGCTAGCTCATCTAGCTCAAATTCACGTCTGGTTTACTCACAATAATATTCAAATTGTGGAATGACAGGACCCTCTCAGTACAGAGGGTTTTTTTTATGAAATAAAGTCATCTGTTTCTCTTTTTTGTACGTTTAACTAGAGAAGAAGACCGCAGTCTATTTTTGTATAACTTTACATAGATATAAAATAAAAGCTTGAAAGCACCGAATAAAGGGAAAGTGTACTGAAGCTCTGGAAAAATGGTACAAATGTCATATTTTAATGGTTTAGTTATTGGTAATTTTATGATTCGAATAAAGACAAGCAGTTTATCGTTGTGTTTAATAATAAAGCTTTGTATAATGTTTGTATAACTATTGTATAGGATTAGGAGTGTATGTATGCAAAAAAACGTAATCGTGATTGGAGCAGGTCCAGGAGGACTAGCGGCAGCGATGCTGTTAGCAAGTCATGGCTATAAAGTAGATGTATATGAAAAGCAAGGATACGTGGGCGGGCGAAATTCAGCGATTAAAATGTCGGGTTATACGTTTGATATGGGTCCTACATTTTTGAGCATGCCACAGATTTTTGAAGAATTATTTCAAGCTGCTAATCGTAATGCGCATGATTATATGGACTTAAAGCGTCTAAATCTCATGTATGAGCTTATTTTCGATGATGCGCAGATTCAGATGACGGATAACCATAAAAAGATGAAAGAAGAAATCGAACGTTTATACCCAGGAAACGGGGAAGGCTATGAGCGCTTTATGAAAGACACCGAAGCAAAGATGGCGGCTTTGCTGCCTTTATTGCAGGGCGAGATGGATCGTTTTCATCACTATTTAAAGCCTGAATCAATTCGAGCACTGCCGCATTTATCCTTAGGTAAAACGCTCTATGATGTACTTGGCAAGTATTTCACTGATGAGAAATTGAAATTAGCTTTTACTTTTCAATCGAAGTACTTGGGAATGTCCCCTTGGGAATGTCCAGGAGCCTTTTCTATTTTATCGTTTATGGAACACGCTTACGGTATCTTCCATCCAATAGGAGGAGTAAACCAACTATCTCAAGCAATGGCAAAAGTAGTGGAAGAACATCAAGGGCACATCCACTTAAACCAAGGTGTCCAAAAACTATGGATTGAAAATAAGAGAGTAAAAGGAATTATTCTAGAAAATGGAGAGCGAATAGGGGCAGACGACGTCATTATCAATGGAGATTTTGCTCATGCCATGACGAATTTAATAGATGAAGGTGCCCTTAAAAAATATGCAGTTAAAAAACTTGAAAAGAAAAAATACTCTTGTTCTACTTTCATGATTTATCTAGGCATAGACAAACAGTACAAAGACCTGCCTCATCACACGATTGTGTTCGCTGAAGATTATAAAAAAAATGTAGAAGAGATCACAAAAACGCTAGCTCTTTCAGAGGACCCTTCTATCTACATCCAAAACCCAGGTGTAACAGACCCAACTTTAGCACCAGAAGGAAAGTCTGCTCTTTATATTTTAGCGCCGGTTCCAAATAATTTCAGCGGTGTAAACTGGGATGAAAAACAAAAAGATTTTCGGGATGCAGTATTAAAAATTGTAGAAAAGAAAACGGGTTTCAAGGATTTAGAGAGTCATATTGAAGTTGAAAAAATCATTTCACCAAAGCAGTGGGAAGAAGACGTGCTGGTCTATAAAGGAGCGACATTTAACCTTGGACATCAGCTCACTCAAATGATGGTGCTGCGTCCGCATAATAAATTTGAAGAATTAGAAAACTGCTGGCTAGTTGGAGGAGGAACTCATCCAGGAAGCGGTCTACCAACTATTCTGGAATCATCTCGCATTACGACAAAGCTCATCTTAAAAAGAGACGGACAATTACTGAATGAGCCGTTTAAAACCATGAAGGAAATGGAGAGTGCATTATGAGAACAGCAATTGTTGGAGGCGGCATAGGCGGTTTGATTACCGCTTTGTTATTAAGCAAACGAGGATTTTCTGTTGATATTTTCGAAAAAGAAAACAAGCTTGGCGGCCGGTTGGCGTTTGTAGAAAAAGACGGTTATAAAATTGATGAAGGTCCCACGATTGTCTTACTGCCTTTAATGCTTGAACGTATTTTAGATGAAGCAGGCATTTCCGCTTCTCAATATGAACTAATACGCTGTGATCCACTTTATGATATTCATTTTCCAGACGGTACGACCTATACAAAAAAAGCGACTGAAAAAGATCAGTTAGAGGAAATTAGCCGTTTGTTCCCAGGCGAACAGCAAAACTACCGGCGTTTTATGACTGAATTAAAAAAGCGATTTGAATTAGGAAGTAAGGCATTTTTGGAAAAAACATTTGTAAATAAACGAGATTTTTGGACATGGCAAAACATCAAGGCATTAAAAAAAATGGATGCAAATAAATCAATGAGAAAATTTGTTTCAACGTATTTCCGTGATGAACGTCTAGTAGATGCCTATTCCCTGCAATCTCTCTATATTGGAGGAAATCCTTATTCGGCGCCAGCTATTTATTCCCTTGTTCCTTACAGTGAGCATGCTCATGGCATCTATTACGTAAAAGGCGGATACGCAAGTCTTGTGCCACTTCTTGAAAAGGCGCTGATAGAGCAAGGTGTAAACATTCATTTGAATAAGGCGGTTCAAGAGCTTTCTATATCAGGAGACAAAACGGAAGGGGTTATTGTTGACGAAAAACTTTATTCATTTGATCAAGTTGTTTTAAATGGCGACTTTCCTAATATGGCGAAAATTGCTCGAAAAAAAGAAAAGAAGTATGTGCCTTCGTCCAGCTGTTTACTGCTTTATCTTGGTTTGAAGAGAAAATATGATCATCACAATGTGCATCAATACTTTATGGGCAATGATTTAGCTAAACATATGGAAGCAGTGTTTAAGCATAAAACGATTCCTGAAGATCCCGCTATTTATACATTTAATCCCTCTGTTATTGATCCATCGTTAGCCCCTGAAGGGAAAAGTGTGCTATATGCACTTATACCGGTTCCATCAGGTGGCCACATTGATTGGAGCAATCAGCAAGATTTTGTTGATGGAATCATTCGAACTTTAGAAGAAAAAGGGTTTGATGAGCTTCGTAAAAAAATAGAGTGGGTAAAAGTACGCACGCCAAATGATGCTCAAGCATTTGGACTTTACGAAGGAGGAAGCTTTGGTATTGCTCCTGAGCTATTTCAATCAGGCGTATTCAGACCCCAGTACCAGCCGTACGAATATAAAAATGTTTTTGCGGTCGGAGCATCTATTCATCCAGGCGGAGGCGTGCCAATTGTTATGCAAGGAGCAAAAATGTTAGCTGATCATCTTATTGAACAATCATCTGTTCAAACGGTTGCAAAGCTTTCTTAAGATCTTGTAAGCCATAAGGAAATGATGGTTTATCCTTTAATAGAGAAAGGGGTCCTATATGATGAACATTTCGTTAGACAAAGCGTACAATCAGTGTGAAGAAATTATTAAAGAAAACTCAAAAACGTTTTACAAAGCTTTTTCCATGCTGCCGTCAAAACAAAGAAAGGCAGTATGGGCAGTATATGCATTTTGCCGTCAAGTCGATGATATTGTAGATGAAGGATGCAACCCTGAAATAGAGCTGCATCAATTCGAATCAGAATTTGCCCGATTTAAAAATGGAGAACTATTAAACGAAAGCGCCATGTGGGTAGCTCTGCGCAATGTATTTGAACAATATGAGATGAATGTTCAAGCGTTTGATGATATGATTACCGGCCAGAGAATGGATTTAGTAAAAAAAGAATACGATACGCTTGATGAAGTGAAAACATACTCTTATCATGTAGCGAGTACGGTAGGGTTAATGCTTTTACCGATTTTAGCTCCAACTACTCATAAAGAATTAGAAGAAGAAGCAATTGTATTAGGCATTGCAATGCAGCTGACCAACATTTTAAGAGACGTTGGGGAAGACTTAGAGCGAGGGCGCATTTATTTACCGAAAGATCTTATGAATTCTTACGGATATACGCGCATGCTATTAGAGAACCGGTGGGTCACTTCTGAATTTATAGAGATGTGGGAGCACCTGGCCAAAGAAGCGGAGATGTATTATATAAAAGGACTTCAGTCGATTCATAAATATCCGGTCGCTTCTCGTTTGCCTCTTACAGGAGCGGCGCATCTATACCGAGCGATTCTTGATAAAATTCGAAAAGAAAATTATGACGTATTTACAGAAAAGCACTTTGTCACAAGTCAAGTGAAAAAGAAAATTATGACATCTATTTCTACGGGGTAACGCAAAGGAATTACTTTTCCTTTGCGTTACTTTTTTTTGAAAAGATATGAAAACGTTAACTATTATGTAAATAAGAAAAAAGTCTCAGCCAAGAAGAAATTGCTGGTTTAGATTTTGCTGAACACGGTTCATCCGCATACGAATTTCGTGAAAGTTTCGTAGCGACAGAAGATGGTAACCTTCATCCTGAATTTGGTGTTGGATTGATTGATCGATTAAATAAAGTTGGTAAAGTATCGGATAAACCTCATATCTCGAACGTAAATGAGACGGTATAGCAGTATATAGATGGAAAAAAGTGATTAAAAGTAAAAACTTTTAATCACTTTTTTTGTTTTTATCAACTTATTTAACAATAATGTAAGCGTTAACGTTATAATGGAAACAAAAGTGAGTTTGAAACAGTTCGTCTATAGGAGGGGAATAGATGAAATGGAAAAGGACAAGTATGCTGCTTATACTATTATTGCTTTTTGGAAGCAGTGCCTCAGCGCAAGATCATAAAGATATACGTGATGAGGTAATATACTCATTGATGATCAACCGTTTTTATAACGGAAGTGAACAGAATGATCGAAATGTTAACTATGAACGTTCAGATGCCTATTATGGGGGCGATTTACAGGGAATAGCACAAAAGTTAGGCTATATTCAAGAGATGGGATTTACCGCTGTTTTATTAACTCCTTTTATAGAAAATGATGAGACAGGCTATCATGGATATGCGGTGACCGACCATTATAAAATAGACGATCATTTTGGAACGTTAAAAGACTTACAAAATCTTGTGAAGAAAGCACATGAGCGCAATATAAAAATTATGGTTGAATTTCCTTTGACAATCAGTAACAATCATCCCTGGGTAGCAGATAAAGAAAAACAAACATGGATAAGTAATGAATCCGGTACAGATAACGAAGTAATTAAAGCATTGCCTCACCTTAATTTAAAAGAAAGCGCTGTGCAGAAATACCTTATTAAAAATGCTGCTTGGTGGAGCAAACAAGCAGATATTGACGGATATTACGTTAAAGATATCGATCAAGCTTCTTCTGCATTTATTTCATCCTTTTCTAAGACGCTAAAAAGCATGGATCCTTCTTTTCTATTAATAGGAGAAATAAACGGGCAACCATTAAAAAAAAATGAGCAGGCTGATTCATTAGGAGTAGATTTGCTTGTAGATAGAACGCTAGCCGAAGCCACTGCTGCTACGTTTAGCGGTACTAGTCTTCCGCAAAAAATGTTGTATGACAAGTGGGGAAAAGAAAGTAATCAGCCTTTAGCCAATTTTTTAGATGATGTTCATAGCACACGTTTTACAGCACAAGCATTAAAGAGTGAAAATCATCCTGGAGCCCGAACAAAGCAAGGGCTTTCCTATCTTTATACTTCGCCGAGTGTACCAATCGTTTTTTATGGAACGGAAATTGCGCTGAATGGGGGAAAGGGAGCAGAAAATTATGGCATGATGAATTTTTTAGCTAATCCCGATATTATAGATCATTTAAAAAAACTGTCTGAACTTAGAGCAAAGTCGCCTTCTCTTCGAAAAGGAAGCTTTACCCTTGTGTCTGAGCAAAAAGGTGTGGCTGTATACAAGAGAAGGTATAAGGACGAAACGACGTTTGTTGTGATTAATAATACAAAGGAAACGTCGGCCATTAATGTTCCGCTTAAAAAAGTTGGAAAAGAAAATGAACTAAGAGGGTTAATAACGGAAGGAATTATACGACCCGTTGACGATGTATACAACATTTCATTGAAGCCTGAGACCACAAATGTATATAAAGTAGTGAAAAAGTCAGGGTTTAATATTGGATATATCGCAGCGGTTGCTGCTGTTTATACGGGATTTGGCATCTTTTTGTACAAAACATCTTCAAAAAGAAGAAAAGAAAAGAAAATTTCTCAATCTCGTAAAAAGGACAGCGCGTCATAGTTGTCAAATTATATTGGATAAGTATTAATGAAGAAAACATAATTAAGAGGTGGAATTATGGGTGTAACAATAAAAGATGTGGCAAATTTAGCAAATGTAGCCCCTTCGACGGTATCTCGCGTCATTGCAGACAGCTCAAGAATTAGTGAAAAAACAAAACAGCGCGTGCGATCGGCTATGAAAGAACTTGGTTATCACCCAAATATTATTGCGCGAAGTCTAGCAAATCAAACGACAGAGGCAGTCGGCCTAGTGATGCCGAGCTCAGCAGACAAGGTGTTTCAGAATCCATTCTTTCCTGAAGTGCTAAGAGGAATCAGCACCGGAGCTCACGAAAACAAAAGAGCGATTTATATGTCCACTGGAGAAACGGAAGAAGAGATTTTTGCAGAAGTTGTTCAAATGGTACAGGGAAGACGAGTGGATGGATTAATTTTGCTGTACTCCAAAGTTGATGATCAAGTACTTTCTTATTTGCAAGAACAGAGCGTGCCGTTTGTAGTTATTGGAAAGCCGTTTAAACATAGTGAAAGCATCACGTTTGTTGATAATGATAATTTTAAAGCTGGAAAAGAAGCGACGGAATATTTAATTGAATCTGGACATGAACGTATTGCTTTCATTGGCGGAAGTCTTGAATTAGTCGTTACCATTGACCGTTTAACAGGGTATGATAAAGCGATTCAAAAAGCAAACATTCCTTACCGGGACGAGTATGTAATTCATGAAGAATTTCTACAGAAGGGAGGAAAAGAAGCTGTTTGCGAACTTTTATCTCTAAAAGAACGTCCAACGGCTTTGGTAGTAGCAGACGATCTAATGGCATTAGGCGTTTTAAATACATTGGATGAAATGGGGATTTCGGTTCCTGAAGACATTTCGATTGTCAGTTTTAATAATGTTCTGATCGCCGAAATGGCTAGACCTGCTCTCACATCTATTGATATTAATATTTTTGAACTTGGTTATCAGGCTGTACGCTGCTTGATTAAGCAGATTGAAACGCCATATGCTGTTGCAGAACAAGTGCGCGTTCCTCACAAAATGATTAAAAGGCAATCCTGTAAAACCATTCAAATGACGAAGAGATAACTTTATAAACGAATAGAAAGAGGCTGGAACAAAAGTATTGTAGTTGAAGGAAGATCCGAACGAGTTTGATTCTTGATGGAGAATCAAACTCGTTCGGATTTTTTCGTTTGTAGGGTAAACGTAGGTAGCTGCTTCTTAGCTGTTGATTTAGGTATGTCTTAATATATTCTTATGCAAAATATATTGGCGTTTGAAGTGCAAAAAAAATGAACACCCGCAAATTATTTTTCCCTTTATCAAAAAGAAAGAATGATACAAGTGGTGAAAACCTTGATGACAAATAGGCCGTAAAGTTTTATTAAAAGTTGGCACGCTATTTGCATAACTATAAAGTAAACAAAGATTTGCATACTAGGAGGTATATATCATGGTAGTTTCTTATTCTCATGAACCATTTACAAATTTTAAGGACGAAAACAATAAAAAGGAATTTCAAGAAGCATTAACATATGTAAATACACAGCTTGGCAAAACGTACCCGCTTGTGATCGACGGTGAAAAAGTGGAAACTGAAGAGAAAATTACGTCTGTTAACCCAGCGAATATAAAAGAAGTGATTGGATATGTCTCTACAGTAAATAAAGATCTAGCAGAGCAAGCGATGCAGTCAGCTTTAAAAGCTTTTGAAACGTGGAAAAAATGGAAAGTAGAACATCGCGCGGATATTCTTTTCCGTGCAGCGGCCATCATCCGTCGCAGAAAGCATGAATTTTCTAGTTATCTTGTAAAAGAAGCAGGAAAGCCTTGGAACGAAGCAGATGCTGATACAGCAGAAGCAATTGATTTTTTAGAGTACTATGCACGTCAAGTCCTGACGTTAAAAGATGGTTCTCCAGTACAGAGTCGAGACGGTGAGTATAATCAGTACAATTATATTCCGCTTGGCGTAGGTATTATTATTTCACCATTTAACTTCCCGTTAGCTATCATGGCTGGAACAGCAGTAGCAGCTATCGTAACAGGCAACACGATTTTATTAAAGCCAGCTGATGCCACTCCTGTAGTAGCAGCGAAATTTGTAGAAGTAATGGAAGAAGCAGGTTTACCGAAAGGCGTATTAAACTTTATTCCTGGTGCTACACCTGAAATCGGTGACTACTTAGTTGAACATCCAAAAACACGTTTTGTTTCGTTTACCGGCTCGCGCGCAGTAGGTTGCCGCATTTACGAAAGAGCAGCAAAAGTACAGCCGGGCCAAAAATGGCTAAAACGCGTTATTGCTGAAATGGGCGGAAAAGATACGGTGGTTGTAGACAAAGATGCGGATCTGGATTTAGCTGCTTCTTCAATTGTATATTCTGCATTTGGTTTTGCAGGGCAAAAGTGCTCCGCTGGTTCTCGTGCTGTTGTGCATCAAGATGTGTATGATGAAGTGCTTGAAAAAGCAGTTGCGCTAACAAAAACATTAACCGTTGGAAACCCGGAAGAAGTTTCAACTTATATGGGACCTGTTATTCATGAGGCGTCGTATAACAAAGTATTATCGTATATTGAAATTGGAAAAGAAGAAGGACGGCTTGTTGCGGGAGGAGAAGCAGACAATTCAACTGGATACTTTATTCAGCCAACTATTTTTGCGGATGTAGATGAAAAAGCTCGTCTCATGCAAGAAGAAATTTTTGGTCCGGTAGTAGCATTCTCTAAAGCGCGAGATTTTGATCATATGATGGAGATTGCAAACAATACAGAATATGCATTAACAGGCGCTTTATTATCAAACAACCGCGAGCATATTGAGCGCGCTCGTGAAGAGTTCCATGTTGGAAATCTGTATTTTAACAGAGGATGTACAGGAGCGATTGTTGGTTACCAGCCTTTTGGCGGATTTAATATGTCAGGAACGGATTCAAAAGCAGGCGGACCGGATTATCTTGTTCTTCACATGCAAGCAAAAACAACATCTGAAACATTCTAATTAGAAAATAAGGAGGAGTAAATATGACAACTGAAACACAAAAAACGGTGAAAATCATTGAGCAAACAGAAAAATTTGGGGCACACAACTATCATCCGCTGCCGATTGTAATTGAAAAGGCAGAAGGCGTATGGGTACACGATCCAGAAAATAATAAATATATGGATATGCTAAGTGCTTATTCCGCTGTTAACCAAGGACATCGTCATCCAAAAATTATTGAAGCATTAAAACGTCAAGCTGATAAAGTAACGTTAACGTCACGAGCGTTTCATAATGATCAGCTTGGTCCATGGTATGAAAAGATTTGTAAATTAACAAATAAAAATATGGCTCTTCCAATGAATACGGGAGCAGAAGCGGTGGAAACAGCCATTAAAGCTGCACGCCGCTGGGCTTACGATGTGAAAGGCGTTGTTGAAAATCAAGCACAAATCATCGCATGTGTGGGCAACTTCCACGGTCGTACAATGACAGCTGTTTCCTTATCGTCTGAAGCAGAATATCAACGTGGTTTTGGACCAATGCTTCCAGGGCTTCAAACCATTCCTTATGGTGATTTAGAAGCGTTAAAAGCTGCTATTACACCAAATACAGCCGCATTTTTAATTGAGCCAATTCAAGGTGAAGCAGGTATCGTTTTACCTCCAGAAGGCTTCTTAAAAGCTGCAGCTGATTTATGTAAAGAACATAATGTGCTCTTTATTGCTGATGAAATCCAAGTTGGCTTAGCGCGTACAGGCAAAATGTTTGCTTGTGATTGGGAAGGTGTAGAACCAGATATGCTGATTTTAGGTAAAGCGCTTGGAGGAGGAGTTTTCCCTATTTCTTGCGTAGTTGCTAATGAAGACATTCTAAGTGTCTTTAACCCTGGCTCTCATGGTTCAACATTTGGAGGAAACCCGCTTGCTTGTGCCGTATCATTAGCTGCTTTGGAAGTAATTGAAGATGAAGAACTTCCAGCGCGTTCATTAGAATTAGGTTCTTATTTCAAGCAGAAGCTCCAAAGCTTAAGCAATCCAGTTATTAAAGAAGTGCGCGGCCGAGGTCTATTCATTGGGGTAGAATTACACGAAGAAGCTCGTCCTTATTGTGAAAAATTAAAAGACCAAGGTTTGCTTTGTAAAGAAACGCACAGTACGGTTATTCGTTTTGCTCCGCCGCTAACGATTTCAAAAGAAGAGTTAGACTGGGCAATTGAACGAATTGAAAAAGTATTTGCTGAGTAATCGGTTTAAAATAAATAAAAATAGTACGATATGTATATATCGTACTATTTTTATTCATATGCAGCTAAATGACGTTTTTATTTGATAGGCAGGAGGAATAGAAGTGTATATCCAACTCTCACAGCTAAGCATGGAAGAGCAAGTTGAATGTTTAACAAAAACGTTAGTGAAAATCAAAAGTATCAATGGGACAAGCGGCGAAGTAAAGATTGCTGATTTCATTAAAAACACGCTTCAAAGTTTTCCTTATTTCAAAGAAAATCCCCTCCACGTTTGGGAACAGAAAATTAATGGCGATACGCTAGGTAGAAAAAATGTATTTGCTTTTATTCAAGGCAGCAAAAAAAATGCTCAAACAATGATTTATCACGCTCACTTAGATACGGTTGGCATTGAAGATTTTGGTCCATTAAAAGACATAGCATTAGATCCAGAAGAACTTCAGCGCTATTTCTCTACGCATAACATTAATGAAGATGTACAGCGAGATGCTCGCTCAGGTGAATGGATGTTTGGAAGAGGAGCCGTTGATATGCAAAGTGGAATTGCTGTACATTTAGCCAATGTGCTGCATTTTACTAAGCATCCAAATAAATTAGAAGGAAACGTCCTTTTTATGGTCAACCCAGATGAGGAAAGTCAGCATGCTGGAATTATTTCTGCCGTTTCTGAACTGAACCGTTTGAAAAAAGAAAAAAATCTTTCATATGTAGCAGCGATTAATACCGACTTTATTACACCTCTTTACGATGGAGATTCCACGCGCTATATTTATACAGGAGCTGCTGGGAAACTGCTTCCATGTTTTTATATTTACGGAAGGGAGGTACACGTAGGAGATACGCTTGCTGGTATAGATCCTAATTTGATTGCATCTGAGATCACAGGAAGCATCCATAACAATATTAATCTAACTGAAAATATTGAAGGAGAGCTGGTACTGCCACCTTCCTGTCTGTATCAACGAGATAATAAAGAGGCTTATAATGTGCAAACTGCTGTAAGCAGTCATTTGTATTTTAACTATTTCATCTATGAACGAACGGCAAAAGAAGTGATGAGTCAATTAATTGGATTATCAATCGAAGCATGTGAAAAAGTGGAGAAAAAACTTTCTGATTATTACGAACTTTTTGTTCAGAGAACGAATTTACCAAAGCGAAACTTGTCTTGGAAAGTGGATGTTGTGAGTTTGGAAGATTACCTGGAAGAATTGGATCAAAAAGGGATAAATGCTCAGGCTTGTATTGAACGAGCTTTCGAACAGTATGCGCATTTAGAACTTAGAACAAGGTGCTTTAAAGTAATTGAAGAACTTCAAAAGTTAGATCCGCATCAAAGTCCGCGCGTAATTGTCTTTTTTGCACCGCCTTACTTGCCTCATAATCACTTGAAGAAAGACGAAAGCAGAGATCAGCAGCTTCTTTATCCCTTGCAAGCAGCTGTGGAGAAGATTGGAAAACAGACGGGAGAGACGTTTCAGTTTAAAAAATTTTTTCCCTACCTAGCGGATGGCAGCTTTTTATCTCTTCATGAGACAGATGAGGAAATCGATGCTTTTACACGTAACTTTCCGGGGTGGGGGATTGCAGGGGCGATTCCTTTCCGTGAAATTCGAGAGTTAAATATTCCGTCCATCAATATAGGAGTATATGGGAAAGACGGACATAAGTGGACAGAGCGAGTGTATAAGCCTTATTCGTTCGGAGTTCTTCCTAAGTTGATTCAAGAAACAACCGTTCAGATGCTAAAAAGTAGGCATGCTTGTACAAACCACATATAAGAAAATGAAGAACGGAGGTACCGATGAATAGACATACAGAACAAAACCAATTACAGAGAACAATGAAAAGCAGACATTTATTTATGATTGCGTTAGGAGGCGTAATTGGAACAGGCCTATTTTTAGGTTCGGGTTTTACTATTAGCCAGGCAGGGCCGGGAGGAGCCATTCTTGCATATATAATAGGCGGCTTCCTCATGTACTTAGTTATGCTTTGTTTAGGAGAGCTAGCGGTAGCAATGCCGGTTTCAGGTTCCTTTCAAGAATACGCTACAAGGTTTTTAGGACCTTCTACAGGCTTTATGATTGGATGGCTGTACTGGTTCAGCTGGGCAAATACGACGGGGCTTGAATTTACGTCAGCAGGAATTTTAATGCAGAGGTGGTTTCCTGATGTACCTATATGGTCATGGTGCTTGATTTTTGGTGTCATTACATTTTTAATTAACGCTCTTTCTGCTCGAAGCTATGCTGAAATTGAGTTTTGGTTTTCGAGTATTAAAGTTACGGCTATTATTCTATTTATTTTAATTGGAGGAGCTGCTGTTTTTGGTTTTATAGATTTCAAGGGAGGAGAACCCGCCCCGTTTCTTTCACATTTCACCCAAGGCGCAGGTCTTTTTCCAAATGGAATACTGGCAGTTTTATTGACTTTAGTAACGGTTAACTTTTCGTTTCAAGGAACGGAGCTTGTCGGCATTGCAGCAGGAGAAAGTGAAAGTCCTGAGAAAACGTTGCCGAGATCTATTCGAAACGTCATTTGGAGAACGCTGTTTTTCTTTGTATTAGCTATGTTTGTTTTAGTCTCTATTCTGCCATACAAAACAGCAGGCGTCATTGAAAGTCCGTTTGTTGCCGTATTAGATCAAATTGGCATTCCATACGCAGCGGATATCATGAACTTTGTCATTTTAACAGCCGTTCTATCAGTGGCGAACTCCGGCGTTTATGCTGCTTCTCGTATGCTTTGGTCACTGTCAAACAGCAATATGGGGCCAAAACCTTTGAAGAAATTATCTACAAAAGGTGTTCCAATTAACGCATTAATTGTGACAATGATTATTTCAGGGTGCTCGTTGATTACAAGTGTCGTGGCTGCTGAAACCGTATATCTTTGGTTTATTTCGATTTCAGGAATGGTGACCATTATTGTTTGGATGTCCATTTGTGCCTCTCAATTTATGTTCCGCCGTCGTTTTTTAGCGGAAGGAGGAGACATAAAGGAATTGAAATTTAAAACGCCACTTTATCCGTTCGTTCCTATTCTAGGTTTTTGTTTGTATGGACTTGTATTAATCAGCTTAATTTTTATTCCGGATCAACGAATTGGTCTTTACTGTGGTGTCCCTTTAATCATTGTACTCTACGTGTATTATCACGTAGGAATCAAGAAAAATATTGATCAAAAACAATCGGATTCACCGGTTTATAAAGCAAAATAAAAAAGAAGTGCACTGTGCACTTCTTTTTTATTTAGAGCGGATGTTTAATCGTTTCATACGATATTGCAAGCTTTGTCTGGTCAGCCCTAGTATCTTAGCACTTTTTGAGATGTTGTGGCTGTGTTGTTCAAGCGTTTGTTTAATACATTCTGCTTCGAACGCTAACAGCTGTTCCTTTAAAGGAAGAGAAGGGTGAAAAGCGCTTGGATAAGAAGGTGCGTCACTGCTTGCTTTATTTTCAAAATGTTCATGCTGCTTTAGCTGGAACTTCGTTCTGTATTGGAAAGGAAGGTGAGAATAGTGAATAACATCTTCGTCCATTACCAAGTTCATTGCACCTTCAATAATGTGTTCTAATTCCCGTACGTTCCCTGGCCAGTCATAAGAGAGAAAAGAAGACATGACTTGGTGATCTACGGTTTTTACATTCATCTGAAACAAATCATTGTATTTTTTGATGAAAAACTTTGTTAATTCAATAATATCTTCTTTTCGTTCACGAAGAGGAGGAATAAAAAGCGTCACGACTCCAAGTCGATAATATAAGTCTTTGCGTAATCGGTTTTCTGCAATTGCATCGATTGGATCTTCGTTCATGTTCGCGATCACTCGAACGTTAACCGGTTTGTCCACTGTATCCCCAATTCTTCGTACGGTTTTTTCCTGCAGCACTCGAAGAAGCTTAGCCTGAAGATTTGGGTTTAACGAGTTGATTTCATCTAGCAGTAATGTGCCTCCTTGCGCTTGTTCGAAAAGACCAGGATTATCCATTGCACCTGTAAAAGCTCCGCGTTTCGTACCGAACAAAAGGCTTTCAATTAAATTATCCGGTAGCGCAGCACAGTTTTGTGAAATAAAAGGCGCAGAAGAGCGGCTGCTGCCATTATGTATGCTTTGAGCAAACAGTTCTTTTCCCGTGCCTGTTTCTCCAATAATTAAGACATAAGAAGGAGTTCTAGTAGCGCGCTTGGCGTCTTCAATCACATCATGAACCGCTTGACTGTTTCCGATGATGCTATCAAACGTAAAGCGTGTGTTTCCTTTTTGCCTAATGTTTTGCCGGATTAGACGCTCTAGTTTCGTCACGTCCTGAGCAATTTCAACCGCTCCTTGAATGACCCCGTCTTTTAAAATAGGGAAGGTATTATTAATCGTCGTGATTTCTTGTCCTTGATTGTTGAAATACGTTTGCTTGACGTTAACCGTTTCTTTTCCTTTTTGCAGCGCCTGTACAAGCGTGCTTTGCTGATTTTCTTTGAACATAAACACATCTAACAAGTTTTTATGTAAAACGTCTTGTTCATCCATCAGCTCCATCTTTGTCATCTTTTCATTATAAATAATAGTTTTTCCTGTTTCATCGACCGCGTGGATACCGGCATCGACTTTATTTAAAATGGTTTCGTATATATGTTTAAGAGTGCTTAATGTATCGGTCATTCAAATACTCTCCTTTAGCGGTGTTCATATCTCTATTTAAACAAAAATAGCTGAATTCTGATAGTGTTTCCACATAAAAATAAATGAATGACCGAAGAGAAATGTTATCCGTTTACAATGGATCCCCCATTAATGTGCAGAACTTGCCCGGACATATAAGAAGAATCAGAGCTTGCCAAGTATACATAGGCCGGTCCGAGCTCAGAAGGCTGTCCTGCCCGTTTCATAGGTGTATTAGACCCAAATGTCGCAACTTGCTGTTCGTCGAACGTAGACGGAATAAGAGGTGTCCAAATGGGTCCCGGAGCTACGCCGTTTACGCGAATGCCTTTTGTTGCGAGCGAAGCTGATAAAGAACGTGTAAAAGCAACGATAGCACCTTTGGTTGAAGAGTAATCAATCAGCTGATCATGTCCATGGTAAGCTGTCACAGACGTTGTATTAATAATAGCGCTTCCTTGTTTTAAATGAGGCAATGCAGCTTTGGTCAGATGAAAAATTGAAAAAATATTCGTTTGAAACGTACGAGTAAGCTGTTCAGTCGTAATATCCGTAATACTTTTTTGAGGATGCTGTTCAGCTGCATTATTGACTAAGATGTCTATTTTTCCGAAAGTCTGAATCGCCTTTGAGACGACTTCTTGACAAAAATGCTCATCTCCTATATCGCCAGCAAGCAATAAACAAGAAGCTTCCATTCGTTCAACTTGTTTTTTGGTTTCATTTGCATCATCGTGTTCATTAAGGTAGGTTATGACAACATTTGCGCCTTCTTTAGCGTAATGATAAGCGACAGAACGTCCGATACCGCTGTCTCCTCCGGTGATAACAGCTACCTTGTTCTGTAATTTTCCGCTTGCCTTATAATCTGGAGCGATAGAGGTAGGGATTGGATGCATATCTTTTTCAATACCTGGCTGAGTTTGCTGATGCTGAGGAGGGAAGTTTTGTTTTTGATTTTGATTCATTAGTATACACTCCTTAATTAATATGAGTATGTAAGCGTATACTAGTATTTGTTAAGAAAGTGTATCTATGCGTAGGAATAAGTCTGAACGAATAAAAAAAGGCTTTAAAAGAAAAAATGAATGCCGTGGCATCCATTTTTTAGCGGTAATTAATAAATTGTACGTCAATAGGTAAATCAGCGCTGCGAATAGCTGAAATAATTTGCTGCAGGTCATCACGATTTTTACCGCTTACGCGAAGCTGATCATCTTGAATCTGGCTTTTTACTTTTAAACCGGTATTTTTAATAATTGTATTTAGCTTTTTAGCGTTGTCTTTGTCGATACCTTGAATTAGCTTGGCACGTTGTCTAACCGTTCCTCCAGAGGCGTTCTCAATTTTTCCATATGAGATATTGCGTGTAGGTACGCCTCGTTTAATAAGCTTGGAGATCAGTACGTCTTTTAACTGTTCAAGCTTAAATTCATCATCAGAAATAAGAACAAGCTCTTCGTTTTCAAGTGAGATTTCGCTTTTACTGCCTTTAAAATCGTAGCGGGTTTTAATTTCTTTTGTTGCCATGGTAATGCCGTTTGTTACCTCTGATAAATCGACTTGTGACACAATGTCAAATGAACTATCTTTAGCCATAATAACCTCCATATGTAAAGAGTTTGTTCTTTTATTATAAATAAAACACAAACTGTATACAACTGATATTGAATAGAGAGCCGGTAATTGATACAATACAAGTTATGCTTTTTGTTGTAAGCTATAGAAGCAGCTTTTTTAAACCATGCATGCATTTAAGTTGATTTGAAATTTAAAATGCTGTTCGATGCAAAGGGAGAAGGTATGTGGTGAGGGAATAGTCACTACTAATTTATATAAAGGATGGATAGAACGATGAATGTAGAAGCTGGGATGAAAGCGTATTTAACAGTAAACCGGGAAACGCCGATTGGTTATATGTTAGCAGAAGGTGAAGAAGAAATTTTGCTACATAAAAATGAAACCACAAGAGAACTTGCTGAAGGAGAAGAAGTAGAAGTTTTTCTATACCTTGATCAGCATGACCGTTTAACGGCAACGATGCACTTACCTCTTGTTGAAGAAGGTGTTTATGAGTGGGTCGAGGTCGTAGATGTTAATCCAGGTTTGGGCGTGTTTGTAAATATCGGCATGAACAAAGATATGTTAATTGGTTCAACAGACTTACCTGCGCTAGAAGATCTGTGGCCAGAAGTCGGAAACAAGGTTTACTGTACAATGAAGATTTCAAAGCGCGGTAAGATGTACGGAAAAATTGCTACAGATGATGTGATGAAAGCAATGGCATTAGATGCTCCGCCCGAACTTTTTAATCGTGAAGTGAGCGGATACATCTATCGCGTACTGCGCGTAGGTTCATTTATTATGACAGATGAAGGATATGTTGGATTTATTCATGAAAGCGAGAGACGCAAAGAACCAAAGCTTGGTACATATGTAACAGGCCGCGTAATTAATGTAAAAGAAGACGGAACGCTAAACGTATCGCTTCTTCCGCGCAAGCAAGAAAGCATGGATGAAGATGCACAAGTACTATACGATTACATGGAAAGCCGCGGTGGCGTTATGCCATTTTGGGATAAAAGCTATCCGGAAGATATTCGTGAGCGCTTTAATATGAGTAAAGCTGCGTTCAAACGTGCGCTTGGTAAACTGATGAAAGAAGGAAAAGTTTATCAAGAAGAAGGATGGACATATTTTAAAAAAGAAGAAAACTAAAAGGAGAAGCCGCTGAAAATTCAGCGGCTTCTTTTTATAAGTGATCAGTTTTTTTAGAAAATGAATGTTTTCCAAGCTCACGGTTATGCTTAGCTTGCAGATTCTTTTCGTGAAGCTTTGCGTTATTATCTTTTGCTTTTTTATCGTTATCGCTCGTTTTTGGCATCGTGATACACCCCTTTTTGGTCGTACCTTTAGAATGCCCTGACCTCTTTAAATTATTCGATGTTTTCGTTCAAAAAGAAGACTGCAATCGTCCCTGGGCCAGAGTGAGAACCTATGGCTGCACCAATAATATTAATAATAAAATGTTTGGTTCCAAAACGTTCTTGAATCATCTCTTTCAGCTGAAGAGCTGTTTCTAAATCATCTCCATGGCTAATTCCAATGGTTTGAGAAGAGAGGTTTTTTCCTCGCTCTTCCATTACATCAAGCATGCGCTTAAATACTTTTTTACGGCCGCGGATTTTTTCGATTGGAATCAATTTTCCATCTTCCACATGAAGCAGCGGCTTAATATTAAGCAGGCCTCCTACAAAAGCAGAAGCTTTGCTCACGCGTCCTCCTTGAGCAAGAAAATCTAAGTCATCGACCGTAAAAATATGTTCCATATGCAGCGCGTATTGTTTTATTTTTTCTGTCATCTCTATTAGTGAGAGGTTTTGTTGTAGTAATTGTGCTGCATAATAAGTAACTACTCCTTGGCCAAGAGATGCACATTTCGTATCGATTATCTCTAATTGAAAATCGGGATACTTTTCTAGGAGTTCTTCTCGAATCATCATTGCTGTTTGATATGTACCGGATAATTCTGAAGAAAAAGCTAAATAAACGCACGAATCACCTGATTTAGCTATGTCTTCAAAGACTTCATACATAGTAGTTGGAGCCGCTTGAGATGTTTTTGGCATCTTGCCTTTACGGATAGCTTCGTAGACAGAAGCTGGCTCAATCGTTTGTAGATCTAAAAATTCTTGATTATCCAGGCTTACGCGAAGTGGTAAAAAGCCAACGTTATTTTCTTGAAAAAAGGATAAAGGCAAATCGCTTGCACTATCGGTTAAAAGTTTAATTGACATAAATGTCACCTTCCTAATTGCATTTATAAAATATTAAATGAATTTGATGTATAAACATTGAGAAGCGTTATATACGATATAGTATTAGTGTATAAGCACTTTGAGGAAAATACAATTTTTGAATAAGTTTTTTTAATTCTGCCAAATCGTACATACTATATGTACTAACTATTTTAAAGATGCTGACTTTATTCATTTTATAAATGGGTATAGGAGAGTAAGAAGTTTTAAAAAAGCGGAGGTCGGTCATTTGAATATGTGGCTTGAAACAAAAAAAGCGATAGTCGTCTTGGTAGGAGCATTATTGAATGCGCTTGCGCTCAACTTGTTTTTGATACCTGCTAATGTATATTCGAGCGGCTTTACAGGAGTAGCGCAGCTTGTTTCGAGTATCGTGACAGATTACACCCCTTTTACTATTTCCACGGGAGTGCTGTTGTTGTTGTTAAATATTCCTGTAACTATTTTAGGGTGGAAAAAAGTTGGGAAGTCATTTACTGTTTACAGCTTTATCAGCGTTGCTGCAACAACTTTGTTTCTTGGAATTATTCCTATTCAAGCACTTTCTAAAGACATCATTCTTAACGCAGTTTTTGGAGGCGTTATTTTAGCGGTAGGGGTAGGGATTACATTAAAATTTGGAGCTTCAACTGGTGGGCTCGATATTATTGCCCTGATTTTGTCTCGAGTAAAAGACCGACCAATTGGCACTTATATGTTCATATTAAACGCAATTATTATCGTGCTAGCAGGTCTTTTATATGGTGCTGAGAAGTCACTCTATACGCTTGTGACGCTTTATACAACTACTCGCGTCATTGATGTTATTCATACGCGTCATGTCAAACTCACAGCAATGATCGTAACAAAAAAAGGAGTGGAGCTAAGAAAGGCGATTCACGCCAAACTCGTGCGAGGGATTACGGCGGTACCGGCTAAAGGCGGCTTTACAAATGAAGATAAAGAAATGCTGATGATTGTTTTGACCAGATATGAATTATATGACTTGGAACGAGTGATTAAAGAGGTAGATCCTAAAGCATTTACCAATATCGTTCAGACAACGGGAATCTTTGGTTTGTTTCGCAAGGATTAAAAAAGGTCCAGGTATTAATTACCTGGACCTTTTGTATTAATGTGTACCTTTTAAGTCATTAGAAAGTTCTTGAAGCTGAGCTTGTTCTTCAGGAGAAGCATTTTGCTGCGCATGAGACAGCATATCAGCTGCAATGTTTTCACCAGAAGCTGCAGACGTATGAGCCTGAGACGTTTGATGATTTTGACCAGCAGCTCCCAATGTATTCTGAAGCTGCTGAAGCTGAGCTTGTTCTTCAGGAGAAGCGCTTTGCTGTGCATGAGACAGCATATCAGCTGCTACATTTTTACTAGACGTGTAAGCTTCACCGTGAGCATGAGACTGACCGCCTTCTAAAGTGCTTTGAAGCTGTTCAAGCTGGCTCTTTTCTTCAGGAGAAGCATTTTGCTGTGCATGAGATAATATATCAGCTGCTACGCTTTCACTGGACGTGTGAGCTTTACCGTGAGCGTGAGACTGACCGCCTTCTAAAGTGTTTTGAAGCTGTTCAAGCTGTGCCTTCTCTTCGGAAGAAGCATTCTGAACGATATGAGACAGCGTATCAGACATAATGTCTGCGCTTTTCTCTTGTGAATGTGATTCTCCATCTGTATCGTACGCTTGATGCAATGAGTTTTGGAATTGCTTCAGCTGCTCTTGCTCCTCAGGAGAAGCGTTAGAAGCAATGCTATTTAATACACCTTCTGAAATATCAAGTTCACCGTTGCCGTGCTTTTGACGGTGAAGCTGATCTTCTGAATGGCCGGATACTGCATTTCGAATCGCATCTTTTACTTGACCAAAAAGTGAATTTTTCATAAGTTACTGTCCTCCATGAGGAGTTTGGCGCTGCTGAGCTTGAAATGCTTCTGCCTCTGCCATAGTCATATGATAAGGAATTCGTTCATCATGTTTTTGAACTGCGTCTGCACCTTGTTTCACAAAACGTTTTGATCGATTGCCTCTGCCCATCATAAATTCCTCCTCGTAATATAAATAAAACCGACACCTTAAGAAGTGTCGGTTATAGTGTGTACTAAATAAAAAAAATGATAGCGATAAAAATTTACCTTGCTTTTCAAAAAAAGCTAAGTTATAAATTTAACGTTTTTTCCAAATAATAAGCAATACCATCATTTTCATTCGATTTTGTTACTTCACGCGCTAGCTGTTTTAATTCGCTAATACCATTTTCCATGGCGATACCGTGTCCTGCAAATTTAATCATTTCAAAATCATTGTCTTCATCTCCAAACGCAATAATTCGTTCGCGTGGAATTTGATAATGATTAGCTACGCGCTCAAGACCTACAGCTTTATTAAGTCCTTTTTTTACAATTTCAACGACATGCCAAGGTGCTCCCCAGCGTCTATGTTCTAGTACTTCTGCATGAACATCTGAAAGGTGAGAGCGTATCTCTTGTACATGTTCTTCATCTGCGTGAATTAAAATAGACGTTGGATCGTGCTGCAGCGTATGACGCAAATCACCCGTTTGTAATTTAGGATCCCCTAGGCTAAGTACATCCATTAATTTTCGATCTTCAAAATGAAGATACACATCATCTTGTACTTCTGCCATGATATTGTTGATGCGATAGTCTTGCATAGCTGTCACAATATCATGGACAGTGCGGCGGTTTAAAGGTTCGTGATGCGTGCCGAAATCAGGCTGAAGGGGGTGATGGACAAGCGCTCCGTTAAAGTTTACGATAGGCGTGGATAAATCTAATTCGCTGTAATACATAGCACTGGAACGATAAGGTCTTCCAGTTGCAATCATTACAATATGTCCTTCTTGTTTGGCTTTTTCTAATACCCGTTTCGTTGTAGGTGAAATGGTTTTTTCATTCGTTAACAATGTTCCATCCAGATCTAAGGCGATTAAGTGTTGATCGTGTCTCATATAGGGCTCCTTTTAAATTGAAGTAGTTATACGATTATATTGAATTCTACTAATATTCATGCTTGTATTCCCATATTTTACACAACTTTTCCTTAAGAGCAAAGCAGAACGATTGACATGCAAAAGCTGTCTTGTTACGGTGTAAGACATAGTTATTGATTGCTTACGATAAATTGTTTAAGGGTATATTTAATACGTGAAGATAATTACGGAAGTAAAAGAAAGGAGAATGAATATGGATAAACAGTTAGAAGATAAAATCATGGAATCACTAGAAGAAGTAATTGATCCAGAGCTTGGCGTTGATATCGTAAATTTAGGCTTAGTGTACGGTGTAGAAATGGAAGAAAACAACACGGTTATCGTGACGATGACGTTAACTTCTATCGGCTGCCCGCTGGCTGGTGTGATTGGCGAACAAGTGAAAAAACAATTAATTTCGCTTGAAGAAGTAGAAAATGTAGAAGTGAATATCACATTTAATCCGCCATGGGATAAAGATCGCATGACGCGCTACGCTAAAATTGCATTAGGTGTTCAATAAGAAAAAAGCCATCAACGATGGCTTTTTTTCTTATTCAATTCTGCACAATTCCACAGGGCAGTCCTCACAGTCTATTTCTTTCTTTAAAAAAGAAAGCTTATGAATGATGATTTTTCCATCTGCCATTGAAATCACTTCGTTTTTTCGCAACTCAGCGAGCATGCGATTGACCACTTCTCGAGATGTCCCGCATAGATTGGCGATTTCTTGATTGGTCAACGTTACGTTTAATAAAATACCATCTGGCTTCATTACTCCAAAGCTATTAGACATGCGGATCAGAGTAGAATAGAGAGCACCTTTTTTTCCATTTAGAATTAAGTCTCTAAATTTTGTCTGCATTCGTTTAATTTGTAGTCCCATCCACTTCATGTACTCCATAGAAAGAGCAGGGTATTGTGCTAGTTCGTTTTCTAACACCCGTTTTTGAATACTGATTGCCGTACAAGGTTCAATAGCTTTTGCTTGAAGCATATGGGGAGTAGATCCGCAAAACAGCATGACTTCCCCGACTAAGTCTCCTGAACTCGCCAGCTGAAGCGTCAGCTCGCGTCCTTCCGGTGTCACTTTACCTACTTGCACGGCCCCTGATGTAATAAAAAATAAATGAGTTGAAGTCGAACCTTCTTGAAAGAGAAAGTCACCTTTTTTAAACGAAATTTTATGATCAAAGCTCATAAAAAATTGCTGGAGCTCATTCGAAAAAGAATCCGTTGTGATGTTCATCATGTTATCACCTTTTAATTAAAATTTTTGCGACTGCTACTTATTAATCTATTAAGTTAGAACAGTCTGTATATGCTGTACGTCCACTAGCCGTATAAAAAAATGTCATACGGATGATTTTATCGATATTCTTATTATACACAAAAACAACCAGTGTTTTCCAAAACTATCTGTGAACAATTTCTAAACAAAAATAGAAAGATAGTTATAAAAATAAAAACTTATGAATAAATAAAAATGTTTAAAAATATAGAAAAAAGTGTTGGATTTTTTAAATATTCATTTGATTTTATTTTTATACGGTATTATAATGATAAATAATTCAAATAGATACGTGGAAAAAGGAGTTTTAAAATGAAAGAATACAAGGTAGGAATTGTTGGAGCAACAGGGTATGGAGGAGTAGAACTGATTCGTTTGTTAGCGAATCACCCACATTTTCATGTTTATGCAGTTTATTCATCCTCTCAGGATGGGATGGAACTAGCAGAAGTTTATCCTCACCTTTCTAATACTGTATATACACTGCAAGATATAAACCCTAAGAAGATGGCTGAAGAATTAGATTTAGTGTTTACAGCAACTCCGTCCGGTGTTTCTAGCAAACTTGTACCTCAATTAATAGAAGAAGGAATAAAAGTGGTAGATCTATCTGGAGATTTTAGATTAAAAACAGAAGCGCTTTATGAAAAATGGTACAAAAAGCCTGCTGCGGATGGAATATTTTTGCATCAGTCTGTGTATGGATTATCAGAATGGTTTGCAGACGAAGTTGAAAGCAGTACGTTCGTTGCGAATCCGGGTTGTTATCCAACAGCTACACTGCTTGGGTTAGCTCCCCTCGTTAGTAAACAAATGGTGAAATCAAACTCTATTATCATTGATGCAAAGTCCGGGATCTCAGGAGCAGGACGCGGTCTTTCGCAAATGGCTCATTATGCTGAAATCAATGAAAATATGAAAATATACAAAGTTAATCAACATCAGCATATCCCAGAAATCGAATCTATTTTAGAAAAGTGGGATGAAGAAATTGGCCACGTTACGTTCAGTACGCACTTAGTTCCAATGACGCGAGGGATTATGAGTACAATATACGCTGAACTTTCTGAAGAAAGCTCAGTACAAGAGCTTCATCAGCTATATGTAGATACATATCAAAACTCCCCGTTCGTTCGCGTTCGAAAAGCTGGTGAATTTCCGTCTACTAAAGAAGTAAGTGCATCAAATTATTGCGATATCGGTGTTGCATTTGACGAACGAACAAAGCGTGTCACGATTGTTTCTGTCATTGATAACTTAGTTAAAGGGGCAGCCGGCCAGGCCATTCAAAATGCCAATATCATGATGGGATTTGAACAGCAAGCGGGTATGGGGCTACTGCCTGTCTTCCCATAAAGTCAACAGCATCACTAATCACGATAAAAGCAGGAGGGAACGTATAGTGATTACGGTTAAACAAACGAAAGAAAAGATAAAGAAAATAGAGAACGGTACAATTGTAACGCCGCTAGGTTTTTCAGCAGACGGCGTTCACGCTGGTTTACGTTATGCTAAAAAAGATTTAGGAGTTATTGTAAGCGATGTGCCAGCTAATTGCGCAGCTGTTTACACGCTTAACGCCTTCCAAGCGGCGCCTTTAGCTGTTACAAAAGAAAGTGTAGCGGTGGAGCAGAAGCTGCAAGCGATCGTTGTGAACAGCGCATGTGCAAATGCATGTACTGGAGAACAAGGATTAAAAGATGCATACCAAATGCGAAATACATGTGCAAAAAAGCTTAATATCCTACCTCATCATGTAGCGGTAGCTTCTACAGGCGTAATTGGAGAGCTTCTAGATATGGAAAAAATCGTGAAAGGCATTGGGTTGTTAAGTCCCTCGTCGAACAAAGAAAAAGCAGAAGAATTTCAAACGGCTATTTTAACAACAGATACAGTGATGAAATCAGCTTGCTATGAAACAAAAATTGACGGCAAAGTAGTCACCATTGGCGGCACAGCGAAAGGATCAGGCATGATTCACCCAAATATGGCTACGATGCTTAGCTTTATCACAACGGATGCTAAGGTTGAAGCTTCAGTGCTACAAGATGCGCTAGGTTCTATTACAAATAAAAGCTTTAATCAAATTACAGTGGATGGTGATACGTCCACCAACGATATGGTTGTTGTTTTAGCAAATGGAAAAGCTGATCACCAGTCGCTTACACCAGATCATCCTGAATGGAATTCGTTTTATGAAGCACTGCGCTTGACGTGTGAAGATTTAGCCAAACAAATTGCACGCGACGGTGAAGGAGCAACAAAACTAATTGAAGTAAACGTATCTGGTGCTCATACAAACGAAGAAGCAAATGTGATTGCTAAACAAATTGTGGGCTCGAACCTAGTGAAAACGGCCATGTATGGAGCCGATGCTAATTGGGGGCGAATTATTTGTTCAGTTGGATACAGCGGAGTAGCGTTTAATCCAGAAACAGTGAATGTTTCGTTAGGCAATATCCAGATGTTAGAAAACAGTCAGCCTGTTTCATTTAGTGAAGAAGAGGCAAAGGCTTATTTAGAAAATGATACGGTCGAAGTCTATGTGGACTTACAGCAGGGAAGCGGGATCGGCAAAGCGTGGGGCTGCGATTTGACTTACGATTATGTCAAAATCAATGCCAGTTATCGAACGTAAGGAGAGAGTGAAATGAGCAATGAAAAAATCGTCGTTGTAAAATGCGGAGGCAGCATTGTCAACCAGTTAACAAGCGCTTTTTTTGAAAGCATTCAGCAGTTAAAAGCAAATGGATATCAGATCATTGTTGTGCACGGAGGCGGACCTGATATTCAAGATACGCTTACCAAACTTCACATTGAAACGGAATTTGTAGATGGGCTTCGAAAAACGTCCAAAGAAGCATTAGAAGTTGTGACGATGGTATTAGCAGGCAAGGTTAATAAGCAGCTTGTAAAAGATCTACAAAAATCGAACTTAAAAGCGGTAGGACTATCAGGAATTGATGGATTATTGCTTAAAGCAGAGGCAATTGATGTGGAACGTCTAGGTTACGTTGGAGAAGTAAAAGGCGTAAACGATACATTATTAAAACAACTAACTGACAGTAAGTATATTCCAGTTGTTTCTTCCATTGGAGCAGATGAAGAAGGTAATAGCTATAATATTAATGCTGACGTGGCAGCCGGAGCCGTTGCACAAGCAGTAAATGCTGAAAAGCTGATGTTTGTAACGGATGTAAAAGGTGTGTTAAAGGATGGAGCATTGCTTCCTGAGCTTACAAAGTCAGAGATTGATGCACTTATTGAAGAAAAAGTAATTTATGGCGGAATGATTCCGAAAGTAACATCAGCGGTAAATGCGTTATCTCCTTTGCTTGAAGAAGTTCATATTATTAGCGGAACTGATGGATTTTTAGATAAGGAAGGAAAGCTGATTGGTACAGCAATTAAATATAGTGGGAAAGGTGGAGAAGATAGCGATGAGTTCATTGTTTCCAACATATCAACGGTTTGATATCCATGTGGAAGAGGCGCAAGGAACAAAATTAATAGATAACAAAGGAAATGAGTATTTAGATTTTATTTCAGGTATCGCTGTTTGTAACGTAGGTCATCGTCATCCTGATGTTCAAAAAGCGGTCGAAGAGCAGTTAAATAAAGTGTGGCACGTGTCAAATTTATTTCATCAATCGATTCAAGAAGACGTAGCAGGTAAGCTTGTGGAACGCTCAAACGGTGATGCAGTATTTTTCTGTAACAGCGGTGCAGAAGCCAACGAAGCGGCGATTAAATTAGCGCGCAAGTACACACAAAAACACAAAATTATTACGTTTACAAAATCATTTCATGGACGTACATTTGCTACAATGACAGCTACAGGGCAGGCAAAAATTCATGATGGCTTCGGTCCTCTTGTTAATGAGTTTGTTTACGTGCCCTACAATGATGAAGAAGCATTAAAACAGGAAATGGACGACAGCGTAGCAGCAATTATGGTTGAAGTCATTCAAGGAGAAGGCGGAGTGGTTCCAGGAACCGAAGCATTTTTATTAACCATTCAAGAGCTATGTAAAAAGCACGAAGCACTGTTTATAGTTGACGAAGTGCAAACTGGAATCGGCAGAACTGGAAAACCATTTGCTTATCAGCATTTTAACGTTTCACCAGATATTATTACAGCAGCTAAAGGATTAGGAAGCGGAATGCCGGTTGGTGCGATGATTGGCAAAGGCTATCTCAAAGAAGCATTTGGACCTGGTACTCACGGAACAACCTTTGGAGGAAACCCAATTGCACTAGCTTCAGCCAAAGCAACCTTAAACATTATTTTTAATGAAGCATTTTTGGCAGAGGTTACAGAAAAAAGCCTTTATTTTACCAATGCTTTGAAAAATAGCGTAGCAGATTATTCATTTGTAACCGATGTTCGTGGAAAAGGTTTTATGATTGGAATTGAATGCGGAGAACATCAGTCAGCATTGCTTGCAGCTATGCGTGAAAAAGGATTGCTAGCACTGGGAGCAGGACCGCATGTAGTACGATTGCTGCCGCCTTTAACTGTAACAAAAGAAGAGTTGGACCAAGCGATTCATATCATTGAAGAAGCGTTTAGCCAAACAAAAATTACTTCATAATACAAATTTTTTTGAATATGTTTGTATAAAAATTCTGTTTTATAAATAATTATTCGAAGAGGGATGCACAATGAACGGATATTTACACTTAGCAAACGGCGATTCGTTCGCCGGACACATTGAACATACAGCAACGCACCAGGCAGAAGGAGAAATTGTTTTCTTTACTGGAATGACTGGTTATCAAGAAGTTGTGACTGATCCATCTTACAAAGATCAAATTATCGTCTTTACGTACCCTTTGATTGGGAACTATGGTATCAATGAAAAAGATTATGAAAGCAAAAAGCCTCACGTAGCAGGCGTTGTCGTATACGAATGTTCAGATGAAGGGTTCCATTACGAAGCGATGTACAGCTTTAAACAATATTTAAAGAAATGGAACATTCCGCTTATTACACATGTGGATACGAGAGCGGTCGTAAAACGAATTCGAAAAGAAGGTACGATGCAATCTGCCTTTTCGACATCTGCTGAACCACCAGCATTTACTGCTGAATGCGATGGATATGTAGTAAAAGAAGTATCAACAAAAGAGCCTGTTACTTACGGGAACGGTGAAAAACACGTTGTATTAATGGACTTTGGCTATAAAAAATCAATTTTACAAGAGCTGTTAAATCGAGGCTGCAAAGTAACAGTTGTTCCTTATTCTACAAGCTCTTCAAAAGTAAAAGAGCTGCAGCCGGATGGCATTGTCTTATCAAACGGACCTGGAGATCCAACCCAAGTGAGCAGTCAGCTGGATGAATTAAAAGAAATTATTTCATCGTATCCAACTTTGGGAATTTGCTTTGGACATCAGTTAATTGGGCTTGCTTTTGGGGCACAAACCAAAAAGCTGGCGTTCGGTCACCGAGGAGCTAATCAGCCTGTAATTGATTTAACGAATAACAAAGTGTGTATGACGTCTCAAAACCATAGCTATGTCGTAGATGAACAGACGATTACGTCTACGCCATTAAACGTTCGATTTAAAAATGTGAATGACGGATCGGTTGAAGGTTTAATGCATAAAGACCTTCCTGTTATGTCGGTTCAATATCATCCAGAAGCACATCCTGGACCAAGTGACAGCACGTATATCTTTGATGAATTTATGACGAAAGTACAGCAAGTAGGGAGCGGAAAAGTATATGCCTAAAGACCAAACGTTAAAAAAGATTTTAGTAATCGGATCAGGACCAATCGTAATCGGGCAAGCAGCAGAATTTGATTATTCAGGAACTCAGGCATGCTTGTCATTAAAAGAAGAAGGTTATGAAGTTATCTTAATCAATAATAATCCAGCTACAATTATGACGGACACTCACGTAGCAGACCGAATCTATTTTGAACCATTAACAGTAGACTGCGTAGAGAAAATTATTGCAAAAGAAAAGCCGGACGGTTTGTTAGCAACATTAGGTGGACAGACGGGTTTAAACTTAGCACTTGAGCTTCATGAACAAAACATTTTGCCAAAATATGATGTGAAACTTTTAGGAACGCCGATTGAATCAATCAAAAAAGGTGAAAGTCGTGAAGAGTTCCGCGCATTGATGAATGAACTGAATGAACCGGTGCCGGAAAGTGAAGTTGTTACAAAAGTAGAAGAAGCGTTAGCTTTTGCCAAGAAAATTGGTTTTCCTGTTATTGTACGTCCTGCTTATACGCTAGGCGGAACGGGCGGAGGAATTGCTCATTCTATGGAAGAGCTTGAAAAGCTTTCAGCGTCAGGTTTGCGTGAAAGTGCTATTACTCAGTGCTTAATTGAAAAAAGCATCGCCGGATTTAAAGAGGTTGAGTACGAGGTTATGCGTGACGTAAACAATACGTGCATCACAATTTGTAATATGGAGAACATCGATCCCGTAGGCGTCCATACTGGAGATTCGGTGGTCGTTGCTCCTTCTCAAACACTAACAGACGTGGAATATCAAATGCTTCGCTCTGCTTCAGTTAAAATTATTTCATCGCTTGGCATTATTGGGGGTTGCAACATTCAGTTTGCGCTTGATCCAAAAAGCAAGCAGTACTATTTAATTGAAGTAAATCCGCGTGTGAGCCGTTCGTCTGCTCTTGCATCAAAAGCAACTGGCTATCCGATTGCCAAAATTGCTGCAAAGCTATCGGTAGGCTACACGCTTCATGAATTATTAAATCCTGTGACAGGAGACACGTATGCAAGCTTTGAACCTGCTCTTGACTATGTAGTAGTGAAATTTCCAAGGTGGCCGTTTGACAAGTTTTTCTACGCTGAAAGAACGCTTGGTACGCAAATGAAAGCAACTGGAGAAGTAATGGCTATTGACCGTAACTTTACACGTAGCTTCCAAAAAGCATTATCTTCTTTAGAAATTGACTTACAAGGATTAGAAGTAGAAGAACTGCAAGAACTTTCAACGGATGAATTAAAAAGCAGGCTAGGTGAACAAAGCGATGAGCGTATTTTTGTTATCCTTGAGCTTTTACGCCGCGGTACAACGCCTGAGTATATCCATGAAGTAACACAAATTGATTATTTCTATTTAACACACTTTGCACAGCTGATTAAAATGGAAGCATCTTTAAAAGAAGTACGTTTTGATTCGATTACAGCTGAACAATTCAAGCAAGTGAAGGAACATGGTTTTACAGATGCGTATCTAGCAGACGTATGGAATGTGCCAGAACTTGAGGTAAGAGCGAAACGTAAAGCACTACATATTACGCCAAGCTATAAAATGGTGGATACATGTGCAGCGGAGTTTGAATCTTCAACGGCTTATTTCTACTCTAGTTACTACGGCGAAAGTGAGATTGAACCATCAACGAATAAAAAAGTTGCGATTATCGGTTCTGGACCAATTCGTATCGGGCAAGGAGTAGAGTTCGACTACAGCTCTGTACACGGTGTGCTAGCTCTTGAAAAAGAAGGATACGAAACGATTTTAATTAACAATAATCCAGAAACGGTAAGTACAGATTTTGAAGTAGCAGATCGCTTATATTTTGAACCTGTAACAGTAGAGGACGTATTAAATGTTCTTGATGCTGAAAATGTAACGGATGTAATTGTTCAATACGGAGGTCAAACGGCTATTTCGCTTGTTAAAGGTCTAGAAGAAGCTGGCGTTAATTTACTAGGGATTACAAATGATGTCATTGATGCACTTGAAGATCGTGACCTGTTTTATAAGCTCTTAGATGACTGTGATATTCTGCATATCCCAGGTGAAATGGCGAAGGACGCGAAAGAACTTGTAAAAAAAGCAAAAGATATGGGCTTCCCATTACTTATTCGTCCTTCTTACGTGATTGGCGGAAAAGGAATGCTGACAATTCAAAACGAAACGGAGCTGCAGGCTTGTTTACCGGCTATTAAAGCGTCTCATTTCCCAATGCTTATTGATGCTTACTTCCCGGGAAAAGAAGCAGAAGTTGACGTGGTAGCAGATGGAAAAGATGTGTTGATTCCGACAATCGTTGAACATATTGAAAAAGCCGGCGTTCATTCAGGAGACAGCTATGCGCTTTTACCAGCAAAAACAGTAAAAGCAGCACATAAAGAAAAAATGGTGAGCTACGCTCAAAAAATTGTAACCAAACTTCAATATAAAGGGATTATGAATATCCAATATGTTATTTACAACGATGAAGTCTACATGCTGGAAGTTAATCCGCGTGCCAGCCGTACAGTGCCTGTAGTAAGCAAAGTGTGCAACACGCCGCTTGTTTCGCTATCAACTCAAATATTGCTTGGGAAATCATTGTCGGAAATTAGTGAAAAGCTAGGTTTATTGCCGGATCCGGCTTACACAACTATCAAGTTTCCAGTGTTTTCGACAAGTAAATTATCAGGAGTTGATCCACTTGTTGGACCAGAAATGAAGTCAACTGGTGAAGGAATTGCGATTTCTTCAACGATTGAAGAAGCAGCAAAAAAAGTATTCCATCAGTATGTGTTAAGTAAAAAAGGTGCTGCAGAAGTGTATATCAACGGAGAGGCGCAGGGCCTTGAAGAGCTTGCGCAAAGCGCGGGATTAACTCTTGTTAAAGATAAAGAAGTTAGTGAATGGGTGAAAACGAAAGAAGCTTTATTATATGTAAGTTTACAGCCTGAAGATAAAGAAAGCCGTATGTCAGCATTAAAACACGGTTTAATGGTTATGACGGAGGCAGAAACGGCTTCGCTATTTTTCCAATCGTTCCAAGTCGATGAATATCACGTTTCATCACTGCAAGAATGGTTTCAAAAAACTAAAAAGGAAGTGACAGTATCATGAGTACAGTCTCGGTAAATACGAATTTAAAAGGAAAAGATTTGCTTACACTTAAAGATTTATCATCAGACGATATTATGTCACTTTTAGAAAGCGCCATTGAGCTGAAAGAAAAGCATAAAAATGGTGAAATCGTAACATCGTTAAAAGGAAAAACGCTGGGGCTCATTTTTGAAAAATCTTCAACAAGAACAAGAGTCTCATTTGAAGCGGGAATGATGCAGCTTGGAGGAAACGCCCTCTTTTTAAGCAGCCAAGATTTACAGATTGGACGCGGAGAAACGATTGCTGATACAGCACGCGTACTATCTGAATTTATCGATGCTATAATGATTCGTACGTTTGAACACAGCAAGATCGAAGAGCTTGCAGATTACGCATCCATTCCCGTTATTAATGGTTTGACAGATGATTATCATCCTTGTCAGGCTCTAGCTGATTTATTAACGATCTACGAGCACAAGAAATCATTTGAAGGGCTAAAAGTAGCGTATGTTGGAGACGGAAATAATGTAGCGCATTCGTTAATGATTGCCTGTGCAAAAATGGGGATAGATATTTCAATTGGATGCCCTGATGGATATGAGCCAAAAGACTTTGTAACAGCTTATGTTCATGAAATAGCTGCTACAACAGGTGCGAAGGTTACGATTACAAAAGATCCTGTAGAAGCTGTGAAAAATGCCGATGCTATTTATGCAGACGTATGGACAAGTATGGGACAGGAAGAAGAAGCACAGCAACGCTTGAAAATATTTGCTCCTTATCAAGTAAATGAAGAACTAGCTGCCTATGCTAAGTCAGACTATTTATTTCTGCACTGTTTGCCTGCGCATCGTGAAGAAGAAGTAACAGCAAGCGTTATTGACGGACCAAATTCTGTTGTTTTTCAGCAGGCTGGAAATCGTATGCATGTACAAAAAGCTTTGCTGCAAGCCATTTTAGCTTAAGAGAAAAACCCTTTCTGAGAATAGCAGAAGGGGTTTTTTGTTTAAAGGGAATTAATTGTGGGAACATCAACTGTATACTAAACAGAACGAAAGGTGATTTATGATGAAAGTATTAGTTGTTGGAGCAAACGGAACAACGGGAAAACAAGTGGTAGAAAAAGTTGCAAACAGCAAGCATCACGAAGCTTATGCGATGATTCGCGACGAAAAGCAAGCAGACGCGTTAAAGAAGCTGGGTGCCAACGTTGTGCTTGGTGACTTGGAGCAAGATGTTTCAGATGCTTTAAAAGGTATGGACGCTGTCATATTTGCAGCAGGTTCTGGAGGACATACGGGAGACGAAAAAACAATCGCTGTGGATCAAAACGGCGCTAAAAATATCATTGATGAAGCAAAAAATCAAGGCGCAAAGCGCTTTGTTATGTTAAGTTCAATGGGAACAGACGCACCTGAACAAGGACCAGAAGGCTTACAGCTTTACCTGCGTGCGAAAGCGATAGCGGATGAATACTTAAAGCAGTCTAATCTACAGTATACAATTGTACGACCAGGAACTTTATCGAATGATCAAGCTACTGGGAAAATTGATATCAATAATGATATTGAAGATAAATCTCAGACGATTCCCCGAGCAGATGTAGCAGCCGTGCTTGTAGAATGTCTAAACGAAGAAGCTACGATAGGAAAAACGTTTGAAATGCTAGCTGGAGAAACTGAAATCGAACAAGCTATCAAATTTACTCATTAATATAAAAGGGCGGATCTAAAGGTCTGCTCTTTTTCTCTGCCTAATATGAAAACATCTCCATTATGAAACAGAAATCTTAAGGGAATAGTATAGGAGAACATTTCATTTCAGGAATGAGGAGGCAGGACAATGGGACAAAATCGTCATTTCACACCGGGTCAAAAAGCTCCTAATAACGGAGTGTATATTGAAATTGGTGAAACAGGAAGTAACGTAAATAATCCTCAAAAGGTTAAATTAAAAGCAGGAGAGCGTTTTCCAGAGACGGCCAACGATGATCGCCACTGGACGTACATGCGTAAGCCTTAAATAGTAAAAAATAAAGAAGCCATTCTAAATTGAATGGCTTTACTTGTTTTCCTATTGCTGGGTATAATGAAATAAAGGTCAATAAAGGTCAAATGTATCGAAGGAGGATGTTCAATGGATATAAATAAAATGACCCAAAAATTGCAAGAAGGCGTGATGGAAGCGCAGTCCGAAGCTATTAAACGAAATCAGCAGGAAGTGGATATTGCTCATTTGCTTTATACGCTCATTCATCAGCAAGATGGTATTGCTCCTCGCATATTAGATCATTTACATATAGATCATCAATCTTTTCAGCAGCAGGTAAATCAATTGCTTGCGAAAAAACCAGCCGTTACAGGAAGTGGTGCTGAAGCAGGGAAGGTTTATATTACGAATAAACTTCAGCAGCTGTTTGTTAAAGCTCAAGAAGAAGCATCTCGTTTGCAAGATGATTACGTTTCAGTTGAGCACATCTTTTTAGCATTAGCACAGGAACCGTCTTCTAGTGAATATGGCAAGTTATTTTCAAGTCACGGTATAACAAAAAAAGCTCTGCAAGATGTGCTTACCAGCCTTCGAGGAAATCAGCGAATTACAAGTCAAAATCCCGAAGTCACATATGAAGCGTTAGCTAAATATGGAAGAGACTTAGTAGCAGAAGTACGAGCAGGCAACATTGATCCAGTCATTGGACGAGACGGAGAAATTCGCCGCGTTATCCGCATTTTATCGCGAAAAACAAAAAACAATCCAGTTTTGATAGGAGAACCTGGCGTTGGTAAAACAGCGATTGTTGAAGGTCTAGCACAGCGTATTGTTCGCCGAGATGTGCCTGAAGGATTAAAAGATAAAACCATCTTTTCATTAGATATGGGAGCTTTAGTAGCAGGAGCGAAATTCAGGGGAGAATTTGAAGAGCGTTTAAAAGCTGTTCTTCAAGAAGTTAAGAAAAGCAACGGTCAAATTCTTTTATTCATTGACGAGCTTCATACAATCGTTGGAGCAGGCCGTACGGATGGAGCGATGGATGCAGGGAACATTTTAAAACCAATGCTTGCTAGAGGAGAACTTCACTGTATAGGAGCTACAACTCTTGATGAGTATCGTCAGTATATTGAAAAAGATCCAGCGCTTGAAAGACGCTTTCAACAGGTACTGGTTGAAGAACCTTCAGTAGAAGATACAATCTCTATTTTACGTGGTTTAAAAGAACGATTTGAAATTCATCACGGAGTGAATATTCACGACCGAGCGATTGTTTCAGCAGCGGTTATGTCTGATCGTTATATATCAGATCGCTTTTTACCTGATAAAGCAATTGATTTAATTGATGAAGCATGCGCAACTATTCGAACAGAAATTGATTCGATGCCATCAGAATTAGATGAAGTTACACGACGTGTCATGCAGCTTGAAATTGAAGAAGCGGCATTAAGTAAAGAAACAGATCAAGCAAGCATCACAAGGTTAGAGGCAATTCGAAAAGAAGTCTCTGATTTAAGAGAACGTGCAGATACAATGAAGCTGCAGTGGGAAAAAGAAAAGCAGTCGATTCAAACGGTGCAAGATGTCCGGGAGCAGCTTGAAAAAGCGAAGCGAGACCTAGAAGAAGCTGAAGGGAAATATGATTTAAATAAAGCAGCTGAACTTCGCCACGGACGCATTCCAGCTCTTGAAAAAAAACTAAAACAGCTGGAAGAAACAGCTGCTGAAAAAGCACAAGAAAACCGTTTGTTAAGAGAAGAAGTAACAGAAGAAGAAATTGCTGAAATTGTAGGAAGATGGACGGGAATTCCGGTATCAAAACTAGTTGAAGGGGAAAGAGAAAAGCTGTTGAAGCTTGAGTCAATTTTACAGCAGCGTGTGATTGGACAAGATGAAGCTGTATCCTTAGTGACGGATGCTGTGATTCGCGCACGGGCAGGCATTAAAGACCCGAACCGTCCGATTGGGTCATTTATTTTCCTAGGACCTACCGGAGTAGGAAAAACGGAGCTAGCCAAAACGCTGGCACATTCTTTATTTGACAGTGAAGAACAAATGGTTCGTATTGATATGTCTGAGTACATGGAAAAGCATGCGGTCTCTAGGCTTATAGGAGCGCCTCCTGGCTATGTAGGATACGAAGAAGGCGGCCAGCTAACGGAAGCGGTGAGACGCAAGCCTTATTCAGTCGTTTTGTTAGATGAAATTGAAAAAGCCCATCCCGAAGTATTTAATGTGCTCCTTCAAATACTAGATGATGGAAGAGCAACAGATTCAAAAGGAAAAGTCATTGATTTTAAAAACACAGTTATTATTATGACGTCGAATATCGGTTCTCAATTTTTATTAGACGGTTTAACAAGTGAAGGCGAGATTACTGAAAAAGCCAGAGAGCAAGTGATGGCTCAATTAAGACAGCATTTTCGTCCAGAATTCTTAAATCGAGTAGACGACACGATTTTATTCAAACCGCTAACTGTTCATGAAGTAAAAGGGATTATTGATAAGCTATTGGTTCAGCTTGAAAAGCGTTTATCCGATCGTCATATTTCGTTAACGTTAACAGAAGAAGCAAAAAATTATATTGCAGCCTCCGGATTTGATCCGGTATACGGAGCTCGCCCTTTAAAAAGGTTTATTCAAAAATATATTGAAACAAAAATTGCCAGAGAATTAATTGCAGGGCAAATTGAAGATTATAGTCAAGTGACAGTTGATGTAAAAGATGATGAGTTTGTTGTCAGCGTATAAGTTTTCTAAAAAGATCATTCATGATAAATTGAATGGTCTTTTTTTGCTATTAAAAGCAGCTCTTCTTTTAAAATAAATGAAAAGAAATGAAAGAAAATACGTGAGAGCTAAGCGTAAAAACTTATTCAGTTTTAGGTTGTAGAATATATCTAATTCATTTATGATAATACAAAATGGGCAAAGGAGCATGAATGAGCACATGAAGGACCGTATAGAGCTTATATATGACGAAGCATACGATTTTATAGATCAGGCATTAACTAAAATAAGAGCGCTGGATAAAAATGATCTTCAAGCTGAAAATGAAGAAGTGCAGGAAAAGGCAGAACGGACAGAGTTTGCACTTCAAGCTGCACGAGATATTTTAGAAAATATGATTATCCCGGGTAAAAAATTGACTTTTATTTACGAAAAAGGTTCTGTGGTAGTAGAAATTCCCGATAAAAAATAAAAACGACTTCCTTTTATGGAAGTCGTTTTTATTTTGGCAATGCAAAGTGCTCATCAATGGATGCATCACTTTTTCGATACTGCCCGGGTGTCATATTGGTCGTTTTGCGAAATACTTTTGTTAAATAATTGGCATTTGCATAGCCGACGTTTTCAGCAATTTCTTCGATTGAGTACTTGGTTTGATGCAATAGCTCGGCCGCTTTTTGAATGCGAAGCTTCGTTAAGTATTGAATCGGCGTAATCCCAGTCGTTTGTTTGAATAACCGGCTAAAATGATAGCGAGATAAATGAGCTGCATCTGCCATTTCATCCGGACCGATTTCTTCATGATAATGATTACGGGCAAATAAAATAGAGCTAATAATACTTTCAGGCCAATCTTCTGTAAAACTGTCCATGCTTTTAATATATTGGTACAGCTCCATTACAAAGCGGTAAGATAAGCTTGAGGCATGAAATGGATCTGCTATATGTTTTTCACTTGCCCGCTTATATATTTGAGCAAGCAGCTGAACAGGTGCTGATTCAGGGTGAAACCGTATTACAGGAGAGTGGATTGACTGAATATAATCCCAGCATTTTTGTACTTCATCTCCGTATAATGTAAGAAAAATAAACTCCCAGTTTTCACTTTCCTTTGGTAAGTAATAGCGATAATTTCCAGGTATATTGACGATGAATGCTTTCCCAGCATCCACTTTATATTCTTGTCCATCTATTTCAATCATTCCGTACCCAGAAACCGTGTATTGAAAAATATATTTCCCTACGTCTTTTCGCTGATTTCCGCTCCAGTTATAAAGGGGAGAGAAAACTTCATCCCACCCAACAGACCATAGCTGCGCAACTTCATTTGTGCGGGATTCTAAAAACCTGTATGCGTACGTTGAATATTCTTGAGCTTGGAAATGTGAGAGCAAATTTTCACCTTCTTTTTGAAATAAAGTAGTACTTAATTCTTACTTTAACGTAATCGCTTTCATTTTTCTATAATTTTTTGAAAATATCGTGATTATTTTTAGGGGATGTCTCTAAATCTATTATTTTCATATCATTTGCAAGTCAAGGCTTACATAAAGATAACACCTTTTTGGCGTAAGAGTAGTTCATCGTCAATTCAAAAGAATCATTTTCAAAGTGATAAGCAAAAAAGTACCGATTATCAATAGTAATTTTACCATTGAGGCAAAGAAAAATGGACTTTACAATGTACATATGAATCCGTTTCCAAAAAACTACTTAAAATAGGTGATAATAAATGCTGGGAAAATTAATCGAAGAGTTCAAACAAATATTTCATTCGTCACAAGCTATTCGCTGCTTTTTTGCGCCAGGACGTGTCAATTTAATTGGAGAACATACTGATTATAATGGAGGGCATGTTTTTCCTTGTTCATTGAGTATAGGAACGTATGCGGTAGTACAAAAACGTCATGATCGAAAAATACGTATGTACTCTAAAAACTTCTCTGAAGCAGGAGTTATTGAATCCTCTCTAGAGCAATTAACGTACAAAACCGAAGATGATTGGGCTAATTATCCAAAAGGAGTAATGGACACCTTTAAAAAGCACGGATATGATCTTCTTTTTGGTTTTGATATCTTGTTTTTTGGCAATATTCCTAACGGAGCAGGGCTTTCATCATCAGCATCAATTGAGTTAGTCACATGCGTACTTTTAAATAAAATTTTTGAATTGAATATTGATATGATGGACCTTGTAAAAATGGCGCAGCAAGCTGAAAATGAATTTATCGGCGTAAGCTGCGGGATTATGGATCAGTTTGCAATTGGAATGGGAAAGGAAAATCAAGCCGTATTGTTAAACTGTCAAACTCTTGAATACCAGTATAGCCCGCTGCAATTAACAGATGCTGTGCTCGTTATTTCTAATACAAATAAGCGAAGAGGACTGGCAGACTCAAAATATAATGAACGCCGCATGGAGTGTGAAAGAGCGCTGTCAGATTTGCAAACGTCACTTTCTATTAATTCGCTTGGTGATTTAACCAAAGAGCAATTTGAAAAGTACAAATTTTTGATACAAAATGAAGTAGATTGTAAGCGCGCTAAACATGCGGTATATGAAAATGAACGCACAAAAGAAGCGGTTGCTAAATTGCAAAACGGTGATTTAAAAGGGTTTGGTCAATTGATGAATGAATCGCACTGCTCACTGCGAGATGACTATGAAGTAAGTGGGAAAGAACTAGATGCTCTTGTAGAAGCAGCTTGGTTGCAAGAAGGTGTGATTGGATCACGCATGACGGGTGCAGGCTTTGGCGGCTGTACAATTAGCATCGTACAAAAAGCACAGGTTGATAGGTTTATTGAACAAGTAAGGGATACCTATTATGAGAAAACGAGTTTAGAAGCTGAATTTTATGTGGTTACCGTTGGAGAAGGAGCGCGTGAACTCACATTAGAAGCAGTATAAGAGAAAACACAGATAGAGAAAGGAACGAGTGTATGTCAGTCAACATTCATGAAGAAATCACCCGACTTATTCAATATGGTTTACAAAAGAATCTATTAACAAAATGGGATATAGATGTGGTGAGAAATAAACTGCTGGAAGTGTTAAAGCTCGACGAATGTATTATAGTAGAAGTCAAAGAAGAACGTCTGGAACATCCAGCTGCTATTTTAGACAACATGCTTGATTGGGCTGCAGAAAACAATCGAATCGCCGAGAATTCTATCACGTATAGAGATTTATTCGATACCAAAATAATGGGATGCTTTGCAAGCATGCCTTCAGAGGTTAATCGGACATTTTATGAACACTATCAGCAAAGCCCCCAAAAAGCCACAAGCTATTATTATAAGCTGTCAAAAGACATTCACTATATTCGCAGAGACCGAATTGCTAAAAACGAAAGATGGGTAACAAACACTGACTTTGGAGAACTTGAAATTACTATTAACTTATCCAAGCCGGAAAAAGATCCAAAAGCAATTGCAGCAAGCAAATCATTGAAGGAAAGCAACTATCCGCTGTGTCTGCTCTGTAAAGAAAATGCTGGTTATGCAGGTCGTATTAACCACCCAGCTCGTCAAAATCATCGGATTATTCCTGTGGAATTACAGGAAGAGCTGTGGTACATGCAGTTTTCACCTTATGTTTATTATAATGAACATGCCATTGTTTTTGCGAGTGAACATACACCCATGCATATTTCAAAGCAAACGTTTAAGCGGCTGCTTGCCTTCGTTGAACAATTTCCACATTATTTTTTAGGATCAAATGCAGATCTACCCATCGTAGGAGGATCTATTTTAACTCATGACCACTTTCAAGGCGGCTATCATGATTTTCCTATGGCTAAAGCAAAAATAAATAAATTGTTCTCTCTTAAAGCATATCCAGACGTGAAAGCTGGAATTGTTCATTGGCCGATGTCGGTCGTTCGTCTTCAAAGTTCGCACCTTACACCATTAGTAGAAGCAGCGGATTTCATTTTGAAGAAATGGAAATCATATAGTGATCAAAGTGCTGGTATTTTAGCTTTTACAGATCAAACTCCTCACAACACGGTCACGCCTATTGCTAGGAAAAGAGGGGATTTGTACGAATTAGATTTAGTACTGCGAAACAATCGAACAAACGGCAAACATCCAGGTGGCATTTATCATCCGCATGCAGAAGTTCATCATATCAAAAAAGAGAACATAGGTTTAATCGAAGTAATGGGGCTTGCGGTTTTACCTGGTCGTTTGAAAGACGAAATGAGTCTAGTGGCCAAAGGGTTAGTTCAGAATAACCTGAACGAGTTAGCCAGCAGACATGATCAAGTGCAAAAACATGTAAAATGGGCCGAACAAATCGAGAAAAAATATCCACATATTGAAGAGCAAAATGTCCAAAGCATTCTCCAACAAGAGCTCGGTTTGGTTTTTGCAACTATCTTAGAACATGCAGGTGTGTTTAAACAAAACACTGAAGGGCAGCTCGCATTCAGTCGTTTTATGAATTCGTTAAATGAAGCGTAAATCATTAATAAAAACAGGCAGCTCATAATGAGCTGCCTGTTTTTATACAGTTAGGGCATGCTGTTTTAAAAGGGTATACAGAGCCTGTGTTCCTTTATTATCATCGCCTTGTTTTTCGAGCTGTTCATAAAGCGATTTTGCTAACTTTAGCCCTGGTGTATACAGCTCCATTTCTTCAGCTGATTCAATGGCAATTTTCATATCTTTAATAAAGTGTTTAATATAAAAACCTGGTTCGAAGTCTCCTTTAATCATGCGAGGAGCTAAATTGCTTAACGACCAGCTTCCAGCTGCTCCTGTTTCAATACTTTTTAAAACGGTGTTTGGATCTAACCCAGCTCTTTCAGCATAGAGTATCGCTTCACACACGCCCATCATATTAGAGGCAATAGCAATTTGATTGCACATTTTTGTATGTTGACCAGCACCAGAACTTCCTTGAAGAACGATATTTGTTCCCATTTTTTCAAGAATAGGCGTAACGGCAGAGAATGCTTCAGAATCCCCTCCTACCATAATCGCTAATGTTGCTTTCTGAGCCCCAATATCCCCTCCTGAAACAGGAGCGTCAAGCGCATGAATGTGCTTCTCTTTTGCTGCTTGATAAATCTCACGAGCAAGTATAGGGCTTGATGTCGTCATATCAATTGTATAGCAGCCTTTCTTTGCATTATGTATAATGCCATCTTTGCCTAAATAAATCTCTTTTACATCGTGAGGATAGCCTACCATGGTGATAATAACATCAGATTGTTCGGCCACTTCTTGAACGGTTTCTTTCCAGTTGGCCCCTTTTTCAAGTAGTGCTTGAGCACGAGTTTTTGTTCGCGTATAAACAAGGACTTCATATCCTGCGTCAATTAAATGCCCGGCCATGCTTTGACCCATAACGCCTGTTCCGATAAAACCAATTTTTTCTTTAGTCACAGCAGTATTCACTCCTATAATTAATAGTTTGATTATTCTAAAATTATATAGTTAAAGGTTAGGATAATCAATGATTATGAATGTATATAAATGTAAAAAATAGCTTCAATCATTTGTTTTGAATACGAGTTAACGAAAGAAATTGCTGAGAAGAGCTTATGCCAAAAGATAAAAAAAGCGCTGGCTTTACAGCCAACACTTTTTAGTGATGATTATTTGCTGGTTTATTCGGTACACCCAGTTCTCCAATCAAAATTACAACTAGCGTGAAAACTACTCCAAGGATGGAAGCGGTTGCGAAACTGTAAGTACCGCCCGTCATTGCAGAGATTACGTACACTGCCATATTCATTAGTAAAAAGCCCCAAACAAAAGCCATTACGACACGCATTCTATTCACCTCGTTTACAGTACAGTTTGATTTCATTTTAGCATATAGCAGTCAAATAAGAAATTGAATTTTTTATGAATAAATAAGGGGCGTGTTCCCATGCAGAAACAAAAGAGCAATAAGTCAGAAATAGGCATTATTCTAGTGCGCTTTTTGATGGTTCTATCATACACTGTATGGAACAACTAGTAAGTTACGGAGGAAGAGCTATGATACATCGACGCTTTTTTAGCTTAGATACGCAATGGAATGTCGTACATGTCCCTGAACGACCGAATGGTTTCGGTGTGTTAGTATTGGGTGATAAAGATCATTTTGTTGAAAGTTCAACTAGCTTATGGATTCAGCACGGCGGAAGGTCACAGCTGTTGCAATGTTTACAAGATGAAGGATACACAGTATTTTATTCCAATTTATATGGCCGGCATTGGGGGTCTCCAGAAGCATATCACCTTGCAAAACAACTTTATCATTTAGTAATGAAACAAGAAATTTTAAATAAACGAATTCATATTTTAGCTGAAGGAATGGGGGCTCTGTTAGCGCTGCAGCTAATGGAAAATGACGGGAATACGTTCGTTCGATCAACTGGTTTACTAAATCCATGTATTGATCTTCATACGCATGCAGAACATGAAAAAAACAATAAATTCTTTTATAAACAATTCACGAAGGACTTGACTCAAGCTTATAAAGTGGAGCGGAAGCAAGTATCAAAGTTAATTAAGGAGTACCCTTCTGTTACAGAATTAAAATCAACGCTGCCCGTGAAAATATGGACGGCGCCTAATGCCTCTACTCATTATCCAATTGCACACAGTAAAAAATATGAACTACATCGTGAAGAACTTCACTCTCCTATTATGCTTTCACTTTATTTACCGGAAAAAAACTATTTGTTTGAACGGTCCCTTCTCCAATTTTATAAACAGCATGAAAAAGTGTTATAAGCAAAGCTTCTATGATTATACATATCATAGGGGCTTTTTGTATAAGAGATAAAATGAAAAAAGAGTTCATGATGCTTTTACAGATGAGCTTCTTTGAAATAAGGAACGAGTGCCCTCTATAACTATAGGGATTTAAGCTTTTTGTTGAGTAAATGATGAATGAAGAATTGGAGGAAGCGATATGGGAAATGTAGTAGTAATAGGGGCAAACCGCTTTATTGGTTTTCATTTATGTATGGCTTTTTTAGACGAAGGTACAGAAGTAAAAGGGTATACACATTCTGCTCATAAAGAAGAAGATGATTTGCAGGAAGAGATGAAATTTTTCTTAGGGCGAAACGCTAATTATGCATCGACCGAAGTAGGAGAGTCATTAGATATGATTACCTCAGAAACGGATGTTGTCTACTTTACGTATTTCGATGGAGGAGACTTTTATCATCCTGATTTTTTAAGACAAGAAATGCAAAAAGCGCAGCAAGTGCTCATTCAAGCGCTTAACAAATGCCGTCAATTCAACATTCGATTTGTGTTTGTTTCTACCATGCGCGTATTTGGAGACCAGCAGCGAAAGATTGAAGAAACAACGATTCCAGAACCGGACAGTAGTGAAGGAAGGCTATACGTTCATTTTGAGCGAATGATAGAAAAATATAAAGATGATGGATGGCCCATTATAATTGTCAGAACGCCGACTCTTTACGGACCTTGGCAGCCTTTGTCAATGTGCTATTCCAAAAATATTGCCGGGTACGAAGAGGCTTTTGACATTATGGAAGGCACGGATTTTATTATTTATATTGAAGATGCCGTCAGTGCACTTAGACGCTGTAAAACTGCTGCATATTCATATGAAGTGATTCATTTAGTTGAAGAAAAGTTACAGCCTTGGAGCGCAGGAGCAAACATTACTCATATGGAGGTGAAGGAAGAAGCGGCTCAAGAAAAATATGAAATCAGCAGGAAAGCGAAAGAACTGCTGCAATTTTCTTCAAAAGTAACGGCTAAAGAAGGCATTTATCTGCAAAAAAAACATATGAGAACATTCTTTTTACCTCTTCATTAAAAGGAGAAAGTTGTACTTATAGAATAGATTCGCTAATATAAGGAGGAATAAATGTTTTTAATAAAGGAGATTTCACTATGGAAGAGCAAAATATGCAATTCATGCAAATTGCAATGAAGTACTTGCCAGAAGCAAAACAGATCTTAGATGAAACAGGCGTTGAGTTATCAATGGAACACGTACAGCCGGTATTGACATTACTAACAAAAGTAATGAACGATGCCTATGAGCTTGGCAAGCAAGATGCATTAGCTGAAAATGAAAACAACTAAAGAAAACAGCTCGGTAGAATCCGAGCTGTTATTTTTGTTTGGAAAATAAATCGACTAAAGGGGCAAACTGTTTAAGAAGAGGAGCTAGTTCTTCGACAGCGAGTACAATTTCATCGATTTGTTTAAATAATCGTTCCCACTCCTCTCGCTCTCTTTCTTCTTTTGATTTTCTGCGCCCAGCTCCAAACATAAAATCAGAAAAACCTTCATTTCTTTGTCTTCTTGCCATGATACTCATTCCTTTCACTATTTTAATGGTGGGTAAGTTCTTACTTAATGTCCCATACTAGAGTAAGAGGGTCCCGTATGATTACTATATGTAGCATGATAGATACCTGAGTAGGACGAACACCTATATAGACAAAAAATAAAAAATGAAGTAAAATTAGTACCAACTCATAATAATTGATTATATAATCGATAAATGAAATGACGGATATAGGTTTTATAGGAATATAAGCCTTTTATTTAAAGGAGAGGTTGATATGAACGCTGGTGTTCTAGGAATTGGACGTTATGTACCAGAGAAAGTTGTAACAAATTTAGATCTTGAAAAAGTAATGGATACATCAGATGAGTGGATTCGTACGCGCACAGGTATTCAAGAGCGCCGAATTGCAGCCGATAACGAGGACACATCTGATTTAGCTTATAAAGCAGCAGTTGAAGCTTTACATAAAGCTAACGTCGAGGCAGAAGATATTGACATGATCATTGTTGCTACGGTAACGCCAGATCAACCGTTTCCTACAGTATCATGTATGCTACAAGAAAAATTGGGAGCAAAAAAAGCAGCTTCTTACGATGTGAGCGCCGCATGTGCAGGGTTTATGTACGGCATGATTACAGCTAAGCAATTTATTGAAACCAATGCTTACAGGCATATATTAGTGGTCGGTGTAGAAAAGCTTTCTAAGATTACAGATTGGGACGACCGTAACACGGCTGTTTTATTCGGAGACGGAGCAGGTGCAGTTGTAATGGGACCTGTATCAGAAGGACGAGGTATTTTATCCTTTGAACTAGGGTCGGACGGTACGGGAGGCAAGCACTTGTATCAAAACGAGCTTGATCATATTGTCATGAACGGACGTGAAGTATTTAAGTTTGCTGTTCGACAAATGGGGGAATCTGCTGTTAATGTAATTGAAAAAGCAGGGTTAACAAAAGAGGATGTTGATTTTCTCGTACCTCATCAAGCGAATATTCGTATTATGGAAGCTGCAAGACAGCGATTAGACTTGCCTGAAGAAAAAATGTCTAAAACAATCCAATACTACGGCAATACATCAGCAGCATCGATTCCAATTTCAATTGTTCATGAGCTTGAAGCAGGGAAAATTCAAGATGATGATTTAATTGTAATGGTTGGTTTCGGAGGCGGCTTAACATGGGGAGCTATTGCTATTAGATGGGGAAAATAACACTACATTTTTAAAGCAACTGAAGGAGATGAATGTACGATGAATAAAAAACGTGTAGTTGTAACAGGACTTGGTGGGCTTACACCAATTGGAAATGACGTAGAAACAGCTTGGAAAAACGCAGTAGCAGGCGTGTCTGGCGTTGGTCCTTTAACAAGACTAGATGCAGATGAATTCCCGGCTAAAGTAGCGGCTGAAGTAAAAGATTTTAACGTGGAAGATTTTATTGACCGCAAAGAGGCTCGTAAGATGGATCGCTTTACTCAATATGCAATGGTAGCTGCATTGGCGGCTGTTAAAGATGCGGATTTGACTATTACAGAAGAAATTGCTCCAAACGTCGGCGTTTGGATTGGTTCTGGAATTGGCGGTATGGAAACGTTTGAAAACCAATATTCAACGTTATTAGAAAAAGGTGCCCGCCGTGTAAGTCCATTCTTCATTCCGATGATGATTCCTGATATGGCAACAGGACAAGTTTCTATTGCTTTAGGGGCGAAAGGCGTGAACTCTTGTACGGTAACGGCATGTGCAACAGGTACAAACTCTATTGGTGATGCGTTTAAAGTCATTCAACGCGGAGATGCAGACGTGATGGTGACGGGCGGTACGGAAGCGCCAATCACGCGTTTATCTATTGCTGGTTTCTGTGCGAATAAAGCACTTTCTACAAATCCAGATCCTGCAACAGCATCTCGTCCGTTTGATAAAGACCGCGACGGCTTCGTTATGGGAGAAGGTGCAGGTGTTATTGTGCTTGAAGAGCTTGAACATGCACTAGCGCGCGGCGCACGTATTTATGCTGAAATTGTGGGCTATGGTTCAACAGGAGATGCTCACCATATCACAGCGCCAGCTCCAGGAGGAGAAGGCGGCGTTCGTGCAATGCGTCATGCGATTGAAGATGCAGGCCTACAGCCAAGTGATATTGATTACATCAATGCTCACGGTACAAGTACAGGATACAATGATAAATTTGAAACAATGGCTATTAAAGAAGTATTTGGCGACCACGCTCAAAAAGTAGCGATTAGTTCAACAAAGTCAATGACTGGCCACTTGTTAGGAGCTGCTGGCGGAGTAGAAGCTATTTTTAGTGTGAAGGCAATTCAAGACGGTATTCTTCCTCCAACAATTAACTATCAAACACCTGATGAAGAGTGCGATTTAGACTACATTCCAAATAAAGCGCGTAAGCAAGAAGTAAAAGCGGTGCTCAGCAACTCACTTGGATTTGGCGGTCACAATGCAACAATCATCTTTAAAAAATACGAAGCATAATGAAAAATTCTAGGCTGATGCCTAGAATTTTTTTTATTTTTAATAACCAAAAGAGTAGCTGTGAACATATCATGAAACAAAAGGAAGAAGAAAGTGAGGGGAAAACATGCCGATTGTTTCAACTTCTACTTGGACGGAGCCGAAAGAAATAAGCCGTTATCTCGCGCGCTATTTTAAGAAATTAAAAGAAAAAGAATATATGGAATTACTTTTTAACTATGGAATGTGTCCGCCTTCTTTAATGTTTATAAAAGAATTAGAAGAAATGAAGAAAAGACAGGTTTGGAAGAAAGTTAAAGCGCATTATGAGAAGCTTAAAAAAGCATGGAATGGGCCCGATGTAGCGGTGCTAGTGCTTCCAAGCAATCCTAGAAATCGAAAAATGCAGCGTGAATTTAATGGAAGAGCAGGTGTCGCTTTTACCGATAAATTATTTGTGTTTATGACAAGTCATACATCCGATGAAGAAATGTTAGCAGTGCTTACCCATGAATACCATCACGTTTGCAGGCTAAAAGCCATTAATAAATCTGATGAAACGATTACTTTGTTAGACGCTATGATGATGGAAGGGTTAGCTGAAAGAGCTGTAGAGGAGTATTGTGGTAAAAAATATTTAGCTCCGTGGACAAATTATTATACCATTGAAGAAGCTAAAAAAATGTGGGAAAAGCATGTTAAACCTTATTACAATCTGCGCGCCGACGAAAAGAAATATGATCAACTGTTATTCGGCCAAAATTGGTATCCAGAAATGATGGGCTACAATATTGGTTATCATCTTGTTACTTCATGTATGAAGCCTCACACTTTAACTACTACCCAGCTGCTTCCTCTTAGCACCAATACTATCTTAAAAAAATCTGCGTTCCAACTGTAAAAAAACAAGTTCTATATACCTAAAGTTAAAAATAGTAAATTTTATCCTATTTCCAACAAAAAATTAGGAGGTTTATGCGTTAAAGTGCCGAAGAGATATTCAGAAATCATTATTTTAAAAATAAAAAATATAATTAATTTTCAAAATATATTGATTTTGTAATGAAATTGTAATAATATCTTATTCAAATATAACAATTTTTAGAAAAATGAGGTGTGCACTATAAATGGATAAAAAGCCCGTCGAATTAACACCTTTACTAGAAGTGAAAAATTTACAAACTGCTTTTTCCATTAATGATTCCTGGCATAATGCTGTGGACGACGTGTCGTTTCAAGTCGGACGAAAGCGAATTATAGGGGTTGTAGGAGAATCTGGCTGTGGAAAAAGCGTATTGTCTTTATCCGTCATTGGGCTGTTACCTAAAGTAAATAGTCAAATTAGAAGCGGAAGCGTTTTATTTAACGGAAAGAATCTTACGCACTTATCAGAAGATGAGATGAATGATGTTCGGGGGAAAGATATCTCAATGATTTTCCAAGAACCAATGACATCCCTTAATCCTGTGTTAACCATTGGGTATCAGCTGCAGGAAGTATTGTTTAACCATATGAATATATCCAAAGCGGAAGCGCGTGAAAAAAGCATTGCGCTTTTAAAAAGCGTTGGTATTTCGAGATCCGAAAAGCTCATCGATGAATATCCGCATCAGCTGTCAGGAGGAATGAGGCAGCGTGTCATGATTGCCATGGCGGTAGCTTGTCAGCCTAAACTTTTAATTGCTGATGAGCCGACAACGGCCCTAGATGTTACGGTTCAAGCTCAAATTTTAGAATTGCTAAAAGAAATTCAAGAAAGCAATGATATGTCTATTATTATGATTACACATGATTTAGGAGTAGTTGCTGAGATGTGTGATGAAGTGATTGTCATGTATGGCGGAAAAATTGTGGAGCATACAGATGTTGATACGTTATTTTATGCCCCAAAACATCCGTACACGAAAGCGCTTCTTCACTCAATTCCACGCATGGAAGATGATGTAGAAGTATTAAATACGATCAAAGGAATTGTGCCTTCTCTTGTAAACATGCCGCGGACAGGCTGTCGTTTCGTTAACCGATGTCCTCATGCAATGGAAGACTGCAGTTCCGTTACGCCTGTTCTTCGCCAGGATTCACAGGGACATGATGTCGCATGTCTACTGTATAAAAATAGCTATCCGTCAAAAGGAGTGAAGACAAGCTAATGACTAAAGCAGTGAAAAATGTATTGCTAGAAGTTCAGCATTTAAAAACCTACTATCCTATTCACGGCGGATTTTTCCGAAAGAAAATTGGTGATGTAAAAGCAGTTGACGGTATTTCTTTTGCTATTCGAAAAGGAGAAACGCTCGGTCTAGTAGGAGAATCTGGCTGTGGAAAATCCACGGCAGGAAGAACGATTCTAAGACTGTTGGAACCAACTAGCGGAAAAATTATTTTCGATGGTAAAGATATCACAGAAGCAAAAGGAACTTCTCTCCGTAAAATTAGACAAGATTTTCAAATGGTTTTTCAAGATCCCTATGCTTCCCTCAACCCAATGCAAATGGTTGGAGATGTTATTTCTGAACCAATTCGGAATTTTACAGGAAAATCAACCAATCAATTAAAATCAGAAGTTATGAATCTACTTACAAAAGTAGGGTTACCGGAAGATGCATACTATAAATATCCTCACGAATTTTCCGGTGGACAGCGTCAGCGGATTGGAATTGCACGTGCACTTGCACTTCGTCCAAAACTTATTATTGCTGATGAACCGGTATCGGCACTCGACGTTTCTGTCCAATCACAAGTTTTAAACCTTCTAAAAGAACTTCAACAAGAATTCGACCTAACCTTTTTATTTATTGCCCATGATTTGAGTGTTGTTAAACATATGAGTGATCGTATCGGTGTTATGTACCTAGGCGGTTTAGTGGAAATTGCTGATAAGAAAAGTCTGTACGCAGAGCCATTGCACCCTTATACGCAAGCGCTTGTATCGGCTATACCTGAACCAGATCCGCGAAAGAAAAAACAGCGTATTATTTTACAGGGAGATGTGCCAAGTCCAATTGATCCGCCAAAAGGCTGTGCGTTTCACCCTCGCTGTATACATGCAATGGCGGAGTGCAGCCAAACGAAACCTGCCTTAAAGGAGGTGAGACCTGGCCATCAAGTAGCTTGCCATTTATATAACTCGTAAAAGCTACATACGAACAGATTATTAGTTAAATAGGGGGAACGTCATGATGAAAAAGAAATCGTTTTTATCACTTGTTTCCATTTTGCTTGTGCTATCGCTTTTTCTAGCGGCATGCAGCGGTGGAAGCAGTTCTTCATCTTCTAGTAATAAAGAAGGCGAAGAAACAAAAACTGAAGGTGCAAAAACAGACAAGCCAAAAGATGGCGGAACGATTACGTATGGGATTGACGGAGCGCCGGAAGGGCTTTTTGAGTACGCATTGTATGGTAGTGCATATGATAGCCAAATCTTAGAATTTATCAATGAAGGTCTCTTTACTTATGATAAGAAATTAAAAATTAAATCTGACTTAGCTACTTGGAACGTGAGTGGTGATAAACTAACTTACACGTTTAAATTAAAAAAGGGGATTAAGTGGCATAACGGAGATCCATTAACTGCAGATGATTTTAAATATACGTATGAAACGATTGCCGATAAAGACTATACAGGTCCACGCTATGTAAACGTTGAGCACATTAAAGGCGCTCAAGAATATCACGACGGCAAAGCGGATTCTATTTCCGGAGTTGAAGTAGTAGATCCACAAACATTTAAAGTAACGTTTAAAGAAGTTCGTGTAAATAACTTAGACAATCTATGGCCGTATCCAATGCCGAAAAAGTACTACGAAGGAATTGCTGTAAAAGATCTTGCAGAGTCCAAACAAGTTCGTAAAGAGCCTATTGGTGTTGGGCCGTTTAAAGTGAAAAAAGTAGTAGCAAGTGAATATGTCCAAATGGAACGTAATGATGATTATTGGAAAGGTAAACCTCACCTCGATGGTGTTGTTGTAAAAGTACTGGATCCATCTGTTTCCGCCGGAGCATTGAAAAAAGGCGATGTCGACATTATGGATGTTCGCCCAGCTGATCTAGGGCAAGTTGAAAAAGCAGAAAACTTAGACTTTTTGGAAGGGAAATCAACTAGTTATTCGTATATTGGTCTACGATTTGGACATCGTGATCAAAAAGCTGGTAAAAACGTAGATGATTACGAAAAGTTCAAAGATCTAAAACTTCGTCAAGCATTGCTTTATGCAATAGATAGAAAAGCAATGGTAAAAGCATTTATGAACGACAAAGCGGTTGTTTCTAACACAGTTATTCCGTCTGTATTCTGGATTGCTGCTGACCAAAAAGATTTAACTAAGTACAAGTATAGTCCTGAAAAAGCTAAAAAATTATTAGCTGAAGCTGGTTATAAAGACAAGAATAATGACGGTTTTGTAGAAGATCCAAACGGAAAACCATTTACGATTTCATTCGGTCACTATGCTGGTCCAGCTAACTTCGAGGGTCGTGCGAAGGCTATTATGCAAGCATGGAATGATATTGGTATTAAAACAAAATTAGCAACGGGTTCACTTGTTGAATTTAACTTGTACAATGAAATGAAAGATAACGACGATAAGGCGTTAGAAGCGTTCTTTGGTTCTTGGGACACTGGTTCAGATCCAGATCCTACAGGATTATGGAGCTCTGATGCTGAATGGAACTATGGACGTTGGGTAAATAAGGAATCTGATGAAATGCTTAAAGACGGTTTGAGTGAAAAATCATTTGATGATAAATACCGTAAAGATGTATATGTAAAATGGCAAAAATTCTTTAATGAGCAGCTGCCAGCACTTCCTTTATGGGAAAATATCAATATTTATGCTGTGAATAAGCGTGTGAAAAACGTAACTCTAGATCCATCAACGGTAGTTGTAGATCCGGAGAAATGGTCTGTAACGGAATAAGTATTTTACATGTAAAGGAGAGTCAACGATGCTGCAATACTCACTAAGACGTATTTTAGGGATGATTCCAATGTTGATTCTGATCTCCTTTGTTGTGTTTTCCCTGGCAAAAATGATGCCAGGGGACCCTTTTGGGGGAGAAATCAACCCTAGTAATACAGATCCAAAATACATTGAGGAAATGCGTGATAAGCTAGGATATAACGATCCTATCTACGTTCAATATTGGAACTGGGTAAAGGGAGTGGCACAAGGAGATTTAGGAAAGTCAACAACTCATAAGTTACCGACATTAGATATTATTTTAGAGCGTATGCCTAATACTATCTTTTTAGCTTTGACTTCGCTTTTGATTACGTATGTGTTTGCATTTATTTTAGGTATGTATGCAGGAAGAAAACCGTATACCTTAGCAGATAACTTTATTGCAGGATATAATTACTTTGCATTAGCGGTTCCATCGTTTATCGCAGGGATCGTAGGCATTTATTTATTTTCCTTTCAGTTAGGTTGGTTTCCATTTAGCGGTTCTGTTGAAGTAGGATTGAAAGAGGGATCATGGGAATTTATTCAAAGTAGAATTCATCACGTTATATTACCCGCGCTGATTCTTGGCTTGATGTCGACCGCGCAGTATACCCAATTTTTGCGCAATGATATTATTGAAAACAGTCGCAAAGATTTTGTGCGCACTGCTAGAGCAAAAGGGACAAAAGAATCTAAAATTTATAATGTTCATATCCTACGCAACTCAATGATTCCGCTTATTACGTTTTTAGGGTTTGATCTTGTAACAATCATTAGCGGTTCTATCATTACAGAGACGATCTTTACGTATCCAGGAATTGGAAAATTGTTTGTTGACTCTGTAGCAACTCGTGACTACTCAGTTATGATGTCGCTTACAATGTTGTTTTCAATTTTAACACTGGTTGGGAATCTGGTTGCTGATTTGTTATACGGCGTAGCAGATCCGCGTATTCGTTTGGATTAGGAGGAGAAAGTATGGAAATTGTAACGAAAAAAGATGTACAGCCAGAAGTGAATATGAAAGCTCCTAAAAACCTTTCTCCATGGGCGATTGCGCGAAAGAAGTTTGTTAAAAATAAACTAGCCATGATAAGTTTAGCTTTCATGATTGTGATTACGCTTCTTGCCATTTTTGCACCGCTGCTTACAAAAGCAGATATTACACGTATCGACTATATGGCGATGAATGCAGCGCCTTCTAGTGAGCATTGGTTTGGAACGGATACAAATGGGCGAGACGTATTTGCACGTACATTGTATGGAGGAAGAACTTCGTTACTGATTGGAGTTGCCTGTACAACACTCGTTATTTTAATCGGAACTCTTATTGGTTCGATTGCGGGTTATTACGGAGGCAAAGTGGATCAATTCTTAATGCGTTTTACAGACTTTGTATTAAACTTTCCGCTAATTGTTTTCGTTGTAGTGTTAAATACAATCCTAATTGGAAAGATCTCAGGCGTTTGGACGCTCATCCTAGTTGTTAGTTTCTTAAGCTGGGGAAGTACGGCCCGGCTGGTGCGAAGCAAAGTCTTGGCTGAAAAAGAAAATGAATATGTGCTTTCAGCCGTTTCCATTGGGTGCAGCCCGTTTAAAATCATCTTTAAACATTTGCTGCCAAATGTGTTTTCAACGATTGTGGTTCAAGCCAGTTTGCAGATGGCGATCCTTATTGTGTTTGAGTCAGCGATTAGCTTTATCGGTTTTGGCGTGCCGGCTGATACGCCAAGCTGGGGGAATATGCTGACAGAAGCAAGGGAATCAGATGTGCTGCAGAATAAGCCTTGGATGTGGGTTCCGCCAGGTTTAGCCATTACATTTACGATCCTAGCTATCAACTTCATTGGTGAAGGATTAAAAGATGCTTTGAATCCCAAATCTCTTCGTTAAAAATCTATCACAAAAGTGTGATAGATTTTTTTAGGTTTGTCAGACCTCCTGACAAACCTATTACTATAGAAGAAACTCGGATTTTTTTCTGCTTATAGGGGTGAATATAGCTCATGAAGCCTTTAGCAATCATTAGCACTGGCGTTATATCTGAGCTTCGAAACAAGTGCATTTGAATAACGACCAAAAACGAAGGCATTTTACAATTAATTTTTAGAAAAATAACATCATTTGGAATAAAAATTCCTTTCTCTGCCTATACTGATGGATAACAAACAGATAGTAAGTGAGGGGTAAATTATGCTATATCTTCATGATGTATGGGTTAATTGGTTTGAAGGCGAAGAAAACGGTTATAATGTGTGTCATTTCCATGAGTGGAGAAAAGACGATTGTGTAGAACTGCTCGATCAAGCACCGTTATTAAAAGTAAATCCGCTTTTATTTCATTACATTGAAAATGATCTTTCCGAGCTACCTCAACAACTACTACAAGATGTCTATCAGAAAGCATACATTCGGAAAAATCATGAACGCACGCAGGTTGAATATTGTTTTATTGTTACAGATGGAACGAATATTTTAGCAATTGATACGATGGGATATCATATTCCGATTCGAAAAAGCCGCTTAATTCCAAGACAGGAACAGTTAGTCTATGAGATGATTGCGGATCAAGAAGAGCTAGAATATAAGTTCAGTGAAGACGAGCTGAATAAAAAAGAGCATCATATTCTTTCACCGTCTCCTGAAACGATGAGAGGACTAACACGTAAAGAACGTCAGCTAAAACAGCTGTTATTTATGGCACTTGATCAGCTACATACCACAAAAAATACAGCTCAAATCCGCTACTGGTACACGGAGTGGAATCCAACGAAGTACGAAGATATTCAAGAGATGCCGTTTCAAGACGTGTGGAGTCAGCTATACGATGAAACGAAGTCAGGGTGGTCACCGAAGCATAAATTATTATGCGAGCGCTTAGTAAAAGGACAACCTTTCTTTGAAAAACTTTGGGAAATTGAACAAGAGCCAAAAGTTAATTAAAAAAAACGACTGCATAGCAGTCGTTTTTTTTAACGTTTACGGCCAATTCCCATTGCGTTTCGCATTTTGCGAAGCATTTTATTAGCCGTTGCATTTGCTTTATCGGCACCTTGATCTAAAATATCATCTAGCTCGCTAGAATCAACTAATTCATAATATCTTTTTTGAATTGGAGCGAGTGCTTCAGCTACCACTTTGGCTGTGTCAGCTTTAAAGTCACCATAACCTTTGCCTTCGTACATCGCTTCAATGTCTTCGATCGATTTATTGGCTAGGATCGAATAAATACTTAATAAGTTTGAAATGCCTGGCTTATTTTCTTTATCGTAGCGAACAATACCTTCTGAATCCGTTACGGCACTTTTGATTTTCTTTTCAATTGTTTTAGCGTCATCCAAAAGCGTAATGAAAGCTTTTTGGTTTGGATCGGACTTGCTCATTTTTTTCGTAGGGTCTTGAAGAGACATGACGCGTGCGCCCACTTTTGGAATACGTACTTCAGGAATAGTGAAGATATCATTGTATTTTTTGTTAAAGCGCTCAGCTAAGTCACGCGTTAATTCTAAATGCTGCTTTTGATCTTCACCAACTGGAACCAAATCGGTGTTGTATAAAAGAATATCCGCTGCCATTAATGGAGGATAAGTTAGTAATCCTGCTGATACTGCTTCTTTTCCAGCGGACTTATCTTTAAACTGAGTCATACGTTCAAGTTCACCGATATACGCTACGCACTGTAACATCCATCCCGCTTCTGTGTGGGCAGGCACTTCCGATTGAATAAATAAAGTCGATTTTGCTGGATCAATTCCTACCGCTACATACAGAGCAGCAAGGCTGCGAATGTTTTTACGAAGTGCTAAACGATCTTGAGGCGTTGTAATCGCATGCTGATCTACAATACAAAAATGACAGTTATAGTCATGTTGAAGTTCAACAAATTGCTTCATCGCTCCAATGTAGTTACCTAAAGTGATTGTACCGCTTGGTTGAATACCTGAAAAAATTGTTTTCATCAAATCTTCCTTTCATCTGCTCATATATGATGCTAATTTACGGATACAACATAAAAAGGCCCATCCGCTCCTAGCATAAGCTAGGGGCGAATGGACCGCGTTGCCACCCTAATTAGTACACATAATTGTGAACTATCTTTATTCATGTAACGTTGAGGTCAACGTTCAAGCTTTGCACTTGAAAGCTCCAAAGTCCATTCTGCAGGTTTCAATGTTTGTTCTCACCAGCCACAAACTCTCTGAAAATGAAAATTCTGCATACTACTCTTTTTCACAGCTTTAATTATATAGTTATTCGTTATTATAACGCGAAAAAGCAGGAATTTAAACATCTTATCACTAAAAAGTTTTATAAGACAATTTACTGGGATTTTTCAGCGGCAAAAAAAGACAAGAACCTTTTAACTAAAGCATTTCTTGATGAAAATTTGGTGGAGGATTTGGTAAAAATCTTTTATTTAATATTTCTAATGGCTTTGTAATACTATCGTAATACCTATACTACAAAAAAGATTTTAGAAGTCTGACAAGTAGGCACAATCCTTATAAGATAAGGTTTTTTCCCCCATGACAAAAAAATACCATTAAATAATAGTATTGCAATAAATTTTTAAAATATTTATAATAGGCGTAACAAACATATTTTTTACAAAGGTATTACAATTTCTTAATTTTTCAGAAAACACAAAATAGACAATGTTTTGTTTCAATTAGCGAATTTTGTAATGAATGAGTCTTCTACATATTAAGCGCATACATTGGATTTACAGCATGTAAACAATTGATGACAGTTTCATAGAGTAGAAGAATAATTTTGCAGTGAGGTCTTTAATGCTCTACTACGTGAAAAAATAACTGATTATTTTGTATTGAAAGAGGATTAAGAAATTAGTGCATATCAAAAAAATATGGTTGCCACACAAACAAAATTTAATAGGGGGTAACACGCAATGAAGAAAAGGTTGTCGATTCTTTTCAGTTTGCTGCTTGTAATGAGCTTGTTTTTAGCTGCATGTGGATTTAACAAAGAATCTGGTGGCAGTGAAAATGCTAGCAGTGATGGCGGCGAAAAGAAAAAAGAGCAAGAGCTTCGCGTAAACATTAAAACTGAGCCTTTTTCATTAAACCCAGGCTTAGCTAATGATTCAACGTCATCAAACGTATTATTACAAACATTTGAGGGTTTAACTCGTATCGGTAAAGATGGAAAACCTGAAAATGCAATGGCGAAAGATGTGAAGGTCAGCGATGATCAAACTAAATATACGTTTACGATTCGCGACGATGCAAAATGGTCAAATGGTGACCCTGTAACAGCAAAAGATTTCGAATATGCATGGAAATGGGCGTTAGATCCTAAAAACGAATCTCAATATGCATATCAATTATACTATGTTAAAAATGCACAAGCTGCCAATGAAGGAAAAGGTTCATTAGATGATGTTGCCGTTAAAGCAACAGATGATAAAACGCTTGAGGTAACATTAGAAAACCCAACGCCATATTTCTTAGAATTAACAGCTTTCTATACGTACTTCCCAGTGAATACGAAAATTGCTGAATCAAATGAAAAATGGTACACAAATGCAGGCGAAAACTATACGTCAAACGGTCCTTTCAAGCTTAAAGCTTGGAAACATAATGACAAAATCGAGTTAGTTCCTAATGAAAACTATTGGGATAAAGATGCTGTAAAACTTAAAAAAGTTGAAATGTACATGATCAATGATAACAACACTGAACTTTCAATGTTCAAAAACGGTGAATTAGACTGGGCGGGTATGCCTACTGGTCAATTACCGGCTGATGCACTTCCTGAATTAAAGAAAGACGGTTCATTAAACATTCAAGAGATTGCAGGTACTTACTGGTACAAGTTTAATACAGAACAAAAACCTTTAGACAACGTGAACATTCGTAAAGCATTAGCTTATGCAATTGATCGTAAAGGTATTACAGAACAAATTACAAAAGACGGTTCAGTTCCAGCGATGGCGGCTGTACCACCAACAATGTTTGAAGATAACAAAAAAGGTTATTTCAAAGACAATGATGTGAAAAAAGCAAAAGAATATTTAGAAAAAGGCTTGAAAGAAATGGGCCTTAAAGATGCTTCAGAACTACCAGCAATTAAGGTTTCATACAACACGGATGAAAAACATGCAAAAATTGCACAAGCTGTTCAAGATATGTGGAAGAAAAACCTTGGCATTAAAGTACAGTTAGACAACTCTGAGTGGGCTGTTTACATTGAAAAGTTACACCAAGGAGATTATCAAGTTGGACGTATGGGCTGGTTAGGAGATTTTAACGATCCAATTAACTTCTTAGAATTGTTCCGTGATAAAAAAGGCGGAAACAATGATACAAACTGGGAAAACCCAGAATATAAAAAGTTATTAATTGACTCTCAAAAAGAAACAGATCCTAAAAAACGTCAGGCAATGTTGAAAAAAGCAGAAGGTATCTTCATGGATGAAATGCCAGTGGCACCAATCTACTTCTACACAAACGCTTGGGTACAAGACAAGCAGCTGAAAGATGTTGTGATGTCTGGACTTGGAGACATTCAGATTAAGTGGGCTCATTTTGAGTAAGTAACATCAATTATGACAAAGGGTATATGGGGCCTGGTGCTCCATATACTTTTCTTTCTTGTGCGCGAATTTTGTAAAAATATGGAGGTGTGTCAGGGTGTTCAAATATATAGGAAAACGACTTATTTATATGTTTCTATCATTATGGCTAATCGTAACAGCAACCTTTTTCTTAATGCGTGCTGTTCCGGGAGGTCCATTCACATCAGAAAAGCAGCTTCCCCCTGAAATTCAAAAAAATCTAAATCAGTATTACGGTTTAGACCAGCCTTGGTACCATCAGTACTTTGATTATTTAACATCAATTTTAAAGTGGGATTTTGGTCCATCTTTCAAATATAAAGGCCAAACGGTAAACGATTTGATCTACGGCGGATTCCCTGTTTCATTCATGCTAGGGATGGAAGCTATTTTAATAGCAATTGCTATTGGTGTAGTACTTGGTGTTATTGCTGCCTTAAAACATAATAAGTGGCAAGATTACACGGCGATGGTTATTGCAGTTCTAGGAATCTCAGTTCCGAGTTTTATTATGGCAGCGGTATTACAATACGTTCTGGCTATGAAACTACAAATTTTTCCGGTTGCACGCTGGGAATCTTGGGCACACACGGTGTTACCAGCTCTCGCGCTCGCTTCAACCCCTATGGCATTTATCGCACGGTTAACTCGTTCGAGTATGCTTGAAGTATTAAGCAATGATTATATTCGTACAGCGAAAGCAAAAGGTTTAAGCAGAGGCGTTATTACAGTTAAGCACGCCATGCGAAATGCGATGCTTCCAGTCGTATCCTATATGGGACCTTTAGTAGCAGGGATTTTAACGGGTAGCTTTGTTATTGAAAAAATATTTGGTATCCCGGGATTAGGTTCACACTTTGTACTCAGTATCTCAAACCGAGATTATACAACGATTATGGGCGTAACGGTGTTCTACAGTATTTTACTACTTTTTTGTATCTTGCTTGTAGATATTGCATACGGATTCATTGACCCTCGAATTAAACTTACAGGTGCTAAGAAAGGAGAGTAACTATGCAGCAACTTCCAAAAATTCCTAAAGAAATGTTTGAAACAGCAGGGATTGACCGCGCTCAGGCAGAAAAGATTGAAAAACCGAGTCTTTCATTCTGGCAAGATGTTTTTATTCGTTTTCGCAAAAACAAGCTTGCTATGTTTGGTGTAGTACTAATGGTTCTCCTTGTTTTTATGGCTATATTTGGTCCATTGATGGTGAAATATGATTATGCAACCAATGATTTGCTGAATGCTAATCAGGCTCCATCTTCTGAGCACTGGTTCGGTACAGATGAATTAGGGCGTGATGTTTTTGCTCGCACGTGGGAAGGCGCTCGTATTTCATTATTTATCGGGTTAGCAGCAGCTTTAATTGATTTATTCATTGGCGTAGTTTGGGGAAGCATCTCTGGATACCGCGGCGGCCGTACGGATGAAACAATGATGCGTGTTGCGGATATCTTATATGGTGTTCCTTACCTTTTACTCGTTATTATTTTAATGGTTATGCTTGGCCAAGGGTTAGGCACGATGATTTTGGCGATGACCATTACCGGCTGGATTAACATGGCCCGTATTGTACGTGGACAAGTATTGCAGTTGAAAAACCAAGAGTACGTAATGGCTTCACAAACATTAGGAGCAACAACAAAACGTATTTTATTTAAACATCTTATTCCTAATGCGACAGGTCCAATTTTAGTAACAATGACACTAACGATTCCTTCAGCAATCTTTACAGAAGCATTTTTAAGCTACTTGGGACTAGGCGTTCCGGCACCGCTTGCAAGTTGGGGAACAATGGCTTCAGAAGGCTTACCTGCTTTGGAATACTATCCTTGGCGCTTATTTTTCCCAGGTTTGTTTATCTGTTTAACAATCTTAGCGTTCAACGTAATTGGTGATGGATTACGAGATGCGTTAGATCCAAAACTACGTAAGTAAGGAAGTGGACTCATATGTCACGTTTATTAGAAGTAAAGAATTTAGCTGTATCATTTAAAACATATGGCGGAGAAGTTCAAGCTGTTCGCGGCGTTAACTTCCATTTAAATAAAGGTGAAACTTTAGCAATTGTTGGTGAGTCAGGATCTGGTAAAAGTGTAACTTCACAAACGATCATGCGCCTTATTCCGATGCCTCCTGGCCGAATCAAAAGCGGTGAAATGCTGTTTGACGGCATTGATTTAGCTAAGAAAACGGATAAAGAAATGGAAGCTATTCGCGGTAAAGATATCGGTATGATCTTCCAAGATCCGATGACTTCCTTGAATCCAACGATGAAAGTTGGGGCTCAAATTGGTGAAGTCGTAATTAAGCATTCCAAAGTGTCTAAAGCAGAAGCGAAAAAACGGGCAGTCGAGTTATTAACGCTTGTAGGAATTCCTTTTCCAGAACAGCGTGTGAATCAATATCCGCATGAATTCAGCGGCGGGATGAGACAGCGTGTTGTCATTGCGATGGCTCTTGCTTCTAATCCGAAGCTATTGATCGCTGATGAACCAACAACGGCGCTTGATGTAACAATTCAAGCCCAAATTTTAGAGTTGATGAAAGACATTCAGAAAAAAACGGATACCTCTATTATCTTTATTACCCATGATCTTGGTGTAGTAGCAAATGTAGCAGATCGAGTAGCCGTTATGTACGCTGGTCAAATTGTTGAAATGGGCACAGTGGATGAAGTGTTTTACGATCCAAAACATCCGTATACGTGGGGACTGCTAGCTTCTATGCCAAGCTTAGACAACGAGGCAGAAGAAGAGCTGGCTGCTATTCCTGGAACGCCGCCAGATTTAACGAATCCTCCAAAAGGAGATGCATTTGCAGCGCGAAATCCATACGCAATGAAAATTGATTTTGAGCAAGAACCTCCAATGTTCAAAATATCTGATACGCACTATGCGAAAACATGGCTGTTACATCCCGATGCACCAAAAGTAGAGCCGCCTGCTTCAGTTCAGCGCCGCATGCGTAAAGTTGATAATGTATACAGTACACCTGTACTCGTAGCGAAGGATGGTGAATAACATGACAGATAAATTATTAGAGATTAAAGACTTAAAGCAACATTTTTTCACAAGTAAAGGAACAATTAAAGCAGTTGATGGTCTGACGTTTGACATCTTCCGCGGAGAAACATTAGGGCTTGTAGGTGAATCCGGTTGCGGAAAGTCAACGACAGGCAGAACGATTATTCGTTTATATGACGCTACTAGCGGTGAGGTACTATTTAATGGCGAAAATGTACATGGTCGCAAATCACGCTCAGAGCTTAAAAAATTCAATCGTAAAATGCAAATGATTTTCCAAGATCCATATGCGTCGCTTAACCCTCGTATGACCGTAGCAGATATCATAGCAGAAGGCATTGATATTCACGGTTTAGCTAAGACGAGAAAGGAGCGTATGGCAAAGGTTCACGAGCTTCTTGAAACAGTGGGGCTTAACAAAGAACATGCAAATCGCTATCCACATGAGTTTAGTGGCGGCCAGCGTCAGCGTATCGGTATCGCAAGAGCACTGGCAGTAGAACCTGATTTTATCATCGCAGATGAACCAATCTCAGCTTTGGACGTGTCTATACAAGCTCAAGTTGTTAACTTAATGAAGAAGTTACAGCGTGAACGTGGACTAACATATTTATTTATCGCCCATGATTTGTCAATGGTAAAATACATCAGTGACCGCATCGGCGTTATGTACAGAGGTAAGATTGTAGAGCTTGCACCAAGTGATGAACTTTATCGAAACCCTGTTCATCCATATACAAAAGCGTTACTTTCAGCTATTCCGCTTCCCGATCCTGACAGTGAAAAAACGCGTCAGCGCAAAATTTATGATCCAAGTATCCATGACTATAACGGTGAAGAACCGGAGCTTAGAGAAGTATCTCCAGGTCACTACGTGTCTTGTTCTCAAGCAGAGTTTGCCACATATACAACATAACAAAAACGATCTCACAACGAGGTCGTTTTTTATTTAGTTATCAAAGAACACTAAGCTTCAAGTTGCAAAAAACATGTAAGAACAAGTAACATTAGCGCTTTACAGGTATTATACAGTAAAGGATTGAAAAATACTATTGAAAATTTTCAGAATTTTATATTTAAGACAAAATATCTATGTATAAATCTTATAACTAAAGGAATATAAGTGATTAATAATGTTGTGTATTGAATAATAATTCAAGATTTATAAAAAGAAGGTAGACATGCGTCTACCTTCTTTTTATAAATCTGCTAAGATATCGCCGTCTTTACGATTTTTGTCAATTTTTAATACTTGATCTGCCGGCTGATAAGACGCACCATATATTTCTTTGTCTTTGTACGTATGAATTAACTCGTACGTTTTTTTCATTTTATTTAAAATGCTTTCCTCTGTTTCAGAGGTAGGAGACCAATATAGAATTTCCATCTGGTTAATTTCATTTGTAGCTAATGACCGGCGGTTATAGCCAATTGTTTGAGCATGCTTAAAGTCTGCACGTTTATAAAAATGCAGTCGTTTTGCTGAGTCTGAATCTTTATAGTCTACAGGCTCTACTTCTAAGATAATTGGTTTGTTATGCTGTTTTAACTCATCAATTAATTTACCTCCAAGCCCTTGACCTCGAGCGTCTTTTGAAACAAAGAGGTAATCAATAAAGATAAATTGGTCTGTTTCCACGTACATTAATACGTGATGAGGTCCTTCGTTTTTATGATAAATATCGCTGCGTTCTTGTAAAAGCGTTTCGATATGCTTCTTTGATTTCATTTCTTCAATGGGAAAATATTGACTTAGTTTTTCATACCAATTCATAGCACCCTCCTACTGATCTTTTCATGATGATGTTCATAATAGTGTTTAAACAGTTATCTTATCTTTACCCTTTTTAGGGAAAAGTAAGCATCTATAATTGAAAATATAGAAGAATAATCGATAGATTATTCTTAATATTTATATAACTATAGCAGAATAAGAACATATAATGTAAAAAATGGTTTTTATTATATTTAAACCGTAAGTTTATTTGTGAAAATCACAAAAAACTATCGCATTTTTTGTGATTTTTGATAAAATGAACAAAGTGAAGTTTTTTTAATATTGTATTTTATAGATGTGAGAGCGGTAAAAGTATAGGTGTGAAACTTGCAATATCAGATTTTTAGTACATACACTGCCTAGAATTATTTGGCTGAAAAATAAGTTAATACTATACACGTAGCCGCTATCGCTATTAAATGAAATGGATATGTTAGGAGAGAGAATTATGCAAGGGAACACGCAAGAAAAAGAATTAAGCCGTGGACTTGAGGAAAGACATATTAGCTTAATGTCTTTAGGTGCAGCTATCGGAGTTGGACTGTTTTTAGGTTCTGCATCCGCTATTCGGTTAGCGGGTCCTGGTATTCTTATCATGTATGGAATCAGTGGTCTTATTATGTTTTTTATTATGAGAGCGCTAGGTGAAATGGCAGTACAAAATCCAGTAGCCGGTTCTTTTAGTAAGTATGCTAACGATTATTTAGGGCCACTTGCTGGTTATTTAACAGGCTGGAACTACTGGTTTATGTGGATTATTACATGTATGGCTGAAATTACAGCTGTTGGAGTATATATGGAGTTTTGGTTCCCAGGTGTACCTCAGTGGATATGGGCACTTGCAGCACTCGTTATCATGACAGGGGTTAACTTTTTAGCTGTAAAAGCATATGGCGAACTAGAGTTTTGGTTTTCTCTTATTAAAGTAGTAACGATTATCCTTATGATTGTGTTGGGCCTAGGCATGATTATCTTTGGAATTGGAAATGGCGGTATTGCAACAGGAATCAGTAATTTATGGAGTCACGGGGGCTTTTTCCCGAATGGCATGAAAGGCGTTCTTTTATCACTTCAAATGGTTATGTTTGCTTACCTTGGTATTGAAATGATTGGGGTAACAGCAGGAGAGGTGAAAAATCCGGAAAAAACACTAACAAAAGCAATTGATAATGTACTGTGGAGAATTTTGATTTTTTACATCGGAGCTTTGTTTGTTATTATGTCTATTTATCCTTGGCCAGAGATTGGAACGCAAGGAAGTCCATTTGTTTTAACATTTGATAAAGCTGGAATTCCCGCCGCAGCAGGGATTATAAACTTTGTAGTGTTAACAGCGGCTTTATCTTCTTGTAACAGTGGAATTTTTAGTACAGGCCGTATGTTATTTAATTTAGCTCAGCACGGGGAAGCTCCAAAACGCTATGCTAACTTAACAAAAGGCGGCGTGCCTGGTGCAGCAGTTATTGCTTCAGCTGTTGTACTGCTAATCGGAGTTGGCTTAAACTATGTTGTTCCTGATAAGGTGTTCACCTGGGTGACGAGTATTGCCACTATTGGAGCAATTTGGACATGGGGAATTATTTTACTTTCTCAAATTCGCTTCCGCAAGGGATTAAACGATCAGCAAGTAAGTAATTTAAAATATAAGCTTCCATTTTTCCCGTATACGTCATATCTCTCTCTTGCTTTCTTAGCGGGAGTAGTAGTGGTGATGGGCTTTTCCTCTGATACAAGAATAGCCCTTATTGTAGGTCCGGTATGGTTTGTTTTATTGGTTGTTGTCTACTATTCAAAAGGTTTTCATAAAAGATAAAAAATAAAGCTCGGACAAAAGTAGTTTCGTTGAAGAAAGATCCGAACGAGTTGAATTCTTAATCAAGAATTCAACTCGTTCGGATTTTTTTATGGTGAACATAGGTTTACTGTATGTAGGGCTTCTAGCTATTGAATTGGAGGGCAAGGGGTAGACTCTCCACAGCGGTGTAACAAGCGGGATCCATACGAACTCATATATCCCATTTATTCATCTTTAGATTGATGTAGTTGTGTCCCAGCCGCATTTTTTTCCAAAAGAAAATGAAGGATTTATTATTTAACTTTTTGCTTTAGTGTGCTAATATATTATATTGTTAAACAAATGAAGAGATGAATAAAGAAACAAATAATTTTTACGTGTTAATAGATTAGCATCGAGCTTTCTATCTCAAAAGTTTAAGCTTTTAGAAAGCAAAAGGAGACACAGCAAATGAAAGATAAAAAATGGGGACTTTGGTTTTTAACAGCCTTTGTAGTTGGTAATATGGTAGGCGGCGGAGTATTTATGCTTCCTTCTAATTTAGCAAACGTATCAAGTCCAGTCGGTTCAACACTTGCTTGGATTGCAACAGGTCTTGGCGTGTTCATGATTGCTCTTGTATTCGGGAATTTAGTCATGAGAAAGCCCGAATTAAAAGGAGGGCCTCAAAGTTATGCGGCGAATCTTTTTTCATCGCCTAAAGCAGGTAAAGTAGCAGGGTATAGCATGGCTTGGGGCTATTGGGCAGCTAACTGGGCTGCAACAGCATCTGTCATCATATCGTTTGCGGGATATTTAACAACGTTCTTTCCAGTAATGGAGAGTAAGGATATTTTATTTTCAGTCGGAAATTTTCAATTAGAAGCTGGAAAATTCATTACGTTTTTAGTATGTTCTATTGTCCTATGGGGAATTCAAGCTATTTTGCAGCGAGATATTAATAGTGCCGGTAATATTAACTTTATCACAACGGCAGCTAAAATTATTGGATTCGGTTTATTTATTGTTGTGGCGCTATCGCTATTTAGCGCATCCAACCTGGTCAGTACAGAATTTGTTAATTCAAAAGGTATAAATGTAGGATTGGGAAGTCAGGTCAATGGGGCAGCCATTGCTACGCTGTGGGCCTTTATCGGAATTGAATCGGCTGTACTATTATCTAACCGTGCAAAATCACAAAAAGTAGTGAAGAAAGCAACGCTGCTTGGATTATTGATCTCAATGGTTATCTATGTGGGGATTACGCTTCTAGCTATGGGGATTCTTTCAACAGCTCAGCTTCAGCAGTCTCAAAAACCTTTGGTAGATACGTTAGAAATGGTGATTGGACATAAAGGTGCTTACGTAATGGCCATTTTAGCACTTATTTCTTTATTAGGTTCTACTGTTGGATGGATTGTTGTTAGTGCAGAAGTTCCTTATCAAGCAGCGAAATCAGGGTTGTTTCCACAGTGGTTTGCTAAAACAAATCAGAACAATAGTCCAGCCCGCTCACTAACATTAACAAATGGCTTAACACAGTTGTTTTTGTTTGCGACTATTTCAGGTACAGTTTCGCAAGCCTATAATTTCGCCATTGTTGTAGCTACTCTCGCTTATTTAGTTCCTTATTTCGTGACGACAGTTTATCAATTAAAGCTTATTGTGACGGGTGACACGTACGACACGATTAAAGGATCGCGAGTAAAAGACGGAATCATTGCCTCGTTAGCACTTATTTATTCACTTTGGGTGATTAAGACAGGGACAGCTGATTTAAAAACATTTTTCTTAGGTATTGGCTTATTTGTAATCGGGCTGTTACTGTATCCTATCTTAATGAGACGAGGAAAAAGCACATCAGCTATTAAATAAATAAGAGGTTATTTCAAAAGCTTTGCAGAATGTCAGTTCTTCTGCAAGGCTTTTTTAGTGACTGAAAAATTTGAGGAATTTGTAAAAGAAAAAAATAATAAAAAAAATGAAACTAATCTACAGGTTTATTCGTAATAGTAGTGTGGTAAATAAATAATGAAGAAAATCGGCAATGAAAATGATGACAGTGAAGGAACGAACTAATGTACTAGTTCACTTCAAAAAGTATATCATTCCGATGAAGTTTATAGTATAATGCAAATAGATATTATTTTTTAAAAGTAATTATAAAGTAGTATCGATTTTCATTATCAGTCATTAAATATTTACACTCGTTGAAGTTTGTATAAAACAACATGATTTACAGTTCATGTTTTAAATGTTATGACCGATTATGATAGAAGGAGTGAAGGAGTAAATGGTTACATTATATACATCACCAAGTTGTACATCTTGTCGTAAAGCGAAAGCTTGGTTAGAGGAAAATGATATTGGATATACAGAGCGTAATATCTTTTCAGAGCCGTTATCAATCGACGAGATTAAAGAAATTTTACGTATGACAGAAGATGGAACAGATGAAATCATTTCAACACGTTCGAAAACTTTCCAAAAACTAGACGTTCAGGTAGACGCTATGCCTTTGCAAGATTTGTATGAATTAATTCAGCAAAATCCTGGCTTGTTGCGCCGTCCGATTATCATTGATGAAAAACGTCTACAAGTTGGTTACAATGAAGACGAGATCCGTCGTTTCTTACCACGTAAAGTGCGTACTTTCCAACTTCGCGAAGCTCAAAGACTTGTGAATGGTTAATTTTTATATTTGTCTGTTTAAGATTTAAATAAGAAACCAACCAAGTAACGTTTGCTTGAAGTTGGTATATAAAAAATAAGCAGCAGGGGGCCAGATGGCCTCTGCTGCTTATTTTTTGTCGAAATAGCAGGGGAAATGAAGTATATATGTAATTAATAAAGAAAGAGAGTATCTAAACATATAAAAGTGGTGGTGAACGGATTGGAGCTTTTACAGCTAAAATATTTCCAAGTAGTTGCTAGACTAGAACATATAAGTAAAGCGGCCGAAGAGCTATACGTATCTCAGCCTGCGCTCAGCAAAACGATTTCACAGTTAGAAAAAGAGCTAGGCATTCGTTTGTTTGATCGAAACGGTAAATACATTAAATTAAATCGATATGGTAAAGCATTCTATGCCAAAGTAGAACTTGCTTTAAAAACATTGGAACATGCAAAGCACGAGCTAAAGGATATGTCGAACGATCCATGTGAAGAAATTCGCCTTGTTGTATTAGCTAGTTCACATTTGCTTCCAGAGCTATTAAGCAGGTTTCGTGAACAATATCCTCAGGTGCGTTTTCGACTGATGCAGCATTTGACTAATAGCAATTCACAGCCTGATTTTGATTTATGCATTTCAGCTTTTCCATTAACAACCCGTCAGATCGAACATACTCCTTTACTTCGTGAATCGATTTTGCTTGCAGTGCCTCTTGATCATCCTTTAGCCAAGCAATCACGTGTAAAGTTAAATGAACTTAAAAATGAGAAATTCATTGTGCTGAAGAAAGGGAAAGAGCTAAGGAAAATAACGGATGTAATTTGTAAGGAACAGAATTTTGTACCTCAAATTACGTTTGAAAGCGATGATCCAGCAACAGTAAGAGGTTTGATTAGAGCGAAGCAAGGAATAGGTTTTATTCCTGAAGTAACTTGGGGAGGTTCTACAGGAAAAGATGTAAAACTGCTGAAAATTGAAGAGGAAACATTTGAACGTACTATCTTTCTAGCTTGGAACAATGGAGGCTATGTGACGGATTTACAACAAATCTTCAGGCAGTTTGTGATTGATTATTTTAAACATCTACGCTCCGGTATGTCTCATGAATACATATAAGAATCATGACTAAATGTCATGATTTTTATTTCTTTTTCGAATAAATCTAAAGTGAACAGTAGAGAAAAACTGTATTATGTCATTTTTGATATAAGTATATAACTAAAAATGCATAGGTTATTCAACTTTTTTCCTTTACACTATTTTTAAATCATAAAGTAAACGCTTTCAATAATGAGGTGGGGAGGAAGTAATATGATAATCTTCGGTGTAGCGCTGCTGTCTATTTGCATGTTGATAGGGGTAATTGTTGGGGACGCATTAGGAGGGCTGATGAGAGTAGAAGCCAACGTTGGAGGAGTAGGGGTATCCATGCTTCTTCTTGTACTAGCGGTGGATTATTTAAAGAAGAAAAATAAGCTCCAAGTAAAATCCGAAGAAGGCATTGCTTTTTGGGGAGGTATTTATATTCCTATCGTGGTAGCAATGTCTGCACAGCAAAATGTTGTAGCTGCTCTTGATGGAGGAGGCATGGCGCTTCTTGCAGGGGTAGTAGTAGTCGTAGTAGGCTTTTTATCCATACCATTTATCAGCAGAATAGGAGAGAAAGCGAAGGTGAAAGAACAAGAAATAGAGCTTTCTATTTTACCTAAGGAGCAGATAAAATGATGAATATGATTAAAGAAGGATTAGAAAATAACGGGCTGATTACGGCATTTGCTATTATTGGGATTGTCATGTATATTGCTTATTTTTTATCAGATAAATTAACAAAAGGAAGAGTTCATGGATCTGCTATTGCTATTATGTTTGGGTTAATCCTTGCTTATATCGGTGGAGTGAATACAGGAGGAGAGAAAGGAATTTCTGATATACAGTTATTTTCAGGAATTGGTTTAATGGGCGGAGGGATGCTGCGAGACTTTGCCATTATTGCTACTGCGTTCGGCGCCAGTTTTAGCGAAGTCAAAAAAACGGGAATCAGCGGGATTACGGCCTTGTTTTTTGGGGTCTTCTATTCCTTTGTAATAGGTGTAATTATTGCTCTTTGTTTTGGATATAGAGATCCCGTTGCTTTGACCACAATCGGAGGAGGAGCCGTAACCTATATTGTGGGGCCGGTTTCTGGAACTGCGATTGGAGCCTCTTCTGATATTATCGCGTTAAGTATAGCTGTAGGATTAATTAAATCCATTTCAGTTATGATTTTGACACCGATATTTGCTAAGAAAATCAAATTAAACAACCCTCGTACAGCAATGATCTATGGAGGAGTTATGGGGACGACGAGCGGTGTAGCAGCTGGTTTAGCCGCGACAGATGTAAAACTTGTACCTTACGGAGCCATGACAGCTACATTTTATACAGGTCTTGGTTGCTTACTCGTACCATCTATTCTTTTTTTACTCACAGAGATTATTTTTTAAGTGTACAAAGTGTTTTATGAATAAAAGACTGCTATGCTCATTAAACTAAAGAAAAGGCCATACTAAATAAAAATGTTTAGTATGGCCTTTTCTTTATCGTTTAATTGAACGAAAGCTATTAACAACCATGCCGCTTATCAGCACAACAGCAATTGTTATATACGGAATAAATGTTCCTAGAGATGTATGGGCTGCAAAGAATGAATGTAAGTTCTTTTCATGTCCAATCATATTTCCAGCAGTATAAGCTAAAATAGCTGCTCCCCCATAAACGAGCAGGGGAAATCGTTCCATCAAATACAAAATGAGCTTGCTTCCCCAAACAATAATGGGGACGGATACGAGTAATCCGATAACAACCAAGATAATATTTCCATGAGCTGCGCCTGCTACAGCTATTACATTATCTAGTCCCATTACAATATCAGCAAATACAATCGTTCTTACAGCGGCGACTAATGTCACGCCTGCACGGATTGAAGATGCATCATCACCTTCTGATACAAGAAGCTTAAAGGCAATGATCACTAATAAAAAACCGCCGATGAGCTGCAAGTAAGGAATAGTTAGTAAATAAACAGCTAAAATAGTAAGTACAATGCGAACGATCACAGCTAAGCCAGTCCCTAAAAAAATAGCTTTGTTTCGCTGATATTCAGGTAAGTTGCGGCTTGCTAAGGCAATAACAATAGCGTTGTCTCCACCTAATACAATATCGATACCGATAATAAGAAGAATGGAGGTTATTAATTCTAAATCCAATAGTCTTCCCTCCCAATATGTAAGGATAAGTAGCTCATATTGCTTTATCTGTGTTCATTTTTAACAAAAAGCGTTCATAGGGTAAAGAGATTATGTATATAACAAAGTAAGGTGTAAGGTGGCTATGAGTTGCCAGAGTATTTTTCATTTCCTTTCTTTCGCATTTTGTCATAAAATAGATATACAAGGTTCACTCAAATAGTGTATGCTTGTATATCCCAAGTTAGAATGCTTTACAAAGTGAGAAAGTACATGTAATATTGCTTTAACACGGGGGTAAAATAGTCCCTTCATCGTTTAGGGGTAATGTTCGAAATGGCCGGATTACCTTCACTGATTTTTCCGAAGGGAGAGATGATAATGGAAATCGAACGCATTAATGAAAACACAGTAAAATTCTTTGTCACTTACGTAGATATTGAAGAACGTGGATTTGATCGCAATGAAATTTGGTTTAGCCGAGAGCGCAGTGAAGAGCTATTCTGGGAGATGATGGACGAAATTCATCAAGAAGAAGAGTTTGTAGCAGAAGGTCCTCTTTGGATTCAAGTACATGCGCTTGAGAAGGGGCTAGAGGTTATTGTAACAAGAGCACAAGTTTCAAAAGACGGTCAAAAGTTCGAAGTACCTGTTGGTGAAAATGATAAAATCGATATCCCTGTAGATGGAAAAATTGAAGCGTTGCTTGATCATCAAGCGAATCAAAATAAAAAAGCTGATATTGAAGAAGAAATTATAGAAGACGAAGGGCTACAGTTCGTCGCACGCTTTCAAGACTTAGAACATTTAATTTCCTTAAGTCACCATTTAGAGTTAGATGATATCATCAACAGCATGTACGTGTTTGAAGGAAAATATTATTTATACGTTGAGTTTACAGATGATGAAGACTTTGTAGCTGAAATTGATAACATTTTAAGTATCATTTTAGAATATGCAAATGAATCAAATGTAACAGTTCATCGTTTAATGGAATATGGAAAAGAATTAATCAGTGAAAATGCACTTGAACAAGTAAAGCAGTATTTTCCTTTACGATAATAGCAGCCGATTTCATGTATATGAAATCGGTCTTTGTTTTGTCTTCATTTTGGGAAAAGCTCTCCGCTCATATCGAACAATTTAGGTGGAAAAAGCAGGCGGCTGGTTCCTACATGGGAAAGTGTAGTGTTAAAATAACAAGTTTGAGGATAATAACGGTATAGAGACCTGTTATTAATGATGAAAGATTGGTTTTAGGATAGGTGAAAACAAGTTGAAAAATAGATTACAGCTTTTAATTTTTGTTATTGGTATTATTGCTTTGCTTTATTTTACAAAAGGGTATTGGGACGGTAAATTTATTGGCGTGCTAAGTATCTTAATTACGATTAGTGTTGTTTTCATCGGTCTTGTTATTTCATTAGAAAACCGTCATCCAACTCAAACGCTAACGTGGCTCGTAGTATTAGGCGGTTTCCCGGTAATAGGGTTCTTTTTTTATTTGTTATTTGGACGCAATACGCGAAAACGGCGTTTATTTGCTAAAAAAGCAAAGCTGGATGAACAGGTGCTTTTAAAGATGGAAAGAGATTCCGGTATATTAGAAAATCACTTTGAACAGTTGGGCACCAGTAGAAAGCAAATGCTGAAGCTAGCCGTCAGGCTTGGCAAGAGTCCAATTTCTTTTTCATCAGATACGCGCGCATTGACGAATGGAAAAGAGACGTTTCACGAAATTATGGAATCATTAAAGCATGCAAGGCATCATATCCACTTAGAGTATTACATCGTACGACATGATCACTTAGGAGAACAAATTAAAGATATTTTAATTCAGAAGGTACAAGAAGGAGTTTATGTACGTTTCTTGTACGATGCCGTGGGCAGTTTTCAGCTTTCACCGCATTATATTCACGAGTTAAGAAACGCGGGCGTAGAAATGATTCCATTCTTGCCGGTCAGACTTCCATTTCTCAATAATAAAATCAACTTCCGTAATCATCGTAAAATTGTAGTCATTGATGGAACAATTGGATTTGTAGGAGGTTTGAACATTGGTGATGAATATCTTGGGAAAAGTCGGCATTTTGGCTTTTGGAGAGATACCCATTTGATGGTGAAGGGTGAGGCAGTCCGTTCATTGCAGCTTATTTTCTTGCAAGACTGGTATTATATGACAGGTCAGACGATGCTTACTCAAACGTATCTATCGCCGGATTTAATTGACATTGATATGGAAAAGTGCGGCGGTGTTCAAATGATTGCCGGCGGACCAGACCGTGAGTGGGAAATTATCAAACACTTATTTTTTTCGATGATTACGTCTGCGAAAGAGTCCATTTGGATTGCCTCTCCTTACTTCATACCTGATGAAGATATTTTTACTTCTCTCAAAGTAGCTGCTCTAAGCGGTATAGATGTAAGGCTTCTTGTACCTCAGAAGCCTGATAAAAAAATTGTTTTTCATGCATCACGCTCTTATTTTCCAGAGCTGCTAGAAGCAGGTGTGAAAATTTACGAGTATAAAAAAGGATTTATGCACAGCAAGATTGTGATTGTTGATAGAGAAATTGCCTCTATTGGAACGGCTAACATGGACATGAGAAGCTTTCATTTGAATTTTGAAGTAAATGCTTTTTTATATCGCACAGCTAGTACTCAAAAGCTCGTATATGAATATATGCAAGATTTAGAAGAAACGAGTGAGCTTCACTTTAAAGACTTTGAAAAGCGGCCATTTATACAGCGGCTATTTGAATCAACAGCCCGTTTGCTTTCACCGCTATTATAATCGCTGTAAACCACATTGCGTACGGTGCAATGTGGTTTTTTTCTGAAAGAAAAGGGTTTAGTAGAAAGGTGTCGAATACAAGAATATAGCTCGCTATTATAGGAAGGAGAAATGTACGATTGTTAGTTGCCCAAACAGAAGAAGGCCTCATTTCACTAGCTCAGCGCTTTTCGCTTGAACAGCTTAAGCTGTGGAAAAAAGAAAAGCAATTCTACTGTCCCTCTTGTCAATCCCCTGTACAGTTAAAGGTAGGTACAAAAAAAATTCCTCATTTTGCGCACCTGAAAAAAACGTGCGTCGCTCAGCATGAAGGTGAAACAGATTATCATCTCGACGGAAAACGAAAGCTGTTTCACTGGTTTAGTTCTCATCTTGAAGTCGAGTTAGAAAGTTATCTTCCTGACATTATGCAGCGTCCAGATCTTCTTGTAGATACGCCCTCGCAAAAATATGCAATCGAATTTCAATGTGCTTCCTTATCTTCCTCAGCGCTAACCAAACGTTCTATTCATTATGAGAAAGGAAATTATATGCCCCTTTGGATTATGGGGGCAAAAAGAATGAAGCGCTTATCCACTTATATGTATCAACTTTCTTTTCAAGAGTGGCAGTTTCTTACTCTTTCCGATTATACGCCCACACTTCTTTATTTTTCACCTTCTACTAATCAACTGTTGAAACTTGAACATCTTATTCCTTTTTCATCTCAGATTTGTTATGCACAGCTTGTCGTGCTCTCTCCTCACGAGCATACCTTTCATGATCTTTTTTCTACACATACACAACCTCAATTTTTCTCTTCGTGGATAAAGAAAAAGAAGGCATGGAGAACGCATTATATCCTCTATCCTAATCAGAAGCTTCAGCCTTTTTTACACGCTCTTTATGAAAATAATATTCCTCCCTCCCATATTCCAGCAGAAGCAGGCATGCCGCTGCCTTCTTTATACATGGTTGAAACGTCTGCTATTATATGGCAGACGTGGCTGCTTCTCGATTTAATGCAGCAGAAGCAAGTAGGGGATTTAGTTACAGAAAAAGAGTTAGGCCGGCTATGGCTCTACAGAATTCATAAGCGGCATATTGTATTTCGGTCTTTGCCAATGGCCCCTGTCGCTGTGGAACAGCCCCTGTTTGAGTATATAGAGGTATTATGCCGGCTAGGAATGCTAACGTATATAACTTCTGGGGTATACAAAATCAGAAGGCCCTACACGATTCCAAAGCAAACATCTGATGCTTTTTTAGAAGATGGACAAATGATGAAAAGGTGGTTAAATCAAGCAAAAGAAGTGACATAATCACTGAAAATCAGTACGCTTAAGAAAGAATCCTTTTTTCAAAAGCGTACTGACTTTTGATTAATTCTTTTAAAACAACATACAATAACGAGAGAAATAAAAAGGATTCGCCTTAGAAAAAGCGAACAGTTATAGACAGGTAGAAAAAGATGGAGGGATGACCATGAGTGAACAATCAAAAGTAAAAAAGTTACCAAGTAGAAGCGAGATAAAAGTAGAAGATACGTGGAAACTAGAGGATATTTTTGCTTCAGATGACGCATGGGAAAAAGAATTTGAAGAAGTAAAAGCTCTTATTCCGCAAATGGAAAAATTCAAAGGGAAACTTGGAGAGTCCGCTCAAACTTTATACGACGCTCTTCAAGAGCAAGACGAGCTCACAATGCGCGTTAGTAAACTTTATACATATGCTCATATGCGCTACGATCAAGATACCACTAACTCTTTTTATCAAGGGTTAAATGATCGAATCAAAACACTTTATACCCAAATTGCAAGTGCACTATCGTATGTAACACCAGAAATTTTGTCTATTGAAGAATCAAAAATTAAACAATACATGGCGGAACATAAAGAGCTAAAGTTATATGCTCATGCATTAGATGAAATTACTCGCGAGCGTCCGCACATTTTATCAGAAAGCGAAGAAGCGCTTCTTGCTCAGGCTTCTGAAGTGCTAGGATCTTCAAGCAACACGTTTGGAATGCTAAACAACGCAGATTTAGAATTCCCTTCCATTAAAGATGAAAATGGAGAAGAAGTAGAAATTACGCACGGGCGCTATATTCGTTTCCTAGAAAGCAGCGATCGCCGCGTACGAGAAGAAGCGTTTAAAGCGGTGTACGAAACGTACGGTAAATTTAAAAATACGTTTGCAAGTACGTTAAGCGGCACGGTGAAGAAAGATAATTTTAGCGCCCGCGTTCGTCACTATAATTCAGCTCGTCACTCAGCTCTTAGCACAAATAACATCCCAGAAGAAGTATACGATAACTTAGTTAAAACAGTGAACGATAATTTGCATTTATTGCATCGATATATTGATTTACGTAAGAAAGTATTGGGAATTGAAGAGCTTCATATGTATGATCTCTATACGCCTTTAGTAAAAGACGTAAAAATGGAAGTAACCTATGAAGAAGCAAAAGATTATATTTTAAAAGGCCTGAAACCACTAGGTGAAGACTACCTTAACGTGTTAAAAGAAGGATTTGAAAACCGTTGGGTAGACGTTCATGAGAACAAAGGCAAGCGAAGCGGTGCTTATTCTTCAGGAACGTATGGCACCAATCCTTATATCTTAATGAACTGGCAGGATAATGTAAATAACTTGTTTACACTAGCCCATGAATTTGGCCATTCTGTACACAGTTATTACACAAGAAAAACGCAGCCATATCCTTACGGAGATTATTCAATCTTTGTGGCAGAAGTAGCTTCAACGTGTAATGAAGCGCTTCTAAACGATTATTTACTAAAAACGATTGATGATGAAAAGCAGCGCTTGTACTTGCTTAACCATTATCTAGAAGGATTCCGCGGTACGGTATTCCGTCAAACAATGTTTGCTGAATTTGAGCACGATGTGCACGTGCGTGCTCAAAACGGAGAGCCGCTTACACCTGAATTATTAACAAAATTATATTATGACTTAAATAAAAAGTATTTTGGAGACAACTTAGTGATTGATGAAGAGATTGGATTAGAATGGGCTCGTATTCCGCATTTCTACTACAATTACTACGTTTATCAATATGCTACAGGGTTCAGTGCAGCAGCGGCATTAAGCAAGCAAATCCTTGAAGAAGGAAATGCAGCTGTTGAGCGCTATGTAGGTTTCTTAAAGTCAGGAAGCTCTGATTATCCAATTGAAGTGTTGAAAAAAGCAGGAGTAGACATGACAACATCTCAGCCTATTGAAGAAGCGCTAGCCGTATTTGAAGAGAAATTAACGGAAATGGAACGTTTATTAAATCAATAAAATTAAAATGAAGCAGGAGCTGTATCCTGCTTCATTTTTTAAATCCTCGAAACTTGTTGTGATTGTTAAGCAATGTAAAAATAATAAGGATAGCTAAAAATAAGAGAGGGCCTGCGATAATGAGAGGGACAAGTTGCATAAGAGATAAAATATAGAATAAAAAAGAAACCAAAAGAATAACAACCCCTAGAGTAATTCCAGCAATTTTCATAGTTAACACCTCTATTAAAAGCATAATTGGTTGTACTATATGAGTGAATCTGGCTGTTTATGAAGTTTTTTTATAAAAAAGTGAATAAAATTGAAAAAAGGGGTTGCCAAAAGTCGACATAATTTGCTATAGTATTAATCGTGAAGTTTATCACAAAACAAACATATACCCCTTTGTTTGACCGTGAAAAATTTCTCCCATCCCCTTGTTGTCTTAAGACAAACGAAAAGACTTGGCGAAAGCCAAGTCTTTTTTGTTTAGTTGATGCTTAGGATAAGCATCAACATTTAATGATTAGCAGCTCTTTTCAGTACTTCTCCAAAAGGTGCCGTATTTGACAGGAACTCTCTCAACCACTTGCTGAAGCTGAAGTTTTTTCAATTCCTTTTCAGCCTCTTCTAATGATAAACCATACACAACTGCAACTTCTTTTGAAGCAACAAATTGAAAATAGCTTAAAAATGAACGAAGAGGCGGAAGACAAGCTGGATCTGGGTCAATTTCTAACATCTCTTTAATGATGTGTACATATGTTTCGTACGAATAGTATCCTGATATCTTAATGCCTTCTTCTTCAACTTTTTCGTTGAAGAACACAAGAGTTGGAATCTCATCGACATCCATTTCCGACGTGATTTTTAAATCACATTGAAAAGCCTTCGCAGCATAATCTGAATGCAAATCTTTTACAAATTCATCAACATCTAGCCCCACATGTTTTGCACATTGTATTAAGACAGATTCTTCTGTAACATTTTGTTTTTCTAAAAATACTACTTCTTGAAGTCTTCTCAAAAAGCGAATGCCCTGTTTCTTTCCTTGCAGACCGGCCGCTTTAATCGCAATTGATGCAGCGTAAGGAGTATCGATTGGGTTTTCAAGCCACAGATTGCCGTCACATGACATACCGGAGCGGCTTCCAGTTTTCTCCCACGATTTTGCAATATGTTCAAATTTCTGCTGTGCTCCAATATTTAATTGCTGTAAGTTTCCGCCAAGCACATGCTTGAGGGATAACAGCTGACCATATTCTATTTGTAACTTCTTTAGAATAGGCTCGAGTGCCCAGCATTCCGGGCAAAGAGGGTCAACAAATACATAGATTTCAAGCGGTTTTTTATTTGAACCTTGACAAAGCTGATGCAAGGATGGGAATTGGCTATTTAGATTACTCAATGTGAAAATCCTTTCTCATCTGTCTGTTCCGGTGAATTAATCATGTGTTGGGCAGTTAAAATAAGACGATGATAAAGTTCATCTCTCTCAGGACCTTCTAAATTAATTTCGTCCATTGCTTCATGCATACACGTCAGCCAGGCTTTGGCTCTTGACGGTGTAATTTCAAAAGGAAGATGCCTAGCTCTCAGCATAGGGTGACCATGCTCTTCAGTGTATAACGAAGGTCCTCCTAAATATTGTGTCAGAAATTGCTTTTGCTTTCGTGCTGTTTCTGTTAAATCATCAGGAAAAATTGGCGCGAGCTCAGGATGTTTTCCAACGCGTGTATAAAAAGCATCAACAAGTTTTGAAATCGTATGTTCACCGCCTAATAATTCGTAAGGGGAGTGGATTTTTTCTCTCATGTTGATAACTCCTTTGTTATAAGAAATATACGTCTTAACTCTTTGGTGTTTTTTACTTTCCTTAATTTTAGCAGTGTCATTTCGTTAACTCAAACTATCCGCTTACTTCTTCTACTGGAAAAGAGATAAAGTGGAATTTTACATAAGAAAAGTCTATGATGCTGTGGCGAATCACTAATCATGAGAAACAAAGGAATACTTTCACAAACGTTTCCTTCTATTTATATAGTGTAACCTCGACAAACTACAGCCATTCTATGTTCGAGTGGTGAATGATTTGGCTCATTTACACAAGATAAGAAGACATAATTTTGTTTACATATTTTTGCGTTTCTTGAAAAGGGGGGACTCCGCCGTATTTATCAACATTACCTGGTCCAGCATTATAGGCCGCCAATGCTAATTTCACGTTTCCGTTGTATTTATCTAACATTTGTCGAAGATATTTGGCTCCTCCAAATACATTTTGCTTGGAGTCATACGGATCTTCTACACCAAGAGCTTTAGCAGTTGCTGGCATTAGCTGCATAAGCCCAGCCGCTCCTACAGAACTTTTGGCAGATGGATTAAAGTTTGATTCTTGTTTAATAACAGAACGAATAAGTTTAGGATCCAGCTGGTAGCGTGCAGCTGCTTCTGTAATTATCGTTTGTACATCCTGAGAACTGGCCTTTGCCGTTTCATTTTTTTGTGCAGGTAAGGCAGAATTTGAAGCCGCTGCCTTACCTGAGGAAGAAACAGATGGCTTGGACTGCATTTGAACCGCCGTAGATGGAAACATCTGCGCTGCCTTCAAGTAAAGATTGGTACTCATTTGAGGCTCTTGATTGACGTAGTCTTGAAAAAGCTGAGCAAATACAGAGAGTAAAGTTGTACCAAGCATCACGTTAGCTGTTGGCATCTGGTTGTTAACTGAAAATGGCTGAGTTCCAGGAAATTGAACGGAAGACATGTAATTGTTAATATTTATGCTCATGAATTTATTCTCCATCTATTAACGTATACTTTCGCTTGTAAAACCGTCGAATTTTGTTTTCCGTTGGTTTCTTTTTAATATCAAGCTCCGTAAGCAATTGCTCAAAATATTTTGCTCCTTCATTGGCATCGGTTACTTCGTATTCAAGTTCATAATCTTCAGCACCTAGATAAAAGCTATGATCGAGTACAAGTAACCCGTTTTTATATGGAATTTCTGCTCGACTTGTACACAAAGTGCCAAAATAAGTTAGCGCATGGCTATCGACTTGTAAATCAGTAATAAGCTGTTGAATTGTTGACGGAATCTTGGCGCTGCCATTTCGCAATTCTTTAGCTTGTTCATTTGTTAATGCTTCATGTGTTTCTAAAAGACCCTCTTGATGAGGCTGTTTGAGCGTGAGAACGGACTTATCTTTTTTGCTTCGAATTCGCAGGGCAGCCCCGCAGTCTTTTAATGAGAAAGCAGGTGTATCAAAATAGTGGTTTTCTTGAGAGACAAACTGATCTTCAGTTAGTTGAAAGTGTGAGCGGAGACGATCGAACTCTTCTTTCGTTACTATATTTTTAAATTCAATTTCAATTTCTTGTTTCAATGAAATCATCCTTTTAATTTAGGTCTTTTGGTAAGGCACTTTCCATCTTAATTTATCACACTTTTTGAGACAGTCAAACTACATTTCCTAACAGGAATATCCATATGGAGAACTTGGAAAATGAAGAAATACGGATTGTTTAGGTTTTACCTTTATTAAACGTTCCTGGAATGTGTTAAAATAGTAACGAATTGTATAGTTGGAAGGAGTTTATTTATGCACAATCGAATTGACATCACTACCTGTGTGATGAAATCAAATGAATTACATTTAAAAGCAGACCCTATTGAGACGGAAATTGAACAATTGGAAGATACAAAACAAATGCTTGTTGACTCAGATAACATGTCATTTGTATATGTTGTAGATATTAATGATCAATTTATGTATGTTGGCCTTAGTGATAATATTTGGGCAAATTTAAAGCACGTCTTACATAAAGATATGAAAGTATTTTTAGAAATTAATAAGAAAATAATTGAGCTATCAGCCGTTAAAGAAGAGCTATCTTATCTCATCAGTAACATCGAAGGAAATGTGAATTATGGAGACGAGATGGTAGCAAGGGTAGAGGAAGTTTTTTTAGATAAAGAAAATAAGTAATAGAGAGAAAAAAGGGGGGTGTTATTAATGATCAGGCATTGGGATTTATTTTTAGCACCGTATAAACAAGCCGTTGAAGAACTTAAGGTGAAATTAAAAGGAATTCGTTCACAATATGATATGAAATCTACGCATTCACCTATTGAATTCGTTACGGGACGAGTAAAGCCTATCGCCAGTATTTTGGATAAAGCGACTCGAAAAGGAATTTCTCTCGATCGCTTAGAGGAAGAGATGCAGGACATTGCGGGACTCCGTATGATGTGTCAATTTACGGACGATATTAAGGCGGTCGTAGAGCTTCTTCGTCAGCGAACAGACTTTGAATTGATTGAAGAAAGAGATTATATTCTTCATAAAAAAGAAAGCGGCTATCGTTCATATCATGTGGTCGTATGTTATCCTGTTCAAACAATTAAAGGTGAAAAGAAAATTTTAGTGGAAATTCAAATTCGTACACTGGCTATGAATTTTTGGGCTACAATTGAGCATTCTTTAAATTATAAGTACAGCGGGAAATTTCCTGAGAACATCAAAAAGCGACTTCAGCGTGCTTCTGAAGCAGCTACTCAGCTCGATGAAGAAATGTCTCAAATACGAGGTGAGATTCAAGAAGCTCAGGCTATTTTCTCACGAAAAAAAGAATCGGCGGAAGAATCTTAGGTATGACTCAGCAACAGCTTTGTACATTGGATGGATAGGGGGAGAGAATTAGGTGGAGAAAATAAAATTTGCTATTACATCAAAAGGCAACCAAATATCAAATACGCTTATGCAAAAAATGAAAACGTATTTATTAGATTTTCATTTAGAATATGATGAAAACCAGCCTGATATTGTAGTGTCAGTAGGAGGGGATGGAACGCTTCTCTACGCGTTTCACCGCTATCGAAACCGACTTGACAAGACAGCTTTTATTGGGGTTCATACCGGCCATTTAGGCTTTTACGCAGATTGGACACCTGATGAGATTGAGAAGCTGGTGATTGCTATTGCAAAGACACCCTATCAGACTGTAGAGTATCCACTGCTTGAAGTGATTATTCGCTACACCAACGGTGGACGCGAAGCTCGATACTTAGCTCTGAATGAATGTACGGTAAAAAGTGTAGAAGGTTCTTTAGTAATGGATGTGGAAATTAAAGGGCAGCGATTTGAGACATTCCGAGGAGACGGCCTTTGCGTATCCACTCCCTCGGGAAGTACAGCTTACAATAAATCCCTTGGAGGCGCGATTTTACATCCTTCGCTTCAAGCTATTCAAATTGCTGAAATGGCTTCTATTAACAATCGAGTGTTCCGTACGATAGGTTCTCCATTGGTTCTTCCTGGACATCATACAGCGCTGTTAAAGCCTGTCAACGACGCAGACTTTCAAATCACCATTGATCATTTAACTCTTTTACATAAAGATGTAAAGTCGATTCAATTTCGGGTAGCAAGCGAAAAAATTCGATTTGCTCGCTTTCGTGCGTTTCCTTTCTGGCAGCGTGTCAGAGACTCTTTTGTATGTGATGATTAAAGGCAGGGAAGAGAATGAAACAAGTTTTTACGTTGAGTTGGACCGTAGATCATTCTTTCGAGGGTGTAGCGGTTCGTGAATTTTTAAAAGAACATGATATTTCCAAAGCTTCTCTGACGGACATTAAGTTCAGAGGAGGAGCAATTGAAGTAAATGGAAAGCATGCAACGGTTCGATATATTCTGCAAAAAGGTGACGAAATTAAGGTGGCGTTTCCACCAGAAAAAGCAAGTGAAAGTCTTCTTCCTAAAGCTATACCTTTGGATATTGTATACGAAGATGAGTATATATTAGTGTTGAATAAGCAGCCAAACATGCCAAGTATACCTTCTCGAGAACATCTAACGTGGTCACTAAGTAATGCTGTGCTCTATTATTATGAGAAAAATAACATTAACTCGACTGTTCATCTTGTAAATAGGTTGGACCGAGACACATCTGGGCTGCTTATTGTCGCTAAGCATAGGCACGTTCATTACTTATTCTCTAAAGCACAAAAAGAACATGAAATTAAACGCGTGTACCGAGCTTTTGTTCATGGGAAGCTTGTTGGCAAAGAAACGATAGAGGCACCGATTGGCCGAAAAGAGTCAAGTATCATCGAACGGGAAGTAAGAGAAGATGGGCAGTTTGCTATTACACACTATACGGCGCTTCGTCAGTATTCTTCTTTTACAGAAGTTGCTCTTTCGCTTGAGACGGGGAGAACTCACCAAATTCGTGTTCATATGGCTTATAAAGGATATCCACTGCTTGGAGATACCTTATATGGAGGAACGAATCATCTTATTTCTCGTCAAGCTCTTCACAGCTATGAGCTCACTTTTTTTCATCCTTTTTTACAAAAAACTTTGTCTTTTACAGCACCTTTGCCGCCAGATATGCAGAAACTTCAAATCGTAAAAGAAAGTCGCTTTTTTTAATGAAAAGCGACTTTCTTTTTACACGAAGTGATTAAATTTTTCCTCTACGTAAGGCATAGATGAAGGCACCGATATAATATTCCTTTCAGGATACTGAAACGCCGTTAAAGCTCCTCCAAAAACTGCGCCTGTATCAATATTAATGGTATTATGAATTTTTCTGGCTTGTACTACGGGTGTATGCCCATACACGATAAACGGTTTTCCGTTATAATGTTTGGCCCAATCCCGTCGGACAGGCATGCCGTTTAGATGTTTTTCACCCGTAATGTCTCCGTATAGCACAAAGGTTTTTACTTTTTTATCCGTTCTGCCGATGTATTCAGCTTTAAGACCGGCGTGAGCAATAATTAATTGGTTTTGATCAAGCTGCACATATAGAGGTGATTGTTCATAAAGCTCAATGAACTTTTTTTTAATGAATTTCTGTTCTCTTGAAGGTAAAGCTTCGTACTCGGCAACGGTCGTTTCTAATCCATGAGTAATTTGCACTTTGTTACCGCAAAAGAAGCGATATAGCTTATTGCAGTGATTGCCTGGACAGTAGTAAGCTTGCTGATGCTTTATTACAAGTGACCATACGAGCTCAATCACTTTTAGTGAATGAGGTCCTCGGTCTGTTAAATCACCTACAAATCCAAGGCGCCGTCCGTCACAGTGGACAGGAATCCCGTCTTGCCACTCATACCCAAGTTTTTCTGTTAACGCTTTTAATTCATCATAGCACCCATGGATATCGCCTATTATATCTACTTTCATCTTTTATCCACATCCTTAAAAGGTTTTTCCTTTGACGATATAAAATTACCCTTATATGGAGCAAACTATGTGTAGAACTTATATATTATTGGGAAAAGAGTAAAGAGCTAGGAGTTGAAAAAAAACAAAATTCATCATAAAGTTAAATGAGTTTTGTGCGACAGGGAGGTTGAAGACATGACAGATTCAATTGAAAAAGAAGAAAAGGCATGGTTCGCCGAACATTTATTATCACTTTTAGAAAAAAATGAAATCGATGCATTTCGTGAAGAATTTTTACATATGCATACGTATGACCAAGCTCAATTTTTTGAAGAATTAGATGAGCCTTCTAGATTTGCGCTGTACGAGATGTTATCTCCGGAAGAAATGGCGGATATCTTTGAAAATGTAGAGATACGAGAAGAAGATTATCAAGAAATTCTCTCAGAGATGCATCCCAATTTTGCAGCAGACATGCTGTCGAAAATGTCGGCGGATGATGCCGTTGACGTATTAAATGAATTGGATAAAGAACAAGTGGCGAGCTATTTAACGATTATGGATGAAGAAGCAGCCGATGAAATTAAAGAGCTGCTTCATTACGAGGAATATACCGCTGGAAGTATTATGACGACTGAATTTGTGGCCATTCGTGAAAATCAAACCGTACATTCAGCCATGCACATTCTACGCAGGGAAGCTCCAGAAGCGGAAACAATTTATTATGTATTTGTTATTGATGAACAAAAGCATCTAGCAGGTGTTATTTCTCTTCGTGATTTAATTATAGCAGATGAAGATACGATGATAAGCGAAGTTATGAATGAACGAGTCGTATCCGTATCAGTAGCGGAAGACCAAGAAGAAGTTGCGCGTATTATGCGCGATTACAACTTTCTTGCGCTTCCAGTTGTTGATTTTCAGCAGCATCTTCTCGGGATTATTACGGTTGATGATGTGATGGATGTTCTTGATGAAGAGGCATCGGATGACTATTCTAAATTAGCCGGTATTAGTGATGTAGATGATACGATTGACCACAATCCTTTAGTAGCGGCCAAAAAGAGGCTGCCTTGGCTTATCATTTTGCTGTTTTTAGGAATGATGACAGCGAGTTTAATTGGACGTTTTGAAGATACGTTGAATCAAGTAGCTATTTTAGCTGTATTTATACCTTTGATTGGCGGTATGGCTGGTAATACAGGAACACAGGCACTAGCCGTTGCGGTTCGCGGACTAGCGACGGGAGAAATCGAAGAAGAAAGCAAATTTAAGCTGTTAATCAGAGAAGCAGCTACCGGAATGATTACGGGCGCATCATGTGGACTTTTAGTTGTATTAATTGTTTATATTTGGCAAGGGGATCTTATTTTAGGCGCTTTGGTAGGCGTCTCTGTATTTTCAACATTGATTGTGGCTACACTTGCAGGAGCGTTTATCCCGCTTCTCATGCACAGGTTCAAAATTGACCCTGCAGTCGCATCAGGACCATTTATTACAACGATCAATGATCTTATCAGTATTTTAATTTACTTCGGTCTAGCGACAACATTTATGAGTTATTTAAAATAATGAAGGGACGTTAGAATTCGGCATGAGTAATCATGTCGGATTTTCAGTATTAGTTCATATAGTTGACAGAGAACCTTCAAGCTTTTATGATTAACCTTTAATTTTGAATACTAACGTCTTCGTTTTATAAATAGCGAAGGTAAAAGGAGGGGGATCTAATGGAACAGCACGCGTCCTTTACATCACTTGTTATCGTCATTAGTTTGGCCTTTTTAACGCCTATACTGTTGCATCGGTTTAAACTTAACATTATACCTGTAGTCGTAGCTGAAATTATTATGGGATTAATTATAGGGAAAAGTGGTTTTGACCTTGTGGAGCAGGATATGTGGCTTGAAACACTTTCCACTCTAGGCTTTATCTTTTTGATGTTTTTAAGTGGTTTAGAAATTGATTTTTCTGCTTTTGCTGGAGGAAATTCAAAAGACAAAAAGGCTTCAGGAGCGAAGGTGCCAAATGCTTTTTCCATTTCTATACTAGTGTTTGCAGCTATCTTTGCCGTTTCACTATTTTTGTCCTATGTTTTTGTATGGACAGGTTTTATTGATAATGCCTTTTTGATGACGCTTATTATTTCTACCATTTCACTAGGAGTAGTAGTGCCGACATTAAAAGATGCACAGATTATGAAAAAGCCGATTGGACAAACCATTTTATTGATTGCGGTTATTGCGGACTTAGTCACGATGATTTTACTAGCCGTATTTGCTTCCGTCTATGATAAATCAGGAAATAGCAATACGTGGTTGATTTTAATTTTATTTGGAGTAGGAGTGATTTTATACTTCATAGGGAAGCAGTTTAAAAACCGATCGTTTCTTGAAACAATGTCTAAAGGTACAATTCAAATCGACACGCGCGCCGTATTTGCACTCATTATCATTCTGGTGGGCCTTTCGGAGTCAATTGGTGTTGAAAACATTTTAGGTGCGTTTTTAGCGGGATCACTTGTTTCTCTTCTAGCTCCTAACAAAAACTTAGTTCATAAATTAGATTCGTTTGGCTATGGATTTTTAATTCCTATCTTTTTTGTGATGGTAGGAGTGAAGCTTGATGTTTGGTCATTGTTCAGTGATAAAAAAGTGCTGATATTAATGCCTTTATTATTCATTGCATTGTTGATATCCAAGCTAGTCCCAGTGTTAATCTTAAGAAAATGGTATGATATGAAAACCGTTTTGGCATCGGGTTTTCTTTTAACATCGACTTTATCACTCGTTATTGCGGCAGCAACGGTTGGTGAAAATATTGGTGTTATTGATTCACAAATGTCCGGTGCGCTGATTTTGGTGGCGATTATTACATGTATTATTACACCTATTATCTTTAGAAAGCTGTTTCCAAAGCCAGAAATCAGTGACAGAAAGCTGAAGGTTAATATGCTCGGTGCAAATCAATTTACACTCCCGGTTATTCGAGAAATGGATCTTGATTTATATGATGTTACGATTTATCATCCTACTCAGGACAAAATTGAAAACCGTACGTCGGATTCCATTTTTAATATCGTGGACATCGATGGATATAGTAAGGAAACTTTAATGCGTATGGGGATTTTAGATGCGGATGTATTAGTCGTAACAACAGGGGAAGAAGAAAGAAATAGCGACATTGCTCTATTTGCAAAAAAATATGGTACAGAACGGGTTATTGCCCGCGTAGAAAGTCCTGGATTAGATGAAAAGATGAAAGAAAATAACATTGAAGTTTTTTCTGTGCTGTTATCTACGACTGCATTGCTAAAAGCTTTAATCGAATCGCCAAATATTTTAAATATCTTAACGAATCAAGAAACAGCACTTTATCAAATTAATATGCGTAACCCTAAATACGAGGGGGTAGAGCTTCGTAAGTTCCCATTTACAGGAGATGTGATTTTTGTTCGAATCTTTAGAGGCAAAGATTCCATTGTACCTCATGGCGATACAGAGCTTGAATTTGATGATCGTTTGATTGTAACGGGGTCTCGTTCGTATGTGAATGAATTGCGTATGCTTCTTGAGTATAAAATTAGATAAAGGTATCTAGGTAGGTTTAGTTTTCTATGTTATTGAATGAGAGAAAGAGGCTGGGACAAAATTATTTTAGCTGAAGTGAAAAACGAACCATTGATCAAAATATTTGATTAGTGGTTCGTTTTTTTGTTGTCTTGAAAATTAGTTTCATCTGTTTAGCTCTCTCTAGCAGTTGATTGGAGGGGAAGACGAAGAATCCCGCGGAAAGCGAAGTCTTGCACGGAAATCAACTGCGGTGTAACAAGCGGTTAAGCTCATGTATCCCATTTATGCGTCTTTAGATTGAATTAATTTCGTTATGTCTCAACCTCTTTTATTGTTTTTTTAACAAATTTTGAAAATGAAGGTACAGCCCTGCTTTTGGTGTTAAAAAGGCTACCGCAAAAAAATAAACAAGTTTTTCCGTGTTCAAGCATACATTTTTAAAAGAACGATAACAAGCAATTGGAGGTATGCTTCATGACTAACTCAAAATCTAAGTCAGAAGAAAACGAGCCGCTAATGTACATTATCCAGCCAAACGCTACGCAAAACCAGCGTTCTATGCAATATTATTTCAGTTCAAAACAGCAAGACAATAAAGAAATAAAGAAAGAGTATGTGTTAAAAGAAGAGCCCAGCTTTTCTTCTATTCAAGAAGTTAACGAGCCTGAGGTAGAAAAAGTAGAAGAAATTAAGCAGGAAAAAGATGTAGGAATTAAGCAAGAAATTAAGCAGGAAAAAGATGTAGGAATTAAGCAAGAAATTAAGCGGGAAAAAGATGTAGGAATTAAGCAAGAAATTAAGCGGGAAAAAGATGTAGAAATTAGGCAAGAAATTAAGCAGGAAAAAGTTGTAGAACATTCAATTATTCCTGTGAATATACCGCAATCAGAGACTAAAAAGCCAAATAAAATGTTTCAGTCTATGACGATCAAAGAAAAAATTGAATTTCTATGCAGCTTTCCGGCTCATATGTCTCAACCTATTTGTGAAATCTTATGTCAAAACCAAAAATATATAGGAACAATTTTAGAACTCAAAGAAGGAAATTTATACGTAAGCATCCCTCCTAATAAAGAGAAGAAAGTATTAACATTTAATGATATTCAGACCATATCTATCATTAAAATTTAAGTAAGCCTAAAAGCTAACAGTGAAAAAGCACGTTAGCTTTTATTTTCATAAGCTTGGGAATGCACGGAGGAATGAAGATGACATGGATTTATCTAACGTTATTTGTCTTTGCGACGTTTCGGCTCACTCGCCTAATCGTTTTTGATAAAATTACGGCTTTTATTCGTAAACCGTTTCACAAAATTGTAGAAGATCAAGATGAAGAAGGAAATAGGATAACATACTTGGAAATAAAAGGAAAAGGACTACGAAGATGGATTGGAGAACTGCTCAGCTGTTATTGGTGCACGGGCATATGGTGTGCGGTAGGGATTTATTTTAGTTATGTAGCGGTTCCCCACATTGCTATTCCTATCATTACAATCTTAGCTATTGCAGGATGTGCTGGAATTGTAGAATCTTTTATGAAATAAATGGACGAGTTAAAAGACATATTGAACATCAATATGTCTTTTAGTTATTAAGGAAAATTTAGCACAACTTTATTTAACAAAGGAATGCCTTCTTGCCATTCTTCACTATAGAAAAAGCCTTCTAAAATAAATGAGGGCATATCAGAGGAAAGAGGAACAACTACTTGAAAAGAGTCAAATAGTAATTTGTCTTTTGGCTTTAATACTGTCTGCTTAATAGGTTTAATCCAATACTCACCCTCACGTTGAATTTTTTCGTTCCATTTTGGATGAGCGTAACGCCATTGTAAAGAAGAAGATGGAATACTAGAAGCATCAATGCTTTTTTCATCAACGATCTTCCCGCTTAATGTAGACGAAGCGGCAGGCTTCATTTTTAAGCAAAGCACAGGAGAGTGTAAAGTACTGCTCGTTTGATTTTGAATAATTACATTGCCGAATATCATCAGCTCCCTTTCATGTTGTTCTGGCAGCAGTATAGAATGTTGAAAGAAACAGAGGATATCACTCTTTTCAAACCTTTCCACGGGTTTTTCTACAATTTTTTCGATCACTTTTTCCACGATCTTTTCTTCAATAACCGGCTGTTTTCTCGAGGCTTTTTCCCGAAATGCTTCTGCAATAATTTTTTGTTCAGAAAGCTCATTTCTCAGTAAATCCAGCTCTTTTTCTAATCCTTCAATTTCTACTTCTTTTTCAGATGTAGAAAGCGTCTCAGCGTGTTTTTTCTTCCAAAACGATGTATTTTCTTTTTCTCGTTCTAAAGCTCGTTCATAGCTTTTTAATTGGTTTTGTACGTTCCGGATTTCCGATTTATAGTGAATGAGCTTTTGTTTTAATTGAGTTAAATCATCTTTAGGGGAAGGGGAGTTACGACTCATCTAGTAGTCTCCTTTCCTGCTGAGCTATGAACCAGCTTTGTAAACTAGGGCTGCTCACAGCAGTTTTATTTATATGTATGCACAAAGCTTGTAAACGATGAAAAAAGAGGAGAAATATTCTCCTCTGAGGTTATCCAGTTAATCAAAGTCACTTTCAAAGTCACTTTCGAAGTCACTTTCATCAGAATCACGATAAGGTCTTCCAGGGAAGATAGCTTCACACTGAGGTGGATATTCAATCGGTGAGAAACCGCTTGTAGAAATAACTTCGGGGCGAGGATAACAGAAGCTTCCTTCTACTTCAATCTTAACATCTTTTTCAATTTGCACACTTAGACCTAACACAAGATCGAAGCTTAGCTGCTGTAAGTGAATGTCTGATAATCTAATAGAACCATCAGTTCCTTCAAAAGAATCAAGGTGTACCACAGGTTCTGTTCCTTCAGGTGCGCAAAGATAGAATGTTTGATGAATTTTCCAAGGAATAACACTAGATTCGACATCGCTGTATTTATGATGTCCACCTAAATTAATTAACCTAATTTTATAAAAACCGCTAATTGATAATTTTACTTCATGAAGAATAACAATTTCTCCGTCTGGTAAAACGACCTTCTTAGGTTTGCGACCACCTTGTGGTACAAGCTCAATTACATGATCGAGCGCCTCTTCATCAGAAACGTCTACCGAGTGTCCTTTACTATCAGTTAAAATAACTTCTACTTCTACATCATGGCCTAAATCTTCAAGCGCCTCTTCATCAAATAGTGAAGCGTCATTAGTAAAGATTTGTGGCAAAACCACTTGACGTCTGACCCAATCGTACACTTTAGGTACGCGGATACACAATGCTTCAAAATGTTCTCCCATTTTTAAACCTCCTAATTGTAATTGTCCTTCCTTTACGCTGTTCGTTACTAGGTATCGGACTACTATAGTGTATGAATGACTTACTTTTATGTTCCTTAGTAAAAGCGGAATTTATAGCAATAATTTCTGGATGAAGCGAGCATAAAAAATGAAGGAAATAATAAACTCAATTACAGCATATTCATGTTAGTAAAAAGTGTTATTCATCTTTAATTGATTTTCAGAGGTTTGTGCATTGTTTATAATGAAGGAGTGAGCAGTATGAGTGAGGAAAAAGTGAAACAAAAGATCTCTTCATTAAAGTCAGAGCTGGCTTTTTATAAGGAAGAATATCAAAAGTTCAAGCACCAAGAATTTGAATATGAAGATATGAAAGAAGAGTTAGCTGAATTAAAGGAAAAGCATGAACAAGAAAAAAGAAAGCTGCAAGAAAAAATAGATTGGCTTAAGGCATGTGTCAATGAACAAAAATCAAAAAATGAACAGTCTATTGTGCAGTACGATGATCATGCACGAGAAACGATTCAGGAGCTACAGAGCAGGCTGGGAGAAGTAACAGAGCAAGAAAGGGTGGAAGCACCAAGAACAAGGAAACCCAAAAGCAGCACGGATTTATTTTTGTCCATGCAGCGCAAAATGGACAAATAAGATAGAACGTCTTTCTTTAGTCCTGAATATAATGTTATAGATAGGATGCTGTGAAAAGGAGGGAAACATGATGTATTATCATTATAATCCTAATCAATATCCTCAGCCACTGCCTTATCATCCACAACCCATTACAAAACAATCAGTGAAGGAAGGTCAGTCTACTCCTAAGCCAGTCCAGTACCCTTCTCCAAAACAAGGTGGTTGCGGCTGTGGTTCAAAGTTACCAAAGCGATAAGCAATAGAAGCATTGTCACTCCGACAATGCTTTTTTACATAGAGTGGAGAGAGGTGTAGATATGCCGGATTTTTTCGATGAATTTGAACGTTTTTTTGAACAGCATATGATGGGAGAACATCGAAAGAGAATGAAAGAAGTAGAAAAAGAAGAAAAGCAGATGGAACAGCAAGAGAGGAAACTGCAGCAAAATGTAAAAAGACTTGATGAGCAAGATGCTGAAGATCCGTTTGGACAATGAAATTTAATGTACACAGTTGAAAAGCCCATACAAAATCATTTGAGTGAACATACAGTATAGAGAGTAAAACAGAGGGGGTGTAATATTATGGGCTGCGGATTTGGCTACGGTGGTTGTGGTTACGGTGGTGGCTACGGCGGTGGTTTTGCGTTAATCGTTGTATTATTCATTCTATTAATTATTGTTGGTTGTGTTTGTTTTTACAATTAATCCCTTCTATGAATAAGGCACCGAAAAGTGCGGGTGAAGTTTCACTCGCACTTTATTTTTTTATTAAATGTAAAGGGCACCATCTAGGCACATGGTGCATACGATGAAGTATAAATAAAGGAGGTCATGCAAAATGGATAATAATATGTTTAAAAATATAGAAAAGAAAACAGGCGTTAATATGAAGGATATTTTTGAACTTGCGAATTCTGTACAAAATGCTAATTTTAAAGATGAGCAAACGGTGCGTAATATTGTGAAGCGAGTAGCACAAATTGCGAATAAGCCAATTTCAAAACAAAAAGAAGAACAAATTGTTAAGGCGATTGCAAACAATAATCAATCCATTGATTTTGCGACCATCGCTAAAATGCTAAATGAGAAAAAATAATTTAATGTTTTTATATAAAGCCCTGACGTGTCAGGGCTTTTTTCTATTTATGCAATTTCATTTGTTTGAAATGCGGTAGAATCAAGATCAAACAGTTCCGGATGCTGTGCTAAGTAATTAATTTCTTTAATACGATGAGCGAGAGGGGGATGAGTTGAAGTAGCTTGAGTCAACCACATAAAAAAACCTTTTTCCTGTGAGTGCGTATGAACAAATTCCTTCTGATTTACTTTTTTATTTAGACAATGGCCAACCGCAAGTATAGTGAGTGCTTGAGTGGCAGCTTTTGCATCACCAATCGCAACGGAAGCTATGCGATCACACGTATATTCACAGGCCCTAGAGTAAGCTTTTCCTAAAAAAGGAACCCAAAGAGCAGGTAGAATAAGTGAGTGGTAGAGTGTATGCTTACGTTTGATATGAACTAATTCGTGGGCAATAATAAAAGAAAGTTCTTTTTCTTGATTATCTTCAATCATTTCAACAATGTCGGAATATAAAACAACAAAGTGACGTCCAAAAAAACGTGTAGCAAACGCGTTTAACAAGCCGCCTGATTGAACAATATAAATATCGGGCAGCTCTAAATCCAGCTCTGAAGATAGATGTTTTGCCTGATGATAAGTGTGCGGGAACTGCTTCTCTGTCAATCTAACTCCATTATTGCGAATTTGAGCAATAGAGAAACCGTGGAGTATAAATGTAATTAAAAAACCGATTATAAGATAAATAATATCAACGAGTGAAATAATTAAAAAGAAATAGGTTAATAAGCTAATAACCATACACAGAATGAAAAAAATCTTTTCATTTTCATGAATAAGCTTGGCGTTCAATAATGGAACCTCCTAAAATATGGTAATATATTACATAACGTAGTGTAACGCATCTACTTATGAATATCTACCTCTTAGTGGAATATTTGGTTAATAATAGATGGTGAGAATATTAGTTATGGACGCTAGCATGAAGTAAGAAAAAGAGGTTGAAACATAACTACAGGAATCAAATTTAAAGACAAGCAATCTGGATTGCTTGCTCGACCGCTGTTGCTTGCCGTGCAAGACTTCGCTTTCCGCGGGCGGCCGATGAGCCCGCAGGAGTCTTCGCCTTGTCCTCCAACCAACAGCTAGAAGCACCTGCGTTCACCATGATTATAAAAAACACGAACTATTTATCCGTTTATGATAGATAGTTCGTGTTGCAATTTAATGAAACTACTTTTGTCCCAGCCTGTTTTTCCTTTACACTTTTTTTATAAACGACTTCAGGAATCTTGAAGGATAAGCGGTTTTACCTCTTCTAGTTTGCGGAACAGATAAGTAAAGTGAATTCTGTGCACGCGTCATGGCTACATATAAAAGGCGGCGTTCTTCTTGAAGCGGCATATCATCTCCGCCTCGATAAGCTTCGAGTGCATAATCATGAGGCAATCCGCCATCTACGCTGCTCAGTACGTATACATGCTTATATTCAAGACCCTTTGCTCGATGAATTGTGGTTAGCTGAATACTTTCATTAAATTGCTTGCTTAAAGCTTTCATCTCTGTGTTCATGGCAATCATATGATCCACATGCTCTAACAGTTCAGGTACGGTTTTAAATTTACGTGCTACAACTTTTAAATCCCGCACGTCATCCGAACCTTTTTCCATCATATTTCCTTCATTTCCGCGTTTTTTGACAAAATCATCGAATCCCATATCTTTAGAAATCGTCTCAAGTGCCAAAGAAGGAGACATTGATTTTAGCGACTTGAATAAAGGAATTACTTTCTTGAGCTTTTTTTGCTGAAACGGTTTTAAATCTTGAAGATATTCAAGTGCATCAATAAATGTACCATCATGAAGAATACTTGCTGCTTTTAAGTCATTGACTGCTGTTTTCTTTAAAAAGAGTGCGTTTACTAAATCTTGTAGCGAACTTGCGTCATTTGGATTCACGCTCAAGCGTAGAAATGAAAGTAAACTTCGAACCATTCGTCTTTTATAAAAAGAATCTGCATCTTGTTCGATTGAAAATGGCAGGTTTGACTGCGATAAACGTTCAAAGATGGCGCGTGAAGAAGCGTGAGTTCGGTACAAGACCGCGAAGTCAGTTGGAGAAGCCCCTTGCTTAATTTTTTCTTTCATATCCGTTACAATCATTGTTGCTTCTTCTTCTTCGTCGTATGGAAAGAAGAAGGTAGGTCGCAACTCATTATCAAACTGGGCAGCCATTTCTTTTTGTCGGCGCGCTGTATTTCGTGCAATGACTTTATTCGCGGAAGAAACGATGGCATGAGCTGAACGATAATTTTGGTTTAACGTAATAACAGTTGTATTAGCAAAATCTTTTTCAAAGTTTAAAATGAACGAAGGGTCGCTTCCGCGGAAAGCGTAAATTGATTGATCATCATCTCCTACGACACACAAGTTTTTAGAGCCTTCACTTAGCATTTTCATAATTTTATATTGAACTTTATTGATATCTTGAAATTCGTCAATTAAAAAATAGCGAAACCTTTTTTGATAACGAGTTAGTAAATCGGGATTTTGTTTTAGCATTTCATAACATCCATACAGCATGTCATCAAAATCGAATAGCTGTTTTTGCTTTTTGACTTCTTCATAACGACGATATAAAAAGTGCACATCTTGTTCCCATTTGTCCTTTGGGCGAACATCTTTCACGCCAACAAGCGTGTTTTTCCAATAGCCGATTTGCTGAAGGGCCTGATCAAAGGGAAAATCTTTTTCATCCACGTGGAGCTCTCTTGCTGCTTCTTTCACAATCTGTTCTTTTTGCCAATCCCATTTTAGCAGGCGGTCCATTTGCCACGCTTGAGGATTATGATGAACAATCATACGTAAGAAAATGCTGTGAAAAGTTCCAACTAGCATTTGACGAAGATGTAAGCCGGACATCTTTGGGTATGTAGCCAATCGTTCTTTCATTTCTTTAGCTGATTTAGCCGTGAAAGTCACCAGCATAATGGATTTTGGATCAATTTGTTTTTCTTGTATCATATATGCGGTGCGAGCTGTTAATACACGCGTTTTTCCGCTGCCTGCACCGGCTAGAATAAGGAGCGGTCCTTCTGAATGTGTAACAGCTTTCCATTGGTTCGAATCTAATTCAATACCGCTCTCTTTAAATTCATTTAAATATGGAGAGTCAGAGTGTTTAGGAACAGCTGGTTTTAAGCGAAAAGCAGGAACACTTGAAAAAGGTGTGGAAGACCTCCATGTCGCTTTCTCTTTTACAGTTGAACTTTTCTCACCAATAGCTCGTCCTTTAGGAATACGAAATCCATTGGTTTCTCTGTATTCAGCCGGAGTTTCTTTTATTTGTTGCACAGCTATTGTTTCTGATAGTATGTCTGAACACTCTTCTCTTTCATGGGGAACTTGAGCATGATAAAAGTAAGGAGAATGCTCAATCCCCAGATATAATTTAACTGGTTCTCCGCAGTGAGCACACGTTATTTCTCCTCGGAGACTAGCTTCATATAAATATTGAAATCGGTCTCTAGCCGTTATAGCAAGATTAAGTATCTGATTTTGATAAAGTGCACGTTGCAAAAAACATGGCCTCCTTTTTAAAACATGAATAATCAATAGTAAATAAGAGGGAGTTAAAGCAAGAAGCCGCTCTCGTTCTACATCGATATAGATGTGTGTATACGCACAGTTTTTGTTTTATAGTCAAAGTCTATCATATCAAAATCACCTTTTTTTAAAAAGAGCACGGATATTTTTGGAGGGATAGGATGTAAAAAAGGGTATATATTGAATAAGACATCACATATGTTCAAAAAAGGCGGTATAGATACAAGGTGCCATCTGTTTTGAACAAGTCTAAAGTAGAGGATTTAAGTAAGCTGTTTCAATGTCGATACTTCTTGAGAAAAATACTGAGGTCTGGGAGTAGAAGGTATCTTGAAAAAGAGGAGGGTTCATATGGGATATATACTGCCCGTCACGCCTTATCAATCTATTCAATATGCAAATCGCCTTCAAAAAAATAATGCTTCTTTTTCAAATCGTATTTGGCCTATTGAGAAAAAAAGCTTTGACGAAGAGTTTGAATCGCGTTCTCACTTACTGGAATTGACGCCAAGTTCAGTACAAAAGCGAAAAAAGCTTCAAGCAGCAGAGCGTGTATACAGCAAGCTAACAAATAAGGGCCTAGTGATTAATACACGTGTCTAATACAAAAAATCGTGAACGCAGCAGAATGAATGCGCTCACGATTTTTTAACAAAGTAATGAACAAGTAAAAAACACCTTAGTAAGATTCAATAAAAAGAGTACTGCCCTGCTGCCATTCAGCATAAAGCACCTGTTTATAATCGGTAAATCCTTGTTTTTTCAACTGTGTCTTTAACCAGTCTTCATCAAAGCCAGATTGAATTAAGTTCTTCAAAAGTAAACGTCCATCACTGACAAAGGCAATAGGTAAAGCAGGTTCAGAAGGGGGCAGCTGCAGATCGCTTCTGGTTGGCTTAGCATAATCAGATTTTGGCAATACGCTTAGTGATCCATCTGTTTCCAAAATGGCATATTCAACTTCACGAATGGAAAATATGTCTTTTGAACGAAGCATATGAAGAAGCTGATCGATATCCAATCGATTTTTGCTAAGTTCTTTGTACGAAATTTTTCCCTTTCGAATAATAATAGATGGGCGTCCTTCTAAAAACAAACGCAGGCGAATATTTTTTTGAGTAATAACTTCGGTCACATATATAAGTGCTCCCCAAAATATAACGGAAAACAAAATTTTTCCTACTCCTACTTCTGAGTCATATAGCGCATTTCCTACTAGCTCTCCTAATACAAGAGCAGAGATAAAATCAAAAGTGGTAAGCTGAGTGATCGTAGCTCTGCCTAACAATTTAGTTAAAATAAACAGGCAGATAAATCCGATAAAGAGTTCTAATGCAATTCCGATAAGTTCATCCATATTTTCACCTAATTCACATGATTAGGTATTAGTATAAGCAAAGCAAAGGTTCTTATCCTTTAAAAAAGCAAAAACACCAGGTTCAATTCCTAGTGTTTTTTACTTAGTTTCTTTACCATCTCTACATGTGGAATTCCAGCATCCATAAATTCACCTGAAACCGTTAAGTAGCCTAGCTTTTTATAAAATCCTTCCGCATGCGTTTGAGCATGCAGCTTAATCTTTTCAATCTCATGCTCTGCTGCGAGCTCTTCTAACTTATCCATCAAAAGCTTTCCTACACCGTCTTTTCGATAAGAAGAAAGAACGCAGATTCGTTCTGCTTTTCCATAGTCCTCTACCATACGGAAGCGTCCTGCCCCAATTGGTGCAGTTCCTTTGTATACAACTAAATGCAGGGCTTCGGAATCGTATTCATCGATTTCTTGCTCCACATCAACCTGCTGTTCTTCTACAAATACTTTTTGACGTACGAAGTAAGCATCAGAATGATCTTGTTTGTTCGTTAGTACTTTGATGTTCACGTATCTTATCCCTTTCCAAGACGAAATGTTTCAAACACAGTCCATGTTTCATTTTCAAGCTGATACATTAAGTGAAAGCGATCCACTGTTTCTTCATGAGCGACATCTACAAGCTTCAACTGGCTATACACATCTAAGTGCTCATCATCTGAAAGGCGTTGACCAATTGTAATATGGGGAATAAATGAATATTCAGTTGGCTGTTCGAGATTGCCTTCATGAAGTTTATTGTAAAGTGACGTCAGTTCTTGCTTTTGTTCCACTTTTAAGTAAATAACGTTATTAGCTGGTGAAAATGAGCTTACTTTCGTTACATTTAATGTAAATGGATTTGTTTCTTCGGCAATTTTACGCAAGTTAGCCGCAATTTCATCAATTTGGTCTTCTGTAGCTTCAAAGACTTCTTTTAATGTAAGATGAGGCGGAATTAATGAATAGTGAGAATCATAGCGCTTTCGATAAGAATTCGCTACATCTTGCAATTTTTTAGATGGAAAAAGTACAACGCCAAATTTCATAAAAAATCCCTCCAAAGTAAGATCATAAAATATGTATAAAGCGAGCTTATTATAACAAATTTTCAAAAAATATGATATCTTTCTACTTCAACATATATTGAAGCGACCGCTTTACATCTTTTTGCCAGTATTTCCACGTATGATTTCCATTAAATTCTTCGTAGAAAACAGAATATCCACGCTGCTTCATTTGTTCGTGCAACAGGCGGTTAGGTTCAATAAAATTCAATATACCATCTTGTGTTGTTTTGACAGCCGTTTCTTCAGTTCCAATAACATGATACAAATCCAGAAGTGAAGGAGAAGCAAATGAGTTGACCGTTTGTAATACAGCATCGTTCACGAAAGGAGAATGCATAATTACTTTCCCGAACGTGTGAGGATACGCAATGGCCGTCAGCAGTGAAACTGTAGCAGCAAGCGAATCACCAATTAGAACACGTGATTTTCCCATTTGATATGTAGGATATGTTTTATCCAAAAATGGCACAAGTTCATGTGCTAAAAAGCGAATGTAAGCATCTACTTGATTTCCTTCTGGATGATACTTATCGCGTCTGTCTTCCACGCTTTTATATGGAATTCCAACAAAAATAGTACGATCGATTTCCGACTCGTTCATTAAATCATCAATTAAACGAGGTGTCCGTCCGTACATAACATAATCTTTTCCGTCTTGGGCAATAAGTAAGGAATACTTATAGAGCGTAGAATAGTTTGACGGCAAATAGACTAGTAACGTGACATCTTCTTGCAGTGCGTCACTATAAAAAGAAATTTCTTCTAACTTCCGCTTACTTTCTGACATGAATAATCGACTCCTATGCATTTGAATGAAAGCGTTACCTTTATTGTAACACATTTTCTAATAACCGTTCTTTATTTTATTGTAACGAATTTTTTAGCGAATGACGAGAAAGAGGCATGCGTTGCTAAAAAAGAGGCTGGGACATAACGAAATGAATTTCATCCAAACACGAATAATCTGGATATAGAATCTGGACAGCTTGCTCGACCGCAGTTGATTTCCGTGCAAGACTCCGCTTTCCGCGGGCGGCCCGTGAGCCTCCTCGTCGCTTGCGCTCCTGCGGGGTCTCACCTGTTCCGCTGTTTCCGCAGGAGTCTTCGCCTTGCTCTCCAATCAACTGCTAGAAGGAACGAAAGAGATAAAATCTGCGTCTACTTTAACAAAAAAACGAATCATTAATCAAACAGTTTGATTAATGATTCGTTTTTTACTTCGGCTACACTACTTTTTTCCAAGCCTCTTTTCGTTAATCTAATTTTTTCATCTTTTTAAACATATTTTTTTCTGCTTGAGTGGCTTTTTCTAGCGGCTTCTTCGTATATTCTTCTTCTTTTTCATCAATCGAAACCAATTCTGTATCATTTTTTACATAACTTCGGATATTGCGAGCACCGAAATAGCCGTTTACATCTTCTAAAATAGGCTTGTTTTCTTTTTGATCATAAAGAGTATATGAATTCTCTTCCTTAACGATAGCGTAGTGATTCCCTGCTAGAAGAGCTACGGCTTCTTTTTCGCTTTTTCCAAAAGTAGACATGAGAAACAGAACGATTAAGACGATAAAGAAAAGGGCTGTTGCGCCAATGAAAAATAATAATAAGCCTCTGCTAAATTTACTTTGTTTTTCTTCCACAGTAGACAAACCTCCTGATTAGATAATTTTATTATAGCAAGTAAATGTAATGAGCGCCTAAAGAGATATGTGACGAGTTTATGAATTCAGGTGGATGAAACAAAAAAGGTTTTTAGCGCCTCTCATCGAATTTAATATAAAGAGAGACAACAACTTGAAAAGGAGAGAGAGACATGACAGCGAAAAAAATCCCAACGAGCAAAGAAGTAGCAAAGGCAACATTTGATTTGCTAGAAGAGCGTGGCGTAACAGTTTTAGATATTGCTGAAATTGTGTATGATTTACAGCTTCCTTATCACCCAGCTCTAACCATTCAGGAATGCGCTGAGAGCGTAGAGAGAGTACTGCAAAAGAGAGAAATTCAGCATGCGCTTCTAGTTGGAATCGAACTCGATAAGTTAGCAGAGCAAAATAAATTATCAGAACCTCTTCAAAGTATTGTAGAACAAGACGAAGGGTTGTTTGGTGTTGACGAAACGATTGCTTTAGGTGCCGTTTTAACCTATGGCAGTATCGCTGTTACGACCTTTGGCTATTTAGATAAAGTAAAAGTAGGCATTATTGAAAAGCTGGACTGTAAAAAAGAAAAAGGAGTTAATACCTTTTTAGATGATTTAGTAGCGAGCGTGGCTTCTAGTGCGGCAAGTCGTTTAGCTCACCGTCAGCGTGATGAACAAGAACAGCTGCAAGAAGGCAATCCGGCTACGTAATAAATTTCTTTTAGTATGTATATAAGCTGCGTAAATTAACACGCCGAATGATTTAGTCTTTTATTTAAACAACGGAGACTAGGCACGTATCACCTGCGTGTCTAGTCTCCGTTAATGGAACGATTTATGGCTGTAGTGAAGTAGTCATAAGGTAGCTTAAGTTTTTCAGCCCAAGACTTTCATAAAAAGCACGTGCTTTCTCGTTAAATGCCCATACGGTAAGCTGGAGGTCACTTGCTCCTTTTTGTACAGCCCACTGTTTCGTAGCAGAAAAAAGACTTTTTCCTACGCCATAATTTTGAAAGCCTTTCTTAACGCCAAAATATTGGATGTACGCTGTGTAGGAAAGAGGAGCTAATGTAGTGGGAGGGTTATATTTTAATTCAACAACAGACGCCCCAATAATTTGATTTCGATATTGAGCTACAAGAATATCAATAGTTGCATAATAAAGAGTAGCTTGATATTGTTCCGGAGATAAAACAGCCATCTGATTATCAAACATAGAAGGAAGCGCATTTGCGTGGAGTTCTAGTGATTCCCCTAATATTTTATTTACTTCTGTATAATCATCGAGTTTTGCAGTGCGATAGATAATCTCCATACACACTTCACCTACTTTTTAAAAGTTGTGCTTTATCATATGTAGCAGCTTAAAAAATGTTAAATGAGAATTAAAACTTGAAAATTTTAAGGGAAGAACTGCACTAAACAGAGCATATATTCTATGCTCTGTTTGATGTTATAGTTGAAGAATATATAAGAGCGAAACGTTAAATTCTAGTTTCAGCAATGGCATCGCGTACTTTTTCAAGCGAGTGTTTAGAGGCATCTTTATTCGCAATCATTACATTAACGTACAAAGCATCAATGAGGCTTAGCTGTCCAATTCTTGAGGCAAGAGCTTCAGATCGATATTCTGTTTCTTCTGAACTCGTATAAAGAGAAACATCGACATTTTGGCTTAATGGAGATTTTGGAAAACCCGTAATACCGATCGTTTTGGCACCGTTCGCTTTTGCTGTATTTAAAATGTTCATCGTGTCTTTATTTGTTCCAGAATGAGAAATCACTACCGCTACATCCTGTTTTGTTAATTGAGAAGCGGACATAAGCTGGAAGTGGGAATCAATAAATGCAAACGTTTTAATTCCTGTTCGAACAAATTTATGAAAAGCATCCATAGCCACTACGGAAGAGCCGCCCGTGCCATAAAACTGAACTTTATCCGCCTTCATAAGAAGTTTGACGGCTTTTTCAATAGCGTTGCTTTCTAGTATTTGCAATGTATTTTCAAGCGTTCGCACATTGGAGCGAAAGATTTTTTCAGCAATCGTTTTTTCATTATCCGTTTCAGCAATTTCCTCGTGAATCTGCTGAATAGGTGTCATAATTTCAGCAGCCAGCGCTATTTTCATCGCTTGATAGCCCTTGAAGCCAATTCGTTTACAAAAGCGAAAGACTGTTGCATCAGCTACATTTAAATCGTCTGCCACTTCGTTAATGGTACTGTGAATAATTTGTTCCGGCTGTTCTAAAATATAATTTGCTATTTTTTTCTCTTTTTCACTGAATCTAGCATAGTGAGAACGAATTTTTCCTAAGCAATTTTGCGTCATAACTGATGTTCCTTTCCACGAATTTAGTAGTAAAAAGAGTATAGCACAAAAATATGAGTGAAAAAAATTTTCTTGTAAACGATTGCAAAATGAAAAATAATTCGTATAATGGAGGTAATGTGAAATTTTTTTTCAAAGGGAGTTTGTAAAATGAAAATTGGATTAATCGGTTTAGGAAAAATGGGATATAATTTATCATTAAATTTAATGGACAACCATCATGAAGTAGTAGCTTATGATGTAAATAAAGAAGCGGTAGAAAAACTTGCAAATGAAGGAGCAACTGGCGCCTTTACTGTTGAAGAGTTAGTTAATGAACTTCCTCATTCACCTAAAGTTGTATGGATTATGGTTCCGGCTGGAGAAGTAACGGAAAATGTTATTACAGAACTAAAAGAACTTCTGTCAGAAGGAGATATTATAATAGATGGAGGAAACTCTAATTATAAAGAATCTGTTCGACGTGCTCAGGATCTTCAGGAAAAAGGTATTTACTTCTTTGATGTAGGGACAAGCGGCGGAATGGAAGGCGCAAGAAACGGAGCGTGTACAATGATTGGCGGAGATGCGGAAGTATTCCGTACAATTGAACCGGTTTTTAATGATATTTGCGTAGAAAATGGATTTATGTACGCAGGTAAAAGCGGAAGCGGTCACTTTTTAAAAATGGTTCACAATGGTGTAGAATATGGAATGATGCAATCCATTGCTGAAGGATTTGAAGTTCTGGAAAAAAGTCAGTTTGATTTCGACTATGAAGCCGTAGCACGCGTTTGGAATAACGGATCTGTTGTTCGTTCTTGGTTGATGGAACTAACGGAAAATGCGTTTTCAAAAGATCCTAAATTAGACAGTATTAAAGGAGTCATGCAGTCTTCTGGAGAAGGGAAATGGACCGTAGAGACTGCTCTTGATCTTCAAACGGCAACTCCTGTTATTGCTTTATCGCTAATGATGCGCTATCGTTCATTAGAGGAAGATACATTTACAGGAAAAGTTGTAGCAGCACTTCGAAACGAATTCGGCGGCCACGGTGTTGTAAATAAGTAAAGTAGTAAAATAGGGGGACAGCAGCATGAGCAAAAAATATGCAATAGGTGTAGATATCGGAACAACGAGTACAAAGTCTGTATTGTTTTCAGTAGACGGTACAGTCATTGCAAATCATGGGATTGAGTATCCATTATACTCGCCGACGCCCGCGATGGCTGAGCAAGATCCTGAAGAAATTTTTCAAGCAGTTGTACGTACAATTCAAACGATTGTAAAAACGAGCGACGTAAAACCTGATGATATTTTATGCGTTTCATTCAGCTCAGCTATGCACAGTGTTATTGCCGTTGATCAGCAGGGAAAACCGCTGACAAAATGTATCACGTGGGCGGATAATAGAAGTGCAGAATGGACGGAAAAAATTAAAAATGAATACAATGGCCATGAGATTTATTTACGTACGGGTACGCCAATTCATCCAATGTCGCCGCTTTCCAAGCTAACATGGCTTTCTAATGAACAGCCTGAATTAGTGAAGGGAACACATAAGTTTATTTCGATTAAAGAATATGTATTCTTTAAGTTGTTTAATGAATATGTTATCGACTATTCGATTGCATCAGCAACGGGTTTGTTTAATCTAAAAAATCTTGCGTGGGATGAAGAAGCACTTAAAGTAGCAGGTGTTACAACTGATCAGTTATCCACTCCTGTTTCAACAATGCATCAGTTAAAAGGGTTAAACCCAGCGCTTGCAGTTGATATGCATTTACTTCCAAATACGCCCTTTATTGTAGGTGCAAGTGACGGTGTATTATCAAATTTAGGCGTAAATGCAATTGAACCAGGCGTTGTGGCTGTGACAATCGGGACAAGCGGAGCTATTCGAGCAGTGACTGACAAGCCAGTAGTCGATCCCAAAGGTCGTATTTTCTGTTATGCGTTGACAGAAGACCACTGGGTAATTGGCGGCCCTGTGAATAACGGCGGTATGATTTTCAGATGGGCTCGCGATCAGTTTGGAGCGTCGGAAGTAGAAACAGCTAAACGCCTTGGAAAAGATCCGTATGAAGTATTAACGGATATTGCAGCTTTAGTGAAGCCGGGAGCGGACGGCTTATTGTTTCACCCATACCTTTCAGGAGAGCGTGCGCCGCTTTGGGATGCAAATGCTAAAGGTTCATTCTTTGGCCTAGGTTTGCATCATAAAAAAGAACATATGATTCGTGCTGTATTAGAAGGTGTTATCTTTAACTTGTATACGGTATTATTGGCACTTGAAGAGTTAATTGGAGAGCCTACAAAAATTCAGGCAACGGGCGGATTTGCACGTTCCGCACTTTGGCGTCAAATGATGGCAGATATTTTTAACCAAGAAGTATCCGTGCCGGAAAGTTTTGAAAGTTCATGTCTAGGAGCAGTTATCCTTGGCTTATATAGCCTTGGCGAAGTTGACTCATTAAACGTTGTTTCTGATATGGTTGGAGCGACTAATCATCATTATCCAATCAAAGAAAACAGTGAAGTATATAAAGAGTTAACGGCTATCTATATTCGTTTGGCTCGCTTATTTAAAGAAGAATACGAAAGCATTACGGCTTTTCAAAAAAAATATGTACATTAAGTTCAAAAATCATCGCTTGAAGTTTTCAAGCGATGATTTTTTGCGTGTTAGGTTATCTAACAACCAAAGGAGTTGACACTACACAATATATAAAAGTTCCCTCAAATAATGTTACAATTTGTCCAGTGTATCCCCGTTTCTCATTAAATATAATAAGGAATAACGTTAGTATTTATCACATACTAGAAGGAATCGTCACAAACGCCTCTATATTTCAGAAAATTCAAATAAAATTTGTTTTTTGAAATGAACTTATTTTATGAAAAGGGGTTTTATGGATGAAAACACAAATTGAGCAAGATGGAATTGTAACGCTCACAGATGAGACGCACAATCAGCTGAGCGGCAGTGACCTTTGGAATGAGGATTTACGTCCGACTACGATGAAAGAGCATTCTTGGAAAGGAGTTAACTTTGCCACGCTTTGGATTGGGATGTGTCTGTGTATTCCAGCTTACACAATGGCGAGTGGAATGATGACGCTTGGAATGAACTGGTGGCAAGCAATTGGTACAATCTTTTTAGGAAATGTTATTGTTCTTATTCCTATTTTGCTTAATTCTCACGCTGGAACCAAGTTTGGCATTCCTTATCCAGTATTTGCCCGCCTGTGGTTTGGAGATAAAGGAGCACATATCCCAGCACTGGCGAGGGCTATTGTGGCTGCTGGGTGGTTTGGAATTAATACGTGGATTGGAACGGAAGCAATTGATACACTGCTAAGCGCTTCGTTTTCATCTTGGAGTGGTTTGCCTGGTCATACAGCTATTGTATTTGCTCTCTTTTGGCTTTTAAATGTAGGAGTGGCATATAAAGGACCGCAAGCAATTAAAGTATTAGGAGCGGTTGCTGCCCCTGTTATTGGTATTTCAGCTATTATTCTTTTTATATGGGCTTATACAAACTCCGGAGGGTGGGGCCCGATTTTATCTACGCCTTCTAAATTTACATCAACCAGAGAATTTCTAGCTGTATTTTTCCCTGCTTTAACCGGAGTCATTGCATTTTGGGCGACGCTCGCTTTGAACATTCCTGATTTTTGTCGATATGCTAGGAGTCAAAAATCTCAAATGGTTGCGCAAACCTTCTCTTTGCCATTGACGATGAGTATTTTTTCATTTATTGGAATTGCTGTTACCTCAGCAACAATCGTTATATTTGGAGAAGCTATTTGGGATCCAGTGGCCTTGGTAGCTAAATTCCCTCCGTTTATCATTTTCTTAGGAACAATCGTTATCGTGCTTTCTTCTTTAACGATTAATGTGGGAGCAAATATCGTCGCACCAGCTCGTGCAATTGAGAATCTGAATCCAAAGAAAATCACGTTTGCGATGGGGGCGCTAGTGACCGGTATTTTTGCTATTTTACTTCAGCCATGGTACATCATGTCTAATTTCGGGAACTATATTTTCGGCTGGCTTGGAACATACGGAGCGCTGCTTGGCCCCATAGACGGCATCGCCATTGCTGACTACTGGCTTGTAAGAAGGAGACAGATGGCATTAAAGGATTTATATGAGGTAAACGGTCGCTACAGTTATTCAACAGGTTTTAATAAAAACGGTATTTATGCATTAGTAATTGGCGTGGCCATACCCGTTTTAGGCTTACTGATTCCTGGACTGCGCTTTTTATGGGATAATGCCTGGACATTTGGTCTATTCATTTCTATCATCGCTTACACGTATCTCATGAGAGGAGATAAAAGTGTATTAGCGCCGGGGGAATATGAAGAGATAACGTTAAAAACAAGCGAAAAAACGATTATCGACAGTCAAACGGCTGATCCAACCATCACCAAATAAACAAGACGAATCCAATCATTAACATGATTGGATTTTTTTATGTGTTAAAACTGTATGGAAGAAAATTGATAAAATTTTTTTGAGTTTTTTTATTGATTTAAGAATTTTTTTTTCATATAATTTAAGTAATAAAAAAATGAAATCGTTTTCTAAAATAATTAATGTAAACGATTTCGATATTTGGAACTTATTTTTTAAAAAATTCACAGGGTGTAGAGCTTTTTTGTCACACGAAGAAAGCGTTTACTTAAAGGGAAGGTGGAAAGCAAGATGGATGCATACTTATTAGCTATTACAGTTGCCGCAATTGTTATTGTTATTGTAGGTGTTTCAGTTTTTAAATGGCATGCGTTTATTAGTTTAACGGTTGCGAGTTTGTTTTTAGCAATTGCTTCTGGATTATCAATGGATAAAATTGTTGGTGCTTACGAAACGGGAGTGGGCGGTGTTTTAGGCCACTTAGTAGGAATTTTAGCGCTGGGAACAATTTTAGGTAAGCTGATGGCCGATTCAGGTGCCGGCATGCAGGTAGCGGATTATTTCGTAAGAATATTCGGTGTGAAAAGACTGCCATGGGCGATGCTAGTAGCAGGTTTCATTATTGGTATTCCTGTTTTCTTCGAAGTAGGAATTTTAATCTTACTGCCTTTAGTTATTTCTATTCATAAAACAACAAAACAAAATATATTATTGATTGCTCTGCCAGTTATTGCAGGATTATCAATTGTTCATGGTCTCGTTCCTCCTCATCCAGGAGCGATGGCAGCTATTAGTATTTACGGAGCAAATACGGGGAAAGTACTTTTATATGCATTAATCATTTCAATTCCAGCTGCAGTTATCGCTGGACCAGTTTTTGCAAAGTGGGTTCACAAACGAGTGGTTCCAGAAGGAGAACCTGATCTAATTCGTATTACGACAACATCAAAAGATCTTCCTGGTACAGGCGTTTCATTTTTTGTCATTTTACTGCCCGTTCTATTAATGGTCTTAGCAGCTATAGCACCTGTTATTAACGGATTGCCAAGCGGCGTAGTGAAGTGTGTAGAATTAATAGGAAGCCCATTAATTGCACTTTTAATTGCTTGTTTTGCAGCGTTTTACCTGCTTGGAAAACGTCAAGGTATGACAAAAGATGTGATTAAAAAACTAACGGAAGAATGTTTGCTTCCTGTAGGATCTATTGTCTTAATTATTGGTGCAGGGGGCGGCTTCAAACAAGTATTAATCGATAGCGGAGTAGGGACAACAATTGGTCAAATGTCTGAACATCTGTCACTGTCGCCGCTTGTACTTGCATTTTTAATTGCTGGGTTAATCCGTATCGCTACAGGTTCAGCAACAGTTGCATTAACAACAGCGGCGGGTATTGTCTCACCAATCATTGAGCACATGTCCGGTGTTAACTTAGAACTTCTTGTTATCGTTACTGGTGCGGGTTCACTAATGTTCTCTCACGTTAATGATGCTGGCTTCTGGATGGTGAAGGAGTATTTAGGATTAACAGTGAAAGAAACATTCAAAACATGGACCGTTTTGGAAACGCTTCTATCCTTTATTGCTTTTGCAGGAGCACTTATTCTAAATGCACTAATCTAAAAATAAGACTCTTTTACTCTATGTAAAAGAGTCTTATTTTTTTTATGAAAAAAAGAATTTACAAGAAGAATAATCAAAATATTTTATTTATTCGTTAAATTATGGCAGAATAGAAATAGAAGAACAATAGCTTCTAAGAAGGGAATGACAGAGAGTGAGTAATCAACTAGTATTTTTCACAAACTTTTCAGAAGGAAAATTAGATTCAGACGTTTCTTGGTATTGTCCACCAGCTCAATTTCAAATTGATACGGAAACGAATCGATTAGTGATTAAAACAGATGCTAAAACAGATTTTTGGCAGCGTACTCATTATGGTTTTGAAGCGGACAATGGACACTTTCTTTACCGTGAAGTAGAAGGCGACTTTGAAATCATGACAAAGGTGCATACATATCCAGTTAATCGCTACGATCAAGCAGGTCTCATGATTCGTGTATCAAAAGATACGTGGATCAAAACGTCAGTTGAATACAATCCCGATGGTCCTAACCAATTAGGAGCAGTGGTAACCAACCAGGGCTTCTCAGATTGGTCCAGTCAAAATTTTACTCAAAACAAATCAGCGCTTTATTTTAAAATTCAGCGAAAAAACGATGATTACACCGTTTGTTATTCAAGTGATGGAGATTCGTGGACTCAGCTCCGACTCGCTTACTTATTGAACTCATCCAAAGAACCTGTTCAAGTTGGCATTTACGCTTGTAGTCCTCAAGGAGAAGGATATGAAGCCCAATTTGATTTTATAAAAGTAGAAAAAATTTAAATAAAAAACACGATTTAGTCACAGCTAAATCGTGTTTTTTATTTGGAAATCGCATTATCTAAAGGCTGTGTAACAGAAGCGGGTGTGGGTTGATTGTGTAAAGCAATTTTTTGTTTAAAGTAGCTGATAACAAACCCTGTAATTGCAATAGACATGACAGAGAAAATTCCTTTTGAAAATCCAATTGAATACATGCTCGACAGCACGACAAGGAAATCAAATGAAAAATTCACTTTTCCAGGATCCCAGCCGAATTTTCGCTGTGCGAATAGCGCTAGAATATTAGCACCGCCGAGAGAAGCTCCGTTCATAAATAAAATGGATAACCCAAGGCCTGCAATTAGTCCGCCAGTAACAGCACCCATAAGGCTGGGAAGTGTAAAGGAAGGAAGCAAGTGATCGAGTGAAGTGAGAAGTGATAGTAAAGACACTGATCCTATAGTTGTGGCGGTAAATTTCCATCCCATTTGAAAGAAGGAAAAGAGATAAAAAGGAATATTAATGAGAAAAAAGATCACCGCAAATGATAAAGGAAGAGCATATGACAAGCTGAGAGATAGACCAGCTGTTCCTCCCGTCACTACGTGAGAGTGTCGCAAGATAAGGACACCAATACTTGCAATTGTACATCCAAGAATAATCCATAAAACTTTTTTCATAAATAAACCCCTTTGTTTGTTTTTTCTGAATTTTCATTTTCAATCATCTACTTTAATGATAGGATATTAAATAAAGAAAACACATGCATAAGTGAAGGAAATAATACTTGTTCTGTTATCAAATTGAATGAAGATTTTATTTATTATATTCATTTTGAAAGGAAAGGTTTGTATGGATCAAATCGATGTACAATTATTATCTATTTTGCAAAAAGATGGGCGTATGACGATTAGTGATTTATCAAAAAATCTGGCTCTTAGCCGTCCAAGCGTATCAGAAAGACTGCAGCGTCTGCAGGAACGAGGAGTGATCCAGCGTTTCAGCGCTACGGTGTCTCCGAAAGCTTTAGGAAGAGATACACAGCTATTTATTCAAGTAAGCGAATTAAAAAGAAAACCAGAGGAATTTGAAGACTTTATTGAGCAAAATGAAGATGTACTTGAATGTCATCGTGTAACGGGGCCAGTTTCTTATTTTATCAAAGCAGCGGTGTGTGGAATGGAAGGGCTTCGAATGCTGGTTGATGAACTGATTCCTTATGGAAACGTGAATACGTCGATTATTTTAAAGTCGCCTGTAGAAAACAGGATGATTACTCCTGTACAAAAACCGGCCCCATAAGAGGCCGGTTTTTTGTATAAGAACAATATTAATAAAATCCTTTAATAATATAAAAATGATTTTGTAAAATATCAGGTGTTTCTTCTTCTGAAACGTTCCTTTTCGTCTTTTTTTCGCCATCTGTTACAGTTAGCGTTTCACCAGAGAGGGTAATGCGCCCTGTAGGGGTTGCGATCGTAACAAGACGTTTGTGTACAAACGGAGAATCGGCTGACGTTTGATTGAACTCACACATGGGAGTAAAGTCAGTCAGTTTCTTAGGAAGCGTAGACACACGGTACAGCGTTTTCCATACATCATCTTCCCATCGCTGCAAATCATACATATGCTCAGCAACGTTTGTCATACGATAAGAGCCGCTTACATCTCTTACTACTTCGCCATTTAAAGGCATTGGCTTGCGCACAGAATCTCCAAATCCAACGTCTACGATGTAAGGCTGATTTTCAATCGTCACAAGGTTTGTAGCGTGACTTCCTTCAATGGTCCACGTGCCGTCGGGTTTTTTGACGGTAGCTGAAACGTAAGAGACTTCATATCCGCTTTCTTTTAACAGCCAGCCAAATAGACCGTTTAATTCGTAGCAAAATCCTCCGCGTAAATTTACAATTACTTTTTGAAAAATTCGTTCCAAATCAATTATAATAGGGGTTTGAGACAGAACATCTAAGTTCTCAAAAGGAACATGAAGCATGTGTTTGTTCTGTAAAGCAGCTAAGCTTTGATACGTTGGGCTATCCGGTTTCTTAGCTAAAAACCGGCTAAAATAATAATTAATATTCATCAAATGCACCTCTTAGTAAATCATTTCTCTTTGTCTTTAGCAGAACGTTCATGTAACAGCTCTTTTTCGATTGTCTCTTTGGAAGCGAATCCTTGAAATACACGGCTGCCAATTTTTAAAGTTGGTACTTTCGTTACATGAGCATTTTCATACGCATGAACTAAGCTATCTTTATGAACTTGTTCGAACGTCCGGTCTTTTAAGATACGTATAAATATTTCTTGATCTAAATGTAAGGAATCAGCGATTTCTGCTAAGACTTCAGTCTGGCTAATATCTTTTTCATCTTCCCAATAAGCTTTAAAAACAGCATCTACATAGGCACTTTCTTGACCATGTTTTTTAGCAAAATGAAAGCCTTCATGTGCTAAATGAGTGCGCGGGACTGAAGGACTCTCCGGCATATTTATTTCCACGTGCAGCTGTTGTGCTAAGGGAGCTATCGATTGATTCCAAGTTCTCTCTAAAAAATCTTCTATTTGCTCCATCTGCTGGGCTGGCTCAGGCCAAAGTTCAAAAGGCTTCCATTCAATCTCAGCTTTTTGTTCTTTCATGACTTCTCTCAAAGGCTTAGTGGCTAGAAAACATAGTGGACAGACAAAATCAAAATAAAATTCAATATGCGCTTTCATCCCGTCACGCTCCTTTATGGCATGTTTTTATTTTATCAAAAGTAAAGATGATCCTTCCAACTTGGGAACTTTGGAAAAATAGTTGACAAAATTGGATAACTCTTTCTATAATATAGTCAATACATATCACGAGCGATTAGTTCAGTGGGAGAATACATCCTTGACAGGGATGGGGTCGGGGGTTCGAATCCCTCATCGCTCATACCAAAGCCGTTTTCTTATTAATAAGAGAGCGGCTTTTCTCTTTTGTTTGACAAATCAATGTTACATTAAATCTTGAGCGCGTATAGAAGAATTAAAGTATAATGAAACATAGTGCATCAGGTCATGATAAAGATAATCACTAATTTAAAATAAATGAGGGTACAAAATGAATCAAAGAAGTTTTAGTCAATATGGTCTTAGTGACAAGGTAGCTAAGGCGCTTTCTAGCCTGCAATACAATCATCCTACGGAAGTACAAAGCAAGGTGCTTCCCATCGCGCTAGAAGAAAGAGATGTTGTCGTGAAGTCTCAAACAGGAAGTGGAAAAACGGCTTCCTTTGGCATTCCACTGTGTGAATTAGTTAATTGGGAAGAAAATAAGCCTCAGGCCTTAGTGTTAACACCTACACGAGAGCTGGCCGCGCAGGTAAAAGAAGATATTACAAATATCGGCCGTTTTAAGCGAATTAAAGCAGCAGCTGTCTACGGAAAATCACCGTTTGCCAAGCAAAAAGTAGAATTAAAGCAAAAAACACATATTGTTGTAGGTACGCCTGGGCGAGTGCTTGATCATATAGAAAAAGAAACGCTTGCATTAGAGAAAATTCGTTATTTGGTTATTGATGAAGCAGATGAAATGCTAAATATGGGTTTTATTGACCAAGTAGAAGCAATTATTCAACATCTTCCTAGTGAGCGTGTAACGATGCTTTTCTCCGCTACGCTTCCTGAAGATATTGAAGAGCTTTCTCGCAAGTATATGAAAAAGCCGGTTGATGTTGAAATCAAAGCGAATGGATTAACGACAAGTACGATTGACCATTCTGTTATATCAGTAGAAAACGAACGTAAATTTGAACTGCTGAAAGACGTAACCACAGTAGAAAACCCGGACAGCTGCATCATTTTTTGCCGCACGCAAGAGCAGGTAAATACGCTGTTAGATGATTTAGATGATCTTGGGTATCCTTGTGATAAAATTCACGGGGCAATGGTGCAAGAAGACCGTTTTGAGGTTATGAATGATTTCAAAAAAGGTAAATTTCGCTATTTAGTGGCGACAGATGTAGCTGCGAGAGGAATTGATATTGATAATATCACACACGTTATTAACTATGACCTTCCGTTAGAAAAAGAAAGCTACGTTCACCGTACAGGAAGAACGGGACGTGCCGGTAAAAAAGGGAAGGCTATCACATTTGTAACGCCTTATGAAGAGAGAATGCTATCGGAAATTGAAGAATATATCGGTTTTTCAATTTCAACATCTACTCCTCCTTCTAAAGAAGAAGTACAGCAGGCAGCATCCGCTTTTACTGAAAAAATCAATGAGCGTCCAGAAGTTAAAAAAGATAAAAGCGAGTCATTAAATAAAGACATTATGAAGCTGTATTTTAACGGAGGAAAGAAAAAGAAAATTAGAGCGGTTGATTTTGTGGGAACAATTGCAAAGTTAGACGGAGTAACCGCAGACGATATTGGAATTATTACGATCCAAGAAAACGTCTCTTATGTAGAGATTCTGAATGGAAAAGGTACCAAAGTGTTACAAGCAATGAAAAACAAAACGATTAAAGGAAAGAAATTAAAAGTTCATAAAGCGATTAAATAGCAGAAGGAAGTCCATCTTTTTAAAGATGGGCTTTATTTATAGAGCCAATAAAGGAGTTGAGAGTATGAAGTACATAAAAGAAGCGTGTGCAGAAGGGTATGAGCAGGCAAAAAAAGCAGAAAAGCTAGGAGCAGACCGCATTGAATTGTGTGACAATCTCAGTCAAGGAGGCGCTACGCCAAGTTACGGCACCATTGAATATGCAAGCGAACATCTTGATACAGATATCAACGTAATTATTCGCCCAAGAAGCGGTGATTTTATATATTCCGAAGCAGAATTTCAAATTATGAAAAAAGACGTTAAAGCATGTAAAGACCTTGGAGTAAACGGAGTAGTATTTGGCATTTTAACAGAAGAAGCTGAAATCGATTACGGACGTACTAAAGAGTTAATAGCAGAAGCTCATCCTTTAAGCGTTACGTTTCATATGGCATTTGATGAGATTAAAGATAAATACAAAGCCATTGATATACTTAGTGAATTGGGAGCAGACCGTATTTTGACCAAAGGAGGGAAAGGATCTGCTTTGCAAAATCTTCATATGATCCGAGAATTGATCACATATGCTAACGACCGTATTATTATTTTGCCCGGCGGAGGAATTCATGAAAGCAACGCAGAGGCGGTTATAAAAGAAACAAAAGCAGCTGAATTACACGGAACAAAAATTGTAGGAGATTTATCTCGTTAAATAAAAAGAGGCTGGTACAAAAGCATTTTAATCCAAGTGAAAAACGAACCATTAATCAATATGTTTGATTCGTGGTTCGTTTTTTGATGGTGAATATAGTTTCATCTATCTCATTTGTTCATCTTGAGATCGAATTCATTTAGTTATGTCTCAACCTCTTTTATTTTGATGTATTTTCTTTTGCTGCTAAGCCGCTCGTCATTTTGGTACGCTGAAAGAAAAAAGAACCTACGACGAGTACAGCAATTAAAAGAGTTAAGAAGAACTGAGAACGTAATGAATCAATAAATGCCATGGCTATAAAAATACCAGTGATGGCAAGGATTGTAGCGTAAGTTAAGTAAGGAAATAACCACATTTTAATTTTTAATGCTTCAGGATTTTCTTTTTCATATTTTTTTCGCATTTTAATCTGTGAAAATGCAATAACAAGATATACAAGAAGCGCTACGCCACCTGATGCATTCACTAAAAACAAAAAGATTTTGTCCGGTGAAATGTAGTTAAAGATAACGCTAACGTACGAGATAACTGTACAAGCTAATATCGCGCTAACCGGCACGCCTTTTTTATTTAATTTTGAAAATCTTTTTGGCGCATCGCCGTTTTGAGACATGGAAAACAGCATGCGAGAACTCGTATACAGACCAGAATTCAGACAGGAAAGAACGGCTGTTAAAATAATAAAGTTCATAATTTGAGCTGCGGCCGGTACATTCACTAATTCAAGAATAGATACAAATGGGCTTTTCATTAGGCTTGACGAATTCCACGGAAGAACCGTTACTAAAATAAAAATAGAGCCTAAATAGAAAAACAAAATGCGATAAATAACGGTATTGGTCGCGATGGTAATGGCTTTTTCAGGCTGAGACGATTCACCTGCTGCGGTTGCGACAATTTCTGTTCCCATAAAAGAGAACATGACGAGGGCAATTCCTAAAAATACAGAGCTAATTCCATTTGGTAAAAATCCGCCTTTATGCAAAAGGTTAGAAGTGCCGGGAGAATCAATGCCTGGAATAAATCCAAAAATAATAGCTATACCTAAAAGTAAAAAAAGAACGATGCTGACGACTTTAATGAGAGAGAACCAATATTCAAATTCTCCGAAAGATTTAACAGAGTACAGATTGGTCATTGTTAATAAAAAAGTAAGAGCAAGACTTACTCCCCAAGACGGCAAAGACGGGAACCAGTATTGAATAATGTTTGCACCTGCAATGGCTTCAACAGCAATAACGATAACCCAGAAAAACCAGTAAAGCCAGCCAATCGTGTAGCCGGCCCAAGGGCCTAATGCTTCTTTTGCATAGGTAGAAAAAGAACCGCTGGAAGGATTTGCAGTAGACATTTCGCCAAGCATTCGCATGACTAAAATAACGAGCAAACCAGCAAATGCGTACGAAAAAATAGATCCCGGGCCAGCGGTGTTAATGAGCGATCCGCTTCCGATAAACAATCCTGCCCCGATAATTCCTCCAAGAGAAATCATGGTGATGTGCCTAATCTTTAACTCTTTCTTTAACTGTGGCTGGCTGTTCAATTGTAAAACCTCCTATATAACCTGGATTTTTAGTTAATATGGAGAATTATAGTATGTTGTAAGGCGGAAGGACAGGATGTTGTTAGAAGTTCTTTCATGTAAAAAGCCGGATATGAATTGTTGCATTCATATCCGGCTTACTCTGACACAGACATTCATTATGCGTATAAAGTATCTGATTAGCGTCTTTTTCTTTTATTACGATAAGCAATGGAGATGAATTTCTTATGAACGTTAGCTGAAAAGCAGCTGAATAATTGTTTTAGATACGTTAATCGAAAGAGGTATGCGTCTAATTAAAGGATACTATGGAAGAATTTCTAAACTCTCTCCGAAGCGCTAAATGCGGGTTTTCCTTTCTGAAAACGGGTATACATAGTAGTAAGAAGTTTATTCTTTTGCTAAGTATAAAAGAAAGATGTGCGATAGAAACAGGAGGTTATAAATAATGAAACATGTTGAAGTAGTAGAAAAAGGAGCAAATATTAACGAAGCAGTTAATCAATTTGCAGACAAAGGTTTTGAGAAAGATGAAGTATACGTGTTTACGTATGACAAGGAAAATTCTAAAAATTTAACAGAAGTAACGGACACAAATATTATTCGTCTGTCTGAAGAAGGTCCTTTACATTCAGCAGCGAGTTTATTTTTAACCAGAGAAGATGAGCTTCGAACAAAAATGGCTTCACTAGGCTTATCAAAAGATGAAACAAAAAAATATGAAGAAGAGTTAAAGAAAGGCAGTGCGATTGTAGTGGCTGCTACAGGAGAAAGAAAAGACGTTTAATTTTAATAGAGGCTATGGAAAAAGTAGTTTAGTTAAAGGGAAGATCCGAACGCGTTTGATTCTTGATAGAGAATCAAACGCGTTCGGATTTTTTTGTGGGGACGGTGTAACAAGTGATCTATACGAGCTTCTTTATCCCATTTGTTCGTCTTTAGATTTAATTGATTTCGTTATGTCTCACACTTTTTTTGTTTTTTCCAATATATGATTGATAAAACTAATGGTATTAGTTAAAATAAAAACTAATACCATTAGTTTTTATTTTATATAGTAGGGGATGAGGAAATGAAAATAGTTCGTGAAAAAATGTTGTATCAACTGACGTTTTTGCCTCGCTTTTTTCCGGTAAACTGTTATTTAGTCGAAGAGAAAGACAGCCTTACATTAATTGATGCAGCTCTTCCTTACAGCGCGTCAGGTATTTTGAAAGCTGCAGATCAAATTGGAAAACCGATTACGCGAATCGTTTTTACGCATACTCATGAAGACCATATCGGAGCAATTGATACTTTGAAAAAAAGCTTGCCGAATGCTTCCGTTTATATGTCGCAAAGAGATTATCGATTATTTTCAGGAGATTTAACAATCGATTCGGAGGAACCTCAAAACCCGATTCGCGGAGGGGTTCCAAAACTAGGAAAGATTTCAACTGAAATTGATCAGTTCATTGAAGAAGGGTCTTGCATTGGCTCACTTGCTCCTGTTTTTACACCGGGACATACACCTGGTTCTATGTCTTTCTTAGACCAGAGAACGAACGCATTAATTGCCGGAGATTCTTTCCAAGTGCAAGGAGGAGTTGCGGTATCAGGTCAGTTAAAACCGCTGTTTCCGTTTCCTGCCTTTGGAACGTGGAGCAAAGAGCTAGCGCTTAAAAGTGCAGAAAAGCTATATGAATTAAACCCGTCACTTCTTGCTGTTGGACACGGAAGAATTCTTTCTCAGCCGCTAAAATTGATGGAAAAAGCAATACAACAAGCAAAAGTAAAAATGGAAAAAAGGAGATGAAGAGATGTCGCCAAGACAGGGACTAGATTTCAAAAAAGTGATTCAAACAGGTGAAGATTTGGCCAATCGTGAAGGATTTTATGCTGTTACAATTGCTTCATTAGCCAAAGAATTAAATGTCCGTCCACCGTCTTTATATAACCATATAAAAGGGTTAGAAGAGCTGCGCAAAGAACTGGCTTTAAGTGGACTGCAGCAGCTATATCATCTTCTAAAAAATGCTGTTGAACGTGCTTCTGCAGAAGAAGCTGTTTATCAGTTAAGTAAAGCGTATGTTTCATTTGTAAGGGAGTCTCCAGGAATATACGAAGCAACGGCAACGGTAGCACCAAAGATACAAGATAAAGAAGTACAAAAAGCATCTGATAACGTTGTATCTTTAGTGTTGAATGTGTTGAAACCGTATCAACTTCCGGAAAATGCAGCTCTTCATGCTGTTAGAGGTCTTCGAAGTATTTTACATGGATTTTCTTCATTGGAGCAGCGAGGGGGATTTGGGCTATCGTTAAGTACCGATGAGACACTAGCTTTTTTAATTCGTACGTTTGTATTAGGGCTGCATCAGTACGAGCAGGCTACATAAATTCTATTAATGCTACTAAACCCGTTAATTGAAATTGAAAAAAAAGAGAAAGAATGATAGATTACAAATAAAGATATTTATTCCTATTGTTTTAGGGTTGTTACTGATGGAGCAGGCAAAACCTAAGCTGCAAGGACAGAAAATGTAGTTTCTGTTTGTTGCTGTTTAGGTATTTTTTGTTTTTGTTTAAAATAACTAGCCCTTTTAATTTATTTTATAAAGGGGAAAATCTTCTGAGAATGGAGAGAAACAAATATGCTTAATTCAAGAATGATCGTCATATTACGAGAACTAATGTCCATACAGTCTACATTATCAACCGTTACGAGCGAATATTTAGCAACAGTAAATCAAGTATCTTCGCGAACTATTCGAACTGATATAAAACAGCTGGATGACATTTTGTCTCAGTACGGTGCCAAGGTTAAATCAGCTCGAGGAACAGGGTACGAACTTAGCGTTTTAGATGAAAAACAGTTTCATCAGCTATTAAAAGAACTTTCGGCTAATCAATTGTTTGATGCAACCTCTATTCCAACGGTTCCTGATGACCGCGTGCATTATTTAATCAAAAGATTGCTGTTAGCAGACGAATATTTGAAGCTTGAAGATTTAGCAGACGAGTTGTATATTAGCAAATCAACGATTCAAAACGATTTAAGAGACGTCAAAAAACAGCTGTGTAAGTATGATATTCTTTTAGAAAAACGTCCTAACTATGGCTTGAAAGCTAAAGGGGACGAAATGAAAATGAGATTCTGTATGTCTGAGTACATATTCAACCGAAAAGATAAAGAAATAGATATGGTATACAATAAAATATCTATTCTGCCCCAAGAATCAATCTTAACGATTAAAGCCCACATTTTGAATCAAATAAAACGATACAATATTATGGTTTCAGACATTGGATTAAATAATTTAATCATTCATTTAGCTATAGCTTGTAAGCGAATACAAGAAGAAAATTTTATCTCTTTGTATTCAGAAGATCTGCTTGAGATTATGGAGCATAAAGAATATGAAGTGGCAGCTGAAATTGTGCGAGAGATTGAAAATGCATTCAAGATTCGTTTTCCGAAGTCAGAAACGGCATATATCGCCATTCATTTGTTAGGTACAAAAATGCTCAACAATAGCAATCATGAAGAAAAAGAAGTGAAGCAGTTTATTGACACACATATCTATGAATTAACAGCAGCTATATTAGAAGCAATTGAGAAAGAGCTTCATTTAGGAATTAGCGAAGATTCAGAGCTGATCCTTGGCATGAGCTTGCATTTGAAACCGGCTATCAATCGCTATAAATATGGAATGAATCTGCGAAACCCGATGCTTGAAGGAATTAAGAGTCATTACCCTCTGGCTTTTGAAGCTGGGATTATAGCTGGGAAGGTTTTGAAAAATCGCCTTGAAATCGACATGCATGAAACGGAAATTGGCTATTTAGCTTTACATATTGGAGGGGCCATTGAACGTCGGAAAATTATCAACCAGCCTAAGCGCTGTTTGATTGTATGCGCATCGGGAGTAGGGAGTGCCAAGCTATTATCATATAAGCTGCAGGCTACTTTTGGATTAAATCTGACTATTTTAGGAACAACGCAGTATTATAAGCTTCACCAAATGTCGCTGCACTCTTTAGATTTTATTGTTAGTACGATTCCAATTCCAGATCATCTTCCTGTTCCTGTAGTACAAGTAAGTACGATTCTAGGAAACAGTGATTTTAAAAAAATTGACTGTTTAATGAAGAACAAACAGCAGCCTTCCTTAGAATACACCAAAAAAGAATTAGTATATTTACAGCAAGAATTTCAAACGAGAGAAGAAGTGCTTCATTTTTTAGGAGAGAAATTAACTCATCTAGGACTAGTTCCTTCTCAATTTATAGAATCTGTTTTTGAAAGAGAAGCTGCATCACCAACAAGTTTTGGCAATCTCGTTGCTATTCCTCATCCTATGGTTCCTCAAACGGATACGACGTTTTGGGCCATTTGTACGTTAAAAAAACCGATTATGTGGGAAGGAAACCTCGTGCAATTTATTTGCCTTTTAAGTGTAAAAGCGAATAATCAAGGCGATTTGCAAAAGATGTACAGTTTGTTAGTCCGCGTTGTGGATGATAAGCAGGTCGTGCAGCGCTTAGTAAAGTGCAAGGATTATGAGGAATTTATAGAGGTGTTTATGAAAAATATTAGATAAAAAAAGAAGTCTAAGAGAGGGGCTTCTTTTTTTATCTGAATGTTCAAACATAATTTTTCCGCTAGTAACGGAAAAAGGTTGTGTATAAATGTAAGCGCTTTTATTTTAAGATAAAACTATCAACAAAACAGATAGCAAAATAAAAAACGGGGGAATGACAAATGAATATTCTATTATGTTGTGCAGCTGGAATGTCTACAAGTTTACTAGTAACAAAAATGGAAAAAAGCGCTCAGGAGCAAAGCACGGAGTATAAAATTTGGGCGGTTCCTGGTGACTCTGTTCGCAACCATATTGATCAAGCGGATGTACTTTTATTAGGACCTCAAGTGCGCTACCTATTGCCGCAGCTTAAGAAGCTAGGTGAAGAAAAAGGAGTGCCAGTTGACGTTATAAATCCTGTTCACTACGGAACGTGTAATGGAGAACAAGTGTTAAAATTTGCAGTTCAACTAGTTTCAAAATAGGAGTGTGGACTACATGAGCAAATTTAATAGTATGCTTGAAAGCAAAGTTATGCCTATCGCTGGAAAAATGGCGGGTCAACGCCATTTACAAGCGCTTCGAGACGGTATTGTTCTGACAATGCCGCTCATTATTATCGGTTCAGTATTTTTAATACTGTCGAATTTACCGATACCAGGTTATAACGATCTTATGGCAGGGATTTTCGGAAAAGAATGGGCAACGAAAATGGCCTATCCAGTTGGAGCTACATTCGATATTATGGCGCTGCTTGCTTGTTTCGGAATAGCCTATCGGTTAGCTGAGAAATACGGAGTAGATGCTTTGTCCGCAGGGGCTATTTCACTTGCTGCTTTTTTACTTGCTACTCCGTATAAAGTGTCCTTTCTCCCAAGTGGAGCCAAAGAAGCTATTTTAGTAGACGGCGGAATTCCAACCGCTTTAATGGGAAGTAAAGGACTCTTTGTAGCAATGATTGTCGCGATTCTCTCTACGGAAATTTACAGATGGTTTATTCAAAAAGACATTATCATCAAGATGCCTGATGGAGTTCCTCCCGCTGTTGGAAAATCGTTTGCTGCTCTTATTCCTGGCTTTACGGTAATAGCATTTATTTGGATTTTACGTTTGTTAGTAGAACAAACGCATTTTGGAAGCCTGCATAATATCGTTGGAGAATTGCTTGGAAAGCCTTTAGGTGTGTTAGGCGGCAGTTTAGGCGGTACGCTAGTTGCCGAACTTGTTATTATGCTCATGTGGTCATGTGGACTTCATGGAGCGAATATTGTCGGTGGAATTATGGCTCCCATTTGGTATGGAGCTATGGATGAAAACCGAATTGCATTTGCTAATCATGAAGCATTACCAAATATTTTTACACAGCAGTTCTTTGATATTTGGATTAATATCGGAGGCAGTGGAGCAACGTTAGCTTTAGTCGTTGCGATGATTTTAAAAGCGCGCAGTCAACAAATGAAGCAGCTTGGTAAATTAGGAATAGGGCCAGCTCTTTTTAATATTAATGAGCCAATCATCTTTGGACTTCCGATGGTGATGAATCCAATGATGCTTATTCCGTTTATTATTACCCCTCTTGTGACGGTAGTAGCAACCTATATTGCCATGTCGACAGGACTGGTAGCAAAACCAGCAGGTATTGCGGTTCCTTGGACTATGCCTCCGATTATTTCTGGCTATTTGGCAACAGGAGGGAAATTATCGGGTGCAGTTATGCAAGCTATTAATATCGGAATTTCTGTTTGCATTTATTATCCTTTCTTTAGAATGTGGGATAAACAAAAATTCACTGAAGAAAATGGTATACAGCCTGCAGCTGAAGGGGTACCAAGTGATACAAAGAAAGATATTGTGTAAGGAGGGATAAAGGATGGAAAGCATTCAAGAATATATTTTTAAATTAATCTTACACGGTGGAAACGGCAGAAGTTCAGCAATGGAAGCGATAGCAGCTGCCAAAAGCGGAAATTTTTCAGAAGCACGTGAAAAGCTTACACAGGCTGCAGAAGAATTAAATGCTGCTCATCATATCCAAACGTCGTTAATTCAAGGTGAAATTAGAGGGGAAAGCACAGAAATTTCTCTGCTCATGATTCATGCTCAAGATCATTTAATGAATGCGATGACGGTAAAAGAAATGGCTACTGAATTTGTAGATTTATATGAAGCAATCAAAATTTCTGGGGGGATTACACTATGAAAAAAGGTATTAAGATTGTAACGATTGGCGGAGGTTCAAGCTATACGCCTGAACTAATAGAAGGATTTATTAAACGATACGATGAACTTCCAGTTCGAGAACTGTGGCTAGTAGACGTTGAAGAAGGAAAAGAAAAGCTAGAGATTGTTGGTAATTTGGCAAAACGAATGGTGAAAAAATCAGGTTTGCCAATTGATGTTCATTTAACGTTAGATCGAAGAGAAGCACTAAAAGATGCGGATTTCGTAACGACTCAATTCCGAGTTGGTTTGTTAGATGCACGAGCGAAAGATGAAAGAATACCGCTTAAATACGGGGTGCTTGGTCAAGAAACAAATGGACCGGGCGGATTATTTAAAGGACTTCGCACGATTCCCGTTATTTTAGATATCTGCCGTGACATTGAAGAGTTATGTCCAGAAGCTTGGCTGATTAACTTCACAAATCCTGCAGGTATGGTAACAGAAGCTGTGCTCCGCTATAGTAACATTAAAAAGATTGTAGGACTTTGTAATGTACCAATCGGAATGGAAATGGGGATTGCTAAGTTGCTTGATGTAGATCACTCTCGCATTCGAATTGATTTTGCTGGCTTAAATCACATGGTCTATGGATTGGATGTATATGTAGATGGTGTAAGCGTTAAAGATCAAGTTATTGATTTATTGAGTGATCCAACTAACAGCAGCTTTGTGAAAAATGTAGCGGGACTTGGATGGGAGCCAGAATTTACAAAAGCCCTAAATGCGTTAACTTGTCCATATCACATGTACTATTATAAAACGCGTGAAATGGTAGAAAAAGAGCTCGTTAATTATGAAAAAGGTGAAACGAGAGCAGAAGTCGTAAAACAGTTGGAAAAAGAGCTGTTCGAACTGTATAAAGATCCTAATCTAGACATTAAACCGCCTCAATTAGAACAGCGCGGCGGAGCCTATTATAGTGATGCAGCCGTTCGATTGATTACATCCATTTACACGGATAAAGGTGATATTCAGCCCGTAAATACTATCAATAATGGTGCCATAGCAAGCATTCCTGCTGATTCTGCCGTAGAAGTAAGCTGTATCATTACAAAAGATGGACCGAAGCCAATTTCAGTCGGCGACCTTCCTGTACCTGTGCGAGGTCTTGTCCAAACAATTAAGTCATTTGAGCGTATTGCAGCTGAAGCAGCAGTGACAGGAGATTATGATAAAGCTATTTTAGCATTAACCATTAATCCTCTTGTGGCTTCTGATAAACTAGCTAAGCAAATTGTCGATGAGATGCTAGAAGCTCATAAAGATTACTTGCCTCAATTTTTTAAAATGGTTCAAGCTTAAAATCAAGCTGTGCGAATACAGTACGTATTCGCACAGTTTTTTTCTATTTGTAAAGCTAGATTTCTGCCACCATCAATGTAACAATATAAAATAGAAACAGACAGCAAAGGGTGGCTAGAAATGATTCATTTATTAATTATGATGGTAGAACGAGTCGGAGTTATTGTCATCTTAGGTTTTTTGCTGGCACATACAAAAGTTTTTCGGCAATTTCTCCGCAAACAGCAAGGATATAAAGGAAAAGCTGTACTTATTTTTATTTTTTCTCTTTTTAGCATTATTAGTAACTACACGGGAATTGAAATTCAAGGAACAATTATTCGAAATGAAGACTTATTATTAAAAGTAGATCCATCAAGCTCGATTGCAAATACACGAATTATGGGTGTGGAAATGGGCGGTCTGCTTGGCGGTCCATTTGTTGGTTTAGGAGTAGGAATACTTGCTGGCGTTCATCGCTTTATGTTAGGAGGGAGTACGGCGTTTAGCTGTGCAGTTTCATCCGTTTTAGCAGGGGTGTTAACTGGATATATCGGCTATGCCTACCGGAAAAAACATCGAACGATTACACCGCGCTTTGCTGCACTTGTAGGCATAGCGATGGAAACGCTTCAGATGCTGATTATTTTATTATTTGCTAAACCGTTTGATTCGGCATGGACGCTAGTGAGTATTATTGCTATTCCAATGATTATTGTAAATGGCACGGGAAGCTATATTTTCTTATCTATTATTCAGTCCATTTTACGGCAAGAGGAACAAATGAGAGCGCTTCAGACACACAAAGTATTATTAATCGCGGATCAAACTCTTCCACATTTTCGTCAGGGTCTTACTAGTGAATCATGTGAAAATGTTGCAAATATTATTCATCGCTTCACAGGTACGGATGCTGTTTCGCTAACTGATACGCACAAAATTTTAGCTCATGTAGGGGAAGGAATTGATCATCACGTTCCTTCGCATAGTTTAATTACCGGGCTGTCTCACGAAGTGCTGAAGACAGGAAAAATTATGAAAGCAAAATCGAGAGAACAAATTGATTGTCAGCATAAAGACTGCCCGCTTCATGCCGCTATTGTGATGCCGCTTACTTCTCACGGTACTACCATTGGAACACTAAAAATGTACTTTAAAGATGCGAGCGGGTTAAGCCGAGTGGAGGAAGAGCTGGCAGAAGGATTAGCTAAACTTTTTTCAACTCAGCTAGAGCTCGGCGAAGCAGAGCTTCGAAGTAAATTGCTAAAAGATGCGGAGATTAAAGCTTTACAGGCTCAGGTGAATCCTCATTTTTTATTTAATGCTATTAATACGATATCGGCGCTGTGCAGACAGGATGTAGAAAAAGCCAGAAAGCTGCTTTTACAGCTAAGCATTTATTTTCGTTCCAATTTGCAAGGTGCAAGGCAGCTGTTGATTCCGTTATCAAAAGAGCTTGATCATGTTCACGCGTACTTATCGCTTGAACAAGCCAGGTTCCCTAATAAATACGAAATTGACATGTATATTGAAGAAGGGCTAGATGATGTCTTGCTTCCGCCATTTATTCTTCAAGTGCTTGTGGAAAATGCCATTCGGCACGCGTTTCCGCGTAAACAAAAGCACTGTCGAGTAGAAGTTTATATTGAGACAAAAGATAAATATGTATACGTAAAGGTAAAAGACAATGGACAAGGTATAGAAACAAAACGATTGCAAATGCTTGGCAATCAGCCCGTTTTTTCAGAAAAAGGAACGGGGACGGCTCTTTACAATATTAAACAACGTTTGCACGGATTGTTTGGAAAAGAAACAACGCTGGAGTTTGACGTAACAGAAGGAACAGCGGTTTCGTTTGTTATACCAATTGAATTAAAAAGCGAGGGTATGTAATATGCTGCGAGTACTAATAGTAGATGATGAAATGTTAGCGCGAGATGAATTAAAATATTTATTACATCGAACGAAAGAAGTAGACTTCATTGAAGAAGCTGAAAGTATCGAAGAGGCGTTGGATAAAATGATGGATGAAAAGCCGGATTTATTATTTTTAGATATACAATTGTCAGATGACAGCGGTTTTGATATTGCTAAAAGGCTTAAAAAAATGAAAAATCCGCCAGCTATTATATTTGCAACCGCGTACGATCAGTACGCTTTACAAGCCTTTGAAGTAGATGCAATTGATTACATTTTGAAGCCTTTTGATGAAGAAAGAGTGGTGCAGGCCATTCATAAATATAAAAAAATGCGTGTTCCTCATCCCGCTGTGAAAGAAGAAGAATCGATAGGAGAGTCTTCTTCTCAAACTGGAAAGTTAGCGATTTCTGTAGACGATTCGATTGTGTTGGTGAATATAAAGGACATCTTGTTTGTAGGATTAATAGAAGGAGAAGTCACTATTCAGACTATAACAGAATCCTACCATACTGCTGATACGCTGGCTATGCTAGAAAAAAAGCTCCCTTCTCAGTCGTTTAGTCGTGTCCACAGGGGGTATATCGTCAACGTAGATCATATTTCCGAAGTACAGCCTTGGTTTAATTCTACGTATAATTTAGTAATGAAAAATGATGAGCGAGTTCCTGTCAGCCGTACATATGCTAAAGAATTGAAGAAACGTTTAGGAATTTAAAGAAAAAACAGCTTGCATATGCATTTTGGCAAGCTTTTTTTTGCATTTCAAGGCTCGATTTTTGTAAGTGAGCACAAATATTTGACTCTTTAATTTGAAAACGCTTTCTTGTCGATTTTCATTTTATATAATGAAGTCAACAAACAGAGAGAGGTGAAAGAAATGAGTGCTAAAAAAGTGTATGGCTTCTTAACACAAGCATTTATTTTTTCCGTAATTATGTTGATTTCAGATTTTATTGCAGAGCATTTGCCTTTTCCAATGCCTGCTTCAGTCATTGGACTTGTGCTGTTATTTCTTGCACTCTGCTTGAAGATTATTAAACTAGAGCAAGTTGAATCACTGGGAACGGCTTTAACTTCTTTGATCGGATTTTTATTTGTACCAGCAGGTATTTCTGTTATGAATTCATTAGGTATTATGCAGCAGTACGGCATTCAAATTTGTTTAGTTATCATCGTGGCAACGATTATTTTGTTAGGCGTTACAGGCTTATTTTCACAGCTTATACTTGGCATGACAAAAGATAATAAAGCAAAAGAAGAAATAAAAGATGTAGATATGAGTGAAAAAACGAAAAAACAAGGTATTGCTTAACATCAATTATAAAGAGACAAGGTGGTTGGAAAGATGAATCCGTATTTTGGAATCGTGGTTTCTTTAGCTGCGTACGGCATTGGAACGTATTTATTTAAAAAGTCAAAAGGTTTTTTCTTATTTACTCCTTTATTTGTGGCAATGGTACTCGGAATTGCTTTTTTGAAAATTGGTCATTTTTCTTATGAGGAATATAGCAGCGGGGGGAAGATTATCAGCTTCTTTTTAGAACCGGCAACAATTGCTTTTGCCATCCCTTTATATAAGCAAGCCGATAAATTAAAAAAGTACTGGTGGCAAATTCTTTCTTCTATTGCGGTAGGGTCAGTTTGTTCGGTAGCGATTATTTTTGCGATTGCTAAAGGTATTCATATGGATGAAGTTGTGATGAAATCAATGCTTCCACAAGCAGCTACAACAGCGATTGCGCTGCCATTGTCTCAAGATATTGGAGGGATTCCTGCTATTACTTCCTTTGCTGTTATTTTTAATGCAGTCATCGTATATGCGCTGGGCGCTTTATTTTTAAAAGTATTCAAGGTGAAGAATCCAATTTCGAAAGGATTAGCTCTTGGAACTTCTGGGCATGCGCTAGGAGTAGCCGTAGGGATTGAAATGGGAGAAGTAGAGGCAGCCATGGCAAGTATTGCAGTTGTTATTGTAGGCGTCGTCACAGTTGCCGTTATTCCACTTTTTGTTCAGCTAGTCATGTAACAAAAGCCTGAAGGAGTCAGAGATTTTCTGACTCCTTCAGGCTTTTGTTTGTTAATTAATACACCACTCCAAAATGTCGTGATGCGCAGTTTTGACAGGTTGTATGGTCAAAAAGACTCTCAGGAATGATAAATTCAAAACAAAATTGACATTGTTTGAATTGACTTTGTCTATAAAACATTGTCTCCAAGAAAATAGCTGTAATATGTTCGGTTATGTGCTTATGGGAACGTTGTTCTAAAGTGGACCATGGAATAGACTGATGCTCTATGTAAATCGGACAGGAAGTATAGGGTGTATCCCATTGAATGGCTTGATATCCAAACGTAAGGCCATGATGAGCTGCTGATGTAAATATGATTAGGTTTTGATGGAATTCTGGCAGAGGTAATTCTAGTTTTTGATCTTTAAGCGATCTCGTTTTGGAATGAAGGTTATACAATTTAATTTGAAAATGAATCCACTGAGTGGCGTGAACGGTTATTGACATGTTTTAAACCTCCAATTCAGACTCTTTTTTTTATCATAATTGATTTCAAAATAAATAAACAGTAGGCAAAAAGAAGATAACAAAATTTTATATAGATTACTTATAAGGCGTAGGGAAAGGTGATATAAGCATAGCATCCTTTTTTCTACCCCTTTTTAAAGCATATTAATCTTCTATATAAAAGCTTGCTTTCAACGAATGGTATCGGCGTATTCATAAGCTTTAAACAGATTTTAATGTTAGAAGTTATAACAAGGTTCATTTCTTTTAGAGAAGTTTATGAAATAATAAAAACTGTATATTTTACGGTCTGAATCTATGTGTTGGAGGTTTTTATATGACGAAACAAAAGCTAATATTAATCGGAAATGGAATGGCAGGAATGCGCTGTATTGAAGAAATTCTTATTCATTCTCCAGATTGTTTTGATATTACTGTTTTTGGAAGTGAGCCTCACGTTAACTATAATCGAATTTTATTATCAACCGTTTTACAAGGCAGTACAAAGCTTGAAGATATCAATATTCATTCTTTGGCATGGTATAAGGAAAATAATATTACTTTATTTAAAGGAGAAAGCGTTACGCACATAGACACCAAGAGAAAAATAATAAAAACAGATAAAAACAGAGAGACGATGTACGACAAGCTTATTCTTGCTACTGGTTCGAGCCCGTATATGCTCCCCGTTAAAGGGTCTGACAAAGAAGGTGTCCTCGGTTTTCGTACCATCGAAGACTGTCAGGAAATGATTAAAATTTCTAAACAGTATAAAAAAGCAGCGGTTATTGGAGGGGGGCTGTTAGGGCTGGAAGCTGCTAGAGGACTATTAAATTTGGGAATGGATGTTCAAGTCATTCATCATTCGGGTTTCTTAATGGAGCGACAGTTAGACAGAGCAGCATCTGCTATGTTAAGAGAAGAATTAGAAAAGCAAGGCATGAGTTTTCTATTAAACAAACATACGGATGAGATTATAGGGGGAAATCGAGCAGAAGGCGTCCGATTTAACGATAGCAGCAAAATTGCAGCTGATTTAGTTGTAATGGCTACAGGAGTGAGGCCAAATGTTAATCTAGCTAAAAAAAGTGGAATAGAAACAAATAGAGCAATCATCGTAAATGATTATTTAGAAACGAGCACCCCGGATATCTATGCAGTAGGTGAATGCGCGGAACATCGAGGGATGACATACGGCCTTGTTGCTCCTCTTTACGAACAAGGAAAAGTCTTAGCACGACACCTTTGCCAAATAAAAAACGATGGTTATCGCGGGTCCGTTCTTTCCACTCAATTAAAAATATCAGGAATAGACGTTTACTCAGTCGGAGAGTTCAAGGAAAATCAAGGTACAAAAGCCATTACGATTTCGAATATGTTAGATGGTATATACAAAAAAGTCGTTTTTCGCGATGGGAAAATAGTGGGAGCTGTTCTTTTTGGAGATACCAGTGAGGCTATAAAGCTATCACAAATGATTAATGAAAAAAAGGATTTGTTGCAAGCGGAAAAAGTACAATTATTTCCTTCTCAACATGAAAAAGAAAATGCAGTAACTTCTATGCCACTTACAGATATTGTATGCAACTGTAACGGTGTAACAAAGGGAGCCATTATTGAAGCAGTACAGAAAAATGATTTAACGACAGTAGATGAAATAAAAAATTGCACGAAAGCTTCTGGTTCATGCGGAGGATGCAAACCCCTTGTAACAGATCTTTTAACATATATTCAAAGCGATGAGTTTGATGAAATCATTGAACAAAAAACCTTTTGTACATGTACACATTTATCAGAAGATGAGCTGGTAAGAGAAATGCAGCAATATCAATTTGAGACGGTTCAGCAAGTAAGAGAAATATTAAAGTTTAAAGACATGAAAGGCTGTTCGTTATGTGAAGGCGGTCTTCATTACTATTTAGATATGATGAATCCTCATTATGAAAACAATCGACATTCTTTATTTACTACGGAGAATGAACAGGCCGTTTTGCTTCACGATGGGACTTATGCAGTGGTACCGCAAATTCACGGTGGTCTGACAAATGTACAGGAATTAAGGAACATAGCAAATGTAGCTGAAAGGTACAACATCTCTAATATTCGTTTAACAAGTGATCAGCGCATTCAACTTATTGGAGTGAAAAAAGAATATCTTCCGTTGGTAAGTGAGGAAATAGATAGAGGACTTCAGCATCTATATGAACGTACAGTTAAAAATGTATCTGTTTATATAGGAAAAGGAACGTGTATTTGTCAGTATGAACCTGCTCTTGCTTTATCAAATGAATTAGATAAACAGCTTGAATATGTAAAGACCCCATGTGATATCAAAATCAGTATTGCTTCGTGTTCTCACATTGCAGAGAATGTAACAACAAGTGATATAGGATTAAGAAGAATAGACAGAGGATGGGAAATATATGTCGGCGGAACCAGCGCAGAAGCCAGAAGCGGGGAGCTGTTTTATGTGGCCGAAACGAACGAAGAAGCAGTAGAAATCAGCTGTTCTTTGATTCAATATTACCGTGAAACGGGGAACTATTTGGAAACCGTCGGGAGCTGGATCGAGCGAGTAGGAATTGTTCATGTCAGAGAAGTTTTGTTTGAGGTAGACAATCGAGAGTATTTAATGAAGCAGCTCAGTTCAGAGCGCTCTCGTGCAATCACATATTTATTATAGGAAAGAAGGGTGACCTACGATGACTGAGATGCTATTGAAATATTTTCGTGAGCAGCAAAAGCAAGTTGAAACCGAGCGTATCTATAATACTCAGTGTCCTTACTGCAGCATGCAGTGCAAAATGCAGCTAGTTGAACAAACACATGTAAAAAGGAAAACGTATAAAACAATTGGAACAGACAACCCTACTTCTCAAGGAAGGTTATGTATTAAAGGAATGAATGCGCATCAGCATCCCTTGCATAAAGATCGGATTCAATATCCTTTATTAAAAGTAAACGGAGAGTTTGTAAAGATTTCTTGGAAAGAAGCTCTTCACTATATTAAAGAAAACGTTGCAGAGATTCAAGAGAAGAATGGAGCAGATGCGCTAGGTGTTTATGGAAGTGCCTCTATTACAAATGAAGAAGCTTACTTATTAGGGAAATTTGCTCGAGTTGCGTTAAAAACAAAGTATATTGATTACAATGGACGCTTATGTATGTCGGCTGCTGCTTCTGCTGCTAGTAAAACATTTGGCATGGACCGAGGATTTACGAATAGCTTGCAGGAGATTCCGTTTACTGAATGTATTATGTTAGCTGGAACAAATATTGCGGAATGTCAGCCAACGATTATGCCTTATTTTGAGAAAGCAAAAGAAAACGGAGCCTTTATTATTGCAATTGATCCAAGAGAAACCGCTACAACTAAAATAGCTGATTTACACTTGAAACTTAAGCCGGGGAGCGATGCGGCATTAGCCAATGGAATCTTGAAGATCCTTATCGAAGAAAATTATCTAGATGAACGATTTCTACAAGAACGTGTCAATGGATTTGAAGAAGTAATTCAATATGTGGCGTCTCTAGAATTTAATATCATTGAAGAAATAACGGGAGTGCCACTTGAAGAGATGTACCAAGCTGCCCGTATGTTTGGTCAAAGAAAAACGGGAATGATTTTTACTGCTAGAGGGGTAGAGCAGCAAACAGACGGAAGTGCTGCGGTGCAAAATTTTTTGAATATTCTACTTTCTGTTGGGAAAATCGGTAAACCTCGCTGCGGATATGGGGCTATTACCGGTCAAGGAAATGGGCAAGGAGCCCGGGAGCATGGTCAAAAAGCGGATCAGCTTCCAGGCTACCGTTCAATCGAAAATCATGAGCACCGGATGTATATAGCAGATGTGTGGAACATAGAGGAGAAAGATCTTCCTAGAAAAGGTGTTTCTGCATATGAGATGATTGAAAAAATTCATGATGGTGAGATTAAAGGGCTGTTTTTGATGTGTTCAAATCCAACAGTTTCAAATCCAAATGCTAATTTTGTTAAGAAGGCTTTTGAAAAGCTTGAATTTCTAGTGGTAGCAGATATGTTTGAATCAGAAACGGCAAAATTAGCAAACTTGATCTTACCAGCATCTTCCTACTTGGAAGATGAAGGAACCATGACAAATGTAGAGGGAAGAGTTACATTACGCGAAGCTAGCTTTCCATGCGGCGGCGAAATCAAACACGACTGGGAAATACTATGTGAAATTGCTAAAGCTTTAGGGAAAGAGGAGCATTTTTCATTTTCATCAGCTGAAGAAATATTTAATGAACTGCGAATAGCAAGTAAAGGAGGGATCGCGGATTACTCTGGTATTACGTACGAACGATTACGAGAGGAAAAAGGAATTTTATGGCCATGCAGAAGCTTAACAGATAAAGGAACCGAGCGCCTGTTTGAAACGCGTTTTGCTCATAGTGATGGAAAAGCGATGATGGTCCCTGTCTCGAATCAAGCTATTGTACCTAAAGCAAAAATAACGGAAAAATATCCTCTCTATTTAACAACGGGGAGAGTGATGTCGCACTATTTAACGGGTGTGCAAACGCGAAAAAGTGCGTCTTTATCTGCTAGAAATTTCGAATCTTTTATGGAAATCCACCCGTTAACAGCGAAAAAATATGAAATTTTGAATCAAGAATTAGTACAAATTGAATCTTCATATGGAAGGATTGTGGTAAGAAGCAAATTTTCAGAGGGCATTCGGCCAGATACCGTATTTGTTCCTTTTCACTGGGCGGATTCTCAAAATGTTAATAACCTTGTTTCTGAGAAATTAGATCCCGCCTGTAAGATGCCGGGGTTTAAAGTAAGTGCTGTGAAGATTAGCCCTTCTGTAAAAAGAAACAGCTATTAAAAATGCTGATGCAAAAAGCCTCTTGAAAAAAGAGGCTTTTTGCATGGAATCAAGCAAGGTGCTTTTGGTTAATACGTACATTTTGTTTTTTGAATCCAGAATAATTTAGTAAGAGACAGAATAGGGCAAAAAGCGCTAGTAAGGAAAAACCGACAACGTAATCTCCGCTTGTATCTTTTATAAAGCCTAGCACAATAGGGGGAAAGAAGCCGCCTACTCCTCCGAATGCTCCTACGATCCCGGTAACAGCTCCAATATTTCCTGTTGAAACAGATGGAACCATTTTAAAAACAGCTCCATTTCCGATACCAAGAGTAATGGCTGCAAGTAAACAACCTACGCTAAATAGGGAGAAGGCAGTGATGGTAAATGCAATAAATAACCCTATTAGTAGCATTGTGGTAAAGACGAAGGTGAGTACTTTTTTTGCTCCGAAGACATCCGATAAATATCCTCCAAGAGGCCGTACAAACGTTGCTAGCACGACAAATACAGCTGTTTTCAGTCCACTGTCTACAGTTGAAGCGTTAAATTGATCATGCAAAATGGTAGGAAGATAGATGCTGAACGTTACAAATCCACCAAATGTTAAAAAATAGAAAATGGATAAAAACCACGTTTCTTTAAATTTTAATACCGATAAAGATTCCTGCAGCGTTTTGGGGGGAGCAACAGAAGGGTGGTCTGAAGTTCCTACCCATAATAAAAGAGCCATTAAGGCTACCGCAATTGCTAAACTCCAAAATACCCAAGGCAAGCCAAAAGAAAAAAAGATAAGTGGAATACTAAAGCTTGCTACCGCCGATCCTAAGTTGCCCATCCCAGCAATTCCTAAAATAAAACCTTGCTTTTGAGGTGAATACCATTTAGAGACATAGGTAATGGAAATAGCAAATGTTGTTCCAGCCATGCCGATAAAAAATGCCCAAAAGAGCAGCATAGAATAAGAATGAGTAAAGCCTGCACAAATGGTAGGGAGTAAAAGAGCCAGCATAGTCAAAGAATAGACTTTTCTTCCCCCGAAGCGATCTGTTAAAATCCCCATCGGGATTCGCATGAGGGAACCTAATAAGACGGGAGTGGCAATTAAGACACTTTTTTCAGCATTGGTTAATGAATACATTACTTGAATATCTGCAGCGATAGGTGCGAAGACAGACCATACTGAAAAAGCAATAATCATAGATAAAGTCGAGATAAGAAGTACAGATAAGGGCCGTTTAGAAAACATTACTTAAAAACCTCCTTTTTTATATCCAGCGTAAAGCTGTTGCAATATGGTAATTATGATACTACGCTTTCTTTCTTATGTATCATTCTGTGTTAGGTTTTCTTCCGTACTTTTACTGAAGAGCGGACCCAGATAAAAGTGGAGAGATAACTTAGACTTACACTTACACTTACACTTACACTTACACTTACACTTACACTCTATCTAAGTGCTGATGAAGAAACGGTTAAAAAGCTTTGAAAGAAACAGTAAGTAGAAATATTGTCGAAAGAATGGAAGGAAAATTGAAATTAGAAGAGATTAATAGAGTAAGCATCTATAAATTTGTGCTATCGAATTATAGCGAAATAAAAAATAATTCATATTTTATATAGAACACAAATTTTTGAAATAGAAGGTGGAAAAAGTGACAGAAAAGCATCCTCTTTCAGGTTATAAAAAGGATGATAATGGAGTTCTCTGGATATGGAGTTACGTTGGACAGGCTAGAGTGAAAATGGGGTATAAAGTAAAAAGTCTGCTTCACTATGAGCAATCTTCCTATCAACAAATCAGTATTGTGGATACAAAATGGTATGGGAAAATGTTGGTGCTAGATGGTACTCCACAAATTTCAACAGGAGAAGGGTTTATTTATAATGAAATGATTAGCCATGTGCCGATTATAACGCATTCAAATCCCAAAAAAGTTGCGATGATTGGCGGAGGAGACTGTGGTCCTGCACGGGAGGCCATGAAGTATGACGGAATTCAACAAATTGATGTAGTCGAAATCGATCCAAAAGTTACAGAAATCTGCCGCACATGGCTAACTCCGGCTTCTTGTTATGATGGTGAAACTAGGCTCAATATGATACATCGCGATGGAATAGATTGGATTCAAGAACAAAAGGGAGTTTATGATGTTCTCATAATTGATCGGCCTGACCCTGTTGGACCGGGAAAAAAACTATTTCAACCTGATTTTTATCAATATGTCTACAACAGCCTTAAGGATGATGGCGTAGTTGTTTTTCAATCAGGATCTCCTTACTACAATACTTCTACATTACAAGGCACAATTAAAAATTTAAAGGAGCTATTTCCAATTGTCCGCACATATTTAGTGACTATACCTCTTTTCCCTTGCGGCATTTGGAGTTTTACGATTGCTTCTAAAAAAATGGATCCTCTTCAGGCCGATTTGACGAAGCTACAGCATACAGATACTCAATATATTGATCCTGAAATTTTCCGTGCATCATTTGTTTTACCTAAATATATAAAAGAAATAGTAGATGGAAAAGATTTCTAAAAACTAAGTAGCGACGAATGTTTGTTGAAAGTCATCAATAATCTCGGAAAATATCTTCGTTATAGTAGTTCTGTGTTTGCTGCGCAGAGTCCGGGATAATTCAATTTGAAATGTATTAAAATTATGACTGTAACCTAGATAGCCGCTATTGTCACCTTGTCTGTGAAAGGCAATTGATTCGTTTCCAACAAATTTATTATCAAATATTACATGGATTTTCGGGAACGAATCTTCAGATTTTTTAGTCAGCTCCTGTTGGAACCAATCTTTAACTTCCTTTGAGCAAGATTGTCCATATAAAGTCCCCACTTCAATTGCATGAGGCCCGTAATGCGTGTCCTTCATTCCATGAAAAGATAAATGCAAATAGGGTGTTAAAAGGAAATTATCACTATCTATTATTTTTAAAGATTTAACAATTTCTTGGATTGTTCTTCTATATTCATGTATCCCCTCATGGTTTGTTTCATTTAGATTTCTATTTAAATCTGCTATGGTTCTGGAAATCGTACTAACGATTCCTGCACATCCTGTTTTCTTGACTAAATTTTCTACAATTTTATCCGTAAATAAATCAGCAGCGGGTGGTTCTGCATGAAGTGCATCCACGTGACAGCTTATAAAACCAGTTCCTTTGTTGTATTTTAAGTAGTTTCCATGAATGAATTTTAATGTCATTGACTATTTCTCCTTTTATATCGTTTGAAATCTATCCTTTCTATAATAAATGCAGTAAAAATAAAATTGGTGAATTATTACACGTGTTAAATACATACATAAAAAGTTTTTAGAGATGGTGGAAATAAATAGATAAATGTACAGGAGTATTTTGTATATTTACATACTATAGGAGTAGCTGATTATTGTTATAGGGCATTAAAGTAGCAAAATACCATAGAAAGTTCTAATTAGGAGGCTTTAAAATGGATCCAATGAGAGAAGAGTTAGGGATATTATCTGATAAAGAAATGACGTTGCAAACTCTTAATCTGAATAATGTACCGTCTGTTGAATTAGTTGACCCCAAAACCTGTTCATATCCAGTGATAGGAAGGAAGTATGGTCACCATAACGGAAGAGATATTGTCATCGTAAATACAAAGGATCAAGCAATATATGAAGGATATGATTATTTTACGAAAATGTATGCAATAGACAAAGAGTATTTCCTAGAAGTGGAAGGGCTGAACGTAAAATCAGTACAAGTAGTTACTAGTGAACACGTTGTATTTAATGAAATACCCATTCGAACAAAAGCCTTCGGGTGGAAATTAGAACAGATAAACAGCATGGATGTACCGGAAATGTTGGTAAGCATAGCCATTCGAGCGCTTTATGTAACGGGAGCTAAAAGCGGCTTTGTCAAAATGGGGGTATTAGAAAATGGAGAGTGTATCGTCACAGATATTAACTCATCAGAAAGTGAATGGATAGAAAATCCATTAAAGCCTAGTGTTCCTTTTAGTATGGGTGCTGACGTTGAGTTTATGTTAAGTTGTGATGGAGAGCTTCTACCAGCTTCTACTTTTTTTTCTGTTGAAGGTCCGGTAGGCTGTGATGAAAGACAAATAGAGCAAGATAGCGGTGAGTATGCATTAGTAGAAGTTAGGCCTGAAAAAGCGAATTCATCAACAGAACTATTTGAGAATATTCAAAAATTAATAGAAAAAGCATCTGCACAGGTACCATATGAAAATATTCATTTTCGGGCAGGCAGCATGCCGTTTTCAGGGTATCAATGTGGAGGACATATTCATTTTGGCATTCCGCTTTCTTTATCCTTATTAAGAGCTCTTGACCACTACCTTGCTATTCCAGTAGCGCTGATAGAAGAATCTAAGACCGCTAAACTCAGACGGAAAACGAACCATGGAGGTCTTGGACGCTATCGTGAGAAACCGTATGGATTTGAGTATTTAACTTTAAGCTCTTGGATTATCGACCCTAGAATTACTCTCTCCACTTTAGCTCTTGCTCAGCTAGTTGCTACTCATCATCATGAATTAAAAAGCGAATTTTTATTTCATCCACTTACGCAGCGTGCCTACTATCAAGGGAATAAAATCTTTCTTAAACGAATGTGGAAAGATATCAAGGCCAATCTTATGAAAACATCCAGCTATCCACACTATCAAAATGAACTATCTTTTCTATTTGAAATGATAGAAAAAGAAACTCCTTGTGATGAATCAAAGGATATTCGTAGGAATTGGAATGTAAAGATTTCTAAAGAAATCTATGACCGCGGACATATTATTCAAATCCCCAAAAAGCTCCGTTTAAAATACGGCCTCAAAGAGGGGCAGTCTACGATTGTTAGTGCAGGAAAGGCAATATCAACTGCAACTGTTCATTCTTATCCTTTTTCATTTCGCCATCCAAATATGGTTCAACTCTCTAAATCTCTCCGTGATAAACTATCTCTCCCGAAAGATTGGTGCCCCAAGCTATCAGCTTCAGAAGGCATCATAACTTTAGGTCCTATCATTGGCATTCTTGCTAACCGTCCTTTTGAAAGACAAACAACCTATTTCCATCATCTATGTCGCTTAGCAACTGAAAAGCGAATGCTTGTATATGTGTTTGAACCCGAAGATATTGATTGGGAGAAAAAATTGGTTAAAGGAACAACTATTAATGGTGAAGGGCTTTTTCCTTTTCCTGCTGTTATTTATGACCGTTATTTCATAGATGGTAGAAAGAATATTTTAATAGATGAAGTAAGGGCAAAACTCCAGGCGATTTATAAAATTCCTTTTGTTAATTCTTCAAATTTGTTTCAGCTTACGGGAGATAAGTGGGCAACATATGAACTTCTTATGAAAGAATATGAAGAATTTCTTCCAGAGTCACGTCTCGTACAAAATTCTGCTGACATTGCAGAAATGCTTGATAGCTATGGAGAAGTTTATTTAAAACCGCTTGGCGGAGCCTTAAGTAAAGGAGTCATGCGTATCGTTCGCCGACCAACAGGCATCTTTTGGTTCGATCTTAATAAAAAAGAGCTGCATCAATTCAGTAATATGGAAGAATTATTTACTTTGCTCTCTCCTTTGATGAAAAACAATCCTTATCTTGTTCAAGAAGGAATTCGCAGAAAACAGCATAAAGATAAAAATTTGGAAATACGGGTTTATATGCAAAAAAATGAAAAGCAAATTTGGCTTCGAACGGGTATGGTTGCGCGTCTCACCGGTGAAGATGTGCTAACGGAAGATTCTGAAACGAATATGCGTCTCAGTAAAATATTAAACAGTTTATATCCTGATCCAACAGACAGAAGGCTCATTATAAATCAATTAGCTAAAATATCTAAAAATATTGTTGCAACAGTAGAGGAGAAAGTAGGTCCTTTTGGGGAGCTGGCGGTAGATTTATGTATAGATCAGTACGGTTCCATAAAGTTACTTGAAATAAATGCAAAACCAGATAGTCTATTCTCACAAATTAGAGCCTACAAGCTGCGTACTTTGGCGGGGATTCGTCTGCTTAATTATGCGTCTTCACTGGCTGGTTACGAAGAAGAAAAGGAGGATTTAACATGAAGCACTTCACATTAAATGAAATCCTTAAACAAACGGGGGGAGACCTTTGTTATGGATCAGGAAATCCTGTTATTAAACATGCTATAAACTACGCTAAAAAGGATATAGAGGATCATACACTCATCTTTCATTTAGATAGAGAACCGATTAGAGGGAAGTATTGGAAAGAAAATCATTCAATTGTCGTTATAACAGATCACCCTGAGCTGTGCACGAACTTAGAGGGAAATATTATTCTTGTTAAAACAGCTCAATTAGAAGAGGCTTATTGGAAATTTATCGAATACTACCGAGGGCTTTTTGATCTTCCTGTTATTGGTGTTACAGGAACTTGTGGAAAAACGACCACAAAAGAGATGATCCGACAAATATTAATTGAAGATTATAAAGTGAAAGCTACGTGGATGAGTATGAATTCTATGTCTGTAAATCTACGTTATTTAACAGGTATTGATGATACGACAGAAGTAGCTGTTTTTGAAATGCCTGTCGCTTATCCGGGCTATTTAAAAGTTGCGTGTCGCTACTTTCAGCCACAAATACGAATTCTATTAAATATAGGCGTGCACCATCTCGCTGATTGTGAAACACCTGAAGAATATATGAAAGCAAAAGCCGAAATTGTAGAAGGCTTAGATCCAAACAGCGGCATTTTGATTTTAAACGCAGATGATGAAAATATTAAGAGAGTGCTTGATGTTAGGCACCTTCAAAATGTTGTATATATAGGTAAAAATGGTAGTTCCCAATTTCAAGCAAAAGATATTAAATATGCTAATGGAGGAATGGCTTTTACTTTAAAGTACCAAAACACAGAATACGATGCTTTTATCCCTGGATATGGTGAACATAATGTGTATAATGCACTGGCTGCCATTGCTGCAGTATTTTATGTGGGCGTTGATATTTCCGTTGCCATACAAAGACTTAGCTTGTTTGAACAAGTAGAAGAACATTTGGAATTTAAAAGAGGAATGAATGAATGTACGGTAATTAATGATACATGGAACTCTTCACCTTTATCGATGGCTACAGCTCTTGGAGTTCTTAGTGATATGTCAAAAGAGAAACAATCTATTGCTTTATTAGGTTACATGCCTCAGCTAGGAGAAGGACCTTATGCAATTAAACAATATGAAGATATGGGAAAAAAAGCAGCGGAATCAAAGATTGATATTTTAGTGGTAGTAGGAGAAGAAGCAAAAGCTATTGGGACAGGAGCTTTAAAATGTGGAATGGACCCTAATAAAGTCTATTTTTGTAAGACTGGTGATGAAGTATACAATGTGCTAGCGCCATATTTAAATGAAAATACAATGATTTTATTAAAAGTAACGCACCGTGTTATGACAAAACCTACTTTTAAGGAATTAAGAAATAAACTTATTCCAGACAACGAAGAGTAAAAGGAGGATAGACATGAAGAAGACTAAACAGCTAAGAGAGTTGATAGAAAGTAAACAGCTAGAGTTTATTATGGAGGCTCACAGTGCGCTATCTGCAAAGATTGTAGAAGAAGCAGGGTTCAAAGGGATATGGGCCAGCGGCCTATCATTATCTGCAGCACTGGGTGTAAGAGATAATAATGAGGCTTCATGGACACAGGTATTAGACATCTTAGAGTTTATGAGTGACGCAACGTCCATTCCAATTCTTCTAGATGGTGATACAGGCTATGGGAACTTTAATAATGCAAGAAGATTAGTTAAGAAATTGGAGCAGCGAGACATTCCAGGCGTATGTATTGAAGATAAATTGTTTCCAAAAACAAACTCATTTATTAAAGGTGAAGCACAGCCGCTTGCAGATATTAATGAATTTTGCGGCAAAATCAAAGCAATGAAAGATAGCCAAAATGACGAAGATTTTGTAGTGGTATCGCGTGTAGAAGCTTTTATTGCAGGGTGGGGGCTGAAGGAAGCTTTAAAACGTGCAGAAGCTTATCGCCAAGCGGGAACCGACGCCGTTTTGATTCATAGTAAAAGGTCAGATATGACAGAGATTGAAGCTTTTATGAAAGAGTGGGGAAACAGGCTTCCGGTTATTATTGTTCCAACCAAATATTATTCAGTTCCAACTGATAAATTTAGTGATTTAGGAATTAGCTTGAGCATTTGGGCCAACCATAACTTAAGATCTTCCATTACAGCTATGCAAAAAACGTCCGCTCAGATTTATTACGATAAAAGCTTGATTAACGTAGAAAAAAATGTCTCTCCGCTTGAGGAAGTTTTCCGTCTTCAAAAAGCTGAAGAGCTCGACATCGCAGAGAAACTTTATTTAAGCTCTGCCAATCATAGCACGAACGCTATGATTCTGGTAAAAGAATCAGCAAATGAAGCTTTGATAACTGAGCAGATAAATCAGTTAAAAAAAGTCGGCGTGACAAATAGTATAAAAGTAGGTTCCGACAAAGCTATGGAAGATAAGGCGTTTCCTAATAAAGGGGAATTATATCATCTCTATGCTGCAAGAGATAAGTTAGGAACGGCTACTTTAATAAGCGACAGTAACATCGTATATAAAACACATGTTTTTGAGGAGTTAATTCATGAAAGTGGCGATATCACTATTGTAGCAGGAGCTGATTATGAGTTAAAAGGGAATCAAACATCTTATGTAACTGCTAAACTTCCCTATTCCAAGCAGCTGTATTCCAAAACAGTAGACTTGATTCAAATGTCGTGCAATCCAAACTTTAACAACATTCACGGTGAATTCATTGGTCTTTGGAAAGTTTCCGCAAAAGGCACTGAGGTTGTAAAAAAAGCTTTGGAAGAACTGGCGCAAAGAAAAGATTTTGCTCAGCTCACGTTTTCTGATTTCTTTAATTATGTTAATCTAACTCACCCGGTTGCTGTTAAATATACAATGGGGTCATGGATAGATACCGAAACGTATACAAAGATTCAAAAAGATGGTGGGAAAAATGATTAGTACGTCCGTATTTGGAACTCAATTAAAAAAACTAGGTTTTCAATTTTATAGCGGGGTTCCTTGTTCCTATCTTAAACATCTTATTAACTATGCTATCAACGAATGTGAATATGTTGCAGCAGCAAACGAAGGAGAAGCGGTAGCGATTGCTGCTGGCGCATCAATTGCTGGCAACAAAGCGGTTGTTTTAATGCAGAACTCCGGATTAGCAAATGCTGTTTCCCCTTTAACCTCTCTTATTCATCCGTTTAAAATTCCTGTCCTTGGATTTGTCAGTTTTCGCGGAGAACCTGGATGTCCAGATGAACCGCAGCATGAATTAATGGGAGAAATTACTCCTGCCCTGCTAAATACGATGAAAATAAAATGGGAATATTTGTCTTTTGATTTTACGGAAGTTAAAAAACAATTACAGCGGGCTAATCAAGCTGTTGAAAATAATGAAAGCTACTTCTTTATTGTAAAAAAAGGAACGTTTGAGCCAGTTAAGCTTTTAGAAAAATCAATGAAAAACATTACTCCTAAAATGAGAAGTGAACAGATAACAACCGACGAGTTACCTTCAAGGTATGAGGCATTACAAGTAGTTAATTCATTAAAAGACAACGATACTATTCAATTGGCCGCTACAGGAAAAACAGGAAGAGAGCTTTACGAAATAGAAGACGCAAGAAATAATTTTTATATGGTTGGATCTATGGGGTGCGTTAGTTCCATTGGTTTAGGCTTAGCTTTGAGCAGAAATGAAAAGAACATCATTACAATTGATGGAGACGGAGCGTTGCTTATGCGCATGGGAAATCTAGCGACCAACGGATACTACTGTCCAGCAAATTTATTACACATTCTTTTAGACAATCAAACCCATGATTCTACAGGGGGACAACATACGGTCTCTCATAACATTAATTTCGTAGATATTGCTTCTTCCTGTGGGTATCAAAATTCTATTCATGTTCATAACTTACATGAGTTAGAGACGTATATCAAACAGTGGAAAAGTGATAAAAAATTAACGTTTTTATATCTTAAAATAGCGAAAGGATCTAAAAAGAACCTGGGGCGTCCTGAAATGAAGCCTTATGAAGTCAAAGAAAGACTGCAGGTGTTTTTAGATGATTAAAACAGCTGTTATTCTAGCTGCAGGGATGGGAAGCAGGATTCGTAAAAGAGCTGGAAACCGCCCTAAAGGTTTTTTGATGATTGATGAAAAATCGATTATTGAACATTCCATTTCGAAGTTAATAAAAGCAGGAGTCAAGACGATTTTTATTGGAACAGGATATATGAAAGAAGAATATGAAAAGCTAATGGTTAGATATCCTCAAATAAAATGTGTTTATAATTCTAGATACGAAACAACGGGAAGCCTGTTTACGCTGTATCAATTTAAAAATTATATTAAAGAAGATTTTTTACTATTGGAATCAGATGTAATTTATGAAAAGAATGCGTTGGAAACATTAGTAAACCACTCGAGATCAGATGTCATACTAGCAAGTAAGTTGAACGGTGCTGGCGATGAAGTTTATATTGAAGCTGATGAAAATAATAACCTTAAGAATATGTCAAAACAAAAAGAAGAGTTGAATAGTATCTATGCAGAACTAGTTGGTTTAACCAAAATCTCTTATGCTACATTTCAGAGACTTTGTGATGAAGCAAATACGCTGTTCCAGTTTAATCAAACGATCGATTATGAATATGGCCTCGTTAAAATTTCCGAAAAAGCAAATGTGTATGTTCATAAACTGGATAATTTGGCATGGTGTGAAGTGGATGATGAAGATCACTGGGCAAGAGCAACTGCTATTGTTTATCCGATTATTAAAGCTCGAGAAGGTATTACGCATACAGTTAAGAGAAGTATACTCCTAAACCCCGGACCGGCAACTACAACAGATACCGTCAAATATGCTCAAATAGTGGAAGACATTTGCCCGAGAGAAAAAGAATTTGGAGAGACGATGGAATTTATCTCTGCTGAACTAACAAAATTTGTGGGGAATCCAGAAAAGTATACTACGGTATTATTCGGCGGATCTGGAACGGCGGCAGTGGAATCGATTTTAAGTTCAGTAATTGATAACGGTACGGTTGTTATTATCAATAATGGTCCATACGGTGAAAGAATGTGTAAAATCGCTGAAATTTATGGACTGAATTATTTAGAATATAAAAGCTCCGCCGAGCAGGCTATTGATATGAACAACTTAGAAATTTTTATAAAAAAGATTTCAACGAACGTTTCTTATCTGGCTCTTGTTCACTGTGAAACTTCCACGGGGCTTCTTAATGACATTGGAAAAATTGGGGAATTTTGTGCAGTGAAAAATATCGAAATGATTGTGGATGCAATGAGTTCGTATGCAGCTGTTCCAATTGACATGCAAAAAATGAATATAAGCTATCTGGCCGCAAGTGCAAATAAGAACCTTCAAGGAATGGCAGGCGTGTCGTTTGTTATAGCAAATAAAGACCGGTTAGAAAAAACGGAGCAAATAAAGCCTCGTAACCTTTATCTTCATTTATATGATCAGTATCGATATTTCCAAATGAATAAACAATTGCGTTTTACTCCTCCTGTTCAGACTATGTACGCCTTAAAGCAGGCAATTATAGAAACTCAGTGGGAAGGAATTGAGAAACGATATGAACGCTACTCAAAATCATGGACTACTTTAACGGATGGAATTACTCAACTTGGGTTAACCTATTTGGTTCCTGAAACACATCATTCTAAAATTATTACCTCTATCCTCGAGCCTTCCGATAAAAAGTATAATTTTGATATTATGCATGATTTTTTTTATAAACAAGGATTCACCATTTATCCTGGTAAAATTGATAAATTAGAAACGTTTCGAATAGCAAATATTGGTGATATCACATATAGAGATATAGAAAGATTTCTTCATCTTCTTGAACAATATCTTAACGGTCTAAAAGGAGAGTGAGAAAAAGTTGAATCAAAAATTAGCTGTAGCAGTTATGGTGGTAAATCAAGATCATCACGTGCTTCTAGTCAAGAACCATAGACGGGGATGGGAATTTCCAGGCGGTTTTGTTGAAGCAGGTGAATCAATAAAAGATGCGGGGATACGAGAAGTTAAAGAAGAATCTGGAATTGTTATTGAAGTGACCAACTTTCTAGGAGTAGAACAAGATGTTAAACGATCTACTACTGTTATTTTATTAAAGGGAAAAGCGATTAGCGGGGAAATTTCTGTCTCCAATGAAACGCAGGATGTGGGATATTTTACGTTAGAAGAAGCAAAAAATATAATTAAATTAGATAACTTTAAGGATCGAATGGCTAGATGTCTAAAAGAAGCTGAAATACCATTTTTCTATGTTTTAAAAGACACAGGCTCTTTTTACGTATAGGCGGAAGGTTTCTGTGTTGTGCTAGAAATGAAGCCTGAACGCGATTAAATAAAAAATGCTCATCGTCATGCATGACGATGAGCGTTTTTTTATCAGTAAAAGTATCGTTGTTTATTCAGCCGTCGCAATTTCTTCTTCTACATCATGGTCTTCTAAATTAGCATTTAAAAATTCACTTGTTTCCGATAAATTGAGATTTAATTTCGTTTTTTTGCAGATTTGAATTGTAACATCCTGAACAGAGACATCTAAAACATGTCCCCCTTCTTTTTTATATTCATCAATAAAGTGCAGGTGGTAGCCTGGAACACCGATGCCTGAAGAATATTCTGGCGTATAAAAACCTGCTAGTGTTCCATTTACATCTGAAAATGTAAATGTAGGCTGATCAGCAGCCGCATCTACCATAGAAGGATAGGGCTTCTCTTGCTTTGCAACCGTGCGCGTTTTTACTTCTTTAAACTTCCCGTCAATGCGAACTGCATAGAATAAATTCGGGCTAGGAATAAGCTCGTTCATTAAGGTTTCTAGTTGTTCACGATTCATTTCCTTTTCTACACGATAAGAGATATCTTCATAAAAGGTTGTCATAATGGCAAAAGGTGTTTTTGCATCTTCGCCAATAGGCGCGGCTTTCCCATCAGCAATATGATAAAATTCTCCGTCAAAGGCAATCATTTCACCGTCCAATTGATTAAACGTACCAATGCCGAAATCACCTTTCTTAGCTAAATCCTTGTATGTGACAACACCGTCAAATACTCCGTCTAATAAAGCGATCATGGTGGAAGTTTGGTGAATCGTTAATTTTTCTTTATTGCTCATTCTTTACTCAGTCCTTTCAGTTAATTTGATCTGGCAGTAGCTGTGTATTTAATTTTTCATTATCTTTATAATCTACAGGAGCATCGATGATAACTGGGCCTTGTTCACGAAAAGCGCTTGCTAGAGTGTCCGAAAATTCTTCTGGCGAGTTAACTCTAAATCCTTTGGCACCAAAACTTTCAGCAAGCGTAACAAAGTCTACACTGCCAAACTCTACTGCAGATTTTCGACCATATTTAATCTGCTGTTGAAAGCCAACCATATCGTAGGTTTGATCGTTCCAGATAATGTGAACAATTGGTAAGTTTAATCGAACGGCTGTCTCGAGCTCCATAGCTGAAAATAAAAACCCGCCGTCTCCAGACATAGACAGAACTTTTTTATGGGGGCGAACGAGTGCAGCTGAAATAGCCCAAGGCAAAGCAACACCTAGTGTCTGCATACCGTTGCTGAATAGTAAATGCTGAGGTTCATAGGAACGAAAATAACGAGCCATCCATATGTAATGCGAACCAACGTCACATGTGATGGTAGTATCATCTTCAACAAAGTTCTGCAGAGCTTCAATTAATTGTAGGGGATGAAGGTGAGTGTCATTAGAAAACTCGTACTGATCGTCAGGTTGCTCAAGTTTACTTTTTAGCGTTTTTAAAAAAGAAGCACTTTCTTTTGAACGTATTAAATGTGGGAGTTTATCCGCTAATATGTCAATTGTGCTTGGAATATCCCCTACTAACTCAATTTCCGGCTGATAATGGTGGTCAGCTTGTGGTTGTAAATCATCTAAATGAATAATGCTTCTTTGACTTTCTGAGTTCCAAAGAGAAGGAGGGTATTCAACTGGGTCATATCCGATTGTTAAGACGACGTCAGCATGCTTCAATAAGACGTCTCCAGGCTGATTGCGAAAAAGACCTACTCGCCCAAAAAAGCGGGTTTCAAGCTCTCTTGAAACAGCTCCCGCACCTTGGAACGTTTCCACCACAGGAAGGTCATGTTCTGCTATAAGTTGACGGATTGATTCCACTGCTTTAGATTTACTTGCTCTCATACCTAAAAGCAAGACAGGTAGTTTTGCTGTGCGAATAGTGTGTATAGCTTGGGCAACAGCGTCTAAATTGGCAGTCCCAATCGTAGGAGCTTTTAAAACGGATAGAGTGGAAGCTGATGTTTCGCTATCCATTACATCCTGCGGCAAGCTGACAAAACATGCTCCTGAAGGAGAAGAAACAGCTTCGCGAAAGGCGTCTGTTATCACTTCTGGAACGTTTGCAGCGTCTTCTACCTCAACGCTGAATTTGGCGATAGATTTAAATAGTCCTTCATTATCCATTGATTGATGCGTCTTTTTTAATCGATCTGCTCTTGGAACGGCTCCTGCTAGGGCTACCACTGGGTCACCTTCAGAAGTAGCAGTCACAAGGCCAGTGGCTAAGTTAGCGGCACCTGGACCTGATGTGACAAGGCAAACGCCCGGCGTACCTGTCAGTCTTCCCATAGCAGCTGCCATAAACGCAGCATTTTGTTCATGGCGGCAAACAATTACTTCTGGTCCTTTTTCTTTCAAAATATCAAATACGCCATCAATTTTGGCTCCTGGAATGCCAAAAATATAAGGCACATTCTGACTTGCCAAACTTTCTACTAGTAAGTCAGCGCCTTTTTTTGTTTCGGCAGTATCAGCATTACTCATCATGCATTCTCTCCTTTATGTTTCTTAGATAGGTTTTAAGGCCTACTGATTGGATACCCAATTTGTATGACAACTAACCTAAGGAAAGGAGAAGGTTTTAATTTTCTAAATAAAAAACTTCCCTATTAATTAGGGAAGCAGAGATGTACCTATTGCGAATAAAACATATCTGTTTTATTTGTAGGTTTATGGTACTTGAGGGATAGCAAGTGAAAGTCCAACGCGGCTCTTATTTGGTATGGTTAAAAAGCTTTTGGTAACTAACAATTTTTTGATCTAGCTTTTGACTTAATTTTAAAATCTCACCGTGAGAATAGCTGCTTGTTTTTTTAGCTAATTGGTAAATATCTGATTGTAAGGCTCGAATTTCTTTTTCTAACTGAGGTTGCTTCATTGAAATCCTCTCCAAGTCAGAATACTTCTATCTTCTATGTTTTATCTAATAGTATGAAATTCCTTCATATTTGTAAAATGTTTTTTGTTTTGAAAAATATGACATAGGTGAAGAGCTGCTAACAAGCTTTGTCGAACACTTTTTTTACCTGTTTTCAATAAGTATGATATACTGAGGCTAGGAAAAATGACAATCTGGAGCGCACGTTCAGTTATTCTTAACAAGCGAATGAATTCTTAGCTTTGACAAGTGTAACTTGTAAGGCGAAGAAATTCATCACATAATCTTATTAGATCTGAACCTTGTTAGCCTGGATGAGGATTTGTCGAAAACGATTCACTAGAAAAAACCTTCGAGACCGCCAGCTCGGAGGTTTTTTTATTTTTGTGTATGCGAAGTAAAAAAAAGACATAGACTAATAAAGAAAAAGGTCCCGCACCCATAATCGGCCGTAGTTGATTACACCTTGTCCATTTCTGCAAGGAAGCTGTCTTTTTACTATAGGGAAGTGCCGCCAAACACGATTCCCTAAAGACAATCAGCACACGAGCCTTATGGATGAAGAACCTTTTAGACGATACTTACCGGTGATTACTTATTTTACTACTGGAAAAATAGCAAAATAAGAGCGACTATGGCTCCTAAAAGCTCTACGTAAGCCGTTAGGAGCTGAACATTCTCAGCATCTAGGAAAAATGACTTGAGGATTCGTCTCAGACTATCCACCACCTTTTTCTTCCTTGCGTGAATTCCCAAGGGAAAGAAAGGGGACGACAGTGCTTCTTTATTTTAACAAAAGTAGGAAATGATAAGTAGATTTATTTGAAGTGTAAATTAAAAAAGCATGTAGAATACATGCTTTTTTAATTTGGGTAAATTTCTTTTATGCGTCCGACTTGTCCATCTGTTAAACGGACTTTGATGCCGTGTGGGTGAAAGCTTGAATTGGTCAGAATGTCTTTGACCGTTCCGTGTGTAAGTTTTCCAGAACGCTGATCTGCTTTTAAAACAATGTCGACTTCAATTCCAGGAGCTACGTCTTTTCTATTTTGTCCGTTCATTATACACCTGTTCTCTTTCGCTGATTATTCGTTTTTTTTGTTTGTTGACTCGTCAGCTTTTTGGTTGCTTGATTGGTGCTGCTATTTTGAGCTTTACTTGAAGATTGATTTTTCTTATTAGCAAGCTGCTGTTTGATAGCATCTTGAAGACTAATTTTCTTTTTAAGTTGTTCTGTCATATGGGTTCCTCCTGAATATATACATCATCTGAAAAAACAAAGAAAGTAAGGGAATGAAAAAGCTGACTAGATAGTCAGCTTTTTTTAATTAGAAACAGTGACTTCTTCTACAGGCTGCATAAGTACAGCTTCTTTATCAGGATACGTTTTTTCAATATGATGTTCTCCCCAAGAGCATAATGAATCAAGAATGCTTTTTAAAGACCATCCGTAATCTGTTAAAGAGTATTCTACTCGAGGCGGCATTTCATTGTACATTTTTCTAACAATGATGCCGTCTGCTTCAAGTTCTCGAAGCTGCTGCGTTAATACTTTTTGCGTAACGCGCGGCATAATTCTTTTTAATTCTCCAGGGCGCTTTGTCCCTTTAATTAAGTGGCAAAGAATAACGACTTTCCACTTGCCTCCAATGACTTCTAGTGCCGCTTCCACTGGAATATTATATTTTTTCACGTTAACAACTCTCCTTGTTCTAGAGATAACGGTCAAATGCATGTTTTCGCATTTTTTCTGATGTTTATCATATCACTATAGAGCAAAATTTTCTAGGTGTAAGCATTTTTTTAGAATACCCAATAGTTCATGACTTTAGTATTTACGCTTATTGTAACCTCCAGGTGCCTATATCACTTGAAAGTGCGTACTTTTTCTTTGGTTTTACATCGCTCATAATAACAATTGTTGATGGCGAGTTAGCGAATATATGAAAGGTACCTAAGCTAATTAGCCGTAAGAGAAGCTATTATGAAGAAGTTATCATAACGAACAGGAGGCGTTAAGAAGTGAACACACTTTCACAAACACAACAAAGTAAAAAAAGCGGTTCTTTGCCGCTATTAGCGCTAGCTATTAGCGCCTTTGGAATCGGGACTACAGAGTTTGTTCCAGTAGGTTTATTATCATCGCTTGCAGATGATTTAAATATTTCCATTACACTAGCAGGGTTATTAATTTCAGGATACGCAATGGGAGTTGCATTTGGAGCTCCCGTATTAACAGCTTTAACAAGTAAAATGAGCAGAAAATCACTGTTGATGCTATTGATGGTTATTTTTATCGTAGGAAACTCAGTAGCAGCTTTATCAACAAGCTTTGGGCTGCTGCTTATAGCACGAATTATTACTGCATTTTCACACGGGATTTTCTTTTCTATCGGTGCGACTATCGCTGCTGATTTAGTGCCAGAAGATAAGCGAGCAAGTGCCATTGCTTTAATGTTTACAGGTTTAACAGTTGCAACTGTTACAGGTGTTCCGCTTGGTACATTTATCGGACAAGCTTTCGGCTGGAGAGCAACATTTTGGGGAGTAGCGTTACTTGGGGTTATTGCCATTATTGCAAGTGCTCTTTTAGTGCCTAAAAACTTAAAGGAAGCGCCGCCGGCAAAGTTTAGTGATCAATTGAAAATTTTGAAAAACGGGCCGCTTTTACTATCGTTTGCTATTACTGCCTTAGGATATGGCGGAACGTTTGTAGCTTATACGTATTTAGCACCTATTCTTGAAAAACTAACAGGATACGCACCAAGCGCGGTTAGTATCTTACTGCTGGTATACGGTGTAGCAGTAGCCATCGGAAATACAATCGGAGGAAAAGCTGCGAATAAAAATCCGTTAAAAGCATTATTTTGGATGTTTCTAATTCAAGCAGTTATCTTAGTTGTTTTATCGTTTACTGCATCGTTTAAAGTAGCGGGAACGATTACGATTTTTGCCATGGGCTTATTGGCATTTATGAACGTACCTGGACTTCAAGTGCTGGTCGTGAACTTAGCTGAAAAGTATGTTCCTTCAGCAGTGAACGTAGCCTCTGCGCTTAATATTGCTGCATTTAACGTTGGAATTGCTATTGGTTCTTTTGTAGGCGGCCTGATTGTTGATTCGATTGGTCTTGTTCATACTCCTTGGATTGGAGGAGTGATGGTTTTAGGAGCGGTCTTATTAACAGCATGGAGCCGCTCAATAGAAGCAAAAGCAAAATAAAACAAGAGATCATCGCAAAAGGCGATGATCTCTTAGCTATAAAAGGAGAGGAAGCAAATGACTACATTTCAACATCATAAGGCGTATCGTCGTATGTACAAGGAGAATGAGTTAACGTTAGGTTTGCATATGCCGCTTGAAAATTATCAATATGCCACGCCTACGATGGAGAAACAAGTGGAGCTCACGCAGCTTGCAGAACAATATGGATTTACAAGCTTATGGTTCCGCGATGTCCTTCTTCAAGATCCATCATTTGGCGATCCAGCCACGGGTCAAATTTATGATATGCTTATTTATTTGACGTATCTGGCCAGTCAAACAAGAGAGATTGCTCTTAGTACATCTGCTATTGTGCTGCCTTTGCGCCATCCGCTTCGCGTAGCCAAAGAAATGGCAACCATTGATCAGCTTTTCCTGAGCGTTTGATTATGGGCGTATCTTCTGGAGACCGTCAAGCAGATTTTCGAGGGTTAGGTATTCCTCATGAAGAAAGAGGAAAGCGATTTTCAGAGGCTTTTCATTATTTAGAAGAAGCGTTAAATAAAGAATTTCCATCTATCGAGTCTGCTTTGGGATCCATTCAAGGAGCAAATGTCGTTCCTAAGCCAACGAAACGTATTCCAACGATGATTACGGGATACAGTCAGCAAAATATGGAGTGGTTTGCACAGTATGGGGACGGCTGGATGTATTATCCTCGTCATCCCCATTTTCAAGCAGAAGCTATTACCCAATGGAGGAAACTGGTTGATATCTATCATCCAGGCGTTTTTAAACCTTTTACACAACCTATGCATCTAGATTTGGCAGAAGATCCAAATGAAATGCCAACGCCAATTCGTTTAGGATTTCGAGCAGGTCGTAATACATTAATTGAACTTCTTTCTATTTATAAAGAAATAGGAGTTAATCATCTCTTTTTTGCTCTTTTTGATAGCAAGCGTCCGGCTGAAGAAGTTATACATGAGCTTGGCGAAGAAGTGCTTCCGCATTTTCCGGCTCATCTGTAGCTAAAAGTACTTTAGTTGAAGATCCGAACGGGTTAGATTCTTAATGGAGAATCTAACCCGTTCGGATTTTTCCATTGATTTCGTTATGTCTCAATCTCTTTTTATATAGATTTCAAGTTATAGGATATATAAGAAATATGTATTAGAGTTATTGATCCTATGTTCTTTATAATAAAATTATCCATTATCTCCTTGGATGATATAAAGTCGAAAGGAGAAACACGATGAGTGTTGCATTTCTATTTCCAGGCCAAGGCGCACAATATGCTGGTATGCTTCATGATATAAAAAATAAATGGGGATTAGCGACTACGTTTGAAGAAGCAAGTGAGGTTTTAAATCAAGACGTATTATCTTTAGATTCGTCAGAAAAGTTAAAATATAATAAAAATGTTCAAATATGTCTTTTTATTGCAGGAGTGGCTGCGGCTAGGTCGTTTAAAAACAAAGGATACTCGCCAGACGTGGTAGGAGGGCATTCTATAGGGGCGTTTGGAGCAGCAGTTGCATCTGAAGTGTTATCTTTTAAAGAAGCTCTTCTTCTTGTGAAAAAAAGAGGGAAACTGATGGAAAATGCTTATCCTGATGGTTATGGTATGGGGGTTGTGATGGGACTGCGTGAACATCAGCTTCTCTCTATTGTAAATGAACTATCAACTGATGCAGCTCCTGTGTACGTAGCGAATCTAAATTCTCCTGATCAAATAACGATTTCTGGCACCTTAAAAGCAATTGAGAAAGTTCTTGAAAAAGCATCTAAAAAAGGGGCTAGAAAAACTAAAATGCTTCATGTAACGGTGCCTTCTCACTGTCCTCTTATGGAAGGAGTTTCGAGTGAATTACGAAAAACCATAACGGAGGTGCAAGGAAAGGACCCGTCCGTTCCTTTTATAGGTAATTGTAAAGCTCGGAAATTATGGAAAGCTGCTGATATTAAGGAAGATTTGGCAGCGAGTGTTGCCCTGCCCGTCCGTTGGCATGATACGACGGAAGTTATGTATGAAATGGGCACAAGATTATATATTGAAATGGCTCCAGGAAGAGTGCTAACGGATTTGGCTGCTAAGAGCTTCCCTGAAGCAAGGGCTATTTCGGCAGCCGAATCTACGATGAAAACTTTGCTGATTTTAATGGAAAAAGAAAAAATGTAAGCGTATTAATTTAGAAGTATCAGAAAGGAGCTAGAACATGAGTGGCATAAAAAAAACTTCAAAATCATGGACAACTCGCCGAGATCAAAAAGCAGCGCGCCTTGCGAAAATAGACCAGCTTCTTAAAGGAAAGTTATTAGGTAATGAACACATTATTGAAGCGTTAGAATTGCTTATATCACCCGGAGATAAAGTAGTGCTTGAAGGAGACAATCAAAAGCAAGCATCTTTTTTATCAAAGGCGCTGAATGAAGTAAGCGCTGATAAAATACACGGTCTTCATATGATTATGTCTAGTATTTCACGTCCGGAACATCTCGACATATTTGAAAAAGGAATTGCTGAAAAAATTGATTTTTCGTACGCCGGTGCTCAAAGCCTTCGCGTGTCTCAAATGATTGAAGATGAGACGTTGAAAATTGGAGAAATTCATACATATCTAGAGCTTTACGGACGCCTTTTCATTGATTTAATTCCGAACATTGCCTTAGTGGCTGCTGACAAAGCGGATGTACAAGGTAATTTATATACAGGAGCAAATACGGAAGAAACACCAACCATTATCGAAGCAACCGCGTTTAAGGATGGGATTGTTATTGTGCAGGTAAATGAACTTGTTGAAGAACTTCCGCGAGTTGATATTCCAGCTTCTTGGGTTGATTGTATCGTCGTGGCGGATCAGCCTTATCAATTGGAAGCTTTATTTACGCGAGATCCTCGTCATATTACAGAACTCCAAATTTTAATGGCTATGATGACAATTCGAGGTATCTATGAGCGCCACAGCGTACAATCATTAAATCATGGCATTGGCTTTAATACCGCTGCAATTGAGCTTTTGCTGCCTACCTATGGAGAAAAGTTAGGACTGAAAGGTAAAATATGCAAGCACTGGGCTCTGAATCCTCACCCCACGTTAATTCCGGCTATTGAAAGCGGATGGATTGAGAGCGTGCACTGCTTTGGCGGAGAAGTAGGAATGGAACAATACACAACAGCGCGTCCTGATGTGTTTTTTACAGGACGCGACGGCAGCCTGCGCTCAAACCGTGCGATGTGTCAAGTGGCTGGTCAATATGCGGTAGATGCTTTTGTAGGATCAACTTTGCAAATAGATGGAGAAGGAAATTCTTCTACCGTCACATCTGGACGTTTGTCAGGGTTTGGCGGAGCTCCTAATATGGGGCATGACCCTAGAGGCCGCCGACATTCTACGCCTGCTTGGTTGGATATGATAAACGAGCAGCACGAACTAGCGAGAGGCAGAAAATTAGTTGTTCAAATGGTTGAAACCTTTCAATCAGGAAATGAGCCTGTTTTTGTGGAGTCTTTGGATGCGATAAAGGTAGCGAAACAAGCAGGCGTAGCTACTGCTCCTGTCATGATTTACGGGGATGATGTGACGCATGTTGTGACGGAAGAAGGAATTGCTTATTTATATAAAGCACAAAGCTTGGACGAAAGAAAAGCAGCGCTTGAAGCAGTAGCAGGGGTAACACCTATAGGCCTTCGATATAACCAAAATAAAGTGGAAAAGATGCGCAGAGATGGCCTAGTGGCTTTTCCCGAAGATTTACAGATTCGCCGTACAGAAGCAAAACGTTCATTATTGGCAGCAAGAAGTGTCGAAGATTTAGTAGAATGGTCGGATGGCTTGTATAATCCGCCTGCTAAATTTAGGAGCTGGTAAGAAATATGCGTATTCAAAGTATTCAAGAAGAGCTAAGACCAGCTGTGTTTTACTCATGTCTAATAGCTAAAATGGCAGTTACCGCTCTGGTTGATGAAGCGGTGCTTACACCTAAGCCTGGGCTTGTAGATGCAGCAACAACTGGATCTCATCAAGATATGAATATTGAGACGCTGTTAACTTCTGCTTATGCTTTACAACCGACCTTTTTACAGATTGCATTATACAGTCAAGGAAAGCAGCCAAGTCAGATGCTAAGGGAAGAAATTGCTCGAATTGGACGCGAGGGCGAACAAATTATGTACGGGGCTACAGATGGTGTTAATACACACAAAGGAGCCATTTGGGCATTAGGCCTACTTGCGTCTGCAACATCGGTTTGCGGCATTCAAGCATCACCTTCATCCATCACAGAAGCTGCAGGAAAAATTGCTCGTTATGCAGATCGTTTTTGTCCTCTGCATTCATCTAATGGACTTCGTGTGAAAAAACAGTATGGCGCAAAAGGAGCGGCTGGAGAGGCGAAGCAAGGATTTCCTCACGTAATTCATATAGGCTTGCCTGCTTTACATAAAGCTCGTAAGCTAGGCATACATGAAACATCAGCCAGGATTGATGCTTTAGTAACACTAATCGCCAACCTTAATGATACGTGTATTTTGCATCGTGCTGGTCCGGTTGTGTTAAAGGAGGTTAAAATGGCGGCATCCAATGTGTTAGAAGCTGGAGGGGTATCTACATCAATGGGAAAACAGCGGCTAAAAGCGTTAGATCATATACTTCTATCATCTAACGCTTCTCCAGGCGGAAGTGCAGATTTGCTGGCTGCTGTATTATTTTTAGATCGAATATCTCTTTTTAAAGAATCGTAAACGTCTGCAGGGAGGAGTGGCTAATGGAAACGTTAGTGTTTAAATACAAAGCCGATCGAAAGTTAACTCAGCGCGCACATGTAGGCGTTGTTGGTTCAGGGGATTTAGAAATTTTAATGGTTCCTTCTGATGAAGAACATGCTCACGTATCAGTACGAACAGGAAGTGAAGGATTTAGTGAAACATGGAAAGCCGTATTAGACCGGTTCTTTAGTGTTCATACCATTCAAGCGAAAATTGTAATTAATGATTTCGGTGCTACGCCTGGTGTAGTCGCCTTGCGTCTTGCACAAGCTTTGGAGGTGAGTGAAAATGGGAGTGAATAATCAAAGCTTTATTGAGTTAAATGGAAGAGAACGAGCACAGGCCATCTTAGATCAAGGAACATTCTGTGAGCTGCTTGGCCCTTTTGACGGAATCGAATCGCCTCATTTACCTAAGCAAAATATTGTTCCTCAAAGCGATGATGGTGTCATTATAGCAGGTGGGATGATAGCAGGAGAGCCAGCCGTTGTCATTTCAATAGAAGGAGGGTTTCAAGGGGGAGGCATTGGTGAAGTATCGGGAGCTAAAATTGCAGGAGCTTTAGAACTAGCCCTTAATAATCACAAAAAAGGTGTTCCTGTTAGACCTGTTTTTCTATTCGATACAGGAGGGGTAAGGCTCCAAGAAGCGAATTATGGACTTTTGTCGATATCTGAAATTGGCTCAGCTGTGGTTGCTTTGCGTGAGCATACACCTGTTGTTGGGGTTATTTCAGGAAATGTAGGCTGCTTTGGAGGAATGTCCATCACTGCTTCACTCTTTAGTTATCTCATTATGACAAAAGAAGCAAGGTTTGGCCTTAACGGCCCTGAAGTGATCGAACAAGAAGCAGGGGTTGAAGAGTTTGATGCAAGAGACCGAAGCTTAATCTGGAAAACGATTGGGGGTATGCAACGCTATGAAACCGGGTTTGCAGATACCTTAGCACAGGATGATGTCAAGGCTATTCAACGAGCGGTTCAAGAGACGTTTCAGAAGAAAGGAAAAGTAACTAGTAAAACAGAACAAGTAGATTTTTACAGACATTTGCTTAGTAAGGTTGATCCTTCAGAAAAACTGGCTCCTGATCAGTTTCAAGAATTGTATAACATAACAAAAAATGAACCTCTCCCTTCAACAGTCTCTTACTCGCTGAATGAAGTTCCAGGTAACATGCCCAACAGCCGCGGTCGCGTGTGGATCAACGCCTTAATAAATGATGAAGAAGCAGATTTTGAAATTCCTTCCGTTCTTTATAAAGACGCATTGCTAGGAAGAGAAAAGGTCCGATATATATCGGTTGTACCTAATCCTTATAATCGTTTCTTACGTGCACGGAAAGGGGAAATAGGACTAGATGAAGGATGGACAATTGCCAAGCACGTTCGTGAAATAATAAAAGAAGATCGAAATCAATCTCCTCGGCCTATAATCGCCATTGTGGACGTACCGAGTCAAGCGTATGGCTATCATGAAGAACTTCTAGGTATTCACTATGCTTGCGGTGCTGCGGCTGATGCTTATGCAGCAGCGCGCTTAGCAGGTCATCCGGTTATTACGTTAATTGTCGGGAAAGCAATTTCAGGAGCATTTCTGGCTCATGGATACCAATCAAATCGAATTGTGGCTTTAAAAGACGAAGGAGTGAATGTTCACGCCATGTCCAAACAGTCGGCAGCGCGCATTACTAAAAGAAATATAAAAGAACTTGAAGAAGCTTCAAAGAAAGTCCCGTCCATGGCTTATGATATTGAATCTTTTGCCTCACTTGGCGCTTTATATGAGCTGGTTAGCGGTATTCAAGCAGAGCAGCCCACAAAGCGCGACGTTCAAACGATTCAAGATATTTTGACTGGAGCAGTAGAAGATGTACGCCGTGAAGGTGTGTACGATTTAAGCACCCGGCTATACAGTGAGCAAGCAAGGAAGGAAGGGCGAAAAGCTTCTTTATTAGTAAGAGATGAGTTGGAAAAACAATGGAATATATAGCTCATGATTTGCTTCAGTTAAAAGAGGAAGCAAAGCTTATCAGTTATACACCTATCCCTGATTGGGTGGAGCATTCTTTAGGGAAGGCTCCGTTTGTCGTTGTAAGGCGGGCTGTTCAACGAGATAGCCTGATACCTGTTGGAGTAAGAGGAGAAAGAAGGAAGCAGCGTTTTGGAGCATTTGTATCTGAGCAGGCTGTTAAACAAAGAATTAGGCCGGAAGATCTCGTTTCTATTTTTCAAAACGGCCCCTTTAGAAACATGCCAGCCACAGGTGCTTTAAAAGAAGTTGCTATTATTTTAAAAGATTTTGCGTGGGGACCAACCGGCAGTGTGGGATTCGAATTTGCAAGTGGTGCCGAAGTTGTTACAACAACTAGTGATTTGGATATACTTATTCGCCTTTCTTCTTATTTGTCGGTGGAACAAGCGCAACTGATAGTTAATCAGTTAAAAGAGTGTCCAGTTTCTGTAGATGTACAGGTAGAAACAGAAAAAGGAGCATTTTCTCTGGTGGAATATGCAAGGGGAGAAAAGACGCTGCTTCTGCGTACTGTATATGGACCTTCCTTAATAAAACTGAATCAATTAGTATAAAAGACGGAAGAGGCATTTGCACCTTTTCCGTCTTTTCTGTCAATACCAGCTTTTTTCCTTGCTTAACAAGCGCTTTGCTTCAAAAAAGAATATTTGAATAAATTTTTTGGTGTTAATGCGAATCGGCAAAATTTTAGAATCTCCCTGTAATTCTTTCATTTTTTTACGAACAGCTGTAAAGTCAAAAAACTTAGAAGCATAATTTTCAAATTTCGGATTTGAAAAGTCTGTTAATCCGATAGAAGCAAAGTGATTTAGTGAGTGAGTAACTGCTCGTCTTATTCGCTGTTCACAAGCTTTGGTTTCGCGATTAATTTCAATGGAAGACGCGTGAGCTCCTAATTTTTTCTCAGCCACATTCACAAAAATATTTTTTAGAGAAGGGAAATGTTTTTCCACACTTTCTCTTTGGTCATAAGTGTACAGAAACTGTAAAATATCCAGTAAATCTTTTGCACCATTTTCTCCTACAATACCTAACTCGGCTAATAAGAATTTACCTACATCGTATAGATGGGCTTGTTTCGTTACCGGCTGGCTTGAAGGGTTGGCGTGATGAGCTGTCGCTAAACTATTCAAGGAGGTTTGAATATCATCGATTGATTTCTCAAGGGAGATTCGTTCCGTTACTTTTCGAATAACCGTTAAAATTTCAATTCGGTTAATTGGTTTTGTAATATAGTATTCAATTCCTAATGAGTAGGCTTCTCCTATCAATTCTTTGGATTCCACCTGTGAAATCATAATCATTTTTCCTTTAAATGAATCTTTTAAATGACGGATCGTTTCGATTCCGTCCCGCCCTGGCATAAGTAAATCGATAAATAAAATATCAATTTGTTTTAAATTTAACGTAGAGGCATCTAAAAAGCTTCCGTCGACGACTTCCTCTACAACTTCTCCTAAATCCTCATCTTCAATCAGCTGACTGAGCGTTGAACGAATAGCTGAATCGTCATCTGTAATACAAAATCGCATAAACTCATCCTTTCTGAATTAGATTACGAAGGGGGATTTGAATGATAAACGTCATTCCGCTGTCTTCTTGTGTAGCTTTAATCGTACCTTCAAGTTCTTGAACAATATCTTTTACATAAGAAAGACCAATGCCAGTAGAGGGGTTTCCAAATTGATCGTATTTTGAGGTGAAACCAGGTTCAAAGATAGCTTTTTCGTACTTTAAAGGTACTCCAGGACCGTTGTCTTGTACATGAAATTCTACATGTTCAGCTTGTCTATGTACCGATAAAATAATCCTTCCTTCATCTTTGATCGCTTCCACTGCGTTGGCTACCAAGTTATTAATGATCGATAAAATGGTGTAAACGTGGTAGCTGAAATGTTCCCCGTTTACAGAAGAAAAAAAGGTAATTTGTTTGTGAAGAGAATCGGCATATTTTTTGTTGATGCGTACGATCAGCTCGATTAATTCCTCTGCTTTCATATAATTTTGGAAACTTTCATTTGAAATTGTTTTAGATAAGCCCGCAAAAATACGCTGGTTGTCTTTTTTTACTTCGTGAATATCTCCCGCAATCCGAAGCGCTTTTTTACTGAGCGTTTGGTTTAGCACAGAATGATCTTTTTCCTGCTGATTTAATACGCGGTATAAATCGTACGAAGCTTTTGTAATCGCTTCTGTATTATGAAGGGTCTTTTTTAAATGAACGGTTTCTTCATAAAGGCTTGTAATGAGCATTAGCATGTGCTCATTTTGTTTGCGAATTTGACGTTCTCGTGACTGTGATTCATAAATCGTCATCATATTAAAAAAGCTAAGTACAATGAAGCTGTGAGCAAAAGCAATAACGGCCATGTCAGATAATGAATCGACATGGATTGTTGTGTGCAAAACTATATACTGCGCAGTTAGTTCCACTACATCAGCAGCAATTTCAATGATGAGTCCAATCACTCCAATTACAATAGCACTATAATTCATGCGGCTTACTTTAAAAACAAAAAATAAAAGTGCATACGTAAAGTAGAAGAAAAACGTAGGGTAATGCGTATGTGCAGAAGCCGCAAATTGAAAATGATCGAGCATGACATAATCGAGCATGATGCGAAAGAGAACGACACTTAAAGCGGTTAACAAGCCCCCGGCTAAAACGGTTTTTCGTTTTAAAAGCAACAGGAAAAAGAAAAATGTAGGAGCTCCAAATGTAATTCGAAATGTTTCATTTAACGGATAAAATTTTAACTCTCCCGCCAGCGGGACAGTAATGAGCATGAGCAATAAAATGTACGGATCTTTCCGAATGAAAGATTTAAAATTCAGATAATTTCACCTCCTGAAGTGATTCGTGAATTAGTATACATTGTGACAGCGTCCAGCACAATGGAGAAGAGTGCCAAAGATAAAAATATAATTACAAAAAGTTTTGTAGGTTTTTGTATGCTCTCGTAGGTTGCATTGTACATTAAAAATGAAAATGAAATCCCGCTTTATGAAAGCGCTTTAAAATAAAAAGTTAATTAAGTGATGAGGTGATTTTAATGAAAAGAGAAATTGAACAGGAAATGTCTTACTTACACGTCACTGCAAAAGAGCAGTTACATGAGTGGGTAGAGCAAATAAAAGAATTTTCTTCAGAAGGAAAAACGGCTGATTACATTCCAGCTCTGAAAGATATGGACTCGTCTCAATTAGGTATTTGTTTGATTGGTGCTGACGGAACTGTTATCCAGTCTGGAGATTATGAATCGGTATTTACTCTTCAAAGTATTTCTAAAGTCATTAGCTTTATAGCAGCTTGCTTATGCTGCGGCATTCCTTATGTGCTAGAGAGAGTGGATGTAGAGCCAACTGGAGATGCATTTAATTCTATTATAAGACTGGAAATGCATAAACCAGGAAAGCCGTTCAATCCTATGATTAACGCCGGTGCTTTAACGGTTTCATCTCTTTTATCTGGGGAGACGGCCAAAGAAAAATTAAGCTATTTGTTTGATGTGATAACAATGCTTACGGGGAAAACACCACTTATTAATGAAACGGTCTTTGAATCAGAATGGCAAACGTCTCATCGAAATCGTGCGCTTGCCTACTATTTAAAAGAAACGAATTACTTACAAGGAGAAGTAGAGGAGGTTCTAGAGGTTTACTTAAAGCAGTGCTCAATTGAAGTAACGACTGAAGATATTGCACTGATTGGATTAATTCTGTCATTAGACGGATATCATCCAGTATTTCACAAACAAGTAATTCCAAAAGAAGTAGCTAAATTAACAAAAGCGCTCATGCTTACATGCGGTATGTATAATGCTTCAGGGAAGTTTGCGGCATTTGTTGGTATGCCAGCTAAAAGCGGTGTATCGGGAGGAATCATGTCATTGGTGCCACCTAATACGAAAAAGCAGTCTCCATTTCCAGACGGATGCGGTATCGGAATATACAGTCCAGCTATTGATGAGTACGGGAATAGCGTAAAAGGCGTTACGCTGCTAAAAAAAATCGCAAAAGAATGGGATTTGAGTATTTTTTAGTCTATTTACGTACTCTTCATTCGCTTCAATAATATAAACACCAAGAGAAAAAACTTTCATGTTGTGCATTTGTTCTACCAAATTTTTTAATGAGGTGATAGGCATGCAACAAGCAGTCGAAAGTGTGATTAGTGTCATCAATGATTTTTTTTGGTCGAATTTATTAATTATTTTACTTGTATCAATTGGTATTTATTTTACGATTCGCTCTCGTTTTTTGCAGTTTCGCATGTTGAAAGAAATGGTACTTGTTTTGAAAGAAGGACGAGCGGCTAAAGGTGGAGGAGTCTCTCCGTTTCAAGCTTTTTGCATAAGCATGGCAGCTCGAGTAGGAACGGGAAATATTACAGGGATAGCGATTGCTATTGCACTTGGTGGCCCGGGTGCTGTATTTTGGATGTGGATTATTGCCATTATCGGTTCAGTATCAAGTTTTGTAGAAAGTACACTCGCTCAAATTTATAAAGTAAAAGGATCAAACGGGTTTCGAGGAGGACCCGCTTATTATATGGAAAAAGGGTTAAATAAAAGGTGGATGGGCGGGCTATTTGCTGTACTCATTACACTATCATTTGGCCTGGTGTTTAACGCTGTGCAGTCTAATACGATTACGCTAGCATTTGAGAACTCTTTTGGAACGAGCCGCTTGTTGGTTGGGATTATTATGACAGTTATATTTGCGGTAATTATTTTTGGCGGAATCAAACGCATCGCCAAGATATCGGAATACATCGTGGTCGTATTAGCCGTTTTATACATTGGAATGGCTCTGTTCATTATCTTTAAAAATATTGATCAAATGCCGGCGGTTCTATCGCTAATTGTGAAAAATGCATTTGGATTTGAACAGGCGCTTGGGGGGGCAATTGGTGCAACGTTAATCAACGGAGTAAAGCGCGGACTGTTTTCCAATGAAGCAGGAATGGGAAGTGCTCCCAACGCCGCGGCAACTGCAGTGACGAGTCATCCAGTTAAACAAGGTCTTATCCAAGCATTTGGTGTCTTGACGGATACACTCGTGATTTGTACAAGCACAGCATTTATCGTTCTCTTGTCCCCCGCCTATAAGCAGGGACTAAGCGGCATTGAACTAACGCAAGCTTCTCTTAGTACCCATATTGGCTCTTGGGCATCAGGGTTTTTAGCTATCATGGTATTTCTATTTGCTTTTAGTACGTTAATTGGCAATTATTATTATGGAGAAACGAATATTGAGTTTTTAAATTCAAATAAGTTGTGGCTTTGGTCTTATCGTGTAGGTGTTTTAGCGATGGTTATTTTTGGATCGATCGCTCAGCTTCAGCTTGTATGGAATTTGGCAGACTTATTTATGGGGATGATGGTAGTCGTGAACTTGATTGCTATTTTTCTATTATCGAAAGTGGCATTTTCCGCCTTGCATGACTATACTGAGCAAAAAAAGGAAGGGAAAAATCCAGTCTTTTATAGAGATGCGTTAGAAAACAATCAAAATATCGAATGTTGGGAAAGAGAATCTGCTCCGCCCCCTTCTGAAAAAGAGAATATTATCTAAAAAAAGTTCAGCCAATTGGCTGAACTTTTTTATGCGTTTTTCTTTAATTCAGTTTGCGCAGTGCCTTTAGAAAACAATGTTTCTTTCACGCCGTTAGTTGCTGCTTTTGTTTTGGCCGAAAAGATTGGATTTAAAATAACAACTACGAGTAAGTTAGATAATAATCCCCAGAACCCTTCATAAAGACCAAATGAATTTCCTGTGGCATGTACGGTAAACGTTACAACCAGCCCTACTACTAATCCAGCAATCGTACTTTCTTTCGATTGATTTCTCCAGAAGAGGCTGATAACGATAGCCGGGAAGATTTGTACCATACCGGATACCCCTAGTAACTGTAGGGAAACAAGTGCTTGAGGGAATAATAAACCGAATAAAAGTGCCAGTCCAATAACAACGAAAACCATAGAACGAGTAACCATTGTTAATGTTTTACCCTGTACATTTGGATTAATTAAATCTCTGAATATATTATTTGCAAATAAGTTAGACGCTCCGATAGCCATGATAGAACATGGAATTAATGAAGCAAGAGCAATCGTTGCATAAGCTAACCCTTGGCCAATGCCGCCATATGAATATTGAATTAAGGTTAATAACGCTAATCTAGGATCCGTTGTATCTTGAGGTAATACTTGATAAGCAATAAATCCTAAGAAGATGACTAGAATTAAAACAATATTGTAAAGCGGTAAGAAAATAGCATTTTTACGAAGCGAATCTGCACTTTTAGCAGTGAAAACACCTGTAGCAGCGTGGGCCCACATGAATAAAGCTAAAGCAGATACGAGTGATGCTGTAATAAACCATGGAATGCCTTTAGGTCCTTGTGTTGGGATCGTTAATAGCTGAGGTGAATCCTTTGCAACATTGTCGATCATGTTGCCCCAGCTTCCAAAATGCATAATTGGCAGAGAAACAACCATAAATAACATAATCGCCCATACTAAAATATCTTTAATAATTGCCGTATATGTGGGACCTTTAATTCCGCTGAAAAAGGTATAAAGAGCCACAAGAAAGAATGAAAGAATAACGACTGCTTTTACGTTAATGTAGCCAGTTCCTGCAACGCGAAGAGTATCTTGAATACCGCTAAGCTGAAGATCAATATATGGAATGAGCATCAATACACCTACTATAGCAATTAAAGAGGAGAGAAATTTACTGCTAAAACGTTCTCTGGCATAATCAGCAAGCGTAGTAAGTTTGTGCTTTTTAGCAACAGTCCAAAGCTTTGGAAGAAAAAAGTATGAAATTAAAAAGGCTAAAACAGAGTAAGGAATAGCAAAAAATGCGATGCTTCCCCCCTGATAAGCTGTACTTGTAAGACCTAGGAATGTATAAGCAGTATATAAATCTGCTCCTACTAAAAGCCAGACGAGCAGGCTTCCAAAACGTCTTCCCCCTACAGCCCACTCTTCAACTGAGCTTCTAGAAGATTTGTCACGTCCCGCTATAAAGCCAATTGCGATAACGACAAGAACAATTGCTGATGTGATTAAAAGTGCGGTTAAATTTCCTTGCATTATTCAATGTCCCCCCAAGATTTTTGTAAACGATAAATGATAAATGTACACACAGGCGTTAAGAAGACCCATAAAAATAACCATAAATGCAAAAGAGGTAATCCAAAAATAATTGGATGAATGTTATTTACAAAAGGTAAAAAAGCGAATTGAGCAATAAATGGAATGATGAATAAAATAAAAATTATGAATTTTCTATTCAATTTTACTCCTCCTACTAAAAATTTATCTAACAATGTTCACTATGATAGCAAGTCTGACATAGTAAAGCAATAAGTTTTTTGAAAATTTCGTTATAATCTATGAAAATTTTTTTAGAAAAACAAAAAAGAACTTGTGATGAGAGTATATTTGAAATAATTATGAAAGAAAAAAAGGGGAATAATCTAAGCGAAGTTGCTCTTGAAGTGAAAAGAGAACGGAAAAGAAGAAATTTAGTTTTGACCGGGAAGTTTTTTTTATTTCGCCGAGATAAAGTATATTGCTATTGCATCATAAGAAAAGAATTTGTATGTTCAAATAGAGATTCATGGAAAGAATAAAACAGAGCAAATAAAAAAACTAGACAATAAGTGCTTGTCTAGTTCCACCACTCTGTCAATGGTCCTTTGTCGCCATAAACAGGATCTGTTGTAGGAATAGGTACTTGTGCAATTTCATCAAATACGTGAGGGCGATCAGTTTGTTTTCCTGTTCGTAAATTGTAATCCATGCCCTCTGGATAAGCTCCAACCACTTTAAAATCAGCAGTTGACTGCAGACGCATATGCCCTGTTCCTGCAGGAAGTACGAGCACATCACCAGCATGCACCACGATATTTTCCCCCATATGTCCACCTAGTTTTAAACGTGCAGATCCGCTAATTACACCTAGTGCTTCATGGGAATTGCTGTGGTAATGGTGAAAATCATGTATACCGCCTACCCAGCTGTTTTTCCAGTTGTGAGAATTGAAAATGCTCTCCACTTTCTCTTTCTTACTAATAAATACGTGTTCATACAACAAAACTGGAAGACGAGGGTGATTTGGAATGGTTCCGTCGTCATCAAAATAAAGAACTTTTACATTTGCATAATTCATAAGCATCCCTCTAACAATCTTTTTTCGTAATTTTCCCTGTTTTGTGCTTGCATAAACAGAGAAGTTTGCTCGAAGTACTTCATTTGTTGCGAAGTGCATGATATGTAGGTTTTAACGTTTTCCTAAAAGGAGTCTCCCACTTCAAGCGTAGCTAAGTGGTGGGCAGTTCACTTTAGTATCTTTTCTTCATATTGTATATAAGTAAAGAGTCTAGTGCAAGAATTCTATGGATATATAGCTGTTAATTCTTATTATGTAAATGAATATTATATATTAGTATAATTTTCAGAAGATAATCTGCTCGTGGAGTAAAAGAATCAAACAACAAGGAAAGTTAGGATTTTAGTTATTTTTATAATTAAAAAGAGATTTTCAGAAGGTTAATTCTGAATTTTACGAATAATTTATTATTTTTAGAAAAGTAATGTAAACATTTTGTATATTGAGTAATAGTAATGAATGTTATATACTGATAAAAAATATATTCCTATATGTGACTGGCGCAACATGGATGACCATGGGGGAGCATATAGCGTATAAGCCGCGCGCCTGGGCAAACACTTGAGAAAATTCCGCAAGTGTTTTTTTTATTTTCCTAGGGAAGAGGAGTAGATTTGGATGAGCAATATGCAAAGGAAGATGGGAACATTTGCTTTAACCATGACAGGCATAGGTTCGATTATCGGTTCAGGGTGGCTGTTTGGAGCATGGAAAGCAGCTCAAATTGCGGGACCCGCGGCTATTTTTTCATGGGTTATTGGAATGGTGGTTATTTTGACCATTGCCCTATCATATGCTGAGCTGGGCGCGATGTTTCCACAAGCAGGGGGGATGGTTAAATATCCTCAGTATTCACACGGATCATTTATTGGTTTTTTGGCTGCTTGGGCTAACTGGATTTCAATCGCTTCAACGATAACAGTGGAGGCTATTGCATCTGTGCAATATATGAGTACTTGGCCGTGGAAGTGGGCTCGCTGGACTCATGAATTGGTAGACAATGGAATTTTAACATCCAAGGGGTTGGCAGTTGCGTCTTTGTTATTATTCGTTTACTTTTTTGTGAACTATTGGACGGTAAATCTCTTTGCTAAAGCAAACTCATTTATTACGATTGTTAAATTAATTATTCCTGGTTTAACGGCAGGGGCTTTATTTTTTGCTGGTTTTCATAGTGGAAACTTTTCAAGTGAGCATGGGGTTGCCCCTTATGGGTGGGCCAGTGTTTTAACGGCAGTGGCAACATCAGGTATTGTGTTTGCATTTAATGGGTTTCAAAGTCCTGTAAATATGGCAGGAGAAGCAAAATCACCTAATAAATCGATTCCGATAGCTGTAATTGGTTCAATTTTTATTGCAGGAATTGTATACATTATATTGCAAATTGTCTTTATCGGAGCAGTAAGTCCGTCATCAATTGCTGATGGATGGAATCATTTGAATTTTAATTCTCCTTTTGCTGATTTAGCGATTGCGCTTGGAATTAACTGGCTAACAATTGTGTTATACGCAGACGCATTTGTTTCTCCTTCCGGCACAGGTGCTACATATACGGCAACTACTTCTAGAATGTTATACGGGATGCAGCAAAATGGATACTTGCCAAAGATATTTGGTACTCTTCATCCACTTTACAATGTCCCGCGCCCAGCTATGTGGCTAAATTTAGCAGCTTGCTTCTTGTTTCTCTTTTTATTTAGAGGATGGGGTGTCTTAGCAGAAGTGATCTCAGTAGCGACGCTTATCTCTTATATTATGGGTCCTGTAGCGCTTATAACATTAAGAAAAACGGCTTCACACTTTTACCGTCCATTTTATTTAAAAGGGGCATCAGTTATTGCGCCATGCGGCTTCGTTTTTGCTTCCTTGACGCTTTACTGGGCAAGGTGGCCACTTACAGGTGAAGTGATCTTTATTATGGCAATTGGCCTGCCTGTTTATTTTTATTACCAAGCGAAAAATAAATGGGTGGGCTTTAAAAAAGAATTTTTAACCGGGGCTTGGATGCTTATCTATTTAGCGTGCATGATTTTTATTTCCTACATAGGAAGCGAAAAATTCGGAGGCAAAAATATTTTGCCTTTCGGATGGGATATGCTAGTGATTGCTTGCGTATCATTAGCTTTTTATTACTGGGGAATTAAAAGTGGCAAATCTAACCGATATATGAAAGAAGCTGAACACATCAATCAAGAAAATTTTAAATCTAAATAAAAAAACACGAGCCCGTGCTCGTGTTTTTTTATTTAGAGGAGTGGGGAATTTAGACTTAGTTTTTATCAAAATATTGTAAAAAATATAGATTTTAAGGTTTAAGTATTTATACAGAGGGAACCTTTATTTGGGATAAAGTTCTAAAAAAACAAAATAAAGGGGATTAGGCAGCTGTGAAAAAAATGAATGTTTTGGCTTTAGCTTTTGTACTTATGCTAGTATTAGCGGCTTGCAACAATTCTAAGGAAACGGGAGGATCCACGTCGGCTAAAAATAAGGCGATTGAAGCATCCATTGACAGCGCTTCTTACATTTTAGTAGATAGTGATGAAGGAGCTACAAGTGAAGAAAAAGGGCTGTTGAAAGTTGATTTAAAAGTGAAAAATGTCTCCAAAAACAGTATATCTTTATCGGATTACGACGGTGTGTATTTATACGAAGGAGATGAACAGCTGTCTCCAAAAACGGGAGTGAACAGTCGTGAGCTTGGACTAGAAAGCAGTGCATCTGACAAGATTGGCGCTGGAAAACAAAAAAAATTAACGTTTGTCTTTGAAGTCAAAAAAGATAAAAAGTACAAAATTGGGCTTCAGCCAAAATCATCTGATTATGATGAAGAAATTGACGAAGTGACATTAACACTGGATACGAAAAAATACGCGAAAAGCTATAATAAACTGCAAGATCCAGAAAAAGCTCTGCAAGCTTATACAGAAGTCCTTTACTTAAACAAAGAAAACGTAGACTATGATAAATATGTAACAGCAGACAAAACAGCTGTCATAGAAGAACAGAAAAAAGCGTTTAATGAGGAATTAAAAGGTGCGTTTTCTAACAGTTTAACCGACAAAGCAAAAAAAGATTTTTTTAACATGTATAAAGATGTTTTAAAAGAAAAAGCAAGCGTGAAAACAAATGTGATTGCGAATGCAAATAATAAAGCCGTAGTAGAAGTGGAGTACACTACTCTTAATTTATCAGACTTATATTCATACGTATCGCAGCTTAAGCGAGCATATACAGATGAAACGAAAGATTACGATACAGAACACTCTGAAGAGTTTGCGGCTTCTAAATTCAAAGATATTGTAAATGAATTAGAAACGAAAGAAGCAAGTCGTCCCCTACGAATTTTTATGGTAAAAGAAGATGGGAAATGGACTGTAAAGTCAAGTGACCTATACAGTGATTCGTTAGGTAAAACGTTTGGATCAAGCTATATTCGGTAGACAAAAAAGAGAAGAATTTTTCTTCTCTTTTTTGTTTTCTGTAAATAAATCAACGAGTTTTTGTAAAGCTAAATTTATCAAAATATGCTAGTATAGGTTCATTCATTCTTTTATTCTTATTATGATAGGCATCAATGGAGGTTCTTACTAATGAAAGCAAATTATTGTAAAGATACAAAGGCCGTTCGAACGAGCCGCATTTTTCCTAATGATATTAATAATCACAATACGTTATTTGGCGGAAAGTTAATGAGTGATATTGATATGATTGCGTCCATTTCAGCTTATCGTCACAGTCGTACAGAGTGTGTAACAGCTTCAGCAGACTCTATTCATTTTCTGCACCCTATTACGCCTCAGGATTCTGTATGTTTGGAGTCATACGTATCATGGACAGGTCGCTCATCCATGGAAGTGTTTGTGAAAGTGATTAAAGAAAATTTAAAAACCGGGGAGCGTCAAATTGCAGCCACATCATTTTTAACTTTTGTGGCAATGGATGATGATGGAAAGCCCCGTGCAGTACCGGAGCTTATTCCAGAAACAGAAGAAGAAAAATACCTGTTTCAAACGGGGGCAGATCGCGCTGCCACGCGTAAACAAGTGCGTAAAAAAAGCAATGAACTAGCCTCGGTATTGGATTTAGGACAACCTTGGTAGCATAAAAGAGAGGCCGAGACAAAAGTATTTTAGCTCAAATGAAAAACGAACCAGTGATCAACATGTTTGATTAGTGGTTCGTTTTTTTTGTTATGGTGAACGTAGGTTTCATCTGTTTCGTTCCTTCTAGCAGTTGATTGGAGGGCAAGAGGAAGACTAAGGGGGAAAAGCGAAAGAGACGAGGAGGCTCATCGGCGGCCAGCGGAAAGCAAAGTCTTGCACAGTAATCAACTGCGGTGTCACAAGCGGTTCAGCTTATGTATCCCATTTGTTCGTCTTTAGATTGGATTCATTTAGTTATGTCTTAACCTCTCTTTTATATTTGATGAATCTCCTCTCCTGAACGAGAGGAGGAAATAAAATTATATGAAATTTATTTTCATTCATGGTAATATGAATTTAATATAATTTTCTAAAAAGTTTAAAAAGTACAATATTTATGAAGAAAGGTGTCGTGTCTAATGGTAACAGTAGAAGCAGCAGAAAGACAAAACAGCAGCACTGCCCTGCGCCGTGATGTTAAGTTTCTCGGTCAATTGTTAGGGAAAGTTCTGGTTCACCAAGGTGGAGAAGAACTGCTCAGCAAAGTAGAAAAAATACGCGAAGTAGCAAAATCACTTAGAGAAAACAAAGATGAAGTTATCTATAAAGAAATAAAAAATGAAATCGTTACTCTTGAACAGCCGATGCGCGAGCAGGTTATTCGGGCGTTTGCAGTTTATTTTCATTTAGTTAATATTGCAGAGCAAAATCATCGAATTCGTCGCAGACGCGAATATCAGCAGCAAGAAGATTCTATTATGCAGCCGGGCTCATTGGAAAGTGCCGTTGTTTCGCTTAAAAATAATGGCGTGGCGCCAGACGTAATTGCTAACTTGCTTCAAACTCTATCCCTAGAGCTCATCATCACTGCTCATCCAACAGAAGCCACTAGACGAAGTGTCCTTGATATTCATAAACGAATGGCTGAGCTTCTAAAAAACTTGGATAATCCAACGTTAACAAAACGTGAACGTACGGAAATTGAAGAAAGACTGTTTAGCGAAGTATTGATTTTATGGCAAACAAATGAACTGCGAGATCGCAAGCCGACGGTAATGGATGAAGTATCCAATGGATTATATTATTTTGATGAAACGTTATTTGAAGTGCTTCCTCAACTTCATCAGGAGTTGGAAAATTCATTGCAGGAGAATTACCCCGAAGAAAATTGGAAGGTGCCTAATATTCTTCGATTTGGTTCATGGATTGGCGGAGACCGAGATGGAAATCCAAACGTAACTCCTAAAGTAACGTGGCAAACGCTTGTCAAACAAAGGAAGTTAGCTATTCGTAAATATAAAGAGTCACTTACTCAATTGAGACAAAGGTTAAGTCAGTCTACAAAAAGAGTCGCAGTTTCAGATAATCTTCTTGATTCTATTAATCAAGAAATATCGCTGCTGCCTGAGAAAAAGCGATGGAGAATCAAACACGAAGTATATCGCTGCAAGCTTACGATTATGCTTCATAAATTAAATTTAGTTGGAGAATCGGAAGCAGGTTATCAAAGGTCGGAAGAACTTCTACATGATTTATTTCTAATCAAAGATAGCCTGCAAAAGCACCAGCCTCAGGATTATCAGTTAAAAAGCTTATGTAAATTAATTCGCCAAGTTGAGCTGTTTGGTTTTCATTTAGCAACGCTTGATATCCGTAATCACAGCGGGGAACATGAAGCGGCAATCAAAGAAATTTTCCAGGCTGTTTCTTTAGCTGAAGATTATTCAGCGTTAACGGAAGAGAAAAAAGTCGAGCTGCTAGGGAAAGTTCTTCAAGACCCAAGACCTGTGATATCGTTTGTAGAGAATTACTCTAAAGAAACGCAGCAAGTAATTGAAGTATTTAACATGATACATCGAGCACATAAAGAATTTGGAGAAAGATCTATTGAAGTCTACCTAATCAGTATGACGCAGTCTGCAAGTGACTTGTTAGAAGTCATGGTACTCGCCAAAGAAGCGGGTATTTACCGCCTCCATGCAGATGGCCGCATTGAAAGTAAGTTAAATATAGCTCCGCTGCTTGAAACGATTGATGATCTCACAGCGGGTCCTAAAATCATGGAACAGCTATTTCAATTAGATTTTTATCGTGAGCACTTAAGGAAACAGCAGGATTTGCAGGAAATTATGCTTGGCTACTCAGATGGAAGCAAAGATGGAGGAACGCTTACTGCTAATTGGAAGCTCTACAAAGCGCAGCAGGAAATTCATGATATGGCGAAGAAGTATCAAGTTCGTCTGAAGTTTTTCCATGGTCGAGGCGGCTCACTAGGCCGAGGCGGTGGGCCGTTAAACCGAAGCATTTTATCTCAGCCTGTTGAGACGCTAGGAGACGGTGTGAAAATTACAGAGCAAGGAGAAGTTCTTTCTTCTAGATACGCTTTATATGACATTGCTTACCGAAGCCTTGAACAAGCGGTCTCAGCTCTTCTTACAGCGGCAGCAAATGTTTCTCAAGAAGCTGAACAATGTGATATTCGTACACATGAATGGGAAGAAACAATGGACGAGATTTCAACTGCTTCTTTACGTAAGTATCAAGAGCTTGTTTTCAAAGATCCAGACTTTTTAACGTATTTTAAACAAGCTACACCTCTTCCTGAGCTGGGGGCTTTAAATATTGGGTCACGTCCAATGAGTCGAAAAGGAAGTGATCGCTTTGAAGACTTGCGAGCGATTCCGTGGGTATTTGCATGGACTCAAAGCAGACAGCTGCTTCCAGCCTGGTACGCTGCAGGTACGGGCTTACAGCATTTAGTAGAGAAATCCGGAGATATACAGCTTCTTCAGCAAATGTATAAAGAATGGCCATTTTTCCGCTCCACCGTCGATAATCTGCAAATGGCCTTAACAAAAGCAGATTTAATGGCAGCAAAAGAATACACGGAAATGGTACAAGACCCGGCTATTTCAGAGCGGATTTTTACCGCCATTAAAAAAGAGTATAATCTCACAAAAGAAATGATTCTTCAAATCACAGGTCAAAAAGAATTAATGGATCATCTTCCTACGATTAAAGAATCTATTAAATTACGAAATCCGTATGTGGACCCTCTAACATTCTTACAAGTTAAGGTCATTTCCAAGCTGCGTGAAGATGAGGCTGGAACGTTAAATGAAGAACTTTTAAAAGAAGCGTTATTAACGATTAACGGCATTGCAGCAGGGTTGCGTAACACAGGCTGATGATACCAAAAGACACCTCAAGAAAATAAAAGAGGTGTCTTTTGTTTATTCTTCTCACATAAAGAACTGTCTGTCAGTTCCCTCTCTTTTAAAGAGAACTTCCGCCTGCGAAATAGGCATTGAGAAAAATCAATGATAGAATAGAGAAAGGATGGAAATATTCTACAAATAGGTGCGGGTGACGGGATAACTAGATTGAATATGGAGGACGAGGACAATGGTAAAAAATTCGCAAATCTTCATTGAAGCTGACTCCGAGAATTCTATATTTATTGGACTGGAATTTTGTGAGTATACACAAAAAATGAATCCTACTTGTTTGTCCAAACAGCATATAAATGTGTTTATTCATCCAGAAGAACTCACCGTGGAATTTAAGAAAACAAAAAGTGATAGAACTATCGACGATTTTCATCTCATGCATATCGTTCCGGTTCATTGCTTTAATTATTTATTATGTTCGATTTCGCAAGGTATTGTTACAGATGTTCAGCTGAAAGCGGTTGGTCATCAAGGAGAAACGTTGTTTGAAGAAAGTCTTACATTGAAGTTTCATGAAAAAGCGACGGATTATGAAGAAACCCTCTCATTTTTCAAGCATTTAAATCAAGAAATACAAAAGCAGACGAAAAAATATACAGCCAGTTATATGAGCTCATAATAAAGCAAGCTGCGGTTTTTAAAACCGCAGCTTTTATTCGTTTAACCGAAAAAATTATGTTAGAGATGCTTACAAATCAAGAGATTTTTCAGTGGGAAATTGATAAAGTAAAACTAAGAGAAATCAGTGGACAGAAAAGCTTTTAGCGGCTGGCCGCTCTTTATTCAATATATAAGGGTTAGGTTTTAAGGTTAAAAAAATAGCGATGAATACGTATTGTCATTGTAGATGAAGTGCTAAGGTCGCTCTATCTGCAAACATGTAGAATCTTCGCGCTTATAGTCTGTTTTACGGAACGAAAAAGCTGCGGAATTAGAAGCACTCCTTCTATTTCTGCGGTTTTTTTTATAAACAAGAAATAAATTTACTTATTGTACGGAGGCGATGCAGATGATTAAAGATTTAGTATTGGCTAAGGAATGGCTGCCTGCAGCTTATTCACATGATTTAACAGATCAGCCCTTGCAAGTAACGATTTTAGAAGAGCGAGTTGTACTTTTTCGCACAACTAATGCTATTAAAGCATTTAAGGATTTGTGCATCCACCGCGGTGCAGCGTTATCTCTTGGAAAAGTGGTAGATGATTGCATTGTATGCCCTTATCACGGATGGAAATACGATGATGCCGGGGCTTGTGTGAAAATTCCTCAACAGCCGCCAGGAAGAGCTATTCCTTCAAAAGCAAAAGCACAGGTGTATGACTGCGTTGAAAAGTACGGGATTATATGGGTGAAGATGAACAGCGAGGCAGGTGATACTCCTCTTCCCCTGTATGATGAACATCTTAACTCCGGATTCAAAACGGTTTGCGCCAGCCCTCATACTCTGCAGGCAGCAGCTCCTCGTGTCGTAGAAAACTTTCTAGATGTAAGCCATTTGGCTTTTGTTCACGAAGGAAGCCTTGGGCACTCTGACTACGCCGAAATTCCTGATTATAAGGTGCATTGGAAAGATAACCGATACGTTTCTGATGAAATCGCTGTGTACGCAGATGCAGATGGCACGGGTAACTTTACGACTATTTATTACACCTTTGAAATTCTTCGTCCTACCGTTGCAAGGTTGAAAAAAGTGAACCACGAAACGGGTGAAATCTTTTCAATGCTGTTTGCGGTTTTACCTGAAGAGGAAAGAAAGTCCACCGTGTTTGCGCTGGTTTCTAGAAACTATTCGTTTGATGCACCTGATCAATATTTCCGCGATTTTCAGCAGCTTATTATTGAACAAGATACCAGTATTGTGGAAAGTCAAAAACCAGAAGAGCTGCCGCTTGACTTACAAGCAGAGCTTCATTTGAATCCGGACCGACTGAGTATTGCGTATAGAAGATGGCTCGGCGATTTAGGAGTAACCTTTGGAAGTGATATAGGATCAAGGTTAAAAAAAGCTGCTCAATAAAAAAAGAAGAAAGGAGTCTCCTTTCTTTTTTTATGCATGCTCACGGATAAGCTGCTGATAGCTATTAAAAAGGGTAGGATATGTTAATTGGCTTAAAATGACGCAGGAAAGCGTAGCAGACGCTAGAATAGTAAAAACGATAAGCAGCTGGAATTTGACAGCTTGTATCGGATCTGCCCCTCCAATAATCTGGCCTGTCATCATACCCGGAAGCTGAACGAGTCCAATTGTTTTTTGACTTTCTACAGTAGGAATCATGCTAGCTTTGATTGCGGCATTTAAAATACTATGAATAGCTTGTTTAGGAGTGCCGCCAAGCGCCAGAATCAATTGAATTTCGTCTCGTCTTCTATTTACTTCAGCATCTAACCGATTTAAAAATAAATTGGCCAAAATCATCGAATTTCCAATAATCATACCGCTGACGGGAATGATATATCGCGGAGTAGCAGGGATAATATGTAGTCCGAGCATAACGCTTTGGGTCAGGATTTCTACAATAAAAAGAGTGACAAATACACGAAAGAAAGCTTTAAATCCCTGCTTTTTTTTCTTTACAACATTTTGGGAAGCGACCGTCAGCATAACGAATAAAATGAGAATAATAAACGCAGGGTGATTCGCGTCAAAAATAAACGATAAAACATATCCGATCACTAACAGCTGAATGGCTGCTCGAATACTGGCAATGATAATATCTTTTTCGAGTCCTATACGAAAAGATTTTGATAAAAAAAGAGCAATAAAAACAAAAACGATTGTAAAAATCAGTGAAAGTGAACTCATAGAAAGGCTCCTTCAATAAATTGTTTTGTTTCAGCTTTTACAGGAGTATGAAAAAAGGTCTCAGTCTTCGCTTTTTCTACAATCACTCCGTTCATTAAAAGCCAGACTTCCTCTCCTAAACGTTTCGCTTGATCTAAATTATGGGTAACCCAAATAATCGTTTTATTCCGCTCTTTATGTAAATGAGAAATAAGCTGCTCAATTTCATGAGCAGAAGTGGCATCCAAAGCGGAAGTGATTTCGTCTAAAAGTAAAAGGTCAGATCCGTTCGACAGCGTGCGGGCTAATGATAACCTTTGCCTTTGACCACCGGATAAATCTCTTGCATCCTGCTCTAACAAGTCAGGTGAAAGACCCGTTAAGGCACAGAGTTCTTCAGGCATAATATCCTGCTTGCCATGGAGTTTTTGAACAAGCATCATGTTATCTCGCACTGTTCCATCAATAACAGGAGCTGATTGAAAAGCAATGCCCACTTTTTTTCGTAAATCAGAAATAGTCCATTTGCTAATGTCTTTTCCATATACTTCAATACTTCCTTCATCAGGTGCAGAAAGTAAATTGCACATGGAAAGCAGGGTGCTTTTTCCGGATCCTGATGGTCCTACCATCATGACGAGCGAGCCTTGCATTACTGTACCCGATATGCCTTTTAAAACACTATGTTCTTTATCCTTAAATGTTTTATGAACGTCTGTAAATGTAATAGCAGGTATTGAATTGAACGTGTTCATAGTAACTCCTTTTTCATTCGTTTTGTTTATTGTAGCATAAGCGAAAGTATAAAAAGTTATTGGATGATATAAAAAAAGCTGTGAAAAATCACAGCTTTTAAACAGTTGTATTCACTTTTTGGCTGGCTTTTAAGGCATAATCTAAATCTTCAAGAAGGTCGTCGATTGCTTCTGTTCCAACCGATAAACGAATAAGTTCTGGCGTCACACCCGAAGCTTTTTGTTCGTCTTTAGATAGCTGTTGATGAGTAGTGCTTGCCGGGTGAATAATGAGTGATTTAGAGTCGCCGATATTGGCTAAATGAGAAAATAACTGAACCGAATCAATTAACTTAGCCGCAGCGTTTTTTCCTCCCCTTACACCAAAGGTTAAAATTGCTCCTTGCCCTTTAGGCAAGTATTTTTGTGCCAAAGAATAGGAAGGGTGGGAAGGAAGCCCCGCATAATTTACCCATTGTACTAATTCATGCTGCTCTAAAAATTTTGCTACCTTTAATGCGTTTTCGCTGTGACGCTCTAATCGCAGGTGGAGTGTTTCTACCCCTTGAAGGAGTAAAAAGGAATTAAAAGGTGATAAAGCAGCTCCAATATCTCGTAAAAGCTGAACGCGCGCTTTTGTAATATAAGCAGCTTCACCGGCAGCTTCTGTGTATACAAGGCCATGGTAACTTGGATCTGGAGTTGTTAAGTCTGGAAATTTCCCGCTCGCTTCCCAATCAAATTTTCCACTGTCTACGATAACACCCCCAATTGCTGTTCCATGTCCTCCAAGAAACTTAGTAGCAGAATGAACGACAATATCTGCTCCGAAATCGATGGGACGAAGAAGGTAAGGGCTTGGAACCGTATTATCAATAATAAGAGGAATTCCATGCTCATGGGCAATGTCTGCAACTGCCTCGATGTCTAGCACATTTCCCTGCGGGTTTCCAACAGATTCAGCATAAATTGCCTTTGTTTTGGAAGTGATTGCACTTCTAAAGTTTTCTGGATTATCGGCGTTTACAAATTTGACGGTAATACCCAGTTTAGGAAGCGTAGACGAAAAGAGGTTATATGTTCCCCCATATAAACTGCTTGCTGATACAATTTCATCTCCTGCCGAAGCGATATTCAAAATGGAAAAGGTAGTAGCTGACTGACCCGAAGCTACTCCTAGAGCACCTACTCCGCCTTCTAACTCAGCAATTCGCTGTTCAAAAACGTCCGTAGTAGGGTTTACAATTCGAGTGTAGATGTAGCCTTGTTCACTTAAATTAAATAAAGATGCAGCATGCTCCGTATCTTTAAATCCAAATGAGCTTGTTTGATAAATAGGTACCGCACGCGAAAAAGTAGCCGGGTCAAGCTGTTGGCCAGAATGGATGGCTTGTGTTTCAGGACGAAATGGTTTCTTAGCAGACATTGAAACTCCTCCTTAGATATAAAACTTATAAAAAACATAGGAATAATAAACTTTAATCATAATATACGGATTCTATTGAATGATGTCAAATAATAATTAGAATATTTAGAAATTATAAGTAAGATTAATACTTTCATTCAGACATCTCTTTAATTTCTAAAAATACCATAAAAAATATAAAATGTAAGAAAAATGTCAATTAATTTGTATAATTATGTTAGAATATTAGGTGTTTGAGAGTTTCTTAGAAAGAGTCGATTTTGCTAGAAAGCTTTAAAAAACAGCAAAAGACGGGTCTTAAGAGCTAATAACGAAACAAAATAAAAGGAGTTTGATTATGAGCACAGAAGTTAACGTATCTTCGGAAGTCCAAGAGAAAGGAAAGCCTTCTATTTTTGGTTTTATTACGAGTCCAGTTGTACAGTTTGAGAAAATGAAAAGCAGCCCGGTCATTTGGGGACCTCTTTTACTTATCCTCATCTTAACAGCTGCAACAACGATTCTAGCCGTCTATACCCCTCAGGCAAAAGAAGCATTACAGCAGCAAAAAGAAGCTGGCATTGAAGTGAATTCAACATTTAGTATGATCGGCGGAGCGGTTGGAGGAGTGATTGCAATAGTTGCTACACTGGCATTCACGAGTTTAATTTTGTTTTTAATTGCAAAGTTAGGGACTGGAAAAACAACTTACCGCCAAATGTTTAGCTTAAATTTGTTTGTTACGTTCATCACAGCAATCGGTCAGCTAATTAATACGGGAGTAGCTGCACTAGCACATACTTCAGCTAATGTGACTTCGTTAAATGGAATGGTTGATGCGAAAGGTGCTATGGGAGGAGTATTTACTTCCATTGAAATCTTTTCTATCTGGGGACTTATTCTGACAGCAGTAGGACTACAAAAAGTGGCAAATGTATCAAAAGCTGCTTCTATTATTACAGTGATTATTTTATTCATCTTAGGAGCCGCTATTTCAGGAGTTGGAGGAGCTGCTTCAGAAGCGCTTAAAGGAGCAGGATTGTAAATGAAAAAAGGAATAATTATTACAGCTGTAGCAGTTGTTATTGTTGCGGTTATTGGAATTAACGTATATCGTGCACAAAGTGTAAGTGGGAAAGCAATCAATGTTCACGTAGCAAATATAAAGGAAAAAAAGTTAAGAAATACAGTTATGGTTCCCGGTACGTTAAAGCTTGCTGATGAGCAATATGTCTATTTTGATGCTGAAAAAGGCGAGGTTGAACGATTTCACGTAACAGAAGGATCTCGTGTCCAGCAGGGAACCTCTCTTGTAACATACGAAAGCGATACGCTTGATTTAGAGCAAGAACAAAATAAGCTAGAAAAAAAATCCAGTCAGCTGCAAATTGACTCAGTAAGCAAACAGCTTTCTAATTTAAATAAAAAACAAAAAGAATTGGAAAAAGAAATGAGTAAGCAAGAAGCGAAAGATCAAATCGATACAGAACGTACGCAGCTCAATCTCGATTTAGAAACGGCTAAAATTGATTTAGAACGAAACAAACTAGAAGCCAAATCAATTGCTAAAAAAGAACGTAATTTAGACGTAGCGAGTGATATTAATGGGACGGTGCTAGAAGTAGATAAAGAAGCGGTTAATAACACAAGTGACGTTCAAAAACCGCTTATACATATTGGTAATACCGATGAATACTTAGCTACTGGTGTGCTGTCTGAGTACGATGCATTAAAAATTAAAACCGGTCAAGCTGTCAAAATTACATCAGATGTGCTGCCTGATAAAGAATGGGCAGGGAGCGTTAAACAAATTGACTATCTACCTCAGCAGCAGGCATCAGCAGAAGCGGGCAATGATGGGGCTAATCAATATCCAGTTGAAGTAAAAGTAGATGACCAAGATATCACGATGATTAAGCCGGGATTTAAGCTGCTGCTTGAAATTGAAACAAGCAGTAAAAAAGCTTCATCACTGCCGATAAAAGCAGTTGTAAATGAAGACGGAGAAAAATATGTATATGTGGTGAAAGATAAAAAGGCGGTTCGTAAGGAAGTAAAGATTGGAGAAACAACAAATAAATTTAGTGAAATCAAAAGCGGCGTATCTTCTAAAGACAAAGTCATTACAAATCCTACAAAGAACTTAACTGACGGTGCGGAAGTGACTGTTCAATGATCGAGCTTGTGAATATTCATAAAAGTTATCATCTTGGCAAAGAGGAAGTGCCAATTTTAAAAGATATTAATTTGAAGATTTATGACGGTGAATTTGTTGCGATTATGGGACCTTCTGGCTCTGGTAAATCAACGCTAATGAACATTATCGGATGTTTAGACCGTTCGTCTTCAGGGTCCTATTTATTAAATGAACAAGAAATCTCCACTTATAGTGATGAGCAGCTTGCAAAAGTAAGAAATATTCATATCGGTTTTGTTTTTCAGCAATTTCAGCTGTTGCCGCGTTTAACAGCGGTAGAAAACGTAGAGCTTCCAATGGTATATGCCGGTGTAACGCGTAAGGAAAGACGAGCCAGAGCAGAAGCTGCGCTTGAAAAAGTAGGGCTGAGTGAGCGGATGAAACATTTACCGAGCGAGCTATCAGGAGGGCAAAAGCAGCGCGTTGCTATTGCTCGTTCTATTGTTAACAATCCGACGCTTATTTTAGCAGATGAACCAACAGGAGCTCTAGATACAAAAACAAGTGCTGATATTATGGAGCAATTTTCTCAGCTTAATGCAGATGGCACAACGGTTGTAGTCATTACCCATGAACCTGAAGTGGCAGAATACACATCGCGTACAGTTATCGTTCGTGACGGTAAAGTGCTAAGTCATAGCGATAAGGAGAACGATAGCTTATGAGTTTGATAGAAAATATTCGCATGGCTCTCTCTTCGGTTCTTGCTCATAAAATGCGCTCTATTTTAACGATGCTTGGTATTATCATTGGCGTAGCGGCTGTTATTATCGTTGTAGCCATTGGTCAGGGCGGAGAACAGATGATTAAGTCGGAAATAACAGGAGCAAGCAATACAGTTGATGTATACTATCAGCCTCCTGAAGACGAGATGCAAGCTGATGACCTTTCAATGACGGGTGAGCCTATCTTTACAGAGGATGATATTAAAGCTCTTTCGACTATTCCCGGAGTGAAGAATGTGGTGGCTTCTAGTTCAATGGGAATGGGGATAAGATATAGAGACAAGGAATCTGATACGACTGTTAATGCTATTAACGAAGGCTATATTGAAGTTAATCAGCTGGAAGTTTCAAAAGGAAGAATGTTAGACAGCTCTGACTTTTTATCAGGTAATCGAGTAGGTGTTATCACAAGCGATATGAAAAAAGAGCTATTTGATAAAAAAGAAGCCCTTGGACAAGTAGTATGGGTGCAAGGCCAGCCTATCAAAATTATTGGTGTCACAAAAAAGGCAACGGGCTTTTTAGCATTTGAAATACCAACCATTTATATTCCGAATAATACGTATAAATCAAGCTTCGGTAAGCTCGATTACACAAACCTTAGTGTTCAAGCAAAAAGCTCTGATCAACTAAAAAAAGTAGGGAATGACGCAACGGATTTGTTAAATAATTTGCATGATGCGGAAGACGCTTACCAAGTGCAGAACTTAGAAGAAATAGCAGATAGCATTGGAAATGTAACGCGGATTATGACAACGATTATTGGATCGATTGCAGGCATTTCCCTGCTTGTTGGCGGGATTGGCGTTATGAACATTATGCTGGTTTCTGTAACGGAACGTACAAGAGAAATTGGTATTCGTAAAGCGTTGGGAGCATCTAAAAGACAAATTCTAACTCAGTTTTTGATTGAATCCATTACCCTCACGTTAATTGGTGGTTTGCTTGGAATTGGCCTCGGCGCGGGCGGGGCAGCTCTTGTTTCATTATTTGCTGGCTGGCCGTCATTAATTTCGTGGCAAGTAGTACTTGGAGGAGTGTTGTTCTCCATGACGATTGGCATTGTATTCGGCATGCTTCCTGCAAACAAAGCGGCGAAGCTAGATCCAATCGAAGCATTAAGATATGAATAAAGACATGCGTTCGCATGTCTTTATTTTAATTTAACGAGAACCAAGAAGATTTCTCGTTTTTCTTATTTATTACTTACTAGGGTTGATACGGGCTACGTTAATAATATCATGTATTTTCTCTACCAAATCGAGCATGAGAAATCCGTTTCCTTCAGAGCTTTTTCGATATCCAAGAGGAAGGGTTCTTCTTACAAGCTGAGCATAGATTTCGGCTTCGATTAAAGAGCGGCCAAATTCCTTCTCACATAAGTTAATTAATAGAGCTAAAGCTCCTGCCACGTGGGGAGTTGCCATTGAAGTTCCTGAAAGAGTCGCGTACTTATTTTCCAAGTAAGTAGAGATAATGTTAACTCCCGGTGCGACTAGGTCCACTTCTTCATTTGCATTGGTAAAAGGGGCAAGATTTAAGCTGCTGTCCACTGCTCCTACTTGAATGACTTCGTTGTAACTTCCTGGATATGAATATTCAAGGGTTTCTTCGCGGTCGTCACCTTCATTTCCAGCCGCAACAACAACAGAAACATCTTTATTCACAGCATTTTGAACAGCTTCGTGCAGTTCTGGAACGTCTTGTGGTCCCCCGAGTGACATGGAAATAACTCGTGCTCGCTCATTGTTAGGACCGCGCCATTCGACGGCGTAGTTAATAGCATCAATAATCCATTCGTAATTTCCCGATCCTTCACCGGTAAGTACTTTTAAGCTTAGAATTTTTGCTTTGGGTGCCACTCCTACTACCCCTTCATTATTGAGCGCAGCAGCAATGGTACCAGACACGTGAGTGCCGTGCCCATTATTATCTTCAAATACAGAAGAATCCCCGTCATAATCCGAAGTGAAGTTTCTTCCTCCGATAATACAATCTTTTAAGTCAGGATGATTTGTGTCAACACCAGTGTCGATAACTGCAATTACAATGCCTTCTCCTTGATTGCTTTGTTCCCAAATAGCAGGCGCTTGAATTAAGCTTACTCCTTTAGGCGTTTCGTTTGTTGAGTCGATAATCGACTCAATTGTATAAGGAATTAATTTGACTTGTAACGGTTGTTGAGTCATAGTCATCCTCCTTAAAATGAATTTCATAAAAACGGAAGTTGTTTAATTATAAATTCCCAACTATTTCTATAAATTAAACATTTTTCATGCGAATCCTTTCTTTTTAAATAAAAAGACTCACAAAAGATGTGAGAAGAGGAAAAAAGACCCTGAAGACAAGCCCGATAGAGATTTTTAATGTTATCTGTGTATTCACTTTTAATGTTTATCTCACACTATAGAAGAAAGAAACTCCAAGAAAAATCACATAGGACTGGTAACCTTTGATATAATTACGAACGGTATGACATTCTCAAAATACATGATATTTATAAATATACATCAATTTGCAAATTACGAAGGGGCTGAGGATAGTGTCAACTTTAACGTCTCAATCGGTCATTAAATGCGGAAAGTATGAACTGAATTATGCGGACCGTACGCTTATTATGGGAATTTTAAACGTAAACCCGGATTCATTTTCAGATGGCGGAAAATACTACGATGTAGAGAAAGCGGTTGCTCATGCTGAGGAAATGGTGAGGCAAGGAGCAGACATCATTGATATCGGAGGAGAATCAACTCGTCCTGGTTATACAAGAATTAGTGATGAAGAAGAGATTAAACGGATTGTGCCCGTTATTTCTGAAGTGGCTAAGCGCGTAGAGGTGCCGATTTCTGTAGATACATACAAGTCGGAAGTGGCCAAGCATGCGCTAGAAGCAGGAGCACATATTATTAACGATATATGGGGCGCAAAGGCTGATCCCAAAATGGCTCAAGTTGCAGCTGACTATAATGTTCCTATTATTTTAATGCATAATCGCCATGAGCCCAATTATACAAATCTGATTACAGATATGATAAGTGATTTGGAAGAAAGCATATCAATTGCAAAAGCTGCAGGAGTTCGAGATGATCAAATTATTTTAGATCCAGGCGTTGGCTTTGGAAAAACGGCTGCGCATAATGTAGAAGCGATTCAGCATCTAGATCAGCTGATAAAGATGGGCTATCCTGTGCTGCTTGCTACTTCTCGTAAAGGATTTATTGGACAAATAGTCAATGCTCCTCCTACGGAAAGAATGGAAGGAACTGCAGCTACTGTATATGCAGGGATTGCACAAGGCGTTCAAATGGTTCGGGTTCATGACGTATTAGAAATCAAGCGCTTTGTAAAGATGGCAGATGTACTGGTAGGAAAACATACATTTCAGTTTTAATAATCATTAAAATGCCATTTCTATTAGGTGAAGATTCCCGAGCAGTGAAGCTCGGGAATTTTTTATGTATGTAAAGTGGCGGAGGAAAATAATGCACGATTGGATGGTTGATTTTACATAATTTAGCTTTATGATAGAAAGAGAAGATATAACGCTTTCATATTCTGATTAAATCGTGCTGCTTAAAATGAAATAAATAACATCTTGGTATTCAGTCTTATTCAATCACCGAAATATGGAGGAGAGAATGAATGAAACTAGCATTGCTTCTTGTCATTATTATCGGCGTTGCTGCCCTTGCAGGTACGATCAGTGCTGCAAAGAAAGTAGATGAAGATTACGGAAAATCTAAAAAGAAAAGTATAGTGAATTTATCTATTATTTACGGAGTCGTATTCATAGGATCAATCGTAGGAGTAGCGTGGTATATTGCAGTGAGACCATAAATAAAACGAACACTTCCGTGTTCGTTTTATTTTGATTTTAACGTTAATTCTCCGCTTGAAACAGCTGCATCAATAGGATATCTTCCATTTCCATGCTTTCCTTTTAATACATCTTCTGTTACGGTTGCGTTGCTTAACTTAAAGTCATTGTTTATATCACCGCTGCTTACTTTTCCATTCACTTTAAAACCAGCGCTTTTCGGAAGAACCAGCACGGCATCTCCAGATCCTACATCTACAGAAACGGCCTCTTCTAGTTTTTTAAAATCCATATAGAGATCACCAGATCCAATGCGCGCCTGAAGTTTTCCTTTATAGTTTGTTCCTTTAATTTCCCCAGAGCCTACAGCAAATTTAGCTGTTTGGCTTTCAACATTACTCAGCTGTAAATCTCCAGAATTGACATCCGTACGAAGAGAGGTGCTCCTCAAGTTTGAAATACTTGCATTTCCAGAACCTACTTTAATCGAAACATCTTTCAGCTGAAGCGCTTGCTCAGGCTGTGTAGCAACTTGAAGGTCCCCAGAACCTACCGTAAGCGCAAGGTTGTGGTGATAATCTCTAGGAATGCAGATTGTCACTTTTGTATTTGAAAAAATAGAAAGCCATTGAAAAGGACTTTTTTGATAAGTGACGACTAGGGTATCTCCATTTTGCTTTACATCTACTTTTCCTTTACCTTCTACTTTTGTTTTAATATCTTGACGATCTTGCGGCACAACAGTTGTACTAATGCTGGGAGAGTCAATTTGAATATGCTGAATATCACTTGATAACGCCGCTTCAGACCTGGACGTCTTGAATGAACTTAACGACCAAGAGGAAGGTGCAAACGCAGTAGAAAAGAGGAGTGCCGTACCACCTATCACTAAAATAAAAGCCAATATTTTTTTCACGTTATAACCCGCTTTCTACCTAAATTAAATTTGTTTTCTTCTACCATAAAGTGTAAATTGAAAAGTGGTTAATTTCAACGAACAGCAGGATTATTTTTTTCTACGTCTCAAGTCGTAAAAATGAAATCTTTTTTTGAGGAATTAAACGAAAAGCGAAGTAGATATTTAAGCATACTCATTAAAGAATCAATTTTTTTGTTTCAAAAATAGGAAAATAATTGGGTTGAAAGGACGATTAAATTCACTTTTTTTGTGTAATTTTCCGATGGGTAGTTCAAAAGAAGTGATAAATAAATAGAATTTTCATACCAATTTTATTATTCCGAAAAACTTTTAAAGTGTTGATTATTAAAAAAATAAAGGGTAGAATTTGTTCATATCAATTGAATACAGCTAAGATTACGATCTTGTATATTATCAGTAATATGGTCTGATAGTCTCTACCTAGTAACCGTAAAAAACTAGACTACAAGAAAGTTTGGATATAAGCAGCAAAAAGAAGAGCGTATTCTCATGAGTACAGTCTTCTTTCAAAGCTCTTACTTTTCATACTTTCTGTTATTGTCAGAATTTATGAAAAGTAAGAGCTTTTTTTGTTTTTCAAATACACACCTGGGAGTGGCTTGCATGTACTTTTTATTAAATTTATTAGGCGTTTTTGTCGTAATGGGTGTCGTCTTTTTATGTTCTCCTAAAAAGAAAGAGATAAAGTGGCGTCCAATTGCTTCACTGTTAGTCGTTGAAGTCCTCATTACTTGGTTTATGTTAGGAACTTCAATCGGAACATGGATTATTAATAAGATTGCTTCGTTCTTTACTTGGCTAATTTCCTGTGCTAACGATGGAATTGCTTTTGCATTCCCATCTGTAATGGGAAATGAAACGGTTGACTTTTTCTTCAGTGCATTACTGCCTATCATCTTTGTCGTGACATTTTTTGATATTTTATCTTACTTTGGTATTTTAACGTGGATTATTGATAAAGTAGGCTGGGTCATTTCGAAAGTTTCTCGTTTGCCTAAATTAGAAAGCTTTTTCGCTATTCAAATGATGTTTTTAGGAAATACAGAAGCATTAGCGGTTATTCGTAATCAGCTTTCTGTGTTAAAAGACAACCGTTTGCTTACGTTTGGAATTATGAGTATGAGCAGTATTAGCGGATCTATTATCGGTGCTTATTTAACGATGGTTCCCGCTACGTACGTGTTTACAGCAATTCCACTGAACTGTTTAAACGCGCTTATTTTAGTGAGCTTATTGAATCCAGTTCATGTTACAAAAGAAGAAGATATGATTTACGTACCGCCAAAGTCGGAGAAAAAAGACTTTTTCTCTACCATTTCAAACAGTATGTTAGTCGGAATGAACATGGTTATTGTTATTTTAGCGATGGTTATTGGATATGTAGCTCTTACATCTGCGCTTAACGGTATTTTAGGCGTTATTGTAGACGGCTTGACTGTACAAAAGATTTTCTCTTATATCTTTAGTCCATTCGCATTTTTACTAGGGCTAACGGGACATGATGCAATGTACGTAGCTCAGCTGATGGGTATCAAGCTAGCAACAAATGAATTCGTGGCAATGATGGATTTGAAGAAAAATCTAGATACACTTCCACCGCATACGATTGCAGTTGCTACAACATTCTTAACATCTTTTGCTAACTTCAGTACGGTAGGTATGATTTATGGGACGTATAATTCTACGTTATCAGAAGGTAAATCAACGATTATTGGAAAAAACGTATGGAAACTGCTTGTGAGCGGTATTGCTGTTTCGTTATTAAGTGCTATGATTGTTGGATTGTTTGTTTGGTAAAAAGTGTGAAAAAGCTGTGCTTTCGTCTTCGAAAGCACAGCTTTTTTCTTGTTGCATCCTCTATTCATTTAAAGAAAAACGGTTATGAATATCAACAGTAAAAGAAAATCACACTATTCAAGAAAAATTCATTTTACTTTTGCAGAAAAACATTTTAAATCTAGTGAGCATTATGTTAAGATTACAAAAGGCTGTTTCATTTAAATTGAGAACACCGCATAAATATGTAAGTAAATATGCATAGAAAACAAAGGTTTATTAATTTTTTTCTAGGTAATATCTCGTAATAAATAGGTTGAAAGGAAATGTCGTTAATATGATAGAAGGACAACAGCAAACAAATGAATTAAAAAAGACGATGAAAAGCAGACATTTGTTTATGATTTCGCTCGGCGGGGTTATCGGTACAGGGTTCTTTTTAGGAACAGGATACACGATTAGCCAAGCAGGAGCGATTGGAGCTATCCTTTCGTTTATCGTAGGTGGCTTCATTATGTACTTAACAATGCTTTGCTTAGGGGAACTTGCAGTAGCAATGCCAGTTTCGGGTTCGTTTCAGACATATACAACAAAATTTATTGGCCCTGGTGTTGGTTTCGCTTTTGGATGGTTATATTGGTTGGGCTGGGCTGTAACGGTTGCATTAGAATTTTTGTCAGCAGGTCAGCTTATGCAAAGATGGTTTCCTGATTCTCCTGTATGGATCTGGTGTGCTATATTTGCCCTTTTATTATTCTCATTAAATGCACTGTCAGCTAAAGCGTTTGGTGAAGCGGAGTTTTGGTTTGCCAGCATTAAAGTGTTAGCTATTATTTTATTTATCGTGCTTGGTGGAGCTGCTATGTTTGGTTTTCTTCCACTAAGTAATGGAGACAGCGCACCGCTTTTCTCTAATTATACGGCTCATGGCGTGTTTCCTCACGGAATTAGTGCCGTGTTGATTACCATGATTACAGTTAACTTTTCATTCCAAGGCACGGAGCTTATTGGTGTAGCGGCTGGGGAAAGTGAAAACCCAGACAAGACTGTACCAAGAGCCATTAAACAAACGGTATGGAGAACGCTTGTATTTTTTGTACTAGCTGTAGCTGTCTTAGCGGGTATGATTCCGCTTGAAAAAGCAGGCGTAGTTGAGAGTCCATTTGTTGTTGTATTTGACCAAATTGGTATTCCATATGCAGCAGATATTATGAACTTTGTTATCCTAACGGCACTGCTATCTGTAGCTAACTCAGGTCTTTATGCAGCAACGCGTATGCTGTATTCATTGTCAAAAGATAACATGGCAAGTTCAGCTTTCATGAAAGTAAATAAACGCGGTGTGCCGATGAATGCCCTCCTTTTAACATTAGGCATTGCGCTTTTATCTTTACTTTCAGGATTCTTTGCTCAAGAAACAGTATTTGTATGGCTCATTTCTGCAGCGGGTTTAGGTGCACAAATCGGCTGGATTACGATTGCTGCATCACTGCTTGCATTTAGAAAAAGATATATAAATCAAGGAGGGCAAATCGAGGATTTAAAATTTAAAGTCCCTCTTTACCCGGTATTACCTTTAATCGCATTAGTATTAAATACAATCGTATTGGGAAGCATGGCATTTGATGCAGAACAGCGAATGGCGTTGTATGTCGGTATTCCACTAGCGCTGCTGTTTTATGCTTATTATCATGCACGTGTAAAAAAGAAAGTTGATTTATCTATCAGCCGTCAAGAAGTGCAGCTTAAAGACGACAAAAAAGTAATTTTATAAAAATCAAAAGACGCAAAAGCCTAGGTTTTTGCGTCTTTTTTTATTGTTTATTTGTCAACTCGTAATAAAATTAAGTTGACAAATAAAAAGAAATTATTGCAAACTTAAAGCAATGAAAAGAGAAAGGAGGGTGAATATGAAACCGAAAACAATGGCGTATGTTTCCTTATTTGCAGCTTTAACGGCGATTGGTGCATTTATAAAAATTCCTATTCCCTACATACCGTTTACTCTTCAAATTGTTCCTGTTTATTTAGCCGGTGCGCTGTTAGGTCCGCGTTTAGGTTTGTATAGTCAGCTATGCTACATAGGTATTGGGTTAATCGGTGTTCCGGTTTTTGCAGAAGGAGGAGGTTTAGGGTATATCTTCAAACCAACGTTTGGCTATTTAATTGGCTATGCTATGGGTGCATTTATGAACGGCTACCTTATTCAAAAATATGACTTAAAGAAACCTTTTTCTATCTTTTCAGCTAATTTATCTACGTTAGCTATTGTGTACGCAGTCGGCTGCTTCTGGCTTTACGGAGCAATGAAATGGATAATTGAAAAGCCTCTTTCACTGAGTGATACACTTCTTTTTGGAGCTGTTTTACCAATGCCTGGAGATCTTTTGTTATGTATTTTATGTTCAGTGCTGATTCACCGAATGCAGCCTCAATTTAGTCGTTTGTCATCAAAGCGGGTCAAAGCGGGGTAACTAAGACATAGAAAAAAAGGAGAGAAAAAAATGGGCAAAGCGTATTTTATTACGGGAACTGGAACAGATATTGGAAAAACCCTGGTTACAAGTATTTTGTATAAAGTACTTGGTCGTCTAGGAATAAAAACGACAATTTGCAAACCATTTCAAACCGGCTACCAAGACGAAATTGGAGGTTATCCAGATATTCACTGGTTTGAAACAAGGCTTGGAGTAGCAGATACGGGTATTTATCAGTTAAAGCCGGAGACGTCTCCTCATTTGGCTATTGCACTGAGCAACAAGCAAGTGGAGCCTTCAATCGTCTTAAAACGCATTAATGAATTAAAAAAGAAATTTGATGTAGTGCTCGTAGAAGGAGCGGGAGGTCTTGCCGTGCCTTTAATTGAGGAGGAAACAACGTTTTATATGACAAAAGATTTGATCATAGATGCACAAATGCCGGTTATTGCTGTGGGAACGACGGGATTAGGAGCTATTCATGATGCGCTTTCTACCTTTTCATATGCAAGTGAGCATCACCTTAAAATCAACGGACTCATTTTTAATCGTTTTAATCACAGCAGTATCATTCATAACGACAATGTTCGAACGATTGAAAAGCTGCTTCAAATATCATCTCTAATGACCGTTCCAGTATTCACACATATCGATGAAGAGTTAGATGCATATATTGAGAAAATGATGAGGCAAAAAAGTGTTATTCAACATATTCAGGAGGTGTTTGACTGTGCCGTATCAAAAAGCTGAGCTGGAGAAATGGGATAAAGAATATGTATGGCATCCGTTTACACAAATGAAAGCTTATCGTCAATCCAACCCTCTTATTATTGAAAGAGGAGAAGGAAGCTATTTATATGATGTAGAGGGAAACAAATATTTAGATGGATACGCTTCTCTATGGGTGAACGTGCATGGACATAATGATCCGGAATTAAATACAGCTTTACATATACAAGTGGAAAGATTAGCGCATTCTACGCTGCTTGGATCGGCAAACGTTCCATCCATTTTGTTAGCCAAAAAGCTAGCGGAAATTACTCCTGGCAGCTTATCGAAAGTCTTCTACTCTGATACAGGCTCCGCCGCTGTTGAAATTGCGTTGAAAATTGCCTATCAATATTGGCAAAATCTCGACTCTGTAAAGTACAAAAACAAAAGTAAATTTATCTCATTGAATGAGGCATATCACGGAGATACAATCGGGGCAGTCAGTGTAGGAGGCATGGATTTATTTCATCGCATCTTTAAGCCATTGCTGTTTGAACGAATTCCCGCACCTTCTCCTTATACTTACCGTATGGAAGGATTTGAAACGGAAGAGCAAGCTTCAGCTTACTGTATTCACCAGCTAGAGAAGCTCTTGCAGAACAAAGGGGAAGAAGTAGCCGGGTTGATTATTGAACCGCTTGTGCAAGGAGCAGCGGGTATTATTACCCATCCTCCCGGTTTTTTAAAACAAGTAGAGCTGCTGTGCAAAGCGTACGGGGTATTGCTGATTTGTGACGAAGTAGCAGTTGGATTTGGACGAACAGGAACGCTGTTTGCATGTGAACAAGAAGATGTTGTACCGGATATTATGTGTGTAGGAAAAGGGATAACAGGAGGATATATGCCGCTTGCTGCTACGTTAACAAGCGAAAAGATATTTAATGCTTTTTTAGCTCATCCGGATGAAAATAAAACGTTCTTCCATGGCCATACGTATACGGGAAATCAATTAGCCTGTGCAGTAGCGCTTAAAAATATTGAACTGATAGAAGAAAGAGAATTAATCCGTAGTGTAAAAGAAAAGGAAAAAGTTTTTAAACGCTATCTATTAAAGCTTTATGAACTGCCTAATGTGGGAGACATTAGACAACGAGGTTTAATGGCAGGAATCGAGATTGTGAAAGACCGTCAAACAAAATCGATTTTTGGAGATAAAAAAGTGATGGGAGACATTATTTTAGCCGCTCGCCAAAAAGGTTTAATTATTAGAGAGCTAGGTCCTGTGATTACGATGATGCCTATTCTTTCAATGACAAACGAAGAATTAAAAACAATGGTTGAAATTGTATATAAATCAATTAAAGAAGTAATCGCACGTCATACAGTGAGTTAAATAAAAAGAGGATAGGACAAAAGATTTTTATTTAGTTGAAAAAAGATCCGAACGATGAAGCGTTCGGATCTTTTTATGGTTATGGTAACGTGAATGTACTCTATTTAGCTGCTTCTAGCGGTTGATTGGTGTAGTTATCTCTCAATCTCTTCTTTTTTTTATCAATAAATATTCTTAATACTTGATAGGCGAAGTGATCGTACATGCTGATTTTCATCTTTTAATAGAAGAGTTTGTTCGAGTAAGTTTAAGTTTTGAATATAACCTTTTACCGTTTGAACAAAACCGTTGTTTTGATAGTTAATAGTTAATAATTTATTTGTTTTTAGCGCTTTTAAAATCATACCTATTTTCTCCTTTCTTATATCGTAGCTGACGAAAAACTACAAAATAACGAAGAAGCATTGGAGGCTTGTATTATTTATAAAAATCACTCTATTTTTTATAAATGCTCTCCTGCTACTAATAGTAGAGAGCGATGGTGAAAAATAGATGAAAGATAAAGGATAAGGTTTGATTTATTGTAATGAACTGACTTTTCCTTTACAAATACCTATTTCAAATTTCTTTTTAGTGATAAAATACTGTTAGTGAAATAACTACTTCTTTTCATTAAAGGATAAGAACGGTTTATATTGATAGAGTTTTAGTTCTCTATTTCTAGTAATGAAATAAGAGATAGAGAAATAGACTAATAAAAATCAATCAAGGAGTTTTTTTATGGATCAGAGTTTTATTTTAAATCTTTTAGAAATTTTACTGATTAACATTGTACTGAGTGGCGATAACGCAGTCGTGATTGCTTTAGCTTGTCGGAATCTTCCGGACGAGCATCGAAACAAAGCGGTTGTTTTCGGTACATTAGGAGCGGTTGTATTACGTGTAGGGCTAACGTTTGTCGCTGTCTATTTATTAACAATTCCATTTTTAAATTTCATCGGAGGCCTGCTTCTTCTATGGATTGCGATTAGTCTTTTAAAAGGTGAAGATGACGGAGATATTAAAGCGAATTCAACTCTAGCAGGTGCTATTAAAACAATTATTATAGCGGATCTTGTTATGAGTTTAGATAACGTAGTAGCGGTTGCGGGTGCGGCTAACGGCAGTATTCTACTCATTATCCTTGGTCTTGTTATCAGCATTCCGTTAATCATTTGGGGAAGTCAGCTTTTAATGAAAATTATGGAAAAATTCCCGATTATCATCATTGCCGGAGCAGCGCTTCTTGGCTATACTGCTGGTGAAATGATCTTTAAAGACAAAGCGGTGGGACACGTATTAGAAGGGTTAAATCCGCATTTGCATACGATTATTCCTATTTTGTTAGCTATTTTAGTTGTTGTTGTTGGGAAACTTAGCGGACGTTCTAAAAAAGAAACGCATTAATCCTAAAAAAGAGGTTGGGACAAAAGTATTTAAGATGAAGTGAAAAACGAACCACTAATCAAACATTTTGATTAGTGATTCGTTTTTTTGTGGGGATGAACGTAGGCTTCATTTGTTTAGATCCATCTAGCAGTTGATTGGAGTCTTGTACGGAAATCAACTGCGGTGTCATAAGCGGTTCAGCTCATGTATCCCATTTATTCGTCTTTAGATTGAATTCATCTGGCTATGTCTCAACCTCTTTTTTTATTACTTAGCTAATGGAGGTGCGGAATTAACGTCCTGTACTGTTTCTACAGGAGGATGAAATTCGTTTTCCATTTTCGATACAACTACAGTTGCTACACCATTTCCAATTAAGTTTGTAATGGCACGAGCTTCCGACATAAAGCGGTCTACCCCAATTAACAGCGCGATTCCTTCAACTGGAATCATCGGGAATGCAGCAAGCGTAGCTGCTAGTGTAATAAATCCAGAGCCAGTAACTCCGGCAGCTCCTTTAGACGTTAACATTAAAATACCAAGTAGCGTAATCTCTTGCATTAACGACAGGTCGACTCCATACGCTTGAGCGATAAAGATAGCAGCCATTGATAAGTAGATTGCTGTTCCATCTAGGTTAAATGAGTAACCAGTTGGAATGACAAGTCCTACTACAGATTTTGAACATCCGTACTTCTCCATTTTGTCCATCATTTTTGGCAGTGCAGATTCCGAAGAAGACGTACCTAATACAAGTAGAATTTCTTCTTTAATAAAAGCAATGAATTTAAAAATATTAAATCCATAAATCTTAGCAATGGTTCCAAGTACAAATACAATAAATAAGAACATAGTAATGTAAACAGATCCCATTAAGAAACCGAGTTTTTGAAGAGAGCCTATTCCAAAGTTACCGATCGTATAAGCCATCGCTCCAAACGCGGCAATAGGTGAAAGTTTCATAATCATATTAACAATTCCAAAGAAAATATCTGTACAGCGTTCAAAGAATGTAATGACAGGAGCCGCTTTTTCGCCGAGTGTAGCTGTAGCCATTCCAAATAGTACGGCAAAGAATAAGATTGGCAATAATTCACCATTTGCCATTGCGCCAAATACGCTGTCTGGAATAATTCCCATGATAAACTCCATAAAGCCATGCTCCGCTTCAGCTGCTTGCTGCGTATATTGAGTAACATCAGCTCCGCTTGCGCCATTGATATTAAAGCCAGCCCCAGGTTTGATAAAGTTTACAACGATAATTCCAATTGCTAAGGCAAAAGTAGTGACAATCTCAAAGTATAAAAGAGCTTTACCTCCAATTCGTCCCACTTTCTTTAAATCTCCCATGCTTCCGATACCGATGACCACTGTTAAGAAAATAATTGGGGCAATCACCATCTTAATTAATTTAATGAAGATATCAGCCAATACTTTTAATTTAGCTCCAAATTCAGGAAACATGAAGCCAATTGCAATACCAAGAAGGATACCGATAACAACTTGAACAGTTAGATTTTTAAAACTTAATTTCATACGTAATGCTCCTTTCGAGAATGTTTTTGTTAACGCTTACATTATTCTTATCCTTATATTAACTGATAATTTTAACTATTTATATTTCTGGTGATAATGTTCTTTTTGGTCATTTTGGTCAAAAAAAGTGATGAACATATAGTCATCACTTTTTGCTTTCGATATTTTTTATTTGTTGAATGATATCAAGCGTTTGTTTTGTGGCATTGTTTTCAAACGATTGATAAAGAGAGTTAAACTGTTTTTTCCATTCAGCTTTTTGTAAATCATTTAAGTAATAAACGCGCATGCCAGATTTATTTTTTATTTGCTGCAGCTGTTTATCGTTCATCATTTTTGATTGAGTCCAAATCCAGTTAGTTGTTTCTACCATTGCATCACTTAATAGTTGTTTTACATCTTCAGGGAGGCTGTCCCAATACTTTTCATCCATTAGAACAGCGTAGCCCAAGTATCCATGGTTGCTGATGGTCATATATTTTTGCAGCTCGTACAAACGTTTTGAATAAATATTAGAAATGGTATTTTCCTGTCCATCAAATTCCTGTCGTTCAAGGGATTGATATACTTTATTAAACGAGACAGCCTGAGGCTTGGCGCCAAGAAGTTCAAATTGTTTTTTGATTACTTCACTTGGCATAATGCGAAATGTTTGACCTTGAAAATCTGCTGGATGGAGCAAAGGTTTCGTATTGCTAGTCATTTGTTTAAAGCCGTTGCTCCATAAAGCAAGCCCTTTAATGTTTTTCTCTTGCAGCGTACTCAACAAATCCTGTCCGATTTTACCGGTAAACACTTGTTTTGCCTCGCTGTAATCATCGAAAATGAAGGGAAGATCAAAAAGTTGCCACGTAGAGGAGAGGTCGCTTAGCTTTGAAATGGAAGGTGCAATCATTTGTACATCATTTCGGCGAAGGGCGGCAAGTTCTTCGTCGTCTGAATACAATACGCCGTTTGAATATACTTCAATTTTAACTTTACCATCCGATTTTTGATTAACGATTTCAGCAAATTTTTGAGCGGCTAAGCCTTTTGGAGTATTTTCAGCTACCACGTGGCTAAAATTAATCACAATTTGCTTATTTAATCCTTTTTGCTCATCGTCATGATACACATTATCCTGATTTATAACCGTATACTGCAAAAAAACATAGATCATCAAGAAAACGCTAACAATGATACTTGCCCCTATAAACATCTTCAAAATGTCCAACCCCACGATTCAATAATTTTTCTCTACAAATATTCTAACACGCAATTTCTCAACGTGGTAAAATTAAAATAAACTTCAATCAGCAGTAGGTGTTCCGCTATGATGCGCTTATCGATGCAAACGAAAATGACCGGGTTAATCTTTTTTATCGTGGCCTTTTCGTTGTTTTTAGCAAGTATCGTGGTAATTAATAATTTTGTACAGTCAAAAGAAAATGATTTAGAGCAAAGGGCTTTAATCACTTCGAGAACAGTTGCTGAAATGCCTGAAATTCGAGAAAAAATTGAAAAAGATAGTAAGAACATTAATCAAATTGTAGAGCCGATTCGCATTATTCACGGTGCTTATTATGTAGTGGTTATGAATATGAATCATGAACGTTTGTCTCACCCTTTGCAAAGCATGGTTGGAAAAACCTCTAAAGGAGATGATGAGGGACAGGCGTTTGCAGAACATACCTATACCGATAAAGCAAAAGGAGAAGGCGGAATGGTCATTCGCTCTTTTGTGCCCGTTGTAAACGATCAGCATGAACAAGTAGGAGTGGTTGTCTCAGGCTATCTTCTTCCGAAATTTACAGAGGTCATTTTAAGTTTAAAAAAAGAAATCTTTCTTATCTCAGGTCTTGCTCTTTTCTTTGGAGGATGGGGAGCGTGGGCGCTTGCATCTCGTATCAAAAAAGAGATGTTTGAACTTGAACCCCATGAAATTGCTCGTTTGTTCGTAGAACGAACGGAGACCTTTAATGCCATGCATGAAGGAGTCATTGCCATTGATAAAGAGGAGAACATCACTATTTTTAATCATAAAGCGAAAATTATGATGGATGTACCCGATGAGGTAATTGGAAAAAAGATCTATGATGTGATTCCAGATACAAGGCTTCCAGAAATTCTGCAGCTTAATCAGCCTGTTTATAATCGAGAGCTTCAAGTTCGAAATTTGAATATTTTAAGCAATCGTGTGCCGATTAAGGTTAATAATCACACAGTCGGTGCGGTCGCTGTTTTTCAAGACAGAACGGAAGTTAAAAAATTAGCTGAAGAGTTAACAGGAGTTAAATCATTTGTAAGCGCTCTTAGAGTTCAAAACCATGAATACATGAATAAACTTCATACGATTGCAGGGCTTATCCAACTTGGAAATAAAGACAAGGCTCTTCAGTACGTTTTTCAAGTGTCTGAACAGCAAGAAGAGCTCACACAATTTCTTCATAAGCATATTAAAGATGAAAGTATATCGGGATTGCTGTTGAGCAAAGTCAGCCGTGCCAAAGAACTTGGAATTGAGTTAGCTATCGATCGCCACAGCGAGCTTCACTCATTTCCTCCTTACTTAGATCATCATGATTTTGTGATTATTATTGGTAACTTAATTGAGAACGCTTTTGATTCGTATCAGCATATGGAGCGTCGTGAACGGAAGATCTATATAAGTATGGAACAAAATGACGGCATTCTTTCTATATTAGTTGAAGATAACGGGTGTGGTATGAATGAAGATCAGGTAGAGAGAATCTTTGATGAAGGTTTTTCAACCAAAGCAAAGGAAAATAGAGGAATTGGTTTGCATTTAGTAAAACAAATTGTTGAAAAAGGAAACGGTCAGATCGAAGTAGAGTCAGAATTAGATGTTGGAACGACTTTTATCATTACATTCTTTTTATAGGGGGAGTGGGAAATGAATAAAAAAGAATGGACGGTGCTTCTCATAGAAGATGATCCTATGGTACAAGAAGTGAACCGCCAATTTATTGAACAAGTTGAAGGATTCATCGTTATCGCTGCAGCTTCGAATGGTTTAGAAGGTATACAGCTCATTAAACAGCATCAGCCTGATTTAACGATTATTGATATGTATATGCCTAGTCAAGATGGCTTAACCACCTTACAGCAAATTCGAGCAAATGGCTATAAAACAGACGTGATAGCAGTTACGGCTGCAAGTGACATTGAAACCGTACGGAAAGTGCTTCAATATGGCGCTGTGGATTATATTATGAAACCGTTCAAGTTTGAACGAATGAAGCAAGCGCTTGAGCAGTATCGTTCGTTTCAAGTTAAAATAAGTCAAAAAGAACATATTACTCAGTCTGAATTAGATTCTATGCTGTTTCAGCAATTCGAAGAAAAAGCCGATTTGCTTCCCAAGGGGCTAAATGCGGTTACGTTAAGGAGGATACAACAATATCTTTCCGAACAAAATCATCCAATTTCTGCTGAAGAAGTGGCGGACGGCGTAGGAATTGCGCGTGTTACAGCAAGAAGGTATTTAGAGTTTTTAGAACAGGAAAACGAGCTGAAATTATCAGTTGAATACGGCAGAGTGGGGAGACCTATTAATCGCTATATGTTAAAAATAAATTAAATCATACAGAACAGCTTTTATTTGGAAAAGCTGTTTTTTTGCGTTAGAAAGTATATCTTTTTCTCTCCTAGAACAAATTAAGGTATACAGTTTTCGCTACCCAAAGAATATTTCGTGCGGTCATTAATCCATAAAATGTCCCTGAAAAGGGATTAATGGCGGAAAAATTGGGGAATATGCACTTTGACATTTAATTTTAACACAGGAAGGTTTTGAAACATGGACATATTTTTAGCCGTCTTACCAGCCATATTTTGGGGAAGCATTGTGCTTTTCAATGTGAAACTAGGCGGAGGACCTTATAGTCAAACGCTTGGAACCACATTGGGAGCTTTAATTTTCTCCATCGGTATTTATATTTTTGTACACCCTACGTTTACACCTTTAATCTTTGGGGTTGGAGTTGTTTCGGGGCTATTTTGGGCAGTTGGACAAAGTAATCAGCTGAAAAGTATTGATTTAATTGGAGTTTCTAAAACGATGCCTATTTCAACGGGGCTTCAGTTAGTTTCCACTTCATTATTTGGAGTAATTGTGTTTCACGAGTGGTCTACAAAAACTTCAATCATTCTTGGTGTGCTCGCTCTTATCTTTATTATTGTAGGGATTGTTTTAGCATCACTTCAAAGCAAAGAAGAGAAAGAGGCTGAAGAAGGAAAAGGAAACTTCAAAAAAGGAATTGTTATTTTATTAATTTCAACCGTTGGTTATTTAGTTTATGTTGTAGTAGCCCGTCTATTTAATGTAGACGGATGGTCGGCTTTATTACCTCAAGCAATTGGTATGGTTATTGGAGGAGTATTGCTGACGTTCAAGCATAAGCCATTTAATAAATATGCAATTCGCAACATTATCCCAGGTCTTATTTGGGCCGCTGGTAATATGTTTTTATTCATCTCACAACCTAAAGTAGGCGTAGCGACAAGCTTTTCGCTTTCTCAAATGGGAATCGTCATTTCAACATTAGGCGGGATCATTATTTTAGGTGAGAAGAAAACGAAGCGTCAGTTAGTTGGGATTATTATTGGGATTATACTGATCATCATAGCAGGAGTCATGTTAGGGCTCGCCAAAAGCTAACTAGGAGGTTATTAGCAATGTATAAAGATTTAGAAGGAAAAGTAGTTGTCATAACAGGTTCATCTACCGGTTTAGGAAAAGCAATGGCGATTCGTTTTGCGACAGAAAAAGCTAAAGTAGTTGTGAACTATCGTTCGAAAGAAGAAGAAGCTAACAGCGTTTTAGAAGAAATTAAAAAAGTGGGCGGAGAGGCTATTGCCGTCAAAGGTGATGTAACAGTTGAGTCTGATGTGATCAATTTAGTTCAATCTGCTATTAAAGAATTTGGAAAGCTAGACGTTATGATTAATAACGCAGGAATGGAAAATCCGGTTTCGTCTCATGAAATGTCTTTAAGCGATTGGAATAAAGTCATTGATACGAACTTAACGGGAGCATTTTTAGGCAGCCGTGAAGCGATTAAATATTTTGTGGAAAATGATATTAAGGGAACAGTTATTAACATGTCGAGTGTTCACGAGAAAATTCCTTGGCCATTATTTGTTCATTACGCAGCAAGTAAAGGCGGAATGAAGCTCATGACCGAAACACTTGCATTAGAATACGCTCCAAAAGGTATTCGTGTAAATAACATTGGACCGGGAGCGATTAATACACCGATTAACGCTGAGAAATTTGCTGATCCTGAGCAGCGTGCAGATGTAGAAAGCATGATTCCAATGGGATACATTGGAGAGCCGGAAGAAATTGCAGCGGTTGCTGCATGGCTAGCTTCTTCAGAGGCAAGTTATGTAACAGGGATTACACTCTTTGCTGACGGCGGTATGACACAGTACCCATCATTCCAAGCAGGACGCGGATAAGAAAAAACGCACTCTATGATAGAGTGCGTTTTTTAGTTTTCCTGAGCTTTTTGGGGATTCTTAGGAGCTGATGACTGGTGTTGAATTCGTAAAAAAAGCAAAATCAAAACGATGCAGCCAGTGATGCTGTACATCCCAAGAATAAGCGGCTGCTGTGTATCTGTTCCAGAAGTAATGCCGTGATACAGTGCGAGCAAATAGCCTGGAAAAGCAAGAAAATGAATGGCTTTCCATGTTTTTCTCCCCAGCTGTCTTATAAAATCGGATGTGATAATCAGTACAAATAAAATGTAGAGTGAAATAGTACCAAGACCTGTGCTAACTGGTTTGTAATCGGAAGTGAACGGAATTAAAATGTCAGAAAGTGAAAAATGAATAGATTGATCAAATGATAAAACAAGTCCGTGAATCATGCCAAATAATAATCCGAACCACCCTGATGATTGATGAACCAGCAAAAGCTGTTTTTTTCGTTTTGGTTTAAAAAATGAAAAGCTGTGAGAAATGCCAGCGGCAATCGATACAAACATGAGCAAATAAGAAGTTAAGCCGGCTGCCCGAATGGTATTCCAAACGGGAAAGTGGGCACTAAATTGCGCGAGGAGAGTAGCCATAATGGTATACCTGACCTTTCACATTTTTTTCGATTAACACTTCGCCTTCTTTTGTAACCGCAATTACCTCTAAAGAAGGGTGATGCATTTTAGCTAATCTTAATCCGGCGTCCCACCCGAGAATAAGCATGCATTTTGCATAGACTTCAGAAACGGTCAAGTCTTCTGAAACAACCGTTACTTGCAGAAGCTCTGATGAACTAGGCTTGCTGATTCTGCCGTCAATAATATGATGGTGAGTGTGTCCATTTACTTTCCACAATCGCTTGCCCACACTGCTTGTGGCAATGCCGCTGTTGCTCTTTACTTTAATACTCATGAGATTTTTTGATAAATCAAATGGATGAGAGAGCGCAATGGACCAGTGCTTGCTAGCAGGCCCCCACGTTACAATATCACCCCCTCCATCGATTCCACCAAGTGAAGTTCCTTTTTTCTTTAATTGATTCGCCATTTGCTGAATGCTCCAACCTTTTGCGATTCCGCCTAAATCCAGACCGACATTAGAAGCAAGCTGAATACTTCTCATTCCTTTGTGAATCATAATAGGGTTAACAGCATCAAAAGCTGCTATTTCTTGAGGAAGCTGATTGTTAGGCAGTTGTTCAAAACTTTGGTTATATCCTAGAGTTTGAATAGAATGATAAAGAAATGGGTTGAAAATTCCGTTTGTCTCATTGTAATAGTAAGAGGCTGTTTTTACAGCTTCATACAACATTTTTGACGGTAAAAATAATCTTCCGTTCAGCGAATTAAGCTGTGAAAGCTCGCTTGTTGGAAGAAAGCGGCTTAGGGTTTCTTCTACAAGATAACACCAGCTCTCCACTTTTTTGATTACAGGTGTTTCCAGCTGATATACATTAAATTCGGTATTCATCGCTTTAAATGAGTAGCTCATTACATCACATCCTTAAGAAGGTCTTGATTGCATAGAGGAATCATTATTATTCCCCCAGTTATCCTGGTCATTGGAGGAATTATCATTTGACCACTGGTCTTGCTGATTAATCGAATCATCGTCTGACCATTGATCACTTTGCTCATTAGAACTGTCATTTGACCACTGATCTTGCCCGTTAGTTCCATTGTCCGTATTGGAGTCAGGTCCTGAATTTGGAAATAGGTCCGTCTCATCTTCCGTTTGGGTTTGCGATGAATTACTGGCTGATGTATCGTTATTTAGTGCTGTAGCTGTTGAATTTGTTTGATCATATTTTTGAGAAAGTCCTACAAAAGTGGTAAATGCAGCAACGCTCGATAAACCAACCATCCATTTTGTCCATTTATTAGCTGCCATTGATATGCTCCTTTTATCTTTCCTATTTTGCAACTGAACACTGAAGAAAAACTGCAATGGAAGGTAACGTACATCGTTCAATTGTTATAGTTCAATATAGACAGAGAAAATGAAAAAATAGTGAAATAGATGTAGGGCGGATTATTTTTGTGGGGGAATTCAGCGAATTATTAGATTAAAAAAAGGTTGTTCTTTTTAGAACAACCTTTTTTTAATCAGCGGTAAATCTTACTAATTGATACGTAATAAACCGTTAACTGCACAAGAGAAAGAAGCAAAAGAACGGCAATGGGATAGAAGCTAAAAGAATTAGGTAGCAGCGGATAAAAAGCTATTAATATAGCCCCTATAGGAATAGAAAATAGGAGAAAAACAAAGGCTTTCTTACAAGCTTCTGCTGTTATCATCTTTTCACGTTCATCTTCTTCTGCAAATTCAAAAGGGAACAATAAAGGCGAAACGTTCTTCGTCTTTTTACGCGCGCGGTAGTAAAAAAATGAGACGATTAAAAGCACAATTAAAGAAGCAAAAGACCCTATAGACATAGTAATTTCCCACGGGGGTTCAGGGTGGGTCATAACTTCACTAAATTGAATATTTAGGCTTAAAAAATCATATAAAAACCAACCTACGCACAACAGAGACACTACATTCAACAAATAAGATTTAATAACATTACTCAACATTTTTCTCCTCCTTTTGAAGTGTAAAAACATCTTCCATTTTTAATTGAAAGACATCACAAATTGTTAAACCAAGCAGTAGGGAAGGAATGTAATTTCCCTTTTCAATAGCTGCGATGGTTTGGCGAGTGGCTCCAACTTTTTCAGCTAAATCTCCTTGCGTATATCCATGTTTAGCTCTAAGCTCTTTTACATGATTAATAAGAGTCAATATGATCCCCCGCTGACTTTTTAATAAATTTGTTAAGTTGATTTAACATTATGTAAAGTTAATTTAACATTAATTGGATTATTTTTCAATAATTAATGGATAAAAAATACAAAAAAGATCCTAGAAGAGTTCTTCAGGATCTTTTTTGTTAATAAATTTCTTTAATGCCAGACAAACGAATGGAAAAAATGTTTTGTTTTTCATCTCGTAGGGAGAGGGTTTGGTCGGTTAGGTTTAAATTTTGGATTTTTCCTTTGAAGGTTTGAAGCAGGCCATTTTCGTAATAATTCACGGTTACATGTTTGTTTTTCTTTAACGCTTTTAAAATCATTAATTCATCTCCTTTCATGTGTGCATCTGTTATGAAAAGAAAGCTGTAGCTTAAGCATAAGAATTTGGAGAATGCTCAAGGCAGAATTATTATTATACAGCAAGATGAGAATAGTTTGTAGATAAATTGTGAAAAAATGCACAAGTTTGCAGTACGGGTGTTGCAACAGAATACAGTATATGAGGGAAGAAGGGGTTTTATGATAAAAAAGGTGATTTTAGTTTATTTATTTGTGGGTATTAGGTAAACTAGTAGATGAATTTAAAGAATCTATCTATGGTTGTGAAGGCTAGGATTTCATTTAATTTTCATTTTCTATGAGTATAATGATAAAGGTTTTCTATATGTTCTTTGTGAATCTACTCATAAACTAATCGAGAAAGGAAAATCAAAATGAAGCGAATCGTTTCTAAGCCGCTGCACTATTTCATATTAGCCGCTGTTTTAATGTGGATAAAGTCGTATGTGGCTTATAAAACTGAATTTAACTTAGGCGTAAGCGGCGTAATGCAGCAAATTCTGCTGTTCATAAACCCTGTGAGTTCAGTGCTGATTTTTTTAGGAATCGGCTTATTTTTTAAAGGAAAAAAAGCAGGAGCTTGGATTCTTGCAGGCAGTTTCATTATGACGCTGCTGTTATACAGCAACATTCTCTATTATCGCTTTTTTAACGATTTTGTAACGCTTCCTACACTATTGCAGACAAGTAATGCAGGGAGTATGGGCGGAAGCATTATGGATTTATTAAAAGCACATGATGTTTTTTATTTTGTTGATTTTATTATCTATTTTTTCTTCTTTTTTAGTAAAAAAATTGACTGGCATAATGAAAAAGTATCGGTTAAGAATGCTGTAACCATTCTTTCTTTAGGATTCATGGTCTTTTCTGTCAACTTAACATTAGCAGAAATTGATCGCCCGCAGCTTCTATCTCGAACTTTTGACCGCAATTATCTAGTAAAGTATTTAGGCGCCTATAATTATACGATGTATGACGGTGTTCAGACTGCTCAAAACTCTAAACAGCGAGCTTTTGCAAGCAGCAATGATTTAACAAACGTCGTTAATTTTAAAAACAGTCATTATGCGGAGCCTAATTCCGTTTATTTTGGAAAAGCTAAAGGGAAAAATATTATTAAAATTCATTTGGAATCATTTCAGTCTTTTTTAATTGATTACAAATTAAATGGTCAGGAAGTGACACCTTTCTTAAATTCGTTGGCCCATGGAAATGACTTTACGTATTTTGATAACTTCTTTCATCAAACGGGACAAGGAAAAACATCAGATGCTGAGCTGATGATGGACAACTCTCTATACGGCCTTCCTCAAGGTTCCGCCTTTGTACTGAAAGGAAGCAATACGTATCAGGCAGCACCAGCTATTTTGGATCAAAAAGCTGGCTATACGAGCGCTGTGCTGCACGGAGACTATAAGACGTTTTGGAACCGTAACGAAATTTACAAGCAGTTCGGTGTGGATAAGTTCTTTGATGCAAGTTATTACAATATGACGGGTGAAAATAAAATTAATTATGGCTTAAAAGACAAACCGTTCTTTAAAGAATCTGTTCCAATGCTGCAGTCTTTACCACAGCCGTTCTATGCGCATTTAATTACGTTAACAAATCATTTTCCATTTTTACTTGGAAACAATGAGGCAAGCATACAGCCTGCTAACACGGGCGATGCAACAGTTGACCGTTATTTCCAAACGGCTCGTTATTTAGACGAATCATTGCAATCTTTCTTCCAAGAACTGAAAGCTTCTGGGCTTTATGATAATTCTGTGATTATGATTTATGGAGATCACTACGGTATTTCTGAAAATCATAATGCGGCAATGGAAAAAGTAATGGGAAAAGAAATTACGCCTTATGAAAATGCTCAGCTGCAGCGTGTACCTCTATTCATTCACGTTCCTGGAGTAAAAGGCGGAGTTAATCATACGTACGGTGGAGAAATTGACGTTGTGCCAACTCTTCTTCATTTAGTAGGGATTGACAGCAAAGAGTTTATCCAATTTGGCACAGATTTATTTTCTAAGGATCATGATGATGTAGTGGCATTCCGCAATGGCAACTACGTATCTCCTAGATATACATTAGTGGATGGAACGTATTATGATTCTAAGACGGGCCAAGCGCTTAAAGAAAATAATCAAATGAAAGCTTATAAACAGAAGGTAGCGAAAGAACTGGAGTTATCTGATCAAGTGCTTTATGGAGACTTGCTTCGTTTCCACAAGCTGAAGGATTTCCAAACAGTCGACCCTTCGAAATATATGTACGGGAAAGAAGAAACAGAAACATCAGCTAAATAAAGCTAAAATCAAAAGAACATGATGACTTCTGCAAAGCAGAATGAACATCATGTTCTTTTTTACTGTAAACTATTCATCAATAAATTTCTTTAATTCCCGATAAACGAATAGAGAAAGTATTTTGCTGTTCATCTTTTAATGAAAGCGTTTGGTCTGTTAAATCTAGGCGCTGTACTTTTCCTTTAAACGTTTGAAGCAAACCGTTTTTATAATAGTTAATTGTAACGGCCCCGTTTTTTCTTAATGCTTTTAAAATCATCTTCAAAACTCCTTCCATATTTAAAATGTTTATGATTAACGAGCTGTAACATTCATTTTCATTTGCATATTTTTATTATACACAAAAATAGAAAGCGTTTTCACTTAAAGTTTGAACACTTTGTGAAAACTTTAACAGAGAATATGACAAATACATACAGAAACTAATTGATTTGTCGTATTCATCATAAAACACATTTATGAAAGGAGTGTTAAGAACGTGTTAAAACTTTATGGATGGAAGAATATTATAAAATATCGTTTGAAATGTCGTAGTGAATCCATTCATCGTTCGTTACATTTCCGCCCATTTTTCTGTAAAGCATTTGGGCTCCTGTGTTATCATAAGCCGTTTCCCAAGACATAGCTGCATACTGATGTTCTTTTGTATACTGGTGACTAGTCGAAAATAACTTTTCTCCAATTTTTTGTCCTCTTGCTTTTTCAGTAACGTATAAGTCATTTAAAATCGCTACAGGCTTTACACGCGTGGTGCTAAATGTAAAATAAAGCGTCGAAAAACCTACTGCTTCGTCATTTTGAGTCGCGATAAACTGAACGCCAGCATCCGGATGCTGAAATAAGTGATTAATTAAATTTCTCAGCTGCTTTTTGGTAGGCTGAGGGCGCTTGTAAAAATCAACAATGTATTCGTTCATTAATGAAATAAGTGCTTCCATGTCAGCGGCATTAGCTTGACGAATTGTAATAGTAGTCATTAAATCTTCTCCTTTTTAATCAAATGATCTACACTTATAGTAAAAGAAATGTATCCCCTCTAAAAGAGCCAGATTTGAAAAATAAAATAGGGACAGATGAAAGGAAATAGCGTGAAGTTCACACCTTTATTAAACCGTAAAGATGATATGCCTTTGTATCAACAGCTATATGAATATATAAAAAAAGAAATTGTATCCAGCAGGGTGGAAGTAAATGACAAACTGCCTTCTATCCGGTCTCTTGCTGATTACTTAAACGTAAGTCGAAATACTGTAGATGTGGCCTATCAGCAGCTTTTAGCTGAAGGATATGTAGAAAGCAGGCCCAAAAGTGGAATGTACGTAACGAATACACAGTTTGATTTACTGCAAATAGATAAAAAGCCGGCTGTATTTTTACACCCTCACTCAGAAACAAAGTCGTGTACCTATGATTTTCGGTATGGAAAAGTTGATAGCCGTTTGTTTCCCTTGAATGAGTGGAAAAAACGATACAATGAAAGTCTTCAAACTTATAGAGAATCTCTGTTTACTTACCAAGAAAGTCAAGGAGAAGAATCACTGCGAAAAGAAATTGCGACGTACCTTTATCAATCAAGAGGAGTGGTTTGTTCAAAACATCAAATTATTATTGGAGCAGGTACGCAGCAATCACTCAGTTTATTAGCGCAGATGCTAAAACCAAGCATCAGGGACATTGCCTTTGAAAATCCTTGTTATGACGGGGCTAGCTTTGTATTTAAGCAGCATGGATTTTCCTTAAAACCCGTGTCGCTTAATAACAAAGGGATAAACATCCAGGAGCTTTATGACAGCCTAGCACGAGCTGTTTATGTCACACCATCTCATCAGTTTCCATACGGAATGATCATGCCTGTTTCAAGAAGAATAGAGCTTCTTAAATGGGCGAATGACCGCAACGGGTTTATTATTGAAGATGATTATGACGGAGAATTTCGTTATAAAGGCTCTCCCATCCCTTCATTGCAAAGCTTAGACACTAAGGGGCGCGTCATTTATACAGGTACATTTTCAAAATCTTTTATGCCTTCTTTAAGAATCAGCTACCTTGTATTACCTGAAGTTCTTCTAAAGGAATATCATGAACATTTCTCATTATACGAGCAAGCTGTTCCAACTCTCCATCAGCGGACGCTCGGGCTGATGATGAAAAATGGAGAGTGGAGTAAGCATTTAAGAAGAGTGAGAACTGTTTATCAACTGAAACACGTTACTCTTTTAGCAGCTTTACAGAAAGAGCTTAACGAAAACATTACGATATCAGGTGAATCTGCAGGTTTGCATATACTTGTACGCGTGCACAACGATATGACCGAACAGCAGTTAATTAACGCAGCTCGAAAGCAAGATGTCTCCGTCTACGGTACCTCTCGTTATTGGCTTACGGAAGTACCTAAACAAAAGCCTCATGTTTTGTTAGGCTTCGGAAGTTTGGGGAGAGAAGAAATAGAAGAAGGAATAAAACGATTAAAAAAAGCTTGGTTATAAATCCATGCTCGTTTTTTCGGTTTCTTGACAAAAGTTGCCTAGTCCTTTAGACTTTTTTGCATATATTTTAAATTATCTGAAAGGAGGATAGGGTAATCGAAGCTAACTGCTAGTGGACAACCCTAGATTAAACAATGAATCCTATCCAACAAATTTTACATACATTCCCTGTGATTGTACTAGATGGTGCAATGGCAACTGAACTTGAAAGATATGGCTGTGATTTAAATGACAGCTTATGGTCTGCAAAAGTGTTGATGGAGCAGCCGGAATTGATTAAGAGAGTGCATCAAGACTACTTTGCAGCAGGAGCTGACTGTGCGATTACAGCAAGTTATCAAAGCACATTTGAAGGTTTTGCTAAACGTGGCTTGAGTGCATCAGAGGCTCGCGAGCTAATTCAAGCATCTGTAAAAATTGCGGCTGAAGCGAGAGATGAATTTTGGTACCAAGAAGAGAATCGTCTTAATCGTCCAAAACCAATTGTTGCCGCTTCGGTAGGGCCTTACGGAGCATTTTTAGCAAACGGATCGGAATATACTGGACAGTATGACGTAACAGAAGAAGAGTTAATGGAATTTCATCGTCCTCGTATGAAAGCATTAATTGAAGCAGGAGCGGACGTATTAGCTTGTGAAACTATTCCTAATTTAATGGAAGCAAGAGCCATTGCGAGGCTGCTAGAAGAGTTTGAAGGAGCGTACGCATGGATTACGTTCAGCGCAAAAGATGATCTGCACATTAGCAGCGGAACATTAATCTCGGAGTGTGCACGCTATCTGGATTCCTATGAGCAAGTAGCGGCTCTTGGAGTTAACTGTACGCCGCCTCAATATATTTCTTCACTTATTAAAGAAATTAAATCTCAAACGGATAAGCCAGTCATTGTGTATCCAAATTCAGGGGAGCATTATGATGCTGAATCTAAAACATGGAACGGGACATCTGCTGGCGAAACGTATGGCTGCAGCGCTCACAGCTGGTATGAAGCAGGTGCTCAGTTAATCGGAGGGTGCTGTCGTACAACTCCAGATGATATCAAAGGCATTACAAAATGGGCTAGAAAATAACGGATTAAAAGAAAGAGAATGTGAGAAAAGTTGTTTCGCTAGCGTTAAAAACGAACGATCTATCAAAAATAGATCGTTCGTTTTTTTTTATGGTCATGGTGAACGTAGGTTTCGTGTGGGCAGGTCCTTCTAGCTGTTGCACGGAAATCAACAAAGGTGTCATAAGCAGTTCAGCTCATTTATCCCCATTTTACGTCTTTAGATTAGATTCATTTTATTATGTCCCAATCTTTTTTTTCTTGTAAAATAAAAGAATACAAGTTAAAAAATCTTTATTTGAACGAAAGAAGGGATGATGAAAGTGAAAGATATTAAAAATATTTATTGTGTGGGGCGGAACTACGCACTGCATGCAAAAGAATTACATAATGATATTCCAACATCACCTTTTTTATTTTCCAAACCTACTCACGCTCTCGTTGAAGCAGCTGGACAATCAATCACTCTTCCTAGCGACCAAGGAGAGGTGCACTTTGAAACTGAACTGATTCTTCATATTGGACAATCTTACAAAGAGGGCATAACAGTAGATGAACTTGTTGACGAGATGACGATTGGATTAGACTTGACCCTTCGAGACGTGCAGAGTGAATTAAAACAAAAAAAGCACCCTTGGCTGCTTGCAAAAGGATTCAAACGTTCAGCGGTCGTGGGAAACTTTATTCCATTTGAAGGAGTAGAAGCATCTAAGAAGAAAGACTTTTCGTTAGTGAAAAACAATGAACGCGTGCAGCTGGGGAATATTAAAGATTTGATTTTTGACTTACAAACGATTATTGATTTTACAGGAAAACATTTTGGTCTTGATAAAGGAGATCTTATTTTTACAGGGACACCTGAGGGAGTAGGTCCGCTTACTCATCATGATGAGCTTTCACTTAAATGGGGACAGCAAGAGCTTGGTTCTTGTATCATTTCCTTTCGTTAACAAAAAGAAGCGGAAACAAAAGTAGTTTAGTTGAAGGAAGATCCGAACGATGAATCGAGATTCTTGATAGAGAATCCAACTCGTTCGGATTTTTTATTGTGATGGTGAACGTAGATTGTATATATTTGCTTCTAGCTGTTGATTAGAGGGCAAGGCGAAGACTCCGTCGGGGAAAGTGGAGTGGCTGAGACCCCGCAGAAGGGTAAGTGAAGTTTTGCACGAAAATCAACAGCGGCGTACCACGCAGTCCAAATCATTTATCCCATTTGTTCGTATTTAGATTGGCTTGATTTCGTTATGCCTCAATCTCTTTTTTTACGAAATCTTAATTTTTTAGCCTTCAGAATGAATTTAATATCCAATGGGAAAGCTGTTTCTATCTCCTATAGAAAACGAGTTCTTCAGCATGGTGCTCTTAATCCTTACAACGATGATTTCTATTTTGAGTGTACTAGTCATGCCGAAACGTATCAGCTGGATAGAAATGTACACAACTTCTTTGTTTGTTATGTTTTTAGGATCGGTAGGAGATGTATATCTTGATGTTAAATATGATCTTTATGGATTCTTTACAAAAGGAGTATCCAAACAGAAGTGTTTTATTATAATGCATGGAAGACGCTATACTCGTTGTTTTGCTATCCTTTTCTTTATATAGCAATGGTTTTAAATTTAAAAATGATACGTAGGCTTCAGATTATCGATAAACAAAAATAGAAATAAAAAAAAGTAATGATAAATCATAAAAAAATGATATTTTATTAATGGCTACATATGTAATATAGTAAAAATAGAAAATAAACGAAGCAGCATATAAGCAGGGTTAAAAAACATCAAAACGGGAATCTTGACATTAACTTCATGTTTTTAACCATGTATTGTGAATGAATATACTTATTGCTAAATAATATGTTGTAGAAGGAATTTAGTAAAGGAGGCAAGAAGATGTTTAAGCGTAGTGAAAAAATCCAAATTCATGGTGTAACGTTTCACGGAGTCATGAGCGCGAAGCAAAAAGCCGCCCTGCAGGAAATTGCTAATGTAACAGACGAAAAAGACTGGGAGGGGCTAAAAGGTGTGTATTGCTTAGGCAGTGTAAAGGTGCAAGGAAAAGATGTGCTAGGCGTGTACTATGGCCAATTTAATGATAACCTTCCAAAAGAGAAGCGCAAACTTCAGTTTGAAATTGATTATATTAAATATACAGTAACGGAATGTCCTATTGTCTTTATCGATACAACAAAAAATAAAAAGCCTCATCAATTTGCTTTTATCATTCTGCATGAATTAGGCCATCATGTGGATCGTATGACAAATGGAACGCTTTTAAAAGAAGGAAATAGAACGCAAGAAATGTTTGCTAATACGTATGCTTTAGAGAAATATTCAAAAATAGAAAAGTTCCAAACAAAGAAGTTGAAAAACATTCCATTTTTAGAGGAATCTCTTACTCAATGGAATAAAACTCCTCATCCTGGCGCTTATTCTCTTAGAGTTCAAATTGAATAATTCACGAGAATAGTTCCTCTCTCTCCGTTTTTTTATTTTCCTATCTTTTTCTTCTTCCTTTCTTTTATCCTTCCAATGAACAAAAAGGATTTAATTACCCATAAAGTTTTAAAAGTTTTTATAGTACGAATTATTTACACTATACCCTCCTGTAAATTATGATTATTTTAAGAAAAAACAGAAAATTTTAAAGTTTTAAGGTACAACTTAATAGTGAACAAGCGATGTTGTAATCGTATAGACGAACTGGCATACATATGCGGGTCATACATACAAACGAATCGCTTCCACTGTTATGAAAGCGGATTCAAAAATAGGAGGGGTAATAATGTTAGCTATTCTTGGGTTTTTGATGGTTTGTACATTTATGTTTCTAATTATGACAAAACGATTAACGCCGCTTATTGCTTTAATGGTTATTCCAGTATTGTTTGCAATCATAGGGGGATTCACAAGTGATATTGGAGAAATGGCTTTAAATGGTGTAAAAGAATTAGCACCTACAGGCGTTATGTTAATGTTTGCTATTTTATATTTTGGGATTATGATTGATGCTGGTTTGTTTGATCCAGTTGTAGGAAGAATTTTAAAAATCGTAAAAGGTGATCCACTAAAAATCACAATTGGTACAGCTATTTTAGTTCTTATTATCTCATTAGACGGAGACGGAACAACAACATATATGATTACGCTCTCAGCGATGCTTCCGCTTTATAAAAAGCTAAACATGAAGCCTATGATTTTAGCCTGTATCGCTATTATGGGTAGTGGAGTTATGAACTTAACGCCTTGGGGCGGACCTACTGCTCGCGTGATGAGCGCATTGAAGTTAGATGCTTCCCAGGTGTTCACACCAATGATTCCAGCCATGATTGGTGGGGCTATTTGGTTATTATTTACGGCTTACTATTTCGGGAAAAAAGAGCGCCAGCGCTTAGGTGTTATTGATATTCAAGACGTTACAAATGCTCAAGTAGCTTTTGCAGAAGCAGCCGCTGCTGAAGGAATCGAGTACAAGCGTCCGAAGCTTTTATGGGTAAACTTTGCTTTAACAGCTCTCTTATTAGTAGGACTTATCACAGCAGTTATGCCGCTTCAAATTCTGTTTATGATTGGATTTGCAATCGCTATCATGATTAACTATCCAAATTTAGAAGTTCAAAAAGAGCGTATCACAGCACATGCTGGTAATGTACTTGCTGTTGTATCTCTTGTATTCGCAGCAGGCGTATTCACAGGCATTTTATCAGGTACAAAAATGGTAGATGCAATGGGTAACAGTTTAGTAGGATTAATTCCAGATGCGTTAGGGCCTTACATGTCTGTGATTACAGCCATCACAAGTATGCCATTTACGTTCTTTATGTCAAATGATGCTTACTACTATGGAATTTTACCAATTATTGCTCAAGCAGCTTCAGCATACGGTATTGATGCTGCAGAAATTGGCCGTGCTTCATTGATTGGTCAACCTGTTCACTTACTAAGTCCTTTAGTTGCTTCTACGTATCTATTGGTCGGTATGGCAAAAGTCGAGCTTGGTGAATTCCAGCGCTTTACTTTAAAGTGGACGATTGGAACAGCGATGGTGATGCTTTTAGTAGCTATTATTACAGGAGTTATTACGCTGTAAAGATCATGAACTTAAAAACTTATCAATTCCGCTTTTGGGATTGATAAGTTTTTTTGTCTAAAAAGCTTTTGGAATAAGGAGCGGATATACAAAAAATTTTGATAAAATAAAAGAGGAATAGAACTATAAGGTAAAGGCTAAAGGTGCGATGAAATGAAAAAATGGTTTCAAGTATCGCTGCAAACAAAAATCGTAGGTTTATCCGCAGCATTAATCATAACTGTTATTGTTCTTTTAGCGAGTATTTTCTCTTACATGCAGTTTGTAGAATCTAAAAGGCAAGCCGAGCAGCTGGCTCTTCAAGCAGCCAAATCAATATCATTTATGCCGGAAGTCAAAGCTGCTTTTCAAAAAAAACAGCCGAGTCGCTACATTCAGCCGCTTGCCGAGCAAGTGAGGGAACAAATCGGAGCAGCAAGTATTGTAGTTCAAAACCGTGAGCAAATCATCTATTCTCATGCTAATCAAAAATGGATAGGAAAGAAAGACAAAGAGGCGGTTAACGATAGAGCACTATTATTCGGCGGATATTATACGCTTGACGGAGAGGGAACCACAGGTCCTGCAATTATGGGGAAAGCGCCTATTGTCATCAGTCACGGAAAGTATACGGACGTCGTGGGAGTAGTGACGGTTGAGTTTTTAAAGTCTCATGTTCATGCTCAGCTCATTGCGCGCATTCAGCAAATTATCCTATTTTCACTAGCTGTTCTATTGCTTGGTATGATCGGGGGTATTTTTTTAGCTAAAAGTATTAAAAAAGATACTCTCGGTCTTGAGCCCCATGAAATCGCTTCTTTATACCGTGAACGAAATGCGATTTTACTTTCGATAAAAGAAGGAATTATTGCTATTGATCATCAAGGCTTTATTACGATGATGAATACATCAGCTAAAAATATGCTAGGACTACAGACGGAATATTTACATCATCATATCATTGAAGTATTTCCTTATACGAATATGATTGAAGTGCTAGATACGGGAATAGCCCGAAGCGACCAAGAGATTTTTCTGAATGAAAAAACGTTTATCTTAAACTTAACACCTATTATTGAACATCAGCGAATTGTAGGAGTGGTCGCTAGTTTTCGTGATAAGACAGAATTAAAAAGCTTAATCAATACGATTTCAGAAGTACGAAAGTATTCAGAGGATTTACGAGCTCAAACGCATGAGTTTACGAATAAGCTGTATGTTTTGTCGGGTTTGCTGCAGTTAGGGCAGTACAAAGATGCATTTGAGTTTATTCAAAAAGAATCAGCCGTACACCAAACACAAAACCGTATTCTATTTGATCAGATACTAGATTCTAAAGTCCAAGCAATATTGCTTGGGAAGATTGGAAAAGCATCTGAAAAGAAAATTCACTTTTCGGTTGATTCGGAGAGTACACTCGATACGCTCCCAGAACATATTGAAATTTCTCATCTCATTATCATTATTGGGAATTTAATTGATAATGCATTTGAAGCGGTGAGTCAGCAGTCTGAAAAAGAAGTGTCGTTTTTTATTACCGATATTGGTCATGATTTAATTATTGAAGTGATGGATAATGGACCTGGTGTATCAGAAGAAGTACTAAATCAAATTTTCACAAAAGGTTTTTCAACCAAAGGTACAGACAGAGGATACGGACTGGCAAATATAAAGAAAATGGTAGATGAGCTTGGAGGATCTATTGAAGTGTATAATCAGCCAGAAGGAGGAGCTATTTTTTCAGTTTACCTTCCAAAAAACTGAATCATGAGAAGTAAGGGGAGAGTTGAAATGTTAAGAGTCGCAATTGCAGAAGACGATTTTCGAATTGCTCAAGTTCAAGAACGATTTTTATTAGAAGTAGATGGTGTGGAAGTTGTAGGTAAAGCGTTGAATGCAAAAGAGACGCTTGAAATGCTAAAGGAGAAGAAAGTTGATTTACTTCTTTTAGACATCTATATGCCAGATGAAATGGGAACAGATTTACTGCCAAAAATCAGAGCGCAGTTTCCACACGTTGACGTTATCGTGGTAACGGCTGCCACCGAAAAAAACATTGTAGAAATCTGTTTGAGAAACGGCGTCGTTAATTATTTGATTAAGCCGGTTATGATGGAATCCTTCATTAATGCTATTAAACAGTATCAAGAGAAAAAGGAACTGTTTAGTACGCATGAAGAAGTAGATCAATCATTTATTGATGCGTACTTTGGACATGTCAGGACAAAGCCAAAAGCGGATAAATCTCTTCCTTCAGGTATTGATGGTATCACATTACAAAAGTCAAAAGATATTTTAAAAAGCATCAAAGGAATTACGATCGAAGAGATGGGGCAGCACATGGGAGTATCTAGAACGACAGCTAGACGATATTTAGAGTATCTAGTATCAACTGGTGAATGTCACGTTGAATATGATTATGGGATTATTGGACGGCCAGAGCGCAAGTACTATTTAGCGTAGCATTAGCCTTGAAGGATGGTATATATGATCAAAAAGCTCATGATAGTGTTTATAAGTGTATTGCTTGTTAGCTGTTCTTCTCCCTCTAAAAAAGACCGTATTGATATGGGGGAAATTGAAATTGTGGCAGCCGGTGCAAAAGGCGGAGGAGCAGACGCAACAGTAAGAGCCATTCAACAAGTGCTAACGGAAAAGAAGATTGTGAAGGTACCCGTTTCTGTTAGTAATAAAATAGGTGGGCAAGGTGAAGAAGGATGGAAATATATTAAACAGAGAAAAGAAGGGAATATTGTTTCCGGAAATTCCAGCTTGCTGATTACAAATAATTTGCTAGGGCAAAGTCAATTAACATATAAAGACTTTACTCCGCTCGCTATTTTAACATCTGAATGGGAGGTCATCGTAGTTCCTGCTAACTCTCCTATATATAATTTAAAACAGCTCATACGCACGTTAAATCAAAGTGAATCCAGCATGAAAGTGGGAATATCACCTCGCTTAGGAAACGACGATCATTTATCGTTCATGCAGCTAAATAAAAAAGCAGGCGTAGACTCTTCCAAGCTTGAGTTCTTCGTTTACAATAGCAGTCATAAAGTGATCGATGCACTCGTTCATCATCAGCTAGATGTAGCACCTATGTCATTATCAGAAGTGAAAAAGCAGTATGAACAAGGGCAGGTAAGAATACTCGCCGTTTCTTCTCCCAGCAGGCTAGAAGAGTTAAAAGAGATCCCAACGTGGAAAGAAGCGGGAATTGACGTAACGTTTAGCCATTGGAGAGGTCTAATGGGACCGCCTAATATGACCAAAGAGCAGGTAGCATATTGGAATAAGACAGTGTATGAAATGGTTCATACAAAAGAATGGGAACAGCTGCTTAAAGATAACGATTTAACCTCTTTTTATAAAAATAGCAGCGGTGCTAAAGTCTTTCTTGAACAGCAAAGCAAGCTATATTCTGACTTAATGGGCGGAACAAATGATGAATAAATATAATAGAAAGAGGTTAGGATAAAAGGATTTTAGACGGAGTGAAAAACGAACCATTGATCAAGATTTTTGATTCGTGTTTCGTTTTTTTGTTTTGGTGAGCATAGTTTCATCTGTTCTGTTCCTTCTAGCAGTTGATTGGAGGGCAAGACGAAGACTCCTGCGGGAAAAGCGGAAGGGGTGAGACCCCACAGGAGAGTAAGCGACGAGGAGGCTCACCGCCCGCCCGCGGAAAGCGAAGTCTTGCACGGAAATCAACTGCGGAGTCAAAAGCAGTTCAGCTCATATATCTCATTTGTTCGTCTTTAGATTGAATTCATTTCGGTATGTCTTAACCTCTTTCTATCAGTGTACATCTTTTAAATCCAAGTTTTGAATGAACTCAATAAAAGCTTTTACGATGTTAATCTTTAATGAATCCTCATGATAAAACATCCATGTACTGCGCGTTAAAGGCTGCTGGTCTTTTGTTTTTAACGTGTATCTGTAAATCTCTGCTGCGTCATCAAGCAGCATACTCGGCAAAATCGCGTAACCGAGTCCGTTTACAACCATCTTTTTGCATGTTTCTGCTTTATCCACTTCAATACTGACAAGGGGAGGCTGAGAGTAATTTTCAGCCCACCAGTTATCAACAGATGTTTTTAAAAAACGATCTTGGTGATAGTCAATCCGAGGTAGATTGGGAAGGTTGTTTATGTCGACAGGCTGTGCAGACGCAATGCAAATTGTTTCTTTAAAAAGCAGCTCTTTCTGATCTTGCCAGTTATAATCACCTTTTACAAACGCAATATGAACATCGTGCTTATAAAGAAGATGAGCCATGTCGCTGCTCCATCCGGTCGTGACTTTGAATTCCACGTCAGGAAATCGCTCTTTAAATAAGCGTAATAGCCCAGGTAGCTTGTAGTCAGTGAAAAAGTTAGACACTCCTAGACGTAAAGTACCGGTTAATTGATCATCCATGTTTAACACATTTTCTTTTATTTTTTGAAGCGTGAGCAGCATTTCTTCTGCGCACTTCACTAAATATTCTCCCTGCGGTGTAAACTGAACTCCGCGGCGTCCTCTGTTCACGATCTGAACATGAAATTCCTTTTCCATCTGCTGCAGTCTATGCGTAAGCGCAGGCTGAGAGATAAACAGCTCCTTGGCTGCTTTTGTAATGTTTTTTTCTCGATACAACACTTGTAGAATAAGCCAATCTCGATCGTCCATACTATCCCTCCAGGAATAAGAAAAATGAATGGTTTATAATAAAATTTCGATATTTTAATTATCTCTAAAATTATACTATAGTTAAGAAGAAGAATGTTCGGCGTAAGAAAGAAAAGCCTTGGAGAAGGAAGGAAGTAGATATGAACGCAAGAATTATTTTTTTACAATCTATATTTTTTATTTTATTAACATGCGTGGGAGGATTTCTTCTATCGTTAACAGGCTTATCCATTGGCTGGATGCTTGGGACCCTCATTTTAGCTGCTATTCTAACTTTTCGGAAGCCGCGTTTTTTATCTCAAACAAGCAAAAAAGGTATTCCAAAATATTGGCTGTACGCAGGACAGTGTATTTTAGGGATTGAATTAGGTCAAAAGATTAACTTGTCTGTATTAACTACGTTTCAATCTCACTGGTCCACCATTACGATCATGCTTTTGCTGTCCGTTGTTTTTTCTCTTTTATCCGGTTATTTGCTATGGAAGTTCAGTTCCACAGATTTATTAACAAGCTTTTTCGGCACGACTCCTGGAGGAATGAGCGCAATGCCAGGCATGGCTGAAGAGGTAGGGGCCAATACGGCAATTGTAAGCATTATTCAAACAATGCGCGTGTTTTTAGTTGTGCTTGCTGTTCCTTTATTTGTGGTTTATTGGGGAAGTAATACAGGACGGCATGCAGTGTCAGTTACCCCAAGCGTTTTTCAATGGGGATCACTGTTATGGACAGGCGTTTTAATCGTTACAGCAGTAGTAGGCTATTATATAGGAAAAAAACTAAAATTTCCTGCGCCTTGGTTAGTAGGAGGGATGCTTACTGTTGCGATTGTTCAAACAGCTGCTTCATCGTACGTAGGGTATAATCTTCAAGCATACTGGCCTCATTCTGTGATGATTTTATCGCAAATTTTTATTGCTTCAAGCATTGGTTCTCGCTTTCATAAAGAAATGTTTATTGGCGTAAAAAAAATTATGGTTGTTGCGCTTATTAATACAATCGGTTTGATCGCCGCTATGTTCGTATGTGCACTAGTAGTCTCCAAAATAACTGGAATTGAGCTTATCACGTCTATTTTAGCGTTTGCTCCTGGGGGCATTGCAGAAATGGCGACTACATCCATTGTATTGCAGGCTGATTCGACGTTAGTAGTAGCGGTCCAAGTGCTTCGGATTTTAACCATTTGGCTGCTTCTTCCTCCGCTGTTTCGATTGTTTCATCAGTGGGGAGAAAGAAAAAGAATACATTCACACGTTTCATAATAAATATGTGAATGCACTAGGCAAAGTAAGAGAGAGTTTTACAGAGAGAAATGGGGGGAGAAAAGATGAGTAATAAAGAAATGGTGGTCAGTCAGTTCGGGGGGAATGCCGGAAAGTATGTCAAAAGTAAAGGTCATGCAAAAGGCAAAGATTTAGCGGTTTTAGCGGAAATTGCTGAAGAAAATAGAGGAGGAAAGCTGCTTGATGTAGCGACAGGAGGAGGACACGTGGCAAATAAGCTAGCACCTGTCTTTCAAGAAGTAACGGCTTTTGACTTAACTCCTCAAATGTTGCAAAGTGCTGAAGGCTTCATTAAAGAAAATGGTTATGAAAATGTATCGTTTGTTCAAGGAGATGCTGAAGATATGCCATTTCAAGATGACGAGTTTGATACAGTAACGTGCAGAATTGCACCGCACCATTTTCCTAATATTAAACAGTTCATCAAAGAGGTGTACCGAGTGTTAAAGCCAGGCGGACAGTTCTTGCTCATTGATAATGTAGCACCGGAAGTGAATGCTTATGACGAGTTTTATAATCGAGTTGAAAAGACAAGAGATCCAAGCCATTATCGTGCTTATAAAAAGACAGAGTGGCTTTCTATGCTTGAAATGCAAGGATTCCGTACAGAAGTGCTGACAACTTTCTCAAAGCGCTTTTTATTTGATGACTGGTGCGGGATGATGAATGTTTCGGAAGAGACAAAGCGTGAGCTTACTCAATATATGCTGAATATACCAAGCGGGTTTAAGCAGTTTTTTGATATCAAAACAAATCAACAGGGAATTGAATCGTTTCAAGGAGAAGCAATCTTTGTAGCGTGTTGCAAAAATAAATAACAAGAAGCCAACTCAGCGGAGTTGGCTTCTTGTTTTACTTATGCTCGTTGGTTTGAACGATTTCCAAAATATTGCGTAATACGGTCTAAAATAATCGCTAAAATAACGATTGAAATTCCGGCTTCAAAGCCCGTGCCGACTTCAAGTCGAGAAACTGCACGATATACTTCCGCACCAAGCCCCGGAGCACCTACAAGAGAGGCAATAACAACCATTGAAAGAGATAGCATGATGCTTTGGTTAATTCCGGCCATGATGGTTTTTGTAGCTAATGGAAGCTGTACTTTAAATAATTTTTGTTTTGTTGTTGAACCGTAGGCATTTGCTGCTTCTACTAAGTCAGCGGGTACTTCACGAATACCTAGATTCGTTAAGCGAATCGTCGGAGGCATTGCAAAGATAACAGATGAGATAACACCTGGTACCACACCAATTCCAAAGAAGAAAAGTGCTGGAATCAAATAAACGAATGCGGGCATTGTCTGCATAAAGTCTAAGATTGGCGTAATAATTCGAGCCGTCTTTTCGCTTTGAGATGCCCAAATGCCAAGCGGAATTCCTACTATAATCGAAATCAGTACGCTTGTTAAAACGAGGGCTAGTGTGTCCATGGTTTCTTGCCAGTAGCCAAGATTAAGAATAAATAACAGGCCAATCATCGATAAAATAGTAAATGACCATTTTTTACTTGAAAACCAAGCAATGATTCCGACAATTAAGATTAAAATCAATGCGGGTGGAAAGGTTAGCACTAGTACAATAAAACTTACAATACCATCGACAATAGCTGAAATAACATCAAAAAACCCTTTGATATTATCGTTTAAAAACGTCACAAAATGGTCAATCCAATTGCCAACGGGAATTTTAGGAATACTATTCATTTACGTTCACCTCATTACTATCAGTACCAGCGAGTGCTTCAATTACTCGTTCTTTTTTTATGATGCCGCGCAGACGATGGTTTTCATCTACAACCGGTAGTGGAAAGCGGCTGATAACCATTTTGTCGTACAAGTTTTCTAGTAGCGTATCTGTTGTAACAGTTGGAATATCCGTATCTAATACGTCTGCTGTCAGTTTATCTTGTTTAATGGCGCGGCTAATATCATCTGCCGTTACAACTCCTAGAAGCGTTTTTTTCTTGTCTACGACGTAGATGCTTGAATAACCAGCTTCTTGCATAATTTTAAGCGCCACGCGCGGACCTCGGTCTACGGTAATAGATTCAGCACGGTTCATCACGCTTTCAGCTGTGTATACTTTAGCTACATTAACGTCTTCTACAAAGCGCTCAACATAATCATTGGCAGGGTTTGTCATAATTTCTTCAGGTGTTCCTACCTGAACAACACTGCCGTCTTTCATTAAAACGATGCGATCTCCGATTCGAAGAGCTTCATCAAGATCATGGGTAATAAAAATAATTGTACGTTCCATTTTTTCTTGAAGCTCCAGTAAGAAATCTTGCATGTCTTTACGAATAAGCGGATCTAGCGCACTGAATGCTTCATCCATTAATAAAATGTCAGGGTCATTGGCAAGTGCTCGGGCCAGTCCGACGCGCTGCTGCATACCGCCGCTCAGTTCACCAGGGTATTGATTTTCGTACCCTTTCAAACCTACTAATTCAAGCGCTTCTTTTGCTTTTTTTTCACGTTCGGCTTTTGGTGTACCTTGAACTTCTAATCCGTATTCTGTGTTATCAAGAACCGTACGGTGAGGGAATAGGGCAAAGTTTTGAAAAACCATGCTCATTTTTTTTCGGCGCATGTCGCGAAGTTCCTCTTTGTTCATTTTTACTACATCGTCACCGTCTAAAATAAGAGATCCAGATGTTGGTTCAACAAGGCGATTAAACATACGAACTAAAGTGGATTTACCGCTTCCAGACAGGCCCATAATAACGAAGATCTCACCGGATTTAATTTCGAAGTTTGCTTGATTAACCCCGATTGTCATTCCTGTTTCTTCTAGAATTTCTTTTTTTGTTTTTCCTTTTTGAAGTAAATCAATCGCCTTTGACGGATTCTTACCAAACACTTTGGTTATATTTTGTACTTTTAATTTTACGTGTTCCATATGTCCACCTCAATTGTTGTTTTCATTTACGTTCATTACTCTTTTGTCCAACTGTCGATTAATTTTTTATGTTTTTTTACCCATTTCTGTGCTGCTTCTTCAGGGTTTGAAGATTTTTCGACTTGTGACAGAAGAGGACTGATTAATTTATCATTCATCTGTGCATTATTCATCCATTTTATAACTTGAGGATTTGTCTTTTTAAATTCCTTGCTTGTCATTGTGTAAATGTTGTCAGGATCTCCAAACGAATTTTTAGGATCTTTTAAGTATTTGATATCAAAGTCTGCAAAAGCCCAGTGCGGATTCCACATAGTCACAACAATTGGTTTTTTTGCATCATAGGCTTTGCGCAGTTCGCTGAGCATAGCTGCCTCAGACGATTTTACAAGCGTATAGTTTTTAAGGTTATAGTCCTTTAACGCTTGTTCAGCTAATCCGTTAATACTGGAGCCCGGGTCAATTCCAATGACTTTGTTATCGACATCGGAAGCAACTTTAGCAAGATCTTCTGTTGTATTCACGTCTTTCATATAGGTTGGAACTGCAAATCCTAAGCGTGCATTTTTAAGCCAAGGATCTTCAATGTTCACTTGATCTTTATACTTTTTGTAAAAAGGCGCATCTGTTGTAGGGAGCCATGGTGCAAATGAAATATCAATGTCGTCATTAGCTGTTCCTACCCAAACACCAGCTTTCTCTAAGAAAACGGTTCTAACCTTGTAGCCTCGATCTTCTAAAATGTGTTTCCACACGTACGTGTAGGCAATGTTTTCAGTATAGTTATTCATGCCGATGGTAATGGTTTTTTTATCTTTAAATGCACCATTACCGTTGCCGCAAGCTGAAGTAATAACTAGAAGAAAACAAATCATGCTGATTAACAATAGTTTCTTCATGCAGTGTAACTCCTTTATAAAGTTTTAAATCAATCTGACTGATATGTAGAACGGATGCTAAACACAACGAAGTGTATACCCGGTTTTTTTAGATGGTAAACATAGAAAATATAAAATGTGAAATAGAGTGGGTGATTTTTCGGCATTATAAAGTTATTTTTAGCTAAAAATGTACATCGTAGTTGCGAGAAATTATGGGAAATAAATGGATAAAATAAGTGACTGTAGAATCAGTTTTACATGTTATCACTCTTTTTTTTACTCCGTCAACTTCAAGTGAAGAGTAATTAGCCGATAAAGCTTTATAAATAAACGCAGAAAAATAGTTGCTTAAAGAGCGTTGTATCAGCTTTTACTTCGGATGGTTAAAGGAGGAGAAATAACAGTGAGACATATAAAAAGAGCGAGGATAAAATGATAAAATAAAAAAATATTTTTGAAGCCGGCATGCGACCGATTTTTAATTAAATTTAAAGATTCAGAAAATTTTATCTTGCATAATTTGCGTTGCTTATAGTAAAATGAATGAAAGTCATTCATTTTATAGGTGGAGGGAAAGAGTTGGTTACAAGCACAAGTGAAAAATACGATAAAATCTTACAGGCGGCGATTGAAGTTATATCTGAAAAGGGGCTTGATAAAACGTCAATTTCAGACATTGTGAAGCGTGCAGGTGTAGCTCAAGGAACTTTTTATCTTTATTTCAGATCTAAAAATGCCCTTGTTCCTGCTATTGCAGAGAACTTACTTTCTTTGTCACTTGAAAAAATTAAAGAAAGAGCTAAAACAGCAACAGATTTTTTAAGTACATTAGAGGTAATGATTGATGAAACGTATAAAACAACAGATGAATATAGAGATGTTCTTGTTTTATGCTATTCGGGGCTCGCCTTTGACTATTCATTAGAAACATGGGAAGCTATTTATTTACCTTATTACAACTGGTTTGAACAGGTATTAAATGAGGCAGTGAAAAAAGATGAAGTCATCAAACAGCTTAACGTTAAATGGACAGCTAAAACGATGATCAATTTGATTGAAAATGCTGCTGAACTTTTTTATATTGGGCGAGAGCAAGATGTCACACTTGAACAATCGAAGGAAGAACTTTTTCAATTCTTAAAGCGTTCTCTTGTGCCATCTATGTAATATTAGCACTGCTGATATTACACCTATCAAAATGACTGACATTCATTCAAAATATACAATTAATTATCAGAATTATAAGTTTTTAAAAGTTTAAAATGACTGACAATCAGTCGTTATTTAATAAGGAGGTATCTTATGGATCGTACAGCCGTTAAAACGTTAACTTTAAATATGTACATAAACGGAGAGTGGAAAAAAGCAGAGAAGCAGCGTCCTACTGTTAATCCAGCTACAGGTGAAGTGATTGGATATGCTGCAGAAGGCAGCATAGAAGATATGAAAACAGCGATTACAGCAGCACGAGAAGCCTTTGACAGCGGAATTTGGTCTGAGACTTCTGCATCTGAAAGAGCAGCTATCTTATTTAAAATTGCCGATAAGCTTGAAGAAGCGAAAGAAGAATTAGCAGCGCTAGAAACAATGGATAACGGAAAGCCATATCGTGAAGCGGAGGCTGATGTGGAAGATGCGGCTGCTTGTTTTAGATATTACGCTGGATTAATTACAAAGCCAGACGGTCAAACGTACAGTGTTCCTGCACCTATGCAAGCAATGGTTATAAAAGAACCAATTGGGGTGTGCGGACTGATTGTACCTTGGAATTATCCGCTGTTGATGAGCGTGTGGAAAATTGCACCTGCTTTAGCTGCAGGAAATACCATTGTATTTAAACCTTCTGAAGTGACACCGGTTACTTCTACAAAACTTTTTGAGATTTTAGAAAGCGTAGGATTGCCAAAAGGAGTAGCAAACCTTGTTATGGGAGCCGGAGATACTGTAGGAAACACGCTTATTCAAGATAAGCGTGTTGATAAGATTTCCTTTACGGGCGGAACGGTAACTGGAAAACACATCATGCGTCAAGCAGCAGAGAATGTGACGAAAGTCTCTTTAGAACTTGGAGGAAAGTCACCGAACGTTATATTTGCTGACGCTGATTTTGAAACAGCTGTAGATTATGCCTTATTTGGAATTTTTGCAGGGAGCGGCCAAATTTGCGCTGCAGGTTCTCGTATTTTAGTAGAAGAAAGCATCGCTGAGAAATTTATTGAACGTTTTGCAGAGCGTGCTCAAAAAATTAAAGTAGGAAATGGAATGAATCAAGAGATTGAAATGGGCCCTCTTGTAAGTGAAGAACATATGAAAAAAGTATTAAAGTACATCGAAATTGGAAAGCAAGAAGGCGCCCGCCTTGTATGCGGAGGCAATCGAATCACCAGCAGTGGATTGGGAAAAGGATTCTTTGTAGAACCTACGGTTTTTAGTAACGTTACGTCAAATATGAAAATTGTGCAAGATGAAATCTTTGGACCCGTTGTTGTTATTCAAACGTTTAAAGACGAAAAAGAAGCTATTAAGCTTGCAAATGATACGGAATACGGTTTGGCAGGCAGTGTGTTTACAAACGACGGCGCAAAAGCTCTTCGGGTGATTAAAAAGCTGCGTGCGGGCATCACTTGGGTAAACACATATCATTTTACATTTAACGAAGCGCCTTGGGGCGGATATAAACAGAGCGGAATTGGTCGAGGACTGGGCACGTTTGGATTGGAAGAATTTCAAGAAGTAAAACAAATTAATATTAATTTACAAGTAGAGCCAATCGGCTGGTTTAAAAATTAAAAAGTAGAGAAGGAGCGATATTAAAATGAATACAGTGACGAAAAATCAAGAGGTAAACAAAGCATATGGTGAAGTAAACGAATATATCAACAAAGTGCTGGGGCTTATTGAAAAAAGCGAAGTGTCAGCTGAAGAAGCACAGTGGATTACGAAAGAAACAGTAGACGGATTTCGTGAACATGTCAACCCAGGCTTTTTAGAATATCGCAAAACAGTAACGGTGGATACGCAGTTTGCAGCTGTTGAATGGTCAGATGAAGGCTCTTGTTTTACGGATGTAAACGGTAAAAAATACATTGATTGTTTGGGCGGATTTGGAATTTATAACGTGGGGCACCGCCATCCTAAAGTAGTCAAAGCTGTTCAAGATCAGCTTCAGCGTCAAGCGCTCCATAGCCAAGACTTATTAGATCCACTTCGTGCGATGCTTGCGAAAATTTTAGCAGATATTACACCGGGGGATTTGAAGTATTCCTTTTTCACAAACAGCGGAACAGAAAGTGTAGAAGCTGCTTTAAAATTAGCGAAAATGTATAGTGATCGAAAAACGTTTATTTCCACAACACGTTCTTTTCACGGAAAAAGTCTAGGTTCTTTATCAGGTACGGCAAAAGGAATGTTCCGCAAACCATTTCTGCCGTTAATTCCAGGTTTCCGTCACGTACCGTTTGGTGATATTGACATGATGCGCAAAACATTTGAAACGTGCGCGCTTGTAGGGGAAGATGTGGCAGCTGTTTTATTAGAACCAATTCAAGGAGAAGGCGGCATTATTCTTCCTCCTGAAAATTATTTAAAAGAAGTGCGTGCACTATGTGATGAGTACGATGCTATCTTAATTTTTGATGAAGTTCAAACAGGTATGGGACGTACCGGTGAAATGTTTGCATCAGAACTATACGATGTTGTACCCGATATTTTATGTCTTGCTAAAGCGTTTGGAGGAGGAGTTATGCCTGCTGGCGCGGTTGTAGCAAAAGAAAAAGTGTTTTCAAGTTTCTTTGATAATCCGTTTATGCACACAACAACGTTTGGAGGCAACCCGCTTGCCTGCGCAGCCGCTATTGCCACCATTAACGTGTTGATTGAAGAACAGCTGCCAAACCGTGCAAAAGAGCTGGGAGAATATTTCCTTGCTGGTTTAAAGAAAGCAGCTGAAAAACATGGAGATAAAGTACTTGAAATCAGAGGGCAAGGTTTAATGATTGGAATTGAGTTTCACCAAGATGAAATTGGCTACGCGCTTTCTAAAGGTATGTTTGATGAAGGGATTCTAGTAGCCGGGACGCTTGTAAACTCTAAAACAATTCGTATTGAGCCACCGTTGACTATTTCAGCGGAAGAAGTAGATCAAGTCATTTCTACATTTGAAAAAGTATTAAATGAGCTGAATCACCAATAAATGTAACAAGGAGCAATGAATATGAGTCGGCAAACGTTTCTTATTCCCGTATTGCTTTCAATGATTTTAGTAGTGGAAATGCCTAGTGACTAATTGAAATCATTGAAACGGAGGAGTAAATTATGAAATATCCATTGTCCCCAGATGTCAAACCGGAATTTTGTACAACGGGCTCATTTATGAGGCTGCCAGCGGAAAGAGAAAATGCAAAAGTAGGGCTAGTAGGGATGCCGTTTGATACGGCAGCATCTTTCAGAGTAGGTGCGCGCTTTGCACCTCAGGCAATTCGGCAAGCTTCCATGACGCTGTTTCCTTATCACCCGGTACACGACGTATATCCATTCGATGATACAAATGCTATCGATATTGGTGATGTGCCCGTTATTCCGCATAATATTCACAGAAGCTATGAATTAATGGAAGAAGCGGTAGGCACTCTTATGGATAGAGGAATTGTTCCAATTGGAATTGGAGGAGATCATTCGATTACCTTAGCAAGCCTTCGTGCTGCTGCTAAAAGATATGGTCCAGTGGCTATGATTCATTTTGATTCTCATACAGACACGTGGGATACGTATTACGATGAAAAATATTGGCACGGATCTCCTTTTATACGCGCATATGAGGAAGGACTAGTAGATCCAAAGAAGGTCTTTCAAATCGGTATCAGAGGAACATTAAATCATCCGGGAGATGTTCAAGAAAGCAAAGACCTCGGTTATCATGTAGTAACGGCAGGGGAGCTTGAACATCAAGGATTTTCAATGGTTTTAGAGCAAATGAAGACAGCCATTGGAGATACGCCGTGTTTTTTAACGTTTGATATTGATTTTGTTGATCCTTCTTGTGCACCAGGAACAGGAACGCTTGAAGTAGGCGGATTCAGCAGCAGAGAAACGCTGCAAATGATCCGTTCTCTGGCGGAATTTAACTATGTTGGATTTGACCTGGTGGAAGTGCTGCCTTCTTATGATCCAACTCAGATAACCTCGTTGCTTGCAGCTACAATCATTCATGATTTTGCTAGTTTAGTTGCAGTGAAAACGAAAAGACAGTCATTGGATACGATGATTGAATAACGGCTTGTAAGCAGAAATCCCTCTTATTCAGAGGGTATTTCTGCGTTGATATAACAGGAGATTAGGAACATATAGCTATTTAAAATAAAGCGCTTTCATAATATGATAAAAGAAAAAGATAGTTTGTTAGCAACCCTTACCAACTTAAAGAAATAAATCATATATTTGTTATAGTAAATGTAACTACTCTTTATATAAAAATGAATGAAAGTCATTCATTTTTATATAAAGAAATTAAATACAGGCATTTATGGATTTAATTGTCAGAATGTTCTTAATAAATAGAAGGGGGAAGATAAATGAAACATGAAACAGTAACATTAAAAAGGTCGTTGAAATTATGGCAGATTGTATTAATGGGGATCGGATATATGACTCCGATGGTAGTGTTTGATACGTTTGGGATTGCGTCTGATATGACGAATGGACACGTTCCCACGTCTTATATCATAGCCCTTGTCGGGATGCTTCTCACAGCAGTAAGCTACAAAAAGATGATTCAAGTGTTTCCAAATGCAGGGTCAGCTTATACATATACGCAAAAGACAATCAATCCACATTTAGGATTCTTAGTTGGCTGGTCTGCACTAATGGATTATCTCTTTTTACCGATGGTTAACGCACTTATTTTTCAAATTTATTTATCATCTATTTTTCCTTCGGTACCATCGTGGATTTGGGTTGTCAGCTTCGTCATTATCGTTACGCTGCTAAATTTACGAAGCGTTAATTTCACCGCCAATTTCAATACGTTTCTTGTTGTATTTCAAATGACGATTTTAGTATTGTTTGTTGCTGTTTCAATCAAAGCCCTGCTAGGAGGAATGGGGGAAGGTACTCTTTTTTCTATGAAGCCTTTCTTTAATCAGAACATGACGTCATCAGGGCTAATAGCAGGAGCCACACTTATGTGTTTTTCCTATTTAGGATTTGATGCAGTGGCTATGTTATCAGAAGAAACGCCTAATCCTAAAAAAACGATTCCGCAAGCTATTTTTTTAGTTGCGTTAATCGGAGGAGTCATGTTTACCGTGACATCTTATTTTATTCAAGCGGTTTTTCCAACGTTAGAAGGATTCAAGCATCCAGACGCTGCGGCTCCTGAAATTGCTATGTATGTGAGCGGTACGCTGTTTCAAATTGTCTTTTTAGCTGGAGGAATTGCAGGAACATTATCGTCAGGCATGTCATCGCATGCAAGCGTTTCGCGTTTATTATACGTAATGGGACGCGATCGAATTTTACCTCAGTCATTTTTTGGTTATGTTCATCCTAAGCTGCGCACTCCCTCTCGAAATATTGTATTAGTCGGAGTTGTATCAGCAACTGCCATTTTCTTCAGTCTGGCAACGGCTACGTCATTTATTAATTTTGGAGCACTCATTGCGTTTTCTTTTGTTAATATTTCGGTTATTGCGCACTATGCTGTTCATCAAAAGCAGCACCGGTCGGCTAAGGGGTTTTGGTCATACATTGTTATGCCACTATTAGGAGCCGCAGCGATTGGCGTTTTATGGCTTAACTTGGAGCGCAATTCATTTTTACTTGGTATTGGCTGGGCGATTGCTGGTTTAGTTTATTTAGTGTATGCAACGAAAGGTTTTAGAAGGCAGCTGTCTTCCATTGAGTTTAAGGAAACAGAAGAAATGTCACCTTTGATGAAAGTCGGAGAAAAGTAAGGATAGAAACTACCTGTTTAAGCCTATCTTATTAAGGAAGCCACATTTATGGATTACGTATTTTGAACGTGTTACTATGTAAGAACGATAAGATAGAAAAAGGTAGGTAAATTATGATTAAAGCAGTTGTGTTTGATTTTGATGGATTAATTATTGATACAGAATCTGTATGGTACGAGGTGTACCGCGAAATGTTAGAAGACAGGGGAGTAGATCTACCGATTGCAACGTTTGCTTCTTATGTAGGAACGGATGCTACGGCACTTTACGATTACTTGCTTCAGCAGTTTAACAATGAGTTCACAAAAGAGGAACTAGCTCAAGAATCGTTAAGACGTCATCAAGAAAAAATGAAATCATTAGTAGCCCGAGAAGGTGTAGCGGAGTACTTGGCAGAAGCAAAAGAACTTGGATTGAAAATTGGTTTAGCAAGCAGCTCATATCGTGACTGGGTAACAGCATTTTTAAAAGAGCTAGATTTGCTGCACTATTTTGAAGTCATTCAAACGCGCGATGATGTAGAAAAAGTGAAGCCAGATCCCGCTCTTTACCGAAATGCAATTGAAAAGCTAGGAGTAGACCCCTCTGAAACTTTGGCATTTGAAGATTCTTCTAATGGAGCAAAAGCTGCTATGGCAGCAGGCTTGCGCTGTGTGATTGTACCAAATCCGTTAACTAAACATCTGTCGTTCGAAAGATATCACTTACACATCGAATCGATGAAAGAGAAAAGTTTAAAAGAAGTGATTCAGTATCTTTGTATTGAAGATTAAAAAGAAAGGACGCTCCTACTGCGTCCTTTCTTTTTTTATAGAATAGATATAATTTTTTTAATTAAAAAATAACGAATCAGCTTGTTTAAATAGATAAAACTGATATAATGATAACGATTATCAGTTTCAAGAGTCGATTATCTACATAAAGATACAAGCAGGAGGAATGACATTTGAATAAGAAAAAAATAGGACTGCTGGCTTTTATTACAATGCTGGCAATCGGAATGCTTATCGGCTGCAGCAGCACGAATAAGGGAAATTCAGCTGATGAAAAAAGTGAAAAAACAAGAGTGGTCAAGCATGAGCTTGGAGAGACAAAGGTAAAAGAGAATCCAAAGCGAGTAGTCGTATTAGAGTTAGGCTTTATTGATGCATTGTTAGATGCTGGTATCAAACCTGTAGGAGTAGCTGATGATGATAAAGCAGAACAGCTTATTGATAAAGATGTACTAAAAGAAATCAAAGGATACAAATCAGTTGGCACGCGAGCGCAGCCAAGCTTGGAATCGATTAAACTGCTGAAGCCCGATTTGATTATCGCCGATTCAGAACGTCATAAAAATGTATACAAAGAATTATCGAAAATTGCGCCAACGATTGAGTTGAAAAACTTAAATGCTAATTACGATGATTTACTAAATACAGAGTTAAAAGTAGGAGAAGCGGTTGGCAAGAAAGCAAAAGTTGAAAAAGTGGTAGAAGAGCATAAGCAAAAAATGAAGGATTTAAAAGCAAAAGCACCAAAAAATCCGGGCAATGTACTGGTTATCGCTGATGCAAATGGTAATATTAATGCTAGAACTTCAAATTTCTTTACAACGGGTGTTCTTGAGCAATTAGGCTTCAAAAATGCATTAACAGATCCTACAAAAGAGTACAGTGTAAAAATGACAATGGAACAGCTTGTAAAAGCAGATCCGGACAAACTCATTGTTATGCGAAATGAAAAAGGTCATACGCCTTTAGCAAAACAGCCATTATGGAAAGAGCTAAAAGCGGTTAAAAATAATCAAGTGTATGAAGTTGATGTATTTAAATGGTCTCTTCGCCGAAGTGTACAAGGTGCAAATGGTATTGCAGATGAAGCAGAAAAGTTATTATTTGAAGGCAAATAATAACGAAGAAAAGAACAATCCAGCGGGATTGTTCTTTTCTTTTTAATGAACTTTCAAATGGAAGGAGGCGCATTCTACTATGAAAGCTGTTCACGGCTTATCCAAAAGAAACAAATCTCCGCTTCGTATAATAGCTACTTTTCTTGCGGTTATTATTCTTTTACTGATTTCAATGTTTTTATCTATTTCCATCGGTTCTATACATATTTCTTTTGGAACGATTAAGCAAGCTATACTAAATTTTGACGGATCAAAAGAACAGTCTATTATTCAAACTGTGCGTCTGCCTCGCTTATTGGTAACGGCATTTGTTGGCGCTAATTTGGCTGTCGCTGGAGCTTTGATGCAAGCATTAACTAGAAATCCGTTAGCTTCTCCTGGAATTTTTGGTATTAATGCCGGCGCATCAGCGGCAATGGTATTTTTAACGGTTTTAGTGCCTAGTGTAAGCATGATTGGCGGGGTATTTGGTGCATTTTTAGGAGGCGCATTTGCTGCTGTTATTGTTTATGTCATGAGTTCGTTGATTAAAGGAGGCGACAGTGATGTAAAGCTTGCTTTAACAGGTGTTGCTATACAAGGTATGCTTATGTCTCTCACGCAAACGCTGCTGATTTTTAATGAAAGCAAAACAGAAGGCGTTATGTTCTGGCTCACCGGTTCAGTTATTGGGCGAGATTGGGGACATGTTCATGTATTGGTTCCTTTTAGCATCGCGGGCCTGCTTATTGCGTTTGGTCTGGGAAGAGCGTCTTCTTTATTGTCTTTGGGAGATGACGTAGCTAGAGGACTCGGGCAGCGAGTCTTTGCCATTAGAGCGTTCACTGCAGTTGTTGTGATTGTATTAGCAGGTGTTTCGGTGGCAATTGCGGGTCCCATTGGCTTTGTAGGGCTTGTTGTTCCTCATATGGTACGCTATTTAATAGGTGTAGATTACCGGTTCGTTTTGCCAATGAGCGCGCTGCTTGGTGCATCTTTATTGCTGCTAGCAGACGTATTATCACGATTTATTACATACCCGTATGAGACTCCTGTAGGTGCAGTAACAGCATTGCTCGGAACGCCGTACTTTATTTACTTAGCGAGACGCAAAAAAACAGAAAGGAAGGCATGAGTTATATGCAGACTGTCAATAAAACAAAAAAGCAGCCATCTCGATTCAAGTCTGTCGGCCTGTTTATCATTCTTTCTGTCTTAATTATAGCGCTGAGTGTGATAAGCCTTAGCTTAGGAGACATTAACATACCTCCTCTAGACATTATTACGTCTTTTATTGGTATTGGCGATCCTGACTTGACGTCCATTTTAGTAGAATTTCGTCTGCCTCGTATTTTGCTGGCTATTTTAACAGGAGTCGGCCTAGCTGTGTCCGGAGTCGTCGTACAGTCCATTATGAGAAATCCGCTCGCTAGTCCAGATACATTAGGTCTATCAAGCGGATCAGGATTAGCAGCTGTTGCAGTCACTATTTTACTGCCTTTAGCAACCCCATCCGTTTTATCCGTCGCTGCGTTTGCAGGAGGCTCGCTTGTCTTTGTAATCGTCTATTTGCTTGCTTATAAAAAAGGAGTAGAACCTATTCGATTTGCATTAATAGGTGTAGCAGTCAGCGCTTTTTGTTCATCCGGTATTCACTTGTTAATTTCAAAAGCAAATCCAAACGTAAATGCGGCACTGATTTGGCTGAGCGGCAGCTTATGGGGAAGAACATGGGATCAATTAATTGGTTTACTTCCCTGGGTCGTTATATTAGTACCGCTGATTTGGCTGTTAGCTGCCCGGTTAGATTTAATTCATCTAGGTGATGAAGTGGCTCGAGGACTAGGGGCTAGAGTAGAGTTAATTCGTCTAGTATTGCTGGCAAGCGCAGTGGCAATGACGGCTGCGGTTGTATCGGTGGTTGGCACAATTGGCTTTGTAGGGCTTATTATTCCTCATGTGGCCAAGCGGTTAGTGGGACCGAGACACAAAAAATTGATTCCTACAGCCGCTTTGCTTGGCGCTTTGTTTGTACTAGCAGCAGATTTAATTGGGAGAGGAATTGCTCCTCCGATTGAAATTCCGGCTGGGCTAATCATCGGCATTATCGGCGCTCCGTATTTTCTTTATTTATTGTGGAGAGAATCTAAAAAATAAGCTCGCGCTTTAGCGCGAGCTTATTTTTATTCCAAATGAATTTTTTGGGAATGGAATATGCGGAGGCTCTTCTAGCCATCCTTGTTCAATACTTATTCTTGATACTTCTTTGGCGTATTCCAAAATTTCATTCGTGAAGTTTGTATAGTTTAAAGCGAGATCTAAACGCGGGCTCGTTGACATCGCCAGCCCGTATCCACGTACATTTTCAGTAATCATCGCGGCCAGGTGAAACATCATGAGTTTTTCTGAAAATGGAGGAATGGAAGACTTTTCTACTCCGTAATCCCACTTCATTGTGACCGGTATGTTTTCTACCATTAGCGGTTGTGACAGGGATTCAATGTGCTGCTGTACCTGCTCTCTACCTTTTAACAAAAAAGCTTGAATTTCCTGAGAAGGAGCTGTTTGAGCAAACCCTAAAATTAAATCCTTTGCAATTAAGTTCGTCTGTATGCTTGACACGATATGAGAAATTTCAATGACCGTTAACGGCCGTTTTTCATCAAAATAGCTTCCTAAGAAGAGTTCTTTATCGTTTGAAATATGCTTCAAATAAAGCAAATAAAAAGAATCCGAAAATAATTTTAGAGCTTCAACATTAAGGTCTTCTTCGCCGAAACCTAGCGGGGTTGGCATATTTTCTTTTAAAAAGATAGCAGTGAGCGCATCACTGTTTTTTGTTGTGATGTGCAGTGTACCTTGAATCGCTTTTTGAATATCTAAATCGTCTACATGACACAGAAAATGGTTAAGCATACAAGAAATTGCTTTATCGTTCATATATTGCTTCCAAATAACAGCCATCTCGGCGGCTGATAGTGGAGAAAATGATTGATTGTTCATAATAAACTCCTCATATATAGATAATTAACAAGTTTCTAAAAGGTTATCAACTAGTATAAGTCAAAGGAAGTAAGATAAACACTATAGAAAGTAAAAAAAGTATCAACATTTTACTATAAGAGTAACCGTCATGCATAATTTAAAGGTTCTTTTAGGAAAAGAAGAGTTCAACCGCTTCTTTCTTGCAAAGCAGAAATAAAACCGAAATAATAAATGAAGAAAGTTAGGCAAGAAAGGAGTTTCATTATATGCCAGAAGGTCCAGAAATTAGACGAGCAGCCGATGAAGTGGAAAAAGCGATTATTAGTCTTCCCGTTAGCGAGATATGGTTTGCTTTTCCATCTTTACAGCATTACGAAGAAGTATTAACGGGTGCTCGTATTAAAAGGGTAGATACAAAAGGGAAGGCTATGCTTATTCGTTTTGACAATGGCTATACCATTTATTCACATAATCAGCTTTATGGAAAATGGTATGTACGTTCATCTTACAATTATCCATCTACAAACAGACAGTTGCGTCTTGCTATTCATAATGAAAAGAAATCAGCGTTGCTCTATAGCGCTTCTGATATTGAAGTATTGCGTGATGAAGAAGTTTCTGCTCATCCTTTTGTATCAAGAGTAGGTCCGGATATTTTAAGTGAAGAAGTAACGGCAAATGAGCTTTTAGATCGCTTTTACTCTAAGCGATTTTACCGCAGAAAATGGGCGTCGCTGCTGCTAGACCAAAGCTTTATAGCGGGGATTGGAAATTATTTGCGCAGTGAAATCCTATTTGTAGCGGGAATTAATCCTGCATCTCGTCCGGTAGACTGCACGGAAGAACAGCTTAAAAAGGCAGCTGAAGCAACCATTTCTCTTGTCAAACAGTCCTATGAAACAGGTGGCATTACAAATGATGTAAAGCTTGCTGAAACGTTAAAAAAGAAAGGCCAAAAGCGCTCTGAATACCGCCACTGGGTTTTTAACCGTGAAGGAGAAGCTTGCCGAATTGACGGCACGCATATCTTAAAAGTGCAAGCTGCTTCTAGAAGGCTTTATTACTGTCCTACTTGTCAAAAATAGCAGGATATATTTATTCTGCTATTTTTTTGATGCGGGAATGAATGACTGTTCATTTTTTGTGATATAGTTAAAAAGTAAAGTCTTAATCTTAAGGGGAGGGATAAGATGGAATGTAAAACAGGAGATACATTTACGTGGCAAAGAACGTTTCAAGAGGAAGAAATCATGCAGTTTGCAGAGATGACTGGAGACCGGGGCAAACATCATATAGAACGTGACGAAAAAGGGCGGCTAATGGTGCATGGACTTATGACTGCTAGCATTGGAACAAAAATAGGAGGAGACTTAAACTATATTGCAAGAGAAATGGTGAGTGAATTTCTTCGTCCAGTTTTTGCAGGAGATACAGTTACCTGTGAATGCATATTAACTGAAGTAGAAAAAGCAGATGGTTTTCAAAAAGTGAAAATTAAATCAGTATATCGAAATCAACAAGGTAAAGAAGTACTGATAGGGACAAGTAATGGAATTATTAGAGATTAAAATGAAAACGTTAACAAAAATAAGTTATGAAGGTTGTTAGAAAAGTCACGGATTCGTGACTTTTTTATTGTGCAATTTCCTTCTTTTGTTGGTTACCATTTAAATGTAAATATGGTAATTTAATAAAGTTGGGTTTTGTAAATGGTAAAAATGTGTATTTACTAAGTACATAGATTCTTATTTTTGGAAAAATATTTAAAAAGGAGTTCTTACATGAAAAAAATAATGAATACCAGCTTAGCACTATCATTCGCTCTATTGCTTTCGGCATGTGGGATGCCGTCTTCAGAGGAATTAACGGGTGACGTGAAAGAAGCACAAGAAAAGGTGAAAAATGTTCAAGTGAAGGTCACTGGAAAAGAAGAAGGGTCCTCTGATTACCAAGTAAACGGAGTACAAGAGTTTGATTTTAAAAGTAAAGCAGGTTACATTAACACAAAAATGAACGGCGAAGAATTGAAGATGTATCATGACGGTGATGAAACGTTAGCTGTGGCTGGAGAAGAAAGCACAAAAGTACAGGGAGAAGAAAAAAAGTACGTTACGGCTTTAATCAATAACGCTAGGGAGCTTCAACAAAATCCAATACGCTACTATCAAAAATATGATAAAAATCTTCCAGATGAATTTGACGTCACTGAAAAAGACAAAGAGTATGTATTAACATTTAACGGAGACAAAGGCAAAAAGCAAAAAATTGTAGCAGGTGATGCTAAAGCTTATTATAAAATAACAAATCAAGGCAGCGATACCGCTGTAGACCTTGACCAAGTTAAAGGAAAAGATTTTTCGCTTGTTGTGACAATTGATAAAGAAACGAAGCAAATAAAGAAAGTAGTAAAAAATCAGTCGTATTCAGTTAAAGTAGACGGAAAAACAGAAAACTCAAATTCTAAGCAAACGTATACGTATACATACAATCAATTAGACAATGTAACAAAACCAAAAGTGGAAGCAAAAGCCGCTGCTGCTTCTACAGATAGCAGCACCGAAACACCAAATAAAGAAAAGCAAGCTGCTTATGCGAAGGAAGCGGAACAATATGTGGATGCTTTAATTCAAGCAACTGTTTATCAAAATACAGATCAATTTGTTGCTAAACATCCGAATCAGCAAGATAAGAAACAGGTGAAAGAAAAAGGGGAGTTCCAAAAGAGTTCGTTTGTAGAGTTTTTTGAAACGAATTTTAAAGGTGCCTTATCATCATTGAGCTCAAATATAACCGACGAGCAGTTAAACGAAGTAAGCAGCGCGTTTCTAAAAGCTCTTTCATCTACAAAATATACCATTAAAGATGCAGCGTATAGTGATGAAGATGATGCGTACGTCGTACAAGTCGAAATTCAAGGATTTAACGATGCAAGTGTATTAGCAGAAGTCATGACACCACTTGCAGAAAAATATCAGGCGGGTGAGTTGAGTAACGAGCAGTTAGTAAACGAACTTATTGACGGAGTAGCAAAACGTTATCGTGAGCCAGTTGAATTACTTCCGGCAAAAACAGTCCCTGTACACGTCGTAAGAAATGGTGAACAAGATTACGAAGTTTTAATGCAAGATGAGTATCTGTTAACATTTGCTCAACAATCATAAATAGACATAAAAAAGATTTCAGCTATATGCCTGAAGTCTTTTTTATGTTAATTATAAAATATAATTTTAAAAAATAAAATAATTATTGAAATTATATTTTAAACAAATTATAATAACCATAACTTCACTACATGATGAAAAAGAAGCCGAAAAGATGAATGAACAGCTTACGTTATTAACAACAGAGTCCCAAAACGAACAGACAATGAAGATCGATACAGCTAGTACAAAAGAAATTTTAAACATAATGAATACAGAAGATCAAAAAGTGGCGCTGGCTGTACAAAAAGTACTTCCAGACGTAGAGGTGGCAGTTGAATTTGTAAGTGAATCGTTTCAAAAGAAAGGCCGGCTTATTTATGTAGGCGCAGGAACAAGCGGACGACTGGGAGTATTGGATGCTGTTGAATGCCCGCCTACTTTCAGTACCAATCCTGATCAGGTACAGGGATTGATGGCTGGAGGAGAAAAAGCATTTGTTAAAGCAGTTGAAGGTGCTGAAGATAAAGAAGAATTGGGAGCAGCAGATTTACAAAAAATTTATTTGAATGAACGAGACACAGTCATTGGAAGTGCTGCAAGCGGACGCACTCCTTATGTGATTGGTGCATTAAGATATGCAAAATCTGTAAAAGCTAAAACGGTGGCGCTGTCTTGCAATGGTAATTCTCTTATTGGAAAAGAAGCGGACCATAGTATTGAGGTGGTAGTAGGGCCGGAAGTGCTAACAGGTTCCACAAGGTTAAAAGCAGCAAGCGCTCATAAAATGATTCTCAACATGATTTCTACAGCGGCTATGATCAAAGTAGGAAAAGCGTATGAAAACTTAATGATAGATGTTCATGTGAGTAATGAAAAGCTTAAAGAACGAGCAATAGGTATTATTTGTAAAATTACAGGTGTTTCTTATGAGCAAGCAAGTCAAACGCTTGAAGAAGCAAATAATGAGGTAAAAACAGCAGTGGTTATGATCAAAACAAATGAAAATTATGACACCGCGAAGATGTTACTGAATAATGCGGACGGTTATGTGAGAAAAGCGATTGAACATTACGTATATAAAGGAGAGAAACGATGTCAACAGGCGGATTAACAATGATTAAAAACACGGTGGCTAAGCTTCCTGATTCGGAGAGGAAAATTGCTGAATATATTTTAAACAACCCGCATACTGTGGTAAACAGTACGGCTGGAGAATTAGGTAGACTAGCGAATGCGAGCAGTGCTGCTGTTATTCGTTTGTGCAAATCTATCGGGGTTAGCGGGTTTCAAGAATTAAAGGTAAGAGTAGCCGGTGATTTAGCCAGAGATACGGAGCAAGGATACCGCGATATTGAAACAAATGAAACGATTCAATCTATTGTCAAAAAAACGGCAAGCAACAGCATTCAAAGTCTAAGTGATACGGCCGAGCTTGTGAATTATAAAGAAGCAGAGCGGGCTGTTTTGGCGCTGATTGAAGCCAAAAACATTCATTTTTTTGGAATCGGTGCTTCACATATTATTGCTATAGATGCGCAGCAAAAATTTCTTCGAATTAATAAAAATGCCACGGCTTTTGCAGATAGCCATTTAGCAGCTACACTCATCGCAAATGCAAGTAAAGACGATGTAGTTGTGGGTATTTCTTTTTCAGGGGAGACTCCTGAAGTAAGCAACGTCTTATCTTTAGCTAAAAACCGCGGAGTAAAGACGATTAGCTTAACCAAGTACGGACAGTCCACCGTTTCGTCTTTAGCTGATATTTGTTTGTATACGTCTTATTCTCAAGAAGCGCCGTTTCGAAGCGCAGCTACATCGTCTCGTTTAGCCCAGCTTTACGTGATTGATGTGTTATTTTTAAGTATTGCAGCGCAGCAGTATGACCAAACGATTGAGTATATTGACAAAACAAGAGATGCCATTCAGTTTTTGAAAGGTAAGAAATAAAAAAAGAAAGCGATTACAAAAAGGGGATTTTGTGGTCTGTTTCCTCAGTACCGTATCCATCTAAGAGGAAAATACAAAGGGGGATTAACATGTCTTTAGATAATCATCAATTAGCAAAGGCTGCTTTGGAGATGCTTGGGGGAGCATCCAATATTGAAGCGTATACGCATTGTATGACGCGGCTGCGTGTGACGGTAAAAGATGATTCAATTGTAAAAAAGACGGATATACGAAAACTTGAAGGCGTGCTCGGATTAGTGGAAGAAGAAACGCTTCAAATTATTATTGGTCCTGGAAAAGTAAACAAAGTAACAGAGGAATTCGGAAAGTTAATTGATGAATCCGGCGGTATTAATTTAGAAAATCGTGCGGCTCAGCGGAAATCAGAGCTGAAAGAAAAAAATGCAACTCCGTTTAAGCTTTTGCTTCGCCGAATTGCAAGTATTTTTATTCCGTTAATACCTGCTCTTGTAGCATCTGGACTTATCACCGGAGTGACAAAAGCAGCAGTTCAAGCGAAGTGGCTTCCTGCAGATTCACAGATTGCTATTCTATTAACGGTTATCGGAAGCGGCTTATTTGCTTATCTTGGTATTTTAGTAGGTATTAATGCCGCAAAAGAATTTGGTGGTTCACCGGCTCTAGGGGGCTTAGCGGGTATTTTAGTCATTAATCCTGCCGTAGCTGATATTAAACTTTTCGGTGAAGCACTTTTGCCGGGACGGGGTGGCTTAATAGGAGTCTTGCTTGCAGCAATCTTTATGGCCATGTTAGAAAAACGAGTACGCAAATTTGTCCCTCAGTCACTGGATATTATTATTACACCAACCGTTACGGTATTAATTACAGGCATTATTACGTATGTAGTATTCATGCCAATCGGCGGCTTGATTTCAGACGGAATCACAAAAGGTCTTTTAGGAGTTTTAGAGATTGGAGGAGTTGTAGCAGGCTTTGTGTTAGGAGCAACATTCTTGCCGCTCGTCATTACAGGACTGCATCAAGGTCTTACTCCTGTTCATTTAGAGCTTATCAATTCAGTTGGAGATGATCCGCTTCTTCCTATCCTAGCAATGGGCGGAGCCGGTCAGGTCGGTGCAGCTTTTGCTATTTATATCAAAACAAAGAAAAAACGTTTAAAGCGAGCAATTGGAGGCGCACTTCCTTCAGGACTGCTCGGAATCGGAGAGCCGCTTATTTTTGGAGTCACACTTCCTTTAGGGCGGCCATTCTTAACCGCTTGTCTTGGAGCTGGAATCGGCGGAGCGTTTCAGGCGCACTTCCATATTGCAACTGTAGCAGTGGGAGTATCAGGTTTACCGCTTACGTTTTTAGTTCATGCGCATCAAATTCTTCTTTATTTACTTGGATTAGTTATTGCTTACGCAGCAGGCTTTATTTGTACCTATTTCTTTGGATTTAACGATGAAATGGCGAGGGAGTTTGGATGATTGGCATTTCGTTTTATTTAAATGATAGTGATGCCCCCAAAAAATTAATAGAAGCGAGTGAGTGCGGCGTCACACGTGCATTCACTTCGCTTCACATTCCAGAAGAAAAAGGAGATTTGGCTGAACGGGCAAAAGAATTGCTTCATGTGGCTAGAGATTGTGGAATAAGCGTGTATGCAGACGTATCTAAGCATACGCCAGTTCATTTAGGTATTGAAAGCCTTATGTCGCTATCTTCACTTGGCGTATCTGGTATTAGACTAGACGATGGCTTTAGCGCAGAAGAAACTCTTTCGCTTGCGAATGAATTTTATATTGCTGTTAATGCAAGTACGTTATCCAAACAAGAAATTGAAGCACTCTTATCTGCAGGTCTTCATCATCATCAGCTGCTTGCATGGCATAATTTTTATCCGCGGCCTGAAACAGGGCTTGAAGAAACGTTTTTTCAACAGCAGACAGATTTATTTAATGAACTTCGTATTCCAGTCTGCGCTTATATTCCTGGAAAAGACGAAAAAAGAGGCCCTGTTTATCAAGGTCTTCCTACTAGAGAAAAAGACCGTAATAGATGTCCTTTTACTTCTGCAGTAGATTTATACGGATGCGGAGTAGCAGAGGTTTATATTGGAGATCCATGCGCCGGTTCAAGTTTATTAAAGCGTTTGGTTCAATATCAAGAAAGCCGCATTATTCCGCTGCGCATTCGTTCACCTCATATAGAGGGAACGTACAGCGTGCGTCCGGATGTATCAAGAGACGTTCTGCGTTTAGTTGATACTCGATCTGTAAAACCAGTGCCGCCATTTCATACAGTAGAACGCAGAATGGGAGCAATTACAATGGACAATGATGGCTACGGACGTTACAGAGGAGAGGTTCAAATAGCTAAAACAAATTTGCCTGCAAATGCTAATGTGAATGTGATTGGGTATGTGATAGAAGAAGATCATGAGCTGCTTTCGTTAGTGAGACCGGGGCAAAAACTTGCGCTTCTTCCTGTCTGAATGGAAAAACGATGTATTTTTAAAGAAGCCGATAGCTAACTAGTAAGCTTATAAAAGTAAAGAGCACACACTGCTTGAAAAGGTGTGTGCTTTTTGTTTTCCTAAAAAGGAAACTATTTTCATTGCTGAATAATGAACCTTTCTATTGAATAAAACGCTTTACTATGATAAAACTATTACAGGTAAACATATGATAATCGTTTAATTTTATAGAGATACAACGCCACTAGGGGTGCTTTCTAAGCTGAGAGAGACGAGAAGTCTTAACCCTTATAACCTGAACTAGGTAATACTAGCGTAGGAAAGAGGTATTGTAATGGATGTTTTGTATGGTATTTCCTTACGAACTCGTTATAATAATTTTTTGTATATAAACAAAAACACTTCTTTCCTGCGAAAGAAGTGTTTTTTTATGCGTAAAGGAAGGTGTCATACATGGAAGAAACAATTGATTTGCTTGTCAAACAGGTAGAGGAGCGCAAAGGGGAGCTAGTCCAGTTATTAAAAACGCTTGTTTCATATAAAACGCCGGCGCCTCCTGCACGGAATTCTCATGAAGCGCAGCGCTACGTAGCGGATTTCCTTAAAAAATGCGGTTTTTCCATCGATATGTGGGATTTATATTGCAACGATCCTATTGTAGTGGGCACGTTAAAAGGGAAAAAATCAGCTGACTATCAAAGCTTAATTATTAACGGGCATATGGATGTAGCTGAGGTACAAGAAAATGAAAAGTGGGAGACAAATCCGTTTGAAGCTGTGGTAAAAGACAACATGATAATCGGACGCGGAGTTGCTGATATGAAAGGCGGCTTGGCAGGAGCATTATTTGCAGTTCAGCTTCTAACAGAAGCAGGAATCGAACTGCCGGGAGACTTGATTTTTGAATCCGTTGTAGGAGAAGAAGTGGGAGAGGCAGGTACGCTGCAATGCTGTCAGAAAGGATATACAGCTGACTTTGCGCTTGTTGCTGATACGAGTGATTTACATATTCAAGGTCAAGGCGGAGTGATCACGGGATGGATTACGATAAAAAGCAGTAAAACCTACCATGACGGTACACGCCGAAGTATGATTCATGCTGGAGGAGGGCTGTTAGCTGCGAGTGCTATTGAAAAGATGGCAAAAGTGATCGGAGGGCTGCAAGAATTGGAGCGCCACTGGGCTGTTACAAAAAGCTATCCAGGATTTTTGCCGGGAACAAATACGATTAATCCAGCAGTAATCGAAGGGGGAAGGCATGCTGCGTTTATTGCAGATGAATGCAGGCTGTGGATCACCGTTCACTATTATCCCAATGAATCATACGACCAAGTATCAAAAGAAGTGGAAGAATACATTTTAGCTATTGCAAAAGCAGATCCATGGTTAAAAGATAACCTGCCAACCTTTGAATGGGGAGGCACATCAATGATTGAAGACAGAGGAGAAATCTTCCCGTCATTAGAAATTGATGAAAATCATGCTGGAGTACAGCTGCTTGCAAATACTCATGAACAAATTGAAGGGAAAAAGCCTCCAATCGATGTGTCAACTAGCGTAACAGATGGCGGTTGGCTAGCTGATGCGGGGATTCCGGCGGCTATTTACGGTCCGGGGAATTTAGCAAATGCACATGCTGTGAATGAACAATTAGATATGAATCAGCTTATTCAATATACAAAAGTGATGGTGCAGTTCATTTATACGTGGCTGCATACGCATAAGGAGTGATCATCATGAAATTTAGTGAGCGATTATACGAAAAGCTGCAGCCTATTTGGCGTCAAAATCATAATCATCCCTTTGTACAGGGAATGGGAGACGGAACGCTTGAAAAGGAGAAGTTTCGCTTTTACATGATTCAAGATTACCTTTACCTAATTGATTATGCCAAATTATTTGCGATTGGAGCCATGAAAGCTACCGATCTTCAAACGATGGGGAAATTTGCTGCACTTTTGGATTCTACATTAAACGAAGAAATGAGCCTGCACCGTGAGTATGCCAAGAAAATTGAAATCAGCGAAAAAGAATTAGAAAAAGCGCAGCCATCTCCTACAACGCTTGCATACACACACTATATGCTGCACGTTGGTCAAAGCGGAACATTAGCTGAATTAGTGGCGGCTCTTTTGCCTTGTATGTGGAGCTACTGGGAAATAGGAAAAGAACTCAGTGAAAAGCCTGGAGCTAACAATGAATTTTATCGTGAGTGGATTGAAATGTACAGCTCAGAAGAATTTGGAGAACTAGCGACATGGTGTATTAATTTATTCGACTCACTTACTGAAGACAAATCAGAAGCGGAATTAGAAAAGCTCGAAGAAATTTTCTTAAATACAACGCGTTTTGAATATATGTTCTGGGATATGGCTTATAACGAAGCGATGTGGCCAATTCATGAATAAGTCTGTGTTATCTTTTCAAAACGTCAGTTTTACGTACAAAAACGGTGATCAACCGATTTTAACATCATTAAACTTAGATGTGAAAGAAGGCGAGTTTGTCAGTATCGTTGGAGCGAGCGGTTCTGGGAAAAGTACGTTGTTTCGTCTCATTACAGGTCTTGAACAGCAGAGTGAAGGCGATATCGTGATTAACGGACAGTCTTATGAAAAACGGCTTGGAAAAGTAGGCTACATGCCGCAGCAAGATTTGCTTCTTCCGTGGCGCACGATTTTAGACAATGCAGCGCTGCCGCTTGAGCTTCACAATGTGTCAAAAGCAAGTGCTCATAGGCAAGTATCTCAGCTGCTCGAAGAGTTTGGTTTAAAAGGGTATGAAAATCGTTTTCCAAGTGATTTATCTGGAGGGATGAAGCAGCGTGTTTCTTTTCTGCGAACGGTATTAAGCGGTTCTAACGTGCTGCTTTTAGATGAGCCTTTTAGTGCGCTTGATGCCATTACGCGTTTGTCGATGCAAGAATGGCTGCTTGAACAATGGCAAAAGCGTAAGCACACCATCTTATTTATCACTCATGACGTAAACGAAGCGCTTTTTTTATCAGATCGTATTTTTATCTTTTCAGACAAGCCGGTAAGTCATCTTGAAGAGATTCAGGTGCCGCTTAGCAGACCTCGAACGCAAAAAGATTTGAATCAACAGCGTGTGCTTGACGTAAAAGATTACTTAATTGAACAGCTTAGATCGAAGGTGAACACATGAAAAAGTACGGAGCTTCAGTGATATTAGTAGTCATTTTACTGGCTGCTTGGGAAATTGGAGCACGCATTGTAAACTATCCGTTTATTTTACCAACGCCCACCGGTATTTTAACGAAGCTTTGGGATTTGCGAATGGATTTATTGTTTAAGCATTTACCAGCTACGTTATCTATTGTCGTAATTGGGCTGGTTATATCCGTTGTGCTAGGGGTTCTGCTGGCCGTGTGGATGAATTGGAGCCCGCTTATTGAGCGTGCTTTCTATCCGCTTATTATTGCGTCACAAATGATCCCGACCATTGCCATTGCTCCTGTATTTGTTCTCTGGTTTGGCTACTCCATTTGGAGCAAAGTGATTGTGACCGTATTAATTACGTTTTTTCCCATTACCGTTAGCACGTTTGACGGGCTTCGTTCCACAAACAAAGAGTTAAAAGAACTCATGTTAACGATGGGAGCAACAAAAAAAGATATTTTCTTTAAGTTGAACATTCCTTCTGCACTGCCTCATTTTTATTCAGGGCTCAAAGTAGCGGTTACCTTTAGTATAATAGGTGCTGCCATTGGCGAATGGTTAGGTGCACAAGCAGGCTTAGGATATTTCAGTCGTCGCATGATGACACAGTTTGATGCAGCTGGTGTATTTGCACCAATTGTAATTTTATCTGCGCTTGGTATTTTATTCTTTATTATTGTAGCAGGTTTTGAAAAACGTTCATTAAAGTGGAGGAAAACAGAATGAAAAAATGGTTTGTAATTGGCTTAAGCCTGATGCTTGTTTTGATGCTCGCTGCTTGTGGTCAGAACAAGGAAAATAAAGCTGGTGACAGTAAAAAATTAAAAGACGTTACAATTATGCTTGATTGGTATCCAAATGCAGTGCACAGCTTCATTTACGCTGCACAAGAAAAAGGATATTTCAAAAAAGAAGGGCTGAATGTAAAAGTACAGTTTCCTGCTAATCCAACAGACTCGCTTAATTTAGCAGCTGCGGGGAAAGTTACGCTCGGCCTTTATTATCAGCCTGATGTAGCAATGGCACGAGCAAACGAAGATGTGCCGGTAAAGTCGGTAGGAGCGATTGTAAGATCTCCGCTAAACCGAGTTGTGGCATTGAAAGATAGCGGTATTAAGCGTCCTAAAGATTTAGAAGGAAAAGTAGTAGGCTACAGCGGAACACCATTAAGTGAATCTGTTCTAAAGAAAATGGTGAAAAGCGATGGAGGAGATCCGAATAAAGTAAAACTAGTAGACGTAGGATTTGAGTTAAATTCATCGCTGATTAGTAAAAAAGTAGATGCCGTAATAGGGGCATATATTAATCATGAAGTACCATTACTTCATAAAAAAGGATATAAAACGGTTGATATTGATCCTTCAGATTACGGCGTGCCATCTTATTACGAGCTAGTGGCAGTTACTGGGGATCAAACGTGGGCAAAAGATTCTGATACGATTAAAGCGTTTTGGCGTGCCGCGACAAAAGGGTATGAGTATACAGAGAAACATCCAAAAGAATCACTTCAAATTCTATTAGATAACCAAGATAAATCAAACTTCCCTCTTGAAAAAGACGTGGAAACAAAAAGTTTAAATATTTTACTTCCGAAAATGAAGTCTGAACAAGGATTTGGCAGTCAAACGAAAGAATCATGGCAGTCAAATGTGGACTGGTTAAAAGAGTCAGGATTACTTAAGAAAAAGCCAAATGTAGATGAAATGTTTGAGAATATCGGAGAATCCAAGTAAATAATTTAAGACAAATTTAAAAAAACCTTCTTATACTGAACGTAACTTTCTGAACGAGAAAGCGAAAAGGTAAAGGAGGTTTTTTTATGATTTTTACGATAGTAGATAAGGAAACATGTATTGCTTGCGGAGCATGTGGAGGGAGCGCACCAGATCTTTATGATTATGATTCAGAAGGTCTTGCTTATGCAGTGTTAGATAACAATGAAGGAACAAAAGAGGTTCCTGAACATCAGCAAGATGAGATGATGGAAGCGTACGAAGGTTGCCCAACAGACTCGATTAAAGTTGCAGAACAGCCGTTTTATGGAGATGCAACAAAATTCGAATAGAATTTTTAAAAAAAGTTAACGATAAAGTACATTTAGTTATGCGATAAATAAATATTTGGTGAAATAGAAAGTTTCAAAACAAAAAAGGTCTTGCCTAGAGCAAGACCTTTTTTTATTCTAAATTTGCATGCTTTCCGTACATTGTATGGGTATCAAGTTCTTTCTTCTCCATGAAGCGAAGAATCAGCGCATCGTAGAAGAGAAGAAGCGTTTGTTCAAACAATGATGCCATAGGCTGCACTGTTTGATAACTGCTTTGTTCTTGATCCTTAGGAGCACCAGGCAGCTTCACGATAAAGTCAGCCAGCTTGCCAAGCGTGGAGTCGGGAGAAATTGTGACTACTCCAACTTTTCCTCCAAGTTCTTTTGCTTTTTGAGCGATAGGAATCAAGCTCTTCGTCTCGCCAGAACCTGATCCGATGATTAATAAATCATCCTGCGTGAAAGTGGACGTTACGGTTTCTCCAATGACATAAGCATCAATGCCCATATGCATCATACGCATAGCAAACGACTTGCCCATAAGACCTGAACGGCCTGCTCCAGTGACAAACACTTTTTTAGATGAGATGATGCCATTTACAAGCTGCTCAGCTTCATCGTCAGCGATTAGAGCTGTTGTTTGTAAAAGCTCATTCATAACTGTTTTTAAATGTTCGCTCGTCTGCATAGAAAGCTCCTTAATTTGTAATAAGCTCTTTCATTTGAGAAGCAACTGATTTTTTATCGTCTTGGCTCGTGATGCCTCCGCCAACGATAACAAGATCAGGCTGTGCTTTTACTACTTCAGGTAAAGATTCTAATTTAATTCCGCCAGCAACGGCTGTTTTTGCATTTTTTACAACGCTTTTGATTGTTACTAAATCTTCAAAAGAGTTTTGGCCAACAGCTTGAAGGTCGTATCCTGTGTGTACACAGATATAGTCAACGCCAAATTCGTCTAGCTCTTTTGCGCGTCCTTTAATATCTTTTACCCCAATCATATCGACTAGAATTTTTTTACCTTGTTTTTTGGCTTCTTCAACTGCACCTTTAATTGACATATCTTCAGCAACACCTAAGATGGTAATGATGTCTGCTCCAGCTTGAGAAGCTTGCTGTACTTCATAGCCAGCTGCATCCATAATTTTTAGGTCAGCTAATACTTTTAAATTAGGAAATGCTTCTTTAATTTCTTTAACGGCGCGAAGCCCTTCATTGATTACAACGGGCGTACCGATTTCCACGATATCAATATGTTCTTCAACTTCTTTTACTACCTCTTTTGCTTGAGAGATATTAACAAGATCTAATGCTAATTGTAATTCCATTCTACTCCACTCCTTACAGAAATGTATAAATACCTTTTGTGCTTTTTTACATATAAAGCAGCTGGTGTAGTTATTGTACCCGCAGTTTGAGGTTCTTAAAAGTACGCACTTTTCCCACAAATAGTGTGGGGAATGATAGTATACAGAAGTATACTAATGGACATATCAGTCTTGTAACCGCTTAATCTTCATTAAAAATGCGGATGATGTTGAGTAACATCATCCGCATAAAAAAATAAAAACTATGGAATAGAAGGAGTAGTTTCCATCATTTAATCAACGTTTCCGCCTTTTGTTCTTGATTGATCAGCACTGTATCACGGTAATTTTTACCCCAATCGTACATGGCTGTCAAAATGGGCATTAAACTTTCTCCTTCTTTTGTAAGTGAGTATTCGACTTTAGGTGGTACGACAGGATAAACTTTACGGTTAACAATTAGATCTTCTTCCAGTTCCCGCAGCTGATTAACCAGCATGCGCGGCGTAATATCAGGGATAAGCGATTTTAGTTCCCCGAACCGTTTTGTTCCTTCACGTCCTAAATGCCATAGTATCAGCATCTTCCATTTTCCACCGATAATAGCAAGCGTTAATTCTTTTTCACAGTTAAATTCCTTATTAAGCTGGCTCAATTGCTTCACCCCTATAACCAATAGTATAAAATTTATTTTAAAGTACTTCTTATTATACCGGTGCTGACAATCCTTTTACAAAAATCCGGCTTGCGCTTTTCCGTTAAAAAAGGGAGCTTTTTTAATACATAGTTATTCTTGACTAGTGGGAGCAAAAAGGTGGCCTTTAGTCATGTTTTTTGTGTTTAATTGTTTAAATATAAAAAAAGATGGGAAATCACTCAATAACAATGCTAAAGGAGGCAGTAAAAATGGAAAGAAGCCGATCTGAATTACAAAACCCTGCTTTAAGCAACAGCGCAGGCATTAACAACGACGTAGGAATCAATAACAATCCACAGACAGCTAATAGCACTGCTGTTAGCACGGGAAAAAGCTGCAGCAGCAAGCTAGTAAAAGGTGTTGTTGTCGGGGCAGTTGTGGGTGGATGTATAACATTACTTGATAATAAAACTCGCTCATCTGTTAAAAGAAGAGCCGTTACATTAAAGGACTCTTCTGCAAACATGATTAATCAAGTAAAAGAGAACCCTCAAGAAACAAAAGAAAAAATGGTGCAACAAATGAAAAACGCATCGAATCTCTTAAAAGATGCAATTAATGATGCCAAACATTTGTACGAGCGTGTAAATGAAGATTTCTTTAAGCAAGCAGAAGATGTGAAAAGCGTTACGCATGATGCAAAATCGACGGTAGAAGATGCTAAAAGTGATTTACAGCAAATTGGTGAAAAAGTGAAAGATGCAACTTCTGAAATAAGTAAGGAAAAGATGACGCCGGACGAAAAGCCAGAAGCTGAGCGTGAAAGAACATACCAGTCTATTCACTAAGAAGGAGATGTTAACTGTGAGTCAAATGAATGAAGGAACTACAAAAGACATGAATAAAATTGAAGAAACGGTAGATAATTTAGGGACGGAGAAAAAAGAAGCAATTTTGCAGAATTTTGATACGTTTACTGATTATTTAACTCAAAAAGTCCATGTCGGTAAAAAACTCGGGTTAAATGAGGAACAATTAGCAGCTGCTACAAAAAAAGTGGCTAGCTATTTAGCCAAAAATGAGGAGCCTCGAAACCGAGAAGAAAAAGTCCTTCATGAATTATGGAAAGTCAGCAGTGAAGAGGAAAAGGAAGTCCTTTCTCATCTCATTTTAAAACTAGTTGCGTAACATTAAAAAAGCATCCCATCTATTAGGATGCTTTTTTAATGTATTAAGATGATTGATTTTGAGCCTCTTGAATCGTTTTATCCCAGTCAATACCGCAATCATCCGTTGCACAAGAAGATTGCTGTGCGCAGCTTGCACATTTTCCCTGAGTACTCTTGCGGAAGAATTTTGTCATATGATAAAGGGCATATCCAAATATTAAAACCCCAATTAAAATGTTAATAATCAATGTTATTCACTCCTTTTAAGAAAAACCAAGTACTTTTCCAATAGTGTGTACAAGCAAAGCTACGAGATAAGCGACAATCAAAGGGTAGGCCACAGCAAATGCTGTCCATTTCAATGAGCCGGTTTCTCGTCGAATAACAGCGACGGTTGCTAGACACGGAACATAAAGAAGAACAAACACCATAAACGTACAGGCTGTTAGCGGTGTAAAGAATGTCTTCATTGTGTCGCCAAGCTGTCCTTCTTGTACTTTATAAATGATGCTCATAGTCGAAACAACCACTTCTTTTGCTAGGAAGCCTGTAATCAGTGATGCTACAGCTTGCCATGTCGCAAAACCTAAAGGGATAAATAGCGGAGCGATAGCACCTCCAATAATAGCCATAAAGCTATTTTCCATATCTACTCCAAAACCGCCAGGGCCAGCGTAAGATGATAGCCAGATAAATACAGAGCCAGCTAAAATAACCGTACCTGCTTTTCGGACGAAATTTCGGCCTTTTTCCCACGTGCTTCTCCAAAGAGTCTTAGCTTGAGGTACGCGGTAAGGAGGAAGTTCAACAATAAAAGTTGATTGTTCGTCTTTAAGAAGCGTTACTGATAAAATTTTCGTTACAACAAGTGCTAAAATAATGCCAAGCAAGTACATAGAAAACACCACAGCTGCTCCGTTTTGCACAAAAAACGCACCTACAAACAAAGCGTATACAGGAAGGCGTGCTGAGCAGCTCATAAATGGATTTACTAAAATGGTCATAAGACGCTCTTTTCGCTGTTCAATTGTACGTGCGGCCATGATCCCCGGTACGTTACATCCAAAGCTAATAATCATCGGAATAAATGCTTTTCCGTTCAAACCGAAAAATTCCATGATACGATCCATTACTACAGCAATTCGAGCCATGTATCCTGAATCTTCAAGCAGTGAAATGAAAAAGAACAGGACAAAGATTTGTGGTACAAATACTAATACGCCGCCTACGCCTGCGATGATGCCGTCCACAATTAAATCATGAATAAATGGAGCAGCACCAGCTGCATTTAGAAGAGAATCAGCACCTTTACTAAGCGTTCCGCCAAAAAAACCGTCCAGTTTATCAGAAAGAGGAACGCCAATCCAAGTAAACGTAATATTAAAAATCAAATACATTAAGCCAAGAAAAATAGGGAGACCAAGCCACTTATGCGTCACAATTCGATCGATTCGATCTGTGAAGGTTAGAGGTGTTCCGCTGCCCTTTATGATACACTCGCTGGAAATGTGCTCGATAAATGCTGTACGCACGTCGAAGAAATGCTCGCTAAGCGGCTTGGTTAATTTTTGTACAGCCGCTTTTCGAAGCTCAAGCAGCTCTGAGTAACTCGTTTTTTCTTTTAACGTTGATTCGATTACGCTATTTTCCGCTAAAAATTGAATGGCAATCCATCTGCTTACATCCGCTTTTGTTTGAATCATATGAATTGCTTGTTCAGCGGTTTCCCCGTAATTTAATTGAAATGAAGGGGCTTTTAAATCTTGCTTCAAAGTGGAGAGAAGCTCATTAATTCCTTTTCCATTGCGGGCAATAATTGCAGAAACCGGAATATGTAATGATTTGCTAAGCTTTTCCAAATGAAAAGTTAATCCACGTTTTTCCGCTACATCAATCATATTTAAGCCGATTACTAATGGCTTTCCATATTCCAATGCTTGAATAGTGAGGTGCATGCTTCTTTCAAACTGAGAAGCGTCTATAATATTCAGCATACTGTTAAATTCTCCGGTTAACAAAAAGTTAGTTACCACTGCTTCATCTGAAGAAAGCGGAGTAAAATCATACACACCCGGCAAATCAACCAGCTGGCTGTTTTGCTTTTTAATAGAGCCAACTTTCTTTTCAACGGTTACACCGCTCCAGTTTCCAACGTATTCATAGGAATCTGTTAATATATTGAATAAAGAAGTTTTTCCTGTGTTTGGATTTCCTAAAAGTGCAATTGTACTCATGCTGTCTCAACCTCAATTTTAGCTGCATCGCGTTTTCGGATGCTAATCATTTGACCTTGACATTCAATAATACAAGGTCCTCCTAAGATGGTTTTTTGCTTCATGCATAGTTCACAGCCTTTTTTTACTCCAAAAGAAAGAAGGCGGCGTTCTAATGATCTGTCTAAAAATTCAATGTTTTTAACTTTTACTTTGTCGCCAATACTCACGGTAGTTAAATTCATCATTCAGCACTCCTGTTAATGATAATCATTTTCAATTTGTATCTATCTCGATTATACATAAGGTTCTAAAATCAATCAATGCTTCTAGAGCGTTACAATTAAAAATATATATTTATAACTATATTTTTCAGGTGAAATTATGTACGATTTTAGCAGCAAATTGTCAGGAGGGATGTGAGTGGAGGTAATCATTCGCAAAATGAGAAAAGAAGATATTACGTCTGTTCAATACGTCGCAAAGATGAGCTGGTACGATACATATGAAGGAATTATTCCTAGGAGCGTTCAGAATCGGTTTCTTTCAGAAGCATACTCCAATAAAAGGATGCTGTGGCGCTTGCGCAACTCGTTCATTTATGTAGCAACTATTGATGAGAAAATCGTAGGGTACGCTAACTTTTTCCGACTACAAAACAGAGGGGAAATAGAACTAGGATCTATCTATATACTGCCTGCTTATCAAGGAAAAGGAATCGGTTCGCAATTGTTAGAAAAAGGAATGAAGCGCTCGAAGGAATTAAAAATTGTTTACATTAACGTAGAAAGGGAAAACGGAATAGGCCGTGCATTCTATCAATCAAAAGGTTTCCAGCTTGTGGATGAATTTGATGATGAATTTGACGGGCATTTATTAAGAACGATGCGAATGAAGCTCATGATTTAAGCTTGATATTTAGTGTGAACGTTATCTTAAAAAGCTGATTTTAAACTTTCTGCTAAAATCAGCTTTTAATTACAGAATAACGATTGACCTTATTCTTGTGAATATGGTAACATTAATCAGAACTTAATGACCGAAAATGTTTTTCGGTCAAATGGTCAGACGGAAGTAAGGATTATTGGAGGCTAAAAAACATGAATATGATTAAAGGAGAATGGAAAAAAATCTTTTCCAAACCAATGACTATTGTTGTGATTTGCGGATTGTTATTTGTTCCATTACTTTATAATGTCATCTTTTTATCTGCTTACTGGGATCCATATGGAAAAACAGATCAAATTCCAGTTGCAGTGGTAAATGAAGATAAAGGTGCTACATTAGATGGAAAGAAATTGAATGTCGGTCGTGATTTTGTTGATGATTTAAAGAAAAACGATAAATTTGACTGGGAATTTACGAACAAAGAAAAAGCGTTAGAAGGCTTAAAAAATGAGGACTACTATTTAGTTTTAGAAATTCCAAAAAATTTCTCCAAAAATGCAACAACATTAATGGATAAAGATCCTAAAAAAATGAAATTTATCTACCATACAAATGCCGGAAAGAACTATTCAGGCGCTCAAATTAGCTCAAATGCAGTGGCTAAAATCAATGATCAAATTAAAGAAGCAGTCACAAAGCAGTATGCTGAAACGGTATTTGACAGCTTTAAACAAGTAGCGGACGGTCTTCAAAAAGCAAGTGACGGTGCAGGAGAGCTAGAAAATGGCTCGAAAACGCTGCGAGATAACATGAAAAAATTAGCAGACAGCACGGTTACATTCGAAGACGGTACAGCTAAATTGGCAAGTGGGTTAACGGATGCAAGAAAAGGAGCAACAGATTTAAATGCAGGTGCAGCTAAGCTCTTAAACGGTGCGGACACAATTAATGAAAACTTAGGCAGCCTAAACAGCGGTTTAGGGAAGCTAGAGAGTGGAAGCAGTCAATTATATAGCGCTTCTAGTCAATTAGAAACTGGAGCTGTTGGTGTTCGAGATGGATTGTCAAAGTTACAAAGTGCAACCAAACAGCTTAATGATGGAACTCAGACACTTCAAGGAAAGCTTCCGCAGTTCACAAGCGGCTTAAATCAAGTGGACGCTGAAGTGAGCAGCGTTACGCAGCAAATTAATCAAGCGGAACAGGAAATTACACAGATTAAACAGCAGGTCGATTCAAAAAAAGCAGAGTTTGAACAGCAGCAGCAAGCTCTCATTGACAGCATTAACAGCAATGAGTCCATTCCTGATGAGCAAAAACAAACGCTGATTGCAGGAATTAAAAAACTCACGTCTCAGCAGTTTATGGATGAACAGCAGCAAAAAGCAGAGCAGCTAAAAGCAAAAGTAGATAAAGTGCAAGAATTATCAGCAGCGCTTCAAAAGCTTTCTAAAGGCGGAGAAGATATTCAAAGCGCTATTAATAAAATTGCTGATGGACAAAGTCAGCTGTACGATGGACAAACGAAAGTATATAACGGTGCTGTTAAACTAGCAGACGGAGAAAAGCAGTTCAACAGCAAATTTGCAGAGCTAAACAGCGGTATTGCTGACGCTCATACAGGAGCTGGAAAGCTTGCTGACGGGCAGCAGCAAATTGTGGATGGACTTAAGAAGTCTGAACAAGGAAGCGCAGCGCTAGCAAATGGTTTAACACAGCTAGAAAACGGGGCAACCAAATTAGCAAATGGTTCTAAAGAGTTAACAAACGGTTCGTCCAGACTATATGATGGTTCATCTAAATTATCAGATGGAACAAGCGAACTTCATTCATCTTTAGCAGATGGTGCAAAAGATGCAAAAGATGTTAAAGCGGATGATAAAACATATAGCATGTTTTCAAATCCGACGGATTTAAAATCAGATAAACAAAACAACGTAGATAAGTACGGTGTCGGATTAGCTCCATACATCTTATGTATTGGCTTGTTTGCGGGAACGTTAATGTTTTCAGCGGTATATCCAATGAAAGAGCCATCAATTCGACCGACATCAGGCATTTCGTGGTTCCTAAGTAAGTTTAGTGTCATCACTATTGTAGGTATGCTGCAGGCAGCGATTGCTGTTACAGCTCTTCTATGGGGCTTGCATTTAAACGTAACAAGCATTTGGCACTTCTATATCTTTACCATGATTACAGGTGTGACGTTCTTTACACTTATCTTGTTCTTAACAACAGGGTTAGGAAAAGTAGGGCAGTATTTAGCCTTCATTATTCTGTTGCTTCAAATTGGCGGCAGTGCAGGTACATTCCCTAAAGCACTTGTGCCGGAATTCTTCCAGGCAATTAATCCGTACTTGCCTATGACCTATGCAATTCGCGGTTTCCGTGAAATCATTTCAATTGGTGATGATTTCGGCTATGTATGGCATCAGGCTGGCGTACTTGGAATCTTTGCAGCAATCTTCATCACTCTTTCATTGATAATGTTTTATATCAATGCCAGAAAAGAGAAGCATCACACAGAGGAAGAGGCAGCAGCATAATTTAACTAATATAAAAAGAGAGTTCCAGTTTAAAAAGGAACTCTCTTTTTCTTTATGATAGTATAGGTTTACGTATAAAAGAGGGGAACGTGAAGGCATGCAGCTTACAAAATTTTCGGTATATGAAAGTGATCGTGTAAAAAAGTGGCAAGAAGGACTGAAAGAATGGGACGGTTCAATATCGGAACGGATGATAAACGACCGAGCTGAAGATGAATTTTGGCAGCAGTATTTAGAGAAAATGTCTTTTAATTCAGTAAATGACCCTGTAGTAAAACAGCTTCAACAAGAACTCCTTGCTTTTTTGAATCCAAATGACTCTGTTATGGAAATTGGCCCTGGCTGGGGAAATTATACGTTTTCGATTGCTGATTATGTAAAAGAACTTACGTGTATGGATTGTTCGCCAAGCATTATTCGCTACTTACAAAGGCAATCAGATGCCCGCTCTAATCTAAAGTTCATAGAAGGTAAATGGGAGTATGAGCGTCTAACAGATAACTACGATGCCGTAGTAGGAATAAACTGTTTTTACCGTATGCATAATATTGTCGATGGTCTCTTAAATATGAATGATTCGGCTAATCGTTTGGCGGTTATAGGCATGTCAACGGGTCCAGAAAAGCCTCACTACGTAGAGTTACATAGAAAGCTTGGGTACGAGATTAAATGGCGCCGTAAGGAATATATTGACTTACTAAATATTTTATATGAACTGGGTATTTACGCAGATTGTAAGCTGGTTCCTATAACCAAAACGGTAACCTATGAGACGTACGAAGATCTCATCAAGAAGAACTCGACAAAGGTGCTTTCTAAAGATATTGACAAGTTAGAAACTGAGAAGATTATTTTACAGTATGCAAAGAAAATAAATGGCACATATGAATATACGTATCAATATCATATGGCTTTTATTTATTGGAAACCGATAAAAAGAACCCGTTGAGTAAAATCAACGGGTTCTTTTTAGTAGGGATAAAGCTGTAATTTAGAATAAGCAATATTAAAATCGTCGCCGCTTAGAAGAACTTTCAATTCCTGCTTCTTCACGGTATTTAGCTACTGTTCTTCTTGAAATTTGAATTCCTTCGCTGGAAAGAAGAGACATGAGTTTTTGATCTGAAAGAGGTTTTAATTTATTTTCTTCGGCAATTAATGTTTTGATTTTTTCTTTTATAAAGGCAGTAGAATTGCTTTGTTCGCCATCAGTTCGCTCTAAAGAATTGGTGAAAAAGTATTTTAACTCAAACAGCCCGCGTGGCGTTTGAATATACTTTCCGTTAGTCGCACGACTTACCGTTGATTCGTGACAGTCTATTTTTTGAGCAATATCTTTTAAGGTAAGCGGCTTTAGCCCCGAAATACCCATTTCAAAAAAATCTTGCTGATGTTCCACAATGGCTTTGGACACGTTGTAAATCGTCGCATTACGCTGCTCAATACTATTGATTAGCCAAGTAGCTTCATGAATTTTTTCCTGTACGTATCGATCGGTTGTTACGCATGCAGAGCGATGAACCAGCTTTTGGTAGGTGCCGTTAATTTCGATGGGCGGAAGCAGCTCGCTATGAAGAATAAGATGATAGCGACCGTCAACTTTTTGTACCGTTACATCAGGAGAGATGTACTTCGTAAGCGGGACATGGAAATCTCCTGCTGGACGAGGATTTAATGTCCGCAAGCAGTCAACAATTTCTTGTACTTCACGCATCGAAATAGAGTATTTTTTTGAAATGTTCCGATATTTTTTGTTGGCAATATCTTCAATATCGTGTTTTACCACGTCGTATAAAAGAGGAGGCTTTGACTTTTTGGCCTTAATTTGAATAAGCAGTGAATCGACAAAATTTTGAGCGCCCACGCCAATCGGATCAAAGCTTTGTAAAACGTGAATCATATCGTTGACTTCGTTAATTGAAACATTCAGCAGTTCGGCTGCCAATTTTGGCTCAATTGCTAAAAAGCCGTTTTTATTTAAGTTTCCAATTAGAAATTGAACGATGTGTTTTTGGTGTGTGTGTAAATGATTTAGCATAGACAGTTGCTCTAATAAATGACTCTCTAATGTCACAGTTTGATCAGATATATAATTAAACGGATTATACTCGTCATCGGTATAACCTTTTGAATATGAACGCTGTTCTCGAGTATCAAATGAATCTTTTTGCTGAGAGTCGCCAGCAGACAGTTTAATTACAGGATTTTCATTGACTTGCTGATGAAGATAATGAACTAAATCGGCCGTAGAATAATTTAAAATGTTGATAGACTGACGTAATTCAGGTGTCATGGCCAATTTTAATAGTTGTTTTTGGGATAAATCTAAACCTAATTGCATCATTGGATCACCTATCATTCTTGAGTTTTATTTCGACAATTCTGGCTGCATCGTTCGACATCATCATAGCTGAAAATGCGAAAGAATTCTATAGTGTTGTCAGATGTTCTTACACAGGGGCGAATCGCAAGAAAGAGTAGGAGAATAGATAAAACAAAAACGAATAGCTTCTGGCAATAGCTATTCGTTTGTTTTAACAGAGCCGCTAGGAGAACTTAGCTGCAATTTGGGGTGTTTCCCATTCTTCTATCTCCCCATGCGCACATCATATTTAAAATTTCTCGTAAGGTTTCGCCTTCTTCACTGAGTGAGTACTCTACTTTAGGAGGAACTTCATTGTATACTTTTCTATTGACCACACCGTCTTTTTCTAATTCTTTTAGCTGTTGAGACAGCATTTTTTTGGTAATAGCAGGCATAGCTCGCTGAAGTTCACTAAAACGTTTTTCACCTTCTTTTAATAGGCATAAAATAACGACTTTCCATTTCCCGCCGATTACTTCAAGCGTTGCTTCAACAGGTACATTATAGTGGGGTGCTTTCACCGTTAATCCTCCATTCATAAACAGATATGAAATATGGATATAATAATTTAATATCCATAGACCTAGGTTACCGGTAAGGTACCTGGTTACATGAAAGTGCCGTCTTTTGTAAACAACATGTATTTATTATACTGAAAAAGAACTTTTAATTGAAGGAAGAAATGTAAAAGGGGAGATCTTGATGAAAGCTTTACTGCTAGAAGGCAAAGGGAAAGTAAGTGAGATGAAAGTCGGAAATATCCAAAAGCCGCATCCAGCTAAAGGTGAAATTTTAGTTAAAATTAAAGCTACTGCTTTGAACCCTGTAGATTATAAAACTGGAAACGGCGGTAATCCTAGTTGGACATATCCTCACGTATTAGGACTTGATTCAGCGGGCGTTGTCGAGGAAGTGGGAGAAGAAGTCACAACTGTCAAAGTCGGAGACCGCGTTGTATATCATAGCGATTTATCAAAAAAAGGCGGGTTTGCACAATACGGAGTGACAACAGCCCACACAGTTTCTCTTATTCCGCAAGGGGTTTCATTCGAAGACGCTGCGGCTATTCCATGTGCGGGATATACAGCATATCAGGCATTGTTTCATAAAATGAACGCTTCAAAAGGGCAAACGATTTTAATTCACGCAGGTGCTGGAGGGGTTGGAGGGTTTGCCATTCAGCTTGCCAAAAATGCAGGCCTTACAGTGCTCACAACCGCATCTTCTGCCAATTATGAGTTTGTAAAAAGTTTAGGTGCTGATTATGTAATCGACTACCGTAAAGAAGACTTTGTGAAAAAAGTGCTGGAGCTTACCGATGGAATCGGTGTAAATTTAGTCTTGGATACCGTTGGACGAGACAATGCAGACGAGTCGGTAAAGGCTCTTGCTTTTAATGGTCAAATTGCATTCATCGCAGGACCGCCTAATGTAAACGAGGCGATTTCGTTTGCGCACCCACTATCGTTTCATCAAGTTGCATTAGGAAGTGTACATCAGTCTAATAACGTAAAAGAACAGCAAAAACTTGCTGAGATGGGAAATAGAATGCTTTTGCTTTTACAAGAAAATACGCTAAATGCACTCGTGGAAAAAGTCATTTCACTAGAAGAAGTGCCAGCAGCATTAGATGAACTGGCGACTCGTCGAGTAAAAGGTAAAATTGTAGCTGTAATAGATAAATGATAGAACGAAAAAGAGATTGAGACATAACTACATCAATTCAATCTAAAGACAAACAAATGAAATAAAGGAGCTCGTATCGACCATTTATTACACCGCTGTTGATTTCCATGCAAGGCTTCGCTTTCCGCGGGCGGCCGCTGAGCCTCCTCGTTGCTTGCGCTCCTGCGGGGTCTCATCCCTTCCGCTGTTCCCGCAGGAGTCTTCGCCTTGCCCTCCAATCAACAGCTAGAAGCAACTAACTGGATGAACCCTACGTTTACCAACACAATGAAAAGGTCCGAACGAGTACTCGTTCGGACCTTCCTTAAACTAACATACTTTTTATTTTAGCCGCTTTTAAATCGTAAACTGCTGCGTATAGAGCTTGTGATAAAACCCTTGTTTCTCTAGCAGCTCGCGATGATTTCCTTCTTCAATAATTTGTCCGTCTTTTAAGACAAGGATTTGATCTGCATTTTCAATCGTTTTAAGGCGGTGGGCAATGACAAAGCTTGTTTTTCCTTTTAATAGATTACTCATTCCTCGTTGAATATCAATTTCTGTTTTTGTATCAATGTTGGAAGTAGCTTCGTCTAAAATTAAAATATCACAGTCAGAAAGCATGGCTCGAGCAATCGATAAAAGCTGCTTTTGACCTTCACTTAAATTTCCTCCGCCAGCTGAAATCACGGTATTGTATTGCTGGGGCAAATGTTTGATAAACGAATGAGCATTGGCCATCTTTGCGGCGCTTTTCACTTCTTCGTCGCTGGCATCTAACCGGCCAAATCGAATGTTATCCGCAATCGTACCGGAAAATAAATAGGTATCTTGAAGAACAATGCCGATTCGGTTTCGTAAATCATGAATGTTATAGTCACTGATGGAACGTCCGTCAATTTTAATGTCTCCGTTTGAGATGTCATAAAATCGTGTGAGCAAGTTAATGATGGTTGTTTTACCAGAACCTGTCGGACCGACCAAAGCAACCATTTCACCTTTTTTTGCTGTCAGTGTAACATTTTTTAAAATCATTTTTTCATCGTTATAGCCAAATGATACATTCTCAAAAGCAACGTCTCCTGCAAATTTTGTAACAGAAAGAGCGTTTGGCTTGTTTGTGACGTCCGGCTGCTCATCCATAATCGCAAACACGCGCTCTGCGCCGGCAATAGCCGAAAGAATGGTGTTTACTAAGTTTGCCATTTGACTGATTGGACGAGAGAACTGACGTGAGTAGTTAACAAATGAAGCAATCATCCCAACTGTAACGCTACCTTGAACAGCCATAAATGCTCCTGCTCCGATCACTAGTGCTAAGCCTAAGTTGTTAATAAAGTTTGTGACAGGACCTAAAAAGCCTGAAAATGTTTCCGCTTTTGTTGCTGAACTTCTCAGCTGTTCATTTCGTTCATTAAAAACAGTTAAAAAGTCTTTTTCCTTACTAAAAAGCGTAACAACTTCTCCTCCAGAGATTGCTTCTTCTACAAAGCCGTTTAGCTCGCCTAAGTCTTTTTGGCGTTTGACAAAATTTTCACTGCTTCGTTTTAATATTTGTCGAACGATTATAACCATCAAGGGAATAACAATCAGCGTGATAATGGCAAGAATCCAGTTGAGCGAGAACATCGCAATGGTAATGCCGACTAAAGACAAAATAGAGGACAGAGCCTGAATAACGCTTTGACTTAGAGCGCTGTTTAGATTATCAATATCATTTGTGACTCTGCTCATTAACTCTCCGTGAGCTCGTTTGTCAAAAAAGCGAAGGGAGAGAGTCTGAAGCTTTGCAAATAAATCTTGTCGAAGCATTCCAATAGTCGTAAACGAAACGTTCACCATTAAATAGGTTTGCAGCCATGTTAACAAAGATGTCGTAATATAAATTCCTGCAAGAATAAGGGACATTCGTATCGTTCCGCTGATATCTTTGGGAATAATATGCTCATCAATAATAACCCCAATTAAATAAGGGCCTAATAAATTAAGTAGGGAAGTCACAATAACTAAGATTATCGCAGCCGCAAGCGGAGGTTTTCGTTTCCCCATATATGACCAGATTCTGTACAGTGTTTTTTTCGCATTTTTTGGCTTAACTACAGGGCCTTTCATCATTCCTCTAGGGCCACGAATAGAGCTCATTTGATTTTTACCTTGGTTATTCACTAGGCAACGCCTCTTTTCCGCCTTGTGCAAGGTAAATGTCGTAATAAAGAGAGCGATAACGAAGCAATTCTTCATGAGTCCCTTGTTCAGCAATTTTGCCTTCATCCATGACGATAATATGATCAGCGTGGAGAAGAGACGAAATTTTAGAAGCAATAATGATAACGGTCGCATCTGCAAACTCTTCTTTTAAATGTTTTAGTACCTGCGCTTCTGAGACAGCGTCTAATGCCGAAGTTGCATCATCGATGACCAGGATAGCGGGCTTTCTAACAAATGCACGCGCGATTGAAAGACGTTGCTTTTGCCCTCCTGATAAATTGGTTGCTCCTCGCGTTAAAGGATACTCATATCTTTCTGGAAGTTTTTCAATAAACTCCGTTGCGCATGCAAAATCCGCAGCATCTTCAATTTCTGAGGAAGAAGCCTGATCTTTTCCCATTCGAATATTCATATCAATCGTGCCGGTAAACAGCGTAGCTTTTTGAGGAATAAACCCAATGGATGAGCGAAGCACTTTTACGTCATAGTCCGTAAGGTTTTTTCCATCTACGAAGATTTCGCCGTCATCAGGATCATATAAGCGGGAAATAAGTTTTGCAAGCGTCGACTTCCCGCTTCCAGTAGAGCCGATAATGCCAATGGTTTCTCCGTGTCTAGCAGTGAACGAAATATCTTTTAATACGTTTTCGCCATTTTTACTATAGCTGTATGTAACGTTTTGAAACGATAGATCACCTTTAAGTCTGTTGATTTGAGCAGGAGAGTTTGCTGGAGGGATGTCTATTTTTGTTTTTAAAACAGAATCGATTCGTTCAGCTGAAGGGAATGCGCGTGTAATTTGCATCAGCACCATGCTGCTTGACATAAGTCCGTTTAAAATAATCGTTAAGTAATTAATAAAAGCTAAAATCACACCTGCTTCAATTTTTCCTGCTTCGACTTGAAGTCCTCCCAGCCATAGAGTAGCTACCATTCCGATATTTACTACAAATAAAATAACGGGCATTAAAAGCGAAATAAGCTGAACAGCACTCATATTAGCTCGCGTCAAGGAACTGTTTGCTTCTTTAAACTGATTGATTTCATACGATTCTCTTACATACGCTTTTACTACACGCATCCCTGATAAATTTTCTTGGACTTTTGTATTTACACGATCAACGCTTTGCTGAACTTTTTTAAAAAGTTTTCCAGCTTTCGTGATCACAAACCAAATGCATAAAAATAAAATAGGGACGACCACGACGATAATAGGAAACAAAGAACGAGCGGTTAATAACACGATCACAATACTTCCTGCAAAAAGTAAAGGACCTCTAACTAATACTTTTAGCGTCATATTCAATGCGTTTTGAATACTTGTTACATCATTTGTCATGACGGTAATTAAGTGACCAGTCCCTAGTTTGTCTCTGTTGCTGTTTGAGAGGTTTTCAATTTTTTCAAAAAGCGATTTCCGAATATCGGTAGAAAAATTTACTGCCGCTTTTGTGCTAAGGATGGCGCAGACGATACCGGCAGCTAAGCCAATGACTGCTAACACAAGCATAAGGATGCTTCGAGTGATAACATATGTTTGATCGTTGTTTGCAATGCCATAATCAATGATATGCTGCATAATAGTAGGCTGAAGAAGGTCAGCTAACACTTCAATTACCATCAATAGCGGGGCAAACAGCGCGAGCCATTTGTAAGGTTTTAAGTAAGGGTACAAAGATTTAATTGTATTCACACATTGTGGCACTCCTTTCTGTAAAAAATATGGTAACATAGAATAAGTTTAGAAGTTTGTTTCAAGCACCATTTATTATACGCCAATGCAAGCAGAAATCCACTTTTTGAGAGGGTCAGGTATGCAATGAATCAAACATTACGAGTACATCATCCGCTTTTTGGATCTTTGTTATATGACTCGGCCTGGGTTGGAGAAAAACAGGTCACTTTCTTTGGACAAAAACAACAGGTGTTGCTGACAATTGATGGAGATAAAGAGAAGCCATTTCAAAAACGGCAAGAAGAGGCTTTTCAAGCATTTTGGCTTCAAGGTGAATTATTGTTAAAGAGGACGGAAAAAGCTCTTTTTGATTATTATCAACAGGTGCGAGATGAATACAGAACTCAAGTTGAAAAAGACGTGGTAGACTTATTAGTTCCGAATGTAAAAAAGCGAAAAGACATCGGGTTTTTAGTTGAGTGTATTCAAATCTTTGTTCCTGAAGCACCTCATGATACAAGAGAACTTGGTTTGTTTTTTGAATGTACGTGGGAAGAAGAGCATATGTTAGCTGTAAAGTTTAGAAATGAACAAATTTCCGCTATTGGTTTACAAGAAGATTTATTCTCGTAAAAAGCCTTGAAGCAAAGTGCTTCAAGGCTTTTTGGCATTAATGTTTGACGGGCTCTTCGATTCCCATACCTGTATTTGCTTTTACTAAAATCTCATCAAATTTCTTTTCGTCTGCTTTTTTAGACGAAAGAAGTGTTCCTATAAAAGCAGCTAAGAAGCCTAGAGGAATAGAGATAATACCAGGGTTTGTTAGCGTAATGAGCGGTTCACCTACAAAGATAGCAGCTCCCGGCTCAGGTGCCCACACGTTTGGACTAATGGCAACTAAAAACAGGGAGCTGAATAGTCCAACCAGCATGCCAGTGACTGCTCCTGCTGTATTAAAACGTTTCCAAAAAATAGTGAGAAGAATAATTGGCAAGTTAGCGCTCGCTGCTACCGCAAACGCAAGTGCCACTAAAAATGCCACGTTCATGTTTTGAGCAAATAATGCAAGAATAATAGATAAAATGGATACCCCAATAGAAGCCCATCGTGCAGCCACTACCTGTTCTTTTTCAGTAGCAGCTCCTTTACGCAGAATATGACTATAGAAGTCGTGCGCGAATGCTGAAGCTGCTGAGAGCACCAGTCCAGCTACAACAGCTAAAATTGTAGCAAATGCTACAGCTGAAACGAACGCAAAAAGAAAGTCTCCGCCAAGAACTTGAGCGAGCAGAGGAGCCGCCATATTTCCTGCTGCATTTGCTTTGATAATATCATCATATCCTACAAAAGCAGCAGCACCGAATCCTAAAAAGATTGTCATAATGTAAAAAACGCCAATGATCCACGTTGCATAAATAACAGACTTTCTTGCGGTGATGGCATCTTTTACTGTGAAGAAACGAATAAGGATATGAGGCAGGCCTGCTGTACCAAGAACAAGAGCTAAATTCAACGAAATCATGTCCAGCGGATTTTTGAATTTATTTCCTGGATTTAAAAAGCCGTCACCAAGAGGAGTTGCAGTTTTCATCTCGGAAAACATTTTAGCTAAGCTAAAATCAAATTTTGAAAATACGATAATGGAAATAATGAACGTACCAATCATCAGAAGCAAGGCTTTGACAATCTGCACCCAGCTAGTCGCTGTCATTCCTCCAAATACAACGTAAACCGTCATCAAGACGCCGACAATCAAGACAGAGTACACGTAATCTAGACCGAGTAATAAATGAATTAATGCTCCTGCTCCAACAAGCTGCGCAATCATATAAAAAATGGAAATGGTGATCGTGTTTAACGCAGCAACTCCTCGCACTTTCTTTTCGTTAAAACGAGCTGCTATCATATCTGCCATTGTGTACTTTCCTAAGTTGCGAAGTGGTTCAGCTACAATGTATAACACAACCAGGTAGGCAACTAAAAAGCCGATGCTGTAAAAAAAACCGTCAAATCCAGAAAGCGCTACCATTCCAGCAATACCTAAAAATGATGCAGCAGACATATAATCTCCGGCAATCGCCATACCGTTTTGCCAGCCGGTTAAACTTCCATCTGCTGTATAAAAGTCACTGGTCGTTTTTGTCCGCTTGGATGCCGCATACGTAATGATTAGCGTAAGACCTACAATGGCTAAAAAAAGTGAAAAAGCTAGTACGTTCATTCATTTAACCCCCTATTTAATTTGCAGCTTCTTTTTTAATCGTGTCAACAAGTTCATCAAATTTCGAGGCTCTTTTTGTGTATAAAATGCATAGGGTCCAGGTCATCACAAACTGTGCAAAAGCAAATACCCACGCCCAGGTCATAGAAGCAAACGCTGGTTTGTTTAAGACGGTTGTGTAAGCCGTTAAAATAGGCAAGGTAAAATAAAAAGCAAGAAAAAACAGAGAGAGCGGTAAAATAAAATTGCGTTTTTGTTTCAAAAGCTTTTGAAATGAAGCAGACTGTGCAATTTCTGTGTAATCAGGAGAGGAAGAAGCATTGTTTACCTTCTTTAAAGAATTTTCATTCATCGCCAAGCGGAATTCCCCCTTTGATAATAAATAGATGAAGCGAAAAGCTTCATATCACTTGAATTATATTATTTTCGGAATAAAAAGTAAATTCTGTCTTTTTTGTGAGAATGGTAACCGTATAAGTTTTTTAATATACTGAAGGTTCACACTAAATGCATACTGCCATAATAAAAAAAGAACAACATTCAATACAAAGGAAGAATCATTCGAAAAAGAAATATTGAAATTAATCCTTAGTTTCTTTTACATATAAGGCTTTTCTTTATTATTTAGACATTATTTTTTTGTTTGATCTTTTGAAAAAGAAAAGAAGATAATGATAAAATCATATGCCCACAATAATGCTTAGATAGGAAACAGGTTGAGAAAGTACGCTATTATTTAGAGATGGTTATAAATAGACAAGATATTATGAAAGATTTCTATATGAATGATATTTTTTCTTTATAGCAAACAAATCATGTGACTACTTATATAAAAGAGAAAAGGTGAAATAATGGCATTTGGAATTAAACGCCCGGAACTAAACGCATGGAAAGCAGCTGTTAAGCGAGGAGAGATCGCATTTTTAACTCATTATTGGCTTGATGAGCGTTTTCCACATGCAACTACTGTAACAAAAGTAGGTTGCAGTGACTTAAATAAGCTGATTAAGTGGGGAAAAAAGTATGGTATTCCCGCTAAGTATATTGATAATCGATCCGGCTATCCTCATTTCGATTTACTAGGTGAGCGTCAGAAAGAAATTATGAAAAAGGAAAATCAGCTGGAGCAGCTGAAGCGATTTGAAGAAGTTAACGAGTGAAAAGCAAAACTAATTTAAAAAACTGTAAAAAAATTCTATTGTTAAGGCTTTTTTTATGTTTAAATAGAAAAAACAGTGGAATAGATTAAGAAGAACAATTACGTCATATATTCTCTCTTATAGGGAAAAACCTTAGTTAAGTTTCCTTATTTGATACGATAAAGAGCTTTGCTTTATAATAAAATTGTGGTTCGGATAAAAGGAGGAAGAAGGGCATGTCCGAGGTTGGAACTTTAAAAAAAGGATTAGATATCTTCTCTTTGCTTTTAAACCGTCCGAATATGACTATTCCAGAAATGATGGAAGCGCTCGGTTTTAATAAGAGTACGATGTATCGTCTTGTGAGCACGCTTGAACAAAACGGATTTATTGTAAGAAACCCGTCTAACCGCTATACGGTTTCACCACAACTGGTGCTGGCACTCGTGCAAAATACGATGCATACGAACTATGAAATGAATTGGCTCTCTGTTCCTGCTATGCAGAAGCTGAGTGAAGAGACCAAAGAGACCATTTACGCGGGAATTCTCCATCATAAACAAATGGTTACAACTCAGGTGGTCAACGGGCAATATAGCACTCGTACGCATTCCGAAGTAGGAAATAAAAAGCCGCTTCATGCAAATGCTATTGGAAAGTGTATTCTTGCTTATCAAGAGGACAGCGTACAAAAATCTATCCTTCATGAACTTTCGCTTGAAGCTTATACAGATCGAACGATCACCGAGCTGGACGAGCTTGAAGCTGATTTGGCTTTAAGTAAGGAAAGAGGATATGCTGTCGATGATGAAGAACGGGAGCCGGGCGTTCGCTGTATTGCAGCTCCTATTTTCAGAAAAGGAAAAATAATGGCGGCTATTGCTTTATCAGGTCCATCCTTTCGTATTTCACAAGAGAAAGACGAAGAACATGCTGCACTTGTTAAACAGTGCGCAGAACAAATTTCACAAGCAATTACTCTTTACGAATAATTCAATAGTAAAAAAGGGGATGAACAGCAACATGGAAAACTTACAGTCAACTACGACCTTAGCAAACGGCGTTAAAATGCCCTGGTTAGGTTTAGGTGTTTATAAAGTAGAAGATGGTCAAGAAGTTGTAGATTCAGTTAAATATGCAATCAAAGCTGGATATAAAAGCATTGATACGGCTAAAATTTATGAAAATGAAGAAGGCGTGGGACAAGCGATCAAAGAATCAGGTGTTTCTCGCGAAGAACTGTTTGTTACATCAAAAGTGTGGAATGCAGATCAAGGATATGACACAACTATTCAAGCGTTTGAAACAAGCTTAAACAAGCTAGGTCTTGAATATTTAGATTTATACTTAATTCACTGGCCAGTTGAAGGTAAGTATAATGATACGTGGAAAGCACTTGAAAAGCTTTATAAAGACGGGAAAATTCGTGCAATCGGCGTATCGAATTTCCAAGTACATCATTTAGAAGACTTGATTGCAGATGCAGAAGTCAAGCCGATGGTAAACCAAATCGAATTTCATCCACTTTTAACACAAACAGAAGTGCGTGAATACTGCAAAAAACAAGGAATCCAAGTGGAAGCATGGTCACCGCTTGCACAAGGTGAGCTGCTTGATAACGAAGTGTTAACTCAAATTGCTGAAAAGCACGGAAAATCAACTGCTCAAGTTATCTTACGTTGGGACTTGCAAAACGAAGTAGTAACTATTCCTAAGTCAACAAAAGAACATCGTATTATCCAAAATGCAGACGTATTTGATTTTGAATTAAATGCAGAAGAAGTTGAAAAAATTAACGCATTAAATCAAAATCATCGCGTAGGTCCAGATCCAGATAACTTTGACTTTTAATTTTAAAGCAAGACTAAAACGTCTTGTAAGATAAATAATAAACAAAGCGCTATTGTCATTCATGCAGTAGCGCTTTGTTTATCAACAAATAAATGTGATAGTCGAACGAGGAGGAAAAGTAATGAAGATGTCAGGAAACACTATTTTAATTACGGGCGGAGCGTCCGGAATTGGGTTGGCGCTTGCAGAACGGTTTTTAAATGAAGGAAATGAAGTCATTATTTGTGGAAGAAGGGAGTCAAAGCTGCAAGAAGCAAAAGAAAGATTCCCTTCATTACATACAAAAGTGTGCGACGTATCAATGGAAGAAAGCAGAGTAGAGCTAGTAAAATGGGCGACTGAAAGGTTCTCGAAATTAAATGTTATTGTGAATAATGCAGGCATTCAGCAGCGCGTAAATCTTTTACACATGCACGAAGAGTGGCAGTATTACGAAAAAGAACTAATGAGTAATGTAAGTGCTCCTATTCATTTAACGTCGTTATTGGTTCCTCATTTTGTTCAGCAAGAACGTGCTGCGGTTATTAATGTAACGTCCGGGCTGTCTTTAACACCTGGAGCATGGGTACCAATCTACAGCGCAACAAAAGCGGCGTTGAGGTCGTTTACGATTAGTCTAAGACATCAATTAGAAGAAACAAATACCGAAGTGATAGAAATTCTTCCTCCAGCGGTGAACACGGATTTAGGAGGACCGGGACTTCATACATTTGGAGCACCGCTTGATGACTTTGCTGATTCGATATTTGAAGAATTGAAAAAAGGTAAAATCGAAATTGGCTATGGAGACAGCGCTAAGAGGCTTCATGCTTCCAAAGAAGAAATTGAGAAAGCTACAGCACAGGCTTGGAAAGGATTTTTGAAAAATAATCCTGAATTTTAAAGACAGCAAACAAAAAGCTTCCTAAACTCGTCAATAGTAGCGGGTTATAAAAAGCGTGTGTCCATAAATAAATGAACACACGCTTTTTAGCATTAACGATCTACAGTTTGTCTAATTCGTTTTTCCATTTTTTCAAGCATGCGGAGGTACTCATCCTGTTCTTCAGGAGTTAGAGCAAAAAGCATGTCTTGCCAAAATAAATTTCGCTGCTCAATTACATAGTTCACTAATGTTTCGCCAGCCTCTGTTAAGGATATCCATACAATTCGGCGGTCTTTTTGGTCACGTACGCGCTTAATGAGTGCATCATCTTCTAATTGATTTAATAAAATGGTAGTAGCTCCGGAGGTTAGCTTTAGATTTGAAGAAATTTCAGCTACCATACGTTTAGAGCTGACTCCAATGAATTTTAGAATTAAAAATTTCGTAATGGTCAAATTATAGGGCTGCTCACTGATTTTATCTTCCAAGAGCTTTCGCTTGAGTTCAAATAATGAGGTTTTAACTTGGTCAAGTTTTTCTAGTTTATCTATTAACTGCTGATCCATTATAATCACCTTTTCTTTATCATTATAGGTGTTAAACAAGTGCTGCTAGTTACCTATTGTGGTTTATGTATATAGGGAGTTTGTTCCGAAAAAAAGAAGCTGTTTTTGTGGATAACCCTATGCTTATATCTCTAACTTTAAAGTAAAGTAAAGTACTTGTAAAGAAACCAAAACTTTTAAGTTGTATTTCAGTTAAAGATGTAGTAAAGTATTCAGTCGGGAAAACTTTATGAAACATAAATGTTTAGTTTTAAAAATAAATTAAAATCAAAGTTATTTACAACTAAATATCTTTGTGATAAAGTTATCTAGCGTAATACTTAACTGAATGAAATATTAAGGAGGTAAAATAAATGTCAAGAGGGCGTTTAATTTTAATGAACTTTATCGGAATTATTGTAGTATTAGCTTTAATTATTGGTGGGGGATACTATTATATTCAAAAATCTAATTATGTATCCACAGACAATGCAAAAGTGTCCGGCGACCTTTATACAGTAGTAGCGCCAGCGGCAGGTAAAGTAGCAAGCTGGAACGTTGAAGAAGGTAAAGATGTTTCAAAAGATGATGAGGTAGCTAAAATCCAATCAGAAGATGGAGAAAAAACAGTTACAGTACCAGAAGACGGTAAAATCATCAAAACACAGGTAAAAGAAAATCAAATGGTTCAAGCTGGTCAACAAATTGCTAGCGAAGTAGATATGAATAACTTATTCATCATTGCAAACATTAAAGAAGACAAATTAAAAGATATTGAAGCTGGCGATGACGTTGATGTAACAGTTGACGGAGATACTAAAACAACAATCGATGGAAAAGTAGAAGAAATCGGTTATGCAACAAACTCAATTTTCTCATTAATGCCAAGTTCTAATTCAGACGGCAACTATACGAAAGTATCACAAACAGTTCCTGTTAAAATCTCTATTTCTAACTACTCTGAAAACGTACTACCAGGTATGAACGCAGAAGTTAAAATCTCTAAAAACTAAGAACGTACATGATTAAGAAGAGAAGAAAGGAGGAAGGAACTGATGTCAGCAAACACGATACAACCAGAGGAAAGCTCAGTTAAAAAGCATATCCCGCTGCTAGTCGTACTTATGCTTGGATTGTTCTTAGCAATTTTAAACCAAACGCTGCTAAATGTTGCGATTCCGCATCTGATTACAGAATTTGGCGTTACGGCTAATACCGCACAGTGGTTGCTTACAGGATATATGCTTGTCAATGGTGCACTTATTCCATTATCAGCCTATTTAATTGAACGTTTTGGAGTTCGTCGCTTATTCTTATTTGCAATGGCCTGCTTTACAATAGGTGCACTTATCTGCGGGATTGCGCCTACTTTCTCGATTATGCTAATCGGACGTCTGGTTCAAGCAGTCGGAGGCGGAGTGCTAGCACCTCTAGTTATGACCATTATCGTATTTATTTTCCCTCCTCATATGCGCGGAAAAGGAATGGGTATCTTTGGTTTAGCCATGATGTTCGCTCCGGCAATTGGACCGACGCTTTCAGGATGGGTTATTCAAAACTATGACTGGCACATTTTATTTACGGGAATGGTGCCACTAGGTGCACTCGTACTTATTATTGCAGCTTTTAAATTAAAAGATATTAAACCACCTCAAAATGTAAAAGTAGATCTAATTTCTGTGTTTACATCTCTTGCAGGTATGGCTTTACTTCTATACGGCTTCAGTGAAGCTGGAAACGATGGTTGGACGGATTCAGTTGTATTGTCAACGATGATTGGCGGTATTGTCTTATTAATCATCTTTGTCGTGCAGCAGCTTCGACTTAAGAGTCCATTACTTGATGTGAGAGTATTTAAATACAGTATTTTCTCATTATCTAATATCATTAGTATTGCCATTACAATCAGCATGTATGCTGGTATGTTCTTATTGCCAATTTACTTGCAAAACATTCGTGGCTATTCAGCATTTGATTCAGGTTTATTAATCTTGCCTGGTGCACTTGTTATGTTAGTTATGTCACCAATTTCTGGTACGCTGTTTGATAAATTAGGACCGCGTCCACTAGGGATTGTCGGGATGTTGATTACAGTGGTGACAACATTTGAATTTACAAAATTAACGCTTGAAACACCGTTTAGTCATATTGTTATTATTTATATGATCCGTGCATTCGGTATGTCATTATTGATGATGCCAATTATGACGGCTGGTTTAAATCAGCTGCCGGCAAAATTAAGCAGCCATGGTACATCAATGGCGAACACGCTTCGTCAGGTGAGTGGTTCAATCGGTATCAGTTTAATGACTACAATCTTTACAAATCGCACAACATATCATGTGAATGAAATGAGCAGTTCCATGACTACATCCGATCCATTCTTTATGAATAACTTCCAGGCATTTGTGCAAAAGATTGCTCAAACGCTTCACCTTTCTCAAACAGAGGCGCAAAAACAAGCTTTAACAACATTAGCTGGAAAAGTTCAAGCGCAAGCAACTGTACAAGGAATTAACGACGCGTTTTATTGGACAGTTATTATTGCCATTATTGGATTGATTTTAAGTTTCTTCCTACGTGATGTTCGTAAAGATGCAGTAGTAGAAGTAGAAGAGACAGAAAAAGAAACAACAGACGATATTCGTATGTTACCGGCACCAAAAGATATGAACTCATAAGCAACGGAGGGATAAAGGATGAAAATTTGTATCGTATATGATAGTGAAGGCGGACATACAGAGGCATTAGCAAAAGCGATTGCTTCTGGCGCCGAGCTGTCTGGAGAAGCAACTGTATATGTAAAGCATGTAGAAGAAGCAGATGTACGTGAACTGCCTGAAATGGATGCTATTATTTGGGGCTGCCCAGGGCATTTTGGAACAATCAGTTCAGGGTTAAAAACGTGGATTGATAAATTAGGTTATTTATGGGCAGAAGGTAAATTAATTGATAAAGTAGGTGCGGTGTTCTGTACAACAGCTACAACGCACGGTGGCTTAGAAGCAACGCTTTTAAATTTAATTACACCGATGCTTCATCAAGGAATGGTTATCGCTGGCTTACCAGGTAACATTCCAGAAAATGCGCTGTACGGTACTTATTACGGTGTGGGAATTACTTGTCCAATCGAAGGTGACGAATTATTAACAGAGAACGACCAAGCGCTAGGTAAAGCGTTAGGAGAACGTGTTGTTCAAGTGACTAAACGAATGACACAAGGACAGTAGGTGACAGTATGTTAGGTATTTTACTGATCGTTGTAGCTGTGATTCTGGTTGTACTAATTATTACAATGAATGCTAAAGCATCATCTTCTAAGCGCCAGCGTACAGTTCCACCTAAAAAAGAAGCGGCTGCTTCAAATGCTCCTAAAGAGCCAAAAGTAGAAGAGAAAAAAGTGGCAGAAAAAAAACCTGCAGCACCAAAAGAAGCACCAAAAGAGCCGCAGGCCAAGACGGAAACGAGAACATCTAGACATAAGAAAGAAAAAGATGTCATGAACGATGATATGTATCGTCAAGTGCTGCAAAAGTTTAGAGAAGGCGAAAAAGACGACACGGTTTTTACAAAAGAAGAACGTGACGTTATGAATGATGACGCTTTTCGTAAGGCTTTAAGATCGTTTAAGAAAAACGATAGTGAATGAGTTTCTTCTATTATAATAGTACGGAATAAAATAGATAGAAAATAGGTTATAAGCATTCCGCGAAACCAGCCGCTCTCCCCAGGCTAGGTTTCGCTTGGAGTGCAGCAGGGGGCTGACATGTTAACATCGACTCCCTGATTATAAGAAAGGGGACGTCAAAACATGGAACAGCTCACATTTATTGAAGAGGTCCAGAGAATTTCGATATCCCTTAACAAAAAGGTAATGACAGAGATAAAAGAAAGGTTACTTTCACAAGGGATTACACCTTTTCAATATCATATCTTATTAATTATCGGTAAGTGCAGTCACATTGGGGTAACCAAGCTGGCAGAAGAGATGCGCGTCAAGCCTAGTGCGATTACTCCTGTTATTAATCGTTTAATAGACTTAGAGTTAGTTTCACGCTATCACTCTAAAGAGGATCGCCGCAAAGTAAACATTGAGTTAACAGCTAAAGGTGAACAAGTGATTGAAGAAGCAAATGAAATTGTGCAAAAGATGATTGCTCATTTCTTTTCTTGCTATGAACCGAAAGATCAAGAGCAATTTTTGAAATTATTTAAGAAACTAGACGCTAATATCTAATGAAAGAAAAATCACTTCTTAATGAAGTGATTTTTTTAATAAAAAGATTGTCAACTTCACTTTTCCATGTTATCATTTGTGTAAACGGTTACATATATGAAGGGAGGGAAATAAAGTGGTAACAATTCGTGATGTAGCAAAAGAAGCAGGCGTGTCCGTTGCGACCGTTTCGCGCGTTTTAAACAGTACAGGATATGTAAAAGAAGACACGCGTGTGCGAGTAATGAATACAATTCAAAAATTAAACTACAGCCCTAACGAGGTAGCCCGTTCGCTTTATACACGTGAATCGCGTTTGATTGGTCTCTTGCTTCCAGACATTACAAACCCTTTTTTCCCTCAGCTTGCACGAGGAATAGAAGATGAAGTACATAGCCATGGATTTCGTTTAATTCTTGGCAATAGTGATGAGCAGTTAGAGAAAGAATTAACCTATCTCCAAACGTTTACGCAAAACCATGTAGTAGGGATGATCACGGCAACAACAAGTCTAGCTCAGAAACTATATGAAGGTCTTACATTTCCCGTCGTGTTTTTAGATAGAAGTTCTGATCAGTATCCATCCGTTTATGCTGATGGTTTTGAGGGTGGAAAACTTGCTGCAGAAGAAATAATCAAAAGAGGAAGTAAAAGAATTACACTTATCAAAGGCCCAGTAAATGTAAAGCCTGCTCAGGAACGCTTTCAAGGCTCTCTGTCTGTTTTGAGTCAGTCTGATGCAGACTTTTACGTATTAAATACAAATTCTCTAGCGTTTGACGATGCACAGAAATGGGCAAAGGAAATCTTTCAAAAGTACCCTGAAACGGACGGGATTATTGCAAGTAATGACATTGTAGCCACAGCCGTTTTACACGAGGCGTTTCGATTAGAAAAAAGCGTGCCCGATGATCTACAAGTAATTGGTTTTGATGATATTCCGCAAAGCCGCTTTTCGTTTCCAGCGCTGTCTACAATTCGTCAGCCTGCTTATGAAATGGGCAAGCAAGCAGCAGGTCTGTTAATGAAATGTATTAAGAAAGAACCTTTAATTCAAAAGCAAGTACAACTACCCGTTACGTTTATTGAACGAAATACGACACGAAAGGTTGAGGAACATGGCTAAAGTAACTGTGATTGGAAGTTCATCAATGGATTTAGTAGTAACATCAAATATTCGTCCTGGAGCTGGAGAAACAGTGTTAGGAGAATCATTCAAAACTGTTCCTGGAGGAAAAGGAGCGAACCAAGCTGTTGCAGCAGCCCGTCTTGGAGCTGATGTGAGTATGATTGGGTGTGTGGGCGAAGATCATTACGGAAAAGCAATTCTGGAGAATTTCAAATCAAACGGTGTATCCGTGAAAAATGTGAAACCGGTTACAGATTTAGATAGCGGAACAGCTCACATTATACTCGCTGAAGGAGATAACAGCATTGTAGTTGTCAAAGGAGCAAACGATTATATTACTCCAGACTACGTAGAAAAAGCAAAAGAAAAAATTAAAGACGCGGATATCGTACTTATTCAGCAAGAGATTCCAGAAGAAACGGTTGAATATGTTGCTCAGCTTTGTCAGGAACTTAAAGTACCGCTTTTGTTAAATCCAGCGCCTGCAAGACCATTAAAAGCAGAAGTGATTGAACAAGTTTCTTACATCACTCCAAATGAACATGAAGCAGAGCTTTTATTTGAAGGAAAAGAAAAAGAAGAAGTATTAAAACAATATCCAAATAAATTGTTTATTACAGAAGGAAAACAAGGTGTGCGCTATTTTAACGGCGAGAAAGAAGTATTGGTTCCTTCTTATCAAGTAGAAACGATTGATACAACAGGAGCAGGAGATACATTTAACGCAGCGCTTGCTGTGGCACTTGCCGAAGGAATGGGTTTTGAAAAAGGAATTCAGTTTGCTAATCGCGCAGCTTCGCTATCCGTCACTAAATTTGGTGCGCAAGGCGGTATGCCGACTCGAAAAGAAGTGGAGGAGAGTCTGTAAATGAAACGTCACGGAATGATTAACAGTCATATTACAAAAATACTAACAGATCTAGGTCATACAGACACTATTGTCATTGCAGATGCAGGGTTACCTGTTCCGAGTGACGTGCCTAAAATTGATTTATCTTTAAAGCTAGGGGTGCCTAGCTTTGAAGATGTAGTAGTAGCTGTGTTAGAAGATATGGCTACAGAAAAAATAGTGATTGCTTCTGAAATGAAAGAAAGAAATCAAAAGGCTTACGAGTTGATGGAGAAGCAAAACATCTTAGTAGAAGAAGTATCGCATGAACAATTAAAAATGCTGACAAGCAAAGCGAAAGTTGTGATTCGTACAGGAGAAGCAACTCCTTATGCAAACTGCATTTTACAAGCGGGAGTTATTTTTTAAAAGAGGTGAACAGCATGCATATTGCAATGAGAGGGATTCATAAAGCCTTTGGAGCAAACCGTGTACTAAGGGGCGTGGATTTTGAATTACATGAAGGTGAAGTTCACGCACTAATGGGGGAAAATGGAGCGGGGAAATCTACGCTGATGAATATTTTAACCGGCCTTCACAAAAAAGATGAAGGGCAGATTCTGATTGATGGCAAAGAGACGTATTTTCAAAACCCAAAAGAAGCAGAACAAAACGGAGTTACCTTTATTCATCAAGAGCTGAACGTTTGGCCTGAAATGACGGTGCTTGAGAACTTATTTATTGGCAAAGAATTAAAAACGCCTTTAGGTTTTTTAAAAACAAAAGAAATGAAAGCGTTAGCAAAGAAGCAGTTTGAAAAATTAGCTGTGACCATTCCTCTTGACCAAGAAGCGGGACTTTGTTCTGTCGGACAGCAGCAAATGATTGAGATAGCCAAAGCGCTGATGACGAATGCAAAAGTCATTATCATGGATGAGCCAACCGCAGCGCTTACTGAAAGAGAAATTCAAAAGTTATTTGACGTAATTAATGCGCTGCGAAAACAAGGTGTATCGATTGTCTATATTTCACATCGTATGGAAGAGATTTTCGCTATTTGTGATTCCATTACGGTCATGCGTGACGGACAGACGGTAGACAAAAAGCCGATTCCAGAAACCAGCTTCGATGATGTTGTTCGCAAAATGGTAGGAAGAGAGCTAACGGATCGATTTCCTGCTAGGACATCTCCTAAGGGAGACGTTGTATTTGAAGCAAAAGGCTTGGAGAGAAAAGGTGTATTTCAAGACGTTCATTTTTCAGTGCGATCAGGAGAAATTGTCGGTGTTGCGGGGCTAATGGGAGCTGGCAGAACCGAAATTATGCGCGCTATCTTCGGGCTTGATCCGTTAGAAAAAGGCGAAATTATATTAAATGGCAAACGGGTCAGTATCACAAAGCCCGACCAAGCCATTAAATTAGGTCTCGGGTTCATTACAGAAGATCGTAAAACAGAAGGGCTCGTCCTGGATTTTTCTATTCGAGAAAATATTGCGCTTCCAAGTCTATTCAGCTTTTCGCCAAAAGGCTTTATTGAACAAAAAAGCGAGCAGCAATTTGTAGATTTACTTATTAAACGTTTAACGATCAAAACCGAGTCGTCTGAGACGAGTGCGGGTAACTTATCGGGAGGAAATCAGCAAAAAGTAGTTATCGCCAAGTGGATTGGCATTGGACCAAAAGTGCTGATTTTAGATGAACCAACTCGAGGAGTTGACGTCGGGGCAAAGCGTGAAATTTATCAGCTTATGAATGAACTGACAGACAGAGGCGTGGCTATTATCATGGTGTCTTCAGAGCTTCCAGAGGTACTCGGCATGAGCGATCGCATTTTGGTTGTGCATGAAGGAAAAATGACAGGTGAACTGACAAGTGAAGAAGCAACTCAAGAAAAAATTATGACATTTGCAACAGGAGGTCAGTAAAATGAAAGCAAACACAGCGATCAAAGAAAATCGCGTTGATAACGTGATGCAAAAGCTAGGTCCGTTACTAGGTCTATTTATTCTTATTGTCATTGTATCGATTTTAAATCCAAGCTTTTTAGAACCTTTAAATATTTTAAACTTGCTGCGTCAAGTAGCCATTAATGCCTTAATTGCATTCGGTATGACGTTTGTCATTTTAACAGGCGGAATTGATTTATCGGTTGGCTCTATACTTGCTTTATCAAGTGCGTTAATGGCAGGTATGATTGTGTCAGGTGTAGATCCTATTTTAGCTATTTTAATAGGATGTGTGTTAGGAGCTGTAATGGGTATGATTAACGGCTTGCTTATTACAAAAGGAAAAATGGCGCCGTTTATTGCAACGCTAGCGACGATGACAATTTTTAGAGGGTTAACGCTTGTTTATACAGATGGAAATCCGATTACGGGCTTAGGCGAAAACTATTACTTCCAGTTATTTGGCCGCGGCTATTTTCTCGGTATTCCTGTTCCGGCAATTACGATGGTACTAGCATTTGCTGTCCTATGGGTGATTTTGCATAAAACGCCGTTTGGCCGTAGAACATATGCAATCGGGGGAAATGAAAAAGCAGCATTTATTTCAGGAATTAAAGTACCAAAAGTTAAGGTTATGATCTACTCACTAGCAGGATTATTGGCAGCGCTATCAGGAGCGATTTTGACTTCTCGTTTGAACTCTGCTCAGCCAACGGCAGGTACGTCTTACGAGTTAGATGCTATCGCTGCAGTAGTACTGGGTGGAACAAGCCTTTCTGGAGGACGTGGACGCATTGTTGGAACGTTAATTGGTGCGCTGATTATCGGAACGTTAAACAACGGCTTAAACTTACTCGGCGTTTCGTCCTTTTACCAAATGGTCGTAAAAGGAATTGTTATTTTAATCGCGGTATTAATTGATCGCAAAAAGTCAGCTTAGGAGGGAAAAACATGAAGAAAATTTGGCTCGTGCTATTATCATTTTCATTATTACTGTTAGGGGCTTGTTCACTTCAGCCTCCTGAGTGGGCGAAACCATCTGAAAGTAAAAATTTAAAAGATATTAAAATTGGTTTATCCGTTTCTACATTAAACAATCCGTTTTTTGTTTCGCTAAAAGAAGGGGTACAAAAAGAAGCAAAAAAACTGGGCATGGAAGTAGTTGTAGTAGATGCTCAAAATGATTCAGCAAAACAAATTAACGATGTGGAAGATTTAATGCAGCAAGGTGTTAACATTCTGCTTATTAACCCAACGGATTCAGCTGCTATTTCAACAGCTGTACAATCGGCTAATAATGTAGGTATTCCAGTTATTACACTAGATCGTTCAGCAGAAAAAGGAAAAGTAGAAACCCTAGTAGCTTCAGATAATGTAAAAGGTGGTCAAATGGCTGCTGATTACATTGTGAAAAAGGTAGGGGAAAAAGCTCAAGTAGCAGAACTTGAAGGCGTGCCGGGAGCTTCAGCAACTCGTGAACGAGGAAAAGGGTTCCACAACATTGCGGATCAAAAGCTAGATATTACGGCTAAACAGTCGGCTGATTTTGACCGTACAAAAGGCTTAAACGTTATGGAGAATGTTCTTCAAGGAAATCCTGGTATCAAAGCCGTATTTGCTCATAATGATGAAATGGCATTAGGAGCTATTCAAGCGATTAACAGCTCAGGAAAAGATGTGCTAGTAGTAGGGTTTGATGGAAACGACGATGCAATTAAAGCGGTAAAAGAAGGGAAGCTAGGAGCAACTGTAGCTCAGCAACCTGTTTTAATCGGTAAACTTGCCGTAAAGTCTGCTAAAAATGTTCTTCAAGGCAAAAAGGTAGATAAGCAAATTCCAGTGCCTTTAAAACTAGTAACCTCTGACAAATAATGGTTTTATACGTGTGCAGAAAAAAGACGCTCATTTGATTTATGGGCGTCTTTTTATGTATATAAAGTGTAAAAAAGAAGTGAAAAAGTCATAACTTTATAAATAGTGTAGGAATTATGTAGGTGGAATTTATGTAATAAAAAGTAAAAAACACCGAGAAAAGACGGTGAAACACATAATTTTCTGTGAAAAATTTGTAATATACCTGTAATAATAAGCGTTTATTTCTATTTTTAAAGAGCAAATATGCCCTGTTTATGACAAAAATATATCTTTTTTAATAAACAGTAAACCTCTCTATAAAGGGATTTTGGTGATGAATTCCCAGAAAGAGATTCTTGGTTATACAGATTATGGGAAACTTTTAACTGTATTGTAACATAAACAGATAGTTTTTTATGGTATAACTATGTCTATGAGGAAAGGGGACTATTACTTTATGAAAATTTTTAAGCGTATGACTCTTGCAGCAGTCACAGGAATTTTCTTCATGACCGGCATCACAGAGACTCACGCCCAATCGAATGAAGAAGCGCTCCAGAGTACTGAAAATAAAATTAAAGAAACAGAAAAGGCTGTTCAACAAAAAGAGAAAGAGAAACAGTCTATCAATTCAGATGTTCAAAACATTCAATCACAATTAAATTCATTACATACAGTAATCTCTAGCAATAAAAAAGAGTTAGCATCGACTGAAAAGCAGATTTCAGAAGCGAACAAAATGATTGAGAAAAAGAAAAAAGAAATCGTTTTGCTTCAGGAAAAAGTGTTAAGTCGTAAAGATATTATTGAAAATCGATTAGTTGCTTTACAGCAAGACGATAAAACAAGCGTTGTTATTGATACATTAATGAATGCTGATAACTTTGGAGATTTTGTCGCGCGTATGGGTGCTGTCACAACGTTATTGTCAGCAGATAATGATATTTTAAAGCAGCATCAAAATGACTTAGATCAAATTGAAAAAGATAAAAAAGAAATTGATAAGCAAGAAAAAGTATTAGAAGCAGCAAAAGGTAGCCTAGCAGCTAAACAAGCTGAATTAGATAAAAACGTTGCGAAACAAACAGCAACGTTAACAACTATGCAAGAAAAATACAGCACGGTCGTAAATGAAATTGATGCAGCTTCTTCAGAAAAAGCAAATCTTCAGTCTGAACTAACAGGCATTCAAGATAAGATTGCAAAAGAAAAAGAAGCAGCTCAAAAGCAAGCTGAGCAAGTGGCAAAACAGCAGGCGACTGAAAAGGCTGAGGCTGATGCAGAAGCAAAGCGTCAAGCTGAACTAGCAACAGCTAAAAAAGAAGTAAAAACAGAGCCAAAACAAGAAGTAAAAACAGCTGCAGCTACAGAGAAGAAAGCAGCCGTTTCTTCAGAAGCAAAAGAAACGAAAAAAGAAGAAAGCACACAAAAGCATTCTGGAAAAGAAATGTATGTAGAAGCAACAGCTTATACAGCTAATTGTGCAGGCTGCAGCGGTGTAACAGCCACTGGACAAAATGTAAGTTCAGGCACTCATAAAATTATTGCGGTAGATCCATCCGTTATTCCATTAGGTTCAAAAGTATACGTAGAAGGATACGGAGTGGCAACAGCAGGTGATACGGGCGGTGCGATTAAAGGATATCGAATTGACGTATTAGTACCTTCCGAGTCAGCTGCAAAAGCATTTGGACGTCGTACAGTGAAAATTACGGTGTTAAATTAACGAAATAGGCTGAGACAAAAGCAGTTTAGTTGAAGAAAGATCCGAACGAGTAATCGTTCGGATCTTTTCATTGTATTGGTGAGCAAGTTGCTAGCTAATCTATGCTCTTTTCGTTACCATACAATAAAGTAAATGGAAGAAAAGGAGTGGGTAAAATGAAAGTAGTGGATCCAGCGGTACAAAGTGCAAAAGACAATTATCATTTGCTAACAGGTGTCGTCATTCCTCGGCCAATTGCGTTTATTACAAGTCAAAATGATGACGGTGTAGTGAATGCCGCGCCGTTCAGTTTTTTTAATGTAGTTGCGGCAGAGCCTCCGCTGATTGCCGTTTCGGTTTCGAGAAGTGAAGGTCAAATGACGAAAGATACGGCCAAAAATATTAGTGCATCTAAAGAATTTGTAGTTCATCTTGTAGACGAAAGCTTAGTGGAACAAGTGAATCAAGCGGCATCTTCTTATCCTTCTTCCGTGAGTGAAGTCGAAGAAACAGGGTTAACACTAGCACCCAGCAAAAAAGTGCAGGTTCCCGGAATTCAAGAAGCAAGCATTCGAATGGAATGTAAGCTTCACCAAATTGTTCCATTAGGAACGGATGAGGCATACAGCTCAGATTTGTTTATCGGTGAAGTTGTGATGTTTCATATTAGTGAAAAAGTGATAGAAAACGATCGCGTTTCTGCAGAACGTGTGAAGCCAGTCAGCCGGCTTGCGGGTTCTAACTATAGTAAATTGGGGCAATTATTTTCCTTAGAACGTCCCAAATAAGCAAGAAAGTGTTACTTATGTAGCAAAAAAATAGTATACATTGGATTTTTTTAAATAAGCGATTGTGTTCTGTTTCAACAACGACAGTACATTCGCTTTTTTTCATGAACGAAAAAGTTAATAGAAACCATAATAACAAAATCAATTTAGAAAAAGGCAAAAATGTAAGGTTTTTGCCTTTTATATTTACCATTGAGGAAAAAGGTATTCATTCATATAATTTAGATTAAGTAAATTGTATACGCTTTCAATATACAGAATTATTTTTCAATAATTCTCTGGAGAAAGAGTCATGAGCGTCTACAAAAAAACTTGCCACACTAGGAGACGAGATTATAGGAGGGGTATTCATTGAAACGTTGGTTTAGTTTAATCAGTTTTGCACTCATTTTAACCCTAGTACTTGCAGGATGCGGAGGAAAGTCCGCTAATGAAACAAGTGGTAGCGGTGAAAAAGAAGTTGTTGCATGGGCTTGGAATATTAACGTACCGGTATTAAAGAAAGCAGCAGCAGAATACCAAAAAGAGAATCCAGGGTTTAAATTAAAAGTAGTGGATATGGGACGTGAAGATGTTTATTCAAAACTAACAACAGGATTGCAAGCTGGCGGAAAAGGCCTTCCTGATATTGTATTAGTAGAAGACGATCGTTTCCAAGGATATTTAGATGCATTTCCAAAAGCATTTTTAAACCTATCTAAAAAAGGATTTGATAAGCAAGAAGATAAGTTTCCTGAGTTTAAGAGAGCCCTTTTATCAAAGAATGGAGATATGTACGGCTTCCCGTTTGATGCAGGTCCAACAGGCGTATTCTATCGCACAGATTACTTTGAAAAAGCAGGCGTAGATCCAAACAGTATCAAAACATGGGATGATTACATTGCAGCTGGTAAGAAAATTAAAGAAAAAGTTGGCGTTGATTTACTAGGTTTAGATTTTAATAATGACGATGGCTTATTCCGAATGACGCTGACACAGCAAGGTACGTTCTATTTTAATAACAAAGGAAAGCTAAATTTAACTTCTAAAGAAGCGAAAAAAGCAATGGAGTTAAATAAGAAGTTAAAAGAAGCAGGCATTGTTAAAAATACAGTGGGCTGGGATGCTTCAATCAGTGCCTTAGCAGAAGGTAAAGTAGCAAGTTCACCATCTGGTGCTTGGCTATCCGGTTCTATTACACAGCAGGCTCCGGATTTAAAAGGAAAATGGGGAGTGTTTTTATTACCTTCGTTTGAAGAAGGAGGCAACCGTGCTTCTAACTTAGGTGGAAGCAACTATGTGATTTCAGCAACTAGTCAAAAAGCAGATGAAGCGTACAAATTTATGGAGTATTTCTCAACAACGGATAAAATTCAAGAAGAAGCGATGAAGGGCGGATTATTCCCATCATTAAATACCGTATACTCTTCAAAATTATTCACTGCACAAGATGAGTACTTTAACAATCAGACGATTTGGAAAACATTCGCAGATGAAATGAAAGATATTAAGCCGGTTAATTTTACGGGCAATTACTCAGTTGCAAACAGTGAAGCAGTCAAAGCTGTGTCAGAAGTAACAAATGGTAAGGGCGTTACAGACTCGCTTGAAGCAGCTCAAAAACGCTTAGAAAACCGAATTAAAAAATAATCAAGAAGCATAGAAGGTGATTTATGGAAAATTGCCTTCTATCTCTTCTTCTTGCGGTACTAGGAGGTCATCATGAAGACAAATAAATCGTTGCCTTACTTATTTATTGCTCCAGCACTTTTGCTGTTCGCGCTGTTTACAATCTATCCTATTTTTTCATCGTTTGTTCTAAGCTTTCAGAGTATGGAAGGCGGAAAGTATGTATTTACCGGGTTATCAAACTATACACGCTTACTAGGAGATGATATTTTCTGGAAAGCGCTTGGAAATACGGGAATTATTTTAATCGTTCAAGTACCCGTTATGATTTTATTAGCGCTTGTACTAGCTAACGCGTTAAACAGTCAGCTTTTAAGACTAAAAGGTTTTTTCCGAGTTTCATTTTTCTTGCCGGCAGTAACGTCACTAGTTGCCTACTCTATTTTGTTTTCAATCATTCTTCAAGATGAAGGAATTATGAATACTATTTTAGGGTTTTTCGGTATCGATGCCATTCAGTGGCTGGGGGATCCATTTTGGGCTAAAGTCTCAATCATCGTTGCGATGACTTGGAGATGGACAGGTTATAACATGGTTATTTTTCTAGCAGCTCTTCAAAGTTTATCTCATGAAGTTTACGAAGCAGCTGATTTAGACGGAGCAAATCGTATTCAAAAGTTTTTCCACGTAACGGTTCCACAATTAAAACCCGTTATCTTGTTTGCTACTATTTTATCAACAATTGGCACGCTTCAATTGTTTGACGAACCTTTTAACTTAACAAAAGGCGGCCCTGCTGATTCAACGATGACGCTAGGCTTATATATTTATCAAAATGGCTTTAAATATTTTGATTTTGGATATGCTTCAGCTATTGCGTACGTTGTTGTATTATTAGTTGGTATTTTAACGTTCTTCCAATTTAAATTTACGGGTGATAAATCATGAGTGTATTAGAGAGAGTAGAAGCAACCGCAGTAGTTACCGTTCCTAAGGTCAAAAAGAAAAGGCACATCATGCGCAAAATAGGACTATACAGCTTGCTTGGGCTGTTTACGATTATCTCGATTTTTCCTTTTTACTGGATGTTTATCGGCGCTACGAATGAATCAGGAAAAATGTTTACAAACCCTCCAACGCTGAAGCCTGGCGATCAATTTATGACAAATCTACAAAATTTAAATGCTTCAATTGATTTAGGGCGCGTCTTTTTTAACTCAGTATTTGTTTCAGTCGTGTATGTGATTGTAGCTTTAATGGTCTGCTCCACAGCTGCATATGCGTTATCTAAATTTGAATTCAAAGGCCGCAACGCAATTTTCACTACGCTTTTATTGTCTATGATGATTCCATATCAAGCAACGCTCATTCCACTTTTTCAGCTGATGTCGAATTTTAATTTGCTTGATACGTATTTTGCACTTATTGTTCCGCAGCTGTGCTTTCCGTTTGCTATCTTTTTATTACGTCAGAACTTTTTAGCTTTTCCAACAGAACTTATTGAAGCAGCTCGTTTGGACGGAGCTGGAGAGATGAGAATCTTTTTAACTATTGTGCTTCCTTCTATGAAGCCTGCTATGGCTGCAGCAGCTATTTTCTTATTTATGACACAGTGGAATAACTTTATGTGGCCTTTAGTTGCGACTACATCTAACGAAATGGCTACATTGCCAGTTGCTCTTTCAAGCTTAATTGGCTTATCGATTATTGATTACGGCCAAGTAATGATGGGAGTAACGATTGCAACCATTCCAATCATTGTCTTCTTCCTAGCACTTCAGCGTCATTTTATTTCCGGAATGCTTGGAAGTGCAGTAAAATAAAAAGCAGCAGATGTTGAAAAAAAGTATGTTAGTTAAAGGAGGATCCGAACGAATCTTATTGTTGATTGAGAATCAAATTCGTTCGGATTTTTTCCTTTCTAGGATGAACTTAGATTTAATTGTAGTTAATTGCTTCTAGGTGTTGATTGGAGGGCAAGACGAAGACTCCTGCGGGAAAAGCGGAACAGGTGAGACCCCGCAAGGAGCGTAAGCGACGAGGAGGCTCACCGGCCGCGGAAAGCGAAGTCTTGCACGGAAATTAACAGCTGTGTAATAAGTAATTCATACTAGTTCAATTATTCAATTTGTTCGTCTTTAGATTGGGTTGATTTAGCCATAGTTCAATCACTTTCTTAATGAACAGGGGGAGAGAAAATGGGAGAAATACCTGTAGGAGTTCAGCTTTATACGCTGCGTGAAGAAACGAAAAAAGATTTTAAAGGAACGCTTCAAAAAGTAGTTGCTTTAGGGTATCAAGGGGTAGAGTTTGCGGGGTACGAAGGATATACAGCGCAAGAAGTAAGAGCATGGTTAACGGATTTACAGCTGAAGGCAGCTTCTAGTCACGTGCCGCTTGAACAATTAGAATCAAATTTAGAGCAGGTGATTCACTTTGAGCAGCAAGTTGGAAATTCACATATTGTTTGTCCTTATTTAATGCCTGAACGACAAACTGAAAAAGGATATTTCGAACTTATTGATTCTTTAAATTACATTGATGCTTATTGTAAAAAAGAAGGCCTGTCGTTTAGCTATCATCATCATGATTTTGAGCTAAAGAAATTGTCAACTGGAAAGTCAGCTCTCCAAACAATCTTAGAAGAAACTGAGGTAAACGTAGAGTTGGACATTTATTGGCTGACTAAAGCAGGCGAAGATCCAGTGGAGTGGATGAAGCATTATCAAAATCGTACGCCTTTTATTCATTTAAAAGATATGACAACAGACGGCGAACAATTTTTTGCTCCTCTTGGTACCGGAGGAGTAGATATAAAGGCTGTAATGCAAGAAGGACATAGAGCAGGCGTAAAATGGTGGATCGTTGAACAAGATCACTGTATAGAAAGTCCTCTTAGCAGCATTAAAAAAAGCTTAGCATATATCAAATAAAAAAACGAACAGACAGCGTCTGTTCGTTTTTTTATTGATAAGCTAAGCTGGAGTCCACTCAATTTCTCCGCACTTATTCGTATAATCAATATTCACCTCAAAGTTATGTTTTTCATAAAAATGAATCAATCTTTCGAGATGATCCCAATCGCGCTCAGCGATATCGCCTTTAATGACATGAACATTTTGATCAACCGCTACTTCTTTTAAATAATTCATACATACAGAGCCATATCCCTTATTAGCGGGCCCTTTAATGTCACCAATAAAAATCGTGTGATTATCTTCATATACGCCATCGATGGCAAAATCCCAAGCCCCTCTATAGGCTTTTGTACATTCATTTAGCATAATTTTACATGCGTTTCCGTCATTTTGTGCCGATACAATAACTAACTGATTATCTTCAGGCTGATCGACACCAATAACTTCATACTTTTTAGCAATTTCTTTTAAATTATCCTGCATGCGAAATAGCTGAAACTCTAAATCATCAAGTGTTTCTTTTAGTTCTTCTGCATTCTGATTTTTTTCTGTAAGCTGAGTAAACATTTTATACTCCTTTCCGTCTGTTTTCGGTCTAAGTGCGCCTATGACAAAGAGGACACGGTGTATAAAGCGAAACTTTATTTAGCAAAGTATCTACCTTAGTAAAAATATAAAAAGGAAAGAACCTGATTTGATTGATTATTCATCAAAACGGCTGCTTTCCTTAGCATTCACTTTTAAATTTTTCATAACGTGTATAAGGGTAACAAAGACTCATTAATTTTGTCAATAAGGTTGTAGGTCTATTTATAAAGAAGATAACAGGTCATTGTATCTATTGGGAAGAAAAAATAATGAGTGAAAAAAGAATCATTTTAAAGTAAAATCATTGGAGGAAAAGTATGGTTAAAAAGGAATTGCTTTTCATTTTAAAAAAACATACTTAAAATAAAAGTAAGAAAATATTTCATTTACTTACAAAATATTATAAAAAATGGATGGAGTAATATGGGGTAAATGTTAACTATATCGAACAAAGGGTGTATAAGATGGATAAATATCAAATTGCATTATTAGCTAATGTGCGTAAGCAGCTGCAAGAGTGGACCGATCAAAATAAAGAAATACCTCATGAAGAAGTGTACCGCTTTTTGCATTCAATTTCTGGAACGTCTGCAACCATTGGACTGAATTATTTAGGAGATCGCTCCCGCGAGTTAATGGAAGCTGTTGAAAAAAATCAGAAAAAAACCTGGGATTACGCGGAGTTGAATACATTTTTATTAGATATTATTAAAATTTGTTATCAAGATGAAATTCAATCCGCAGAAGATATAAATAAACCGATAGAAATTAGTGAACAAACAGCGAATGTTTTACTTGTGGATGATGATCTTTCAATGCTGATGTATTTAAAAGAACAGTTTGAAAAACAAGGTTGGTACGTATTAGCAACTGCCTCTAAAGAAAAAGCCATTACGGCTTTTTACGAATTAAAGCCGGATTGTTTTGTTGTTGATGTACATATGAAAGACTGTACAGGCTTTGACATTCTGTCATTTTTACGTGATAAAACAAAGCAACTGTTCGTCCCCATTGTCATGATGAGCGTTGATAATCAAAGAGAGACGCGTTTGAAGGCTTTTAAATTAGGGGCCGATGATTTTTTTGTTAAACCTCTCGATATGGAAGAAAGTCTGCTTCGAATTGGTCACCATATTGAACGAAAGCAGATGTTTAACTCCTATTTAATGTTTGATGAATTAACAGGAGCCTATAACCGAACGTATTTAAAAGAAATCTACAGTCAGCAGCTATCCAGCTACGACCGCTTAAAAGAGCCTTTTTGTTTAGCGATTTTAGATTTAGATTTCTTTAAGAGAATAAATGATCGCTATGGACATGTTATGGGAGACCGCGTGCTGCAAGCATTTGTAGAGTATATGAAGCATGAAATTCGTCCAACAGATCACATTTTTAGATATGGAGGCGAAGAATTTATTCTTTTACTGCCAAAAACCAATATAAAAGAGGCAGAAACAGTATTAAATAGACTGTTGGATTCCTTTGTGAAAAAAGTGTTCACACATCAAAGCACTTCGTTTTATTGCAGCTTTTCCGGCGGGGTTGTAGAAGTTCATAACACTGAATGGCCGTTAGAAAAAGCTCTTCATCAAGCTGATGAGGCATTATATATAGCGAAGGAATCAGGACGTCAAAAAATTGTAGCTTCTTCTGAAAGCAAGCTGGTTAAAAAGCGAACGCTTCGTATGGCTATTATTGATGATGATTCTATCATTCGAACGATGCTGAAAGAGCTTTTAAGTAAGATTGATGTAGGAGATCGCTATGAAGTGAAAATAGAAGTGTTTAAAGATGGCATCGAATTCTTTGAGTCCCAATGGATTCATTCTAGCGATCAGTACTTTGTTATTTTAGACGGAATGATGCCTAAAATGGATGGCTTAGAAGTGCTGCAAAAATTAAGACAGAATAAACGTCACGATCAGTATACGGTTATTATGCTTACATCAAGAAACAGCGAACAAGATATTCAAAGAGCATTAGAACTTGGGGCAGACGATTACATGACAAAGCCATTTAAGTTAATGGAGCTTGAAGCGCGCGTGCGTCATTTAATGAAGAAGGTGAAATAAATGGCGATGTCAATTCAAGTGGTATATATCTTATTTGGCGGGTTGCTATTGCTTTTAGTCTGTTTTCTGAGTTATTTACTTATTCAAAAAGCGCGTTTAAACGCTTTTCGAGCAAAAGTAGAATCCTATAAAGATAGTATGAAAGAATCTCTTTTTATTTATTTATACAGAAAAGATGAAGAACATCGGGTAGAGCCTAAAAATAGAATAGAGCTGGCGGGTGTAGAGGAACTATTGAGCGGTTTTTCTGCAGCTGTACAAGGCGATGAAATTCTAAATAACATTACGCTCTATGCGGAGAAGGTGTTTACACCCAAATATAAAAAAGAGCTGCATCATTCTAGATGGAGTGTCAGAATGAATGCCCTTTATGCTATTGAAGATTTTGGGCTAACTACGCTAACAGACCAATTAGTAGAAATATATGAGAAAAAAAATAGTACAGCGGCTGAAAAAAATCAAATTTTAAAAATTTTAGTTAAGCTGAATCGCCCTGAGTTTGTTATGTACATGACAAACGCTTCTAGACCGCTGTCTGAATTCATGTACCGCTCTTTGTTTGGAACTATGAACAGTGAGCAGTTTCAGCAATTTATTAATAAATTTGAAGACCTGCAAGAAGAAATTCAGCTGCCTCTTATCGATATGATCGGTATCAATCATAAGTTAGAGTATATAGATTTCTTAAAAATGCACATGAAAAGTTCATCAGAAGAACTGCGAATTCGTTCATTGAAATCACTTAATGCTTTATCTTTTCCATTAAGAATAGAAGAGCTCACGAACCATCTTCAGTCAGGTATTTGGCAAGAAAGAATGATGGCTACAAAACTAATAGGCAAAACGAGAGATGAGAAGGGATTGTCACTTCTTGAGCAGTCGCTAAAAGATTCTCATTTTCTTGTGCGTTCAAATGCTGCTCAGTCAATGATGAAAATCCCAACAGGTAAAGAATACTTAGTTCAAGTATACAAAACGACTGATGACAAGTTTTCGAAAGATATGGCAGCAGAATGGCTTGAAAAAGGAGGAATTACGGTTGTGGAATAGTATTTGGCATCTTTTATTGTCCATTTGTGGATGGGCTGTATTTGCTTATATGATTTTTGTGCTTTGTTTTTATTTTATGATGTTTATCATCTCGGCTTTTCAACTGCGAAAGCAATATCAATTAAATGATGAAGAACCTTATGAAGATTTGCTTGCGGTCAGCTATACAACGCCGTTATCTATATTAGTTCCCGCTTATAACGAATCTGTCGGGATTATTGGAAGCGTGCGTTCGCTGCTTGGAATTGAATATCCGGAATATGAAGTAATTGTAGTAAACGACGGATCTTCAGATGATACGTTAGAAAAGCTAATCGAGGAGTTTTCTCTTGTGAAAATGAATCGAGTTGTGAGAAAGCAAGTAGAGACGAAAGAAGTAAAAGCTGTATATCGTTCTAAATTATACGATTATTTATATGTAGTCGATAAACAAAATGGGGGAAAATCAGATGCATTAAATGCAGGAATTAATTTATCCAACTATCCTTATTTTTGTTCGATCGATGGCGATTCAGTGTTAGAAAGAGATGCTTTTTTAAAAGTTATGAAGCCAATTATTGATTCAGACGGAGAAGTAATTGCTTCAGGGGGAAGTATTCGAATTGCAAACGGATGTAAAATCGAAAACGGTGCGGTCGTATCGATTGGACTTGATACGCAGCCGCTTGTTGTGATGCAGATTATTGAATATTTACGTGCCTTTCTTATGGGGCGCATTGGTCTCAGTCGCCATAATTTATTGCTTATTGTGTCAGGAGCATTTGGCGTATTTTCTAAACGCTGGGTGATTGAAGCTGGGGGTTATTCTCATACAGTCGGCGAAGACATGGAGCTCGTTGTTCGCCTGCACCGACTGATTAAACAGAAAAAAACCAGCAATCAAATTGTTTATATTCCAGATCCCGTATGCTGGACGGAAGCACCCGATGAAATCAAATATTTGCGAAGACAGCGGAACCGCTGGCACCGTGGTTTATTTGATAGTCTTTGGAAGCATAAAGAGATGCTGTTTAATCCGAAATACGGAAGCATCGGAATGATTTCTATGCCTTATTTTGTGTTTATTGAACTAATCGGGCCGGTCATGGAAATGTTAGGCTATTTGTTTATTGTTATTTCTCTAGTTGTAGGCGGGATTTATGTAGAATTTGCTTATTTGCTTTTTCTTTTAATGGTTGTATATGGTTCTCTTTATTCAATGGCGGCCGTTTTGCTAGAAGAGTGGAGCCTTCGTAAATATCCAAAAGTATCCGATATTGCTAAGCTATTTGTCTTTTCCCTGACTGAATCCTTTTGGTATCGCCCTCTAACTGTTATATGGCGCTGTCATGGATTGTTGGATGTTATTCGCAATAAAAAAGGCTGGGGAGACATGCAGCGAAAAGGAGTTTCACAATGAAAAAATGGTTATTAATCGGCGGCATTATTTTGGTTATGGGAATAACGGCTTCTCCATTTCTTATTTGGCAGCTAAAGAAACCAGCTGATTTGAATATGCTTGTCATTGATAAAACAGTGCGAGATCAAACGTTTCGAGAGCATCAAGGCTTAATGTGGATGCTGAATCAAGCGAAAGTACGCAAAGACGGGAAGCCTTATGAAATCTCAAAAGATTATGCAGGGTTTTACCCGAAAGGAGATAAAACATACAGCATTAAATCTCTGCCAAAAACAAACTCTGCAGATATAATTTATATCACCGACACGTATGGTGTATACAAAGAAGATTTAGGCGTAAAAGCTAAAAGAGGAGATCGCTCTCAATTGGTGTATGGCGGCATGACTTCTGAAGACGTGAGCTACGTTAAGAAAGCGCTGAATGGACGTACAAAAACGCTGATTGGAGAGTTTAATACATTTGGAAGTCCTACTTCCTTAGACGTTCGCAAAGAACTGTATGAATTGTACAATGTTACGTGGTCCGGCTGGATTGGTCGCTACTTTGAGGAATTCGGCAGTGAAGAAGTTCCTGCTTGGGTGAAAAGTGGTTACAAAAAGCAGTACAACAAAGAGTGGAGCCTTACAGGAAAAGGCTTATTATTCGTTAATGAATCCAATAAGCTCGTTATTATAACGGAAAAAGAATTAAAAGAAAATCCAGTATGGTTTCAATATACAAAACAAGGAAAGAAAACATTGAATTTACAGGATGAATCTGCTTATCAATATTGGTTTGACGTAATTACACCCCAGCAAAAAAGTGATGTGCAGGCTCAGTTTGTCTTTCACTTGGATTCTGAAGGAAAAAACAAGCTAAAGGAAAATGGTATCCCTTTGTCCATACCAGCAGTCGTTCATCATAATAAAGAGCGATATGATACTTATTACTTTGCAGGAGATTTTGCAGATCAAGGAGAAGTACCTTCCATTTATCAAACCTCTTTTTACCCGGTGTGGAAGAAATGGACAGAGAAAATCGGAAAAGAAGATGAGTCTTCTTTTTACTGGACTGTTTATCTGCCTCTTATGAATAAGATCATAGATCACCAGCAAAATGAATCTCAGCCTGCTTCTGTTACTTTTAATAAAAATATGGAAATCTATGAAGATGCTGACCTTAAAGTAGCAGGGAAAGTAGGAAAAGATTATTTGCAAGTTTATCAAAATGGCAAGTGGCAAGATTTGCTGATTAAAGGAGTAAATATGGGCATTAGTAAGCCAGGACATTTCCCCGGTGAGACTGCTATTTCGAAAGAAGAATATTTGCGCTGGTTTAAAGAAATCGGAAAGATGAATGCAAACTCAATCCGCGTATACACCATTCATCCTCCCGCCTTTTATGAAGCGCTTGCTGAGTATAATCAAAAAGCCAAAGAACCCATTTATCTTTTTCATGGAGTATGGGTGAATGAAGAAGTTTTCTATGATTCACAAGATGCTTTTGCAAAGGAAAATACAAAAGAATTTGAAGCTGAAATGAAAAGGATTGTAAACGTTATTCATGGAAAGGCAACACTGCCAAAACGGACGGGACATGCTAGCGGAACGTATACAGCAGACGTTTCTCCTTATGTTTTGGGCTGGATTATAGGAGTTGAATGGGATCCCACGGTAGCTCTTTCGACAAATGTAAAACATAAAGGAATGAAAGATTTTAAAGGGCAGTATATCTATACCGAAAAAGGCAACCCCTTTGAAACTTGGCTTGCTCAGCTTATGGAAAAAACAATTTCCTATGAGCAGGATAAATATGATTGGCAGCGGCCTATGAGCTTTACAAACTGGGTGACGACGGATTTGCTGACTCATCCATATGAGCCTTCTGAAGACGAAGATAAAGTGTCTGTTAATCCTAATGTAATTCACACAACTAAAAAATTTGAGCCGGGATTATTTGCCTCTTATCATATTTATCCGTACTATCCTGATTTCTTAAACTATGAACCTCGTTATCTCGCTTATCAAGATCATCGAGGAGAGAAAAATAACTATGCAGGCTATTTGCAAAATATGAAAGAAGTTCATCATATGCCCGTTCTCGTTGCTGAATTTGGCATTCCGGCTTCGCGAGGACTCACTCATAGAAACGTATACGGGTGGGATCAAGGCTTTCACACGGAACAAGAACAAGGAAAGATTCTGTCACGCTTATATGAAGACATTGTCGAAGAAAAAATGGCTGGCGGTATGGTCTTTACATGGCAAGATGAATGGTTTAAGCGAACGTGGAATACGATGGAGTACGACAATCCGAACCGAAGGCCATTTTGGACGAATTTGCAAACGGGAGAGCAGCATTTTGGACTGCTGAGTTTTGATCCGGGAACGAAGCTGAAAGTCAAAGTAGACGGTAAATCAGATGATTGGAAAAAGCTGAACAGCAAGTCGGTATATAAGCCGTCTAAGAAGTTAAAAGCATTGAACATTACAAGTGATGAAGGTTACTTATACCTACACGTGAGTGCAAAAGAACTGGAAAATCAAAAGCTTTATTTCTTGTTTAACACGATTAACAATCAGGGACAGTCAAAGATTCCTCAAATTCCTTCCTTAAAAACAAAAGGAATTGATTTTGTAGCAGAATTAAACGGGAAAGAAGGCAGTCATTTATGGATAGACAGCTATTACGATACGTATTATTTTTCATATGCTCATCAGCTTCAAATGATTCCGGCCGTAAAAGGAACCGATACAAAAAACAACGGCATGGTTAATCCAATCAGGCTCGCCCTTAACAAAGAGTTAGCGATTGGAGAGGGGAAAAACAAGAGAACCATTCCTTTTGACGCCTATGAAACTGGTAAGCTCCAAGAAGGAAACAGCGATCCTAATTCTTCTTCATTTGATTCGCTAGCAGATTTTAAAGTGAATAAATCAAGTGGAATTGCTGAACTTCGCATTCCTTGGGCGCTTTTAAATGTAAAAGACCCGAGTCAAAAAGAAATAATGGGAGATATTTGGTCCAAAAAAGGATTAGAATCCAGCGAGAAAATAAAAGGAATTCAAGTGGGAGTCGTAGCTATTAATAAGAATAGCAATGACGTGGAAGATACGTTTCCGACTCAGAAAAAAGGAGAACTTTTATTAAAAGATTTTTACTTATACAAGTGGAAAAATTGGGAGTATCCAACTTTTCACGAACGAATAAAGCCGTCCTACTTCATATTGCAAAAAACGTATGGACGACTACAAGCGGAGGAATAACAATGGCAAAAATTTTATTAGCGGAAGATGAAGAAGTGCTTCGTATGTTAGTGGTAGATACCCTTGAAGATGAAGGACATGATGTGACGGAAGCAGAAAATGGCGAAGAAGCTTTGGAATTTATTAAAGAACGTGATTTTGACTTAATTATTTTGGATTATATGATGCCCGTGTTCACCGGGCTTGAAGTCATTCAGCAGCTGAAAGAAATGAAAGATAAGCGCCATACAAAGGTATTGATGCTTTCAGCTAAGAATCAAGCTGCTGATCAAAGCCGGGTGTTAGAAGCAGGGGCTGCGTATTTTATGTCTAAACCGTTTAGTCCCCTATTGCTAGCCGAACGTATCGAGGAAATTTTAGATGAACAATAAACTAAAACGAAAAAGTATTTCAACCCAGTTCATCCTCTTAGCAAGTATCCTTTTACTTGCTTTTGCGGCGGGTTCAACTGTACTTGTCGTACGACAAAAAGAAATTACAGCTGATTATGCCCAGTACAGGGCACAAGTACGGGAAAAGACACAGCTGCTATCTACAATTGATAAATCAATGAACAAGGCTTTTTTGCAGGCTCGTGGGTTTATTGCATTTGATTCAGAGGATATGTATAACGAGGCTGCAAGTCAGCAAAAAATTATCGAAGAAAATCTTGCTCGACTTTCAGGTCTAGCCGCAGATAGACGTGAGCGTACGTTTGTAAATGAAGCGACGGTGATGCTAAACACGTATTTTAATCAAACACTTCCTTATTTTAAAGATATTTACGACAAAAAAGGTATTGAAGGAGTCCGCTCTAGTCCTGAGCGGAAGGTTGCTTCTAAATCAATAGAACAAATGCAAAAAGAACTTGATGACTACCAAAATGAATTAACTAAAGACTTAAATACACAGTACGATGATACGTCGAGTGACATGCAGAAAAGTCAAACCCTCTTTATTTTATTTTTAGCGTTTACAGTGGTCATTTTATTATTGCTTACACGGATACTGCTAAATAAGTTTGTAAAGCCACTGAGTCAGCTAGCATATACGGCAAGCGAAATTGCTGCCGGAAAAGAAATGCCTATGATATTTGATGAACATAGAAGAGATGAAATTGGTATGCTATCTCAAGCCTTTTACAAAATGGTATCGACTTTGCAAAATAATGAACAGGAGTTAACGGCTCAAAATGAGGAGCTGATTGCACAGCAAGATGAATTGCACAGTCAGCAAGATGAACTTCAGCACGCATTAGAATTGACCAAGGAACGAGAAGGAGAGTTGGAATTGCGCAATTTATTTGTGCATGGACTAACAAATTCTCTTCACAAGCAAGAGGTTCTCAAGAGTGCTGTCACAAACATGAGCCGGGTGATGAAAGCTGATCACGGGTTTATTATGCTAGCCGATGAAAAGACACATGCTTCATTTGGTCTATCTTCATCAAGTGTTCAACAGATGGTGGCAAATCCTCATAATAATTACGTTGATCATGTGCAAAAGACAAAAAAATGTATGGTAATAAAAAGAGAGTGTATAGAACATGAGCGCCTATATCATCAGCAAACGTTTTATTTGTATGATGTTATCGTACCGGTGCTGTCTTCACAGGGAGATATGCTAGCCTATATGTTTTACAGTCGCTATGCGGATGAGTACACAGAGCATGAACTACAGACATTTGAAATACTGGCCAAACAAATCACAATTGCTCTTGAAAAAATTTATATTTACGAAGAGTCTGAGCACGACCGACTGCTATCTCAAGATATTTTAAATTCGATTCAAGAAGGAATGCAGCTTGTAGATACAAGCGGTACGATTCTACAAGTGAATACGAAGATTAGCGAATTGTTTCAATATGAGCATCAAAGCGGGCTTCTTCAGCTCTCTCTCGATCAATGGCTAGATGCTCTCTCTCAAAAAGTCGAAAATATAGGGCAGCTAAGACAATACGTTGAAGCTATTTGTAAGGGAGAGCAAGTAGAAAAGTCTTTTATTTATTACCTGCACACGGAAGGTAAGCGAAAAGTTATAAAAGTTTATAGCGAATACGTGTATCGAAACCGTCAGATGTTTGGCGTATTGTTCGTTCATCGTGATATTACGAAAGAATTTGAAGTTGATCAGATGAAGTCGGAATTTGTAAGCACTGTGAGTCACGAGCTGCGCACACCTTTAGCAAGTGTATTAGGGTTCACTGAGCTTATGCTAAACAAAACATTAAAAGAAGAAAGACAAAAGAAGTATTTAACTACTATTTATCAGGAAGCACAGCGGTTAACTTCTTTAATCAACGATTTTCTGGACGTCCAAAGAATGGAAGCGGGGAAACAAACCTACGATAAAAAGTATCAAGACATTCTTCCGCTTATTAAGCAGGTGATTGAAGTCCAGAAAATACAAACAAGTAAGCATGAATTTGATATGATTTCCGATCAAGAGCATTTTACAGTAATGGGAGATAAAGATAAGCTGCTGCAATTGTTTAATAATGTAATTAGCAATGCAGTGAAATATTCGCCCGATGGAGGGAACGTTACAGTTAAAGTGTATCAAAAGGAACAAGCTGTTTATATTGATATTCAAGATGAAGGAATTGGTATACCAAATAAAGCGCTAGGTCAATTGTTTACCAAGTTCTACAGAGTAGATAACTCCGATATGCGCAAAATTGGCGGAACGGGTCTAGGATTAGCAATTGTAAAAGAAATTGTAAAAGCTCATGGCGGAGACATTACTGTACAATCGGAATGGAAAAAAGGAACAACATTCACGGTTGTTCTGCCTCTTCTATATGAAGTTCAGTACGACGAAGAGATGATAAGTGCGAATGATAACCGTAAAAGCGTAGTGATTGTAGAAGATGATAAAAGTTTAGCGACGCTTTTACAGGTAGAATTAAAAGAAAGCGGTTTTCATGTTCGGTATTTTAACAACGGAGAAGACGCATTAAACTCTATTCATCAGCAAAAGCCTGAAGTGGTTGTTCTAGATATTATGTTAGGAGAAAATAAGTTAGACGGGTGGGATGTTTTAAGACACCTCAAAGAAAATACAGAGACAGAAAAAATTCCTATCTTAATCTCATCTGCTTTAGACGAAAGAAGCAAAGGGTTAGAGCTTGGAGTGTGTGAGTTTCTGATTAAACCTTATCAGCCTAGTAAATTATCCAAAACGATTCTCCAGCTGCTTTTGAAAAAACAAGAGCACGAAGGAGAAATTATGATTCCATCAGATAAAGAAGAGTAGAAATTTGGTGAGGCTTCGTTATATTTACGGAGTCTCATTAAACGAAAAGAAAATTAGTAAAGTAATAAAAAAACGTTGAAAACGCTATCAATTTGTGGTTTTATAGTAAGTAGGCATAACATGATGACCTTAGAATTACCTTTTTCCACCTCCTTACATGCGTAAGGAGGCTTTTTTGTATAAATATAGTAAGATAAGATAACAAAACCTGATGCAGAATCGTTTATTGAATTTCAGCTAGTTAAGAAACTGCTCAAGAAAGTTTGATAGTGAAAGGAGTGAAGCTCTGGAAATCATTTTACCAAGGGAGGATAGTCTATCCCAGAAGTGAAGGTAGTTCAATTTTTATAATCATAGTATAATAAAAAATACGGTTATAAAAGCTGTGTTTATTATACATCTTTTATATAGAAGGTAAGGTTGAATTTTATATTTTCTTAAAGGAGGTCTTTCCTTGGATATTGCGTATATAATTGCTGAAGAAAGAATTAGACAAGCAATAAAAGACGGTGACTTTGATAAGCTGTCTGGGGAAGGAAAACCATTAAAGTTAGAAGATTTGTCACACATACCTGAAGAACTGCGCCAAGCGTATAGGATATTAAAAAATGCAAACATGATAACGGATGAACAAGAGTTGAAACGAGATATAGCTACAATAGAAGAATTGATTTCTATATGCACGGATGCTAATGAAGAACAAAGGCTAACAGAGATGCTTACGGAAAAGCGTTTGCGCTTTGAGCAGCTCGTTGGCAAGAAAAAGATGACAAGTTCTGCAGCTTACAGGACGTATCAGAATAAAATTTACTCCAAATTTTTTTATTAATGAGTGTAATGGACCAGACGATCGGAGGGTGAGAACTTGCGGCTGTTAATTTTATTGATCAGTATCATACTATTTATTTCGCTTTGTTTTTATATTTTTGCCCCACAAATAAAACGAGGTGCCCAATCGAAAAATGTGCCGGTTTTATTTATTCATGGCTATTTAGGCAGTCAAAAAAGCTTAGGGAAAATGATTAAACGATTTGAACAAAACGGATGGGGAACTAAAGTAGGTTACTGCGTTGTTCAAAAAGATGGAGCTATTCAGTGGAAGCATATTATGAAAGCAAAAGAGGGAAAACTTCCGCTTATTCATATCGTCTTTAAAAAGCCAGATGCCAGTATTGCACAGCAGCAAAAATGGATTGAAGCTATTATGCAAGATGTACGTGATACATATAAAGCATCTTCTGTTGATTTAGTTGGACATAGTATGGGAGGAGTAACAGCAGCAGCTGTTAGTTTGTCTACCCCTCAGCATATTCAAAAGTTAGTTACGTTAGGATCGCCAATTCAAGGATTAGATTATCAGGAATTAATGGAGATGTATCCTCATGCACGCAATCATATTGAATCTATGGGTGCTCGTGATTTAGCTTTTCACTCTATAGCGTTAAACAAGCTTTATGAAAGTCGTCAAGATTTCTCAAAAGAAATCGACGTTTTTTCAGGAGCAGGAGATGTGGGAGATAAGACAGATGGAGTGGTAACAGTAGAAAGTGCATACGGACTGCAAGAGTTCACCGAACACATTCATCTCCAAACGTTTCATGAAGCACATTCAGATTTACATGAAAGCTCAGAGGTTGATAAAGCTGTCTATCAATTTTTAAAACGGGATTAAAGGGGGATTACGATGCTTTACTTAATTAGACACGGCCAAACAGATTGGAATAAAAACAAACTTATTCAAGGGCATGCTGATATTCCGCTCAACGAAGCGGGAAAGCAACAAGCTAAACGCGTAGCGGAACGTTTTCGAGATATCCATATTGATGTAATCTATACAAGCGATTTGCTTCGTGCGCAGGAGACGGCTAGGGAAATTGCAGCAGCTGCTAAAGTAGAAAAAATTGAAGTTTGTGAGCAGCTGCGTGAGCGCTCTTTTGGAGAACTAGAATCAAAGAACGTAGAAGTTTTGCATGAGCTTGTGCCAAACTATGTAACAAATTGGGGAGAAGAACCTTTATATAATATCGAAACACTCGAAGCCGCTCAAGAACGGATGGTTCGGCGGTTAACGGAAATTATGAAGAATTCTATCGGAAAGAAAGTAGCAGTTGTTAGTCACGGGGCGGCAATTAATACATTCATTCATCATGTAACAAGCGGAGAACAAGGAACGGGGACTACTATTTTACAAAATACATCGATTACAACTTTTGCTTATGAAAGTGGGAAATGGCGTCTTGAAACGATCAATGATGCCAAACATCTTGAATAAATATACTTAAAGAGGCTGTGGCAGTAGTATTTTAGTTGAGGGAAAATCCGAACGATTAATCGTTCGGATTTTTTTATGGTGATGGTGAACGTAGCTTTCATATATGTAAGTACTTCTAGCTGTTGATTGGAGGGAAAGGCGAAGGCTCCTGCGGGAAAAGTGGAAGGGATGAGGCCCCGCATATTAATTTTATATATAAATATTTATACAATTGATTTTAATAAAAATGCATAGTAAAATAAGTTTTATTACTATTCTATTAAAGCGTTTAGTATAACTGAATTTCCTAATATTGTTTAATAAGTAACTATATTTCGGAATAAGATTAATTGATTTGTATAATTTCAAGGAGGATGTAGTATGTCAAAAGATTGGAGTCACTTATTTGAAAGAATGCCTGAATTGCTAGCACCGACGATGGCTAAAGACCATCCGAATTTGCCCGTTGTGAAAGAAGAAGGATGCTATTATTATGGATTGGATGGTAAAGAATATCTCGATTTTACTTCTGGAATCGCTACGACAAATGTAGGACACAGACATCCGAAAGTAGTAAAAGCAATCAAAGACGGAGCAGATCAATTATTGCACGGTCCTTCAGGTGTTATTATGTACGAATCGATATTAAAGTTAGCGGATGAGTTAGGAAAAGTAACGCCGGGCAATTTAGACTGCTTTTTCTTTGGAAATAGTGGCACCGAAGCAATTGAAGGAGCCTTGAAATTAGCGAGACATGTCACAAAGCGTCCGTATGTTATTTCTTTTTTAGGGTGTTTTCATGGCCGCTCGATGGGAGCATTAAGTGTTACAACCTCGAAAAGCAAATATAGACAATTTCAGCAGCCTTCGGGACTGACGTATCAAATTCCATATGCCAATCCAAAAGAGTGCCCTGCGGAGCTAGACAGCGATGTGTACTTTCCTGAAAAGCTTGAAAAAGATTTTGAAATACTCTTTAAGCACCAAGTCACGCCTGAAGAAGTGGCGGCCGTTATTTTGGAACCAGTATTAGGAGAAGGCGGCTATATTATTCCTCCGAAAAGTTGGATGAAGAAATTAAGAGAGATTTGTGATGGTCACGGAATATTACTTATTTTCGATGAAGTCCAAACAGGTTTTGGCCGTACCGGCGAATGGTTTGCTGGACAAACGTTTGATGTCGTGCCAGATATTATGGCTATAGCAAAAGGAATTGCTTCTGGAATTCCGCTTAGTGCAACGGTAGCTTCTCAAGAATTAATGAAGCAGTGGCCCCTTGGCACACATAGTACAACATTTGGAGGAAATCCTATTGGATGTTCAGCAGCCCTTGCAACTCTTGAAGTGATGAAAGAAGAACAACTGCTTGATAACACAAGAAAAATGGGCGCTTATGCGTTAGAAAAGCTGCATCTTTTAAAGGACAAACATTCAGTTATTGGGGATATCCGTGGTTTAGGGCTTATGATTGGAATTGAAATTGTTAATCCGGATACGGGAGAAGGAGATGGAGACGCCTTATTTGAGATTCTGGACTTAGCTTTAGAAAAAGGCGTGTTATTTTATTTTTGCGGAAATGCAAGTGAAGTTATTCGTATGGTACCTCCGCTTACTGTAACAAAAGAACAGATAGATGCCGGCATTCGTATGCTAGATGAGGCTATTACTTCTTTTGAGAAAAAGTCAGCTGTAAAAGCGTGATAAAAAATATAAAAATTTATATATTTGTAACCTAGTTGTCATAGTAATGGTAGCGATATCATAGTTTTAGAGGGAAAACAATTTTCTGAAAAGTAGTTGACATCTGTTTGTGCAGCATGTAACATAATATTTATCTTATCAACAATTATCAACAAAATTCGACAAACTTCTTATCGAGAGAGGTGGAGGGATAGGCCCTTTGAAACCTCGGCAACGGACTTTATAGAACCGTGCTAACTCCCACAAGCAGTGCTTGAAAGATAAGAAGAGACCAGGCTTACTAACAATTGTGATCCCAACCTCTTCTTACAGGCACTTAGACACTGTAAGTGGAGGTTTTAATTTTATGACAAGAAGATGACATTTAGATAAAAAACAGCAGGTGAAATTACCTGCTGTTTTTATATGCTGTAAAATGATAAATAACCTACCAGAATTCCTAGTGAAAGTACTCCAATTGTAATACCAACAATCCACCACATCATTTTTTTCATTATTTATTCCTCTTTATCAATTAACTATAGCTGTTGATCCGCCTGAAGTGCCGGAAGCTGTACCGTAAGCAGTTTGTCTTTTAATTCCGGCATTTTTAGCTGCAATTTTCCACTGCCAGTCAATTTGCCCGTAGGCTCGATTATTTTGCACCCAAGATTTTGAACTCTTTTTTGAAATAGACACGAGGGGGTTTACATTTTTCGTGACGACGCCTCGTACACTTTTGACTGAAGTCACCGATGAGTTTTTCGTATAATAGTCTACATACACCGTTAGTTTTGTTGTTGTAAATCCAGCCGCTTTATAAGAAGCCGTATAAGCTGCTGTTTTGAATAAAGGTGAAGCCGTTCTTGCTCCGTATGCTGCTGTACTTGCAGCTTCGACCGTGCCGCTAGTCTCTTCAATATCCATTTTTAACAGAGATGGATCCTTTAGTGATTGTACAACTTTTTGTTTTTGCTGACGCGACAGTTTTGAAAATTCATACAGTGAACTTTTATCACTTTGCGCTTTCAAGAACTGCGTGTAAGAAGCAACCGTTAAATGTGCAGGTTTTTCACTAGCCATAACAGAGTTTGGCACGACTAATAGACATAATAACGCACTTATCAGGAAAAAAGAAAAAAACGTTCTTTTTGTAGCCATATTTATATAAATCCTTTCTAGTATTCTATCTTTATAAATAGATACGAAGTAATTTATCGTTTTGAAGAAGGACTGTGTGCTGACATATTAACTGTCATCACGACACGAGCTTGCTGTACAGATTTCATAAAACATTCGTATAGAGAAGCGAATACTTTGTCCACATCTCCTTCTAAAGCTGTTGCAAAAGGCACGGTTTCAGCAAATACTCCCTGTTGTTTAACTGCGCCAATTCCGCTTTTGATGATGTCTACATAATGCGGCGTATCTAATGGATACAAAGAAAATTGAGTGGATACAGGGAACGAAGCACAAAGCTGTTGGTTTGAAGACGTGTTTTCTTTTGGTTTTATTTTTGTTTCTTCGAAATATTCTTCGTGCTGCCCTGTTGAAAACGTGGCATTCAGCACAATATGCTTTCCTGATTTTCCAGCACTTTTATAAACGGCTTGCACAACTTCAAATACGTCTTTGGCAGTTCCTTCAATAAACGTACTAACACGGTCCGTTTTTCGCTGAACTTTAGACATATCCACTTCGTTTAATGCGCCTAAAATAATATCGATAAAGTTATCACTCATAACGGAAAGCGTAAAACGGCAGCCAACATTTATTTTTTCCAAGTTAATCACCTCTAAAATATAGATTTGTAGTTTTTTAATCATACAAATCATAAAATAACTTTTCTGTTTTGTATAGAAACAGAAGATAGATTCTTTATTTTTAGGAAATATTACATAGAAGAAACGAAAATAAATTGCATAACATGAAAAATAAGGGTGTTAAGAAAAGTCACATAATAAAAAAGAATAAAAAAACAATGTTAGAACTTCTGACAAAAAGCTGGTATATAGACTGAAAACACCATATTATAAATACAAGATCACATTATTCTCCTGCGATTTCGTATAACCTCTTGAAAAAGGGACTTGGGATTTTATCATAAATCCAACCTCCTAGCTGTATAATCAGCTAGGAATTTTTTTTACCCAAACTCTCTATCGCCCATGAGGTTACCTACACTTATTCAACTCAGAGCATACACCATATATATAAGACCAGTGTAAGAAAGATTGCTTGAAGATGTTAGTGCTCGGCTTGAGCTAGAAATAGATAGATGTTACGAAAGAGGGGAAAGAAGGTATGACGCACACATTAATTAAAAATGCAGAGATTATTACGATGAATGAGAAGAATGATATTATTTACGGTGACCTTTATATTGTTGGAAATCGTATTGCAGCCATCGGGAAAAACCTGCATCCGGAAAAGGTAGATAAAGTCATTGACGCAGCAAATAAAACGATTGTGCCGGGCTTTATACATACTCATATTCATTTATGTCAAACGCTTTTTAGAGGGCAAGCAGATGATTTAGAGCTGCTAGACTGGTTAAAGAAGAAAATATGGCCGCTTGAAGCTTCACATGATGAAGAATCTGTCTATTATTCAGCACTGTTAGGGATCGGCGAACTCATTCAAAGCGGAACTACAACAATTGTAGATATGGAAACTGTTCATCATACGGACTCTGCTTTTCAAGCTATATCTCAAAGTGGAATCCGAGCTCTTGCAGGAAAAGTAATGATGGATAAAAAAGGCGATGATCTGCCAAAAGCTCTGCAGGAGACAACGGCTGACTCGATCAAAGAAAGTGTAGAGCTGCTTGAAAAATGGCATAATTCAAATAACGGTCGTATTCGATACGCATTCTCCCCAAGATTTGTGCTGTCGTGTACGGAAGATTTGCTGCGTGAAGTGAGCCATTTATCAGCTGGATATAATGTCCATGTACATACTCATGCTTCTGAGAATCAAGAAGAAATTCGCATCGTAGAAGCTGAAACGGGTATGAGAAATATCATGTACTTAGATCATTTAGGATTAGCCAATGAGCGCCTTATTTTAGCGCACTGTGTGTGGCTAAATGATCAAGAAAAGCAAATTATTAAGAATCAAGGAGTAAAAGTTAGTCATTGCCCAGGCTCAAACTTAAAACTTGCATCGGGAATCGCAGATGTGCCCGGTTTATTAGAGCAAGGTGTATTTTTAAGTCTTGGCGCTGACGGTGCTCCTTGTAATAATAATTTGGATATGTTCAACGAAATGAGGCTGGCCGCTACGATTCATAAACCCTCGCACGGACCAACAGCCATGAATGCAAAGCACGTGCTAGAAATGGCTACAATCGGCGGAGCGAAAGCAGTCGGGCTTGAAAAAGAAATTGGAAGTTTAGAGGTTGGGAAAAAAGCGGATCTTGCTATTTTAAATTTAAATCAGCTTCATACTTTTCCATCTTACGGCGTAGACCCTATTTCCAGAGTTGTGTATTCAGCAACGCGAGGAGATGTAGAATTAACGATGGTTGATGGAGAAATTGTGATGGAAAATCGCGTGTTAAAAACCATTGACCAAGGAATTGTGCTGAAAGAAGCAAATCATTCGATTGATCGTCTTTTAAAAAGAATCCCGCTTTTGATTTCATAAGATGTAAAACAAAGAAGAGGCTGGAATAAAAGTATTTTAACAAAAGTAAAACTCGAATTATTAATCGGCGTTATTGATTAATAATTCGAGTTTTTGTTGTCAAGGTGAACGTAGGTTTCATCTGTTTAGTTGCTTCTAGCTGTTGATTGGAGGACAAGGCGGAGACTCCTGAGGGAAAAGCGGAAGGAATGAGACCCCGGCAGGAGCATAGGCGACAAGGAGGCTCATCCCCCGCCCTCGGAAAGCGAAGCCTTGCACGAAGATCAACAGCGGTGTCACAAGCAGTCCAGATCATTTATCCAATTTGTTCGTCTGTAAATGGGATTTATTTAGTGGTGTCTTAATCTCTTTTTTGTATAAATGAGTAAAAAGAGTACTCTTGCACCAGACTAAAAAGATAAGAGAAATAAATTTTCAAAATTCCAAACTAACGGAAGATAAAAATTTTTATATTGATAGCGTTTTCTACCTTTGCATATCTACAAATTAAGACTATAATAGGACAAAAGATTTTACTTTGCAACGTAAAATCCTCCTAAATCGTGTCTTTTTTAGGACATTTGAATAGGTAGGATTTTTTATTTTTTTTAGAAGTAGGGAGGCGCGCGTGTTGGAGCGTAACGGAATATTAGAGCGCTTGTTTAAACTATCAGAGCGCAACACAACACCAAAACAAGAAATACTAGCAGGACTTACAACTTTTATGACGGTCAGTTATATGGTAATTGTCAACCCCATTATCATGTCTGACGCCGGTATCCCCCGAGAAGCGGCTCTTGCAGCTACCATTTACGCCATTGTATTTAGTACGTTACTGATGGCTCTGTGGGCAAATTTCCCGATTGTAACCGGTCCAGGGATGGGTTTAAATGCGTTTTTTACGTATTCAGTAGTATTAGGACAAGGGTTGTCATGGCAAACGGCACTTGGAGCAGTTTTTATATCCGGGGTCTTATTTTTTGTTTTAACGGTAACAGGAATACGCGGAAAGATTATTGATGCCATTCCGAACGTATTAAAGTCTTCCATAGCAGTTGGAATTGGTCTTTTTGTTGCGTTTATCGGTTTGAAAAACGCTGGATTAGTTGTGGCAAACGAGTCTACTTTTGTAGGGCTTGGAAATGTCATGGATAAGGGTCCCTTACTGGCTATTTTTGGGCTGATATTAGCAGCTGTACTGATGGCTAAAAATGTAAAAGGCGCTCTCATTATAAGTATTTTTGCTACGACAATATTAGCGATGATTGTAGGAGTACAAGCAGTTCCTCATTCCTTGAAAGACGTCTTTTCAGCTACGCCGCCAAGCGTTGGAGAAACATTTTTTCAAATGGATTTAAAGGGCGCAGTTGCCTACGGCATTTTTTCAGTTGTATTTTCTTTCACCATCGTAGAATTATTTGATACGCTAGCGACATTGATTGGACTATCTAAAAAAGCAAACTTAGTAGATAAAAACGGTAAAATTCCAGGTTTAAATCGCGCGCTTGCAGCAGATTCAATCGGTACAATGGCGAGTGCTATTTTTGGAAGCACTGCGTTAAATACGTATATTGAAAATGCAACAGGTATTGCAGAAGGAGGGCGTACCGGCTTAAAGGCATTAACGGTTGCCATCTTATTTATATTTACTTTGTTTTTTGCACCGCTTATTCAATTTATCCCAAGCGTTGCTACAGCTCCAGCACTCATTATTATTGGTTCGCTTATGCTAAGTGACATTCGAAACGTTAACTTCGACGACTTTACTGAAGTTGTTCCCGCTTTCTTAACAATTGTCATGATGCCGTTAACCTACAGCATTGCAGAAGGTTTAGCGTTCGGCTTCATTTCATACACAGCGATTAAACTGTTTACAGGACGCCATCGCGAAATTCATTGGATGATGTATGTGATCACGATTGCCTTTTTTATCAATTTTTATATGAGTTCGCATTAGGAAGAAAAGACGTAGCCCCACGCTGCGTCTTTTTTTGTTACTGATTCCTTGTCAGAGAACATCGTGAAAGGATGAAGCTTTTCTTTTATTTTAGATAATTGTAAAATAATTATAAAAGGTGCGTTATAAAGGGTTGGTGGAATAAATTGAAACAAAGTAAACGCAAACGTGTAACCTTACAACAAGTGGCAGAACACGCGGGAGTATCTCGAGCTACCGCTTCGCTTATTGTGCGAAATAGTCCAAGTGTTTCTGAAAAAACAAGGAAAAAAGTTCTAGCTTCGATGAAAGAGTTAGGATATGTATATGACCGTATTGCAGCAAATTTAAGATCTCAAACTTCATCAACAATCGGAGTTATTATTACGGATATATCCAATACGTTTTTTACAGAATTGTTAATTGGAGTACACGAGGAGCTCGAGAAAGACGGATATACGGTGTTTTTAGGTACAACGTTTGATTCGGATAATCGACAGGATCAGCTGCTTTCTACGATGCTAGAGCATCGGGTAGGAGGCATTATTTTATGTCCTGTTGCGGGTACATCGGAAGATACGATAAGAAAAATTCAGCATTTAGATGTTCCTTCAGTACTAGCAGTAAGAGAATTGCCTGAGGTGGAGTCAGATTATGTAGGGGTAGATTATAGCTTAGGCGTTCAAAAAGCGGTTCAACACTTACTTGAACAGGGACACAAAAGAATCGCATTTTTAGGAGGAACAACCGGTTCTACAACGTGGAAAGAAAGAATGGAAGGTTACCGCTTGGCTTTAAAGAACGCAGGAATTTCTATTGATGAAGAGCTTGTTATTCCGAGCGGTCCGACAAGAAGCGGCGGTGTAGAAGCTGCACGTCAAGTGCTGGACATTTCTGAGCCTCCAACAGCAGTTTTTTGTTTTAGCGACTTAGTTGCATTTGGTGTTATGCAAGGTTTAAAAGAGAAAGGGATTGTTCCGGGAGAAGATATAGCGGTAGTGGGATTTGATAATGTCATGGAATCATCCGTATGTCACCCTACTCTAACAACCGTTTCTTCTTTTGCAAGACAAATAGGAAAAGATGCTGCACGGTGTCTTCATAACCAAATTGTTGATAAAAAAGAACATCATCATCGCATTATTTTAACGCCTCAGTTAGTTGTTCGAGAATCCTCATCAAAAAAAAGAAGCAGTTAATGAACTGCTTCTTTTTTTTTGTGAATTATTTAGACGGTTCATAAATATCCCAAGCCATTTTCAAGGAATCAACAATATAATTTGCTACTTCTTCAATATCCAAATTGTCAGTTTCTACTTTGGAGTGGTGGTTGGAATAAATTGCTTGTCGTGTATAAAATAATTCTTCAATATCCTCTAGACTTCTTCCTTGTAAAACAGGGCGACTGTCAATAATGAGACTGATGCGCTCTTTCCATGAGTCCCATGAAAGGTCTAAAAAGAATACAATACAATTTGATAAGCATATTTTTTGAATTTCTTCTTGAAGAAATGCGCCTCCGCCAACGGATATAATTTTTAAACGCTGCTGAGATAACTGGCTAATTACTTCTTTTTCTTTATTTCGGAAAAACTCTTCACCAAACTCTTTAAAGATTTGTGATGTAGGCATTTGAAACATTTTTTCGATTTCTTGGTCTATATCGACAAAATCTCTGTATAATTTCTTAGCGACTAGTTCGCCGATTGTTGTTTTACCTACGCCCATAAAGCCAATAAATACAATGCTTTTTTCTCTAAGAGACATCTCGCTGTAAGTCATTTTTCAAAGCCTCTTTCTGTTTTTAACAATAAAAAACTTATTATTTTGTATTTTAGTTATTAGAATTATAATACAAATTTTACTGTTTGTAAAAACAGTAAAATTCGTATTATGTCCTAAGAAGCAAGTATCAGCTCATGTTTATAAAATTCTTGTTAGTCAACAGATGGTGATACGCTGTAACCAAAACAAATAAGTAATAGTTAAGCTCGATCACAATCATAAATCTTTGTCATATTGACAGTGCTGCTATCTTACATGCTCCTACAGTGTATGTAAGAAAAAAAAGGAAGTGAACGTGAAACTACGTAAGCGAGTACAAGCAAACTGGACTCAGGATCAATAAATATTTTTAGAAAATTCTTTAATTTTCTATTGCTAGATTAAAATTTCTGTTGTAGGATTATGATAACGTTTACAAAGCGAGTTATTACTTTAAATCAATAGGTTTTATAGAAAACTACACCAAATTTTAGATCGATCTAAATATGAAATTAGATCGATCTAAAAAACGGTCAGGTCAATTGTTAAAAGGAGAGATCACAATGAGCTTTAGACGAGCAAGACCTTATGTAAATAAAGAATGGCTTGAAGGTAATCGATCAGCAGTAAGTATTAAAAGTCCGTATTCGCAGGAAGTAATTGGTGAGCAAATTATAGCAACGCCAGAAGATGTTGAACGAGCGCTATCAGCTGCCTATGAAGCTAAAAAAACAATTGCGAGTCTGTCTTCTTATGAAAGGGCCAAAATTTTAAAAGAAGCAGCACGGCTTTTGGAAAAGCAAAAAGAAAAGTTTGCTTCTCTCATCTCAAATGAGTTAGGAAAACCCCTGAAGAATACGTTGGATGAAGTATCTCGATCTGTAGAAACATTAGAGCAATCTGCGGAAGAAGCAAAAAGGCTTATCGGTGAAACGATACCAGGAGATGCTTCCGAACGAGGGGGAAAAGCGATAGCTTCCACATTCCGTGTGCCTGTCGGGGTTGTTGCTGCTATTACTCCTTTTAATGCACCTTTGAATTTAGTATGCCACAAAATTGGACCAGCTTTTGCTGCTGGCAACAGTGTTATTTTAAAACCAGCTCCGCAAACAACCTTAGTTGCTTCAGAATTTATAGCTCTATTATTAGAAGCTGGAATGCCTGAATGCGCTATTAATATGGTTTTAGGGGGAGTAGAAACAGGACAGAAAATCGTAAAAGATGACCGTGTAAATATAATTTCTTTTACCGGTGGAACAGTGGCAAGCAGAAATATATGTGAACTGGCTGGAATGAAAAAAGTGCTTCTAGAATTAGGAGGAAATGCTTCAACGATTGTTCATGAAGATGCCGACATTAAGAAAGCTGCTGAAATGTGTGGGAGAACAGGGTTTAGCAACTCCGGTCAAAGCTGTATTTCAGTTCAGCGTATTTATGTACATGACTCAGTTGTTTCTGAATTTACAGAGCTTCTGAACAATGAGGTAACGTCTTTAAAAGTTGGTGATCCTCTGCTTCCGCAGACGGATGTTGGATGTTTAGTAGATGAAAAAGCAGCAAACCGAGTTTTGGCTTGGATTGAAGAAGCAGTCGCTCTAGGTGCAAAGCTGATATGCGGTGGCAAAAAGACAGGGGCTTCTATAGAACCTACTGTTCTATTAAATCCTCCTAAACAAAGCAAAGTGGTGTGTCAAGAAGTGTTTGGGCCTGTGGTGAGCATCATTCCTTATCAAGATATTGAAGAAGCTATTCGGGAAACAAATGATTCATCATTCGGTTTGCAAGCAGGGCTGTTTACAAATCAAATGGATTTAGCTTACCGTGTTGCTGAATCTTTAGAAGTAGGAGGAGTTGTGATTAATGGGACCTCTAATTTTCGGCTCGACCATTGGCCGTACGGCGGGATAAAAGACAGCGGCGTTGGTAGAGAAGGACCTCGATTTGCGATTGAAGATATGACAGAAACAAAAATGATTGTCCTGCAGCTATCGTAGCTGAGTTTATTACCTAAAAAAATATATAGTGAATTTAAAGGGGGATATATAATGGAAAAATTAATATCACATCAATTAGTAAATTATCTTGAGGAACGAGGCATTGAGCATATTTTTGGTTTGTGTGGTCATACAAATATAGCGGTACTAACAGCCTTAGATGAAAGTAAAATTAAATTTATCAACGTTCGACACGAACAAATTGCAGCGCATGCAGCTGATGGCTATGCACGTGTGACGAAAAAAGCAGCAGTAGTATTAAGTCACTTAGGTCCTGGCTTAACAAATGCTGCTACAGGTGTAGCCAATGCAGCGTTAGATTCAATTCCAATGGTGGTCATCGCTGGTGATGTTCCTACTCATTATTATGGAAAGCATCCGCATCAAGAGGTAAATTTACATGCTGATGCTTCCCAATATGAAATTTACCGTCCATTCGTTAAGCGTGCATGGAGAGTTGACCGGCCAGATTTATTTCCAGAAATATTAGAGAAAGCATTTTTACTAGCGGAAAGTGGAAATCCTGGCCCCGTATTAGTATCTGTACCTATGGATATCTTTTCAAAAAAGATCGATGTTGCTTTATTTGATCGATTGCATCGCCAAACGAAATCTTTGCAAAAACCTTCTATTGATGATGAAACGGCAAAGAGTATTGTACAAAAATTAATTAATGCTAAAAATCCAGTGTTATATGTAGGCGGAGGCATCCTATTAGCAGATGCAGCAAATGAATTAAAAGAGCTTGTGGACCACTTGAACATTCCGGTAGCCCACTCCTTAATGGGCAAAGGAGCACTTCCAGATGATCATGACTTGACTCTAGGGATGACTGGTTTTTGGGGCACGAAGTTTATCAATGAAAAGTGTCGGACTGCTGATTATATTTTAGCATTAGGAACACGATTTGCAGAAGCAGATTCTAGCTCTTGGGAGCCGGAATATACGTTTGATTTTTCAAAAACAAAATTGCTTCATATTGATATTGATCCTAGCGAGATAGGGCGTAATTACCCTGCCGAAATCGGTGCAGTGGCTGATTTAAAACAAGCCCTTAAAGTCTTAAATCGCGTAGCTAAACAGCTTATTCCGAAAGGAGTAAAAAATGAAGCATTAATCAAAGAGATTGCTTCTTATCGTGAAGAGTTTAAAGCTAGCAATGAAGAATATATTCATGACAATTCATTCCCAATGCAGCCGCAGCGAATTTTAAATGAAGTTCGCGAAGTCCTGCCGAAAGATGCCTATATTACTACTGATGTAGGCTGGAATAAGAATGGGGTAGGACAGCAGTTTCCAATCTATGAAGCTGGAAGTATATTAACTCCAGGAGGTTTTGCCACAATGGGATTTGGAGCGCCGGCAGCTTTAGGAGCAAAGGTAGCTCAGCCTGATAAAGTAGTTGTTTCTCTAGTAGGAGACGGGGGATTCGGCCAAAATCCAGCTGTGCTTGCTACGGCAGCCGAAGAGAATATCCCTGTGGTGTGGATCATTATGAACAACTTTGCGTTTGGTACGATCGCGGGACTGCAAAAAGCACATTTTGGAACTACTCTAGGCACGGTATTTGAAAAAGATGGAGAGGTATATTCTCCTGACTTTGCAAGTATCGCTAAAGCTTATGGAGTAGAAGGTATAAAAATTCAGTCAGCCGAAGAGTTTAAACCGGCACTTCAAAGAGCTGTTGCTTCTAATAGACCAGTTGTAATTGATGTGGCGATGTTAAACAATCCTGTACCAACGTCAGGACATTGGAACATCATGGATATTTACTCACCGGATAAGAAAGTACACCATGTATCTGTTTAACAAGTATGGAACAAATGCTGAAATGAAAACGGAAACATTTAACTTTGATAAAAAGGAGCTGTTCCTATGCTAGAACGAGGAGAAGGAGCTCATTCTCCAGCTATTTGTACGCCTTTAGTGGGCAAAGATCGCAAAGAGCTTTTAACAGAGCTAGCGGAAATTCTATTAAAAAAACCGGATATAATTGAATGGCGCTTAGATTTTTACGAAGAAATTCAAGATATAAACAGCGTCCTTTCTGCAGCTAAGGATATATATGAAAATAGTGAACGCACGCCTATTTTGCTTACTGTACGTTCTCAAAAAGAAGGGGGGCAGCCTATTTCCTTATCAGAAAAGGAAGTAGTAGCCATACTTGCAGAGGTATGTAAGCATCCATATGTAGCAATTATTGATTTTGAAGTATCAAATCAGCCAGAGCATATCCGCTATTTACGTAAGGTTTCCAAGGGAAATAATAAGAAACTTGTGCTTTCTTATCATAATTTTTCTTTTACGCCTCCTAAAGCGGAAATTTTTAAAAGCTTATTTCTAGCTGAATTTTACGGAGCAGATGCAGCGAAAGCGGCTGTCATGCCTCAGAACAATCAAGATGTTTTAACTTTATTGGAAGCTACAAGAGAGGCTGAAAAAGAGCTCACCATTCCTCTCATTACCATGTCGATGGGAGGGTTAGGAGCTATTAGCCGGATCGTCGGGTGGATGTACGGATCTTCTGTTACTTTCGCTGTAGGGAAAAGCAGCTCAGCTCCTGGGCAAGTTCCAATTGATGAATTACGAAAAATAATTCAGTTAACAAAAAAAGTTACGGGTCCTGAGAGCCGTTATTCTCATCAAATTGTTTCGATATAAAATAAAAAGCACAAGAGCATGCTATGCTCTTGTGCTTTTTATTTATCCTTTAAATGCATGGAAAGATACACCCGAGTATCTTTTTTGCGCTCGTACTTTGGATTAGCGCTTCGCGTATATTCTTTTGACTGATGTTCTATATGGTAGTTCTGTTCAAACTGTTTGATCGCTTCATTAATTTCTTCTTGTTTTCCCATTAATCTTACTTGCAGCATTGTAACGTCTCCTTCCATATACTTTGCTTTTTGACTATATCATGAAATGAAAAAGAAGTAATTTTATTTTTTGTTGACGAACTTGTATATACAGGTTAGAATAAAAACATAAAACTTGTATATACAGGTTTGCGGTGAGATTTATATAGGGGATAGGAAATACAGGAGTAAAATGAAAACGGAAACAAGGGGGAAAAGACATGAATCGAGAATCTGTTGAACGCATTGTAGAAGCCGTTGGCGGAAAAGAAAATATCTCTGCTGCAACGCATTGTGTAACGCGTCTTCGACTTGTTTTAAAAGATGAAGGTAAAGTCAATCAACGTATGCTAGATGAGCACGAATTAGTAAAAGGATCTTTTTCTACAAACGGCCAGTTTCAAGTTGTTATTGGTCAAGGCACGGTTGATAAAGTATATAAAGAAATGGTGGCGCTTACAGGTATAGGTGAACTATCTAAAGAAGAAGTGAAAAACGAAGCGGCTAAAAACTTAAATCCGCTGCAGCGCGCAATAAAAACATTAGCGGACATCTTTATTCCCATTTTACCGGCCATCGTAACCGCGGGTTTATTAATGGGAATCAATAATGTATTAACAGGAGCCGGAATTTTTTACGATGATAAATCAATCGTAGATGTTCATACACAGTGGAAAGACTTCGCAAGCATGATTAATTTAATTGCCAATACGGCTTTTGCCTTTTTGCCAGCTCTTATTGGGTGGTCAGCTGTTACGCGTTTTGGAGGAAGCCCTTTATTTGGAATTGTCCTTGGGCTCATGCTTGTACACCCTGATTTGCTAAATGCCTGGTCTTATGGAGAAGCATTAAAAAAAGGAAGTATCGATACGTGGAATTTATTTGGTCTGCACGTTGAGAAAGTTGGCTATCAAGGGCAGGTTTTACCTGTGTTAGCTGCTTCGTTTGTACTAGCAAAAATCGAATTGTTTTTACGAAAACGAATACCGGATGGTTTTCAGCTTTTAATTGTAGCGCCTGTAGCTCTTTTAGTAACAGGGTTTCTCGCTTTTATTGTGATTGGTCCGATTACATTTGCAATAGGAAATGTTATTACAGGTGCAGTTGTATGGCTGTTTAAAACGGCTCCATTTATTGGAGGGCTTGTATACGGAGGCTTATATGCTCCCCTTGTTATTACGGGCATGCACCATACATTTTTAGCGGTAGATTTACAGCTGATTGGAAGCGTAGGAAGTACGTTCTTATGGCCAATGGTAGCGTTATCTAATATTGCACAAGGCTCTGCGGCTTTTGCGATAATGATTCTTTCAAAAAATGATGAGAAATTAAAAGGACTGTCTTTAACGTCAGGAATTTCAGCGTGGCTTGGCATTACGGAGCCTGCAATGTTTGGTGTGAATTTACGCTTTAGATTTGCTTTTATTTCTGCAGTGATTGGTTCAGCTATTGCAGGTGTCGTCATATCCGTGGCGGGAGTGAAAGCAGCATCGGTGGGAATTGGTGGTATTCCTGCTCCGTTATCAATTGTTCCGCAGAGCTGGCCAGCTTTTATTATTGGAATGATAATCGTAATTGTGGTGCCGTTTCTTTTAACGTTAACGCTTGGAAAGCTTCAGAAAAAATCAACCGTTACATCAACTGTCGCGGCTACAGAATCGTTTCAACATAATCCAAAGAATTAAATGGTGGTGTTAAAAATGCAAGAACCTTGGTGGAAAAAATCGGTTGTCTATCAAATTTACCCTAAAAGCTTTTATGATACGACTGGCAACGGCGTGGGTGATATAGCTGGCATTATTGAAAAGCTAGATTATTTGAAAAAGCTTGGCGTAGACGTTGTGTGGCTAACGCCAATTTATAAATCGCCGCAGCGGGATAATGGATATGATATAAGTGATTATTTTGTTATTCAAGAAGAATACGGAACAATGGAGGACTTCGATCGTTTAATAACAGAAGCGCATAAGCGGGATCTTAAAATCATCATGGATATTGTCGTTAATCATACGTCAACTGAACATGAATGGTTTCAAGAAGCTAAAAAATCGAAAGATAACCCGTACAGAGATTTTTATATTTGGAAAGATCAAAAAGAAGATGGAAGTGCTCCGACGAATTGGGTTTCAAAATTTGGAGGTTCGGCGTGGGAGCATGATAAGCTGACAGAACAATCCTATCTGCATTTGTTTGATGTCACGCAAGCGGATTTGAACTGGGAAAATGAGCGTGTGCGCCGCAGCGTGTACGATATGATGACGTTTTGGTTTGAAAAAGGAGTAGATGGATTTCGTCTCGACGTTATTAACTTAATTTCAAAAGATCAGCGCTTTTTAGATGATGATGGTTCTATCGCTCCAGGAGATGGACGGAAATTTTATACCGACGGTCCTCGCGTTCACGAATATATGCGAGAAATGAATCAAGAAGTTTTTTCAAAATACGATAGCATGACTGTTGGGGAAATGTCGTCGACAACTGTTGACCACTGTATTCAATATTCTCATCCGGACCGGGGCGAGCTTAGCATGACGTTTAATTTTCATCATTTGAAAGTCGATTACCCAAACGGAGAAAAGTGGGCACTAGCAGATTTTGATTTTATTAAATTAAAAGAGATTCTATCAACTTGGCAAAGGGAGATGAATAAAGGAGGGGGATGGAATGCACTATTTTGGTGCAACCATGATCAGCCTCGCGTTGTTTCCCGCTATGGAAACGATGAACTCTATCATAATAAATCTGCCAAAATGCTCGCTGCAGCCATTCATCTGATGCAGGGAACACCTTATATTTATCAAGGGGAAGAAATCGGTATGACAAACCCGAAGTTTTCCTCTATTGATGAATATAGAGATGTGGAGTCATTAAATGTGTATGAGATAAAACGTGCACAAGGAATGAACGAAAATGAAATTTTGGAGATTTTAAAACATAAATCAAGAGATAATTCCCGTACACCGGTACAATGGAGCGATGAGCCAAATGCAGGTTTTACAAAAGGAAAGCCATGGATTAATCCGGCCGATAACTACCGTGAAATTAATGTGGAAAAAGCGTTAGATGATGAAGATTCAATTTTTTATTTTTATCAAAAGCTTATTGCACTGCGCAAGCAGTATGAGATTATTACCTATGGAAACTATGAATTGATTCTTGGAGAAGACGAGCAGATTTTTGCTTATATCCGAAATGGAGCAGGTGAAAAGCTGTTGGTGATAAATAATTTCTACGGCAGCGAAACAGCCTTTGAACTGCCAGAAGATATAACTTTTGAAGGATATCATAGTGAAATATTGCTGTCTAACTACAAAGATTCATCAAAGGAATTCAAGCAAGTCTTACTTCGGCCGTATGAATCAATCGTGTATCATTTAAAAAAATAGAGAAAAAAGTAAAAAGAACGATGGGTGACAATCTATCGTTCTTTTTATACAATTGGGTATATATAGAAAGTAAAATAGGTGATGGCAATTGAAAGAAAATAAATTTATCAGTATTTACGAACAGTTAGTCGATAAAATTAAACGTGGTGACTGGCGTCCTAATATGAAACTTCCTTCTGAAAATGAGCTTGTTGAACAGTATCAAACGTCTCGTGAAACGATACGGAAAGCGTTAAATTTACTTTCACAAAATGGGTACATTCAAAAAATGAAAGGAAAAGGCTCATTTGTATTGGACGTATCACGCTTTGATTTTCCAGTATCAGGACTTGTTAGCTTCAAGGAAATGGCGGAAAAGCTAGGACATACATCGATTACTATTGTAAAAGAATTTGAATTAGTTAAGGCCGATCAAGATTTGTGCACACAGCTTGGGGCGACGAAAAAAGATCTTATATGGAAAGTGGTTCGAGCGCGGGAAATCGATGGGGAGAAAATTATTTTAGATAAAGATTTTTTTCATAAAAAGTATGTTCCTCACCTCACAAAAGACATATGTAAAGGCTCTATTTATGAATACTTAGAAAAAGATCTTGGGCTGAAAATAAGCTTTGCCAAAAAAGAAATTTCCGTTGACGAGCTGACGGACGAAGATAAGTGTTACTTAGATTTAAAAGACTATGAACATATTGTGGTAGTAAGAAACTATGTGTATTTAGAAGATGCAAGCCTTTTTCAATATACGGAATCACGTCATCGTCTTGATAAGTTTCGTTTTGTAGATTTTGCTCGCAGGGGTATATAATGTTTTACTGCCCATGAGTTTTTCCTTTTTGTATATGTTTACAAAAAACTGCTTTGGTATAAAAAACAAAGCAGTTTTTTTATGGAGAAAATTGAAAAAACGTGATCCTTTTGACGATAAAACTTTAAAAAGTTTGAATTTTTCTTTGGAGTTTGTTTTAGTAGAACATAAGATTATTTTATATTTGTATAATGTTATCCATACAAGATAGAGATTTATTGTTCTTTTTTTTATTAGATATATAAGAAAATGTTATTTAAAAATAACAATTACATTAGTAATTCTAATGAATGTATCTAACTACAGCATTAAAGGGAGCTGCTCAAACAATACTAAGTAAAAAGGAGGAGACGGAATGAGTCACGATTATCGACTTTATCCTCTTGGTGACAGCGGCATTGTCGTTTCATTTGGAGACGAAATTAATTTCGGCATACATAAACGTATTCAGCAATTTACTGAGGTGCTAGAGCAATCATTATGTAAGGGAATGATTGAATATGTGCCGGCTTTTACAACAGTTACAATCTATTATGATCCTTGGATAATGAGTGAAAAAGGAAGAAGAAATCCTTATACAGCAATATCTATATATATTGAAGAACTGCTTTTCCGCCAGGAAGAAAAATCTGAAGCAGTCGCTAGACAAATTGAAATTCCGGTGTGTTACGGAGGAAAGTACGGACCGGACTTAGAGAGAGTAGCTGCTTTTCATTCATTAACGCCTGATGAAGTTATCTCCATTCATACAAATGGAGAATATTTGGTGTATATGCTAGGCTTTGCTCCTGGTTTTCCTTACTTGGGAGGGATGAGCGAAGAAATTGCGACTCCAAGAAAAGAATCACCGAGAAACAGCATCCCAAAAGGGTCGGTTGGCATCGCAGGAATGCAAACCGGCGTGTACCCAATCGAGACACCTGGAGGATGGCAGTTAATCGGGCGTACTCCTCTTACACTATTTAACCCAAAAAATGATTCGCCAAGCTTGCTTCAAGCAGGTGATCGTATCCGATTTGTTTCCATTTCTGAAACGGAATATGAAGCCCAAAAGGAGGTGGATGAAGATGAGTATTAAAGTGATACGTCCCGGTTTATTAACAACGATTCAAGATATCGGCAGACATGGATATCAAAAGGACGGCATGATTGTCAGCGGGGCAATGGATAAAGTTGCTTTAAGGATTGCCAACTTATTAGTAGGAAATCAAGAAAATCAGCCGGTTATTGAAATTACGTTAATGGGACCAAAAATTGAATTTCAGCAAGATGCTTTGATTGCCCTGACGGGAGGGGATTTATCGCCAACTGTTAATGATGAAGCCGTAAAGATGTGGCGGCCTTTATATGTGAAAAAAGGGAGCGTGCTGCAGTTTGGTGTTCCGATTTTAGGATGCCGTTCTTATTTATCGGTTTCCGGTGCTTTTAATGTTCCTGCAGTTATGGGAAGTACATCTACTTCACTCCGCGCTCGGATAGGCGGGCTGCATGGTAAAGCATTACAGTCAGGGGACGAAGTATTAAGCCACCCTCCTACAGAAACAGGGGGAGCAATTATAAAGAAACTGGTGAAAAAGCAAACGGACCGCTCTTTTCAGCAGGCTTTTTGGACGATTCATCCTAAACTTCTTCCTTCATACGAGACGCCTATTATCCGCACGATGAAAGGTGCAGAATTTGATTGGTTTACAAAAGAAAGTCAACAACATTTCTTTAATCAAGAATTTGACGTTACCCCTCAATCTGACCGTATGGGCTATAGGCTAAAAGGGAAGAAATTAGTTCTTGGTCAAGAAAAAGAGCTGCTCTCTAGCGCTGTGACGTTCGGTACGATTCAAGTACCAAAAGAAGGGCAGCCCATTGTTTTATTAGCAGATCATCAAACCACAGGAGGATACCCTAGAATCGGACAGGTAGCAACTGCAGATTTTTCAGCGCTGGCGCAAATTTCTCCAGGGAAAAAGGTTTCTTTTCAAGCAATTTCACTGGATGAAGCGCAGCATTTATATATGGAGCAGGAAAAGAAAATAAATCATATTAAAAGAGCACTTCGAATGAAAATATAAGGAGGAAGAAGATGGCTACCGTTGATTTGAACTGTGACTTAGGGGAGAGCTTTGGGAACTATAGATTAGGAAATGATAAAGAAATTTTACGCTATGTAACGTCTGCAAACATTGCTTGTGGTTTTCATGCCGGAGATCCTTCAGTTATGAGAGAAACAGTAAAGCTGGCTTTGAGTGAAAATGTGGCGATTGGCGCGCACCCCGGATTGCAAGATTTAGCTGGATTTGGACGTAGATATATGAAAATTACGCCTCGAGAAGCTTATGATTTGATGGTATATCAAATGGGGGCCCTTTCAGCTTTTATACGTGCAGAAGGAGGGGCCCTTCATCATGTGAAACCTCATGGCGCTTTATATAATATGGCTGCAGGAGATCGAGACATAGCTAAAGCTGTTGCTGAAGCCGTTTATAATGTTAGTGAGGAAGCTATTTTATATGGTTTGGCTGGAAGTGAATTGATTAAAGCTGGAAACGAAATAGGCTTGCGTACGTCTCAGGAAGTATTTGCAGATCGAACCTATCAACAGAACGGTATGCTGACGCCGAGAAACGTTGAAAACGCCGTGATTCAAGATGAAGAAGCGGCTATTTCTCAAGTAATTAAAATGGTCAAAGAAAAAAAAGTGTTTACTGTGCAAAATGAAGAGATTCCCATTCAAGCAGATACCGTTTGTATTCATGGAGACGGTGCACATGCTGTTGAATTTGCCAAAGCTATTTGTGACAAGCTAAAAGAAGAACAAATCATTATTCAACCACAATGAGGTGACATCATGAAAAAAGAACGCAACTGGAGCGTGCTGCTCGGAGCAGCATTTTTAATGGCTACTTCAGCAGTGGGGCCAGGTTTTTTAACTCAAACAACGGTCTTTACACAAGCTCTCGCCGCAAGTTTTGGTTTTGTCATTTTACTGTCGATTTTATTAGACATTGGCGTTCAGCTAAACGTATGGCGTATTATTGCCGTTTCAGAAAAAAGAGCACAGGATATCGCTAACAATGTTTTGCCAGGCCTCGGCTTATTTATTGCTATTTTAATTGTAATCGGGGGCTTAGCATTTAATATTGGAAATGTAGGAGGAGCGGGTCTTGGCTTCAATGCGCTATTTGGTATTTCTCCTAAAGCGGGTGCAGTCATTACAGCCATCATTTCTATCGCAATCTTTTTAGTCAAAGAAGCCGGAAAATTAATGGATCGATTTGCTCAATTAATGGGTGGAATATTAATTGTTTTAATGGTGTATGTTGCAGTTTCTTCCGCTCCGCCATTAGGAGAAGCAGTATCTAAAACATTTTGGCCGGATCACATTGACGTAATGGCGATTGTTACTCTTGTAGGAGGAACGGTAGGAGGATATATTACATTTGCAGGAGGTCACCGTTTATTAGATGCAGGAATCAAAGGAAAAGCCGCGATTCCTGAAGTAACAAGAGGAGCAGTATCCGGTATTACGATTGCTTCGATCATTCGAATTTTTCTATTTTTAGCCACACTAGGTGTGTTGAGTCAAGGACTAAAGCTGAATCCTGATAATCCACCTGCCTCTGTTTTTCAGTTAGCCGCAGGGGATATTGGCTATAAATTATTCGGTGTTGTCATGGCAGCGGCGGCTATCACTTCAGTTATTGGTTCGGCATATACATCGGTTTCCTTTATTAAATCCTTCAGTAAAAGGATTGAGAAATATGAAAACTGGATTATCATTGCATTTATTACGATTTCAACCCTGGTTTTCTTAACGATTGGCCAGCCGGTCACGCTGCTTATTTTAGCTGGAGCATTAAATGGGCTAATCTTACCTATTACACTTGGAACGATGCTTATAGCGGCGTATAAAAAGAAGATAGTAGGCGATTACAAGCATCCAACTTGGCTTGCCGTTTTTGGCGGTTTTGTGGTCGTTATTATGGCTGTGCTAGGAGTCTATACGCTTGTGACTCAAATGGCAAAACTGTGGTAAGGAATTCGATAACCAATTAAAAAAGGGCCTTCTGGCCCTTTTTTAATTGGTTATAGGCAATACATATAAAATGATTGCTAAAAAGTGGAGTACGGTTCCGCCAAGAACAAACATATGCCAAATCATATGATGAAAACGAAATCCTCGCCATACGTAAAAAACGGCCCCGATTGTATACAACACGCCTCCTACTACGAGAAGGACAATTCCTTGATGGGCAATATTTTGAGTTAACGAATCCCAAGCAAACACAATCATCCATCCCATAAATACGTAAAGAATGGTGGAAATAAAAAGGAATTTCTTTACAAAAAAAGCTTTGAATACAATTCCTGCAAGAGCAATGCCCCATACAATTCCAAAAAGTGTCCAGCCGGTGGTTCCTTTTACTGCGATAAATAAAAATGGAGTGTACGTACCGGCAATAAACAAATAAATAGAAGAGTGGTCAAATATCTCAAAAAGATCTTTTAACTTACCTTCTGGAAAGCTATGGACAAGCGTAGAGGAGACATAGAGAAGCAGCATGGTTACTCCGTAAATAGTAAAACTGATAACATGCCAAGGCGTTCCTTCTAACGAAGAAAGTACGATTAAAAGCGTTAATCCAACAATGCTGAGTACGGCTCCAACGCCGTGTGTAATCGCATTTGCAATTTCTTCTCCTCTTGTAAATGTGTGTGTAGTAGCCATTTACAAAATCCTTTCTTTACACAAATTTATCTTCTATTTTCTCAGAGGATCAGTTTTGAACGTACCTGCTGAGAAAAAATCCGTAACTGTCAAAAACATGAGTGAAAAGGTCATTGGTTATTTCTTTATTATAGACCATTCTTTTGATTTTATCTATTTTGACTGGAGGTCCGAAAAGAGGAAAGATGTATATGTGAATGTTCACTAGCTGTAAAAAGCATGTATAGAAGAAAAAATTGCTTTTTGAAAAAATGGAAGAAAAGTTGTCATGAAGGCATGATTTTGAAATACATATAAAATAAAACTTTTAACAGTCAAGGTTACGATTACTGCTTAGCTCATTTGCAATAGATAAGTAACAAGATTGTAAGAAGGCAGGGGGATGGAAGCAGTGAAAAAAGAAGTTATTTTTGATGAAACTGGCACATACAAATACTCTCTATTATGCAAATGGAGTGAAGTAAACGAACGTAAACTTACGTTTATCTTGTCATTTCCAGAAAATACGTATGAATACAGCGACGATACAGCTGTATCCAAATGCATAGAACTGGCGCAAAAGTGGGGATTTGGAGTCTTAGAAATCGTTTATTTATTCAGCTATCAAACCGACCATGTTTCGTTTTTACGCATGCTTTCAAAAGAAGAAGCTGTTGGAACAAGAACAGGTGAATATATTCAAAAAGCAGTGGAGGATGCTGAACTGGTTGTGGTAGCTTGGGGTGATCATGGAAGCATTTATAACCGGCAAGAGGAAGTAGAACGCTTTTTGAAACACAAGCCGGTATACTGTTTTGGAAAAACGAAGCAGCAATTTCCTCGCCATATTTTATCCGTCGTGCATCGTACAGAATTACAAAAATACGAAATGCCGGCTAATCGTGAAGAGTCGGAAGAAGTTTCTTCGTTTATTGAAGACATAGATCAAAGTTTTGGTGGAGAGGATTATTCTCCAATTAAACAACTAACAGAAGAAGAACCGCTTATGTTTATTGAAGATATTGCCAGTATGTATCGGTAAAAAGAAGAAGCGAGGTTTATATTCCTCGCTTTTTCGTTAGTATAAAACACCAAGTTTTGTCATATGGTTGTATCAAGAAGCGTGTGTGAAGGGGGAACTTTATGAAGTTAAATGAAGTATTGCACCGCATCACAACTATTTATAATGAGTTAGAAGAAGAGTGCTTTCAATATATAGGGACTGTGATCAACGAAAATGCAGAGCTGGATATTTCTCGACTTGAAGAACTAAGTACGCTGTTAAACTTCGTATATGAATGCTCGCAGGATGTATTAGTAGGTTCTATTTTAACAAAATTGGATTATGGACAACCCATTTATCAATTTGCTATGTTAAAGCCTATTTCCCTTGAAGGAAATGAAGATAAGTTAGATATTTTATATGAAGAAAAGGTAAAAGTAGAAAGAGCTATTCTAGATGTGTATACAGCTCAGCGAAAGAAGTTATTGACTCAAGCAGCTGAAGACTTAAAAGAACTGCACTACGAGCTGCAGACCTATGTGTATGCTTGCAACATATAAGTGAATCTGTTGAAATGGCAAGGCATATATACAAATAAAAGGGAACATGTTAGGATAAATAAAAAGAACTCCTAATCAAAGAGTTCTTTTTATTGTAAAATATATGATTTTGAACTAGTAAAGCATAAAGACGGTGGTAATGGCAGTTACCCTTTTCTTTGTGCTTTTTTTATCCGATTGTGTTGATGATACTGCTTACTGCGTTAAAAAAGTTCATAAGTACCTCGTTTAGCATGTAATATGCCTCCTTTCTTACTAAATATGTACAATCAAATTATCCAATTGTGTTAATGATGCTGCTTACCGCGTTAAATAAGTTCATTAAAACGTCGTTGAACATGTTTGCAACCTCCTTTATGATAGATTCATATAGTAATACGAGAAAATATAAAGTTTGGATCACATTTTTTAAATGTTTTTTTAGAAAAATAGTTAAAAAGAGAATTTAATGGAGGTTAAAGAAGATGAATTCGTTTACAAACGACGAAAAGCAAGCGGTATACAAAGCGATTTATGGAAGAAGAGATGTACGAACATTTTTGTCTGATGAGATTCCGAATGAAACGGTCTATAACATTCTACAGGCTGCTCACAGCGGACCTTCCGTCGGGTTTATGCAGCCTTGGAATTTTATATTAGTATCTGATACAGAAGTGAAAAATAAACTTGCCTGGGCAGCAGATAAAGAGAGAAGGGCACTGGCTATTCATTATGAAGGTGAAAAGAAAGAAGATTTTTTAGAGCTCAAGATTCAAGGATTAAAAGAGGCGCCATTAACTATTTGCGTAACGTGTGATCCAACAAGAGGGGGCTCTCATGTTCTCGGAAGAAACTCAATTCCAGAAACCGATATGATGTCAACTGCGTGTGCGATTCAAAATATGTGGCTTGCTTCATATGCAGAAGGACTGGCAATGGGTTGGGTAAGTTTTTATAAGAAAAATGATGTGCGTGACATTTTACATATTCCTCCTCATATTGATCCTGTAGCGCTCATGTCAATTGGCTATACAGATAAATACCCTGAGAAACCAATCTTAGAACAAGCTAACTGGGAAAAAAGAAGGGATTTAGACAAGCTAATTTATCATAATGTATGGGAAAATGAAAAAGAATAGCGGAGAGAAAATAAAGACATAATAAAAAGCGCCGAAATATAGTAAAATTTGAATATTAAATGATACACTATATATAGCGAAAGCGGATATGAGCGTCTAGCGTATCCGTTTTATTTATATGTATACAAATGACTTGGGAAAAAGAGAGATAGGAGAATTGAAGGTTTCATGAATATTGCAAGAAGTTGGCTTCACAACAAACTTACTATTCGCATCATTACGCTTATTATCATTACAGTTTTACTTGTCAGCATTAGAAGTATGCTTCAGCTGCTGTTATTTACGTTTATTTTTACCTTTTTAATTGGTCGTTTTCAACAAACGTTAAGAAGAAAGCTTCCGCTTAATTCAACGCTTATACTCATCGTCATCTATATCGCACTGATTGGGGCCCTCGGTATTGTAGGATATGTATACATCCCGGTTATTATGACGCAAGTTACCGAGCTTGTACAGAAGCTGATGTATTTTTACAAGCACCCCCCTGATAATACATTCGTCACCTATATTATCGATAATCTAAAGAGATTCAAATCACCGGAGAATATTCAGCAGAATATTGATTTAGTATACAGCTATTTATCTAATATTGGAAAAGTAAGTGCACAAGTTTTCTTAGCACTCTTGTTAAGCCTATTCTTTTTACTTGAAAAGTCGCGGATTCACCGATTATTTGTCCAATTGGAACAATCTAGGCTGGGCTGGTTTTTCAAAGAAGCGGGCTATTTGGGGAGAAAATTTGTTAATTCCTTCGGCAAGGTAATAGAAGTTCAGTTTATTATCGCTTTTGTGAACAGCATTTTATCCGTTATTGCGCTGTGGGTGTTAGGGTTTCCTAATTTGCTTGCACTTGGCGTTATGGTCTTTCTACTAGGGCTAGTGCCGGTTCTTGGGGTATTTGTTTCACTCATTCCACTTTGTACAATCGCTTACAGTTTAGGAGGCGGTGTAAAAGTACTATCTGTGTTAATTATGGTGGTAGTACTTCACGCACTTGAAAGCTATGTATTAAATCCAAAGCTCATGTCATCTAAAACAAACTTGCCAACGTTCATTACGTTTATCATTTTAGTGTTTGGTGAACACTTCTTAGGCGTATGGGGGCTGATTCTTGGTATTCCTATTTTTATTTTCTTTTTAGATTTAGTAGGAGTAGATTCAGCACAGCAACTGTCAAAAAAAGAAGAGGCTGGGACAAAATGATTTTAGACGAGGTGAAAAACGAGCCATTAATCAACATGTTTGACTAGCGGTTCGTTTTTTTTTGTTATAGTGAATGTAGGTTTCATCTGTTTTCGTTTCTTCTAGCAGTTGATTGGAGGGCAAGGTGAAGACTCCTGCGGGAAAAGCGGAACAGGTGAGACCCCGCAGGAGCGTAAGCGACGAGGAGGCTCAGCGGCCGCCCGCGGAAAGCGAAGCCTTGCATGGAAATCAACTGCGGTGTCACAAGCGGTTCAGCTCATGTATCCTGTTTGTTCGTCTTTAGAATGGATTCATGTCATTATTTCTCAACCTCTTCTTTTTTTAACGAGCGTATCGTTTTTTGAATGATTGGATGATCTCGATGCTTAAGTTTATAAGCAAGAAAGATCTGATTTTTTACCGCTAAATGTTCAAGTTCAATTTTCACCTTTTTTTCTCGGAGCGCTTCTTGAATCAAATAGCGGGGAAGCATGCTGATTCCCATGTGATGCTGAATGGCTTTTAACACCGTTTGAAGATTTGGAATTACATGATGAGGCTGAATTTCAGGTCGTTTTTTAAAATGCTGCCGCCAAAATCTCCTGATAATAGGAAGTTCAAGACCATAGCTAATCCACCGCTGATTATATAAAAAATCTTCTACGTCTTTACTAGCTGTCATTTCAAAAGAAGGAGGGACGGTTAAGACAAACTCTTCTTCTTCAATGACCGTATATTCAATTCCAGGTATTTGCAATCTTTGGGTTGTAATCGCAATATCAATTTCGTCGCTTTGTATCTTTTCAAGCAAAACAGAAGCAATACCAAACTGGCTGTAGCAGCGGATACCTGCATCTTTTATTCTTTCTAAAGCTTGTTCGGTAAAATACTCTACGGGAGAACCAATTTTTACGACCGGCAGCGCGTCGGGAGATGAAGCGGTCATTTTTAATTCAATTGAAGCAGCTTCTAGACTTTCAATTAACGGGACAATACGCGTGTACAGTTCTTTACCTTTTTCTGTTGGAATCATCTTTCTCGGTGCACGGATAAATAAACCTTCGCCTATTTCAGCTTCTAAAGCAGCTAAGTGCTGACTCATGGCCGGCTGCGTTAAGATCCTCGCTCTGGCTGCTTCAGAAACAGATCGATATTTGTAAATGCTAATAAAGCTGCGATACCATTCAAAATCAATCATTTATGTCATCCTTTCTTATAAATTTATTTATAGATATCTATTTATTTTCTAATTTGTATTATAGACAAGCTCTCTTTAAAATAAAAATAGTAAGCAAATCATTTTTAGATAGAATAATTAAAGCAACGCTAGGCAAATGATTTAAAAAGGAGAGTTAGGCTGTGAAAGCATTATTATTGCAAGATAAAAATAAATGGACAGAAATGAAAGTAGAAGAAATAGAAAAACCTCTTCCAAATAAAGGGGAAGTAGTAGTTGAAGTTCACGCAGTGGGACTTAATCCCGTAGATTATAAAACGGCTACTAACGGAAACCCTCATTGGACATATCCTCACATTCTAGGTTTAGATGTAGCTGGGACAATTGATGAAGTTGGAGAAGGAGTAGTTGACTGGAAAAAAGGAGACCGCGTTGTCTATCACGGGGACTTTATGAAAAAAGGCGGATATGCTGAATATGCGGTTACGAATGCTCATTCAATTTCGCGCATTCCTGATGCTGTTACATTTGAAGAAGCTGCTGCTTTGCCTACTGCAGGTTACACAGCTTATGAAGCACTATTTCGTAAACTTCCAATGAACCATATTCAAACCATCTTAATTCATGGAGGAGCTGGAGGCGTAGGAGGCTTTGGCGTACAGCTTGCTAAAAACGCTGAAAAAACCGTTTTCTCAACAGCTTCAGTACATAATCATGAGTATGTGAAGTCGTTAGGAGCTGATTATGTAATTGATTATCGCGAGGAAAACGTCGTGGAAAAAGTATTGGAGCTGACAAATGGCCGCGGCTTAGATGCTGTGCTTGATACGGTGAGCGCAAAGAACGCAACGGATTCTTTAGATATGATTGCCTATAGAGGACATTTAGCACATATTGCTGGTGCACCTGATTATACAAAAGTAAAGCCTTTTACAAAGGTGATTTCTTATCATGAAGTAGCTTTAAATGCTGCACATCACATTGATGACATGATTGCGCAAGCGGATTTAGCAAAAATGGGTGATGAGCTTTTAGCATTAGTAGCAGAGAAGAAAGTAGCTCCGATGATTGAGCGCATCATCTCGTTAAAAGAAGTGCCAAGTGCATTAGAAGAGCTATCAAACCGCCATGTGAAAGGGAAAATTATTGCTAAAGTTAAATAATAGTAGGACAGAAAAGACTCTTTTATTACAACTAATAAAAGAGTTTTTTTTCTGCTATATTCTTTTTTTGCGTTACTTCACTTATAAACTGCATATGATAGAAGATAATCAAATATAGCAAACGGGTGCGTATGAGCTTTTTTTACTAGTAAAATTGCTTTGAAATCGTGAAATTTTGAATAGTTTGAGTTATGATGAAAGAACGTGAAATTTGTATGATTGAAAGGAGAAAAAAGGTGCAAGGGTTTATTGATTTTGTACAAAATTTAGGCATAGTGGGCATCTTTATTGCTACAGCAATCGAAGCTGCGGCAATTCCTTTTCCGTGTACGTTATCGATTTTGCTTATTGGCTCGGTGCTGCAGCTCTCAATATGGAAAATCCTTATTGTTTCAGCTGTCAATACCGTTATTTATATCGCATTCAACTATATTCCGTTCGTTATGGGATACAGGTTTGAATCTATTACCAAGCGCTGGTTTGGTGAAAAAAATATAAAGCGTGCCCAAAAATGGTTTCATAAATATGGAAAATGGAGTATTACGATTTCTCGTCCCATCAGTATCGCAAACTATATAACCTATTTGGCAGGTCTTAGTAAAATCAAATCTAGGGATTTTGTTTTATACAGCACCTTAGGCATTTTTCCGTGGTTTGTTTTTTTGCTCTATGTAGGAGGACTTGGAGATATTGAAAAAATCCAAAAATATTTGCATGATGTTGATCGTTTAATATTTGTTATTCTTATAATCGGAGTGATAGTTGGTGCAGGCTGGTGGATGAAAAAGAGAAGAGAAAGCCACGCTCAAGAATAAAGCTATAATTATGGTTATAGCTTTATTTTAATATAAAGAAATTCTTTAAATAAAAAGATTTTTCTGAAAAGTAACAAAAAAACATTTTTCCTTTTAAAAAAATGTGATACTATGATACATAAGGTCGCTAAGAGTTGTCTTGGTTCACCGGGTGTTTACTGCATTCATTTAATAAAAGAAGCCAGGTATAGGTGAAAGCTTTGTTTCTAGTAATGTTGAGAAATGCTGCCTTGGGAAGGGAGGTAAAACGTACAGTACGTGTCAAACTTATGTTATTAAAGTCGTAAATTTGTAAGCGGTTTCTTTATTTTTACATGTGAGTAGAGCAGCTTTGGTTTTGAATGCAGCTTGTTACGGGTTGGTTGAATAGTCAGTATATCTTAAAATTAGATCGATCTAATTACCTGTATTATATGAATTCGAAATGTGTTTGATTGTAAATGAAGATAAGCTGAAAAAGTACAGGTTAGGTACCACAAATATTTCTGAATTTTAATAAAACAGGAGGTAAAATCATGAAAAGCGTAGGGCGTATTAATGGTAAAACTCAGCTCATCGGCCTTTTAGCAACTCCAATTGGACATTCATTGTCACCATCTATGCATAATATGGCCTTTAAAAAACTGGGATTAAATTATGCTTATTTAGCTTTTGAGGTAGGAAATGACTCGTTAGAAGATGCAATTAAAGGGCTGAGAGCGTTAAATGTTAAAGGTTTTAATGTATCCATGCCCAATAAGACAAAAATTCTCCCGTTTCTTGATGAATTAGCAGACAGCGCCAAATTTTCAGGAGCTGTCAATACCGTCGTAAATGATAATGGCGTACTAGTTGGGCATAGCACAGACGGCATGGGTTACATTCGAAATTTAAAAGAGCACGGCGTGGATATCACAGGAAAAAAAATGACGTTGATCGGTTCGGGTGGAGCAGCGACGCCTATTGCTATTCAAGCAGCTTTAGAAGGGCTTGAAGAATTAACAATTTTTGCTCGTCACGATGAATTTTATTCAAAAGCTGTAGAAAACGTAAAAATTATTAATGAAGAGATGAAACATGTTTCATGTAAAGCGAAGCTGTATTCTCTTGAAGATACAGACAGGTTAAGAGAAGAAATTAAAACGAGCGATATTTTGACAAATGGAACAGGAGTGGGAATGAAACCGTTAGAAGAATTCAGCATTATTGAAGATATATCAATGCTGCGTCCGGATTTAATTGTAACCGATGTCGTGTATATGCCTATGAGATCAAAACTGTTAGAACAAGCTGAATCAATTGGATGTCACACCATTAATGGAATAGGAATGATGATCTGGCAAGGGGCCATGGCGTTTGAATTGTGGACAGGAAAAGAGATGCCTGTGGAGTATATTAAGGAACAAATGTTTGAACCAAGCTTACAGTATTAAAAACTCGTATCTTCAAACCTTACTACAATTGTACGAATGAAGTGTCTGTATTTTCTGTTTTTTTAACGCGATAAGAGAAATATTTGTGAAATTAATACAGTTATTTTTGGATTTATTATATTAAAAAAGTGTGTATTTTAATTTTCTAAAAATTAAAAATATATATTGCGCAGGCAAATGTAATTCAGTATACTAAAGCTCAAGTTTGAATTGATTTTATATTAGGCTGTGTCAAAATACGACGCTTCGCGAAAAAAGGCAGGTGTTACAATGAGAAATTAAAAAAGCAGACGTTGATCATCATGTTCGGATATTTGAGTAGATCATAAAATATAAGCACCGTTCCGCAATATATGAAGAGATTTCCGCTGGAATTAGATCGTTCTAATAAAAATTTATTAGATCGTTCTAATTAGAACTTTCTATTAATCTTTTTAGTTTCACTAATAAAATGTTTTTACGAAAGGATAAAAGAATAAGTAAATAGCTAGAGGATTAGGTTTTCAGCATTGCCATCTTTCAACTTGAGTTCAGACAGACTTTATGTAAGCAAGTAATTATAAATGGAATCTGAGCAAAGAGATATTTTACAAAAATGAAAGCGCATACTTAAAATCTTATGAGTGAGGGAAAAAAATGAAAAAACATCGTTGGTCGATTGTATTCTTGATTGCGGTTGGTGTAGTTGTAAACTATTTTGATCGAATTAATATGTCCATTGCTATGCCATTGTTACAAAAAGAATTTAACTTGACAGCAGGTCAGATGGGGATTTTCCTATCAGCATTTGCATGGTCTTACGCTTTACTTCAACTTCCTATAGGGCCTTTGCTAGATAAAATAGGCGTAAAATGGGTAACGCGTGTAGCGACCGTGATATGGACAGTAGCTTGTCTTTTAACTGCAGTAGCAAATGGATGGGGGTTAATTATTTTATCTCGAGTGCTGTTAGGAGTTGGAGAAGCACCGTTCTTTCCATCTGCTGCTAAAGCAGTTAGCCATTGGGTTCCGCGTCAGGAACGCGGAAAAGCTATCGCAGCTTATGATTCTCAATCCAAACTTTCCAACGCCATCGGAGCGCCTATATTAGCACTAATTGTAACAGAGTGGGGCTGGCGAGGCGGTTTCTTAGCAACTGCTATTCTTAGTTTCATATATGCTATTGTTTATTGGATCTGGTATCGTGAACCTCATGAAGATGAGCGTTTGACAAAAGAAGAATATGACTACATTGTTCAAGGCGGTTCTCAAAGTTCAGAAGAAGTTAAAGGCAGTGCAATGGAGAACATTCGATATTTGCTAACTAAAAGAAAAGTCTGGGCAGTATTCATTGGATTTGCGGCATACGGCTATTCATGGTTTTTGTTCTTGACTTGGCTTCCTGGATATTTAGCAACAGAAATGAACATGTCTATTTTAAAATCAGGCTGGTACTCGGCCATACCGTGGATTGTAGGTACCATTACTGAAATAGTAATCGGGGGTTGGCTTGTTGATCGTCTTATTAACAAAGGGTATAACCGGACGCGTGTCAGCAAGTTTTTTCTAGTAATAGGTATGGTATTTGGTTTGTCAATTATTGGGGCAGCGTTTACTCACAGTGCGAACGTAGCTGTATTTTGGATTTCAACAGCACTTGGAGGTCTTGTGGTCACATCTGCTGTTGCCTACAGCATTCCTACATTTATTGCACCAAAAGGAACGGTAGGAACATTAACGGGACTTTTAACATTTGGGAATAACTCGATGGCTATTGTTGCACCTATTACGACTGGGTTTATTGTTCAAGCCACGGGTTCATTTATGTATGCTTTCCTTTTAGCAGCTGCTTTTTTAGTGATTGGAATTTTAAGCTATACGTTCCTATTAACAGATTTAGACCCGATTGAAAGCAAAGAGTCTATTCTATTAGAAGAAAAAGAGTTAACTTTAGAAAAATAAATCATCTTAATATTTCGACTAATGATATTCATTTTTAACATATCAAAGGAAATCTACTAATTAATTATCTTAATTAAGCATACAAACAGTTATTACCGGAGGGGATTCAACGTGTTAACCAAAAATTATGGACCTTTAACAGGAGTTCAAATACTAGATATTTCTACTATGATTGCTGCTCCCTTTGGAGCTACTTTACTAGCGGACTTGGGGGCGGAAGTAACCAAAATTGAGCTTCCGGGAAAAGGAGATACGCTTCGGACTGTAGGGCCTTGGAAAGGGACTGAACCTTTAAGGTGGCCCGGACTTGCTCGCAATAAAAAGTCTGTTACGCTGGACATTCGATCAGAAGAAGGAGCAGAAATTTTCAAAAAGCTAATTAGTGGCGTAGACATAATAATTGAAAATTTTCGCCCGGGTACACTGGAAAAATGGAACTTAGGATATGAAGAGCTTAAAAAAGTTAACCCTAAGCTAGTAATGGTGCGCGTATCAGGTTATGGACAAACAGGTCCTTATCGAGAGAAAGCTGGATTCGGCACACCGGGGACAGCATTTAGCGGACATACTTATTTACAAGGATATTCAGATCGTCCGCCCGTCAGTCCTTCTTACTCTTTACTAGATTATGTAACGGGCATATATACCGCGTTCGCTTGTGTAAGCGCTATCTATCATAGAGATGTGCACGAACAGCCGGAAGGTCAAGTAGTAGAAATGGGATTATATGAATCTATTTTTCGAATGATGGAGTTTTTAATCGCTGAATATGATCAAAACGGAAAAGTAAGAGAGAGAAGCCCTGGACTTGCAGGTCACTCAAGCCCAGCAGGCACATATGAAACAAAAGACGGAAAGTTTGTTGTATTAGTATGCAGTACAGACTCTACCTTTGATCGTCTTGCAGAGGCAATGGAAAGAAAAGATATGTTAAAGGATCCGCGATACTATACAAACGTAGAGCGTCTAAAGCATGATCATGAAGTTCAGGAAATTGTATCAAATTGGATTAAGTCCTTCACTCAAGACGAGCTGCAGGTAAAGTTAGATTCATTTGGCGTGCCAGTTAGCCCTATCTACAGCATTGAAGATATATTTAATGATCCCCAGTATAGAGAACGAGAAAACATTGTAGAAGTAGAGCACCCCCGCCTAGGGAAAATTAAGGTTCCGGGAGTAGTGCCAAAGTTTTCACATACACCGGGAGCAATTCGTCATCGTGCCCCTGAATTGGGAGAACATAATGAAGAAATTCTAGGTGGAAAACTGGGGTTATCAAGTGAAGACTTAGCGGTGTTAAAAGAAAAGGGGGTTATTTAATGAATACTATTCAAAAAATAGAATTACCGGAAAAAGTCATAATCTGTGAAGTAGCCCCAAGGGATGGGTTTCAAGCTGAACATGAGTGGATTCCTACAAAAGAAAAAATATCTATTATCCGTCAGCTAGCCAAGACAGGCATTCAATCAATGGAAATTACATCTTTTGTACATCCGAGAGCGATTCCTCAGTTAAAGGATGCCGAGCAGGTCGTAGAAAGTGTTCAAGACTTAACAAATATCAAATTTCGCGCGTTAGTGCCGAATGTAAAAGGTGCACAGAGAGCCATTGACGCCGGAGTGAAAAAGTTAAAGCTTATGCTTTCAGCTACAGATTCTCACAGCTTGTCTAACGCAAATTGTTCTGTAGAAGAAGCCCAAAAAGGTTTTTATCCTATTATCGAATTAGCGGAAAAGCATAACGTTAAAGTGGGAGGTTCAATTTCGGTAGCGTTTGGATGTCCTTATGAAGGAAAAGTTGCTATAGAACGCATTTCTTCTATTGTAGAACGATACAGAATGATGGGTGTCGAAGAAATTTCTTTAGCAGATACAACAGGGATGGCAAATCCTCAGCAAGTGTATCGTATGCTAGGGTTTCTTAAACAAAATTATCCCGGCATTATTTTCTCCATGCATTTGCACAATACGAGAGGAATGGCATTTTCTAATGTAGTGGCTGCTTTGCAGCAGGGTGTTATTCATTTTGATAGTTCTATTATCGGGTTAGGAGGGTGTCCTTACGCTCCAGGTGCCACTGGAAATATAGCTACAGAAGATCTGGTTCATGGATTAAGTGAAATGGGAATTCATACGGGCATTGATCTTAACAAGCTTATTGAAGCAGCAAAAGAGGTGAAGCAAGTAATTGGTCATGACGGTGGAAGCTATATGCTGCAAGCAGGTCCTTGTTCAGAACTTCATGCCAAGCCAAAGGTTCAAGAGAAATTAGTATAACTAAGCCGTGAACATGATAACCTTTTAGGAGGTGATGGGAGCGTTTAAATTAAAATAAATTAGATCGATCTATTTTCTTCTCATGTAAAAACGTTCAGGCCTTGTTTTATATAAAAGTTTGTTTAATAAAAATGAAAAGTTGGTGCTAAACATGATAGAAACTATTCAAAAGAAATCACAGCCTTATATTAACGGTGGATGGATTATTGAAGATCGAGAAGTTGCTTTAATAAAAAACCCCTATTCTGGAGAAGTCATAGGTGAGCAGCTATTAGCGAATGAAGAAGATGTTGAAAAAGCATTAGCATCAGCCTATGAAGCAAAAAAACATGTCGCCGCCCTTTCTTCTTACCAGCGTTCTAAAATTTTAAAGAAAGCGGCTCTATTACTAGAACAAGAGAAAGAAAAATTTGCTCGACTTATTTCTTTAGAACTAGGAAAGCCTTTGAAAAATACGCTGGACGAAGTGGCCCGTTCAATCGAAACATTGGAACTGTCAGGGGAAGAAGCAAAAAGATTGATTGGTGAAACATTGCCTGGCGATGTTTCAGAACGTGGTGCACAAGCTATTGCATCTACTTTTCGAGTGCCCGTTGGTGTTGTAGCGGCTATCACACCGTTTAACGCTCCTTTAAATCTTGTATGCCATAAAATTGGGCCGGCTTTTGCTGCTGGGAATAGCGTGATTTTAAAGCCTTCTTCGCAAACAACTTTAATTGCAACAGAGCTCTTAAGGCTGCTGCTGCGGGCAGGATTTCCTAAGGATGCTGTAAATATGGTGCTTGGTCGAAGACAGGTTGCACAGCAAATTGTAAAAGATGATCGCGTGAACATTATTTCATTTACAGGTGGAACGGTAGCTAGTAAAAATATTTGTGAGCTAGCTGGAATGAAAAAAGTATTGCTAGAGCTAGGAGGAAATGCTGCAACGATCGTCCATAACGACGCAGATTTAAACCGTGCTGCGGCTATGTGTGCTAAAACCGGATTTAGCAATTCCGGTCAGAGCTGTATCTCTGTTCAAAGAATTTATGTACATCAATCTGTGGTCTCTGAGTTTACCAATCTTTTAAAAGAAGAGGTGCTGAAACTTAAAATCGGAGATCCCTTATTGCCTGATACGGATGTAGGGTGTGTAGTAGATGTCCATGCAGCTGAGCGAGTGACGAGCTGGATTGGCGAGGCCGTACAGTCGGGGGCACAAGTGATATGCGGAGGAAAGCGCCGCGGAGCTACGGTGGAACCTACCGTTCTACTAAACCCTTCTAAAGAAAGTAAAGTTATTTGTGAAGAAGTATTTGGCCCTATTATTAGTATTGTGCCGTACGATACGATTGAAGAAGCTATTGAAGAGACAAATGATTCTGCTTTTGGTCTTCAAGCAGGGATTTTTACGAACAAAATGGATTTGGCTTATAAAGTAGCTCATTCTCTTGAAATGGGCGGTGTAGTTATTAATGGAACATCTAACTTTAGATTAGATCATTGGCCATATGGCGGAGTGAAAAACAGCGGTATTGGCAGAGAAGGTCCACGTTACGCCATTGAAGAAATGACTGAAACGAAGATGATTGTATTAAGACTGCCTACAGAGAATTAAAATCAAATCAATATGTAGGACGTTTATAAGCATATATCGTCATTTTAATTAGATCGATCTAATTCGTTTGAATAAAGGAGGAAGTTATAAAATGCCTAATCAATTTTCCCTTGCGTATCTTACTGTTCTTGGATGTTCCCCGCCTGAAATGACGTATATGGCTGCGAAGGCAGGATATGATTTTGTTAGTTTAAGGCCTATTTACATGGGGTTGCCTGGAGAGCCTAACTATGCGTTAGCTGAAAATAAGCAGCTGATGCGAGAAACAAAATCTGCTATGTCAGAAACAGGAGTGAAGCTTCTTGATATAGAGTTAGCACGTATCTATGAGGGAGTTGATCCAAAACGTTACTTACCTGCAATGGAAGCAGCTGCTGAACTTGGAGGACGTCACGTTCTTAGCAGCATTTGGACGGACGATCGCAATTTTGGTATCGAATGCTTTGCTGAACTCTGTGATCTAGCTAAGCCTTTTGGGTTAACCATTGAATTAGAATTTGTTCCTATTGGGAGCGTATATAACCTTAAAGGCGCAATGGATGTTCTTCATACGGCTAATCGTGAAAATGCAGGTCTTATGATTGATATCCACCATTTTCATCGATCAGGAGATAAGGTGGAAGATTTGGACGACGTGCCTCGTGGGTGGTTTCGCTATCTTCATCTTTGCAATGCTTCTGCGGAAATTCCGAGTTCAAAGGAGGAAATGACTCGAGTTCTTAGAGAAGAACGATTGTATTTAAATGAAGAAGGTATTGATGTTGCAAGTATTATTAATCGTATCCCGCAGGTTCCTTATTCCATAGAGTTGCCAAATGTAAAACGTGCCAACGAACTAGGATATGAAGAGTTTGCGCGCCAATGTTTACAAACTGCTAAACAATACTTAGATAAGCATCCGCGCAAGAAGTATGTTTCTCATCAAGATCAGCTGCGTTTCCATTCTACACGATAGGTATTCTGGAGAGCATTGTGCAGCTTACCTTTTAGGTTTATTTAATTGAAGTACCCCTACTTAGCAAGCTTAAAGTGGGGGTATTCTCTGTTAAAACGGTAAACGTAAGAATCAAGAATAAATATAAAAGTGTGACATCATACATTCACTTTGTCATAATTAATGCTAAGTTCTTATTTTTATATACAGTGAAGATTTGATGAAAAAGAGCTGCTGAGAATGTACTCAACAGCTTAGTAAATAATCGATTTATTAGTAAGTTGAGAGAGCCCGCCAGCTTCTATAAGACGTAATATCCTCCGCATCTTCTGTCGCATGAGCTTCACAAAGAAAACCCGCTACTTCACTGCCGTCTTCAAGAGTGATTTTGCCTAGTCCGAGAGGAGAAGGGATAGAATCGGCAAAAGAGCCGAGTAGTGATAAAGGCATTTCCCAAAGTTCAACCTCAATTTTTTCTCCTTGTTGATGTGTTCGCAACAGCCCCGGTTTTGCTGGAGAAGTAGGCAGTTTAAAAAGCTGGTAATAAGGAGCGGTTTGGTCTTTTCGTACGAACGAAGCTCCGTGTTCACGCATTTGAGATTCAAGTGGAAACCCGCGCATATGCAAACCGCAAACAGCTACTAATGTTCTATCTTTTTTTGAATCAGCCGTTCGTTCCCCATTTAAAAACAATTCGCTGAGTCCGCAAATGAATTGTTCGCCGTCAAATGTAGAGAAAAATGAAATGCCAAACGGTAAATCAAGATCCGCATCTTGAGATGGAAGAGAGACAGCACACAAGTCGAGTAAGTTACAATGATTTGTAAAACGCCCCATGTCACTGTTTGTTTCAATTGGATTTTCTCTTACTTGTTCCCGCGTCCACGTTCCGCCTGCTGTCGGCATAACAAGAACAGCATTTTTAAGTTGATGATATGCTTTATGTTTAAAGGATTGAAGCTTATGTGAAGCTTGAAATAAAGCAGCAGCATCATATTCTGATTTAGCTCCTGAACGAAGCACTTGCTCGGTTACAGGAAAGGCTGTTTCTTCATGAGAAGTGATAAATTCTCCTAAGTCAGCCCAGCGCTCTGCTACGTAAGGGCCGTCATATAATAAAGCAGCTGCTTCACTTAAATACGAGCCGTCAATGTATTCGATGGGAATAGATAAATCTTCAATCTTTTTCACAGCTTGTTTCCACGCTTTTTCGTACTGCTCAGCAAACGGCCCGTAAAACGAAAGCGGTTCTTTTACCATATAAATTTTTTCAGGAAGCGCCGAAGAAGCCCGAACAACAGAGCGTGACCATGGGTCTCGATCGTCTACTCCTCTAATAATGGAATCTACAAGCAGTACGTCACTCCATTCATGAGCAAAAGCAGTGACGCAGTCTAAGCTTTTACATGCCGGAACTACACCTGCAGATGACCAAGCTCCGAGGGAAGGTTTATAGCCGATTAGACGGTTTAAACCAGCTGGAACCCGCCCTGAACCTGCTGTATCGGTGCCTAAAGAAAAAGCAGCATGCCCCCGAGCTACGGATACAGCTGATCCTGAGCTCGATCCGCCGCTAATGAGCTTTGGCTTTAACGCATTGTGCGTTTCGCCATATGGGCTCCGTGTACCGACCAGTCCTGTAGCAAATTGGTCCAAGTTGGTCTTTCCAAGAGGAATAGCACCTGCATCGATAAGGTGTTGAACAACCGTAGCATGTTCAGAAGGGATATACGTATATTCTTTACATCCGGCTGTCGTCGGTACATGTGCTACATCGATATTATCTTTAATGGCGAATGGAATTCCCCACAAAGGCAACGCTTCAGGGCTTAGCGTAGCTAAGCGATCGAGATAAGGTTTTAACTCATCGAGTGTAGGAGGGGTAATCCAAATATTCATGTCTTTGTCAGCTTCTACACGCGTGAAAATTTGATGTACTACATCTTCCGGAGTTAATTCTTTTTTGATATACATATTACGTAACCATTGAACCGAAAATGTTTTAGGCAAGCTCACTGTTTTCATTGTATCCACCGTCCTTAATGAGTAATTGGAGCAAAGGCTTTTATACCGGCAATCAGCTGTCCAGGTTGTACTTCATCGCCGGGTTTTACATGAATCGAACTGATATATCCATCCATAGGTGCTAGCTGCGGAAACTCCATTTTCATGCTTTCTTCGATAATTAACGTATCGCCTTTTTCAACTTTTTGTCCTTCTTCTACAAGAACTTTCCAGACGCTTCCCGGCATTGTACAGCGCGCGGCTTCCGTACCTTCGGGCAGTTCTTGTTCCGTAATTTCAGCTGTTTCATGTTCAGAGACGTACTCAGCTAAACCAAGTGCTTTCCAATTTTCTCGTTCTGTTTGAAAAGCACCCTGCTGGGTATGACGAAAAGCAGCCGTGCTTTCTTCAATGGATGAAAGAAAATCTAAATATTCTCCAAGTTTAAACGTTGTCTCCGTAATATCTGCTTCAAATCTCCCACGAAGGAAATCTTCGCGCAGTTTTAAAAGCTCGTCTGCTTCTACTGGGTAAAATTGAATTTGATCAAAGAAACGAAGAAGCCACGGTTTTCCTGTTTCAAAACTTTCCGTTTGACGAAGTCGGTTCCACATTTGAATCGTGCGTCCCACAAATTGATAGCCGCCAGGACCTTCCATTCCGTATACGCACATATACGCACCGCCAATACCAACTGCATTTTCAGGCGTCCATGTACGGGCAGGATTATATTTCGTTGTAACTAAACGGTGACGAGGGTCTAGAGGTGTAGCAACAGGTGCGCCTAAATATACATCTCCAAGCCCCATTACAAGATAATTAGCGTCAAATACAATTCGTTTAACATCTCCAAGGTGGTCCAGCCCGTTTACTCGGCGAATAAACTCTAGGTTGCTTGGACACCATGGTGCATCTGGACGAACGTTTTGCTGATAGCGTTCAATAGCTAATTGAGTTGCAGGATCATCCCATGAAAGTGGAAGTTTTACAATCCGAGATGGAACTTCCATTTCTTCAAGAGGAGGAAGCGCACGATCAATAGCTGAAATGCGCTGACAAAGTTCAAGAATAGATATCTTTGTTGCATCAATATGAATTTGAAGAGAACGGATACCAGGCGTTAAATCTAGAACCGGTAAATCCTCACGCTTTTGGATAGCTTCCATTAAAGCATGTACTTGGAAGCGAAGCAGCAGATCAAGCTCCATTTCTCCGTATTCCACAAGTATATTCGCATCGCCTGAGCAGCGGACGGAAAATGGAAAGCGTCTATTTTCCGTTTCGTTAATCAGCAGCGGATAATCGCTTTTGAGCGGCTGTGCTACTGGATTTGTAAGTACAGGAAGTGATGCAGATGTTCCGATATGCTGCAAAAAGTCTTCCTGAGTACATTTGAGTTTTTCAGCTTGTTCAAGGTCAATTAATTTAAACGAAATTTTATCTCCGGGATGAAGCTGTCCTATTTTCCAAAACTCTGCTGAAGCGGTGGTAACAGGGCAAATAAAGCCGCCAAGACTCGGACCGTCTGGGCCAAGTAAAATAGGCATATCTCCCGTTAAGTCTAAGGTGCCGATGGCATATGCGTTATCATGAATATTTGATGGATGCAAACCGGCTTCTCCTCCATCTTCACGGGTCCAAAAAGGAGCGGGGCCTATTAACCTCACGCCTGTTCTAGAACTGTTAAAATGAACTTCCCACTTCGTATCTGTTAGCTGCTGTAAATATTCTGGCTGTAAAAACTCTTCTGTACAATGAGGACCGGGAATTACCCCGATTGACCATTCTTTAGACATGGCTGGCTGATAGGGAAGGGCAAGTTCATTTTCAACGTGAGAGTAGTCAGAGACACGCAGTACATCTCCCGTACGAAGTGCTCTACCGCCGTGTCCTCCGAAGCTTCCTAGTGTAAAAGTAGAAGAGCTGCCTAATATTTTAGGCATATCAAGTCCGCCGCCAATCAGTAAATACGTACGCATTCCTTCGGTTGCTTCACTAAATGAAAGAATTTGTCCCGGCTTTGCTCTAATGGTCTTATACATAGGGATTTCAGCTTCGTCTAATGTAGCATGCATATTAGCACCCGTAATGCAAAAAGATAGATTGTCTCTAAATTTATAAGAGCCGCCTCGGAGAGTCATTTCAATCCCTGGTGCATCCGGGGAGTTTCCGAGAAGTTTATTTCCTATGCGAAAAGCAAAAGGATCCATTGGACCGCACGGAGGAACCCCTACGTTCCAGTGCCCGGTACGTCCCGGATAATCTTGAACAGTGGACTGAACGCCTCCGTCTAAGACTTCGAGTGCTTGTTCGCTCGGATTATATGAGTTAAGCATTTGAGTATACACGTCGCCTGTTTTGCACGCTTTTTCTTCTAGCAGTCCCTGCAAGTATTGAAGATTAGTAGTAACGCCGTATAATCTTGTTTCTTTTAAAGCAGCGCTCAATTTTAGAAGGGCTTCTTCTCGTGTTTTTCCATGAACGATAATTTTAGCCAGCATAGGATCATAAAGTGATGTTACAGTAATCCCGTCTCGTATCCACGTTTCAACTCGAGCACTTTTAGAGAACATTGCTTGGTCGATTTGCCCGCCGCTGGGACGAAAATCATTTAAGCAATCTTCTGCATAAATACGAGCTTGGATACTGTGACCTGAAGGCACAGGAAGCAAAGAAGGAAGGTTTACTAGCTCATCGCATGCTTCTTTAAGCATCCATTCTACTAAATCAACGTTTAACACTTCTTCTGTAACGCCGTGCTCTACTTGAAGGCGAGTATTTACTTCTAAAAAATAAAATTTCTCCGCTTCGGCGTCATAAAGAAACTCTACCGTTCCTGCGCTTCGATATCCGACTTCTTTAGCTAGTCGCGTAGCTGCTTGCAGCATATTTTCCCGTATATATGAAGGGAAGTTTGGAGCTGGGCTTTCTTCAATTACTTTTTGATTTCTTCGCTGAATAGAGCAGTCGCGTTCTCCTAAAGCCACTACTTCTCCAAAAGAATTCCCGAAGATTTGAACTTCTACATGGCGAGCTTTTTGAATGTATTTCTCTAAAAAAACACCGCTGTTTTTAAAGTTTGTTTGTGCTAAATGGCAAACTGAGTCAAAAGCTGCTTGAAGCGCTTTTTCATCTTGGCAAACACGCATTCCAATTCCGCCGCCGCCAGCCGTACTTTTTAACATAACGGGATAGCCAATCTCTTCAGCAGCACATACAGCCTCTGATACATCTGTAATAAGAGGTGTACCGGGCAGCAAAGGCACATCGGCTTTTTGCGCAATTTCCCGAGCTGAATGTTTTAATCCGAATATTTCCATTTGCTGAGGTGTAGGACCAATAAATACAATTCCTTCAGCCTGACAGCGACGAGCAAATTCCGCGTTTTCGCTTAAAAAACCGTAGCCTGGATGAATAGCTTCCGCGCCTGTTTTCTTTGCAATATCTAGAATAAGGTCTTCGTTCAAATAACTTTCTTTGACCGGGCCGCTGCCAATTAAAATGGCTTCATCTGTTTCATCAACGTGCAGGCTGTCTTGATCAGCTTCTGTATAAACAGCTACAGATTTCACTCCTAAATGTCGTAATGTTCGCTCAATTCTAACGGCAATTGCTCCTCGGTTCGCAATTAATACTTTTGTAAACATAGATGAACACTCCTTTTTATAATGAATCCCAAATAACTAAGCGAATAGGGGTAGGGTTATAATCGTTGCACGGGTTGTTAAGCTGAGGGCAGTTGCTGATCAATACAAGTGTAGGATTGATAGCTTCCATTTCTACATAGTATCCAGGGGCAGATACCCCGTCATTAAACGTTAATCCGCCGCTTGGCGTCACAGGTACATTCATAAAAAAGTTTACGTTTGGTGCTAAATCTCTTTTGGTGTAGCGGCTATCATATTTTGATAGCTGAAGCATAAATGTATCTCGGCAGTTATGCATCGGAAGCGTGTCATGTGCATAACGTACGGTGTTGCTTTGTGCCGAACAAGCTCCGCCTAAGGTGTCGTGGCGTCCGCACGTGTCAGCAACAATTTTGACTAGTTCTTTGCCAGATTGAGAAAGCAGCACTGTGCCAGTGGATAAATAAATATTTCCTTGATTAGCAATCGTAGATACTGCACTGTAATGATCTTCTAGGTTTTCAGCATCAAAGAATAAAGTATCCGCTGCTTGATTGCCTTCTACATCTATTATTCTAAGAGTTTGGCCTGGTTTAAGTTCGTGCATCCAGCCGTCCCCAGCCAGTACCGTTTCATCATAAATTGCGTTCTCTATTTTTCTGTTGCTTTCCACTCGATTAAATACAGCCATTATAGAAGCCTCCTTCATTTTTAAATCCTTGATAATGTTTTATTTCCAAGCAATAGGTCATAAGACCATGTGTTTTCAAACGCTCGTTTATTTTCAGGTCTAAAATTTAAACAGTAGTCATCTGAGCTTACAGGAGCCGCTTCATCTACGGTTATTTCAATTGGAACAGAAGGATACGTTCCGCTCGGGTCTAAAGGGTTAGGTGTATTAGACAGTAGAAAGAGCAAATTCATTTCTGTTCTAAGCGTAATAAAATCTCCTTTTTTACAATGAGAAGAAACAAAATTCATATTGCCTTCTTCGTCGCAGTATACTTTTGAAAATAAGTTAAGATTAGGGACTAAATCCCGTGTTGTTAAACCGTTGCGCAAAAGCTCCATTGAGAAGTTTTCTTCGCCATTCCTTCTCCATTCATTTCGGGATTCTTGATAAGTAGATACACCGTATTTTTGATGAGTTAAGCTGCGCGTAATGTAGCCTGAAATGGTATCATGCCAGCCGGTGGTATCAGCAGTGATGCTTGCAAATGCTCTGCCGTTGTCACTCATCAGAACATGTCCTTTTGTTAAGTGAGCAGTGTGCTGAGCTTTTAAGGTATCGGGCATGTTGTATCGTTCTGTTAAATCATAAGCGTTGTATAATAGTAGGGATACATTTGCACCGGATTCTTGTGCAGTAAACGTCACTGATTTTCCTCTTCCAATTCGGCCTGACCATTTTCCACCAGCCGGGATTGTTTGCTTCCAGATAGAACTCATAAAATAACCTCCTTAGAATAAAAAAAGGATAAAAGCCTGGGAGAGTAGTCTCCCAGGCTTTTATCCTTCCGTGTTATACAGCGTAGCGCTATATCGCTCTCTCTCGGACCAGTCTTTAACATATGTTAAACGGAACCCTAGACAGCTTTTTTGTTCTTAACGGCTGTAAGAACCTTTATCCATTTGTGGCTTTCGATTAATCGTAGTATAGTATGAGTGAAAATGAGTTGACAAGTAGTTTGTTAGAATACATGACACAAAAACTGATTTTTCAGTTTATTTTTCAGGGACCGTCACTTTTGAATGATCTCTCTTTACAAAAGGAGCCGACAGTCGGGATTTTACAAATAAATAGAGAAATCCAACAGTAAGCCAGGCGACACCAATCAAAAGAGTATCTTTGTTTAACAGTGTGAGCAGCCATCCGATAAATGCCGCTCCGATCAAAGGGAAGATTAAATAGAGTATTGTTTCAGTAAACGACCGTTTCTTTAACTTAATATAAAAATGGGCAATGACTGATACATTCACAAATGTAAAAGCGGTTAAGGCACCGAAACTGACAAAAGTGACCGCTGTGTTTAAATCAATGAACATTCCCAAAAACGAAAAAGCGGTAACAAGCAAGATATTCACCACGGGCGTTTTAAACGTTGGATGAATATTTGAAAATACCTTTTGAGGCAGTACGGATTCACGGCCTAAAGCATATAAAAAGCGAGTAACGCTTGTGACTGAAGAAACTCCTTGAGTAAAGGTTGCAATAATTAATACCGTAATAAATAGACTGCTTAAAAGATTTCCACCCACTAATTTTACAAGGGTGTAGGCTGCATTATCAGGGTTAGTAAACGTGAATCCCGGATAGGCAATCTGTGTAAAATACGAGATAGCGATGTACATAACAGCTGCGATGCAAACAATAAGAAAAATGGCTTTTGGAATTGTCTTTTTCGGTTGAATCGTTTCTTCCGCCATTGTTGTAACTGCATCAAATCCTAAAAAGCAAAAGCAAATGAGCGCAGCTCCAGAAAAAATAGTCGTAAACGGTACATCTGAAGCCAAAAAAGGATGAAGTGAAAAAAGAGTAGAAGAACTAGCTTGACCTGTTGCAATATCTTTGATAATAAATAAACAAAACAAACTTATAAAGAGAATCTGAACTACAACAGAGATGCCACTTATACGAGCTACAGATTTAATACCAACAATATTGACTAAAGCTAAGATAATGTTCATGACGATGACCCATACGTATACAGGAATAGAAGGGAATTCCGTATGCATAAAAATACCAAATGTTAAAATAGCGATAATAGGGGAGAAAATATAGTCTAAAAGAAGTGCCCAGCCTACTAAAAAGCCAAGGCGAGGATGTATAGCTTTTTTCGTATACGTATAAGCAGATCCTGCTATCGGATATGCTTTTACCATTCGGCTGTAGCTATATGCGGTAAAAAAGATAGCTAAAAAAGCGATTAAATAAGCAAGGACCATTTGCCCTCCAGCCGCATCGTAGGCTACTCCATAAACTGTAAAGAAAATCATCGGAGTCATCCAGGCAAGACCCAAAAACACAATTTGATATACCTTTAGCGATTTACTTAACGCTGGTTGGTTGTTCATATAAATCCCTTCTTTCCTCTATTTTATAGTAGTAAAAAAGAAAAGCCTGGGAGAATGATGTCATTCTCCCAGGCTTTTATCCCTCCGTGTATACGGAACCATTCCGTACGCTCTCTCTCGGACCAGCCTTTAACATGTGTTAAACGGAACCCTAGATCGCTTTTTTGTCTTCAACAGAGTGAAGACTTTTATAGGTAATGTAAGTAGTTCGAAGTATAAGCAGGATTGTAGGAAGATGCAACTACTGTGTTAGATAGTTTAACAAACTTTTTGAAAAAGTAAACTTTTGTAAAAGGCGAACTATATATAATTTTATTAAAAAGATTATTCGTTTATAGTTGACTTACAGAAAGACCTATAGTATATTTGTAGACAAGAAAAAGCTAAATACGGTTCACTCATATATGTTTGAGAATATGGCTCAGACGTTTCTACCTTATCACCGTAAATGATAGGACTATGAGTAAAAAGTGAATCTAGGTTCCCATTTTTACGTTAGTAGAAAGTTTGGTCCAAGCGATTCACATATTCATTTTTGAAAAGAAGTGGATATGACACCGAAGGGATAAAAGCCCAGGCGGGTAGGTTTTTGCTCATTGTATTTGAGAGACCTGCCTTTGTTTGGGCTTTTTCTTATGTGTCTATTTACAGTATGAGCGAGTGATGGAAGTTTCTTGTTTGTATCTGCATTGCTTTCTGGGGAGAATAGCGATGCAAAGCATGAAATCACTCACTGAAGCTTTATCTGTAAGCCCTCATTTAACCATGGGAAGTACATTCTATCTATTTTCTAGCATTTTTTCTTTGATGAGCAGCGTGGGGACGCTGCTCCTTTTTTTGTTCTTGCTTTTTTCTCTGTAAATAAAGGTCTTTAAAGAGAAGGTGATTTGCGAAATTTGGCGAATTAATGCTTTAAACAATAAATGATAGAGAAGATAAAGCGGTCTATGAAAAATGAAGAAGTTGAAAAATTGAGGAGGGAATTATGTTGCTTCACTTAATTAATGTTCGTTTGCCAATTATGCACGACCACGCTCTTTTTGAAGTGAAAATTTCAAATGGAATGTATACTTCTATCGTTTTACAAAACGGTTATCTTGAAGGTGACGAGTTTTTTCCGCTGCACGCGGCCGTGTTAGGAAAAGAAACGTCACTTGATGCACAGGGTCGTGTGCTATTACCAGGATTTGTAGATATGCATATGCATTTAGACAAAGCTCATTCGCTTCCTCAAGTGCCCAATATATCTGGAACTCTTCAAGAAGCCATTAAAAATTACAGCAGCATCCTGCCGGCATTTCCAGAAGAAGAAATCAAGCAGCGAATGTTAAAAACTGCATTGCAGGCATTGGCTAACGGTACGACTACGATTCGAACGCATATTGATTTTGACTGCAGCATGGAAGAAGATAGTTTATTTCGAAGTTTACAAGCGGCTGTCGAAGTGAGAGATGAATTAAGCCCGTATATGGACGTGCAGGTTGTTCCGCTATTCTCTAACCTAGACATTGATGATATGCATAAGATGAATAAAATTGAACGAGCATTCGACCTTGAAATTGATGCGATTGGAGGCTGCCCTCATTTAGCTAGAAATCCAGAAAAAGAGATTGATGCTCTATTTTCGCTGGCTCAAGCCTATAATAAACCTCTTGACTTACATGTGGATGAAAGCGATGATCCGTCTGTTGATACAATAATTAATATTGCTCATAGAACAATTGAATTAAATATGGAAGGAAAAGTGGTAGTGGGGCATCTTTGCTCGCTTGCAGGAATGACTGATGCAAAAGTGAAAGAAATCTTAAACCTTTTAAAACAGGCGAAAATTGGAGTTGTCACATTACCTGCTTCTAATTTATATTTACAGGGAAGAGAAGATAAAGGAATTGTAAGACGAGGCGTAACGCGTATTCGCGACATACAAAAAGCAGCGATTCCAATTGCTACTGCATCTGATAACGTGAACGACCCCTTTCATCCGTTTGGAAAAGCAGACTTGCTGCAAGTAGGGTTACTAACTGCCTATGCTGCACATATGGGAAGTCCGGATGATCAGCGGCAGTTGCTCCGAATGATTACAAGTATACCAGCCCGGCTGATTGGAAAAGAAAAGTATGGAGTGGAAGAAGGAAACGAAGCAAACTTTGTTCTATTAAATGTGCAGTCTGTACAGGAAATATGGACTGAACTTCCCGAAACTCGCTTTGTTTTCAACAAGCATCGCTGGCTTAGCGTAAAAGAGACGCATCAGCGGCTCGCTGATACGAACTTGACTAACCTTTGGCAGGAAAATCAAATTTTAATTGGTTAAATAAACATAAAAAGAAGCTGTCACATTAGTGACAGCTTCTTAATCAATTACTTTTGAACGTTAGCAGCTTGTGGTCCACGAGCTCCATCTTCGATTTCAAATGTAACTTCTTGACCTTCTTCAAGTGATTTGAAACCTTCGCCTTGGATAGCTGAGAAGTGTACGAATACGTCGTCTTGTCCTTCTACTTCGATGAATCCAAAACCTTTTTCTGCATTAAACCATTTTACTTTACCTTGTACCATTGTAGTACCTCCTGTGTGGAAAATCCACGAATATATTACTATCTCTGCTCAATTTCAATAAGAATCACTTTAAAGAAAGTCTTTCTATTTGTTAACACCGAACAAGAAATAATATACCTAGTATAACACTTTTTTATAAAAAAGAAACCTTTTTTCATAAAAAAGTACTCTAAGATAAAAATAAGTTGAAAATATGGATATATTTTGAAATGGTAAATGAGCTATCGTTTTGTGGATTTTTAGCAATCACTAAAATCTTTTATCTCGTAAAAAAATGAATAGCGAGGTTGACAAATTGAGTAATGTGTAACTATAATGGTTACAACAAGATGAGAAGAATTAGCAGTGCTATAAAAAGCTCAAATTTTTTTGTGTTATATGTAACCATGATGGTTACAACTGAAATAAAAGGAGAGAATAAAAATGAAAATTGGTGTTATTGGAGCAACAGGAAAAGCAGGTCAATTAATTATGGAAGAAGCAAAACAGAGAGGACATGAAGTAACAGCCGTTGTTCGAAATGCTTCTAAACTAAAAAATCAAACAAACGTAATTGAAAAAGATATTTTTGCCATTACTTCAAAAGATATTGAACAGTTCGATGCTGTGGTAAATGCATTTAATGCACCTCCTGGAAGCGAACAGCTCCACGTTGAGTCTATACAATCACTTATTAAGGTATTTCAAGGTGTTCAAACGCGACTCGCAGTAGTGGGCGGAGCGGGAAGTTTATTTGTAGATTCAGAAAAAACAACGCCTTTAATGAGCACAGAAGGTTTTCCAGCAGCTTATTATCCAACGGCTTCAAACATGGGGAAAGGTTTAAAAGAACTTGAAAAGTCGACTATAAATTGGACTTATTTAAGCCCAGCAGCCTTTTTTGATGCAGAAGGTGCTCGCACGGGAGTCTATCAATTAGGAAAAGATCATGTGATCACAAATAGTCAAAATGAAAGCTATATTAGCTATGCTGATTACGCGATTGCTTTAATAGATGAATTAGAGAATGAAAATCATGTGAATGAACGCTTTGCTGTAGTGGGTGAAAAAGCATAAGCTTACGTTTGATTCATATTGAAAAACAGCTTGCATTTGATGTAAGCTGTTTTTTATGGAACAAAATAGATATAAAGCGATGAAAACCAATATAGATTTTTTATTATTTCTTCGTTTTTCTTTTCAAAAACGATACAATACAACATAGGTGATAAAAAGGAGATGAAAAGATGATTCGTTTTGGCGTAATAGGAACAAACTGGATAACAGATCGACTGTTAGAATCAGCTCAGTATGTAGACGACTTTCAGCTTGCAGCTGTTTATTCTCGAACCATTGAAAAAGCAGAAGAATTTGCAGGTAAATATGATATTCCTCATATATTTACTGATTTAGAGGAAATGGCAGCGAGTGCTGAAATTGATGCAGTGTATATTGCTACTCCAAATGCTTATCATGCGGAACAAGCTATCTTATTTTTGAAAAATAACAAGCATGTACTGTGTGAAAAACCGCTCGCAGCCAATGCAGCAGAAGTAACCCGCATGATTCAAACAGCCAAAAATCACAAGGTGTTACTAATGGAAGCGATGAAATCAACCCTTCTTCCTAACTTCAAAGTGATTCAAGAGAACTTACATAAAATTGGTCCAATTCGGAAATACGTTGCATCTTACTGTCAGTATTCTTCTCGTTATGATAAATATAAAGAAGGTATCGTGCTTAATGCCTTTAAGCCTGAGCTTGCCAACGGTTCACTGATGGATTTAGGTGTATATTGTCTTTATCCTCTGATTACGTTGTTTGGAGGGCCTCATAAAATAAAGGCAACGGCGTTTATGCTAGAATCTGGGGTAGATGGAGAAGGGTCAGTTGCTTTCGAGTACGAAGATCGCGACGCGGTTATCATGTATTCTAAAATTACAAATTCGCATTTGCCAAGTGAAATTCAAGGAGAAAAAGGCAGTATGGTTATTGACAAAATACATACCGCTGAAAAGGTAGAAATTCGATACAATGACGGACGGGTAGAAGAGTTAACGGTCGATCAGCCTTATCCTGCTATGTACTATGAAATAAATGAATTCGTAGAGCTGTTAAAGCAAGGAAAGATGGAATCGGACACAAATTCTTATGAGAATTCATATTTAACAATGCACGTGATGGATAAAGTGCGAGAGCAAATCGGTCTTGTATATCCAAATGACAATAAATAACAGAGGCTGGGCAAAAGTAGTTTAGTTGAAGAAAGATCCGAACGAGTTTGATTCTTGATGGAGAATCAAGCTCGTTCGGATTTTTTTATTGATAGGGTAAAAGTAGGTTTCATGTATGAAGTTGCTTCTAGCTGTTGCACGGAAATCAACAGCGGTGTCACCCGTCATCCATACTAGATCATTTTCTAATTTGTTCGTCTCTAAATTAGATTGAGATAGCTATGTCTCATTCTCTTTTATTGTGGTTATAAAGAGCATAATTGAGATTCGAAATCTTGCTGCAGCACATTTTAAAAGCAAATATGTTGAAACAAGAGAAGTTTTTTAGTATCTTCTATCTTTATTCATCCCTGCATACATAAGATTAATCAAAGGAAAGAATAAAAAGAGCGGAAAATATTCGATAATCAATCCAAGATTAAAATGATTATAAAAAAGTATTGACTATAATAATAGCTCGTGTATAATAAAGAATGTAATCAATAGTCATTACTAGTTTATAATGATACTAATAATCGTTATCAAATAGAGGGAGTCATTGATTGCATTAAAAATAATACATACAAGCATAAGCTTGTGAAATACATCGTACAAGGAGAGGTTTTGACATGGCAGAACGTATGGTAGGAAAACAAGCACCACGCTTCGAAATGGAAGCTGTACTTGCAAATAAGGAATTTGGAAAAGTAAGTTTAGAAGAAAATATGAAAAACGGTAAATGGACAGTATTGTTCTTCTATCCAATGGACTTTACATTCGTATGTCCAACAGAAATTACAGCTCTATCAGATCGCTACGAAGAGTTTGAAGATCTAGATGCTGAAGTTGTAGGTGTTTCTACAGATACAATTCATACTCACTTAGCTTGGATTAACACAGATCGTAAAGATAATGGACTTGGAGATTTGAATTATCCATTAGCTGCAGATCCAACTCACGCAGTAGCACGTGATTACGGCGTGTTAATTGAAGAAGAAGGCGTAGCGCTTCGCGGGTTGTTTATTATTAATCCAGAAGGTGAATTGCAATACGCAGTTGTAAACCATAACAACATCGGCCGCAGCGTAGAAGAAACATTACGTGTACTTCAAGCCCTTCAAACTGGCGGACTTTGCCCAGCTAACTGGAAACCAGGTCAAAAAACACTTTAATAAATAGCGGTGGAGTAGAGGAGAAATTCCTCTACTGCTGCCATTAAAATAGAAAAGATAGTTTTCTAACTATAAAAGACAGAATATTCAGTTTTATAAATGATGAGGAGGATTTTAAAATGAAATTACGTGAACAAATGCCTGAATTAACTGGAGCAACATCTTGGATTAACGACGAAGTAACAAAGGAAGACTTAGTAGGTGATAAAGCAACGCTTATCCACTTTTGGTCAGTAAGCTGCCATTTATGTAAAGAAGCAATGCCTGAAGTTAATGATCTTCGTGATGAGTATGATGATCAATTGAATGTTGTAGCAGTTCATATGCCTCGTTCGGAAGATGACTTAGATATGGGTGTTATTGAGGCAATGGCAATGGGACACGATATTACTCAGCCAATTTACGTAGACAGTGAGCATAAGTTAACAGACGCTTTTGAAAATAAATATGTACCAGCATATTATGTATTTGATAAAGAAGGTCAGCTTCGTCATTTCCAAGCGGGTGGAAATGGAATGCCCATGCTTCGCAAACGTATTAACCGCGTTTTAGGCGAAGAATAATCTCTACATGAAGAAGAAATAAAAAGGCCGCGATAAAAATATTTTAGCCGAAGTGAAAAACGAACCACTAATCAAAATATTTGATTAGTGGTTCGTTTTTTTTGTTGTGATGAACATAGATTTTATCTGTTTCGTTCCTTCTAGCAGTTGATTGGAGGGCAAGGCGAAGACTCCGCTTTTCCCCCAGGAGTCTTGCACGGAAATCAACGGCTGTGTCACAAGCGGATCAGCTCATGTATCTTATTTGTTCGTCTTTAAATTGGATTCATTTCGTTATGTCTCAATCTCTTTTTTATTTTTTACTGAGTCGTTTTGATTATTAATGAGCAATTCATCATATTGACATAAAAAACCTCATATAGTTAAATTTATATAAGAACAAACGTTCGTTTTTGGTGTTGTTATTTTACTCTTTTCTCCCTTTTTAATAAGTATAAGAAAAAAAGGAGGAGATTTGCACAATGACTCAGCTCTATTCGCAGCAAGAAAAGCGGCACGACAAAGAATGTACCTTTCATACATTTCTTACAAACCACAGCGCAACTCTTCAGACTCATATAATGAATACATTTTTGACACCAGAACGCTATGAGCGATTACAAAAAGCGGTTGTTAAACATGATACAAAAGAACAAAGACTTCTAAACAAAGAATTTCATCAGTTTTATAGCGAAGTTAGATTGCTTCATTATATTAACAAGCTTTGCAGACATTATTCCAGAGATGTTATGCGTGTCAAAGAAAAAGAGCGTTCTTATATTCCTCTTCGCCTGCAGCAGCCGGCTGCGCTAGATGGAAATCGAACAGTGGAAGATATGCTAGGAGTACAGGACGGGGCTGTATGGGAGCATGAATTTTTAGGAAATCAACTTGAAAATCGTATTCTTCATCATGCATTTCGCCAATTAACGGCCAAGCAGCAGTGTATGCTGCACTTGATTATTGTTGAACGCTGGACTCATAAAGAAATCGCTGCTTATTTTTCTATTTCTCAGCAAGCGGTTTCTAATCATTATCAACGTGCGCTAAGCAAGTTGAAAAAAATTATGAAGGTGAGTGATAGATATGTTTGATCCTCAGTGGCTTCAACTTGTTGGAAACGTAGGATTTCCCGCTGTCCTTTCTTTTTATTTATTACTGCGTGTAGAAAACAATATAAAGCGACTTGAAGAAAAAGTGGAGAAATTAACAACTGACTTAAGAAAGAAGTGAAGAAATGGAAACTCTATATGAGCTTGTAAATAAAGTGAAAGCTGGAGATGAAGAGGCGTCAAGGCGTTTATTAAAAAAGCTGGAACCAAAACTAAATAAAGCTGTTCAAAGCTTTTCGCTGCATGAGAGAGAAGACGTAAAGCAAGATTTAAAGATTAAAATTCTTTCCGCTGTTAAGACGTTTGATTTTTCCAAAACGCCAGGACTTTGGGAATTTTTACGCCATAAATAAAAAAGAGCGCTCGTTGTATCGACGCTCTTTTTTTATTTTTGCTGAAGTTCGACTACTTACCTTACGAAAATACAAAAAATAGAAATGGATAAATATTAAAAAAAGGTAAAATATTATGAAAGCCAATAAAAAGCTTGAAATGCTGTCCATAAAAGAAGGCTTAACAGGTCTGAACAACCGCCGATCTCTTGATAACAGCTGGAAATTGAGTGGGAATACGCACTGAAAGAAAAAGAGCCGCTTTCTTTTCTATTATTTGATATTGATTATTTTAAAGCGTATAACGATACCTATGGCCATATTCAAGGAGACGAATGCTTAAAAGAAGTAGCGAATATTGCTAAAAGCGTTGTTTTTGACGAATCGGCTTTTGTTGCAAGATACGGAGGAGAAGAGTTTGGTATATTGCTTCCTCTAGCTAATCAATATGAAGCGATAAAAATGGCAGAAGCTATTAGACAGCAAGTGGAGCAGCGTGCAATTATCCATCAAGCTTCTGACGTGTTTAAGGGTGTCACAATCAGTGTTGGAATAATGACAGTCTTTCCATCCGAAAACATACAGCTGATTTCAATTATCCATGGAGCAGATCAGGCTTTATATGAAGCAAAGCATACGGGTCGAAATCGAATTTCAGTATATTCTCACCACAAAGAAGCTGACTCAAACGTTTGAGTCAGCTTTTAAAAGAGATATAAGCCTCTTATTTAGGAGGAGCTTTTTCTTTTTCATCTTCTTCCATAATTCCTTTTGTAGCGTTTTTAAACTCCTTTAACGTTTTTCCGGCAGCTTTCCCTAATTCCGGCAGTTTCTTTGGACCAAAAAGCAATAGAGCGACAAATACAATTAAGGCAATTTCTCCAAACCCAAGGTTCATTGTCATCGTCTCCTATTTTTTGAAAGTGTTTACAAGTTTAGTATAGCATGAAAAGAAAGGAAGTAGTACATCATTATCCAGTGATTTTAAGACCGATTACACCTGCTACAATACAAAAAATAAATAAAATTCGACGCATGTCTTTTGCTTCATGAAAGAAAAGCATGCCAAGAAGTACGCTTCCAGCAGCTCCTACTCCCGTCCATATGCCGTAAGCTGTTCCGATAGGTATCTCCTTTAGTGCTAAGGAGAGAAGATAAAAACTTCCTGCACCGAAAAGGATAAATCCAATCGAAGGAAACAACCGCTTAAACCCATCTGAAAGTTTTAAAAAAATCACAAATCCCACTTCGCAAAAACCGGCAGCTATTAATGCAATCCAAGCCATGTTACGATTCCTCTCTTTCTGTTTCTTCAGTAGAAATCAACTTCAAACCAACGATTCCAAAGATCATTAATCCTAAAAATAAAATCTTTCCAATATTTGCTCCTTCGTCTAAAACGGTCATTCCAAGTATCGCTGTGCCAGCAGCTCCTATACCAGTGAATACTGCGTAAGCTGTTCCGACAGCAATTTTTTTTAAGGCATTTGAAAAGAAATAAAAGCTGATCACAATTGTGACGATTGTAATGATTGTTGGAGTTATTTCAGTAAATCCGTGCGAATATTTTAAGCCGATTGCCCATACAATCTCGAGCAAACCAGCGATAATAAGGTAAATCCAAGCCATTTTAATTCCTCCTTGCATAAAATAAGCCCTTTTTATAGGGCCTATTTAGCACGTATGCCTTCCCAAAATATCTTCCAAGCATCGTGAATTTTTTGGTCATAATACTCCGGTTCATAATAAAAGCGCTGGATGAACAGTCCGTCGGTTAAACAATAAAAGCTATTGATATACAAATCAATCGGACGTTCAATTATTTCGCCTTCAGCCATTCCCTGTGTAAAAATAGCATGCAGAATTTGATCAGACAATCGTTCGCTTCTTAAGAAAATAGCTTTTACTTCCGACTGTAAATGTTCAGGTGGAAACAAAATAAGACGACGGTACATCTGGCCGAAAGAATCTTTTTCAATCATCGTGCAGAAATCTACAATAAAGCAGTGAAGCTGTTCTTTAGCAGACTTTGTTTTATGCTGTTCGTATATAACAGATAACTTTGTTAGGAATAAATTCATTAAATCATGCACGGTTAGTAAAAATAAGTCGTCTTTGTTCTTAAAATGAGCGTACAGGGAAGGTTTTTTTATGCCTACTTTTGATGAGATATCAGCAAGCGATGTTTCTGTATAGCCTTTTTCTCCAAAGAGCTCCATTGCTGCAGCTCTAATTTTTTCTACAGTTGATAATTCACTCAAGAAAAGCTCCTCCTCAATCTAACTAACGGTCGTTAGGTAAAAGATATCAAATATAAAAAAAAGAAGCAAGGGAATCGCTTCTTTTTAATGTATTTTCACTAAATGACGCTGAGTTAAAAATAAAGAGAAGATAAAAATAAGCTCAAACGTATTTGTTACAGCTGTGCTTGGTATAGGAATTGACACGGCACTTCCTACAATCATCACGGCTACTCCAATCATCATACTGCTCCATCGCGTCTTGCGAAATAAGGAAATTCCAACAAAAAGCAAAATAATCGCCACAATGAGAACCATAAGAGGGGGACCGGATGATCCTACTAATGTATAGCGAACAATGCCATATTCACGTACAACTTCCATACGCTGACTAATCGTCTCGATTATTTCATAGCTAATTAAGGCAAACGTAGTTAGCAAAAAAAGAATGCCGGCAACAGGTTTTTTAGTCCATGTAATCGTCGAATATTTCGCTACGCCATACGCAAAGAGCACCAAAGTAGGGGTAAATAAAGCGTGAAACCAAAAGCGAAGCATGCTGAGTGAACGTAAAGTATCCCCTTCACCGATAAATGAACCGATCCCAATCATTATATTATCGTAAATTAGTCCAGCTATTACTAAAGGAAGAAAAAGCATGTAAAACGGCGAAGTGTTTTTTCGCACTACATATATGCTAAAGAAAAACAGGACAATATAGCAAAAAGAAAATAGAAAATAAAGAGTTGTATCAACCATTGTTTTCCTCCTTTTGATGATACTTCTTCTTTTTATGATAACATCATATGCCAAAAAAGTGAGAAATCATGCATTTTTCTAGGCAATCTTAACGGACAAAAGCTGCCTTTATCGGTAGAAAGATTCAGAAAATATTGAAATAAAAATAGGAAAAGAGGCCATAGTCAAGAGATTTAGATTTACTGAATTGATTATTAAATAAAGGAAATCTATAAAATAACAACAAAAGAACTAGGAACACATGGAGTCTAAATGCTTATATAATTAGAAAAAAATATTTAATGTCCTTTCTATTTAAGTAAGTTAAATGTAAGCAGAAAATGATAAATAAATGTATTTTTCTTACTTTTATATCTATCTATCATCCTTACAAGTACGGTTGTTAGACAAATTCAATTGGTATATCCATAAAAAGGAATTAATGGGATAAAATATTTTTTTATCCCGCCTTTATATTACAAAACGTTTTCTAAAGTTAAGAAATTTTTAATTACGTAATATTTCCGTGTGTTAATTGTAAGAGTGATGTATAAAATATTCCTGTTGTTATGGTAAAAAAAGGTATCGATGGGATTTTTCTAGGTAAATAAACTTTAGACCTATTGTGTAAATTTTAAATAAAACGATGAGTTTTTAATTCTGTAAATAGACAATCGGAATTGTAAGAATATATAACATTTGAGCTATTGACCACTAATGAGCGCAGATGATAGTTTTAGAGCTGTTGAAATTGGTACTCGAGTCCATTTTTCAAAGCAGGTGTTTTAGCAGCATGCTAGCGCTGTTAATTGATTAGCTCCCATACATATATAAAGGGAGTGAAACTATGAAATCGTATATCTATCATTATGAATCAAAAGCATTCATAACGTATCCAACAGGAGAAGTTTGGAAGGAGAAGAATGAAACATGATCTTAATTATCCTATGCTGCCTATTTTTAGTAGGGTATGGCGTTTGGGAGTATCGCAGACATTTACGCAAGCTGCATTCAATTCCTGTACGAGTGAATGTTAATGGTATTCGCGGAAAATCCACCGTTACACGATTGATTACAGGTATTGTAAAAGAAGCAGGTTACAAAACAGTAGGAAAAACGACAGGAACACAAGCGCGTATGATCTACTGGCATACAAGTGAAGAAGAACCAATTATTCGTCGTAAAGAAGGTCCGAACATTGGAGAACAGCGACGAGTAGTAAATGAAGTTGCCGATATTGGCGCGGAAGCTCTTATTTGTGAATGTATGGCTGTACAGCCTGATTATCAAATCACATTCCAAAATCAGCTGATTCAAGCCAAGGTAGGCGTTATTGTAAACGTACTAGAAGATCACATGGATGTAATGGGTCCAACTCTAGATGAAGTTGCTCAAGCGTTCACTGCTACTATTCCTTATGATGGCCACCTTGTTACAATTGAAGGTCCATATTTGGAATACTATAAAAAAATAGCCGCAGAGCGCAACACAAAAGTTATTGTAGCTGACAATGATAAAGTATCTGAAGCGTATTTACGTGAATTTGATTATATGGTTTTCCCTGATAATGCTTCCATCGGTTTAGCAGTAGCAGAAGCACTTGGTATCGATGCTGAAACAGCGATGAGAGGAATGTTAAATGCGCAGCCTGACCCAGGAGCTATGAGAATTACAACGTTTGGCGATGAAAAAAATCCAGCCTTTTTAGTGAATGGGTTTGCTGCCAACGACGCTTCTTCCACGCTTCGTATTTGGGAACGTGTAGATTCAATGAACTATAGTGAAAAGCTTCCTATTGTCATTATGAACTGCCGTCCGGACCGTGTAGATCGCACGGAGCAATTTGCTGAAGATGTAATGCCATACATTGAAGCGGACGTAATGATTGCAATTGGTCAGACGACCTCACCAATCGCTGCAGCATATCAAAGAGGCGAATTGCCAACAAAAGAATTCTGGGATATGGAAGGCGCTTCTACAGAAGAAATTTTAGAGCGCATGAAGCCTTATTTAAAAGATCGTATCGTATACGGTGTCGGAAATATCCACGGTTCAGCCGAGCCGCTTGTTGAAGCTATTATTGAAATGAAAAAGATGAGAAAAGCAGTTTAATCTAGGAGGCCATTTCATGTTCGGATCAGATTTATATATCGCCCTTGTGTTAGGGGTTACACTAAGCTTAATTTTTACAGAAAAAACGGGCGTATTGCCAGCCGGTCTTATCGTACCGGGGTATTTAGCTCTTGTATTTGATCAGCCAATTACCATTTTAATGATTTTCTTAATTAGTATTTTAACGTATGTTATCGTCGTATACGGAATCTCAAAAGTAGTTATTTTATATGGACGTCGCAAATTTACAGCGATGTTAATTACGGGTATTGTGATTAAAGTTGCATTTGATTATTTCTTCCCGATCTTGCCGTTTGAAGTGTTTGAATTACGCGGAATTGGTATCATTGTACCGGGCTTAATTGCAAATACAATGCAAAAGCAAGGTCTTCCTTTAACAGTTGGAACAACGGTTTTATTAAGTGGTGTAACATTTGGAATTATGCAAGTTTATTATTTATTTTAATACACAAACAAACCGCAGCTGGTAAAGGAAGGTGAAAGCGTTGAAAGAGAAAAAATTAAACTTTCAAGAAAAAGTATTGATGTTTATAAAGAAAACAAAGCCTACAACGGGCAAGCAAGCTCTTATCTTAACGCCAATTTTAATCGTAATTTTAGCTCTTTCAGGATGGATGGAGCGTTCGGATGCTCTTGAAAACCCTGAGACGGCTAATCCAGAGGCCAATAATGATTTAACGATGACTATGGTCGGAGACATTATGATGGGTCGCCATGTAAGAGAAGTAACTGAACGCTACGGAGAAGATTTTGTATTCCGCAACGTGGAGCCGTTCTTTAAAAATTCGGATTACGTAAGCGGAAACTACGAAACACCGATTTTAACAAATGACGTAGATTCATATAAAGCAATGGAAAAAGGTATTCATTTATATAGTAAGCCTGCTGATCTAGCGACTGTTAAAAATGCAGGTTTCGACGTATTAAACTTAGCGAACAACCATTCAATGGATTACAGTGCAAAAGGGTTAGAAGATACGATCTCTACTTTTGAAGCAAACAAATTAGATTTTGTTGGTGCTGGCCGTAACTCTGAAGAAGCAAAGCATATTTCGTATAAAGATGCTGACGGTATTCGCATTGCAACCGTAGGTTTTACGGATGTACATTCAGACGGAATGTCGGCTGGAAAAAACAACCCAGGTATTTTAAAAGCAGATCCGGATCTTATTTTCAGCACGATTCAGCAAGCGAAAGCAAATGCTGATTTAGTTGTAGTAAATGCCCACTGGGGTGAAGAATACGATGCACAGCCAAGTCCTCGTCAAGAAGGGCTAGCAAAAGCGATGGTAGACGCTGGTGCGGACATTATCATTGGTCACCACCCGCACGTTCTACAGTCATATGACGTATATAAAGGTTCGGTTATTTTCTATAGCTTAGGAAACTTTATTTTTGACCAAGGGTGGTCAAGTACAAAAAATACAGCGATGGTTCAGTATCATTTAAACAAGCAGGGCCAAGCTAAAATTGATGTTATTCCAATGGTTATTAAAGCAGGTACACCAACTCCAACAGATAACCCTTGGCGCATGAAGCGTATTTATAACGATTTAAACAAGTTTTCTTCAAACCCTGAACTGTTAGAAAAAGAACGAAACAAGTTTGAATTAAACTTAGATCATTCTCGCATTATAAAACATGCAGAGGAGCGCAAAAAGAACGAAGCGCAAGCTAACTAATAGCCCGTCATACACAGAGGAGGTAAAAGATGATAAATAAACGTAATACGATTATTGTTTCCATTGTCATCTTTTCACTCATAGTAGGTGTATGTGTTTATCAATTTATGTTTCCAAAACAAGAATATGCAGTAAGTACTTCAGATCCTCGCGCCACAAAAGTAGGTATGGAAATTCTTAAACAAGGCGGTACAGCAGTTGACGCAGCTATTGCCATTTCCTACACGCTTGGTGTTGTGGAACCGTACGGATCAGGACTTGGGGGAGGCGGCGGAATGCTGATTGATCCAGCAGATGCCTCTCCAACATTTATTGACTACCGAGAAATTGCACCTAAGAATGATAAAGAAGATGAGATTGGCGTACCAGGGTTCGTTGCTGGTATGGATTATATTCAGCACCACTACGGATCTATGTCGATGAGCAAACTAATCGACCCGGCCATTAACTATGCTGAGAATGGGTATAAAGTGGACAAAGATTTGCACGATAGGCTAGTTTCATACAAAGGTAATGTGAATGAAGATGAAATTCCTAGCTTTTATCCAGATAAGGACGCTATCAACACAGGTGAAATTGTGAAACAGCATGAATTAGCGAACACGCTGCAAAAGATTAAGGAAGAAGGGCCAAATGCTTTTTATAGAGGGAAAATTGCAGACGATATTACAGAAGAAACAAAAGTAAGTCACAAAGACTTGCGAAAGTATACGCCTGTTGAACGGAAACCTCTATCGACGAATTATAAAGGTCATCAAATTATTTCAGCACCTCCTCCTTTTGCTGGTGCTACGCTTATTCAAATGTTAAAAATGACGGATCAAGAAGATATTTGGAAGCTGAAGGAATCGCATCCTAGTCTTTATTATCATTTTCTTGGTCAAATTTCAAAAGTAGCTTATCAAGATCGCTTGAAAAAAATTGCTGATCCCGCTTTTATAAAAGAAACGCCAAATGATTGGATCGACGACCATTACGTGCATTTACTTCGTAATAAATTAAATAATACTGAAACAGATCATACCAAAGTAAGCGACGTCGAAGAACATGAAAGTACCACTCATTTTGTTGTCATGGACGGTGAAGGAACCGTTGTATCAACAACGAATACGCTGAGTAATTTCTTCGGCAGCGGTGAATATGTAGATGGATTCTTTTTAAATAATACGCTCAATACGTTTGGGGAAGGAATTAATAAGCGTCAACCTGGCAAGCGTCCAAGAACATTTACAGCCCCTACCATTATTCGTGAAGGTGATGAATGGGTAATGTCCATTGGCACACCGGGAGGAAATCGCATTCCTCAAGTGTTAACGCAAGTAATTGGGGATTATTTTGAAGACAAAGATTCCATTAAAAATGCAGTAGAAAACAAGCGTGTCATTTTTGATTCTCATAAGTTTTATTCAGAAGCCAAGCTTAAACAGTCAACGAAGGATGGTTTAAAAACGTACGGCTATGACTTAAAAAACAATGATAACGCGATGTTTTACGGAGGCGTTCAAGCTCTTGTGAAAGACTTAAAGAAAAATAAGATTCAAGGTGACGCTGATCCGCGCCGCCACGGTTTATGGGAAAAAAGTACAGACTAACTTAATTGGAGGAATAGAAAATGATCGCAAAACGTATCGTAGGGATTGTAGGACCAATTGCTATTGTAGCAGGAGTAGTAGCAGGACTTGGAGCTTTGAAACATCCGGCTACTCTTTCAACAGATGAACAGCAAAAAATTGAAAATAACGTAAAAATGATTGAACAAACAAAATCAGCTGCTGCAGATGCAGTAAATGATGCTGCGGCAGCAGCTGGAAAATAAATAACAAAAAGGCATCGTCCTAGACGATGTCTTTTTTGTGTTCAATGTAATGTATGGATAAAAATGAAAGCGCTTCATAAAATATACAGATGAGTAAAAATGGAGGGTAATATGTGAATAAAAAATTACTGTTGTTTAATATTATTGCTTTTTTATTATTAATTTGCGTTATAGCCGCTTTTTTTATGACTCAATCGAGTACAGATCTTAGTCCTGAAAAGCTGCTTAAAAAAAATAATGATCATTCTTATGGTGTGAGCTCTTCTAATTCTCTGGCAGCAAATGTAGGGATGGACGTATTAAAAGAAGGCGGGAATGCAGTAGATGCGGCCATTGCTATTTCGTATGCCCTTAACGTAGTCGAACCTTTTGGATCTGGAATTGGCGGAGGTGGAGGTATGCTGATTGCCAAAAAAGATCAGCCTGCTACTTTTATCGATTACCGGGAAACCGCTCCAACTTCTATGAGTGGTAAAAACGGGGTGCCGGGATTTGTCGCTGGTATGGAATATATTCAGCAGAAGTATGGTACAAAATCAATGAGTGATTTGATTCAGCCGGCTGTTGAATACGCTGAAAAAGGGTTTGAAGTAGACTCTCTTTTATCGTCTCGATTGTATTACTCTAGAGGAAGGATGGATGTAGACGATCTATCTGCTTTTTATCCAAAGGGAGAAGCAATCGAAGAAGGAGAAACTCTGTCGCAGCCCGTGTTAGCTAAAACACTAATCAAGATTCAGCGAGAAGGTGCGTCTGCATTTTATAAAGGAGATGTGGCACAAGATCTTGCTGATGCAACGCCTATTTCTAAAAAAGACTTATCTTCCTATCAAGTGACAGAAATCAAGCCTGTCGTTTCAACTTACAATGGAACGGAAGTGATTTCAGCGCCTCCGCCTTTTTCCGGAATTACACTGATTCAAATGTTAAAAATGACAGAGAAAGAAAATCTTGAAACAATGCCTGAAAAAGAATATTACGAAACGATGAACAGAATTAAAAAGGCAGCTTACTCCGACCGGTTAAAACAAATCGGAGATCCAGACTTTCATAATCAAAACTCAAGTGAATTAGTCAGTGATGATTATATAACAAACTTGGTCAATCACCCGACACGTTCTTCAGGTGAAGGCGATGAAGAACACGAAAGTACAACACATTTTGTGGTTATTGATTCAGAAGGAACCGTCGTATCTACAACTAATACGTTGAGTAACTTCTTTGGTACAGGCGAACAAGTTGACGGCTTTTTTCTTAATAACAATGCTGATACGTTTGGAAGCAAAGAACCGAATAATCGCGAGCCGGGAAAAAGAGCAAGAACTTTTACGGCTCCAACTATTATAAGAGAAAAAGGCGAGTGGGCGATGGGAATAGGTTCTCCGGGCGGAACGCGGATTCCTCAAATTTTAACTCAGGTACTTTCTAAAAACCTTGACGGAAATGAATCGCTTCAAAAAGCTGTAAACGAACCGCGCTTTATTTTTGACGATTCGACTATTTATGTAGAGCCCGATTTAAATACCAAAAATATTCCTTCTGCGTTTCGAATAGAAACAAAGGAAAGCGACGTCTTTTATGGAGGTATTCAAGCGTTAACCATTAATTTTCAAGATAAACAAATGGAAGGAGCCGGAGACCCTAGAAGAAATGGAGTTTGGAAAACAGGAGATTAACGAAGTAAAGATCCCTTCTCATATGCTTAGGCATAGTGAGAAGGCGTTTGAAAATATCGAATGGAATGAAAATCTTTGTCGCTGGAATGAAAATGTACGTAAATGGGGGAACGATCTAAAGCAGGGTGAGCGTTGAAAAACGTGGCATCACCGTAGCGCAATGCTTTTAGCAAGTAAGGCATTTCCTGTTTGAAAATAGCGTGCCGTATGGCTTGAACGGACTTTTCCGTTTGTTCATTGCCAATAAATACGTATACATACAGCGTATCAACACCGTCTTTGTGGAGCCATTCGGCAAAAAGCTCATTTCGCTGTTCATTTAATTGATCAACAGCAAACTTTTCGTCGATCCAAAGAAATAAATCGTCTGTTTGTTCAGAATGTGTGAGCGTATAGCGTCGCCCAATAAAAGGAGAGGTGGGCGTGCTTCCTTGCCGGTATGTGACGCTAAATTGCTGAGGATTAAAAGCAGACAAACGGCATCTTCCTTTCACGCTTTTAAGTAGTTTATGCATAAAAAAGAGAAATTTCACACATTCGTCAAGAATTTTAAGCTGTTTTTCTTACATGCATACTTATGAAAAAGTTGTTACACTGAAGAAAAAAAATAGTGGGTGATAAAAGATGGAGCCACTGTATATTGTCTTATCAATTTTTTTAGCAGCGATGCTATCGTATGATATTGCTAAATTTGTTCGAGGGGACCGGCCAGATTGGAAAGAGGGTCTCGTGACGGGCCTTGTGTTCGTGGGCTTTTTAGCAGCCATGCAAATGGCTTTTCACATTGTATAGCGACGAAAGAAGCTGGGACAAACGTAGTTTAGTTGAAGGAAGATCCGAACGATGAATCGTTCGGATCTTTTATGGTTAGGATGAACGGAGATTTCATCTATGTAGTGGCTTCTAGCCGTTGATTGGAGGGCAAGGCGAAGACTCCTGCGGGAAAAGCGGAATAGGTGAGACCCCGCAGGAGCGTCAGCGGCGAGGAGGCTCACCGGCCGCCCGCGGAAAGCGAAGTCTTGTACGGAAATCAACAGCGTTGTAACAAGCGATCTACACTCGATCATTTATCCTATTTATTTGTTTTTCGATTGAATTAATGTAGATATGTCTCAATCCCTTTTTTAAAGATATGCCGGATAAGTTTAATCCGGCAATACTAAAAAGCTTGGATATCGAATAAGCTGTTGTATACTGCATTTTTGATAAAGGGGCTTTTTACTTGTATCGAAAAAAAACACTGCTTTTGAAGCGAAGTTTAGGAGTAGCTGTGTTTCTTTCTGTTATTGCGCTGGGAGTTTGGATGTTTCAATTTACATTCTTTTCTCCAAGTCATCAAGCCAAATCTGCCGTAAAAGAATTTTATACGCTAGAACAGGAAGGAAACTTTTCGGAATCATGGGACCTTTTTCATTCATCCATGAAAAAGAAATGGACAAAAGGTGCATACATACAAGATCGAGCACACGTATTTCTCAATCATTTCGGGGTAGACACCTTTACGTATTCCATTGAAGATGTTGAAAAAAGAAAGAGCTGGAAGATGGAAAATGATCGTAAAGCGTTTCCTGTTGTTTACGAAATGACCGTTATCCAAACGTATAAAGGGAAATATGGAAACTTTGATTTGGTGCAGAAAGTGTATGCTGTTCGTGAAAAAGGGGAATGGAAAGTCGTGTGGGATTATAAACAGTAGGAGAGCCTGCTGTTTTTTTATCTTCATAAGAAATGAGCATACATCAGCTGTTAATAGGCCTCTTTTTTAACAGAAAAAACGTTATGTTTTTTTGCGAGTGGGTAAAATGAAAGGAGGAGGCGAACACAGATGAAATTTAAAACGATTTTATTTGATGCATATGGAACGCTGTTTGATGTACATACCGTTATTGAAACGTGTGATAAGCTGTATCCGGAGCGGGGAGAAAGTATTAGCCATTTATGGCGTTTGAAGCAAATTGAATATGCCATGCAATACCAGCTGATGGGGCGATACGTTGACTTTTATGCATTAACAAATCAATCCCTGAAATATGCAGCAGAAGCAAATGATATTGATTTGACGGAACACGAAGAAAAAATGCTGATGAGTGCTTATATGAAGCTGAATGTCTACGATGAGGTCAAAGAGGTGCTCGCCTATTTAAAAGAAAAAGGATATCGTCTGGCTATTTTTACGAATGGTCCTAAGCACATGATTGATCCGCTTGTTTCTTATCACAACATGAATCATTTATTTGAAGACGTTATTTCCGTAGACGAAATCAAACAGTACAAGCCTACGATGGCAAGCTATCATTATGCAAAAAATAAAATGAACGCAAAAAGAGAAGAAGTATTATTTTTGTCATCGAATACATGGGATATTGCCGGTGCTAAAAACTACGGGTTCGCAACAGCTTGGGTCAACCGAAAAGGAAATGTAGCTGAACATAAAGAATTGCAGCCAAACGTAATCATTAAAAGCTTAAATCAGCTTATTAAATAAAAAAAGAACGAGCATTAAGCTCGTTCTTTTTTATTTATTGCTAAATGTATCTTTTGTTTCGCCTACTGCTTTTTGAGCATTTCCTTTTGTTTTCTCAGCTTTTCCTTCACGCTGAAGGTCGCGGTTATTCGTTGCATTTCCGACTTGATCTTTTACTTCACCTTTAGCTTTTGATACATTTCCTTTAACTTTATCTCCTAAACCTTTACTCATTTTAATCTTCCTTTCTATTAGTGATTAAGTAGTGTTACTTGTCTGTTCCACCGTTAGAAAGAAATTAAACATATTCTCTGATTTTGACCTAAACAAAAGCTAAGCCTGCGATATTCAAAAGTAATGTGTAGGCACTATCATCATTATCGTTCGGAGGTTTTAAGTTCCCATTCATCATAAATCTGAGATTCATAAGGCCACGACAAAAAGCTTAAAGATTCCACTGCTTTTAGAACAAGAGGAGAAGCATTATCGATGTTAAGATCCTGCGGTGCGATCCACAATGCTTCCAAAGAATCTTGTCCTTCAAACTGGACCGGGTTGGAAAGAAGCTCACCGCCGGCAATGTCTACGTGATAAAAAACGGCAATGTGATGTACGTGGGTAAATTCTTTCCACTTACAGGGATACTGAAAATCCGTTGTACCCGCTTGAGAAATAATAGTAATTTCAAAGCCCGTTTCTTCACTAAATTCTCTTTTCATCGCATTTGTTAATGTTTCACCGTGTTCTAGCTGTCCGCCTGGCAAATCAAAGCGATGAATATACGGCCCTCTATTTTTTCTGATAACAAGCAGCTTGTCATCTCGCATACAAATTCCATATACGCCAAAGGCGCGATCATAGTTTGGTTCCATCTTTTTTTCACTACTTTCTATAACAGAATGGCTTGATAAAGCATCATTTGATTTCTTTATCCTACCATACATTTTGCTATAGAACCTTTTTTAATGAGATGCTTTTACAGTAAGCGTGCGGGAAACAGCACTTTCGTTATGCAAACGGTCAACAGAGGTTACAACATATGTGTACGTTTGATTTTTGAGTGCGCTTTGATCTACAAACAATTGTGTTTCTCCTGTTTTCCGAACGGTTGTCAGCAAGTTTTCTGCGTTATTAATGTCGCCTCGTATATTGCCTTGGAAGCGATAAATGGCATAATATGCGGAATCATTCTGCTGATGATCTCGAATTTCAAACGCTGCTTCTTTTGTATGAGGGCCCGCGTTTTTTAATTTTGGTGCTTTTGGGGCCGTATCATCAAGCCAAGGCATTGATGGAATAAGAGCAGGATGTTTATAAATATCGTTTTGCAGCTTGTCTTTTATTCCTAGTGGGTTTCGGTTCAAATCTTTCAGGCTAAAATGCATGCTCCCGTGTACTTCTGGAAATTGGTGATTCAGAGCAATTTGTCTTGGATACTCATCGGGATCAGACCATGCTTCCACCGCGTTGTTATTAATTTTGTAAGCAGCTTGTCCAATATAAAGGTGAACTGGCTTTCCACGAACTTCATCTCTCCACCAGTTGAGCAGCGTATCGTAAGCAGCTGGTTCAAATCCGATATTCCAATAAATTTGCGGAGTGATGTAATCAACGTATCCATTTTGAATCCACGTACGCGTATCGGCATACAAATCATCGTAGTTTGTTTGTCCAGCAGTAGTCTCAGAGCCAGTTGGATCATTAGCGATGTTTCTCCACACGCCGAACGGACTGATACCAAACTTCACGTATGATTTTGTTTTTTTAATAGACGTATTTAAATCTCGAACAAGCTGATTAACATTGTCTCGTCGCCAGTCTTCAATGTTGGAAAACGTTTGAGCACCGTAGGTTTCATATGTTTTTTGATCTGGGAACGTTTGCCCTGCAATTTTGTAAGGGTAAAAGTAGTCGTCCATATGAACAGCATCAATATCATAGTTTCTTACGACTTCGAGCACTTCTTCAATAATAAAGTTTTTTACTTCTGGAATACCTGGGTTATAGTAGAGTTGTTTTCCGTAGGAGACGACCCAATCAGGATGTTGTTTGGCAGGATGATTATCGGCAAGTTTGTTTAAATCAGTATGATTCATGGTAATGCGATAAGGGTTAAACCATGCGTGGAATTCTAAGTTGCGCTTGTGTGCTTCCTCCACCATAAAAGCTAGAGGATTGTAGCCGGGATCTTTTCCTTGTGTACCCGTTAAATATTCTGACCACGGGCCATATTTCGACGGATAAAAGGAATCAGCGGTAGGTTTAATTTGAACCACCACAGCATTCATCCCCATTTTTTTTACTTCATCTAGCAAATAGGTAAACTCTTTTTTCTGCTGCTCAACCGGAAGACCAGGCTGAGAAGGCCAGTCAATATTGTATACGCTTGCAATCCAAGCGGCTCGAAGCTCCCGTTTTTGATACGTGGTAGGTACGTCTGCTTTAGCAGGTAACGCGCTCGAACAAAACAGCAGTAAAAACAGGATGCTTCCTATACATTTTTTAATATACATGTTCGTTCCTCCTTCTTTTTTGGTTGAGATAAAATTTCTTTCATAATATAGCATGTGGTCGTTATATTCACAATAGATTTTAATAAAATATTCTGAAAAATAAAATAAAGTTTTGAAAATATCAGAAAAATATTGAAATTAAACTTCAGAAAAAATATAATAATGGTAATTTAAAGAATATTTTAGAAATACGTTACTTAACGATGGAGGAATTCATGCGCCAATTTTCCGTACTTACTTTAATCGATGCACAAATGAATCATTACAGTCCTGCTGAGGGAAGAGTAGCTGATTACGTGTTAGAAAATCCTACGACCACGTTGAATTTAACGACCAAACAGCTAGCTAAGCAGTGTCAGTGCAGCGAAGCTACGATTATTCGTTTTTGTCAGCGTGTAGGAATCAATAGTTTTAAAGAATTAAAGATTGAATTAGCAAAAGATGCCCATAAGGTGAATAACGAGCAGCTGCCGAATCTTCCGGTTAATTTTGAAGACGAGACCGAAGCCGTGCTTGAAAAAGTCATGAGTAAAAGTATGAGCGCACTTATGAACACAAGTCGTTTAGTGAGCTCTTCTGCAATTGATGCAGCCGCGGAAGCTATTCATAGAGCGAAGCGAGTGTTTTTATACGGAGCAGGGGGATCATCTGTAGTTGCGCTAGATGCTCAGTATAAACTGCTTCGAATTGATATTTCAGCGCTGTTTTCATTAGACAGTCATGTTCAAATGGTGATGGCTACGAACATGACAAAAGATGATGTGCTGTTTGTAGTATCGACTTCTGGTCAAACAAAAGAAGTGGTGGAACTGATGCAAATAGCCAAAGATAAAGGAGCAGCGGTTATTTTGCTAACGCAGCACGGCTCATCGCCAGCTTCTAGATTAGCTGATATTCTGCTGACTATTTCAGTAGAAGAACAGCATATTCGAATTGGAACGATGAGCGCTCGTATTGCTCAGTTAGCCGTTGTAGATGCGATGTTTATACGGTTATGTATTCAAAAAGGCAATCAAGTGTTTGAACGCATAATCGATACACATAATGTAATTCAAAAAATTAAGAGGTAGGGGGAAACGAGAAAATGAAGGTATTGTTTGTATGTTCTGGAGGAATGTCAAGTTCGATTGTGGTAAAAGCATTAAAAACGGAAGCACAAAAGCACGGAACGGATATGGAAGTGCTGGCAATTGGGACAAATGAAGTAGCAGAGGAAATTCAAAAAGGCTGGGATGTTGTAATGGTTGCACCGCAGATTCGCCACCGGTTTAACGCAGTGAAAGCGGAAGCGGATAAAGCTTCTGTTCCGTGCGGGCCGATTCCGCCGCAGGCTTATACGCCGCTTGGAGGTCCGACGCTTTATAAAACGGTTCAACAGCTCGTTAGCTGAGGAAAGCAGGTGTATTCCTGCTTTTTAAATAAATAAGGGGTTTATTACACAAGGGGAGAATATAGAGGGGGAAAGGGTATATGAGCAAATTTGTGTCGTTTTTAGAGAACAATTTATCAGGACCTATGGCCAGGTTATCGGAACAGCGGCATCTTCAAGCCATTCGCGATGGTGTTATTTCCGCTTTGCCGTTCATTATCATCGGAAGTTTTTTCTTAATTTTAGCATTTCCGCCTGTGCCGCAAGATAGCACAATTGCAAAATGGGCAGCTGATAACAGCGCCAATATTTTAATACCGTATCGCGTAACGATGTTTATTATGTCTTTATATATAGCCTTTGGGATAGGGTATAACTTGTCCAAAAGCTATAATCTCGATCCGCTGTCAGGAGCGCAAATTGCAGTAGCTGCACTACTTCTTACGGTGACTCCAAAGCTGATTGAAGAAGAAGGATTTATGCTTCCAATGACAAACCTTGGAGGTCACGGTTTGTTTGTAACGATGATTGTATCGATTTTATCGGTCGAAATTCTCAGGTTTTGTAAAGCAAAAAATGTCACCATAAAAATGCCGGAACAAGTGCCGCCTTCGGTATCGAGGTCTTTTGAAGCACTAATTCCGGTTGCGATTGTTGTTGTACTTATGACGATTATTACCATTGTTTTAGGTATCGATCTTCACCATTTAGTTGATAAACTAGTTGCTCCGCTTGTGGAAGCTGGAGATAGTTTAGCAGGAGTATTAATACCGGTTTTCTTAATTACGTTTTTCTGGTCATTTGGTATTCACGGCGTCTCTGTTGTTGGGACAGTGGCACGGCCTGTATGGGAAGTGTATTTAGCCAAAAATGCTGAAGCGGTAGCAGACGGAGCTTCCACACTTCCGTATATTGCACCTGAAACGTTCTTTCAGTGGTTTGTTTGGATCGGAGGATCTGGAGCGACGCTGGGCCTTGCTTTAGCAATGCTGTTTTTCTCAAAATCTAAATATTCGAAAGCGCTTTCTAGGACATCTTTTATTCCGGCGGTTTTTAATATTAACGAACCAATTATTTTCGGTTTGCCAATTGTCTTAAATCCTATTTTAATTATCCCATTTATCATTATCCCGATTATTACAACGATCATTTCATACGCAGCAACGGCGACAGGTCTTATTACGCCAACCTACGTAATGGTTCCTTGGACGCTCCCGGCGCCGATCGGAGCTTATCTATCGACCGGAGGAGACTGGCGGGCGGTTGTGCTAGTCGTTATCAATATTGCTATTTCTGTTGTCATTTATCTTCCGTTCTTTAAAATGTACGACCGAAAGATGGTCGAAATGGAAAAAAGCGATGAAGCAACGGTTGCACCATCTGATAGTTCAGTTCAAATGTAAAGAAAGAGAAGCCAACTTGTTTGGCTTCTATCTCTTTAGTAGGAGTTGAGGGTCAATGTTTGTGCGGTTTCGATATAAAACTGTGTTTTTATTTCTGCTAACCATGGTTTTTTGCAACGTTATTTTTACACCTCTGCTGCAGTATGCTGGTTTATCAGCGCAGCATAGTTTATTTGCCATTACAAGCCTATCAGCAGCACTGCTTACAACATTTATTTCCATTCGGCTTTCAAACGCAGCTTTATCTAAAACCGCCGTTTGTATACGCTTTGTTTTGCTTGGAATAGGGTGCACAGCCGTTACATATTTAGCCGTTTTTTAACAAGGAGGGGCAAAAAATGAAAGTAGTGACAATTGGGGGAGGATCAAGCTACACACCGGAATTGGTCGAAGGGTTTATTAAACGATATGATGAGCTTCCAATTCGAGAGCTATGGCTTGTAGATGTTGAAGAAGGAAAAGAGAAACTTGAAATCGTAGGAGCACTTGCGAAAAGAATGGTCAAAAAAGCAGGTGTTGATATGAAAATTCATTTAACGCTTGATCGACAAAAGGCGTTGATAAATGCTGATTTTGTAACGACACAGCTTAGAGTAGGTCAGCTTGATGCACGTATTCAAGATGAACGCATCCCTCTTAAGTACGGAATGATTGGTCAAGAGACAAACGGGGCGGGAGGATTATTTAAGGGCTTACGAACGATACCGGTTTTGTTGAAAATTGCCGAGGAAATACACGAAGTTTGTCCAAACGCCTGGCTTATTAATTTTACAAATCCTGCAGGTATGGTAACGGAGGCGCTGCTTCGCTACGGAGAGCATTCTAAAGTAGTAGGAGTTTGTAACCTGCCTGCACATATGACAAACTCCATCGCGGGCTTGCTTCAAGTAGAAAAAGAAGATGTTCACATTGAATTTGCAGGGTTAAACCACTTGGTATATGGACTGCATGTGTATGCAAAAGGAAAGGAAGTAACGCAAGAAGTCATTCGGCGATTAAGTGATCCAAACTCTCAAGTAACAATGAGAAACATAGCTCCTATTCCATGGCAACCGGACTTTTTGGAAGCTCTTGGCGTGATTTTATGTCCGTATCACCGCTACTACTACAAAACAAAAGAAATATTAGCAGAAGAGCTTCTGGCTTTTCAGTCAGGTACAACACGCGCTGAAGTGGTAAAAGCATTAGAAGCCGAGCTTTTTGAACTCTATAAAAATCCAAATCTAGAAATGAAGCCTCCGCAGCTGGAAAAACGAGGGGGCGCTTATTACAGCGATGCCGCATGTAATTTAATTTCATCCATTTATAACGATAAAGGCGATATTCAAACATTAAATGTAAAAAACAATGGAGCTATTTCCTCGCTCCCAAACGAATCTGCGGTTGAAGTAAACTGTGTAGTAACAAAGCAAGGGCCAGTACCGCTCGCTTTCGGTGAACTTCCAGTAGAAGTTAATGGACTTGTGCAGCAAATTAAATCGTTTGAACGAATAGGAGCAGAAGCTGCGGTTACAGGATCTTATGAAAAAGCACTGGTTGCGCTCAGCATTAATCCGCTTGTTCCAAGTGACGAGCTGGCTAAGTCGGTCTTAGATGAACTGCTTCAAGCTCATCGCAAGTATTTACCTGCTTTTTTTAAGGAAGTGAACGCGTAGTATGTATGCTGTTGGACTTATGTCAGGAACGTCACTCGACGGAATTGATGCAGCTCTTGTTCAAATTGAAGGAAGCGGCTATGAAAGTAAAGTTAAGCTTCTTCATTTTATTACCGTGCCGTTTTCACCTCAGTTAAAAAAGGAAATTGAGCAGGCGCTTTCTTTTGAACATTCAAATGTACAGCTGATCTGCAGCTTAAATTTTAAACTTGGCTATGCATTTGCGGATGCAGTGAAAAAAGTGTGCCAAGAAGCCCGCTTTTCTCTTGAACAAATAGATGTTATTGGATCGCATGGTCAAACCATTTACCATCAGCCTTATGCTTCGGGAAGTACAGTGATGTCTACACTCCAAATTGGAGAGCCGGCTGTTATTGCCTATGAAACCAAAACGAAGGTAGTAGCAAACTTCAGAGTGATGGACATGGCAGCAGGGGGGCAAGGTGCTCCGTTAGTTCCTCACACGGAACGGATTTTGTACAGCCACGATGAGCGTACAAGGCTGCTTCAAAACGTTGGAGGTATTGGAAATGTAACGTTGATTCCGCCAAAAAAATCTCCTATACCCGTAGTAGCTTTTGATACAGGGCCGGGAAATATGATGATAGACGAAGCATGTCAGCAGCTTTTTAATGTTTCATTTGATGAAAATGGGCGTTTAGCAGCTGAAGGAAAGATTATTTCAGAGCTTTTAGGAGACTGTATGAATCATGATTACATGAAGCTTTCTCCTCCCAAATCGACGGGAAGAGAACTGTTCGGTACACAGTACACAAAGAGACTGCTAGAGAATTATAGTAAACATAAAAAGGAAGATCTGCTAGCTACGATTACTATGTTCACGGCATCATCCATTGTACATCACTATGAAACATTTATTTTTCCTGCCTATTCTATTGACGAAGTGATTATTGGAGGAGGCGGAAGTTATAATAATACGCTGATGAATATGATTAAAGCGCAGATCGGGAAACGCTGCAGCGTGTATACACAAGAAGAAATAGGAATGTCTTCAGAAGCAAAAGAAGCCGTAGCTTTTGCGGTGCTCGCAAATGAAACACTTTCAGGTTATCCAAGCAATGTACCAAGCGCAACCGGCGCCTTGTCTCCTGTAATATTAGGAAACATTACGCCTGTACCACTATAAAAAAGGGGATGGAAGAAATGACAGAAGCAGCAAATATGGAAAATGAAATTTTTGAACTTATTGCATACGGAGGAAATGCCAGGTCACTTGCATATGAAGCGTTAGAAGCAGCTGAAGACTATGATTTTAATAGAGCTGACGAACTTTTAAAGCAGTCTCAAGAAGAGCTCAGTCATGCTCATAAAACGCAAACTGCGCTTATTCAACGTGAATTGAACGGAAAAACAATTGAAAAGTCGCTGCTTTTAATTCACGCACAAGATCATTTAATGACGGCTATTTCAGAGCAAAAATTAATTGAACATATGATTAAGCTTATTAAAAAATTTAAAAAAGAAGGCGAAAATCAATGAAAAAGCTAGGTATTGCGATTTACCCGGAACATTCGACTGTCGAAAAAGATAAAGCGTATATAGCACTTGCGCATCAATACGGATTTACCCGCATTTTTACATGCTTGCTTTCTGTTGAAGGCGATCAGAAAAAAGTAATGGCAAATTTTAAAGAAATCATTGAGTTTGCCAATGAGCTAGAGATGGAAGTAGTAGTGGACATCGCTCCTCGCGTATTTGGAGCGCTTGGCATTTCTTATGATGACTTATCTTTTTTTTACGAATTAGGGGCTTATGCTATTCGTCTTGATCTAGGGTATACGGGAAATGAAGAGTCCATTATGACCTTTAATCCATACGGCTTAAAAATTGAAATTAACATGAGTAATGCGACGAAGTATGTGGATAATATTTTAAGTTACAGACCGAATCGAAAGCAGCTGCTCGGGTCGCACAACTTCTATCCTCATCGATATGCGGGATTGTCGTATGATCACTTTTTGAAGTGTTCAGCATTGTTTAAAGAACATAACCTTGAAACAGCAGCCTTTATTAATTCACCAAGCGCTACTTTTGGACCGTGGCCTGTTACTGAAGGGCTTTGTACGCTTGAAATGCATCGCACGCTTCCGATCGACGTGCAGGCTAAGCATCTTTTTAAAACGGGATTAATTGATTGTGCAATCATTGCGAATGCGTATGCATCAGAAGAAGAGATGAAGGCGCTGCGTGATGTTGTTCAGCAAGAGCGCTTTACTTTTAACGTGACCCTGTATGATACGATTACCGAGCTTGAGAAAAAAATTGTGCTGGAAGAGTTTCATTTTTACCGCGGAGACGTATCTGATTATTTAATTCGCTCTACGCAAAGCCGAGTAAAATATAAAAAAGAAGAATTCAAGCCTACGCATACTCCTTCCATTCGAAGAGGCGATATTTTAATAGAAAATGAACTCTATGGACAATACAAAGGAGAGCTGCAAATTGCGCTGTTAGACATGGAGAACTCAGGTAAAACAAACGTAGTAGGACGCATTGCAGAAGAGGAAATTTTTTTACTAAATGAACTGCAGCCATGGGACAAATTTGCTTTTTGTGAGCGGTGATAAAATGGACTATATTATTGGTATCGACGGCGGGGGAACACAAACAGAAGCCGTTGCTTACAGCTTAAATGGTCAAGAGCTCGCTGCTTCAAAAAGCGGCTATGGCAATTTGCTCATTAATTACAATACGGCTATTACTCATATTGATGAATGTATTACGGCGTGCAAAGCTGCGCTTGCTGATCATACATGTAAAGGCATTTCACTGGGGCTTGCTGGAAGTAAAGCATTATCTAAAGAAGAAATAAAAAGATATTTTTATGATCGTTATCAGGTAGAAGTAGGTTTATATGATGACGCCATGATTGCACATGAAGCACTACTGCATGGAAAAGACGGGATTTTAACTATTGCAGGTACTGGAGCCGTCAGCATTGGGAAAAAAGACGGAGTGTACGAATACGGAGGAGGGTGGGGACACCTTCTTGGAGATGAAGGAAGCGGATATTGGATTGGTCTTCAAGCACTGATATTGCTGACGAAAGAGCATGATCAAAGCCGTCCTTACAGCAGCCTTAGTCAGACAATCTTGCAACATGTAAAAGCAGATACCATACACGATATAAAAAAGTTTGTCTATTCATCTCCTAAATCAGAAGTTGCTTCACTCACTCCGCTTGTTGTAAATCAAGCGAGAAACCATAAACAAGAAGCAAGTGACATTCTTCAACAGGCTGGAAAGAACCTTGCAAACATGACTCTTCATTTATATAAGAAACAGCGGTTTGAAGGGAGCTGCTTGCTGTCATGCAAAGGCAGCATTTTAACGGAAGTTCCAGAAGTGTTTGATGTTTATAAAAAAGCATGTGAAAAAGAAATAAAGCATATCCAGTGGGCAACACAGCGAGTATCATCTGCTAAAGGAGCTTATCAGCTGTTCATGAAAGAGTATAAATAGAGAAAAAATGATGGTGGAAAAGGCAGGGGATCACAGTGAACTTAAATCATATCTTAACAGAAAAACGCAATCCGCAAACCTTAAACATTGATGAATTATCAAGTCTGGAAATTGTAAAAAAAATTAATGAAGAAGATCATCAAGTGCCTCAGGCGATCAATAAAGTGCTGCCTGTTATTGCTCTGTTAGTAGATGAAATTGTCAGTGCTTTTAAACAAGGCGGACGTCTTATTTATATCGGAGCAGGTACAAGCGGGCGGCTAGGTGTATTAGATGCATCTGAATGTGTACCAACATTCGGTACACCTGCCGAACAAGTAATTGGGATCATAGCCGGGGGAGACAAAGCGCTTCGTCATGCGTTAGAAGGAGCAGAAGATAATAAGAAACAAGCGATAGAAGATTTGAAAGCGATTAATTTATCAAATAAAGATATTCTTGTAGGTATAGCTGCAAGCGGAAGAACTCCTTATACACTCTCAGCGCTTGCGTATGCAAACAGCCTGGGGGCAGTAACGGGCTGTGTTGTAAATTCTCCTCAATCACCTATGGAACAAGAAGCAAAATATGCAATAGTAGCAGAATCAGGGCCGGAAGTTGTCACAGGTTCAACAAGAATGAAAGCCGGAACTGCTCAAAAGCTTGTTCTTAATATGCTGACGACCGCTTCTATGATTCAAATTGGTAAAGTCTACAGCAATCTAATGGTAGACGTACAGCCGACTAATGATAAACTTGTACAGCGTGCTAAAAATATTATTGCGGAACTAACAGGCGTCTCACCAGAGGAGGCAGCGGAAAGTTTACAAACATACAAAACGCCAAAAGCCGCCATTCTTGCGCTTCTTACTTCTACAGAAGGTGATGAGGTGCATCGGCTGCTTGATAAACATGACGGACATTTAAAAAAAGCCATCGGAGAAGCAATGGAACAGCCGACTAAAGATTAGCTCTTAAAAGAAGTGCATACGGCACTTCTTTTTTTGTTGAGTACATTTTTTGCACAATGTATGTGGGTGAATTCGGTCTAATCATTTTGTAAGACCCGTAGTATAGTAAAAGCATAAAGCATAGTAAGTATTTCAATTTGTGCACGAATTGGACTGAAGGTGATTCATTTGTTAGACAAACGCAGTACGGCCGTATTGCAAGTTTTGCTTCAAGCCGCAACATTTATATCAGTACAAGAGTTAATGAAGCAGTTTCAAGTGTCAAGGCGTACTATCTATTATGATATTGAAAAAATTAACGATTGGCTGTGTCAGCAAGAATTAGAATTTGTTCAGTACACATATGGGAAAGGCTTTTTTCTAAACGATCAAGTAAAGGACCAAGTTGCTAAACAAATTTCTCATGTTATGCCATCTGCTTACTTATCAGTTGAGGACCGGCAAATATACGTTGCTTTGATGTGTATACTTCGAGGCGGGAAAATCGGAACTCAGCAGCTCATGGATGAAACAGAAGTTAGTCGCAATACTGTCTTACAAGATATTAAAGACTTAAAAAACAAGTGGGTAAAGAAAGGCATATCTTTGACATATAGCTATAAAGATGGGTACGAAGTAAAAGGATCTGAAAGCGACATTCGAAATTTGCTTTATATACACATCACAGAATTATTAAGTCAACATCATGAAGAGTTGTTGAAAAGGGTCATGAAAGCAGATTACGAATATTCAATGATTTATCACTGGCTTGTAGAGTGTGAAGATAAACTGGGAATGGCGTTTACAGACAAGATGCTGACGCAATTAGCCTATATGCTCACGTGCTGTATTCAGCGTATTGGAGGCAAGCGCTATGTAGACGCCTTGATTACTAGAAAAGATGAATTAGAAAAAACCAGGCAGTACAAAGCGCTCCAAGAAATTGAAAGCGTTTTAGGATTTGATTTTCCACCTCACGAAAAACATTATCTGGCCACGGTTTTACTAAGTGCAAAAGTAAATGTAGTAAATCAAGCAGATAGTGATGATTGGATGAGAAGCATTGTAAAAGAAATGGTATCACGGTTTCAAGCATATGCTTGTGTGGTATTTGAAGATCGAAATCGTCTTGAACAAAATTTATATATTCATTTGAAGACGGCTTATTACAGGCTTCTCTATAATATTCACCTCCCTAATCCTATGCTTTCGGCTATTCAAACAAAGTATCAGGATATAGTGGAACTGACAAAAAAAGCGTTGCTTCCTTTGGAAAACAGCCTTCAAACACGTATTAATGAAGACGAAATTTCTTATTTTGCTCTTCATTTCGGAGGATGGATGAAAAAACAAGAGGGAAGGCAAAAACAAAAGCGTATTGTTATTGTTTGTGCCAATGGAATTGGAACGTCCCGTATGCTTCAGTATCAGCTTGAACAACTGTTAACAGATGCTGAATTGATAGGGCCAATGACGGTAAGAGATTATGAGCAGTTTAAAGAAACCTATGATTTAGTTATTACAACTACGCCATTAAAAAAGCGAATGAATGTGATGCTTGTGAATCCTATTTTAACGGATGATGAAAAGCAGCGGTTAATCGACTTAGTTGAACCAGCTTCTTCTCAGCTAACCACTCAAGCCATCATGGGTATTATTAAGCAGCATGCAAATATTCAGGATGAACCAGCTCTGTTAGCTAATTTAAAACTAGTGATACAGCAATCTAAAAAAATGGTAAGAGAGGATAAAAAGCCAATGTTGCATGAAGTATTGCAAGAGCCATTCTTGCAGCTTACAGATTCAGCAGATGATTGGAAATCAGCTGTTAGGCTGGCTGCCAAGCCTTTGTTGAACTATGAATATATTGAACCTTCTTATGTAGAAGCAATGATCAAAAGTGTAGAACAGTTAGGCCCTTATATTGTTATTGCGCCAAAAGTGGCGCTCCCTCATGCAAGGCCGGAACACGGTGTAAATCGTGTGGGTATGAGCATGCTTCGTTTAAAGGAGCCGGTCTATTTTTCTACTGAAAAACAGCACGGAGCGCAGCTTATTATCGTACTTGCTGCTACTGATAATGAAACCCACTTAAAAGCACTGTCACAGCTTTCAATGATGCTATCTGAAAACGATAATATTGACAAGCTTATTGCTATGAATACAAAACAAGAAATGCTTGCATTAATTGAAGCTTACTCAAATTAAAAGGAGAGATAAAAAATGAAAAAGATTTTAGTTGTATGCGGAAACGGTTTAGGAAGCAGTTTTATTGTGGAAATGAATGTAAAGAAAATTTTAGTAGAGCTTGGTGTTGAAGCACAGGTATCTCATACGGATTTAACAACTAGTAAAACGGAGCAGGCAGATATCTATTTAGGATCTGCAGATATTGTAAATCAATTGGATGATGGCACTCGCACGGTTGTGGCACTGCAAAACATTTTAAATCAAGCGGAAATTAAAGGAGCACTGCAAAAATACTTCGTGGAGGCGTAAGCCATGTTTGATTTAATTATGAAAGATATATTAGGAACACCCGCTATTCTAGTAGGGTTGTTTGCACTAATCGGTTTGTTGCTTCAAAAGAAAAAAAGTGCAGATATTGTATCAGGCACCTTAAAAACAATTATGGGTTTTCTTATATTAGGAGCGGGAGCTAATATATTAATTGCTTCACTTGAAGCGTTTGGAAAAATGTTTAATAAAGCGTTTTCCGTTGAAGGCATCATTCCTAATAATGAAGCAATTGTAGCTGTAGCTCAACAAACGTTTGGTACAGAAACAGCGATGATTATGCTCTTAGGTATGATTGTAAATATCATTATCGCGCGCATCACGAAATTTAAGTATATCTTTTTAACTGGGCATCACACCATGTTTATGGCTTGTTTGATTGCAGCAATTTTATCTACCGGCGGGTTAACGGGAGCACCTTTGGTTTTGATCGGGGCACTATTATTAGGTATTTTAATGGTTTTATTTCCTGCACTGCTTCAGCCGTATGTGCGTGAAATTACAGGGTCAAACGATATTGCCGTTGGTCATTTTGGTTCCTTAGGCTATTTAGTAGCAGGGTTTATCGGCAAGCGAGTAGGAAATCGCGAAAAAACAACAGAAGAAATTAAAGTTCCTCAATCCTTAGGATTTCTTCGGGATACATCCGTTTCTGTCTCACTGACCATGACCGTTTTATTTATTATTGTTGCACTTTTTGCAGGCCCTGCATTTATCGAAACAAAATTAAGCGGGGGTCAAAACTTTATTGTGTACTCGCTAATTCAAGCAATCACTTTTGCAGCAGGAGTATATGTCGTGCTGGCGGGTGTTCGTATGCTTTTAGCAGAAATTGTACCAGCATTTAAAGGAATTGCTGACAAAGCGGTACCAAATGCCATTCCAGCTCTAGATTGTCCAACTGTGTTTCCGTTTGCTCCTAACGCAGTGGTCATTGGATTCTTTTCAAGCTTTATCGCTGGTCTCATTTCAATGTTCTTTTTGCCTCTATTTGGTCTAAGTATTATCGTGCCGGGCCTCGTTCCGCACTTTTTTACGGGAGCAGCTGCCGGAGTATTTGGAAATGCGACGGGGGGAAGAAGAGGAGCAGTGGTCGGGTCATTTGCCAATGGAATCTTAATTAGTTTTTTACCGGCTATTTTACTGCCTGTTCTCGCGTCGTTAGGTTTTAAAGGCACAACATTTGGAGATTCGGACTTTAGTGCGGTAGGTATTCTTCTTAGTATGCTAATTAAATTATTTACGTAAAGATAAAAAACTCATGTTACGCTAGTAGCATGAGTTTTTTATGATATTGGAAGTGGAGGAGCAATGAATGAAAATTGGGTTAGCGCAAGTGAGATTTCCAAAGTCAGCCGCAGAGGGTGTAGAAACGGTAGAAAATTGTATGAAACAAGCAGCAGAAGAAGGGTGTAACCTTGTATGTTTTCCAGAATCAATTGTGCCGGGACTTAGAGGGGTGGGTTTTGAAGTTGAGGCCTACAATCACGAAATTCAACAAAATACGCTTTATAAAGTTAAGTTGCTTGCCAAACAGTTAAAGCTCAACGTAATTTTACCACTGGAATGGCGCGACGAACTTGGTATGCATTTAACTGCTTTTGTAATTGATGAAAATGGAAAAGAATTAGGGTATCAAACTAAAAATCAAATTGATCCAGCAGAAGATCAATTTGGTTATAAGCCTGGAAATAGCCGCCAGTTGTTTGAAATAAACGGCGTGAAATTCGGTATTGTTATTTGCCATGAGGGATGGCGCTATCCTGAAACTGTCCGATGGGCTGCTGTAAGAGGAGCAAGCATTGTGTTTCATCCACAGTTTACTGGTGAAGTACCAGATCCGAAGTTTTATGATTATGCAATGATTGCAAGAAGTACGGAGAATGGTATTTACTTTGCAAGCGTGAATTATGCCTTAGAGAACCAAAAAAGCACCACTTCTCTTCTTTCTCCAAAGGGTGAATGTTTGATAAAAGCGAAAGCTGAAAAGCAAGAACTACTAACGTATACGATAGAGCCCGATGAGGCTAACCGGCTGTTAGCTCAGCGTCTGTTATCAAATTTACTATTGTAAAAAAGTTTATTTTTTCTAGTTAAATTAGCATGTGCGCTCTTATAACCCTTTGGTTATTTCTCCTTATGACGATATAAACGTCAATATGGTATTATCAAAAGTTAAAGGGATATTAAAAGGTGTGTGGAAACAATGGATCGAAAAAAAGTCGCATCAGTAGCTGGAGCATTGGTTATTGCCGTAGGAATTTGGCTATTTCAAAGCGGGAAATTTAAAAGTGAAGCGCAGGCAGATAAGTTTACGAGTACATTTTTGGTCGATCATGAACAAACAGACAATGGATTTGAATTATTTACTTCGGATACCAATCAATATAGGATGTGGTTTCCGCTTCAGTATGTTATTCATAAATCTTCTTATAAAAGCAGTGAAGATGAAAGTGAAGTATGGACAGCATCAACGAAGGAAAATGATTCATACAATGCTGGGAAAATAACGGCTTTATTTTCTAAGAAAAAAAGCAAAGCAGCTCAAAATAAAATGGATGCGTTTCAGCCTGATTACATGTTAAAAGGTAAAAATGCAACGATTTATGTGAAAAAACAAACAAGAGATGGAAAGCATAGCATTTATCATGCTTATGTGAATGATGATTATTCAGACAAGTATATTTACTATACGTTTGAACTAAAAAGCAGCGAACAGACAAACAGTACAAAACAGCAGTATTGGGTAGAAAAAATTCTTCTAAATACACAGTTTCAAAAAAACTCAGCTGAATAGTCAGCTGAGTTTTTACGTAAGGGTTCATAATGCTTTTCCTTTTTTATGTAAACGGGTACAATATGAGTAAGGAGGCCTTTGTATGATTGAAAAACAAGCAGTTGGTGAAAAAGCAGCACAATTTGTTGAAGATGGAATGATTGTAGGACTAGGGACAGGTTCAACAGCTTATTATACAATTGTAAAACTAGGTGAACGAGTAAAAAATGGATTACACATCAAAGCGGTTCCTACTTCTCAAAAAACAGAAGAGCTGGCAAGGAAACTAGGTATTCCCATTGTTACCTTAGCAGATGTTGAATATATTGATATAGCAATTGACGGAGCAGATGAAGTAGATAGCGAACTTTCTTTAATTAAAGGAGGAGGAGGCGCGCTGCTTCGAGAAAAAATGATTGCGTACGCAGCGAAGCGGTTTATCGTGATTGCAGATTCTAAGAAAATAGTGAAGACGCTAGGAGCTTTTCCTCTTCCTGTTGAAGTTATACGTTTTGGCTGGGAAATGACTGCGAAGCACATTCGCAGTGCAGGTTGTGTACCGCAGCTTAGGCTTTTAGATGATCATACGCCGTTTATCACCGATAACGGAAATTACATTCTAGACTGCCATTTTTCAGAAATTGAAAATCCTGCTGAGTTGGAAAAGCAGCTGATAAGGATCCCAGGCGTAGTAGAAAGCGGTTTGTTTGTAGGAATGACGGAGGAAGTTATTACCGTACAAAACCAAGATGTTTATATCATAAAAAAATAGAAGCTTTGGCGTCGGGCCTAGGCTTCTATTTTTTAATTGGAAAGAACGTTCCAATTTTTCTCTAATTGATATATGTATTGAGACGCGTTCAGTACATTTGGATGAACAAAGGTATCAATTGTTTTTTGCGGACAAGCAGATCCGTATAATGAAAAAATGACAAGCTTGCTATGCTCGATTGGTGATACAACGTGAGATAAACAGCGATAAGAAGGATTTATCAAGCTTTTTACCATCTCATGGATATCTTCTTTGTCGTAAAAATCGACTTCAATTTCCGTCTTTACTAAATAACGGCTTTCAATGGCGCTGCTTCGATAATAATTGTAGCGTGCTCCTATGAAGTAGGACGGATCTGATGTTGAAACGTCCAAATTCGTATATGTTTGATCCTGCTTGCTTTTATAAAAAATAGAATCATGAGTATGCTTCATGAATTCTTGATAAGTTGTTCCATCTTCCCACAGAGCTAGAATACAAGCATCTGTTCCATCTTCCACGTTCCAACCCCCTAATTGGCCAATGAAACCATTCACGTGTGCAAGAGCAGCCCAATGCTGTTGCGTATATGAAAAAGATGCTTTTTTATCAGTCGGTATGCTGCATTTCACAATTTTTGTCAACATTCTCCCATCACCTCAATTAATTACTTCGATAAATGAAGGAAAAATCCTTCTAAAAAGAGGAAAATCATAGACATATCCCCCCTTTAAAAGCCATACATTTCAAATAGGACAATGTTAGGGAAAGAAGGGGAAATGAATGAAAGTTTTTCGTGCAAAAGCCTGTCAATCTCCTATGCGAAAAGGCTGGTCAATTATGTTTCAGCATCCGTTTAAAAAAGATGAAAGAGGAAGATCGCACCCGTTTGTTAAACGGTTTATGTATACAGAGCAACACGATGAAATTGACATTCTCGTTGAAGAGATGAATGAACTGCTGAGAGTGCAGGATTTTTGGACAAGTACTGCAAAAGGAAGAGCAAAAGCAAGATATGATGAACGAGTAGTGAATGCTTTTTATAACGATATTGAAAAAAGAACGAGCGAACAAATTGACAGCGAGTATGAGTACATTCATGTAATCGGAGAACAAGGAAGCGGCAAAACAGCCTTAATCCGCCAGCTTCTTGGTATAAAAAAGGAATGTGGCTTTCTAGGAATAGGCAGTAAAGGCGCTTATTCTGCTACGTATAAGGTGAAGGATTCCCAACACTATGAAGCTGCTGTCTCTTTTTTTACGCGAAGTGAAGTGCAAAGGAAATTGGAGAATATCCTACTAAGAAGCGCTGAAGTGTATGCTGAAGGAGGCACGGATTATGACTTGGTCTTTGAATTATTACACGGAGATTCCTCTTTTAATCTGCGCGCTCTTTTGGGAGATATCCCATACAAAGCCCGTTATTTTAATGATGATATTCCTTTAAGAATGAGTGATGAAAATAGTTCATTCAAACAATTTGTAGATGCAATTAAACGAGAAAGTGAAATAGTAAAAGACGCTGTTGATCACGAAGGAAAAGATTTTGCAGAAGGATGGCACAAGAGGCTTGAATGTAGGAAAATTACCGAGCAAATGCTTCTGGCAATTGAATCCCGGTTGAAAGAATACAAGGAGGGAACATGGGAAATAGGAGAAGACGACTGGCCAATATCCTGCCGTCTCACAGCAAAAGAGTTGTCTTCCTTTGGTCCGCTAACAAATGAAGAAGAAGAAAATAACGGACGTCTTATTTATCCATTGTTTCGTAGAATTGAAGTTTGCGGCCCTTTTTCTTTTAAAAAAGGAGTAGCGATTTGCGAGCATGCTTGTTTTGAATATACGAGCACCATCCACGATTCTTTTAAACAAGCAGCTTCTATTTTATACGTACATCATGGACTTAAACAATTAAATATTCAATTTCTTCAACAGCTCATCGTACATGGTCACGGTGCTAAGGTAAACGTTTGTGTTACACACGGAGATTTGCTTACCTCTCCAAGCTGCCGTACGGATTATGCTAAAAAACATGCCATGGCTAAAATGATAGATTATGCGCTTAAAAGCGTTTCACCTCTTATGAAAAAGCAGCTTCACTACTATTTAACAGTAGGGAATACGTCTATTTTAGAATGTGTACACGAGGAATCCAAAGAGAGTCATCTTCTGTATAAAGACTTAAAGGCAGCTTTAGTATCAGAAACGAGAAAAAAGCAGCAAGAGCTGCATCCTATTTATTTAAATTTGACTGTCTCTCAGGCTTTTTATGAAGCGATGGAGTCGCTGAACATTCCTTATATGGATAGAGAAACATGTTTGAACATTTCCTTAGGAGAGCATGAAGGGCCGGTGCCAGTCATTGCGTCCGCTTTTATTTCATCTGTCTACGAGCATTTTCTAAGCCAGCCGTCTGGGTGGTCAAGTACCTATCATTCGGTCACCGACCGACAGCAGGTTATTCAAGAATTGGCAGGTGAGTTCGCAACCGTCATTTATTCCTATTTTAACGAACACCTGCTTGAAAATTCCCGTAATGACTGGGTCGCTCTTTATAAACAAAAAGAAGACGATCAAGCCTACAAATATAGCAGACTAATAGAAAACGTAATTCCTGCCAAAAATGATATCTATCAGCAGCAAATTCTTATGAGAACGGTCTATCAGTTGATCAAATATGTTGTAGAAAAGAAAGACGGCGTACTGGTTCATTAAGGAGTCAAGGGAGGTCAATATAAAAAAGGTTTATCAATAAAAAAACAGAGCCTGATTTCAGGCTCTATTAGCGTTTAGAAATAGCAGTTAAAGTATTAGGTCCGGCAATGCCGTCAGCTGCTAGCTTATTGTCTTTTTGAAAATTACGTACAGCTGATTCCGTATTAGCACCGAAAATACCGTCCGTGCCTTTTGTATCATAGCCAAGCGCCGTTAATTTCTTTTGAAGGGCTTGAACATTGCTGCCTTTGCTTCCTTTTTTAAGCGTTTGTTTTGTGTTAATTGTTGTATCTGCTGGTGGATTTGTTGGCTTTGTTGGTGTCGTCGGGTTCGGGTTCGTTCCTGAACTTCCTAAAGCTTTATATGTTGATGGGCCAACAATGCCGTCAGCCGTTAAGCCGTGGTCTTTTTGGAACTTACGAACAGCTGAATCTGTATTGGCACCGAACACACCATCCGTACCTTTTGTATTATAGCCAAGTGAAGTTAGTTTCTGCTGAAGTTCTTTAACTGCATTTCCTTTGCTTCCTTTCTTTAAAACAGTTCCTGTAGAAGGAGCTGGAGCAGAACCTGAGTTTCCAGAAACGTTGTACCCGTTTGCTGCTGCAATGTCGTTAAATGATTTAGAAGAAGTTGTAATCACCACTGGTGTACCGACGGTCACTTTACTAAATAACCATTCTATTTCTTCATCGTACATACGAACGCATCCGCTGCTTACATATTTGCCGATGGAAGCAGGATTATTATTTCCGTGAATAGCATACGTCGTGCCGTATGTACCTCTCGCATTTAGGCCTAGCCAGCGATTGCCAAGGGGATTTCTAGGATCTCCACCAGGAATGTTCCCTTTGTAATAAGGGCGATTGACAATTTTATTCACCACTTTGAAATGGCCTTCTGGTGTAAGAGACTGCGTGCGTCCTGTTGCTACTGAAAACGTTCGGACAAGTGAACCATTTTGGTAATAAGCGAGTTTATTCGTCGCTTTGTTAATGATAATTAAATGAGATGGTGTTGAAGCAGCTTCCGTTTTTGGAACTCCTACAAATAAGCAGGCTAGAGCTAAAATAGCCGCTATGAGGACGATTGTTGTTCTTGATATTCTATTTGCCATGTGGTGCGCCTCCTTAGGCTGCATTAATGAAAAACGTATGGTGCGGCGGTGCTGTAAATTCTTCACTAATAAAATAAAAGACGAATAGCTGCATTTTCTATGCCTGTATGTATGCGCTTAATAAGGAAATCATTAAGTAGAAAGACTTTACTAGCGGGAATTTATAATAATAAGAATAACTAAGTTTTTCTTGATGCTTTGTACAACTTTAGGAATATAAGTTTACTAATTTAGGGGATTCATATTTACATAAGCATCACATCCTTTCCAGTTCTTCATTTACGTGTAAAGAAATGAAAGCGTTATACAGATTGTTTTGTAATCGTATTGTAACATATTTGTATTTTTTATACCATAAAAAGACATAAAATAGTATAAAAATACTTTATATGGGTTTTATGTACAAAAAAATTAAAAGTTAAGGAGAACGAAGCTATTATTAGATATACGAAACTGGAAAAGAAGTATGCGTAGTTTTGTGGAAATAGATAAATATTCTTATTCGAATATAGGGAGGGAGAGAGTAAAAAAACTACTTGCAAAGAGACAAGTAGTTTTTAAATCGTTATTTTTGAGCATACATTACAACAAAATTAAAAAATTTATAAATGCAATCCACTGTGCTGAACCCGCTTGCTGTTAACCAATTTAACTGATCATGTAGGGTTGCCATTTTATCTAACTTCGTACGTTCATGAGCAGCCTCAATTTGCTCATGAGTTAACCCGCTTGCGGCAATTCGTTCGCTCCAGTCTTTTTTATATAACTCTTCAATAATAGAAGAATGGCCTAATACTTGATCAGCATTAATAAATATTCCTCCTGTATGCAGCAAATCATAAATTTGTTCATACAGCTTGTGTTTTTGTTTGTCTTCTAAATGATGGATAGCAAGTGAAGAAATCACAATGTCAAATGAGTGCTCAAATTTGTAGTTTGTTATATCTGATACGATAAATTCTATATGCTGTTCATTTTTAAAGCGTTCCTTTGCTTTTTCAAGCATTTGATCTGAGACGTCAATCAACGTGAAATGCGCATCTGGGTACTTTTCTTTAATAAAAGAAGAAAACAAGCCTGTACCTGCTCCAATATCAAGTATGCGAAGAGGCTTTTTTGAAAAGTGAAGAAGAGAAACGGGAATAGAATAAAAATCAAAAAAGCAAGGAATGAGTTTGCGGCGCTGCTCATCATACTGAGAAGCATGAGCATTAAATTTTTCTTTAACGCTATTTTTCATTTTTACAGCTCCTTTATTTGGTAATATGAAGATACATATATCGTATAGAAGTTTGATAGAAAAGAAAATAAACAAAAATAAGCAGTATTGATTCCAGTTTGTTATGAATAGAAAGAGATGGAGAGAAGAAAATGGAGATCAAATGGCTAAAAACATTCATCATAGCGGCTTCTTATGAAAATTTCAGACAAGCGTCTGAAGATTTATTTTTAACGCAGCCTGCTGTATCAAAGCATATTCAGCGACTGCAGCAAGAATTAGGAGATGAGCTTTTTGAAAAAAAAGGTAAATATATCGCGCTGACTGAGGCAGGACGCTTTTTTTTGCCTCATGCTCAAAAAATGGTGGGAGCATATGAGGAAGGAGTAGGGGATTTTAAGTTATGGAAGCAAGGATATAACCGAAAATTGACTATATCCGCTGCTCCTCAAATAGCAGCATCGATTTTGCCGAGTCTAATCAAACAATTTGTAGAGAGATATCCCCATATTGAAGTCACGGTTAATATCACAAATTCGTTTCAGGTGGGAAAAGACATCAGCGACAGAAAATCAGATGTTGGATTAACAAGGATGCTTCCGGGTCAGGCAGACGTTTTTTATGAGTTAATTCATAAAGAAAAAGCAGTCTTAGTCGCCCCGTTTTCTGTAGGAGCACGTACGGAACAGGAGCTGTTATCTTCCTACCGGCTGCTTACGAATAATCATCCTGTTTATTGGGAAGATTTACTCCTTCAACTCAAGGCTTGTTATCCTCACATTCAGCTGCTTCCTGTGACGCAAGTAGAAATTACAAAGCGCTTTATTGAAGAAGGTTTAGGCGTATCTTATTTGCCATTTTCTATGGTGAAAAAGGAAGTTGAAAATCAAACGTTAAGCATAATTTCACAGCAAAAAATTATTCGGCCTTCTTCACACACGTATATCGTAACAAAAGGCGAAACAGAAGAAATAAAGCAGTTTAAGCACTTTGTAGCTGAGACCTTAACAGAAACGAGCTGAAATGATACCATAAAAAGGAAGGAGAGATGACGATGTATATATTAATCATGCTAGTTGCAGCAGCAGTCGTAGTAGATTTTATTTTAAGAAAAGTGCTTGATATACCTCGCAGCAAATTTTGGGGCAAATATGAGTATGAAAGTCTAGCTTTAGAACGTTGGGACAAATATGTAATGGTAGCTTTTGTTCTTTTTCTGATATTGGATATGATTTTTATGGTTGTAGAGCCTTATATCGTATCTTTCCTATTCTTAGTCGCGAATATTTTGCTGAAAAGTATAGATGAATGGAAATATAAACAAGAAACAAAAGAATACGTAACAAGCTTTGTACAGATGGGATTCTTCTTTACGGCTTTTGTTCTATTAGCCAGCGGAAGGATATAGAAAAAGAGGTGAGACATAACTACATATATCCAATCTGAAAACGAACAAATTGGATATATGAAGCTGAAACGCTTGTGACACCGCTGTTGATTTCCGTGCAAGACTTCGCTTTCCGCAGGCGGCTGGTGAGCCTCCTCGTCGCTGACGCTCCTGTGGGGTCTCACCCCTTCCGCTTTTCCCGCAGGAGTCTTCGTCTTGCCCTCCAATCAACAGCTAGAAGCAGCTAAACGTATGAAACCTACGTTCACCATAATAATAAAAAACCGAACAATCAATCGTTTCGATTGATTGTTCGGATTTCCCTTCAGCTATTTTGTCCGAGCCTCTTTTTATATTATTTAAAAATATGATCAATGTCTTTAATTTCGGAAGAAGTGAGCTGAACATCTAGTGTTTTTAAGTTATCAAGTACTTGTTCAGAGCGTTTTGCCCCTGGAATTAATACATCAATTGAATCGCGCGTTAAGTACCAAGCCAGAACAAGATGAGCTACTTCTACGCCTTTTGCGCTAGAGATTTGACGAAGACGCTCTACTTTTTCTAGATTTTGCTGAAATGCTTCCCCGATAAAATGAGGCATATCTTCGCGCAGGTCATTAAACTTTGTATTTTTATCGTATTTCCCAGCAAGTAAACCAGCAGCTAGCGGGAAGTATGGAATAAATGAAATGCGGTTTGCAGCCGTATAAGGTAAAATATCGTTTTCTGCTTCTCGCTGAATTAAGTTATATTGGCCTTGTACCACGTCTACATAACCATCTTTATTTGCTTCTTTTAACTGATCTAACGAGAAGTTTGATACGCCAATAGAACGGATCTTACCTTCATCTTTTAGTTCTTTTAACGCACCAACCGCTTCGTCTTTTGGTGTGTTTTTGTCTGGGAAATGAATATAATACAAATCGATATAATCTGTTTGAAGGCGTTTTAAGCTATCTTCAACTGATTGTTTTAAAAACGCAGGAGAGTTGTCTAGCAGTACCTCATCTCCAACAATTTTATGTGCTCCTTTTGTGGCGATAACCGCTTCTTCACGATTTCCACGTTCTTTTAGCACTTCACCAATTAGTTCTTCAGAACGTTTTGGACCATAAATGAACGCTGTATCAAGGAGGTTTATGCCATTATCTAGCGCCTTATGAACAAGGTCTTTGCCGACTTCTTCGTTTAGGTTAGGATATAAGTTATGTCCTCCTACAGCGTTTGTTCCAAGTCCAATAGGATTAACATATAATTCGGATTTTCCAATCTGTACTTTTTCTGCCATGTCTAACGTCCATCTCCTTTTTTATATCTTCTTTTTTACTATAGCAAAATATACCATGAATCAAAAATAGTACGCTCATATGAAAAGCAGCTTTAAAAAAGTATGTGAACTTGAGTTACATGTAAATAAGGAGTATATTCTACAGGGCTCTATTTCAATAGCAGAAATAAAAAAAGAACCTCTTTTAAATAAGAGATTCTCTTTTAGTCATGGTAATATGATAACTTTTTGACAGCTGAAATGTTTCAGCAAGCTGCCTGCGTCCTTGCGCTCCTTGTTCGCGTACATACTCTAATTCGTTTGGTGTAAGAAGCTTCATGCTAATCAGTTTAATAGATTCGTAAGGTAAAGAGAGGCTAGCTGAAACAGAAGGAGACTGAACGCCTAGCAATACACCAATTTCTCCGTTTTCATTTACAAAATGAGACGGTACGTCCAAATCAGTAAATTCAATTGAAAGAATATCGTGCTTCATGAATAGTTCTAGCATATTAGGATGAGCGGCAGCATTTTGACTCATTTGATAAAGAAGGTCAAATGCCCAGTGATCCTGGATATCAGATAAAGGTCCGCGCAGAGATTCATCATCGCATTCGATATAGAATTCTAATCCTTTTCCTTGCTTTCGGCTCTTTTCTTCGGGTGATTGAAACGGATCGGACAAGCCGTCGCTTGCGAGAATAACCGTCTCTGTTTTTTGAACGCGAATAAATGTTTGACGTCCAGATGGCCAAGCAGGCCCGCCAAAAAACATGGGATTTAACAAATGAGTTAATACGTCTCCGTCTACATGTCCAATTGTGTTCCAGTAGTCTTTTCTTTTTGAGATTGATTCCTCAAGAACACGCTCTGCTTCTTTTTCCTGCTTCTTTTGCTTCCACTTTAAAAATAATGACAAGTATCCCACACCTCTTTACGACTTCATAGTACCCAATATATACCTCATTAAGGGAACTCGTAAACCATTATTTAGTGCATGAAAGTAAATTATTCCTTTAAATTATAAAATACCCAAATTTTTCTTAGGAAATCATAGAATTTTGTCTTTAATAAATCAGTTGAAAAATTAAATAAGCCACGTGCACGGCCTGTGCGAAAAATAAAAAACCCCAAAAGCGTGCTGAAAGATGGGTAAGCTGCTTTAAACTCGTAGCGTCACCTGCATCGTGTGGATATTTGATGCTTAACACAAAAATAATAAAGGCAGAAAATAGAGATTCTACAAGTAAGAGTGCACCAACAAACATCATGCTGTAGCGTGTAAGCTGTGGGTCTTGTAAATAATAAATACCTCCGAGGATCAAACCGATAGAAAAAAGCCACACAATTCCGTATCCGTTACGTACCCAAAGCAGTAAATTAATAACAACAACACTTCCTAACCCGTAAAAAAGCCAGTCGTAGTGATGGTGAACGAGCAGGTAGAAAAACAAATAAGCCATTGCTGAGCTGAACGGGTAGCCGGCTAAAGCAATAATAACGCGCGGCAGCCATCCACGGGATCCTGCGTAGGTGGCAGTCACAGCTACGCCTTCATTATTGGTATAAAGCTCAATGCGATTGACGCCTTTTCCGACAATAAGCCCCATTAACGCGTGGCCATCTTCATGAAACATCGTATTTAAATTTGAAAAATAACGTCCAATATGCCGAAGCAGCTGATTAATGCTAGGAGCAAATGAACCTATAAATGGAATGCCTCTTGTTAGCACAAAAGCTAATAAAATAAATAAGAAAAGCGTAGTAGATTGTTCCATCGCGATAGTCCTTTTCGTAAAATGATATGTTTCTACTTTACTCGCAAACGTGCTAAAAGGGAAATGAAACGGCTAGTTTCTCTAGGAAAAGAGAAACTGGAAGATTTACATAATATTAGTGTTAACAGACCTGACACATTCATTGACCAGCTTATTCCAAATTTTATATTCTAAACAGATATAAGAAATGAGGAGATGGTTGAATGAAAGATACGTGGAACGCATTTGTAGACAGTGACCTTTACGTACCTCCAACGGGAACGGGAATGTTAAATAACTTGAGTTTTGCGTTAAAAGACGTATTTGATGTACAAGGACATATATCAAGTGCGGGAAATCCAGATTGGCTCGCCACGCATCAGCCTGCAAGCGAACATGCAGACGTAGTAGCTGCTCTTTTAAAAGAAGGAGCTGCACTAAAGGGAGTTACGCATACCGATGAGCTTATGTACGGATTAAATGGAGAAAACGCGCATTACGGAACACCCGTAAACCCAAAAAGCGCAGATCGAATTCCGGGAGGTTCTTCAAGCGGATCAGCGGTTGCTGTCGCAGCGGGACTAACTGATTTTGCGATTGGAACAGATACGGGAGGATCGGTTCGAATTCCTTCAAGCTACTGCGGTATTTTTGGGTATCGTCCTTCTCACGGACGCATTTCTACAAACGGTCTGATTCCACTTGCTCCAAGCTTTGATACAGTTGGTGTAATGGCTAGAGACGGCCACACTCTGCAAAAAGTAGGAGCGGTTTTATTAAATTCAACGTCGCGTGCTAGTGGATTTACACGGCTGTATGTACCAACAGATGTGATGGAACTTGTGGATGAACAAAGCATGCGAGCTCTTGCGCCGTCTATCAACCACGTAATGGAGTCTTTCTCTACTATAGAAGAGATAGCGATTGCTCCTCAGGGTTTTTCTACATATATGGAAACCTTCCGTTTGCTGCAAGGAAAAGAAATCTGGCAAACGCACGGAGAGTGGATTCAAAAAGAAAACCCAACGTTTGGAGAAGACATTAGAAGCCGCTTTCAATGGGCCAGCACTCTTACATTATTAAATATGAATTATATAGAAGAAAAGCGTCGGGAACTTCGCTATTTTATGTACTCACAGCTTGGGGAAGAAGGAATATTAGTCCTTCCTACAGCTCCAGGACCCGCGCCTGTAAAAGATGCAAAAGGACCGGAGTTAGAAAACAGAAGATTGCGAACACTTCAAATGACGTGTATTGCCGGCCTGAGCGGTCTTCCCCAAGTTACGATACCTGCAGGAGAACTAGACGGTTTGCCAGTCGGTTTATCTTTTATTGCAGGATACAACCAAGATGAAAAATTATTAAATTGGGTGAAAGAAAACAGCGGTCGTATCATTCAAGCATCGGTAAGGAGCGTATCATGAAGTTAGTAAATATAATAGAGCAAGGGAAAGAACAAGCAGCCATTTTAGACAATGACAGCATTCTGCTTATAGAAGATATTAATACTAAATATTTAACAAACTGGTCTACAACAATTTGGGATCTTATTCAATATAAAGAACTTCGCCACCTTGAAACATGGTATGCCCATAATAAATTTGGTATGAACAGCTCTTTTCCCTTACTGCACTTGCAGGGCAGAAAAACAGCTCCTATCATTAGTAATCCGTCGAAATTATTAGGCATTGGATTTAATTATGCGGCTTCTGAAGAAAAACTAAAAGACTACGACCGTGCCATTGATCCAGTTAGTTTTTTAAAACCCGCAACCGCCATTATTGGACCAGATGACAGTATTCGTATTCCAAAGCAGTCCTACAAAACAACGGCTGAAGCAGAACTAGCGGTGGTAATCGGCGAAACGTGTAAGGATATAGAGCCAGATGAAGCCATAAACGTAATTGCTGGTTATACATCAGCAATTGACGTAACCGCAGCTGATATTCATGCGGCGAATCATCGCTACTTAATGCGAGCGAAAAGTTTTGATACATTTTGCAGTATAGGCTCAGAATTTATTACAAAAGAAAGCATATCAAATGTGAAATCACTTCAAGTGCGCACATTGCTAAACGGAGACATGCAGCATGAAAATACAGTGTCTAATATGATTTACGACATCGCATACTGTGTTTCATTTTTCTCAAAAGTCATGACGCTGCATCCAGGTGATATCATTCTAACAGGAACGCCGGGACCGGCTGTTATTGAAGACGGGGACTGTATTGAATGTCATATTGAAGGGATGCTTCCATTAAAAAATAAAGTAAAAGATATGAAGAAAGTGCCTCAGCAAATCTAAGAAGAAAACCCGTTGCCTACACGCACGGGTTTTTGAGCAGAAACGAATATCTTCACACTCAGTTCACAATTAGTAGATATACTAATTAAAAGAGACAGCTGCGGTATCATATACTGAAAAATGAAATATTTACAAATGGAAAAGAAACGGGTACGATATCTGTAGCGACACTTAATAAAAAGGAGCTGACTGACAGTATGATTTTAGTCATCGGAGGAGCAGGCTATATCGGAAGCCACCTAGTAAAAGAATTAGTGAAAACAAATGAGGTTGTGGTGCTTGATAATCTATCAACGGGTCATCGCTGGGCAATCGATGAGAAAGCGGTATTCGTAGAAGGAAATCTAGGTAATGAGAAAGATTTAGAAAGCGTATTCACAAATCATAAAATTGATGCTGTCATGCATTTTGCTGCTAATAGTTTAGTAGGGGAGTCAGTAACAGATCCTCTTAAATATTATCAAAACAACGTAGCTGCCACGTTAACCCTTTTACAAACGATGATGAAGCATAATGTGAAAAAGTTTATTTTTTCATCTACTGCTGCTACATACGGGATTCCTTCTGTAGATATCATTACAGAAGATACGGCAACAAACCCAATAAATCCGTACGGACGTTCAAAGTTAATGATTGAACAGATTTTAGCTGACTTTGCAAGTGCCTACGATATGGAATATGTGGTGCTTCGTTACTTCAACGCAGCGGGTGCTTACGAAACAGCAGAAATTGGCGAGTGCCATGATCCTGAAACGCACTTGATTCCGATCATTCTTCAGCACCTTCTTGGTGAACGTGAAAACATCTCTGTATTCGGCTCAGACTACGATACTGCAGACGGAACGTGCATCCGTGACTACATTCACGTAACGGACCTAGCGAATGCTCATATTTCAGCGCTTCAGGCCTTGTTAGACGGCTCGGAGAAAACAGCAACGTACAATCTTGGAAACGGACTTGGCTACTCTGTAAAAGAAGTGATCGAAACGTGTGAAAAAGTAACCGGTAAAAAAGCGAATGTTGTAATGGCAGACCGTCGCGCTGGAGATCCGGCACGCCTAGTTGCATCTTCTGATAAAATTCATGCAGAATTAGGCTGGAAAGCGCAAATTTCATTAGAAAAAATCATCGCATCAGCTTGGAACTGGCATCAAAACAGCGCAAAAGTAACAAATTAATAAAAAAGCCTCTTTTCTTTTTGAAAGAGGCTTTTTTATTACGATTAAACTGATTTATGTTCTAAATAATCATTTTTAAAATCCAGTGTTTTAGCCCACAGATAAGCCTTCTTCTTTTCGGACATTTTCCCTAAACAAGCACGACTTTTGTTCTTTTCCATATGATGTAGGTAAATATACCATTCACAACTATCCCCGTTTATAAAATAGTCCGCAAGGAGGTTATGATATGTATTACTGTGTAAGATGCTCCAAATTTCATGACGAACAGGAAAAAGAAAACATCTTTCAAAATGGTTTTTACATTGATCCCTATTTGCTTCAAAAAGTCCATCTAGGCATGTGCGTCCATAAATCCCCATCAATCAAACAAATGAGAGCCGTAGAACGATTCGAAACGAAAAAAATGTAGAATTCACATTCACCAATAAGAAGCTAGATCTAACCAGGTCTAGTTTTTTCAGTGAATAACAGCTTTCTTCAGCTATCTTTCATGTAATATTAAGATAAATTTAAGACAAGCCCGCTATACTAGTTAGTAGACGTATACATAGGGTATGGTACGTTAAGAAATTGAAACAGCAGTCCGTTTTATAAACTAGAAAGGATGGCGTCAAATGATTTCTGAAAAACGATCTCTTTTGTTGAAAGAACAAGCAAAGCTTCTCGCATTAAAAGAATATAAAGGCATTGTCAAATCCATATCGCTGAGTAAAATACTCACTCTTCCTATTTATATAGTAGATATCCTTACGTTAAACGGAGAAGAGCACAAAGTAAAAATTAACGCCGAAACCGGCAGTATTTTGAAAGAAAAAACGATTCCTTTAACTAAAAGCCGTGCAAAAGCATATGCGCTAAGACAGCATAAAGGTATTATCGAATCGATTGTTCTCACTAACAAGCAGTACGAAATTGTGATTCTTGGACCTGATGGAAAAACCCACAGCGTAAAGATTGATGCTGAAATTGATGTGCTGGCACAAGAAGAGCGAAACATTCAGTAAATGGCTTATATTATGTAATCAACCTCACTTTTTTGAAAGTGAGGTTTTCTTTATTAAGAGAAATCATTAATAAAGGTAACAATGATAAAAAAAGAAGTGATTATTTCTTTAATAGAAAGGGTAAGTGATAGTAAAAAATAACCACTTCCTAATTATGGTTCTTTGATTCGTTCTGCTTATGACTCTCCCATTATAAGTATGATAGTATCGAACATGTATAAAACATAGGTTATAACATAACTAAAAGGGTGTGCGACAATGAAAAAACGTACGAAGACCATTATTGCAGTCATTGCAGGAGCTGCTATTTTAATAGGAGGAATATGGATGATAAACGAAAGCCGATACCCAAACGTCCCCGCTTTTGATGATCACTTTACACGTGAATTCTTAAACAAAGATAAAAAAGTGGATGACGGGTTTTATGAGTTTAAGTCGAAGACCGGGCAGTATACGATGTGGTTTCCTGAGGAGTATCAGTTGTTACATGAAAATGAGCAACAGTATGTAAGGGATGGAGATTATTACGAAAGATGGAAAGCTTCATCAGTTAAGAATAAAGAAGAAAATCAGTTGAACTATTTACAAGTAAAGTTATCAGAGAGCAATCCTGATGATGAATCTATTTACGTGGAGAGTTTATTTAAAGATGAGTTTGGAGTAAATAATCCTCAAAAGTGGGAAACAGCTAATACACGTATATACTTTGATACAGGATATCTTTATTTTAAGGGAACAGAAGAACATGTTATCTATGATAAAAATAAACATGCTCCCAATACATATATAGCATACGTAGCAGATAAGAATTCTAGTAAAGTAATAGAATTATGGTTCGATGACAGTCTAAATAATCAAGTTGGTAGGGAATCTGACAAAAAAGATTGGTTTGTAAAAGTACTGAATAGTATTCATTTTAAAGAGGGAAAGAAGCATGAATGATAAATGCATTTTAGATAATAGTTTAAGAAATAAAATAACTCAACTTGAATATAAAAACTTATCTAATAAAGAAAAAGAAATTAAAGAGATATACAAAAAACATACAGGGAGAGAAATTCCTAATTTTGAAATTTACAGTAGCTCAGAGATGGGGATTGGAAAAAAGTCTGGATTTGACGGAGCTGCTATTCATTTTTATGATAAACAAAGAAATATTAACGAAGTCTATTATATTTTTAGAGGCACTGAGCCGTCTAAGGACTTTGGAGATGTTGTTTATGATGCTTTAGGTGTTGGGGCTGGAAAAAATAATGCACAGATTAACGATGCAGTAAAGATGTATAAAAAAGTAGAGGCAAATTTAAAAGGCTCCAATGTGAAAGTAAAAAGATATGGCGATGGGCATTCTTTGGGAGGCCACCTTATAGTAACATTGAGCTTGATAACGAAGAATTTTACAGGTGTAAGGGGCCTAAATGATGCACCTGTTAATGTAAAGCAACTAGTGGAGCTTGATCAGACCTTTGCAAGGTACGTGGAGCATCAAGTAGGCAGAGAAAATAAAATATCTGCTAAAAGGCTAACAGAACTAGCCAACATCTACTATGAGAGACAAAAAGCTGCTATCAGCCATACTTGGGTGAAAGGTGAACCAATGCATGCACAATCGTTTCCTGGCAGCTGGTATGCAGGCAATAAAGTAACCATGCTCGGAGATTTAGATACAGAAGAAATGATTAACATGGGAAAATATCCTTTTCAGAAAGAAGCAAAATGGAACCCAGTGTATATGATAGACCAATTTCGCTATAATCTTGGAGTGAAAACGATACTAGGTGGCTTAGGCTTTGCAAATGATCATGTAAAACAGGAAACGTTACTCGACCTTCCTAATAAGAGTGAGCAATACCTTGAGCATATAAAAAAGTATCCTTTTCTCTATTTAGGTGAGATAAAAGCTGGAGTTGCTCTAGGTGTAGCAGGTGGAGTTAATTTACTAACTAGTCCCGGGGGGTTCTCACAGGTTTATAAAGGAATATCTCAAAGAGATCAAGCAAAACTCCACGGAATTAATTATGTTGTCAAATACACAGAAGCTAATGCTATGAAGACGTATTACCAGGTTTTTGATTCAGGATCTCAGGAAGAAATCTTGCTAGATTATGAACAAATGAAGAAGTTTGTTTATTACTGTGCTAATGCCATTAAAGACAAAGAAGCAAACTTAAATGCGCTAAAGCAGTATTTACATAGTGAAATTAACGAAGTCTTCGAAGCTAAGAAGAAAAAGTTAAAAATGAAAATATCCAGAGAAGAAGCTTATCCCCAGTCATTTATGGAAAAGGTAGATAAAGACGGAGCTACTCTCGCTTGGTTTGGACAAAAGCGTGTGGCTGAAAAAGTGACGTTTGACAAAACGTTTGATCCGCTAGACAATAGTGTATTTACCCCTGTTGAAGAGATTATTTCTTCTATTCAAGAGGAAGTTACATACTATCAAAAGTTTCTTGAAGCGTTCTTCCAAAATTTCGAGAAGATAATGGAAGCAGACGAATCGGTAGCTTCAGATATTAAAAGCATGAAAGAAGTAGTAGGGGGGATTTAATTGTTTGATTTTGATTTTACACACACAGGAACAACGAGCGGTAAATACACGTTTGAATTTGATGGTGATGACTTCAAAGACGAGCAGGCAAAAAGGATTAAAGAGTTAATCAAAAAGGATCAAGAAGTGAATGAAAAGCTTTGGCATGCTAAAAGCTATTTAGAAAACCAAACGGGTGAGTTTGCGGATGCTGTTAAAAGTAAATTAGAAGCAGCTGAGAGGGGATATACGCTAAGGGCTCAGCAGTATGATACTGGAGCATTTCAGCATATTATGAGTTTTATGCATTCTGTTAAAGATATGCATAAGAGAGAGTACAAAATTCGATATAAAGAATCAATGGATGAAAGTGAATTAACATAAGGGATACTGCTATTCCTCAGACAGTGGTCTGAGGGATTTTTATATGTTGAACAATTTACATTAAGTCCCGTTTATTTCAAAAGAATAATAAAGGGAGTGTATGACAATAAAAAAACGTACGAAGACCCTTCCCGCAATCATTGTAGGGGCAGCTATTTTAATAGGCGGAATATGGGGCATAAACGAAAGTTGTTATCCCAACGTTCCAGCTTTTGATGATCACTTCACGCGTAAGTTCTTGAACAAAGATAAAAAAGTGGACGACGGGTTTTATGAGTTTAAGTCAAAGACAGGTCAGTATACGATGTGGTTTCCAGAAGAGTATCAAGTTTCACATGAAAATAGAGAGGATTATGGTGTAAATAATGATTCCTACGAGAGCTGGTGGGCTGTTTACAATGAAGAAGTTGAAGGTAAAAAACAAGCGAATTATATAAAAACTGAGTTTTTAACCAGTAATCCTGCAGATGAGAGTATTCACGTTGAGGCTTTATTTAAGAGAAGATTTGGATTAAGTGTTCCTAATAAGATTGAAAACTCTCAGACGAGGATTTACTACCAATCAGCTTATATTTATTTCAAAGGAACAGAAAAGCATGTAATAGTAGATAAGAAGAAACATATTCCTAATACATACTTGGCACATGTAGCAGATAAGCGTTCTAATAAAATATTACAGATTTCCTTCGATAGTAGCGATAAATATAAATGCAGTGATGAAGAAAAAAAGCAGGATTGGTTTTTAAAAATGCTAAAAAATATTCATTTTAACGAGGGAAAATAGTAGGTAATTAGCGAAGAGGGGTAGCGCATTAAATGAAGAAAGTTATAGGATTTGCTTTAGCTGTTAGTATATTAGCTATAGGTACAATGTTTTTTTGGGGAAACGGAAGAGGTTTCCCTTTCTTGTCAGCCTATTTATTTGCCATGTTTTTTTGTAATGCTTTATATGGGCTATTATCGTTAATTTTCCAACGAGCGTCTATTTATCAATATGAGCAATTTGTCTATGATTACAAGCCAACGATAAGAGGTTATTGCGCCAAATATTTAGTTATGGCTGTATTTACACCTAACTATTACGTGCAAAAAAGGATTAACAGAGCTCCATTTATTGTGAATCGTTTATTAGCCTTAATTTTTGTCATTTGGTTTTGGATACTAGGTTTTACAACGGGGATGATTTATAACATTTGATAAAGGAAGGTAGTTTAAAAAATGACACAGAGCCCTATTACTTTAAGCACGAATCAACTAATCGCAGCCTTAACCTTATGCGGCTATGAAAAAGAAGCGCAAAGTGTAGGAAAACAACAAAATATCAAAAAATTGGAACTTGACCAGATATTATATGGGCCTGATTTTATTATGCAAAAATCTAACTTATGGGATGACGAAACTGATGTAGGAATAAATGAAACAATGGTCAACCTCATTCAAAATATAGTAGAGGCACCTAAGAAAATTAAGTTTGTGCACAAAGGTAAGAGTCTGAATTTCTATTGGATAAATAATAATCATATAATCATGGAGCAACAATTCCAGAAAAAACATATTTTTTCGTTTACTCATTCTCTTCTAGGTTTTGGAGAAGAGGTTACAAATTTTTATAAGTTAAATCAGGGAGAGAATTGTGTTTTCAAAACTAAAGTTAGTTTATCTGATAGTACATATGATTCTCTTCATCATATGTCATCAAAAGCTTTGAATAAAATGATTGAGGATGATTCAGTAGAGGTACAAATGAAACAGTTTTTACAAGACTTCAAGGGTAATGGTCAGGAGATTATTCATGTTATGTTCCAAAACGATCAGCACGTCCAAACTGTCCTTTCTTTTATTCCTGGGAACCGTTATTGCTGGCTTCCAGATGTTCAAAAAGAAAGTAAAGAAGTTCATTTTGTAAGTGCTAAATTAGATGATTTTTTAGGTTTAATTGAAAATGCAAAAGTTGAACTGCTCAACAAGGAAGTATCCTCGTATTCTCCTAATAAAGTAAAACGAACGTCGTTATTAAAAAAATTCTCAGTATATCGCGGCTTGAAAAGCTTTATACAAGCAAACTTATTTCTTGCATTAACGTATATGATGCTATTAGTTTCTAAGCAACAATGGGAACCTAACACAAATCAAATAACTGTTTACATATTTATTTTTGAGATCGGGGCTCTTATTGTTTCATTCATGGCTTGCTTCAGGCCTCGAGTGTATAAAGATTAACACGTGAATCCGGCTTTTTTTAAAGAGGCTGGGACAAAAGTATTTTAGTCGAAGAGAAATTCGAACGATTAATTAATTGTTCGAATTTTTTCGTTGTTATGGTAAACGTAAGTTTCACATATTAGATGCTTCTAGCGGTTGATTGGAGGGCAAGGCGAAGACTCCTGCGGGAAAAGCGGAACAGGTGAGACCCCGCAGGAGCGCAAGCGACGAGGAGGCTCAGCGCCCGCCCGCGGAAAGCGAAGCCATGCACGGAAATCAACCGCGGTGTCACAAGCAGTCCAGCTCCTTTATCCAATTTGTTCGCTTTAGATGAGATTGAGTTCACTCTTTTTTGAAACATCTTTTACAGCCTGTCTATCAAAAGCATAAAAGTCTCTAAAACACTTCTTTGTTGCTATCATAAGCCTCCAGCAAGTCTCAAAATACCTAAATCGCCTAATGGAATATCTTACTTTTAATGGACAATTAGCTGTTTTTAGGATATATTTTTATAAGTTTAGGTTATGGAAGAAATAGTATATTGAAAACGAAAGGTGATTAAACGAAAGAATGGATGCTCATGTTTTAAAGGAACTGACGTATGAAGACTTTCAGTTTGTATATCAGCCTATTTATGCGTTGAATTCGTGGGAGACGCTGGGTTTTGAGGCTTTGCTGCGCACAGCTTTCGCAAAAGGGCAAATTGAAGAGTTGTTTTCACTGGCAAGATGCCATAATTATTTGTACAAGCTTGATACGATGGCAATTGAAGGGGCTATAAAGAACTTTCCGTTTGAGGTATTAAAATCAGAGGATGTATTTATCAATGTGTTTCCATCTACTCTTCTCCACCCGCATTTTCAGCTGTTTTTAACGTATCTGTTGAACACCTATAAAAACGCGAAGCATCGCATTGTATGGGAGTTAAATGAAACGCTTCATGAAAAGATTTTATGGGAATCGCCTGCTCTTTTTACCCGAGTAATGAGTTTGAAAGAGGCCGGTTTCAAAATTGCGATTGATGATTTTGGAGCAGGAGCCGCAGCGATGAGACAAGTGAGCATGTACGAGCCTCACTATATGAAATTAGATCGAAGCTATGCGGAAGGGCTAGCTGACTGCAAGCAAAAGAAAGATCTGATTGATTTGCTTGTTAACTATTATCCGCATACGAATCTCATTTTAGAAGGCGTTGAACGAGATAAAGATTTAGCCGCAGCGATTTCGTTAAATCTACATGCTGCTCAAGGCTATTTGCTGGGCCTGCCGCAGTCGATCTCTTCCTACTTAACTTATAATAAGTACCGCGGTCTATTCAGACGAGAACGGCTGCTGAACTCTTAACCCATACGCTTCACTAAATAGATAATTTATCGTAATATAGGAACGGGTAATTAGACTTATGTGCAGCATAGATATCTTAAATTTTTATAAAATTATGTGATTTTATGCGATTGTTAAAATATTTTAAGAGATACAGAAGACGTGTTTGTTTGGAATAATGAGTGAATTACATATAGAAATAAAAGGTTCAATGAAAGTTCAAAGGCAGATGGAGGATATGTAGTATGTATAGTGAAGGGGTATTCCAATTTTATTTTATGAATATGCCGCAGCCTGTTATTTTAATTCAGCAAGAAAAACATCAGCTATATTATAAAGAATGTAACAAAGCAGCTCAGCAATTCTTTGAAAAAATGGAAGACAAGATAATCAATAAAGAAGAAAATCTGCTTTTTTACACACTTTGTGAAAAAGCTATTGCCACGAAAGAATCAATTCAATATCAATACATACAGCTTTTTCAGCCCGACCGGCATGCATATGAAGTAACATTTACCCCTCTTTTTAATCAAGCGACGGCCCCTTCACATGTCCTTGTCATGGCTCAAGAAATTCATTATAAAAAAACGCAGGAAGAGAGCACGCGTTTACTCAATGCGTTTCTAGAAAACACGGTAGATGCCATTCTAATTGCTGATTGTAATGAGAAGGTCTTAACAGTCAATGGAGCATTTGAAAAGCTATTTCAGTGGAGAAAAGAAGAAGTTATAGGAAAAAGCCGTCAAGAGATGGACATCGTATCAAAAGAAGAGGGAAAAGAAAACCTTAAATTAATCGAAGAATTAAAAAATGGTAAGACGCTGCTTCCTTATGAAACAGTCAGGTACACCAAAAGCGGCGAAAGCGTGTGTGTATCTGTCAGCTGTTCACCGATTTATGATGATCAAAATCAACTGGTCGCCTATTCGGTGATTTACCGAGATATTACACCGATTAAAAAGTTAGAACTGGAGCTTATTGAAAGTAAACAGTGGTACAAGTCGCTGTTTACAAATCACCACCACGCAGTTTGTATGCTGGATATGGACGGTACGATTTTAAATATTAACAGCGCATTCTTAGAAACGCTTCATCTTTCTGCAAGCGATGTGCTGCACCAAAATTACCGAGATATTGCTAAAAGGCTGGGAGTCTGTAATTACAAGTCTTGGAATGTATATGAAGCAATCAGCTACAGCACAGAGCTAACACTTCGTAGAAGTCAACATTCCGCACAGCACGTGTACATTACAACCATTCCTGTCAAAGTAAATAATCAAACGGTTGGTGCTTACGTAATTTTACACGATATTACGCCTCAAAAAGAAGCAGAAGAACAGCTGGCTTATACAATGAAAGAACTTGAAAATATAAAATATGCGCTTGATGAATCAGCTAGCGTTATGATTCTAGATGCAAATGGAACTATCACTTATATAAACGATATGTATATACGTTATTCAGATTATCAAAAAGAAGATTTATTGGGGAAGTATTATCGAGATGCAGGGCTTCGTCATGACCTTTCTGAGCTGCGTGAGACAATAAAAAGCGGAAAAGTATGGCGAGGCGAGCTTGAAATGTGGACGAAGCATAATCAGTTATACTGGGTATCGAACACAATTGTGCCATTAAAAGATATAGAGGGAAATATTACTTATTATGTCTCGATTCATAATGATATTACAGAACAAAAAGCGCTAGAAAATAAACTTCATTTTGAAGCCACTCACGATAGTTTAACAGGTCTTCCCAACCGGGCGATGTTATTAAAAGAGTTAAACAAAGTAATTGAAAAAGGGCAGCAAAAAAGCGATGAGTTTTTTGCGCTTTTGTTTCTCGACTGTGATAATTTTAAGCAGATTAACGATGAATATGGCCATCATATAGGCGACGAATTTCTAAAAGCATACACGAAGAGGTTAAAAAGCTGTGTGAGGAAAGGCGATCGCATTTATCGTTTGGGCGGAGATGAGTTTATCATTATTTTAAACGTAACAAATGGACGAGAAATTGAACAAATTGCTAGGCGAATTCACGTATCTCTTCAGCAAAGCTGGAATGTACGGGGCTATTGTTTGCGCACAACAACTACCATCGGTGTCTCTATTTATCCAGAAGACGGGGAATCGGCTGCTTCATTATTAAAAAATGCAGATGATGCGTTATATAAAGGAAAAAGAGAAGGGAAAAATAATTATATCCTCTACCAAACGTAAAAAAAGCCTCCAAAGAGGCTTTTTTATTTTATCCATGTTTTTGCCCACTTGCTGACGGGGCCTAAGATCGTACCAAGCTCTGATCCTTTTTTAGTTAAGATATATTCAATACGAACCGGACGTTCAGGAATAACGTGCCGGATTACAATGCCTTCTTCTTCTAACTCTTTCATTCGTTCGGTTAACATTCGTTTACTTAAAGAGGGAATGCTGCTGTGAATTTCACTAAAGCGTTTAGGACCGATCATCAGGACATAAATAATTAACCCGTTCCATCTTTTTCCTATTATATCAAACGTTTTCCACACTTTTGGACATAACTCATCAAATTCATTCATTCATGCCACCTACTTTATCGTATATAGGATATTAAAAGTAACTCTTGTAATGTTATTATATACTAGCATTTGGATAATGAAAAGGCTATCTTTTTTTATTTTCAAAACTTTCAGTAGCTTGGAAACGCTGTATTGTAAAGTTTTTAAAAAAAGTCACAAAATCGACATATTATTATTGACGTATCAAGAAAAAAGGTCTAAGATTGGTTACATAAAGTTACCTAGTTAAATAAAAGGTACTTTAAATTTACAATTACATCAAGAGTTTGAGAAAGAAGGTTAGTATCAAATGGATATCCTTTTGGCTATTCTTCCTGCGATTTTCTGGGGAAGTATTGTCCTGTTCAACGTTAAATTGGGCGGAGGTCCTTACAGTCAAACGCTTGGGACTACAATTGGTGCGCTGATCTTTTCAGCCGTTATTTATTTCGTAGTTCATCCAGTGTTGACGCCGCTTATTTTTATTGTCGGAATCGTTTCGGGATTATTTTGGGCAGTTGGGCAAAGTAATCAGTTGAAAACGATTGATTATATTGGTGTTTCAAAAACCATGCCAATTTCAACTGGTATGCAGCTTGTGACGACATCGCTGTTCGGTGTTATCGTGTTTCACGAGTGGTCAACAACAACAACCGTTATTTTAGGCGTGTTAGCTCTTATTTTCATTGTTATTGGTATCGTGCTAACATCACTAGAAAGCGAAAAAAACCCAGAGCAATCTGGGCAATTCAAAAAAGGGATCATTACCCTTATTATTTCAACAATTGGATACTTAGTGTATGTAGTTGTCGCTCGTTTATTTAATGTAGACGGCTGGTCGGCACTATTCCCACAAGCAATTGGTATGTTAATTGGTGGACTTATACTTACTTATAAACACAAACCGTTTAATAAATACGCAATTCGCAACATTATTCCAGGCCTCATTTGGGCAGCTGGTAATATGTTCTTATTTATTTCTCAACCTAAAGTAGGGGTTGCAACAAGCTTCTCATTATCACAAATGGGAATCGTTATTTCAACGCTTGGCGGTATCTTCTTACTTGGAGAAAAGAAAACAAAGCGTCAGCTTATTTCAATTACGATTGGTATTGTGCTCATCATTTTAGGTGGCGTATTCCTCGGAATGGCTAAAAGTTAACGTTTACGTAAAAGTTAATGATAGTATGTATGAATAAATGAAAACACTAGGAGGATTTTATTATGTATACAGATTTAAAAGATAAAGTAGTTGTAATTACAGGTGGATCAACAGGTTTAGGACGCGCAATGGCTGTTCGTTTCGGTCAAGAAGAAGCAAAAGTTGTTATTAACTATTACAACAATGAAGAAGAAGCTTTAGATGCGAAAAAAGAAGTAGAAGAAGCAGGCGGACAAGCAATCATCGTTCAAGGCGACGTAACAAAAGAAGAAGACGTTGTAAACCTTGTTCAAACAGCTATTAAAGAATTCGGTACATTAGACGTAATGATTAATAACGCTGGTGTTGAAAACCCAGTTCCTTCTCATGAGCTATCTTTAGACAACTGGAACAAAGTTATTGATACAAACTTAACAGGTGCATTCTTAGGAAGCCGTGAAGCAATTAAATATTTCGTTGAAAACGACATTAAAGGAAACGTTATTAACATGTCCAGCGTTCACGAAATGATTCCTTGGCCATTATTTGTTCACTACGCAGCAAGTAAAGGCGGTATGAAACTAATGACGGAAACATTAGCTCTTGAATATGCGCCAAAAGGTATCCGCGTAAATAACATTGGACCAGGTGCGATGAACACACCAATTAACGCAGAGAAATTTGCAGATCCTGTACAACGTGCAGACGTAGAAAGCATGATTCCAATGGGTTACATCGGTAAACCAGAAGAAGTAGCAGCAGTTGCAGCATTCTTAGCATCATCACAAGCAAGCTATGTAACAGGTATTACATTATTTGCTGATGGTGGTATGACGAAATACCCTTCTTTCCAAGCAGGAAGAGGCTAATAGTTTTTAATCGATGTGGAAAAAAGAGACATGGCAAAAGCGCCATGTCTCTTTTTTCTATACCTAAGCGAAGGTCACCCCCCTTGCGGGGTTGGTGGCCTTCGCCTAGGTAAAAGCTTTTTGTACTTCCCTTATAGGTTTATTGTATTACCCAGCCATTTTTTTATCAGACGAAGGCTGGTTTTTGTCTTTTAGTTTGCTAAAGATAAAGGCAAGAACTGAGCCTGAGATGTTGTGCCAGACGCTGAAGATGGCGCTTGGGACAGCGGCTAGCGGCGAAAAGTGAGTGGAAGCAATGGTGACGCCGAGCCCTGAGTTTTGCATGCCAACTTCCATTGCCACTGCTTTTTGTTTGGCTAGATCCATTCCGCATAAGCGGGCAAAGAAGAAGCCGATTGTGAAACCAAGAATGTTGTGAAGAACAACTACGGCAAAAATGATACCGCCTGTTTTAGCAAGCTGTGCTTGGCTTCCTGCCACAACGGCAGATACAATCAAGACAATCGCGACTACTGAAACAAGGGGAAGAGCTTTGGAACTTGCTTCTGCAGCTTTTCCAAAAAACTTTTTGATTGTAAATCCAAGAGCAAGGGGAATGATGACAACTTGTATAATGGAAATAATAAGAGACATGATATCAATATCGACCCACTTGCTTGCAAATAATAAAATAAGAAGCGGTGTAACAATCGGTGCTAAAATGGTTGAAACAGAAGCGATAGCAACTGCGAGCGCAACGTTTCCTCGAGCCAAAAAGACCATTACGTTTGATGATGTGCCGCTTGGACAGCAGCCTACTAAAATAACGCCCACTGCTATTTCTTTTGGTAAATCTAAGCCAATCGCCAAACCAAATGCGAGAAGCGGCATAATGATAAAATGTCCCACCACGCCTAGTGCTACTTCTTTCGGTCTTCGAAATACTTCGCTGAAATCAGACGCTGACAGCGTTAATCCCATTCCAAACATGACAATTCCTAAGAGCGGAACGATGTACTTTCCAATCCATACAAAATGCTCTGGGAATGAGTAGGCAATAACGGAAATTAAAATAACCCAAAGCGTAAATGTTTTTCCTGCAAATGTACTGATTTTCTCTATTGTTTTCATCTGTACGATACCTCCTGCGAACTATAAGAAGAAATTATACTATTTATTCAGAAAAATTAAAACAGTATTTTTGTAAAATAGTACAGAATATTTTATCTTTTGGAGATTATTTCAGCTTAAATGCAAGCATTCCTTCATTGAATACACGGAATATGTGATAATATAAAGAAGTTAGTTTTAGAAAGTCGGAGGAGTTTAGTCATGAAATTTATCTATATTTTGTCTGTCCTTCCGTTCGTAGGCATATTAGGTTTTCTCCCTTTTGTTAACCGAGTCACTCCGTTTGTTCTCGGTATGCCGTTCAATATGTTTTGGATGGTGATATGGGTGGTGCTTACGTCCATTATTTTAGGGGTTATGTACAAGCTTGATCCCAGAAATCGGGAAGGGGAAGAAGAATGAATAGTGCACTTATTATTATTTTACTATTTTTAGTGGCAGCTATTTTTCTTGGCATACGATCAACCAAAGGCAAGGATATGAACTTGGAGCAGTGGACGGTAGGCGGACGCGGTTTCGGGGCTGTTTTAGTGTTTGTGCTGATGGCCGGAGAAATCTATACAACATTTTCGTTTCTAGGCGGAAGCGGATGGGCTTATGGAAAAGGAGCTCCTGCACTTTATGTGTTAATTTATATTAGCTTATCATATGTCTTATCATACTGGCTTCTTCCTGTTATTTGGAAGTATGCAAGAGATCATAAGCTCGTCTCGCAGCCTGATTTTTTTGTAAGCAAATATAAAAGCCCTTACCTTGGTGTGCTTGTAGCTGCTGTAGGAGTGATTGCTGTCATTCCTGTTATCGTTGTGCAGTTAAAAGGATTGGGGATTATTGTATCACAAGCATCCTACGGTGCCATTTCAATGCCGGCAGCCATTTGGATGGGAGCTATCAGTTTAACGCTGTATGTTATGATATCCGGTATCCACGGTTCTGCATGGACGGCCGTTATTAAAGACATTATGATGCTTGCTGTAATTGGATTTTTAGGCATTTATTTACCTTTTCATTATTACGGAGGATACGGGCCAATGTTTGAAGCGGTGAATACAGCGAAGCCGGGATTTTTAAAGTTTCCTGAGCAAGGATTAAGCGTCTCGTGGTTTATTTCGACCGTTATTTTACTAGTACTTGGGTTTTATATGTGGCCGCAGGTGTTTAGTTCAAGCTATACAGCGAAAAATGCAAAGGTATTTCGTAAAAATGCAATCATTAGTCCTCTTTATACGCTGATGCTGCTCTTTGTATTTTTTGTTGGATTTGCAGCTATTTTAAAAGTTCCTGGTTTAAGCGGAGGAGACGTGGATCTCGCCCTATTACGGATCTCAATCCAAACCTTTGATCCTTGGTTTATTGGAATTATAGGAGGAGCGGGTTTGCTGACAGCGCTTGTGCCGGGATCGATGCTGTTAATGAGTGCATCAACGCTGCTGGCTAAAAACATATACAAACCGTTTGCTCCTCAAGCAAGCGAAGCGCGTATTGCTCGTTTAGCGAAAAGCTTTGTACCCGTTGTGGCTCTCATTTCTGTTTACTTTACGCTAAACGGAGGAACGACGCTGTCAACAATTATTTTAATGGGCTATAGCCTAATGACACAGCTGTTTCCATCTCTGCTTTTCAGCTTGAAGAAAAATAACTTTGTAACGAAACAAGGAGCAGCGTGGGGGATTGTTGCTGGAATTATTGTAGTAGCCTATATTACAATCAGCGGATCTACTATTGGGACGTTATTTCCGTCACTGCCTCAGCAAATGAAGGATATCAATGTCGGATTTATTGCTCTGCTTGTCAACTTTATCGTAATGTGGGCAGTCAGTATGCTCACAAAGCAAAACGAAGCTGGGACAAAAGTATGTTAGACGAAGTGGAAAACGAACCATTAATCAACACGTTTGATTAGGGGTTCGTTTTTTTGTTAGGTCAACGTTAGACCCTTCTAGCAGTTGATTGGAGGGCAAGACGAAGACTCCTGCGGGAAAAGCGGAACAGGTGAGACCCCATAGGAGCTCAAGCGACGAGGAGGCTCAGCGGCCGCCCGCGGAAAGCGAAGTCTTGCACGGAAATCAACTGCGGTGTCACAAGCAGTTCAGCTCATGTCTCCCGTTTGTTCGTCTTTCGATTGGATTCATCTCATTATGTTTCAGTCTCATTTTTTCTAATCAAACAGCAAAGAGCCAAAGGAATAGAATCATCCTTTGGCCCTTTACGTGGCTTTTAACCGATAATTTGTAAAATTTCCTACATCAACTGATTTACGCTAAAGCGGGAACTCGGTCGTTATAGTAAATAACTTCCGATAGGATCTTACACCCTTTAATCTCCTGAAATGTCTTTTTCGCCTCTACCTCTGATTCAAATTCAAACATAGTCGGACTTTGGTTTTTCGAGTAAACGGTAATGATCCACATTGTAAAATAAGCTCCCCCTATAAATAATAGTTTTCCTTTTTAGTGTAGCTATCAGGTGATGTAATAATAATTGAATAGTTGTGATACAGCCTCACATTTTAAAAGGTACTTCTACTATACAACAAAAATTACAAAATAAAACAAGAAAATCTAAAAAACTACAGAGAATAATGAAAGAGAATAAATAACTGTTTATATATGGGCTATATTTATAAATGGAAGTAGGAATGTAAAAAATATGGGGAAGAGCGATTGTCTTTTAGATTGCTAAACTATATACTTATGTTCAAAAAGTGCAGGAAGTGAACGATGAAAGTTGATACGGTAGTAAAAAAAGATGTTTTCCTTATTCTGGTGATGATAGTCGTTGTGCCGCTAGCAGGAGAGCTTAAATATTATCCTTTTCATGATACGTATAGAGTTAGCTTTGCTGTGCCCATTTTTTTCTTTTCACTGCTGCTTTTAAGAAAGGTATCTCCTGTTATACCAGGTATTTTAGTTGCGAGTGCTATAGTGGGCTTTCGGATGTGGCTTGACTGGTATAGCTACGAATCATTTGATTTTCTGCATTCTTTGCAGATTAGGTGTTCAGCGGGGATTTATTATCTAGTTTATGCCATTGCTTTTTCTTGGTTTAAAATTAACGATTTTCATTCAAAGCCGTGGATTATTGGCATATGGAGCATCATCATCGAAACGGTTTCAGGCGGGATGGAATTGTTTTTTATGTATGTAATGGTTCATCATCATATTGTGTTTCCGGAGTTCATGCAGATTTTTATTGTAGGCGTCTTTCGGAGTTTCTTTGTTTTATGCCTATTTAGCATGATCAAACTTTACGAGGGGCAGCTGAGAGAACGACAAATCTCTCAAAAAAATGATCAGCTGCTTGTTGTGCTTTCAAATTTATATGAGGAATCCATTCATTTGAAAAAAACGCTGCAGGACGCTGAGAGAATTACGAAAAAGTCGTATGATTTGTATGAAGAATTACACGAAGCGGATATCCACCAGCTTACTTCACTGCACGATTTTAGCCAAAAAGCATTACAAATTGCAGGAGAAGTACATGATATTAAAAAAGACAACCAGCGGATATCAGCAGGGCTGTCCAAGGTCATTACAAAAGAAGAATTTTCTGAGTATATGGAAATCGAAAGTCTGCTTCAAATCGTGATGCGCAGCAACGAAAAATATGCGGCGATGTTAGCAAAAGATATTCATTTTTCATATTCGATTTTAGGAGAGCATCCTCGCTATCATGTGTACTTGTTTTTATCATTAATTAATAACCTAGTAACGAATGCGGTCGAAGCGATTGAAAAAGAAGGCGCGATTATTATCGACGTATGTCGAGAAGAAGACCGCATTTTATTGTATGTAAGAGACAGCGGTCCCGGAGTGAAAAAAAGGCATGAACGTCTTATTTTTAAAGCGGGATTTACATCCAAGTATGCAAAGGACGGAACGCCTTCTACGGGTCTTGGGCTTGTCTACGTTAAGCAAATGACCGAGCAGCTGGGAGGGAATATTCAATTTGTTAATCTGTCTCCAAGCCCCGGTGTTCAATTTGCTATAGATTTACCTATTTCTACGTTAATGGGGGATAAGGACTAATATGCGATTTTATATCATAGATGATGACGAAGTCTTTCGTTCAATGTTAGCTGAAATTATTGAAGATAATGATCTAGGGGAGGTTATAGGAGAAGGAGAAGACGGGATCGTGTTAAATGATCAAGTTTCTTTATTGCAGCAGATCGATATTTTATTTATTGATTTATTAATGCCGATTCAAGACGGAATCGAAACCGTGCGCAAAATAAAGGATAGTTTTAAAGGGAAAATTATTATGATGTCACAGGTAGAAACGAAAGATTTGATTGGAAAAGCCTACTCGCTTGGCATTGAATACTATATCACGAAGCCGCTTAATCGTATGGAAGTGCTTATGGTCATTCAAAAAGTAATTGAACGAATTCATGTTCAACAATCAATGGAGAAAATTCAAGAATCGTTAAATACCGTACTTAATGTAGGAAATCAGCAAAAAACGCCTTCTTTTGGTAAAAAAGAAAGCGATCCGGCAGAAGCCTGCAGGTTTCTTTTAAGAGAACTTGGGATTTTAGGGGAAAGCGGAAGTAAAGATTTGATTGAAATCATCAATTACTTGCATCAAACGGAAAAAAGCACCATGTATGAACAGCATTTTCCTTCTCTCAAAGAAATTTTTGAGAAAATTACCGTGAGAAAGCTTGGTTCATCTTTTTCAGAAGACGTGCTGCAAAAAGAAATGAAAGCAGCTGAGCAGCGAGTAAGAAGAGCTATTTATCAGTCTTTAAATCATTTGACCTCTCTTGGCATGGTTGACTTCTTTAATCCTAAATTTGAAAATTATGCTTCTAAGTTTTTCGATTTTTCAATGGTGCATCAGCGCATGAGAGATATAGAAAAAGGCACGGGAAAAAGCAGCACTCCGAGTCGTATAAACGTAAAAAAATTTATCCAAATGCTCTATTATGAAGTTAAACAAACGCTGTAGTAAAAAAAATACAGCGTTTTCATTTTGTAATTTTCTAAAAACTTTTTGTTAGTTTCAGTAGGTTTTTGTTAGATTTTGTGATGCCTATGATAATGTAATCTTATGAATAAAAGAACTACTTAATAAACAGTTCTTAATGGAATTGTATCTGTTGAATACATTAAGTGCAAATAAACAGCTTTGAGCTGTTAGAAAAAAGAAGGAAGGTGCAAAGATATGTTCAAAAAGCTTGGATTAGCAGGACAAATTTTAATTGGTTTGATTGCAGGTATTATTGTAGGGGCTATTTTTTACGGAAATCCTAAAGCAGTTGAAGTGCTGCAGCCAATTGGAGACGTATTCATTCATTTAATTAAAATGATCGTGGTGCCGATTGTTATATCTAGTATCATTGTGGGCGTTGCGGGTGTTGGTGATATTAAGAAGCTTGGTAAATTAGGCGGAAAAACAATTCTTTACTTTGAAATCATTACAACGGTTGCTATTGTTGTAGGCTTATTAGCAGCTAACTTGCTTCACCCTGGTACTGGTGTGGACCGCAGCGGTCTTGAAAAATCAGATATCAGCAGCTACACATCAACGGCAGAAGCTACAGAGCAAAAAGGATTTGTAGAAACATTTGTTCACATCGTTCCAACGAATGTATTTGAGTCAATTGCTGCAGGCGACATGCTGCCAATTATTTTCTTCTCGGTCCTATTTGGACTTGGAATTGCATCAATCGGTGAAAAAGGCAAGCCGGTTTTAAGATTTTTTGAAGGCACGGCAGAAGCGATGTTTTGGGTAACGAATTTAGTTATGAAGTTTGCACCGTTTGGCGTATTTGCATTAATCGGTGTAACGGTATCAAAATTTGGACTAGCGTCTCTGATTCCGCTTAGTAAGCTTGTAATTGTTGCTTACGGCACAATGATTTTCTTTGTATTAGTTGTGCTAGGACTTGTAGCTAAATGGGCTGGCGTTAACATCTTCCACTTATTAAAAGTGCTAAAAGATGAATTGCTATTAGCATTTTCAACTGCAAGTTCAGAAACAGTATTACCGCGTATTATTGCGAAAATGGAAAAGTTCGGATGTCCTAAAGCCATTACATCTTTTGTTATTCCGACGGGATATTCATTTAACTTAGACGGATCTACTCTTTATCAAGCGCTTGCTGCGATTTTTATCGCGCAAATGTACGGTATTGATATGAGCATCACACAGCAAATTTCACTGATATTAATTTTAATGGTTACATCTAAAGGAATTGCAGGAGTTCCGGGCGTATCGTTTGTTGTACTGCTTGCAACGCTTGGATCTGTAGGACTTCCGGTAGAAGGGCTTGCATTTATCGCTGGAATCGATCGTTTGTTAGATATGGGACGTACAGCGGTAAATGTAATTGGAAACTCACTTGGCGCAATCGTGATTTCGAAGTGGGAAGGACAATTTAACGACGAACACAAGAAAGCTTATATTAACGAAGTAACAAAAAAAGTATCGTAACAACAAAGAGTGTGGGACAAAAGCATTGTAGTTGAAGAAAGATCCGAACGATTATTCGTTCGGATCTTTTTTCGTTTGAATTTGCTTTGAAAAGTTGGGAATAGTAACTAAAGATGAAAAACAAATGATTGATACAAGGAGGTCTCAACATGGGAAGAGCAAATAATCACAAATCATCACATAACAACAAAGGGTCACTGCCTCAAACACCAAAAGAGTTAAAAATTGCTCCGGATCAAGCAAATGAAGAATTTTCACGTGAATTAGCGCAGCATCATGATGCTAAAGCGAAACAGGACTTAATTTTGAAACAGCAAAAAGAAAAGTAAAAGAAAAAAGGCTGAGACAAGAGTGTTTTAGTTTAAGGAAAATCCGAACGATGCATCGAGATTCTTGATTAAGAACCCAACTCGTTCGGATTTTTTCATTGTGATTGTGAACGTAGTTTTCGTTTATGTAGTTGCTTCTAGTGGTTGATTGAAGGGCAAGATGAAGACTCCTGCGGGAAAAGCGGAATAGGTAAGACCCCACAGGAGCGTACGCGACGAGGAGGCTCAGCGCCCGCCCGCGGAAAGCGAAGTCTTGCACGGAAATCAACTGCCGAGTAACAAGTGATTCATACTAGCTCATTTATTCGTCTGTAAATTGGATTGACTTAGGTATGTCTCAACCTCTTTTATACATATCTAAAGATAAAAATTCCTAAGTAACCATTTTGTAACATTATTTAATCATAGCGTAATAGTTTTTGAGGCTTTTTTCATTATAATTAAACCGAACATATTGAAAAATAAGTTCATAGAAACGTAACGTTCGGTTACATAATGGAGGAGAAAAATGAAAAAAGCCATCATTGGGTCTATAACGGCAGCGGCAGTCTTATTTAGCGGAGCCAGTCCGTTTATTGCACCTGCTCAAACAGTAGAAGCAGCGTCATATTCATACAAGGACACGGCTATTGCTACTGGTAAAAAATTAATGGGTGTTCCTTATAAATGGGGAGGCACAACAACAAAAGGTTTTGACTGCTCGGGATTTATTCAATACATTTTCAAAAAAGCTGGAAAAACACTTCCGCGCACAACGGAACAAATGTATCGAGTAGGGACAAGCGTTTCAAAAGCAAAGCTTCAAAAAGGAGATTTAGTTTTCTTTCAAACGTATAAAAAAGGTCCTTCACATGTAGGCGTGTACTTAGGAAATAATCAGTTTCTTCAAGCTTCTACATCTAAAGGCGTGACGATTACATCTCTTAGCAACAGCTACTGGAAAGCACGTTATATTGGTGCAAAACGGATTTAACCATCCGTCATTTTTTTAAAAAACAACACTACATTATGTAGTGTTGTTTTTTGTTGGTATATACGTAACGTATTGCCGATATTATTTTTAACGTTTTATACAAAAAAATCCATATTCTATGAGATAATAACGTTAACACATTTTGTACTTTAACATAAGGAATATCCCACTCTATTCGAAAGTCTGGTGAGCGAAGATGAAGCGCTTAGTATGGAGTTATGGAATAGGTATTGTTGCAATAGTAGCAGTACTCTCATTTTTCTTTATGATGAAAGGTCAAACAGAGAAAGCCGTCGTTAGCGGAAATGTACCAAAAGCTCATGCGCAGGGAGAAAGAGTGAAGCAGCCGATCTCACAGTTCCAAGCAGTACAGCCTCATGAAGCAGGTAATGAAGTGAAAAATGTAAAAAACAACATGCCTGAAAAAGCGGATCCTCCTTCTTTTTTAGTCTACATTGACCCTGGTCATCAATCTCAGGCTAACCTGGAGAAAGAGCCAATCGGACCAGGATCAGCAGAAACAAAAATAAAGGTTTCCGGAGGCACATCAGGCGTAGTGACCAAGAAGCCGGAATACAAGCTGACGTTGGAAGCTTCTATGATATTAAAACAGCTGCTCGAAGAAAAAGGAATAACCGTAAAGCTTACTCGAAATTCTGATAATGTAGATATCAGCAACCGGGAACGAGCGGAGCTTGCGAATAATTCAAAAGCTGATCTGCACGTACGTATACATGCAGATGGTTCTGAAAATGCTTCTGTAAAAGGATTTTCTGTGCTTACTCCTGCAGAAGATAATTCCTATACAAAGTCTATTTATCAAAGCAGTCTGCAGGCATCTCAAGCTATTCTGACAGAGGTGAAAAAAGATCAGTTTGTCGAAGCAGACGGCATTCGCTATCGCAGTGATCTTTCAGGATTTAACTGGTCGACTGTACCCGTAACGCTAGTTGAACTGGGGTATATGACGAATCCAGAAGAAGACCGGAACCTGTCTGATCAGGCTTACCTTACAAAGCTGATGAATCATGTTGCAGACGGTATCGTGGCATATGAAGAAATGAAAAAATAAAAGGTGAAAAGACCTATAAAAGCGTGTGACTAAATCAATTGATTTATGTCACACGTTTTTTTTGTCCTTCATATGATATAAAAAAGCGTTTTTTCGACAAAAAAATGGACGAGCAGAAAAGAAAACTAGGTAAAATGCTTTAATTTTTATAGAACTGTGTCGATATAGAAAGTGATATTAAAATGCGTTAGACAGTATATGAAAATGGGGGAACAAGATGAGAAAGTTAACGGCATTTGCTTTAGTACTAAGCATACTGCTGTTTCAATTCACGCCGCTTGCTAGCGTGAAAGCTGAAACGGTAGAACCAGTTGTGTCTGTAAAATTAGTAAACTATTTAGGAGATCATCATGCAATTACAATTAAGCCGTCTTATTTATACACTATTAAAAACTCGGATTTGGTCTTAAATGCAAATACAGAGTATACGGTAACAGCAACAACTCAAGGTGTCACTTTAAAACAAGGAAGCACTGTCTTAGGTGAATTTACAAGCTTTGAAATTACACCGTCTCTTTATAAAAATCCCGTATCTATTAACGGCAGACAGTACTTAGGGGACGTTGCGTTTACAAATGAAAAAGGAACGTACGTCAGACCTGTTAATACGCTGCCGATTGAAGACTATTTAAAAGGCGTTGTGCCAAATGAGGTCTATACATCTTGGAATCTGCAAGCCTTAAAAACTCAGGCGGTAGCAGCAAGAACATACGCAATGAGCTATGCAGGAAAAGTAATCAATGACACGGTAAGCTATCAAGTGTACGGTGGCTATACGTGGTATGACAGTACAAACCAAGCAGTAGATCAGACATTCGGACAAGTAGTCACCTACAACAATAAATTAATCAACGCCGTGTTCTCATCAAGCAACGGCGGAAGAACCGAATCAAACAGCAATGCCTGGGGAGGAACTCAGCTTTCTTATTTCCCGGTGAAAGAAGATCCATACGATAAGCAGACGCCGTGGACGTTAGCTATTCAAAAAACGCAAATTGATTTAACAGGAAAAGATTTAGCTAACTATAGCGCTTGGTGGAATATGGTTTCTGAAAAAGATAAAACCGTTACGGATAATTTGAAGTCATGGTTAGTAGCCAATAAGCATCCTGGTAAAACCATTAAAATTACGTCTATTCCAAAGGTGAGCTTTTATGCTCCTTCATCAGGAGGCCGTGTGACGAAAGGTGCAATTACAGTGGACTACCTCGTTAAAGGAGATGTAGACAGTTCGCAAAAACTAGTGGTTCATCATTTGGAATTAAAGGATTTAACATCGGCGAAGCTAAAATCGATGTTAAACAGCCGTGCGATGCTTAGTCTGCTTGTAACGGAAACAAATGAAACAAGTACATCAACAACTTTTAATGGTAAAGGAAATGGACACGGTGTTGGAATGAGTCAATACGGTGCTCAAAAAATGGCAAGCATAGGAAAAGACTATCGTGAAATTTTAGATTTTTATTATCCAACCACTACTCTTTTAAGTTTTTATACAACTAAATATCCGCGAAAAGAGCAGGAGCAAGAAGCACCAAAAGATACGGTTGCGCCTGATGCACCTTCAGTTAATGCACTAGGAGACAATCAAACATCGCTTACGGGCGTGACAGACCCAAATGCTTCTGTTATTGCAAAAGTGGAAAATGAAGTAATTGGAACGGGTCTTGCTGACGAAGCTGGAAAATTTACAATTACGATTGCCAAGCAGCCAGCAGATACAAAAGTATCGGTAACGTCTAAAGATGCAGCTCAAAATGAAAGCACGGCCACAGTAGTGACCGTAACCGATCAAACGCCGCCTTCTGTTCCAATTGTAAATGAAGTAAGTGACCAAGATACGACCGTAACAGGCGTAACAGAAGCAAACGCCGCCGTGACGGTAAAAGCAGGCGTTGCAACGTTCTCTGCAGTAGCGGATGGTAACGGTACATTTACTGTTTCAATTCCAGTACAAATAGGTGGAACAACAATAGCGGTAAGTGCAAAAGATAAAGCAGGAAACGAAAGTCAAGCTCCTTCTTTTGCGGTTAAATCTACGTTAAAAGCACCGCTTGCACCAAAAGTAAATGCAGTAAGTGATCAAGACACAATGCTTAAAGGAACGGCTGAAGCAAATGCGACGGTTATCATTAAAAACGGAAGTCTTCAGCTTGCAGCAGGCAATGCAGATGCCAAAGGAAATTACAGCATCTCAATTGCGAAACAAAAAGCAGGAAGCACGCTGTCCGTAACGGCTCAAAATGCAGGTGGAACAAGTTCAGCCACTGCGATAACCGTACAGGATAAAACGGCACCAGCTGCGCCAAAAGTAAACGCAGTAAGTGATCGAGATACAAAAGTTACAGGTACAGCAGAAGCAAATGCGACGGTTACTGTAAAAGTCGGAACAACAAATGCGGGAACGGCTAAAGCAGGTGCAAACGGAGCGTTTTCTGTTGCCATTTCTCTGCAAAAAGCGAATACAAAGCTAAGCGTACAAGCAAAAGATGCAGCAGGAAATAACAGCTCTGAATCGACTGTAATCGTTGCAGCAAAGCAAAAAGCTCCGGTAAAACCGACAGTTAATGAAGTGAGTGATCGAAGTACAGCCGTTACGGGTACAGCAGAAGCAAACGCGGCGGTTATCATTAAAAACGGAAGTCTTCAGCTTGCAGCTGGTAAAGCAGATGCTAAAGGAACATACAGCATCTCGATTGCAAAACAAAAAGCAGGAAGCAAACTGTCTGTAACGGCTGGAAACACAGCGGGGGTAAGTCCAGCTGTAACCGTAATCGTGCAGGATAAAACAGCACCCGTTACACCAAAAGTAAACGCTGTAAGCAATCAAGATACAGTCGTAACAGGAAGCACAGAAGCGGGCGCAGAAGTGCATGTGAAAATTGATAAAAAAGTAATTGGCAAAGGAAATGCAAAATCGGATGGAACGTTCAGCATCAAGATTCCAAAGCAGCCTGCTGCTACAAAATTAGCTGTTATTGCAAAAGATGCAGCTAATAACTACAGCTCCAACACGTTTGTAACGGTTAGTGCCGTACAGACAAAACCAGCGCTTCCAACCGTTAATACGCTTACTGAAAAAAGTACAGCGGTAACGGGAACAGGAGAAAAAAATGCGTCTATTTATATTAAAGTAGGCGGAAAAATTATTGCGAGTGGAAAAATTGATGGAAACGGCAAGTTCAGCGTGAAAATTCCTGCTCAAAAAGCAGGAACAGAAGTAACGGCCGTGCTGCAAAATAAAGTAGGATACAGCCCGTATAAAATTGTAAAAGTGCAAGACACAACCCCGCCGGCACCTCCGGCAGTGAATGCCGTTACGTTTTTGTCCACGTTTATCTCTGGAAAAACGGAAGCGAATGCCGTGGTTATGATTAAAAGTGGTACAAAACTGATCGCATCGGGCAAAGCAGATAGCAAAGGACAGTTTAAAGTCACTATTCCAAAACAAAAAGCAGGCGTAAAGCTGGCTGTGACGGCAAAAGATGCCGCTGGAAATACAAGTTCAGCAGTCAATATAAACGTTAAATAAAAACAAAAAAGAATTCTCTGCGGAGGATTCTTTTTTTAGGGATTTTTAAGTGGGATAGAAGGTTACTAAAAAGTTACCTTAGAACTTTGAAGTGCCTAACTTACTTTAAAGTGGGTTCTATCTTTTTCTTTTTTTCTGTTTCATAATAACAAATGTAAAGAAATTAGCAGGAGGTTTTTTATAATGAGTAATCATTTGCAAGATACAGTAACACTTCATAACGGAGTCAAAATGCCGTGGTTTGGATTAGGTGTATTTAAAGTAGAAGAAGGGCCTGAATTAGTGAACGCGGTGAAAACAGCTATCGTCAAAGGCTACCGCAGCATCGATACGGCAGCTATTTATGGAAACGAAGAAGGTGTAGGGGAAGGAATTCACCAAGGTCTAAAAGAAGCAGGTCTTTCACGCGAAGACATTTTTGTTACATCAAAAGTTTGGAACGCAGATTTAGGCTATGAAGAGACGCTCGCTGCTTACGAAACAAGCTTACAAAAGCTTGGCTTAGAATATTTGGATCTATACTTAATTCACTGGCCGGTAGAAGGTAAGTATAAAGCAGCGTGGAAAGCATTAGAAACGCTTTATAAAGAAGAAAAAGTAAGAGCTGTAGGTGTAAGTAATTTTCAAATTCATCATTTAGAAGACTTAATGAAAGATACAGACGTTAAGCCTGTTATTAACCAAGTTGAGTATCATCCTCGTTTGACGCAAAAAGAGCTGCATGCTTTTTGTCAAAAGCACGATATTCAGCTAGAAGCATGGTCTCCGCTTATGCAAGGAGAATTGCTAGATAACGATGTGTTAAAAGAAATTGCTGAAAAACACGGTAAATCAGTTGCTCAAATCATTCTGCGATGGGATCTGCAAAACGGAGTTGTAACGATTCCAAAATCAACAAAAGAGCACCGTATTGTTGAAAATTCATCTGTGTTTGATTTTGAATTGGATGCTGAAGATGTAAGCAAAATTGATGGATTAAATCAAAATCACCGAGTAGGTCCAGATCCGGACAATTTTGATTTTTAATAGAAGAACTAATAGGCTGGGACAAAAGTATTTTAGCCCAAGTGAAAAACGAACCATTGATCAACTAGTTTGATGAGTGGTTCGTTTTTTTTATGGTGAATACAGCTTCATCTGTTTCGTCCTTCCAGCTGTTGATTGAAGAGCAAGGCGAAGCCTTGCATGGAAATCAACGGCGGTGTCATAAGCGGTGCAGCTCATGTATCTCATTTGTTCGTCTTTAGGTTGGATTCATTTAGTTATGTCCCGGCCTCTTTTTATGCATTATTACATAAATTTAACATTTTCTTCACAGTAAGCTAAAGGACGGGCTGTATGATAAAGAAAGGTCGTGAAAGATAGAGAAATCATTTCATTTTCAAGTGTAAAATAGGCGGTGTAACGATGACAAAACAAGCTTACTCTCACATACAATGTAAAAAAACATCAATGATTGATTTATTGCTGGATGCAGGGGTTTATAAAAAAGGAAATAAGCAGCTATACGAGCTTACGCTTCAAGAACTAGAATCAGAATACGAAGCCGTTGCACAACAGCGCATATCTCAATGAAATTTTGATACATTGCTAGAATTTGTTATAATAGAGGAAAGGATAGGAGTTGATTTATATCGAAAAGCACCCGACAGACTCGCAGCCCATCCGTATGGATATCCTCGATTCTATATTTGCTAAAATGGTATTAAATAAGGCTATCCGAGATTTTAGAAGAGATCAAATTTTACGTGAAGTCGATCAAACATTAGAAGAAAGAAACAAAGAGAAATTTTTTCAATTAATTGAAGAATTAAAATCAATTTCGTAAAGAGCGTTCGCGCGATAGAATTTGATTTTATCATTTTAGCATATAAAAACAGGTAAGAAGCGGCATGCTTAGTTACCTGTTTTTTTGTTGTCTCATTGCAAAACAAGGCCTTACATAAGAAGTGCACCTTGCTAGTAAACAGATAAAAAGAGCAAGTCTAATGTACTCACTCTTTTCAGAAAGGTATGGGTGTTACTGAGAAAATGAATGTCACTCTCTAAATGTTGCGTGTGGGGTTTAGAAAGTTCTATGCAACTGCATATTTTCTAATTCATTCGCTCTATGTATTGTTAAAGTAACAATATAACCATATCTTATCACATGAAGGAAATTCGATTCAATATATTTATTGATTTTCTTTTTAAATTGTTCTAAATAATTAGTGAATGTAAAAAAATGTTTTTATTAGGTGAATGTGTATCTATGAAAAAACAATAGAAAAATCTATTGGATTTTTATGAGAGACATTTGTTTATTTCTGACGGACTGTAAGCTTCAAAAGAGTACAATCCGTCCTGTAAATCAATATTAAGAAAAAATGAGCTGAACCCAGTAGAATAGGAGGAAAAGCGTAACGATGGTGGTAAGCGGGATAACGATAAGTGATACTTTTAAATAATCTTTCCATTTTATTTTGATATGATTTTCTTTTAAAATATGCATCCAAATAAGAGAAGCCAGTGTTCCAATCGGCAATAAAAGCGAGCCCATATCACTTCCAATAATATTAGCAAGATAAATGGTTTTAAGAGTAATAGGATCGAGCCCCATTTCAGTCAAGGTAATGGTTCCGACCATTAAGGCAGGGTGATTGTTAAACAAGTTAGAGAGAATGGAAACAAGTCCGCCCATGATAAAGCTTGCTTCAAAAAGCCCTCGATTCACAATTGGTTCGCAAATTTTTACAAGTAGCTCTGTCAATCCTACGTTATGCAATCCGTAAATAATAACGTACATTGAAAATGCAAAAACGAAAATGTGCCACGGGGTTTTCTTTAAAATATCAATCGGGTTTGTACGTAAGTGATACCATCTCCAAATAAGTAAGATCAGTGAGCCCAGTACAGCAACCAATTCGATTGGTATGCCGAAATAAGAGGCGACAAATAGGAGACAGCGCATGACAAACACAAATAATAAAACTTTCAGCATAAATTGTGTGCGTTTACGTTTTGTTTCAACAGAAATGCTTCCTTTTAAGGGGTGAAACTGTTTCGTAAAGAAACTCTCTTCTATATCTTTTGAAGCATGCGGCAGTTTTTTTGGCAAATGGCGTTTTACGACCGTATACATGAGCCAAGACATAAATAATAAACCAAGTGTCGCCGGTACAAACATCATCGCTGTGTGCATATAAAGCGACATATGAACAATTTTTAAGGCAATCAAATTGACAATATTACTTACACCTATAGGCGCGCTGGAAGCGGTAGCAATAAGCGCTCCACTTAAAAGGTAGGGGATCTGCTGGTGGGGTTTTAGCTGAAGGTTTTTCAAAAGTAGAATTAAAATTGGAGTGGTAATTAAAATACTGCCGTCATTATTAAATAGTAAAGTCATTAAAAAGCACAGCAGTTGAATGTACCAATATAATCGGTACCCTGAGCCTTTGGATAAACTCACTAGTCGTGCAGCTGCCCAGTGGAAGAATCCAAAACTTTCTAATATGACGGCCATGACAATGGTGGCAATAATGGTGATAGAAGCGCCGCTTATCTTTCCGAAAATATCAACGATGTCTGATTTGGATACAATTCCTGTAAGCAGGATAATGGCTGCTCCTATGGCTGCCGGCCATGCTTCGTTGATGCCGTTTGGCCTCCAAAAAATGACGAGCATTGTCATTGTAAACACGAAAATGGCAATTCCAATTTCAATATTCATCAGTATGCTCCTTTCTTCTAAAATTTGTAATGAATATACCCTTGCATGTCCCTTACACTCTATTTATATTCATTTATTACTAGAAGGATTGTGCATAAGACCATTTTTGCTAATATGTTTGTTTATCTTGCCAAGGCACGTATCACCTCGGGAGAGGAGCCTATAAAAAAGAGGCTGGGACATAACTAAACCCATCCAATCTAAAGAGAAATCAATCGGATAAAGGAGCTAGTAGGCATTGCTTTTTAAAGTGCTGTTGATTTCCATGCCAGCCTTTGCTTTCTGCTTGTCCCGCAGGAGTCTTCGTCGTGTACAGATAGAAGCCGCTATATACATGAAACCTGCGCTCACCATATCAATAAAGAAATCCGAACCATTCATCGTTCGGATTTTCCTTCAGCTGACATACTTTTGTTCCAGCCCGTTCAAGATTAGCAAGTATAGACTTTTTCGTATAAAGTTAGCGCTTTTATCTGATCGTGGTCAGGTTCGTAGCCGATGCCTGGTGTATCAGGAACGGAAATAATACCGTTGTCGACCGTTATTTCCGGATGAACGATATCACGCGGCCAGTATTTAGAGGATGCAGCTGTATCTCCGGGAAGCGTAAAATTGGCAAGTGTGGTAATGGAAATATTATGTGCTCGTCCGATACCTGATTCCAGCATACCGCCGCACCATACGGGCACACCGTGAGTTTGACAAAGGTCATGAATTTTTTTGGCTTCTGTTAGTCCGCCTACTCGTCCAATTTTAATGTTAATAATTTGTGTGCTTCCAAGTTTAATAGCTTTTCGAACGTCTTCAGCTGAATGAATGCTTTCATCTAAGCAAATGGGCGTGCGCATGCGGGCCTGCAGTTCAGCGTGATCAATTAAATCATCATGAGCCAACGGCTGTTCGATCATCATTAAATCAAACTCATCAAGCTGAGCAAGGTGATCAGCATCTGCAAGCGTATAAGCAGAGTTCGCATCAACCATCAGGGGAATAGAAGGGAACTCGTTTCGAACTGCGCGCGTCAAGTTAAGATCCCAGCCCGGCTTAATTTTAATTTTGATCCGCTTATATCCTTCATTCAAGCCGGCTTCAATTTTTCGAAGCGTTTCGTCAATCGTAGGCTGAATGCCAACGCTGAGACCAACTTCAATTTGACTTTTACTGCCTCCTAGCGCTTTAGATAGAGAGAGGTTTTGCCTGCGCGCATACAAATCCCAAACTGCGCCTTCTAACGCCGCTTTTGCCATGTAATTGCCTCGAATATGAGCAAAGCGTTGGGATACTTCGTCAGGATGCTGAATTTCTTTCTGTTGAAGCAAAGGAATTAAAAAATCCTCCATGATGTGCCAGTTTGTTTTGAGCGTTTCTTCTTTATAAAAAGGATCCGCGCACGCTACGGATTCAGCCCAGCCGGATCGTCCGTCTTCGTCTTGAATTTCTACTAAAATAAAATCTCGATCCACTTCTTTTCCAAGGCTTGTCGTAAACGGATGAAGTAAATCCATTTTTAAATGCCGTAAAATAACGCGTTTGATCTTCATTTTTGCACCTCTTTTTTCGTTAAAATATAAAAATGAACGGGCGTGCTGCCCTCTGGATGCTTCATAAAACCTGTTACTTGGAATCCTTTTGCAAAACACGTTTGAAATACGCGTCTTGTTCGCATACGCCAGTCTAATGCAAGAGAAGGAGAGACTTCTTTCATTTGCTGAAAAGCAGCCGGAATAGCTACAGACACGAAGTCACGATTCAACCATCTTTCATCAATACCTGTAACAGAAGGAACCCCTTGATCCGTTAACGTCCATTGAGTAAGCGATGCCTCCATCATTTGATCTGGCGTATGGAGAGGCTGAGCTCGTTTCGTATCTTCTGTGGATGCCCATTCCACAACGAATCGATCAGAAGGCAAATCAGCATTTAACGGATCATTCATGTCTCCGTAGCAGTTTTCAATATAGGTAGAACAAACGGCTCCAAGCTTTCCAATATTTAAATACCCGTTCGCGCTTTCTAGAGGATCATACGTCCAGCTGATATATGAATAACCCTTTTTTTTACTTTCCTGTCTCTGAGCATACTTAAGCTTAGCTCCGATACCCATGCTGCGATAGGCAGGGTCAACTGCTAATATATGAGAACATAAGTAGACGCAATTTCCGTCAAACCCTGGAAAACTATACTGAAAGCCAATCAGCTTTTCATTTAGAAACGCACCGAGAACAAGACCTCCGTTTTTAACAGCGGTCAAGGTTTGATGAACGGGCGTTGCTTCTTCTTCTCCCCAGACGCGGCTTTCTAATGCGCGTACGTCTTCTAGTTCAGTGGTTGTGGTAAGTGAACGAATCGTTAAAGCTTCAGTCATATGTTTACTTCCTTTCTATTATCTATTCTAAAAAGATGTTTTGCTCAGCATAGAGCTTTTCCAAGTGTTCCTGTCTTTTTCCAGCCGTTTTTTCATCTCTTTTTTGCATGCTGCTAATGACAATTTGAGATAGGGCAAGAAGCGATAAAATATGTTCGGTTGTGCCGGCTAAAAGCGTGATATCAGCGATTTGACCTACCGGAGACAGACGGCGGTCTGTAATGGCAATTACTTTCGCTCCTTGTTTTTTAGCTTGCTGAGCTGCTTCAAGCGCTTCTTTTGTATAGCGCGGCAGTGAAAATACAACAACAGCAGATTCACTAGTAAGATTGCATAGCGTTTCAAGCAAAAATCCTGTTGGAAAAGATAAAAGAACATGATTGCGAAGCTGATTCATTTTATAATACAGCCAGTAAGCTGCCGTATGAGATTCGCGGAAACCTGCAATATACACTTGATCACTTTTGATAAGCGCATCTGCAGCTTGAGATAATTCCTTTTCGTCAACAGGGGAAAGCCATTCATTAAAAGGTTTCTTTTCTTCTGCTGCAGAAGCAGCTGCAGGCTTGCTAGCTGCTTCTTTTGATTCGGCAGAAGAAAGCCATTCTTTTCGCATTAGCTCCTGTAAATCGGAAAAACCATTTAACCCAAGTGCGTAAGCTAGACGAATAACGGTTGTTTCACTGACACCTGCTTCTTTGCCAATTTGCCCAGCCGTGTACAGCGAGCCTTTTTCCGTAAAATTAACGAGAAACTCCGCCACTTTTTTTTGACCGCGAGAAAGGTCAGGAAATTTATGTTTAATTAATTCTTGAAATGATGGATTCATATAGCCTCCTAAAAAGAAGTTATAACTTCATAAAAATATATTAATGCATTTTTAACTTCATTTCAATCGCTGTTTCAAAATAAAAAGAAGCCCTCGTGATATAATAAATTGATTATTCAAAAATAAATGCCATTATTCAAAAACGAATTGTGTTTTATTCAAAAATGAATAGAAAGCGGGGAGCATACATGAATTCAGAATGGAATGAAAATCAGTGGATCCTTCATTCATTAAAAGATGATTTGCTTGTGACGGATGAAAAAGGCATCATTGTCCGAATACATGAAGGAACGGGAAATATTTACGACGTAAAAGCTGAAAAACTGCTGGGAAAGTCTGTTTATGAACTTGAAAAACAAGGGTTGTTTACGCCAATCGTTACGCCAATTGTACTTGAAACAAAGAAGAAAATTACGCTTGTACAAACAACTAAACAAGGCAAGCAAGTGCTCGTTACAGGCATTCCTGTCAAAGATGAAAAAGGAGAGATTAAAAGAATCGTCAGCTATTCTCATGATGTGACGGAGCTTATGGAAATGAAAACATATCTTGATGCGATGGAAGGCGAAATGCAGCGCGTAAAGAGCGAGCTTATGCTGCTGCGGAACCAAAATCTATCAACAGAAGGAATTGTATGCAACAGCGAAAAGATGCAGCACGTTCTTCGTACGGCTGTTCACGTTTCGAACGTAGACGTAAATATTTTACTTTTAGGGCAGTCAGGAGTAGGAAAAACGCACGTAGCTAAGCTAATACATAACAAAAGTACAAGAAGCAAAGGGCCGTTTATTGAAGTGAACTGCGGGGCCATTCCAGATCATTTATTTGAGGCCGAACTGTTTGGCTACGAAGCGGGTGCTTTTACCGGTGCATCTAAAAATGGAAAGGTGGGACTGGCCGAATTAGCAGATGGAGGTACGCTTTTTTTAGATGAAGTGGGAGAACTGTCACCGGCGCATCAAGTAAAAATTTTAAAGCTCATTCAAGAAAAACAGTTTTATTCCGTTGGCGGAAGAAAGCCTAAAACCGTGGACTTTCGCTTAATTGCAGCGACGAACAAAGATTTAGAAAAAGCCGTTGCTGAAAAAGAATTTCGAGAAGATTTATATTTTCGTTTAAGCGTCGTACCGATTACCATTCCATCTTTGAACGAGCGCCCTGAAGATATTTTTCCGCTGCTCACACATTTTGCCGAGCAGTTTGAAAAGAAATATAACCGAAAAAGAACGTTTGATAATGCGGTTATTGACGCACTACTTGCACATGAGTGGAAAGGAAACGTACGAGAGTTAATCAATGTGATTGAACACGCCGTGGTTGTGTCTTCACAAACGCTGATTACAATGGAGCATTTGCCGCATTCTCTGCATAGAAAAAAACGGATTCAACACGTTGAAGAACATGGGGAAATGAAGCTTAACGACGCGTTAAACGAGCTGGAAAAAGAGATATTAGTAAAAGCAAAAAAACAGTATAAAACGACAACAGAAATAGGGGAAGCACTTGGAATCAGTCAGCCTTCAGTTGTTAGAAAATTAAAAAAACATTCCGTTTTTTAACGTCTTTGGCACGCTCTTTGCATGTAAAACAAGTACAAACACATTACTTGATAGATTGCGAGGAGGAAGTCAGATGACGCAGGCATCACTTACACAGTTAATGAACAGTTTACCAGATTTACTAGCACCAAGCATGGCGAAAGATCACCCTAATTTACCCGTGGTAAAAGCAGAGGGCTGCTACTACTACGGAGTGGACGGAAAAACGTATTTAGATTTTACATCAGGTATTGCAACAGCGAATACAGGTCATCGTCACCCTAAAATTGTACAAGCGATTAAAGAAAGCGTCGATCATCTTATGCACGGCCCGTCAGGTGTGATTATGTACAAATCTATTTTACAGCTTGCTGAAGAATTAAAAACAGTATTGCCAAGAGGATTGGACTGCTTTTTCTTTGCCAACAGCGGAACCGAAGCAATAGAAGGAGCGTTAAAACTGGCAAAGTACGTTACGCAAAGACCTTATACGGTTTCGTTTACGGGCTGCTTTCACGGCCGTTCTCTCGGAGCGCTTAGCGTGACAACATCAAAAAGCAAATACCGGAAATTTCTTCAGCCATCGGGCTTAACGTATCAAGTGCCTTATGCAGACGCGACTCAGTGTCCAAAAGGAGAAGATCCGGAAATCTACTGCGTGGAAAAGCTGGAAAGAGATTTTGACACTTTGTTTAAGCATCAAGTAACGCCGGAAGAAGTAGCGTGCATGATTGTAGAGCCGGTTCTTGGAGAAGGCGGCTACGTGATCCCTCCGAAAGCGTGGCTGCAAAAAATAAGAGAAGTGTGTGACAGACACGGCATTCTGCTTATTTTTGACGAAGTGCAAACCGGCTTTGGACGCACCGGCGAGTGGTTTGCAGCTCAGACGTTTGACGTGACGCCTGACATTATGGCGATCGCAAAAGGCATAGCATCAGGACTTCCGTTAAGTGCTACCGTAGCTTCCAAGCAGCTAATGGAAAAGTGGCCGATTGGTACACACGGAACCACTTTTGGAGGCAATCCAATCGCTTGTTCAGCAGCGCTTGCGACATTGGACGTACTAAAAGAAGAAAAGCTGATTGAAAACTCAAAAGCAATGGGGGAATATGCAGCGGATCAGCTTCAGCATTTGAAAGCGAAGCATGAAGTTATCGGAAGTATTCGTTCAGTAGGACTAATGATTGGAATTGAAATTATTAATCCGAAAACAAAGCAAGGTGACGGAAGCCTTCTTCTTGAGATTTTAGACAAATGTTTGGAAAAAGGGGTGCTGTTTTACCTTTGCGGAAATAGCGGAGAAGTAATTCGAATGATTCCTCCTTTAACGATTACAAAAGAAGAAATTGATGCCGGGCTTCGCGTGTTAGACGAAGCATTGACAGAAATCACAAGTCTTCACGTGATCTAAAGCTTTAGAAAGCTCTTTGTTTCAATGAAAGATAGATTGACCCATAATAAGGAGGAATCTGTTATGAACGGACTGGATATGACGGTTATGTTTGTCTATTTTGGCGTATTGGTTGTAGCTGGTATCATTGGCTCGTTAAAAGCAAAGTCATCAGAAGATTTTATTTTAGCCGGGCGAAACTTAGGGATGTTCATGTATTTAGGATGTTTGTCTGCCGTTATTCTAGGAGGAGCGTCAACGATTGGAACGGCTCAGCTTGGCTACGAGCACGGGCTGTCTGGCATTTGGTTCGTGACGATGATTGGACTTGGAATCATTACGCTTGGCACGATTTTTATTAAGCGGATTTCGTCGTTGAAAGTGACCACTATCAGTGAGCTGCTAGGAAAAAGATATAACGCTCAAGCGCAAATTATCAGCGCCGTTGTTGCCGCTATTTATACACTCATGGTATCAGTCACTCAAGTGATTGGAATGGGAACGATCATTCATGCGTTGCTTGGCTGGAACATGACGGCATCAATGCTAATTGGCGGTTCGATTGTTTTGTTCTACACGATTTTAGGCGGAATGTGGAGCGTAACGGTCACTGATATTATTCAGTTTGTTGTGATGACGGTCGCGATTTTTGGATTTATGCTTCCAATGAGCGTATCAGAAGCAGGAGGTTTCAAAGCGCTTGCCGGAGATTTGCCATCATCTTATTTTGATTTTTCATCGATTGGATACGGTCAAATCTTTCAGTATTTCCTCTTGTATACGCTTGGTATGGCAGTATCTCAAGATATTTGGCAGCGGGTATTTACGGCGCGAACAGAAAAAATTGCGCGAAACGGCTCCATTTTTGCAGGTGTGTACAGCATTGCCTACGCGATTGCGGGAAGTGTAATTGGAATGTGTGCGTATTTGCTGCTGCCAAACGCAGAAAGCAGTCAAAGTATATTTGCGACGCTTGCAGTTCAAATTCTGCCTCAAGGGTTATTAGGTCTCGTGCTGGCAGGCGTTTGTTCGGCGCTGATGTCAACTGCTTCAGGAACGCTGCTTGCGTCTTCTACGCTGATTAGTAATGATATTATTAAAAAAGTGTGGCTTAAAAATATTTCAGAGAAAAACTATTTAATTTTAACCCGTGTGAATACACTTATTGTCGGCGTGCTTGCTATTATTTTTGCTCTTTGGATTCAAGACGTGCTTGTTGCTTTAGACGTTGCGTATGCCATTTTATCAGGAGCGATTTTTGTTCCGTTTGTTGTGTCGCTGTTTTGGAAAGACATTCATCCAAAAGCAGGAGTTTCAGCGATTGTTGTTAGTACACTAGTAGTACTTGGAGGTCTGTTGATTGAAGGACTTTCTTCTACTACGCCAATCCTGTACGGAATTTCAAGCAGTATCATTGTAATGGCTGGATTTGCGGTTATGGCTCGAAACAAAGAACTGTCTGACCAAGAGCCGATAAGCGAAGATGTAAAATAAGAAAAGAAAGGCTTCTCCTTTACGGTGAGAAGCTTTTTATATTCCTGCTTATTATTTTAGCCAGTAATCGTACATACTAATGGATATTCCCAAAGAAAAGAGTGTTACAAATGGAACGAACACTGCTAAAAGGGCTAACTGTGTTGTGTGCAGTTCTTTTTCCTTTTGTTGTAAAAAAACCGAAATTTAAAGAAATGCTGATTGTCTTTTTTGCAAAAGGGATTTTGGCCACGCTTATAGATGCCTATGCTGTAAACACGAATCGAATCAAATATCCTGTTCGGCCGTATCCTCGCATTTTTTCAACTAATATTTTATATGATCTGCTGTTTTTTCCTTTGCTAAGTATGGTTTGGGTTAGACAATCTTATGAAGATAAGCTTCCTGCAATCTTACTAAAAAGCTTGATGTGGAGCGTTCCGATGAGTATCAGCCAGTGGTATTTAGAGAGAAATAGCAATCTGTTTAAATGGAAAAAGTGGACCATCTTTCATACATTTGCAAGTGTTAGTTTTACATTGCTGACAATCAGGGGGTTAGCTGGCCTTGTCAAAAAAGCAGATAAAAAGCTGTAGTTCAGCTTTTTATCTGCTTTTTTATGCACAAATCTAGACAACATCTATCAAGCAGGAGTAAACTAAATGCTCAGATTATACAGATAAGGAGATTGTCAAATGAAAAGCAGAACGTCCGTAATGGTTAGTATTGTGCTGGCAATGCTAGTGGCTTCGCTTGATTCAACGATAATGAATACGACGATGCCCGTTATTGCAAAAGAGCTTGGAAGGTTTGATTTGTACGCGTGGTCGTTTGCTTCGTACATGATTGCAAGTACGATTTTATCTCCGGTAGCGGGGAGATTATCGGATTTATTTGGCCGCAAAAAAGTATTTGGGTTTGGAATTATTGCTTTTTTAATTGGTTCGATGCTTTGCGGCGTGGCGAATACGATGATTCAGCTTGTTCTTTTCCGTGCGGTTCAAGGAATAGGAGCCGGGTTTATGGTGGCCTTTCCCGCTATTATTGCCGGAGACTTATTTCCTGTAGAGAAAAGAGGGAAAATTCAGGCGCTCTTTACAACGATGTGGGGATTATCAGCTGTGTTAGCTCCGCTTTTAGGCGCTTTTTTTGTGGATTATTTAACGTGGAGATGGATTTTCTTTATTAATTTACCCGTATGTATTGTTTCATTTCTGACGTTAATGCCCTATCAAGAAAGCTATAAGCCGAAAAGAGCAAAAGTCGATTACATCGGTGCCATTTTGTTTGGAGCGGGCGTTACGTCGCTGCTGCTCGTTACGGTAGTGGAACAAAACCGAGTTGTGTATGCAGTAGCGGGACTTATTTTATTAGTGATTTTTTATCTCCATGAACGAAAACATGCTTCTCCGATTGTCCCGCTGTCTATGTTTCAAAACAAAACGCTGTCATGGATTAATATCAATGCGTTTATTGGGACAGTAGCTTTATTCGGGACGTCAAGCTACATTCCGTTATTTTTACAGCGAGTAGCGCATCTGTCACTGTTTATGAGCGGAGTAGCCCTGTTAGGAACAGCGGTCGGATGGATGTCTGTGTCCGTGCCGGCGGGGAAATGGATTTTAAAACACGGCTACAGAAAGCTGTTGTTAATTGGAAATGTGCTGCTGGTTGGCTCAGGAACACTGCTGCTTATGCTAAATGAAAGTCACGGTTTCTTTTATGTGTTTTGCGTCATGATTGTACAAGGACTATCGTTTGGACTGCTTTCTACGGTTGGCGTCATTGGTGTACAGCAATTAGTAGGCGGACATGAAAGAGGTATTTCAACGTCATTTTTTATGTTTTGCAGAAACATGGGAACAGCAATCGGCGTTACCATTATGGGTGCTTTGCTGACTTCAGGCGGAAGCTTTATGGCGGGCATTCATCACTTGTTTTTATTTGGCTTTGCCGGAAGCATCGTGGCGTTATTAACTTCCTTAAAAATTCAAAACGATACGGAAGCAAAGCACAATCGAGCTGCTAGTTGAGGGAATTTATGCTAAATATGTTTATTTCATAAAAAAACGGGAAGAAACCAAATAAGGTCATAGAATTGCCTGATAAACCGTAGGCATATTCTTCTTCTTCTTTCACTTACTACATGTGGGACGCCGGGTATCGGCGTCTTTTTTTGCGTGGTTATACGCAGGTTATATAACAAAACGAATATGTAAAGAATGTTAAATTTAAATAATGGGACTTTTTACAAAAATAAGTCTTTAAATGGCAAAAAACATTAGGTATAATTTAGTAGTCATTTAGCATATTTTAGAAATGTTTGACTGAGTTTGTACGAAAAAGTGAAAGGGGATATTTCATGTCATGGCTCACCAAATGGTCGTTCAAAAACAAAGCGGCTATTACCATTATGTCTATTTTAATTTTAGCTTTAGGAGTCATTAGTTATTTTACACTTCCGATGGAGTTCCTGCCGACCGCTGATCAGCCTCAAGTGTCAGTAGTGGTTATGGGGCAAGGAACGGATGCAGACTCGATGGAAAAACAAGTGACGTCACCGATTGAAGAAGCGGTAGCTGGTGTTAAAGGAAAAAGTAACGTGTATTCGACGACGGGAGACGGCTATTCCAAAATCGATATTTCATTTGAATCCAAAACGGATATGAAAGAAGCAAAAACAAACGTCCAAGAAGTGCTGTCTTCGGTGCAGCTTCCAGCCAGCGTATCAAAGCCTAATGTTATTCAATTAAATACCTCTATGATTCCCATCGCAGATATTTCACTTACATTTAAAGAAGGATTAACAAGAGACAACCTGGATCTTGCAGAAAAAAAACTGATCCCTAAATATAAAGACGTTAAAGGCATTGCGAGTGTTCAAACGTATGGAACAGCGGATTCCTACGTGTCTATTAAAGTTGATAATAAAAAATTGTCACAAAAGAACGTGACGATTGATAAAGTCATCAGCGTGTTAGAAGGGAAAAACACGTCGCTTGCAGTTGGAGAAAAAGTCATTAATAACAAGTCGAGCAACATCAATGTAACAGGTAAAATTGACAGCTTGGACAAAGTGAAAAAGCTGCCGGTTGCACCGAATGTAACGCTAGGCGACCTTGCAAAAGTAGAGGTCAAAAAGCCTGAAGGCGTCGTGACGCATATTAACGGAAAAGATGCACTTTTACTTATTGTTACAAAAGACAGTCACTCAAACGCCGTTAGCATTACAAAAGAAGTAAAAAAACTGTCTCAGCAAATTAACAAAGACTATAACAATGTGAATGCTTCTGTATTTTTTGCAACAGGGGACAGCGTACAAAACTCTGTTCATTCCATGATGAAAGAAGTGTTGCTAGGCGCACTTTTTGCGACCGTTGTCATCATGCTGTTTTTACGCAGCGTTCGCTCTACGTTTATCACAATTGTATCCATTCCTTTATCGCTTTGCTTTACGCTGTTCTTACTGTCTAAATCAGGCGTAACGCTCAATATTTTAACGCTTGGAGGAGTAGCGGTAGCGATTGGTAGGTTGGTAGATGATAGTATCGTTGTTATTGAAAACATCTTCCGAAAAATGCAAAAAGAAGAGTTTTCGCTTGGTTTAATTATTGACGCAACAAAAGAAGTGGGCTCTGCTATTACCGCTTCTACGTTAACGACAGTAGCTGTCTTTTTACCAATCGGCCTTGTAAACGGAGGGCTTCAGGACTTTATGCTTCCGTTTGCTCTAACGCTGACGTATTCACTGCTGTCTTCATTAATTGTGGCGCTTACGGTTGTACCGTTAATGAGTGCGGGATTATTAAAAAATGAAAAACTTCGCAAGCACAAGCAGCCGGTTCGTTTTACAAAGGTCATTACGTGGTCGCTTAATCATAAATGGGTTGTGCTGCTGCTTTCGCTGCTTTTATTTGTCGGATCTATTGGCGCGTACACAATGATGCCTAAAGGAGCGGTTGATAACTCTTCATCTGACTTTGTAAGCACAACGTTAAGCTATCCAAACAACACGCCAATTAAAACTGTAGAAGAAAAATCACTGCAGCTTGAACGCTATATTTTAGCTCAAAAAGAAGTAAAAGAGGTATATATGCAGCTTGGTAATACGGATGAAGGAGCCAAGTGGGGAGACGTTGGTTCGCCTACTGAAGCTACGTATACGATTATCGTAAAAGACAGTGGAAATACTGATTCGCTAATGAAACGAATCCAAAATCAAAAGAAACTTTATGATGACGGAGGGGATCTTAGCGTAAGTGCTGCTTCACTAATGGGAGCTTCCACTACTTCCATTACCGTTGATGTAATTGGAAACGACATGAACAAGTTAGAAAAAACGGCAAGCAGCATTAAGAAAGAAATTAGCGATATAAAAGGAGTAGACAAAGTTTCTACGAACCAAGACGAAAAGAAAACGATTTACTCTTTAGACGTAGATCCAACAAAAGCGAATACGCAGAAAGTAGCGCAGCAGCTTGGCGTTATGCTGAACAAAACGCCGATTGGAGCGATAGATTTAGAAGGCAAGCAAGCAAACGTACTTCTTGAATCTGTCTTAAATCCGACGTCACCAAAAGAGCTAAAAGATATTTCTATTATGACAGAGACAGGACCGTCGCCTGTTTCAAAAGTGGCTTCACTAACGCAAGTTGAAAAGCCGACCAATCAGTTTCATAAAAATGGAGACCCATATATTCAAGTAACAGCAGATGTCAATCCAGAAAAGCTTTCAGAGATTAATAAAAACATCCAAACAGCGATTTTTGGAGACGGTAAGAGTAAAGGACTCTCCATTTCAAAAGATGTTGACGTTGTAATTGGAGGAGCAAGCACGCAGCAAGGAGAAGATTTCTCTGACTTGTTTATTACAATGCTCGTGTCAATTGGTATTGTGTTTTTAATTATGGTGATTACGTTTAAAACAATCCGCACGCCGTTTGCCATTTTATTTTCGCTTCCGCTTGCAGCAATCGGTGCCGTTTTAGGATTATTAATCAGCCGCATTCCAGTAGACGTAACGGCTTTACTTGGAGCACTGATGCTGATTGGTATTGTTGTAACCAACGCCATTGTACTATTAGACCGCGTGAAGCAAAATGAAAAGAAAATGATTATGCGCGATGCCATTGTCGAAGCAGCCGCTACGCGTATGCGTCCAATCGTCATGACGTCTGCTGCTACGATTTGTGCGATGCTGCCGCTTTTATTTAAACAAAGCGAAAGCGGAAGCCTCGTTTCTCAAAGTCTTGCAGTCGTTGTAATCGGTGGATTGGCCGTTGCGACTCTTCTTACGCTTGTAGTTATTCCGGTTGTATATGAACTGCTTCATTTCAGAAAATCGAAAAAGCAAAGAATACAGCAAAAACAGCAGGAAGACGTAGCGCCGCTATAATGTTTAAAAAAGGCTAGGACACAAGTAGTTTAGTTGAAGAAAAATCCGAACGATGAATTGAGATTCTTGAGAGAGAATCCGACTCGTTCGGATTTTTTTATTGGCAGAGTGAACGCAGGTTTCATGTCTCTAGTTGCTTTTAGTTGGTGATTGGAGGGCAAGACGAAGACTCCTGCGGGAAAAGCGGAACAGGTGAGACCCCGCAGGAGCACAAGCGACGAGGAGGCTCACCGTCCGCCCGCGGAAAGCGAAGTCTTGCATGGAAATCACCAGCGGTGTCACAAGCGGCTCAGCTCATTCTCTCATTTGTTTGTCTTTAGCTGGAATTGATTTGGGTACGTTCCAGCCTCTTTTTTATGAAACTTTTGGCTAGTAAAACGTATAGTTAGATAAAGAAATGGAGGGGATAATATGTTTGGAACAAAAGAGCAGTGTTCTGTTTGTCAAAAAGAAATTCAGCCGAATGAAGAAGTATGGATGCGGATGAAGTATCCGAGTAAAAGAGGCATGACCGAAATTAAAGCTTTTCTACATCAAGAGGCGCAGTGTGTATGCATGGACTGTTTTGAAAAAACAAAAAAATGAGTCAAATGCACATGTTCTCTTTTCAAAATATTGACATAGTATATTTTATAGTTTAATATTTAGGTAATTATCTAAATACTTAAATACGATGGAGATGAACTTCAATTGAATGAAACGTTTAAAGCCTTAGCGGATCCTACTCGCAGAAAGATTTTAGAGCTGCTAAAAGAGCGGGATTTAACCGCAGGAGAAATTTCCGAGTATTTTAATATGACCAAACCAAGCATCTCAAATCATTTAAAAATCTTGAAGCAAGCGGACCTCGTTCAAGATGAAAAAAGAGGGCAGTTTGTGATTTATTCGTTAAATACAACCGTTTTTCAAGATTTAATCGGCTGGTTTTTCAGCTTTCAGAAAGGAGAGAGTTAAATGAAAAAGCACGTATTTCCTTTAGGCATTACCCTTTTAACACTGGTTGCATGGCTCATTGCACTGCCACACCTACCAGCTACGATGCCCATTCACTGGGGAGCAAATGGAGAAGCAGACGGATTTGCAACGAAGATCAACGCAATGATCTTAACAGTAGGCATCATGGTACTAATTTATTTTATCATCGCATTTGTTCCGCGAATTGACCCGCGTAAAGAAAATTATAAGTACTTTTCAAAAACGTATAACATCGTGTTAAACGCCGTACTGCTATTATTCTTTTTTGTAAATATGAGTACTATTTTACAGGGGCTGGGCTATAACGTGCCGATGGCGTACATTGCTCCGATTATGGCTGGACTCGTTTTTATCATTATCGGAAACTACTTGCAGCGCGTGCGCTCGAACTATTTTATGGGGATTCGTACACCGTGGACATTGAGCAATGAAACCGTATGGAAAAAGACGCATCGTTTATCTGGAAAGCTCTTTTTTATCGGCGGACTGCTAATTCTTATTAGCGCTTTTTTACCAGATGGATACAAGTCAGTTATCATGTGGGGCAGTATCGTTCTGTGCGTGGCGGTTCCTTATCTGTATTCGTACGTGGCGTATAAAAAAGAAATGAATATGTAAGCATACCAAAAAATCCGGTGAACATACCGGATTTTTTTATGGATAACATATCAGCCGTAACGCCACCGTTCGTGTCACGCCGGCTGATGGGAATAAATACAGCATAGAGTATGAAACGCGTTTCAGGTCAAGAGCTGCTATGAAAAAACTTACATTTGCTTACGATCACTTGCTTCAGGCGGCTTTTCAATCCACCCATTTTTAATCATCACTTCACTGCAGCGCCCCGCTACTTTTAAGTCTCGTAAAATACACGCTTCACAGTGCCCGACAATATCGAGCCTCATGCTTGTGGTCATTGCCGTTGCGTAGTAAGTAATGGCTACCTTAAACATTGCGCCTGCATGAAACGTCATCAGCTTTTCTGAAAAAGGCGCGTGCGTAGACGTTGTGATTTCATTATCCAAAAGCGGAGGAGTATGAAGGTTTTCTTCGTGCATAATGGAAGAATAAAGCTCAATATGCTTGTGGGCCACATCAAGACCGGTCTCCATTACTTTCTTCACATCTTTTCGTTTGCTCACTTGTTTAAAGGCAATCAAAAGCGCTTTGGTTGCCATGCTTTTGCGTAAGTTAAAATAAATATTACCGGCTTCATTTGCGTTTAAAAGACGCTGCTTTCCGACAAAATCAAGAGCGTAAGACAAATCTGTGATCGGCTCTTGTTTTTTCGGATTTAAAAAATAAGGAGCAGGCACATAAAGATTTTTTGCTAAAAGCAAATCGAGCGACCGATTGTAGATTTCCATCGCATCTAAATTACATTTATGATAATAATCTCGAATATCTCGGCGAACTGACACGCTAAATGAAATACCGTATCCTGACAAGCCATGAATCGTCATGTCGTGAAGATACTTCAGCCAAAACGAGTCTGTAAAAAGAGGAGGTGCGTGCAAATCCACATCTTCATCTGTAAATCCATTCGGCAGCGGAAAATGTTCGGCCCGAAAAATGGCAGTCAGTATCTCAATATGCTTTTCAGATAACTTTAGCGAAAAGGCAAACAGCGACCGAATGTCAGCATCTGTCACGGTTGCAAGAACGTGTTTCGCTACACAAACCGCCAGCGTATCCTGGTGATACTGCGCGCATAGACTCGTTATTTCAGTTGAAGTCAAACGCTTGCTTTCTGCGTTCAATTGGCTTTCCTCCTATCTATAAAAATGGTACGTATTTATAAAAAACAGATAAGTATAGTGTGAACAAGGGTGTGTTAAATTATTCCACATTTAAATTGAAATCAAAATAGAAAAAAGACCCGCCCGGTAAAGCGCAGATCTCTATGTATTGGTTTATTTTTTATTCATTTCTTTTTCAATTTCAGGATAGGTAATGCCGTATTTTTTAGAGACGGTAACTAAACTCATAATTTCTTCTTCAGTAGGCGGTCCGACTTGCGGCAGAGGAGCATTTGCGGGAACGGAAGTACCAAGTTCTTTAACGAATGAATCAAAGCCTGCTGGAGAAGCAGTAAGGATAAATTCCGTTTCTTCTGGTCCGGTCACAAAGCGATGCTGAATACCTCGAGGAGCAAAAACATAATCGCCCGCTTTTGCTTCAATTATTTCTTCTCCTATGTAAAAAATCATTGAGCCGCGCTTTACGTAAAACGTTTCATCTTCATATTCGTGAAGGTGAAGCGGGGGACCTTGGTTTGCTGGTTTCACTACGTGTGCCACGGCGTAAGCTCCGTTTGTATCTTCACCTGATACAAGAAGCGTTACTTTTTCATCAAGAAAATGAAATGTGTTTTGATCGTGCGGTGTACGGTGAAAAGCGTTTGTTAGCTGATTATGAGTTGCTGTCATCCTTTTATCTCCTTTAAAAACATATTTTGAGATTATTGTATACTAATATGGGCGTTTTGTGTGGAAAATAATAGTTAAAAAGAATTATTTATTTACATTTATTATCTTTTTATAGTTCTAATGTTATTGATTATGGATTTTTTATAGAATTCTCTTTATCTATTTTCCAAAACTACCCAATATGCTAACATAAATATAGAATTCCTAAATGGACAAGTGATGTATCAGATGTAAAAGGAGAGTTTTGATGAAGTTGTTTAAAGATGCTTCTAAGCAGGAGCATCAAAATTGGAATAAAGCTGTGTCGGTAGGTTTTTATATTCTTTTATTCTTGCTTTTTGTGAACATAATAATGTATTCCTATAATGGGGCCGAGTTAATGTCGTCGCTCTCGATGTTTTGGACAGGAATCATTGTGACGTTTGGCTATCAGTTTATTTAAAATAGAAGAGATGGAAGTAAGCGAAAATGAAAAAACAGCCTTGGTACCGTTCAGAAAAATTTCTGATGCTTCTGTGTTTTTTTGCACCGCCCATTGGTTATGTGGCGGTAGTGATGAATAAGAAAAAGCTAAGCCGAGAACAGTGGCTGAGTAGCTTAACAGTAGCGACTATTATCATGTCCATATGGCTGCTGAAGTTTTTACCGCATCAGTGGGGAACGATTATTTTACTAACGGGAGCCGGAATTTACTGGTATCACCGAATTTTGAAGAAGTTTAAGAAGTAGCGTCAGGGATAAAGAAAGTTAAATTTTACGCATTGATATTTTCACAAAAGCAGTTAAAATATTATAGTAATACAAATTTGTTCTACCCATGTAAATAAAAGTATGTATTTAATATGTTTTATGATTAGTTAAGAATAGAGCCAACCAAAGCGGTTGGTTTTTTGTATGAGTTCATTCTCTTTTTGTGGAAATTGAAGAATAGTATCCGATGTAAAGCTAGAGCATACAGGCGAGTTTTAAAACTGTCGGATCAGTTCTTTAAACAGGAGGCCATCACTAGTGTCGATAAAGAAAAAGTTGTCCGTATTCTTTACTTTGCTGGTATTGTGTATTCTACTAGCGAATAACACCTTGCACTACATTCGATCAAAAAATAGATTAACAGAGTTTAACCAAAGGGAAATCACGCTGGTCACAGAAGAAATTGCATACGAAGTCGAAAATTCCAAAAATAGTGCTTCCTATATGGAAGATCGAATGGGACAAGAATTACGAACGGCTTCAATTGCGATTCAACAGTCTTTGCCTGCTGATTACCGAGACGTCAGCAATGACGAGTTAAAGCAATTGGCTAAAAAACTGATGGTATCTCATATTACGTTATTAGCACCCGTAGAAGGTGATATTATAGGCGTAAAATCTTCTGACCCTAAAGAAATCAATATGTCTACAAAAGAGTGGGGCTATTGGTATACATCTTTTCAGCAGCTGCTTTCTCAGCAGCCGGTCACGACAACAAAAGGATTGACTTTACCTCACTATTGGAGCGGGCCGATTGAGGTAGCTTCTAGTAATCCTAATCACATTGATAAATGGGGTTATTATTACGATGGGTCTACTAATTATATTGTTGATCCTTATTTCCGGGATCAGCACGTCCTCGATTTTGAAAAAAGGTTTGGCCCTACGAACGTGATGGACCGTTTTACGGAAAATCTTGAAGGCGTTCTTGAACTAACGGCTTTTAACCCGAAAAATTTCGGAAAAAGAAATCAAAACGTATATTTAAACGGCAATAAATATATTAAAATAAAAGATCAGCCAATTTGGTACGGTACCTACACGTATCGAAATACCGAACGTGATAAAAAGTCTATTCAAAAGGCCTTAAAAACAGGGAAATCACAAAGCTATACTGCTGAAATCAACCATAAAAAAGTATTAAAAACATTGGTACCGATTAAAGAAAAAAACTCTCCAGCTTACGTAATAGGGGTAGTGTATGACTACGGGCTTATTGAAAAAGAGCTGCAGCAAGAATTAATCAAACATTTACTGCTGTCTCTTCCGTTTATCTTTATTGTCCTTATTGTCAGCTTTGTCTTCTCTACATCCATTACACGGCCGATTAAACATATTATGGAACACGTAAATCAAATCGCCAAAGGCAATTTTGGCAAGGTGCTGAATGTAAGAAGAAAAGATGAGCTGGGAGGACTTGTAGAAAACATCAACCACCTTTCTCACTTTTTAAAAACATATGTGGACGATTTAAAGAAAAGTCAGGAAGAAAGTGAGTACCATGCCTACCACGACTTTTTGACAGGGTTGCCAAACAGAAGATATTTTAAAGAAGAATTAAACAGGCGCTTAATTGAGTCGAAGGAAAAGTCCATTCGTCACGTAGCCGTGTTATTTATGGATATAGACCGGTTTAAAGATATTAATGATACGCTAGGGCATTCAAAAGGAGATCAGCTTATACAGCTGATAGCCAACCGTATTAAAGAATGTCTGCCTCCTGCTAACAGCTTTCTTACAAGGCAAGGAGGAGACGAGTTTGTCATTTTATTCAGTGATTTTACGCAGGAAGAAGTTAAAGGTATCACCGAGAAGATCATTGCGTATGTTCAACAGCCCTGCTACATTGACAATGATGAAGTTTTCGTCAGTATCAGCAGCGGGCTAAGCTTTTATCCGGAGCACTCTACGAATTTGGACACGCTTATTACGTATGCAGATGTCGCCATGTATGCTTCAAAAAGACAAGGCGGCAGCAAAGTAAGTATTTATCATGATTCGTTAAATCAAAAACAAGCTGAGAAAGTTCACATCGAAACGCGCTTGCGAAAAGCAATTCAAAAAGGTGACATTGACGTTTACTATCAGCCGAAAATAGAAGCGCATCGCAATGTAATCACCGGCGTAGAAGCATTAGTTCGCTGGAATGACGCAGAGCTTGGATTTGTTTCTCCGGAAGTATTTATCCCTATAGCAGAAGAAACTGGTTTGATTCAGTCTCTATGGGAAGTTGTCATGAGAAAAGCTTGTTTTCAAGTCAGCAAATGGAACAAGGACCGAAGCGAAAAATTGACGCTAGCGGTTAACTTTTCTCCGCGGCAGTTTCAAGATCCGATTGTGTTGGTTAATGAAATACAGCAATTTCTTTCGCTCCATAAATTTGATCCCACATGGTTTGAAATGGAAATTACGGAAAGTACATTGCTGATGAACGCGGAAGAAACGATTAAAGCTTTACATCTGTTAAAGAAATATGGTATATCAATTTCTATCGATGATTTTGGAACCGGATATTCTTCATTGAGTTATTTAAAAAAATTACCAATCGATTGTTTGAAAATCGACCGGTCTTTTATCCAGGATATTCAAGAAGATTACAGCAATAGTGAAATTGCGCAGGCGATTATCAGCTTATCTCAAAGCTTAAAGCTGCAGGTGATCGCAGAAGGTGTGGAAGAAGAATATCAAAAAGCGTTTTTAATGGAAAATGGCTGTGATCATATGCAGGGATACTTGTTTAGCAAGCCTCTTGCTGCGGAAGATTTTGAAGCAGCGTTTTTAAATAGCTGAAACAAAACCATCATTTGAAAATAAACTTACTAAGAAAAGGGAAGAGGACATAAAGAGATGGCACTTAGTACACAAAATTTAATTGCTCAAAAATTTTTAGAAACACTAGGAACAAATTCAACTGAAATAGATAAAAAAATCGGTCAAGCTGACACATTTATGAATGCGGTGAAAGAACTGATTGATTTATGCGGAGATAATCCGGAAAGAGACGGCCTTGAAGAGACGCCGTACCGCGTGTTAAAGGCGTTTTTAGAATACACGGAAGGCTACCGAGAAGACCCGAAAGCTCATTTGGAAAAAACATTTGATGTGAATCACAACGAACTGGTGTTAATACGAGACATTGAGTTTCATTCAATGTGTGAACATCACTTTGCGCCGTTCTTTGGCGTTGCGCACGTTGGGTATATACCGGATAAAAAAATTACAGGTCTATCTAAAATTGCTCGTACGGTAGAAGGATATGCAAAAAGATTTCAAGTTCAAGAACGTCTAACAAATGAAATTGCAGATGCAATCGAAGAAGTGTTAGAGCCAAAAGGAGTCATGGTGATTATTGAAGCAAAGCATATGTGCATGTGCGGAAGAGGAATTAAAAAATCTTCAGCTTCTACAGCCACTTCATCTGTTCGAGGAATGTTTATGGAAAAACCAGAGGTTCGAGGAGAATTTTTATCTCTTTTACAGCGACAAATGTAAAGAAACAAAAAGCCATATAAGCTGAGAAGCAGAAGCGAGGTGAGCTGTATGCAACACGTTGACGTACTGATTATTGGCGGAGGGCCCGCTGGTATCTCTGCTGCCGTGTGGTGTAAAAGGCTAGGCGTTGAGTGCTTGCTTCTTGAAGAACAGGCACAGTTAGGCGGACAGCTGTTTGCGATTTATAATGAAATTATTGATTATCCCGGAATACAAGCGGAAAATGGAATCGAAATGCAGCGTAAAATGGTTCAGCATTTTATCGATATGGACTGCTTATATGAAGCGAATACAAAAGTAATTTCCATTGATGAACGTTCTAAAACAGTAAAAGTAAAGCAGCAAGAAACAGAAAAAGAAATTGGCTATACGTATCTTATTTTAGCAACGGGCTCTAGTCAGCGAAAGCTCGGAGTGCCGGGTGAGCAGCAAATGATTGACCGAGGAGAAGTGTATTCAGCTTCAGCAGACGGAGAACGGCTAAAAGGTAAAAGGGTTGCTTTCATTGGCGGAGGAGACCGGGCGTTTGAAGGAGCACATCTTTTAGCATCAAAAGCAAAAGAAGTATATCTGATTCATCGTTCTACACATTTTAAAGCAAGAGAGCAATACGTTGAAAAAGTTCTTTCCGACCCCGGTGTTAAAGTGATGACAGATACCGAAGTGACGGCTATCCACGGGAAAAATCACGTCACATCGATCGATTTAAAAAGTAAAAACAGTGAATGCGAGAATTTATTGGTAGACGCAGTGCTGATCAGACTAGGCGTAGCACCCAATGTTGAACTTATTAAAGAAAAAGTCACCACTACACAAAGCGGGCTCATCGTCATCAATGAAGTGCATCAAAGCAGCAATCCATCTATTTACGCAATCGGAGACGCCTGCACGACTCCTTTGTTTTCTAGTATCAGCTCTTCAGCCGGTCAAGGATCGATTGTAGCCAAGCATGTATCGAGCCTTTTGAAAAAGTCATAATATGAAAAAAGCATCTATCAATTGGATAGATGCTTTTTTACGTAACATAGTAAAAGAAACATAGCAGAAGTATATTCACAGGCAGACAAATCGTTTGGAAAAAAGCAGTGTATTTTTGATGCACAGAGCTGATTCTTTTTACTAGAATACACTCGGTAATGAAATTAAAAAGAATAATGATAGAAGCGACTGTTATATACGCCCAGACGTTCTGCTGAAACAAACGAGTAAAAAGAGGCGAGAAAAGAAGCAGAAAAGCAGCGGTTTGAAAGGAACCTCTAGAAAATAAATCATGTTTTTTAGCACTTTGAGTCACGTTATCCCTCCTTTATATGTTTTATTTTACTAAATGAAAAAGGCTTTAAAAACGTTTTCAGCTATCTTTACCTGAGATGTTCCTCATTTGGGGAAAGTAGGGTAAAATATATGTCAAATGTAACTTATTCTACTAGTATAGAAGAAATAGATAAAAGGAGGCAGCATGAGACCTTGCCAGATAAAAACACGGAGAAGGAGCAGCCGATCATGATCATAAACCATCTTGATCGTTTGAATACGCAGCTTTTAAAAGAATACAGTGAAGGTATTTTTTTTATCAACTGTGAAGGGGATATCATGTTTAGCAACGAAGCAGCCTTCAAGCTAACAGGAAACGAGCATAAACAAAAAAGCCAGCAGCTGACAGCTTTTATACATAAGACGAAACAACAGCAAGCCCAAGAGCTTTTTCAACGTGCTTTAAAAGGGGAAAAAGTTCAGTTTTCGACGACGATTAATCACCACACAAAAAAAGAACTTCCTTTGTCTATTACTCTCATTCCTATTATCGTAAGTGAGCAAGTAGCAGGAGTCTATGCCGTGTGCCGAGATGATTCAAAAGAGCAGGAGCGCTCTAATCACATTTCTAAATTAGAAACGCATTTAAAAATGGAGCAAAAGCTTGCGAATGTAGGAAGCTGGTATTATGACGTAGGGGAAGATAAAAGCTATTGGTCACCTCAGCTGTATAATATTTGCGGATTAAACCCTAATCAGTTCTTTACTCCTTCTTTAAAAGAAGTTCTTCAATTTATCAGCGGCTGTGATCAAAAAAGGTTAGAAAAAGCAGTGATGGAGGCACTTTCAACGGGAGAAAGCTATAAAATTGAATACGCGCTGGTGCGGCCAAACGGTGAAGAACGTACGGTGTTTGAGCAAGCGGATGCACTAATAGATGAGCAAGGAAACGTCATACAGCTGATTGGCGTTGTTCATGATATTACCGAATCAAAAGTGATTACGAATGAATTAAAGCAAAAAGAACAGCAGTTTCAAACGATTTATAATAATTTGGATGCTGTTGGAATATGGTCCGTTGATGTGCAGCGTAATAAAGTGATTGTATGCTCGAGTGGTGTTAGCAATATTTACGGAGAAGATGCGATTAAATTTTTAGAAGATAGAAATCTGTGGGAAAGCTTTATTCACCCTGAAGATAAACCTGCTGTGGCAAAAGCGCAGCATCAGCTGCAAAAAGGAAAAACGATTCGTCAGCAGTATCGGATCTACACAAAAAAGGGTGAGATGAAATGGGTAAAAGGTCGATGCATTCCAACACTTGATGAGAACGGTAAGTCGGTACGCATAGACGGCATTGTTGAAGATATCACTGCAGAAAAAAAGTACATGGATCAAGTTGAATATCTTGCGGCTCATGATCATGTGACAAACTTGCCAAATCGAAGAAAGTTTGAAGGAGAATTAAAAAATTTCATTCGGCAAATGAAAAAAGAAAAAGATTCATTAGCGGTCTTTTATCTAGGAATGAATCGCTTCAAACATATTAATAACACATTAGGACACGACGTAGGCGATCGCCTGCTACAGTCTATCGCCAATTGGTTAAAAAAGTTCGTAACGCCAGATGTGATGCTAGCTAGAGCAGGAGAAGACGAGCTTGCGATTTGTTTTTTATCTCTTTCACATATTAATGAATGTCAAAAGCTAGCCGCTACTCTTTTTCAAGAAATCGAAAAAGAAATTACTATTGACGACTTTTCTCTCTATGTCACAGCCAGTATCGGAATCAGTATCTACCCGCATGACGGAGAAGATGTGAAGATGCTATTAACGAATGCCAACCTTGCTATGCGCCGTGCCAAAGAAATCGGGCGAAGCGACTGGCAGCTGTATTCACCGTTAATGGACAGCGAGACGTATAAAAGCTATCATCTGGAAAAAGGTCTGCGCAACGCACTTCTTCAAAATGAGTTTTTTATTGAATATCAGCCAAAGGTTCATACAAACAGCAGAGAGATTGACAGCATCGAAGCGTTAATTCGCTGGAATCATCCAGAATGGGGACGCGTATCACCAGGAGACTTTATTCCATTAGCAGAAGAAACTCATTTAATTATCGAACTCGGCGACTGGGTAATCGAGCATGTGTGCAAGCAGCTGCAGCAGTGGAAAAATCAAGGATTACAAACCGTGCCCGTTTCGATTAACGTTTCGTCTAAACATTTGCTGAAACGAGGATTTGTAGAGCACGTTCAACAAACGTTAGCCCGATACAGCATCGACCCTTCATTCATTGAATTTGAAGTGACGGAAAGCTCCATTATTCAGTATGAAGAACACGTAAAAAAAGTGATGGACGAATTACAGAAAATCGGCGTAACGTTTGCTTTAGATGATTTTGGCACCGGCTTTTCTTCGTTATCACATTTAAAAGACTTTGAATTTAACACGTTAAAAATCGACAAAACGTTTATTCAACACGCTACTGATAAAGGAAAGCAGCAGGCTATTACACAAAGCATTTTGTATTTAGCGAATGCCCTTAACATGAAAGTGATCGCAGAAGGCGTTGAAACAAAAGAACAGCTGGCTTTTTTACAAAAGCAAGCATGTTCATTTATTCAAGGATATATTGTCAGTCAACCAGCGGCTCATCAAAAAACCGCAGAATATTTAAAAATGCGATTTTTATAAAAAAAAGTGATGTCTCGTCGAGACATCACTTTTTTAAGCTTGAATATGTTTTCGAAGCGTCCAAATTTGATGAACCATTTATTGGACTTGATATACACAGGGAGATGGGATGCAGTAAAGTGATGATTGATAAATGATAGTCGTGGAAGTTATAAAATAGAATATATAGTTAAATTAAATATGTTAAAAATTCTGACAAAAGTAAAGACAAAGAAAAAGTTATCGATTATAATAGAAGAATAATGAATGATAGTCATTCATTAATTCTGTTGTTGTTTATGAATTTCCATTACATTAACCATAAATGAATGATAGTCATTCATTTATGTGCGTCAAAATAGAAGGGGGCGTGTATGAGAATTATACTAGTTGAATGGGGGAAACAAGATGGAAGGTAAGCCAAGTGCTACATTTGTTCGTACGCTCACGCTTCGATCACTCGTCATTTTAGGGCTTGCATATATGGCTCCAATGACGGTTTTTACTACATATGGAGTGGTGGCTCAAACTACGCATGGCATGGTTTCTATAGCATATGCCCTTGCTCTTGCAGCGATGCTATTTACCGCATACAGCTACGGGCATATGGCCAAAGAATATCCTTTATCAGGCTCTGCCTATACGTACACTCAAAAGTCTATAAATCCTCACATAGGATTTCTCGTCGGCTGGTCTGTGCTTTTAGATTATCTTTTTTTACCAATGATTAATTTTTTGTTAGCGGGAACTTTTTTATCAGCTGCGTTTCCGTCTATTCCATCGTCTCTTTGGATTCTACTTTTTATTGTTATCATCACTTGTATAAACGTATTTGGTATTCAAATGACAGCAAAAGTGAACGGAATACTTGTTCTTTTTCAATTTCTTGTAACAGCTCTATTTGTTATCTTATCGATTAAGAAAATGATAGAAGGAGAAAGTGATCTTTTGTTCTTTTCTTCTTTACAGCTCTTCGACTCAGAGGCTTCTTTTTCTTTTGTTCTTGCAGGAGCTTCAATTCTTTGCTTATCTTTCCTTGGATTTGATGCTGTGACTACGCTTTCTGAAGAAACGGTTGATCCAAAGAAAAATGTACCAAAGGCTATTTTTCTTGTAGCATTTATAGGAGGAATACTTTTTATACTCGTTTCGTACATTACCCAGCTTGTTTATCCAAACTACCATTCATTTAAAGTTGTAGATTCAGCTTCGTTTGAAATAGCAGCTTATATTGGAGGAACACTCTTCTCATCCGTCTTTCTTGCCGGAATTATTACTTCAACGATTGCATCAGGAATTTCTTCACACGCCAGTGCTTCACGGCTGCTTTATGCAATGGGCAGAGAATCCATGCTGCCTAAAAGACTATTTGCATATATACATCCAAAATATAAAACACCATCGCGAAACGTTGTATTTATTGGGTTACTTTCATCAAGTGCACTTGCAATGGACGTCGTTACAGCTGCTTCCTTTATCAATTTTGGCGCGTTGATTGCATTCACATTTGTAAATATCTCTGTTATCTTCCACTATTATATCCGCGGAAAACAAAGAGATTTTAAAGGCACATGTCGTTATTTAATCAGCCCCATTATTGGAGCGGTCTTTACAGTTTGGTTATGGACAAGCTTAGATATAAAATCTATTTCGTTAGGGAGCATTTGGGTTGTTATAGGCTTTATGTATCTAGTATACAAGACGTCGTTTTTTACAAAAGCACCGCCGCAATTTGCTTTTGATGAAAAAACAGAGCCAAACGAGCTCAAAACTGAACATATATCTTGATAGAGTACATTATTAATTATCTGAAATTTCTAACATAAAAGGAGAGGTCAAAATGAAAGAAACAGTAAAAGTTGGTCTTATTCAAGTTGAGTGTGAAGAAAGCGTTGAAGCTAATATTAACTATACGTTCACAAAAATTAAAGAAGCCGCAGCGAATGGAGCTCAAATTATTTGTCTACAAGAACTATTTAACGCTCAGTATTTCCCTCAAAGTGTTTCACCGGCAGGATATGAGCTGGCTATACCAGCAGAGAGCTCCGTATTAAAAGAAATGGCAGACCTTGCAGCAGAGCTGAAAGTTGTATTAATTGTTCCTTTTTATGAAAAAGCGGCTAGAGGCGTTTATTTTAATAGTGCAGCCGTATTCGATGCAGACGGAACTTGCTTAGGAATTACAAGAAAGAACCATATTCCTGATGGGCCGAACTATCATGAAAAATATTATTTTGTTCCAGGAAATACGGGATATCCTGTATATGAAACAAAATACGGAACAATTGGAGTAGGAATATGCTGGGATGAGTGGTTCCCAGAAGTAGCGCGGATTTTATCCCTGCAAGGAGCGGATATTCTATTTTATCCTTCTGCGATTGGTTCAGAGCCTGATCACCCTGAACTTTCAACTCGTCCCGTATGGGAAAAAGCTATTTCAGCACACGGGATTTCAAATGGAGTCTTTGTTGCTGCGGTGAACCGGGTAGGAACGGAAAAAGAGATGACCTTTTACGGAGGTAGCTTTGTAAGCAATCCGATGGGAGAAATTCTACAATCTTTAACGGATGAAGAAGGGATTTTGATTCAAGAAGTTGATTTGAAAGAAATTGATTCGGCCCGTAATTTGCTTCAGTTCATGCGTGACAGAAGACCAGATACGTACGAATTATTATTAAAAAAAGAAGCATTCCGCACGCCTTCAAATGTATAAGCTTAATTTCTAGTATGAAAAGAAAGGAGCCAAACAGAATGTTACATAAAACAAGCTGGATTTGGGATGAACGATTTTTACGCCATGACACCGGCAAGATTCAGTATGTATTTGAAGGTGGAGAAACAGTAGAGCCTTGTGACGAGTTTGAAAATAAGCATCGAATGACTGTGATTAAAGAAATGATTGAAAAAAGCGGTTTAGCAAAGCACTTAGTTAGACAATCACCCTATGAAGCAACGGATGGAGATTTACTGCGGGTCCATACTAAAGATCATATCCAGCGTGTTCAAAAAGCATGTAGAGCAGGAACAAGGGAAATTGGACCTGAAGCTTATGCGTCTCCTGAAACAGAAGGGATCGCGAGGCTATCCGCAGGCGCCGTCATGAAAGCAGTAGATACGGTAATGGAGAGTGAAACAATAAGTAAAGTCTATGCTCAAATACGTCCACCAGGGCACCACGCGTCTTCAGACCAAGCAATGGGCTTTTGTTTTTATAACAATGTGGCTGTAGGCGCTGCTTATGCAATTGAACATTACGGGTTAAAAAGAGTTGTTATCTTGGATTGGGATGTTCATCACGGAAATGGAACGCAAGACATCTTTTATGAACGTGACGACGTACTTGTTATTTCTATTCACGAGGCAGAATATTTTCCATTAGAATCTGGTCAGGTACACGAAGTCGGACAAGGAAAAGGGGAAGGATATAATATAAATATACCAGTACCTTCTCTGACTGGAAATGAAGGCTATCAATATGTATTTGAATCTATCATTGCACCAGTTATTAGCCAATTTGAGCCTGAGCTTATCATAGTATCAGCGGGCCAAGATGCAAATGCTTTGGATCCTATCTCTCGTTTAATGGTAACAAGAGAAGGATTTAAATATATGGCAAACAAAATGCGAGAATTAGCAGAATCATATTGCAAAGGAAGGCTCATTGTAGCACAAGAAGGAGGATATAACCTAGCATATCTTCCTATCGCCACCATGGGAGTTATTGAAGGACTTACCGGGGTAGATGTGAACTGGAAAGATCCGCACGTTTTGCCGCAAAGAAATACACCACCTGCTTTATTTCAAGCAGTAGATAACGTTGTAAACTATCAGAAAAGGTTTTGGAAGTTTGCTGAGAAGGAAAGCTTTTGTTGAGAAGAGATGATTTAATCAATCAACAGCGTTAATATGTTAGGAACAAATAAATAAGATCACATGATAAAAAAGAGTCTCCGTAACGGAGACTCTTTTAAAATACCAATTAACGTAACAATTGAAGTACGTTTTGCGGCTGTTGGTTAGCTTGACTTAGCATAGCTTGAGAAGCTTGAGATAAAATTGAATTCTTTGTTTGTTCCATCATTTCTTTCGCCATCGTGCGAACATTTGCTTTCACAAATGACTAGACTATATCTTCACCCTCTGAAAAAAGTAGGGGTTGGGCACTTCAGGTGAAAATAAGCGGAACAGCATATTTTTACCCTACAGATTTCATCGTCGTAGCAGGATGCCTTAGACGGTTTATCTTAGTCGTTGAACTTTCTCCAGAGTTTCCTCACAGGAGCTTAGCTGCTGATTGCCCAATCTTTTCTTTTTTTAACCGTTACGCCTGTCGTTTCCAACTACGCTGTGGTAAGAAAAGCTCTCAGGGGTTTCCAGCAATTCACCCAATTATGCTCACTAGCCGTTACCAGCTAGGACGACTGTGCTTAGGGCTGCTTAGGCAGCTAAAGCATAATCTACGTCACGGATACGTGATTCTGCAGCTGTTAGGTTTTCTGATGATGTGCTTAGGTTGTTAATCGTGTGATCCAAACGATTTTGTTTAGCACCAAGTTGAGCACGTTCATCTGAAACACTTTTAATTGCTGCATCGATTGTATCAATTGCAGCAGTAGATGTAGCGGCATCTGCACTTAAATCAATAGCGTTAACTCCTAAACTAGTTGAGTCCATTTTAGCAAACGTTACATCAATTTTTTGATCTTTATTCGCCCCAATCTGAAAAGTGAACTTCCCAGCATTTCCACCTGTACCATCTAATAATTTTTGAGTATTAAATTCTGTATCAGTAGCAATTCTATCTACTTCACTTATTAGATCTGTCACTTCTTTTTGAATTTCAGCTCTGTCATCTGCAGTGTTAGTGTCACTACTTGATTGAACAGCTAGTTCACGAACACGTTGTAAAATAGAGTGTGTTTCATTTAATGCACCTTCACCAGTTTGGATCATTGATACTCCATCCTGAGCATTACGAGAAGCCTGATCCAATCCGCGAATCTGCCCGCGCATCTTCTCAGAAATTGCAAGACCCGCTGCATCATCAGCCGCGTTGTTAATGCGCTGACCTGAAGATAATTTCTCCATAGATTTTGCTTGTGCATTATTGGCTGTGTTGTACTGGCGGTACGTGTTTAAAGCTGTAATGTTGTGATTAATTCTCATTTTCCTTACCTCCATATAATAGTTTTACTTCTTGGCTTACATCCTTGTATGCAAGAAGTGTCCCGCTTTGAAACGGGATAAAATTAATTGAACGCCTTTGGTAAATATGTTCATACTATATATCGACTGAGAAGAGAGGTTGTTTATACTTTCCATTAATTTATTAAATAAAAAATTTGCGCGTGTATAAAAAGAAAAACCAGTTCTCTACACGAACTGGTTTTTAGCATTAATGAGTAGCTCCACCCGACACTACAATATCATCTTCAACCAAAATCGTCGTCTTCACCACACTAAGCAGTCCCTCCACAATCAAATCCAAAGACATACTCGCTTTCCCAGAATGATTCACAGCTTGTTCAGGAAGGTAAGGAATATGAACAAATCCGCCTTTAATACAGCAGTTTTGAATCATGTTCATCAGCCCATAAAATACATGGTTACACACAAACGTTCCAGCGGTTTGCGAGACACTGCTTGGAATGCCAGCTTGGCGCAGGTTTTCGACAGCTGCTTTGATAGGCAGTGTCGAAAAGTATGCGGCAGGGCCGTTTTCGATAATAGGGCGATCAATCGGCTGCTGGCCGATGTTGTCAGGGATTCGCGCATCGTCTACGTTAATAGCAACGCGTTCGACCGTAATTCCTTCTCGGCCGCCTGCTTGTCCAACGCAAATGACGATAGAAGGGCTAATTTCTTCTATATACGTATGAAGCTTTGCGATTGATTCGCCAAAAACAGTGGGAAGAGGCTTAGCAATAATGTGATAGTCTTCAACAGCTATGCCGTCTAGAGCTTTTACCGCTTCTAACGACGGATTAATACTTTCACCTTCAAATGGTTCAAAGCCAGTTAGTAATACAGTTGTCATTCCATTACTCTCCTTTAAAAGTGATATACAAGGTAGTACATTAATAGCGTATTTACTACAAACACGGATAAAGCAATTGGCACTTGAGCTTTAATCACGGCGTTTTTGTCTTTTAATTCAAGCAGCATGGCAGGTACGATGTTAAAGTTGGCTGCCATTGGCGTAAGAAGTGTTCCGCAGTAGCCAGCAAACATGCCGAGCGCTGCCATAATCGCTGGATTACCTCCGTGCATATGTACAATCAGCGGAAGTCCAATACCTCCAGTAATAACGGCAAACGCAGCAAAGGCATTTCCCATGACGATCGTAAATAGCAGCATTCCCAAGCAGTAAGCAAGCACAGCCACAAACGCATAGTTAGTCGGAAGTACATCACTTACAATATCTGATACTACTGTTCCAACGCCTGATTTTGAAAAGATGCCGCCAAGAGCTGCCAGCATTTGCGGTAAAATAACGGCCCACCCCACTGCTTGAAGCAAGCGGCTTCCTTCTTTAACAGGTACGTCCATTTTGGCTTTAGTGACGCCCATTGAAGCGATAAAGGCAATGACAGCTGCGATTGCCAGTGAAATTAACGTGACTTTTTCTGGGTCGATTAATGCCCAGTTTCCAAATTTAATTTTTCCAAAAAGAAGCGTACCGATAATCGTAAAAATAGGAATAAATAAAGCTGGTAAAAAGATTTTATTTTTTAATCGCTGTGCGTGAGCCACTCGTTCTTCAGCAGATGTTTCCGCTTCATTGGATTTAGTCACGCGGTTAAATGAAGCAAGCAGCACCATGATAATGACCAAACACCCTACATAAAAAGGCGGAATCACGTTGCCAAATAAAAACGTAATGGAAAAAAGCGCCCAGAATAGAGAAGATCCTAAACGGTTAGGATGGTTAGGGTCACGTGCAATTCGAATCGCGATAAAAGCGACAATAATACCGAGTAAGTAGTAAATCGTATCAAGCGTCAAGATGCTTTTCATTTAGCTCGCCTCCGTCTTAGAAGATGATGTTGGTTGGTGCTTCGCCATTTTTTTGTGAATTCGTCGGTCTAACTGACGGAAGCGAATGGCGCTGATCAGCAGCGCTGCGATGGCCGTTGGAATTCCCCAAAGCGCCATATCCCAGACGTCAACGTGAATACCTACAGAGTCAAAGAACCCTTTCATTAAAAGAATTCCACCCGTTGCGATAAAGATATCTTCTCCGAAAAACCAGCCTGTATTTTCAGCTGCCGCTGCGTGGGCGCGAATATCTTCTTTTACTTTAGGCGGAAGCTCTCCGTATTTGGCACGAGCCGCACCTTCAGACATCGGTGCCACTAACGGACGCACGGATTGAGCATGTCCTCCGATATTTAAGCCGACTGCGGCTGAGATTTCACGGATAAAAAGATATATAAGTAAAACATTTCCAGAAGAAGCGTTTTTGGCTTTTTTGATCAGCACTTCTGCTTGTTCTTTTAACCCGTATTTTTCTAACACGCCGAAGATAGGAAGAGTAAGTAAAATAGCCATAGACATATAGCGGTTATCCACAAAAAACTGTCCAAACATCGTGATTACTTCATGCAGTGATAAGCCTGATACAAGGCCCGTCACGATGCCTGCAACAGTTATCACAAGCAGCGTGTTTAAACGAAATAGAAACCCCACTGCCACTAGTAAAACTCCAGTTAATCTCAACATAAAAATCCCCCTTGAGTATGTATAGGCCGTGCTGCAAAGTCACCTCCATTGCTTTTCTAAAAAAACAAAGATGTTTTGAGTATAAACAATTCTGAAAATTAAAACAAGATGTTTCAATCGCAAAATAGTTTGATTAGTGAAATAAATGAAAACAAAAAAAGCTTTGGAATATAAAATTCCAAAGCTTTTACTCAAACCCAATACCTGGGATACTGCCGATCTTGAAATAAATTATTATAAACGGTAGAAATTAGTACAACCACACATGCACAAATCATAATAATACCTAAGTATCCCCAGCCTGCCTGAGTGTTAATGGCGACAATCGCACTAGCTGCAGCGGGAGGGTGAACGGTTTTGGTAAGAATCATTAAAATAAGAACAAAAGCAAGCACAATCGCTATGGTGATTAGACTTCGATGAAATAAACTCCAAATAATAAGTGCGGAAACCGTTGCGAGCAAGTGCCCTCCAAGAACGTGGCGGGGCTGTGATAAAGGACCTTTGTGAGCTCCGAAGACAAGTACGCAGCTTGCGCCAATCGGAGCAAGCGCCATTGGATAACCAAGCGCTAGTGCAATCGCGCTGCTGATGATAATCGCAATTAAGCCTCCGATCGAAGAAACGACTGCATCTCTATAATTGATTTTTGGTTCTTCTTTTAGTTCTCCTTTCATCTTTTTAGTATAAGAGCTTAAGTAAGACAGAAAGGGATTTTTTGTTTGAGCAAAACTTTTTTCAATCTGCATTTCTTCTTTCCTTTCTCTTTTGTAAGTAAAAGTTGTTTGTCAAGTTTTATGTCAGAACATCTGCTATATTAAGTTAGTTTATAAGAAAAGAAGGATTACTGGAAGAGGAAAAATATCTTTTTTTAGTGGAAATTCTTTTTATGAACGAAAAAAGGTGGGATAGGCGGTGGAAAGGGTCTCTATGTGCAGTAAGGGCAAGAGAGATGTATAATAAACCTAGAGGTGACTAAATTATGTATCTAGTAGACTACCATCATCACACGAACAATTCATTTGACTCACAGGCAGTCATGAAAGAAGTGTGCGAGCAGGCTGTAAAAAACGGTATAAACGAAATTTGTTTTACCGAGCACTTTTCATTAAATCCATTAGCGCCAACATATGGTCATATGGATTTTGATAAATATGAACGAGAACTAGCGGAATGCAGAAATCAATTTCAAGGCCAGCTAGTGATTAAAAAAGGAATTGAAATTTGCGAGCCGCACTATTTAAAAGAGAAGTATCAAGAAACGATGAAGCAAGAGAACTTTGATTTTATTTTAGGGTCGGTTCATAACATTAATAACATCAAGCTTCGTAAACATTTGGAGCTGAACAATAAAGAAGCAATTTACCGCGCTTATTTTAATGAAATGTATAAGCTAGTAAGCGAAGCGGACATTGACGTGTTGGCTCATTTAGATTTAATGAAGCGCTATGCGTTTGAGCAATATGGCATATATGACTTCCATCAATTCAAAGACATTCTTGCCGATATTTTGAAAAAAGCAATTGATCGTAATATTGGAATTGAAATTAACACTTCAGGTATAAGAGGGAAGCTGGGTGAAGCATTGCCGGCACTGGAAGTTGTTGGGCTGTACCGTGATTTAGGCGGAGAAATCTTAACGATTGGCTCTGATTCACACTTCGCTGAAACAGTAGGAGCACATATGAAAGAAGCGGTTGAAATGGCGAAGCAGTGCGGATTTACGGAGATTTATACGTTTGATCAACGCAAGCCAAAAGGAATTCGCATTTAATAGGAGTGTGTTTCACTTTCTTTTAGAAGAATAGTATTAACTGTAAAAAGCACGCTCTAATCTGAGCGTGCTTTTTACAGTTAGTTCCGCTTAAGCTCCGATAAAAATTTCCGGACTTCTTCGATGGTCAGACCCAGATTGCGGGCTGTTTCTATAAGACTTACCCACTCTTGATCGATTGACAGTACATTTTCTTTTTTCATTACGATTCATCCACCCTTTGCCAGGGAACCCAGCTATCGTAGCCGAAAGCGGCCTTAGACCTGAAGCTTTGCGTCACTATTTTTCAATAGTTTTGCCCTTATCTGGATAATTTGTAATAGTATTCTTAGTATACAGTTATTTTACAAAATAATATTTGTAAAAGATGTCGAAATAGGTCGATTATAACAAAAAAATTAAACGTTCATGAATGGATCTATCAGTTTGTTTTTCGGAACTTTAAATAATACTGAAATTCAATAAATTCTTCTTTGGTCATGCCGTCTTGAATGGCTCGTTCAATTAAATGTAGCCATTCTAGATTGAGGGCTGGCTTTGAAGTTAGAGCCGGACAGCTGATGTCTCCTTCAATTAAATCGTCAATTGTTGTATGAAGAGAAGAAGCAATTTTATCAAGCATTTGAAGAGAGGGATTATTATTTAGCCCTTTTTCTAAATGAGATAAATACGATTTTGAAATATTGGCTTCCTCAGCCAAGCGTGTAATAGAATAGCCTTTTTTTAGTCGCAAATTCTTAATCTTTTCCCCTATCACATTCAGTTCATCCTCTTCTTATAGGTTTTTTGTTCATTATAACGTATATTTGTGCATTTTGTGTACATAAAAATATAAAATAAATAATATTTTGTTCTTTATAAAGAATAAAATAGGTCGAAATATCTATTCTTGAGGAGGGTATATTATGCTATACTTCACTTACAAATTGTTCTTTATTAAGAATATTTGTCGATTTATCATATTTTTCATTCATTATAATGAACGTTTTGCCGAGTATACAGAAAGAGAATGAACGAGCTGAATTACGTGATCTAAAAGAATAATCGCGTTGTGCTACTACATTTTAGACAGGGGATTGTATGAAACAGCGTTACGTAGAACTTGACTCTGTAAGGGGATTGGCCGCTTTATTTGTTGTTATTAATCATTACCTCATGATTTTCCCAAGTTTCAGTGAATACAGCTATCAAATTCATTCTTCTTTCCTAATGTACGTGTTAAAAGAAAGTCCGCTACGGTTATTTTTTAGCAGCGGCAACGAGTCGGTTGTTTTGTTTTTTGTTTTAAGCGGTTTTGTATTAGCTCTTCCGTTTTATGAAAGCAGTTCTTTTCGTTACGGAGAATATGTAATTAGGCGAGTGTGCCGGATCTATCTTCCATATCTGTTTTCTGTTTGTCTTGCGATTGGGTGTAAATTACTTTTCGCTCAAGGAGGGATCAATGAATTAAGTCTATGGTTTAACAATTCTTGGAACATGAGAGAATCGCCAAGATTACTAATTGAACATTTCTTTTTAATCGGGACATACAATACTGATGCCTACAACAATGTGATTTGGTCACTTGTTCATGAAATGAGAATTTCTCTTTTGTTTCCTTTAATTTTGTTGGTATTAGTCAAGCTATCTGGTCAAAAAGTAATGAGGCTTTTCTTTTTCATTTTTGTAGTGTCATCTCTGTTGTTATTGGTAAATCAATCTTCATTAACACCTACGAGTTATTTACTTTCATTTCATTATTTGCTTCTTTTTATGGCTGGTGCCATAACAGCTAAGTACAGAGATACTTTCATTCATGTATACCGTGCAAGAAGCTGGATGCAAAAAATAGGAATTATCACTATTGGCTTTGCACTCTATCTTTCTGAAGGCGTACTAACAAACTATGATATTACAAATAACTTTTTATGCCGAAATGTATTAGCAATGGCAGGAAGCTGTATTCTAATCGTTCTCGCATTAGCATCACCAGCTGCTTCCAAAATGTTGAAAAAAAAGCTGTTTACTTTGTTAGGGGAAATTTCATATAGCTTATATTTAGTCCATTTAATTGTCTTATTTTCGTTTATTTATCTTCTACATGGACGGTTGCCGTATGAAATAATTTTATGTCTTTGTTTCTTTGCATCATTTTGTTTGGCTATTGGAGTTAACCGTTTTGTTGAGAAACCTTCATGCAAATTTGGAAAGATGTTAGTTAAAAATAAGAATATAGCTTTAAAAAATAATAGACGTACAATTAGCCGCTATTAAGGCAGTTTGAGCCATAAATGATTAGTTGGAGGGACATTATTATGCAAGATAAGCTTCAGCTTAAGGACTTCTTTTACATCTTAAAAAAAAGGTGGCTGACTGTTTTAGCCACTATGCTGTTAGCCAGCACAAGTATTGCTGCGGTAAGTTTCTATGTGTTAAAGCCAACATATCAAGCGTCAGCTCAAGTCCTGGTAAATCAAGCAACTTCTAAAAATGTAGATGAAATCGCAAATATTACACAGCTGAACACACAATTGATTTCTTCTTACATCGATTTTATTAAAAATCCTATTGTATTAAAAGGAGTAAAAGATGAATTGAGCTTAAAAAGCTCAATAAAAGATTTAAGTGATGAAATCACCGTTCAGCACAATGAAAACTCTCAGTTTATTAATATTACAGTCAGAGATCACGATTCTAAACAAGTAAGTGAAATTGCAAACAGAGTCGCTTTTCTATCAAAAAATCAAGCTGAGAAGCTAATGAAAGGAAGCAATATTCAAGTGCTGACAGATCCTTCTGATAGTGAACAAATCTTTCCGAAACCGCTTCCTGTAGCAGCTATAGCAATTGTCGTAAGCTTCATGCTTGGAGTAGCGATTGCTGTTCTTCGTGAATACGCAGATGACTCACTTCGAAATGAAGAGGAAATTGAGAAGCTTATCGGTCTCCCTGTCATTGGGCATATGGAACTCCAACCTCGAAAAATGAAGAGAAACCAAAAGCAAGGCAGTGATCAACCAAAGACTAGGAGGGAGAACCTTGAGTTTTAAACGAAGAAAGTATCCATTTTCACTGTATCAAGATGCCAAAACGATCAACCAAACAAATATGATTCGAAAAAATGTTGAGGTTCTGCTGAATAGTGAAGCCAAATGCCTGACAATCACATCAGCGGAAGTGAACGATAAAAAGCCGCTTATAACGGCAAAGCTAGGGATTTCATTTGCTGAACAAGGGAAAAACGTTCTTCTTATTGATGGAAACGTACATTGTCCTTCTCTTCATCAGCTCTTTGACCTTGGAAGTTCAGAAGGGTTAACGGATGTGTTAGTAAACGGGAGAGGCCGACATGTACCCATTAAACAAACATCATACAAAGGACTGGATGTGCTTCCGGCCGGATCTCACTTTCGAAACGCATCCACACTATTTGTTTCCAAGTATTTTGATGAGCTCATAGAAAAATGGAAAGAAGAATATGATCTGATTCTTTTTGAAACGCCTCAGTTTTTAGAAGAGACCGATTCTCATATTCTTACAGCAAAATGTGATGCTACTATGCTTGTTGTGGAAGAGCGTAAAACGAAACTAGATACCGTTGTCAAAACGAAAAATATGCTGGGAAAAGCGCGTATTGATGTGCTAGGCGTTATTTGGAGTCCGTCTCACTAGCTCCTCACTTTATATAGAAGGAAGTGAAACGATGAATCAAATTGTCTCGAAAACGAACGGTGATTCCGATGTGCTAAAAAAAGAATTTCCGCTTTTTTACTCGCTGTGTAAACGCATGGCTGATATTGTGATTTCGCTTGTGGCTCTAGTGGTATTGCTGCCTGTTATTTTGCTGTTTGCGCTCATTGTGATGATTGAAACACCGGGTTCACCTTTCTTTCTTCAAGAGCGTCTAGGTCAAAGTGGCAGAGCATTTACCATCATGAAGCTGCGTTCAATGTACAGTGACGCGGAAAAAAACGGAGCGCAGTGGGCGGTTAAAAATGACAGCCGGGTCACCAGGATAGGAAAGCTGATTCGCCAAACGCGAATTGATGAATTGCCTCAGCTGTGGAATGTGTTAAAAGGGGATATGTCGATTGTCGGACCAAGACCTGAAAGAGCCGTATTTATAGAAGAGTTTCAAAAAACACTTCCTTCCTTTAGTCAGCGGCTTGCCGTTAAGCCGGGCCTGACAGGCTGGGCACAAATTAACGGAGGATATGAGCTAACGCCAGCAGAAAAGCTGGAGCTTGATCTTTACTACATTCAACATACGAATATACGGTTTGACGTGAAGATTATGATAAAAACGCTAAGAGTCATCGTAACAGGAGACGGATCAAGATAGGAGAGGGATAACATGAAAAGAGTATTAGTTACAGGCGGATGCGGTTTTATTGGGTCACATATGGCAGAGCTTCTTTATCAAAAAGGATTTGAAGTGAAGGTCATTGACAATCTCTCAACGGGAAAAATAGCAAACTTAGAAAATCGAGGCATTTCTTTTCACTACGGAGATATTGTAAGTGAAGAATTAGATAAAGTATTTGCCGAGTTTAAACCTCATTATGTTGTTCACCAAGCGGCTCAAGTAAGCGTGGCTCATTCTGTTACTAATTTTCATCATGATGCCAACGTCAATATTCAAGGAACGATTAACATTATTAATGCATGCAAAAAGCATGGAGCTGAAAAAATCATTTTTGCTTCATCAGCGGCCGTGTACGGAAATACGAACATCACTCCAATTTCACTTACTCATCCAACGAGTCCAGCTTCACCGTACGGACTGTCAAAGTTTACATCTGAAGAATATCTCAAGCTTGCCAAACAGCTGTATGATATTGACTACGTCATTCTTCGCTACAGCAATGTGTACGGCCCACGGCAAAATTCACAGGGTGAAGGCGGCGTAATCTCAATCTTTTTTGACCGGTTTGTTACGAACCAACAGCCGATTATTTACGGCAGCGGCCGTCAAACAAGAGATTTTATTTACGTAGAAGACGTGAGCCAGGCATGCTTACAGGCTATTCAGTATGAAGGGTGCGGCACGTTTAATATTTCCAATAACAGCAGCATCAGCATTAACGAACTTTTTTTCACAATGAAAAGTATATCCGGCAGTCACTTAACACCTGTTTACCACAGCGTGCGTGAAGGTGATATTGCAGACAGCAGGCTGTGCAATAAAGAAACCATCAAATTATTGAAGTGGTCGCCTGCTTTTACGCTTGAAAAAGGATTAGCCAAAACGTATGACTATTATCATGAAACGCTAGCTCAGCAATTTGCTAAAACGATGGAGTAAGAGGGATGTATGAAGAAAAATTCCATTTGGAAAAACATTGTTCACTTATTTATTAGTACCGTTGTATCACGTTTGTTAAATGCAGCTGCGCTTATCGTACTGGCACAGTATTTAAGCGCAGCCAGTTACGGCAGATTCAGCGTAGCACTAGCTTTTGTGATGATATTAGGCTACTTTACCGATGTTGGTTTAAGCAATACGGTGCTTCGCGAAGGCTCTAAAAAACAGGCAGATGTGGATCATCTTTTGTCATCGTATGTGAAAATGAGAATTTTGCTTTTACTCGCGACGTTTGCAGGAGCGTATATAGTGATTTCCTTGTTTTATCACGAAGCATCACTTGTAAAGATGATGTACTACTTGATTATACCGATGGTGACAGGACTTGCGATGCAAAGCATCGGGATTACGTATTTTCAGCTCACTGAACAAATGCATCACTTAGGAGCCATTCGGATCTACTCAGCTCTGTTGCTGGTGGTTCTGCTGACGATTGGAATGCTGATGCATACAAGCCCGTTTTTTATTTCGTTTTTGTTTGGCTTTTCCTACTTTTTAGCAGGAGTGTACGGTCTGTGGATGGTGGGAAAAAGAGTAGCGTTTAATTTGAAAAAGCGAATTCAACGGGGGCTGCTAAAAAATATCGGCTCTTTTATTATAAGCGGCCTGCTGATTATGCTGCTGCCTCAGCTTGGTCCAATCGTATTAGAAAATACAATTCCGCTTGCAGCCGTCGGCGTGTTTGCCGTTGCGTACCGCATTCCATCGGCGCTTTATCAAGTTCCAGGGATTGTGGCGGGTGCGTTTTATCCAGTATTGTTTCGCCACTATAATCATCAGCAGACAGACAAACATTTACAGTTAAATATTTTGCAAGTGAAGCTTATGAGTTTAGTAGGGATGGTAACGGCCCTTCCTTTTTATCATTTATCTGATCTTGCCGTGTCGTTATTGTTTGGAGACAAATGGACTGCAGCAGGAAGTGCGTTAAAGTGGTTGTCACTAATGCTGATTTTCCAAGGCTTAAGCGTAGCATTAGCAGACGGCTTAACAACAAAAGGACTTCAAGGAAGAAGAACGGGGGTTCAGCTGGTTGCTGTTGTATTCGGGATTGTTTTCTACTACTTTTTAAGTTCCGTTTATTGGGTAATGGGAGCCGTATATGCTGCGCTTTTAATTGAAGGAATTTTATTTATTGGCTGCTGGTTATGCAATCCTGAAAGAGTCATTATCATGCGTAAAACCTTTCCGATTTTTGTTTGCTTATTTGGAAGCACGCTTGCAATTACCACGCTGTTTTTTTCAAAGCATCCGTTTATCGCGCTATGCGTAAACATGCTGCTTGTGTTTGTATTAACGCTGCTAGATAAAGAGATTAGAAATCAAGCGCTAGGCTACCTGCAAAAAAACAAACCAGTAAACGTAGAGAACAGAAAGGAGGCACAAAATGGATAGTGTATATGTACAGAATCGAAAATCGACCGTTTTGTTTTGCCTTTTTGTTCTTGTCACGCTAAGCAAATATAACGTCAATATTGGTTTTGCATTAAAGCCGTACATGATTTTTTTATTTGCCCTTCTGCTGCTGAGCTTTGCTTCTTTTTACATTTATAAGCTCCAGGCGTATGAAGTGCTGCTGCTTTTATTTTATCTTTTTTACTGTATGACCGGAGCGTTTTCACTGTATCCAGAAGCGAGTCTTCGTATTATGCTAGGCGTTTTGCTTATCCTTGCTTGCTACTTTTTAATGAAATATGTCATAGCAGAGTTTCATAGCGGCAGCATCAAACGTGCGTTAACCGGAGCTGGCATTCTTTTTAACGGCGTGAGTTTGCTGCTTTATATGGCGGGTCTTCAAGCCGTTCATTTTCAATTCGCCTCCGATGTAGAAATTATCAAATGGGGCGTGATGATTGACCGCAGCTATCCGCGTTTGATTGGCGTGCTGGATGATCCTAATATTTATGTGTTTTATAATACGCTGTTTTTTACTTACTTTTTAACGAGTAGCGATAGTACTAAAAATAAAGTCGGACTTTTACTGAGTACATTAGCCAGCGTTTTAACGTTTTCCCGTGGGGGATTAATCGCTATGGTCGCCGTGTTGATTCTGTATTTGCTCATTACTCGTTCGCTTAACAGTCTCAAAACAGTTCTTTCGTTTGTGTTTTTATTTGGTGTACTTGCTCTTATAGCTCATTTTATGACGAATTTTAACGTGTTCACCATTTTAACCGAACGAGCCGATGATTTTTTACATGACGGAGGAAGCGGAAGGTTTTCGCTGTGGAGCCGGGCATTTGAGTTTTTTTCATCTCATCCGTTTGCTGGAATTGGCGCTTTTAACTTTTCAGAGTACAACTTGTTTTATTACGGCGAAGCGCTGTACGTTCATAACACGTTTTTAGAAATTTTATCAGAGACGGGTATGATTGGTTTTTGCTTATATTTTAGCTTTTTACTTCTTGTGTTGCTTCAGCTTTTGAAACAAAAAATTCATAAACAAGAACCTTACTTATTTTTAACGTTTATTGGTTTTTTGCTTCAAATGATGTCGCTTTCGTTAATTGTAAATGAGCTGTTCTTTTTATACTTAGCGCTGCTGTCAGGCTATTTACGAAATCATCAAAGTGAGGAGAATGTGAGATGAATAACTTCAAATCTCAACCGGATCAACCCCTCGTTTCAATTGTTACACCTGCCTATAACTGCGCAGCCTTTATTTCATCCACCATAAAATCCATTCAGCAGCAAACGTATCTCAACTGGGAGCTGCTTGTGATTGACGACTGTTCGACAGATGAAACGGCTGAAGTAGTAAGGAAATTCAGTAAAAAAGATCAACGCATTCAGCTGCTTCAGCTTACAAAAAATTCAGGAGCCGCAGCGGCACGCAACGAAGGTATAAGCGCAGCAAGCGGACGGTTTATTGCTTTTTTGGACAGTGATGATCTATGGCATAGGGGAAAGCTTAAAAAGCAAGTCGCTTTTATGCTTGAAAAAAACTGTGTTTTTTCCTATACGGGCTACAGCATTATCAATGAAAAAGGTGAAAAAACAGGTGTTGAAGTAAACGTTCCGAAAAGTGTTGACTATAGAATGCTAGCGGGGAACACCATTATCGGCTGTTTGACGGTGATGCTTGATAAAAAACAAATTTCCGAGATTTCAATGCCAAACATTCAGCCGGAAGACACGGCGCTTTGGCTGTCACTGCTGAGACAAGGCTATACAGCATACGGCCTTCAAGAGTCACTTGCTTATTATCGTCTTGTATCTCACTCCGTTTCTAGCAACAAGCTGAAAGCAGCAACGAGGTATTGGAAGCTCCTGCGCAAGCAAGAAAGGCTGCCGTTATGGAAAAGCGCCACTTATTTTGTCCAGTACAGCGTGAATGCGTACGCCAAAAGTAAAAACCTCTCAAAATCGTAAAGGATGTGAAGTCTTGAAAAACGTACTTTTAATTACGGATAAATTGATTACAGGCGGAGCAGAAACGTATTTTTGCAAACTGGAAAATCAGTTAAATCATCCGGATATTATCGTATACACAGCAGCTGCAATGGGAGAACTGTACAGCAAAATTCAATATAAAAAACGGTTCACGCCTTTAAGCAGAAACAATCATCTTCATAACCTTTATGTACTTTGGAAAAAAGTGCGTGACTGTCAAATTGACATCATTCATGCCAACAGCCTGCGCATGGTGATGTATGCAGTATGCGTGAATCGGATGCTGCGAAAAAAAGTAAAAATACTTTATACAAAGCATAATGTAACGGTGCTTGAACAAAAAGCGAAGAGCCTATTTTGTAAACTGGTAAACTCTTTTGTACATCAAGTGATTACCGTCAGCCGCTTTGAACAAGAGCAGCTAATGAATATCGGCGTGAATAGCGGTAAAGTAACAACGATTTATAACGGAGTGGACCTGAATCAATTTGTGTTTAAGGAAAAAGCTGCTTCACTCGATTGTCATATCGGTCTGTTGGCACGAGCTTCAAAAGAAAAAAATCACGAGCTGTTTATCGAAATTGCATCATTGCTCCGAGATCATGAACATATGAAGTTTCATATCGGAGGAGGAGGGCCTGAGCTTCAGCGAATTCAAGAGCTTATCCAGCAGCAAGGCTTGTCTGAAAAGATAAAGATATGGGGCGAAGTGGAAGATCCAGAAGCATTTATTACGAAAATGGATATGCTTCTTTTAACTTCTCATCGTGAAGTCTTTCCAATGGTTGTTCTAGAAGCAATGGCCGTTGGTACACCGATGATTTCAATTGATGTAGGAGGCGTGAAAGAAGCAATAGCAGACGGAGACACGGGCTATTTAATCCCTACGTATTCACCTCAAGCGTTCGCAGAAAAAATTACGGCACTGTACGCCGAGCAAGAACAAAAGCAGCGTTTTGCTAAAGGAGCGAGAAAAAAAGTCGAGCAGCACTTTACGTCGAGTCAAATGATTGCTTCTACTGCTGATCAATATGTAAATATGAACGCAAAAAGCTTCTAAACCGGAAGCTTTTTTTCTATGAAAAAAGTGAACCACAGGTAGCCAAAACGCATAAAGTAATACAAGCAGTACATGCTTTACACCTGCTGAGAAAGCGAGATGAATTTAATGGAAAACTGCAGTGAAGAAAGAATAGTCGACGCCGCTTGTTTTGGCGTGATAAGAGACGGCGTGACGGATGATGCACCTGCGATACAGCAAGCAATTGATTACGCAGAGGCTAACAAATTATCACGAGTACTCCTAACAGGAAAATATACGTACGCCATCGCATCACCCATTGTGATTAAACCGTCTATTTCGTTTGAAATGGACAGCGGAACCAAACTTAAAGTAACGGGAAATTATCATGTTTTTACCCTCCAAAAAGATGCCTCCATTTCAGGTGGAACGGTTGAAGTGACCGATCCTTCCTTTATATCTTCAGTCATTTACCTTCATGGATCGCAGCAATTAGAAACAGGAAACAAAACGATGATAAGCAACATCAGCATGATCAATACGTCAGGTGCTTATAATGGAAAAGGCATTTATTTTTACTGCCAGAAAGCGTGGAATTTTATTAGCTTTGTGAACGTATCCTTTGTACACCTTCGCAACTTTGAAAGGGGCGTACTGCTGCAAACCGAAAAAATCACTAACATCAATACGCCTGCATGGATTAACGCGAATAACTTTAGCTATTTATCGATTGACGGCTGTCAGTATGGAATTGACGTGGCCGGCATCAGCGATGTGCCGTATGAAACATCAGGAAACAGCTTTAGTCATTTTCAAATGCAGTGCCGCAGCCAAACGAAACGAGCAATTAAATGTTCAGGTGCTTACAACACGTTTGAAGGACATATTTGGGATGCGTATTTAATGAACGGAGGGGAACCACCCGTAGAATTTACAAGTATCGCGCATCGAAATCAGCTTGCCTCTAATCTTTTATCCACATCGATTTTAAACAACGGACAATACAATGAAATCACTTCTCCTTTTGAACAAACCCGAAATATATTTGCTCCAGGTCTCCCGGGAAAACCAGATATCATTGGCAATCAAGACGATATTTTCGTACAAGCTGATAAAAAATATACCGTCAAACAAATCGCTGGAAAAGCTCCATACGGAGGTAGCATCAGCAACTGCTTCAGCTTAGTTGATGAACAAAGCATGAACTACCTCGACGTGCCAGCTTCCGTTCCCGTTGTGATTGAAATGGACTTTAGCTCGAATCCAATTAAAATGCTGAATATGGCCGGCGTTTCATTTGGATGGGGTGAGTCACCTAAAAATATTAAATTTGAATATCTAACAGCACTAGACGGGGCGTGGACAACAGCCAAAGACGTAAAAAACAACTTAGGAAACACGGTAACAGCAGAAGTGCGCGCCAATACGCTGTATAAAATGAGGATCACCCTAAGTGAATATACAAAAGACCACAAGCGCTTTCGAATTAACCGTATATTCGGTACATCTTCCATGTTGCCAGGTTCCTCTTGGGTGGCAACGTCTGGAAGCAAAATGTACGGAAACCTTGAGTTTCAGCAAGGAAACAGCCTGATCCTTAAATCTCCTGACGGACAAACCTGGAAGCTAAGCGTTGATAACACGGGGAAAGTGTCTGGGACAAAAATCTAAGTAGAAAAATTATTTTTAACATACTTCCGAAAGAATTGATTGCGAGGTTTAAAATCTAAGAAAAAGCATGGAGCACTCGCTCCATGTTTTTTGTATGAAGTAGGCTTATTTAAGCTACAAGGTACTTTCTACCATAGTTCTGTGCTCTTTCTTCAACAGTGAAGTTGCAAAGAATTGATATACCCATTATCAAAAGAAGGTGATAAGATTTAACTAACAAGAAAACGTTTACAAAAAATAAGTATACGTTACAATCCATGATTTATAAAAAGGGGTTTGTAGAAATGGAGATGTTAACAGCACGACAAAAGAAGTTATTACATTTAATCATTAGTGAAGAAGAGTACAAAATGATTGATTTCTATTCTCAGAAAATGAAGGTTTCAGAACCAACGGTGCATAATGATTTAAAGTTAGTTTCTGGATATTTATCAAAAGGAAGCGCCACTCTTCATAAAAAAACTGGAGTAGGAATTAAAATTAAGACTAAATCAGATTATAAACTCATGCTGTTAAATGATTTAGATTTTAAAAAAGAAGAAGTCGATCCTCTATCAACTAAAATAAGAAAGATGAAAATTATTTTGCAGCTGTTATATGCAAATCAGTCGACTTCTCTTCAAAAGTTATCAGAAGAATTTATGGTAAGTAAAACATCAATTGTAAAAGACTTAGAGAAAGTAAAAGACTTAGAGAAAGTAAAAGAATGGTTAAAGCCCTATGGTTTAATTTTAATAAAAAACCACGAAGGCACGAGGGTAAAAGGAAATGAAGAAAGTACTCGGCGAGCAATAGCCGGTATTACAAATGAACTTTTAAATTTAAATTATCAGTAGGATTATAATATTCAATCCAGTAGCAGGATGGATGCTGCGACTTTTTCGGGGCTATCCAACTTGTTTGAAAATCCTGAAGTCAAACAAGTAGAACACATCATTGAGCGTGCAGAGAAAAAGCTTCAATACCGCATTAGTCATACGTATTTTTTGAATTTGGTCACTCATATTTTAATTTTAATTAAGCGTGTTCGATCTAATCAGCGTATAGCAGCTGTTAATGAGCCAGAGTTACATCATCAAACGGATTACGTTTTGAAAATGTATAACATTGCTAAAAAGGTAAGTGAAGAAATATCTGAATGTTTCGATATTAATATACTAGAAAATGAAATCTACTATATAAAACAGTATTTATTATTTTCTGAGATGAAAAAAGATATATGGTAGGATCTGCCACAGGAGCTGTCATTAGCGCGACTGCTAAAGTAACAGATCATGCTCCTCACGGAGGACCAATTGTTTTATTGGTTGTCGATCATAAGCTTTGGTATATAGGAGCAATTTTAGCAGGAACAGTGGTAACAGCTGTCATGGTGAATGCTTTAAAGAAAAATGTAACAAAAGAAGTGCCTGACGAAGAACCGATCGATCAACAAAGCATCAGCGTCTAAAAGTAAATAGCAATCCCTCGAATGAACAATATGTGTATACATATTGTTCGTTCCATTTTAAAGGGGTGTTAACCATAAAAGGAGGAAGTATCGTGCAAAAAGTAAACATTAATGAGGTAGTAAAAGTAATGCTCAAAATGCAAGACAAAGGAGAGGCAGTTACGCTTCTGGGAATTGGACCAATGTCTAAAATTCTATTAAAAGCTTGTTTTGAATTAGGAAAAGAAAAAGATTTTCCACTGTTATTTATCGCAAGCCGTAACCAAGTAGATGCAACAGAACTAGGCGGAGGCTACGTGTGCAGTTGGAATCAGAGAACGTTCACTCAAACCATTGCTGAAACAGCGGCTGAGACAGGGTTTGACGGCTTGTATTACACGTGCCGAGATCACGGCGGGCCGTGGCAGCGGGGCAATGAAAGAAATGATCATCTAGAAGAAGAACTTGCGATGCAGTTAGGCAAGCAATCATACTGAGAGGATTTGTTTAACGGGTTTGATTTACTTCATATCGATCCAACCAAAGATCCTTATGAAATGGGAAAAGTTGTTCCAATGGAAAGTGCTCTTCGTCGTACAATTGAACTAATTCAGTACTGTGAAAGTGATGAAAGCGACTGGGATTAGCTGAAATTGGCTATGAAGTAGGGACGGAAGAGACGAATGGGGGATTAACTTCAAGGGAAACCTATGAAACGTTCATTCAAACATTAAACAGTGAGCTGGAGAAACGGCAGCTGCCTACTCCAACCTTTATTATAGGTCAAATAGGAACGCTTGTGAAAATGACAGAGAATGTAGGAATATTTAACTCTAAAAACGCTCAAGAGCTAGCAAGCATCGCTAAACAGTATGGAGTGGGCCTTAAAGAACACAACGGAGATTATATTGATGATCATATTTTGCTGCAACACGTGCCTCTTGGCATCACCGCAACAAACGTTGCTCCGCAGTTCGGCACGGAATAAACGCGTGCGTATATTGAATTAGCTAAAGTAGAAGAACAGCTTGCTCAAGATGGGTTCATTGAACATAAATCAAATGTTGAATACGTTTTAACACTTCAAGCGATTAAAAGTGAGAGATGGAGAAAATGGATGGTAGGGGATCAGCGCGAGCTGCAAATCGAAGATATTTTTCAACAAAAAGAACTCACTGACAAAATTTTAGATATTGCAGGTCACTATGCATTTAACCATGAAGAAATAAAAGCTAAAATTCAAACGTTATTCCATAATTTACGACAATGCAATATTGACGGAGAACGCTTTGTTATTAATCGAATCAAACGTTCTTTGAATCAATCCGTAGAGTGGTTTTAACTTGGAAGGAAGCACGACAAAGATTATGAAAGAAATAGGCGTTGAAGTATAAGAGATAAGATAAAAAGCAGAAGAAACCCTTCTGCTTTTTATCTTGCAAACTATTTAGCTGGGAGTTTATTTCTTTGCAATGAAAATAATGAAAATAGCATAATGGCAGCTCCGGCTGAATCAATCATTACATCCACAATTCGGCCGTCTCGTCCAATAATAAAAGCTTGATGAATTTCATCTAAAAATGCAAACGCAGCCAAGCAGCACCATGCTTTCAAATATCGGTGCTTTTGTTTTTTAAGATTCCAGTAAAAAAGCAAGCCAAGAAATCCGAAAAATGAAAGGTGAGCGATTTTACGCAATATAAACTCTAAGTCAAATCCATATGTATAAGACGTATAAAATTCACTTCCTGGTCTTAATATGGACCAAAATGTCGCATTGTGATCCCATACGGAAGAGTTTATCCAAGTAGAAGGATTGGTGACTAGCAAATGCGGAGTATGAGAGAACTTTGAAATAGATAAAATTAAAAAGATTAAAAGAATACGTTTTAGCATAATGGAAACTCTTTTCCTAAATTTTTAAAAATCATAAAAATAATCATAAAGAAATTTAAATGCAATTGCAAGAAGTAAACTCGGATTTTCCGATAATTGTAAAAGTATGTATAAACCTAATTATTACTCTGTTATAAAATTTAGGAAGTATAAGTGACTAAGTAAAAAGAAATGTATGAAAAACAATTAATGACCAGAAAACTATTTTTCAAAGAGTAATTGTGACATTTTAGCAAATCAAAGCCACGGTATTGTGTTTGTGATGAAGAGCGGAGCGGTTGAAAAAGATGCAGCGTTAAAAGCCAAGGATATTTTAGAACATGTCAGGGGTAAATTTTTAGGCGTCGTACTGAATCAGAAAAACCATCCTGCTGATGGTCAATACTATTATTATGGAACTAAGGTATAATAACCTGCAAAAAAATGCTCCCAATAAATAAATAATATTTTGCTAGATGCGTTTTTATTATGAATGTTTATAGGTCTAAAGAATCATTATTTTGTGTTCGATTAAGAGAATTCAAAATTCATCAAAATACTATTATGGTAGTGATGAAAGCGATAACAATCTTTAAATTATTTATGTATAACATAAAATAATCTGAAAAGATAAACAAGTCTGCAGTCTCAAGAAAAAACGAGTAATTATTGGTAATATATAAACTATATTATAGAAAATATCATAATAAGATAAAAATGGATATTATATTAAAATGATATTTCTTTATGCTTATAAGTGCCTCTTTCATGAATGATATGGACTATTTCGGAGACAAAAACAGCCATGAAAAGTAAAAAAATGTGCTTTTCGTGAACTTCGACAAAATAAGACATTGAACCTATAAAATTCCTATGCTAAGATTAAGTGTAATTTTGGGTCTTTTGGATTAATGGAGGTGGAGGAAATGATTGATTTACATTGTCATATCTTGCCTGGTATAGATGATGGTGCTAAAGATATAGAAGACAGTATAGAAATGGCTAAGCATGCATCTTCTCAAGGGATTCGAACGATTGTAGCGACACCTCATCATCGAAATGGCAAGTATACAAATGAAAAAAAAGATATTGAGGAAAAAGCATCTTTTCTAAATAAAATATTAATTGATAAACAGATCCCTGTCACGATTTTACCAGGACAAGAATCTCGTATATTTGGAGAAATGGTAGAAGAGTACAAGAATGGAAAAGTTTTAACCTTAAACAATACGCATAAATACATATTTGTAGAGTTTCCATCTAGTCAAGTGCCTCGATATACGGAACAGCTCTTATTTAACCTTCAATCTGAAGGTTTAACACCTATTATTGTACATCCAGAACGCAACAGTCGAATTATGGAAGAACCAGATATTCTTTATAATTTAGTAAACAAAGGGGCTTTAACCCAAGTTACAGCTTCGAGCTTAACTGGTCATTTCGGTAAAAAGATTCAAAAGTTTTCGAATAAACTGATTGAATGTAATTTAACTCACTTTGTGGCATCTGATGCTCATAATGTTACAAATAGAGGATTTCTAATGGATCAAGCGTTTGATGCAGTTGAGCAGGAGTTTGGAATAGATATGGTTTATCTTTTTCAGGAAAATGCGGAAGCTGTTATTGAAGCAAAAATGTGTTTTAAAGAGCCGCCGGAAAAGATTAAAAGAAAGAAGATTTTAGGTATTTTTTAAAACGTTTATGTAAGTTTACCTTACATAAATGTTATTTTTTTCTTTTAACTGGATTATTATTCTTTGTAAGATAAAAAAATCTAAAACTTAAAGATTTAGGTGATGTCTCCTAGCCGTTATCGACGGAGATACTCGATTGTGCTGTGGGTTATCAAGCCTTAGACGCTAGTCGTCAAAAGTACAATGTGAGGGAGGGTTAGATGCCCGCTTTACAATTAAATACTTAGGTAAGGAATAATAGTTTATTTCTTACCTAAGTATTTAATTTAGATTAAGTACCTTCCCCATTACTTATTAAAAAGGAGAGAATACTATGAAAAAAGTAAGAAAAGCGATTATTCCAGCTGCAGGGCTGGGAACACGATTTTTACCGGCTACAAAGGCAATGCCAAAAGAAATGCTGCCGATTGTCGATAAGCCAACAATCCAATACATAATTGAAGAAGCAGTAGAATCAGGTATTGAAGATATCATTATTGTAACGGGAAAAGGAAAGCGTGCAATTGAAGATCATTTTGATTATGCACCTGAACTAGAAAACAATTTAATGGAAAAAGAGAAGTTTGATTTGCTGGAAAAAGTTCGTCAGTCTTCTAACGTAGATATTCACTATATCCGTCAAAAAGAGCCAAAAGGTCTTGGCCATGCGGTTTGGTGTGCACGTAATTTTATTGGGGACGAGCCTTTTGCTGTATTGTTAGGGGACGACATTGTTCAAGCTGATACACCTTGTCTGCGTCAATTAATGGATGAATACGAAACAACATTATCATCTGTAATCGGTGTTCAAACAGTTGCAGACGATCAAACTCACCGTTATGGAATTGTTGATCCTATTTCAAATGAAGGCCGTCGTCATCAAGTGAATACATTTGTGGAGAAGCCAGCAAAAGGAACAGCACCTTCAAACCTTGCTATTATGGGACGCTATGTATTCACATCGGAAATTTTTAAATTCTTAGAAGAACAGGAAATTGGTGCAGGCGGGGAAATTCAATTAACGGATGCAATTCAAAAGCTAAATGAAATTCAGCGCGTATTTGCTTATGACTTCGAAGGAAAACGTTATGATGTGGGTGAAAAATTAGGCTTTATCCGTACAACGCTTGAATTTGCATTAAATCACGAGGAGCTGCGTGATGATGTGCGCAAACTAATCGATGAGCTTGCTCAATTAAATGCTGTAAAACAATAAGGAGTAAATGGGAGGGCTTGTTTTTGAGTGCATCAAAAGTAGCACAAAGTAAATCATCTGCTTCGTACACAACTCAGAACATAGAAGCGGTTGTTCAACAACAACCTGCTTCTTATTACATAGGGAAACGGATTATCGATATTTCAGGTGCATTAATTGGAATTATTTTGTTATCGTGGCTATTTCTTATCATTGCAATTGCTATAAAAGTAGAAGACCCTAAAGGGCCTGTCTTTTTTCGTCAAAAGCGCATTGGAAAAAACGAAAAAGAGTTTCATATGTTTAAGTTTCGTTCCATGGTCTCTGATGCTGAAGAACGACTGAAAGATTTACTTGAGAAAAATGAAACAGGAAGTATCATGTTCAAGATGAAGCATGATCCTCGTATCACAAAGATTGGACGTTTTATTCGAAAAACCAGCTTAGATGAATTGCCTCAGCTTTGGAACGTGTTAAAAGGAGAAATGAGTCTAGTAGGGCCAAGACCTCCTATCGAAAGGGAAGTTGAACAATATTCTGAGTATGACAAGCAGAGACTTCTTGTAACACCGGGTTGTACAGGCCTTTGGCAAGTAAGCGGAAGAAGCAGTATAGGTTTTGAAGAAATGGTGGAGCTTGACTTGCAATACATCCAAAAACGTACGATTGGATACGACATCAATATCATTTTAAAAACAGTCGGCGTTTTATTTGGATCAAAAGATGCATATTAAACGAACGATTAAATTCAGAAATAAATAGGTGAAATTATGTCTTCTTCAATGTCTCGTAATACTATATGGTCGTTTCTGAGTATTGTCGGCGTTCAGTTCATTAACATTATGACCAATGTAGCATTAGCTAGAATCCTGAGCCCAGAAACATTTGGAATTTTAGGGATGGCTATTGTGTTTGCTGGATTTGCATTTGTAGTGCAAGAGGCTGGCTTAAACTCATATTTAATCTTTAAAAAAGGTGATATTCAAAAAGTTGTCTCTACTACTTTTTGGCTGAATATCATTTTTTCTATTGTCATCGCGGGAGCTCTGTACTTTAGTTCAGGGGCTATCGCTGATTTTTATCGCGATACACACGTAATTACCATTTTACATTTTATTTGTATAGGGATTTTAGTAGGTTCGATTGGAAGTACCCATCGAGCGCTGTTAATGAAAAATAATCAATTTAAAGATGTAACAAAGGTCGATATCTTAGCTGAGGTAGTATCAAGTATCGCCGCTATTATCCTAGCACTCTATATCAACGGGTTATTGGCAGTATCAGCGAAATATGTATTTAGACCGTTCATTCAATCTTTAGTTGTTTTTAAATACTCTAAATATCGTATTCAATTTGCTATCTACATGGATGAGTTGAAGGACTTGTTCTTGTATAGCGCAAATGTACTGGGTTCTCAATTATTTATGTATATGAATAACAACGTGGATTTCTTTTTAGTAGGGCGTTTCTTAGGAGATAAAATCTTAGGAATTTATACACTAGCCTTTCAATGGGGAGCACTAGCTAGATATTATCTTTCAGGAGCTGTGATGAGGGTTGTATTTCCAGAAGTATCTAGACAGCAAGATGATCCTAGCAAACTAAAAGATATGTATTTAAACGTTGTTTCAAAATTAGCCTTTATTACACTTCCAATTTGCTTCGGTTTAGCCCTTGTAGCATATGAGTTTATTTACGTCCTGTATGGAGAGAAGTGGATGGACGTTGTGCCTGTTCTTCAGTTGCTGCTCATAGCGGGGGGAATATCTTCTATCAGTGTAGTAGGAGGACCGGTGCTGCGAGGTATAGGGCGACCTGATTTAGAAATGAAGCTTAGTGTATTTTCGTTTGTTTCTTTTACGGCGTTAGTTCTTATTGGAGTAAAGCATGGCCTTCTAGCAGTTGCTATAGCAGAGTGCTGCCGTGTTGTTCTTGTAGAGACAACAAGACTGTGGCTCATCAGAAAGCATTTAGGTGTATCTGTACGAGCTGTATGTAAGCAATTGCTGCCTACTGTGCAATCGTTAGTACTCATGATTATTGTACTGTATGGAATGAATTTGTTAGAGATTGAAATAAACGTACTGATTCTATTTGTACTTAAAGTTGCAATTGGTGCGGCTGCTTATATTACGGGTTCGTTTATCTTTAATAAATCCCAGTCTAAATGGATTCTTAACTACGTTAAAAAGAAACAAGCAGCATAAACTTTTGTCGTTAAAAAGAGGGAGAACATGAAAAAAAAGATATTGATTGTCAATAGCTTCTATTTTCCTACCATCGTAGGAGGAGCTGAAATTTCAACTCAATTGCTTGCAGAGGGATTGTCAGCTGATTACGAAGTGCATGTGTTAACAACGGGTGAACAAAAAAAGAAAGTTTTTACAGAAGTTATTAACGGAGTTACGGTGCACCGTTTGCCTTCATTAAATATCTATTCGCCTTTAGACCGAAAAGATAAAGGAACGTTGAAAAAGTTAACCTGGCATTTTATTAATATGTATCAGCCATCTCAGGCGAAGTTACTGACTAAAGTGTTAAAAGAAATTAAACCTGACCTCATTCATTCTCAGAATTTAATGGGTATCGGAACTTATCTATGGAATATCTGCAGCCAGCTATCTATTCCAATTGTTCACACAACGCGTGACTATGCTCTTATTGAGCCCGTAAATAGCGGTGTGGTCAATCGTTTCATTCATAAGGTCAATGTAAAAAGAAGTTTGAACGTGAAAAAAGTGGTTGGTATTTCAAATTATATTTTGAAGTATCATCAAGACCATCAATTGTTTCAACGCTCCGACGCAGACGTTATTGGTAATGTAGTAAATGCTGAGCGTTTTGATCGCAATCCAAGAGTAGAGGGTGACCCTCTAACCGTTGGATACTTTGGCCAAGTGGCTTCTAACAAAGGCGTTATGATGCTCGTAAATACAATTCAACAGCTAGATTCTTCGATTGTGAATAAGCTAGTTATTTGCGGTACAGGAGATCAGCTTGACGTAATAAAAGAAATTGCTAAGACAGATAGCAGAATTGTAGTAAAAGGAAAAATTTCTCAAGAAGAAGTATATCAGCAGATGGCCAGTGTAGATGTAACCGTCGTACCGTCAAAATGGGCTGAGCCTTTTGGACGGGTAATTATTGAATCTTATCAGCAGGGCACTCCTGTTCTTGCAACAGCTGTAGGTGGCATTCCTGAATTAATTCCTGAAAAAGATATGTTGTTTGAAAGAGAAAATATAGAAGAGTTAAAAGAAAAATTAATCGTTATCCAAAAAATGTCGCGTAAATCTTATGAAAAGTTAGTTTCTGATAGTTACGAAAATTCCGTTAAATATAGAGACAATCTTGTAGATTACAAACGCGTGTATGAGAAAGTAATGTAACAAGTGTTATAAAGGCACGCATGTAGGAGGAGTAGAACATGAAAATTAGTGTGGTAGGAACTGGATATGTAGGGCTTGTAACAGGTGTATGTCTATCAGAAATTGGCCATGATGTTACGTGTATTGATACAGACATCAACAAAATTAACAAAATGAGACAAGGTCAATCGCCCATCTACGAACCAGGATTAGCTGAGCTAATGGTTAAAAATATTAACGAAGGTCGCTTACATTTTACAAATGTCCATAAAGAAGGCTTCGAAAATTCAGAAGTCGTGTTCATCGCAGTAGGAACACCTCAGCTTCCAGACGGTTCTGCTAATTTACAATATATTGAAGCGGTAGCAGAGCAAATTGCTCAAGAGGTAACAACTGATGTGGTCGTTGTAACAAAAAGTACAGTGCCAGTAGGAACAAATTATCGAGTAGAGAAAATTATCCGTGAAAATCTTAAAAATGACGTAAAAATCAGCATTGCTTCAAACCCTGAATTTTTACGCGAAGGTTCAGCGGTTCAAGATACATTTAACGGGGATCGAATTGTTGTCGGAACAGATGACGCTGAAACAGCGGCTATTCTTGAAGAGATGTACAAGCCTTTGAATATTCCAGTATTTAAAACAGACATTTCAAGTTCTGAAATGATTAAATATGCATCAAATGCGTTCTTAGCAACAAAAATTAGCTTTATTAACGAAATTTCTAATATTTGTGAAAAGCTAGGGGCGAATGTAGAAGATGTAGCAAATGGCATGGGCTATGATCAGCGTATTGGCCGAAACTTTTTAAATGCGGGAATTGGTTACGGAGGGTCATGTTTCCCAAAAGATACGCATGCATTAGTGCAAATCGCAGGCGGAGTGGAGCATGATTTTGAGTTGCTTAAATCTGTTATTCAAGTAAATAACAATCAGCAGCGTCTAATGGTAGATAAAATTGTTTATAAATTTGGCAGTTTAGAAGGAAAAGTTATTTCATTATTAGGTCTGGCGTTTAAACCAAATACTGATGATATGCGTGAAGCAGCTTCTATCGTTTTAGCAAAAGAATTAATTGCTCAAGGAGCTAAAGTGAAAGCATACGATCCAATTGCTATGGCAAATGCAAAATCACTTCTTCCAGAAGCAGTTACTTACGAAGAATCACTTTCAGGTGTTCTACAAAATGCCGATGCAGCAGTAATTGTAACAGAGTGGGATGAATTTAAAAATATGAACTTAAAAGACTTGCATACGGTCATGAATGAAGCAGTTGTTTTTGACGGACGTAATTGTTTTGATGAAAAAGCCGTAACAGAAGCAGGTATTGAATATCATTCTGTTGGTCGAAAATCTATTTACACTTCTAAGTCATTAATTAATTCCTAAGAGATCAGAAGGTTAATTGCCTTCTCTCTTTTTCAAGGCTTCCCTTTCCTATTAGGAATAAATTTTAATGAATATAAGGAGAATACTATGGATGTATATATAAATGGACGCTTTTTGACTCAGCGCGTAACAGGTGTGCAACGGTTTGCGTGGGAAATCATACAGCGTTTAGACAAACAAAAAGACGTTCAATTCACGATTTTAGTTCCCCCTAATTATGAGGGGGAGCATTCGCTTCAAAACATAAAAATCAAATCAATTGGCCAATCTACAGGACATAAATGGGAGCAGTTAGAGCTACCGGTTTATGTAAAAGCAAAGCCTTTAATTAATTTCTGTAATACGGGTCCTATTTTGAAAAAAAATCAAATTGTTGTGATTCATGACACGGCTGTCTATGCTTCACCGCAAGGCTTTTCAAAAGCTTTTAGAGTGTGGTACAAAACAATGTTCACATTCTTCAAACTTAGATCAAAAAAAGTATTAACTATTTCTCAATTTTCAAAAGAGGAATTAATAAAATATCTAAAAATCAGTTCAAAGAAATTAGAGTTAATTTCTGAAGGCAAAGAACATTTTGATTCTATTAAAGAAGATGATTCAATCCTTGGGAAGTTTGATTTGAAACCCCAGAAATACATTCTAGCTGTGAGCAGTATGAATCCAAACAAAAACTTCAAAGCGCTAGTCGATGCTACCGAGTATTTGCAAGACGAAGATTTTCAGATTGTTATAGCTGGCGGAACGGATTTAAAAGTTTTTAATAAAATTGACATTGAAAATGAAAATATTAAGCAAGTTGGATATGTAACAGACGAAGATTTAAAAGGTCTGTATATGAATGCAGGCTGTTTTGTATTTCCGTCCGTTTACGAAGGATTTGGATTACCTCCCTTGGAAGCAATGTCTACAGGATGTCCTGTACTTGTGTCCAATGTCGGCCCGATGCCTGAAGTATCTGGTGACGCTGCTATTTATTTTAATCCGAACGATTCACAAGAACTTGCGGATAAAATTAGATATGTCATGAATAGTGATGATGTAAAGCAAGAGCTAAAAGTAAAAGGTTTAAAACAAGCTGAAAAATTTTCTTGGCAAACAGCAGCTAATCAGCTGATCGGATATACAAAGTCGCTGGATGTATAAAAAGGCAAAGGTCTTTTTATGAAAGGAGATTTATCCCCTATGAAAGTAATGCATGTAGGTGAATACGTAAAAGGCGGAGTAGCCACTTATGTAAAGGAAGTTATTGATTACCAGAAAAACTGCGAAGATATTGAAGAAATCTATCTCGTTGCAAGTGACACAAATTCTGATAAAAATTTTGATCTTCCTTCTGAACACCTGTTTTTTTATAAATACGAACGCAATTTGAAGAGCGTTGCAAGTGCGGTTAAACAAATAGAAAAAGCAATCGATCAAGTACAGCCTGATGTCGTACATGTTCACAGTACGTTTGCAGGAGTGTTTGTAAGGTTTCCTTTGTTTTTTAGAAGAAAGAAATATAAAGTTGTTTATTGTTCACATGGATGGGCTTTCTTGATGGAGTTATCTTCCTTAAAGAAAAAGGTATTTACGTTTGTTGAAAAGGTACTGTCTACAAAGACAGATAAAATTATCAATATTTCGCAAAACGAACAAAAGAAATCTCTTGAATTAGGGTTTACTGATAATAAATTAGCGCTCATTAACAATGGAATTAATACAACTGTACGTGATGGAAATCCAAACCTTAAAGTCGATAAAGAAAAAATAAACCTCTTATTTGTAGGGAGGTTTGACCGACAAAAGGGACTAGATATCTTAATTGAGTTTTTTACAGGCTATAAAAATAAAGATATCCAGCTATATATTATTGGTGATAGTGTGCTGAAAAATAGTGCAATTGAAATCCCTGAAAATGTGATAAGCGTTGGCTGGGTAGATAATAATCAACTAGATTCATATTATGAGTTATTTGATGCGGTGATTATTCCTTCCAGATGGGAAGGTTTTGGATTAGTTGCTGTGGAAGCAATGAAAAACGCAAAGCCAATTATAGTAAGTGATCGAGGAGCGTTACCTGATTTAGTTGGAAATGATAATGGTTATATTTTTTCGCTTAATCAGTTAAGTACATTGGAACAAATCTTGAACTCACTTAATAAAGCTGAGCTGCGACGTAAAGGTCTAAATGGTTATGACTATTTTATGGACAACTTTACTAGCGAAATAATGAATAAAAAAATTATTGATGTATACAAACAAATAATTTAATAAGGTGGGCATAAATTTGAATTTAGTACTTTTATCAGGTGGGTCTGGCAAGCGCCTATGGCCGCTGTCCAATGATGCGCGTTCAAAGCAATTTCTAAAAGTATTAGAAGATAAAAATGAGTCGCTTGAATCAATGGTTCAAAGAGTATGGAATCAGCTAAAGAATGTCGGACTCGCTGAATCTTCAGTCATTGCAACGAGCAAATCTCAGGTTGATATGATTCACAGTCAGTTATCGAATGAAGCTGACCTGATTGTAGAACCTATGCGCCGAGATACATTTCCGGCTATTGCGCTTGCTGCTTCTTATATATACAGCGTTAAAAAAGCTTCATTAGACGAAGTAGTAGCTATTCTTCCAGTAGATCCGTATGTAGATGATGCTTTTTTTAATAGAGTAAAAGAGTTAGAAAGAGTTGTGCAAGAGAGCGAAGCACAGCTGGCTCTTATTGGTGTTACCCCTACATATCCTTCATCTAAATATGGATATATTGTTCCTGCAGAAGAAAAGGAAGAAAGTAAAGCGGATTACCTTTCAGTTAACCGATTTACAGAAAAGCCGAGTGAAGCGGCAGCCGCTGATTTAATTAAGAATAACGCTTTGTGGAATTGCGGAGTATTTGCTTTCAAACTAGAATATGTGATCTCTATTCTTGAGGCTAAGGGCTGGCCAACTGATTATGAAAAGTTGCTGAAACAATATAGTACTCTTCCTAAGATTAGCTTTGATTACGAAGTAGTAGAAAAAACAAAAGACATTGTGGTTCTTCCATATGACGGCTATTGGAAAGACTTAGGAACTTGGAATACATTAACGGAAGAAATGGGCACAGTCAAAATTGGTAAAGGTGTTATCAGTGAAGACAGCGAAGGAGTTCATTTAATTAACGAGCTAGATATCCCGGTCACAGTACTTGGAGCTTCTAATCTGGTAGTAGCTGTAAGTCCTGATGGCATTCTTGTATCGGATAAAGAATCCAGTCCTCGTATTAAAGAGTTAGTAGGTGAGTTTGACAATCGCCCTATGTACGAAGAACGTCGATGGGGATGGTATCGCGTATTAGACTATACAAAGCTTGAGGAAGAAAAAGAAGTTTTAACAAAAAGAATTGGCGTAGCAGCAGGCAAGAATTTAAGCTATCAGCTGCATGATTATAGGGACGAAGTATGGACAATCATTAAAGGAGAAGGGGAACTAGTTTTAAATGACCGCTTGCAAATGGTAAGACCCGGGGATGTAATAAAAATAGCAGCAGGAGAGAAGCATGCAATTAAAGCAATCTCGGATATGGAATTCATTGAAGTGCAAACTGGTTCTCAATTAATCGAAGAAGACATTGTTCGACTATATATGGAATGGGACGCTATTCAGGAGCATGTATTAAGTGTAAAAGAAGTGTAGGAGCAAAAGCAAAAAAGAGTAGCTTCATCTACTCTTTTTTGTTTGGTATTTTTGCTGCTAAAAACGTTATATAAGTAATAATAGAGGAGATGTACAATCATTGAAACAACCTATTTTTTTACGACCATCATTTCAAGAGAGGATCTGGGGTGGAAATCAGCTAAATAAAAAGTACGGATATACCATTCCATCCTCGAGAACGGGAGAGTGCTGGGCAATTTCTGCTCACCCACATGGTCAAAGTGTTGTAGCATCTGGAAAGTTTGCTGAAAAAAGCTTAGGAGAACTATGGGAAGAACATCCAGATTTATTTGGTCATTTTGAAAGCGATCGTTTTCCTTTGTTAACTAAAATTCTAGATGCAAATGATGATTTATCTGTTCAAGTTCATCCGGATGATGAGTATGCCAATAAGTTTGAAAATGGTGAGCTAGGCAAGACAGAATGCTGGTATATTGTTGACTGCGATGAAGACGCAGATATGATTTTTGGACATCATGCGCAGTCCAAAGAAGAATTTGTTCAGTTAGTGGAAGATGGTAATTGGGAAGGGCTTCTGCAACGAGTCAAAATTAAGCCAGGTGATTTTTTCTACGTTCCAAGCGGTACGATTCACGCTTTGTGTAAAGGAACGCTTGTATTAGAAACTCAGCAAAGTTCAGACACTACATATCGCGTGTACGACTATGATCGCCGAGGAGAAGATGGTAAGCTTCGAGAGCTTCATTTAGATAAAGCAATTGATGTTACTACTGTTCCTCACACTGCAGCTAAAATTGAGCCAGCTATCGCTAAAACAGCTGGGGGAAGCATTACAACATTCGTGGAAGAAGATTATTTCACTCTATATAAATGGGACATTACTAACTCCTTATCACTGACTCAGGAACGCTACTTTACACTAGTAAGTGTGATTAATGGTGAAGGTAAAATAATCTCAGAAGATAAAGAATACTCAATTAAATATGGTGATCATTTTATTATTCCACATGAAATGCATTCATTTACAATTGAAGGACAGGTACAATTAATTGCTTCACAACCAAACAGTAAAGGAGGTCATCAACGTGAGATGGCAAGTACAGCTAGACAAATGGCTAATGTTTGATGATTTGAATGAAGAATTAAAAAAAGAGTTACTTTTAATGGAAAAAAATGAAAAAAAAGCAGAAGATGCATTTTATAAAAACCTAGAATTTGGCACAGGCGGAATGAGAGGAGAGCTTGGACCTGGTACAAATCGTTTAAACATTTATATGGTTCGTAAAGCTACCAAAGGCCTGGCTTCTTATATTGAGGAAAATGGAGATAGTGCAAAGACACGAGGAGTTGTAGTAGCTTACGACTCTCGTCACAAATCACCTGAATTTGCATTAGAAGTAGCAAAAGTATTAGGGCACCATGGAATTAAAACGTATATTTTTGAAGAGTTGCGTCCTACGCCTGAGCTGTCTTTTGCCGTCCGTTATTTAAATGCATTTGCAGGCATCGTGATTACAGCCAGTCATAACCCTCCAGAATATAACGGATATAAAGTGTACGGAGAAGATGGAGGACAGCTTCCGCCTGCTGCTGCAGATACTATTATTTCTTATGTAAATGCAGTGGAAAACGAGTTATTGATACCAGTAAAAGCAGAACAAGAACTTCTTGCTAATGAATTATTGACGTATGTTGGCGACGAAGTTGATGCAGCTTATACGGAACAGTTGAAAACAATTCAGTTGAATCGTGAAGTTGTAGAGCAAGCGGGAAAAGATTTGAAAATTGTTTTTACACCTCTACATGGTACTGCCAATAAGCCTGTTCGTGCCGGATTAAAAGCATTTGGTTTTACAAATGTTACGGTTGTAAAGGAACAAGAGCTTCCGGATCCTAACTTCTCAACCGTTAAATCGCCTAACCCTGAAGAGCATGCAGCTTTCGAATTAGCTATTCAATATGGCAAAGAAATTGATGCTGATATCCTAATGGGAACAGATCCAGATGCTGATCGCTTAGGTGTGGCAGTGAAGAATGAAAATGGTGAATATGTAGTACTTACAGGAAACCAAATGGGTGCTTTAATGCTTCACTATTTGTTAGAGCAGAAAGAAAAACAAAATATTCTTCCCGAAAATGGAGTCGTTGTTAAAACTATTGTAACGTCTGAAATTGGGCGTGCTATTGCTGCTAGCTTCGGATTAGAAACAATTGATACATTAACAGGTTTTAAATTTATTGGCGAAAAAATTAATGAGTTTGAACAGACAAAAGAGTATCAATTCCAATTTGGATATGAAGAAAGCTATGGCTATTTAATCGGGGACTTTGTCCGTGATAAAGATGCTGTCCAGTCAGCAGTTTTTGCAGCTGAAGTTGCAGCTTTTTATAAGGCGCAAGGGAAATCTCTTTATGAGGGTCTATTAGAGATTTTTGAAAAATACGGATACTACAAAGAATCTCTTTATTCTTTAACGCTTAAAGGAAAAGACGGAGCAGAGCAAATTGAACGAATTTTAACTTCCTTCCGAAATAATCCGCCAACGCAAGTAGCTGATAAGTCTGTGACGTTCATAGAAGATTACCAATCTAGTAAAAAAGTAGATGTAGTTCACAATAGATTGGAAAACATTCACTTACCGAAGTCTAATGTTTTAAAATATTACCTAAACGACGGATCATGGTTTACCGTCCGTCCGTCTGGAACGGAACCTAAAGCTAAATTTTATTTTGCTGTACAAGGTAAAAATCTAGAAGAAAGTCAAAATTTATTGGAAAGACTTCAAACAGAAGTAATAGAATTAGTAGATAGTATAATAAGTAAAAAGAATCAACCAGTCACTTAAAAATATGAATTAAGAACTATTCATTAGTTTAGAAAACAGGTAAGTAGTTGTTTTTTTTTAGAGAATTTTATCAGATATTTATAAAATAGTGTAGAAGTTGGATAAAAGTTCTATTATAATGAATAGGAATGAATTCATCTATTATTGGAGGTCAACATGGCAGAAACAATCACGCTGAGAGACTTGTTTCGGACAATTAAAAAGCGTCTGTGGCTTATCGGTATTATTACTTTGATAGCAGCGATAATCAGTAGCGTCTTAAGTTTTTTTATTTTAACGCCAACTTATGAAGTGAAAACACAGCTACTGGTGAACCAGGCTAAGTCTGAACAGCAACTCTATAACTCTGGAGAAGTAGAAACAAATATTCAATTAATTAACACATATAACGTTATTATTAAAAGTCCAGCAATACTTGAAAAAGTCAAATCTGAACTAAATTTGGATATGAGTGTTGAAAAATTGAACGAAAAGATAGAAGTTACAAGTGCAAAAGATACTCAAGTAGTAGAAGTATTAGTAACGGATGAATCACCGTACGTAGCAGCTAAAATTGCAAACAAAACAGCACAGGTATTCAAAAATGAAGTTTCAAAGATTATGAATATCGATAATGTTAGTATTTTAGCACCAGCAGAAGTTAAGGAAAACATATCTCCAGTAAGCCCGAATCCGCCGTTATATATTGGTATCGGAATCGTGTTAGGTCTTATTGTAGGGTTAGGTGTTGTATTTTTAGCTGAACAGCTAGACAACACAGTAAAAACAGAAGATGATATAGAACGTTTATTAGAGTTGCCAATCATGGGCATTGTGGCACCTATTAGTGACACTAACTTGTCTACTAGTAGAAGAGCTCATTCTTCTAGTGGTCAGAGAGTGAGGGGGGAATCCATTGGCTCGCAAAAATAAAAATAACGATAAACTGTTGACAGTTCAACGTCGTTTAGTTGCACATAATTCACCAAAATCACCATCGGCCGAACAATATCGTACAATTCGTACAAATATTCAATTCTCTACTTTGGAGGAGGATATTCAGACAATTGTTATGACTTCTTCGGGTCCTGGTGAAGGGAAGTCTACGACAGCTGCTAACTTAGCGATTGTATATGCTCAGCAAGGCAAGAAAGTTCTTTTAGTAGATAGTGATTTACGAAAACCAACTGTACATTATTCTTTTAGATTAGAAAACTACGTTGGTTTTACAAATGTTTTAACAAAACAAGAAACATTATTAAATGCGGTTAAGAAGACAGACGTTCCAGATCTGTTTGTTTTAACAAGTGGCCCAATACCACCTAACCCTTCAGAGCTTCTTGCCTCAGGTTATATGAATGAAGTATTGGAGCAAATGAAAGCTGGATTTGATTTTATTATCTTTGATACGCCACCAACACTGGCAGTTACAGATTCACAAATCCTATCTAATAAAGCCGATGGTACCATCTTAGTAGTAAGTAGTGGCAAGACCAATATGGACGCTGCTAAGAAGGCTAAGGGGTTATTAAGTAATTCTAAAGGTAGATTATTAGGAGTTATTTTAAATAATCGAAAGTTGGACAATGATAGTCAATATTACTATTATTATGGTACTAATTAATAAAATCTTGATATTTAGACTCACTTAGTAATTTAAGAAAAGAATAAAATAATCTTTTAGGCTGCCATATCACCAAGTTCTATAGGTGTGTGGCAGCCTAATTTTATTTATTGACAGACTCACTCACACACACTCTCTCACTTTCTCAACAGACAAGGAGTTATATTTACGTATTAGAATCCTTCAGGTTTTAAATTTTATTGGAATGACTCTAGTGCTACTAATTTTAACGACCGTACCGCTTCTTAATTGGGTACGACCTTTACTTAACTTAAAAGTCTATAGTTTGGATATAGCAAGTTAAAGGTACTTATAAACTTCTTTGATTATATTTACTGAATCTAGTCAATCAAAAACTATATATAATATCAGCTCAATTGATTTAAACGTAATTATAATAGAAAACATAACAATATAATTATAAAGAAGGTTAAGAAAGAGGGGAAATATGTTAATCAGTAATTTAAAACGGATTTCTAGGAAGAAAATTCTCGTTTTACTGTTAATTTTATTAATAGCTATAACAGGAATCATCAGTGTTTGGAAACAAAAGCAACAAAATTTCCTAGAATCGCATTATAGCGTGTCTGATGGTTTGGGAGTAAGTATTCATCCAGGATTAAAAGAAGAAGAAATAAAATTTATTGCAGAAGCAGGGTTTAAATGGGTAAGAATTGACATTTTTTGGTCTTCGGTTGAAACTAAAAAAGGTATCTATGATTTTAAAGGAACAGGATACGATCAATTAAACAAATCTTTGAAAGAAAATAACATTAAACCCTATTATATCTTAGATTATGGAAACTCCTTATATGAGCAAGATAGGTCAGTTAATACTAGCGAAGGAAGAGCAGCATTTGCGAAATTTGTGAAAGCTACAGTTACAAGGTATGGTAATCAAAAAGGTATTTGGGAAATATGGAATGAGCCGAACATAGAGAAGTTTTGGAGTCCACAGCCTAGTGAACTTAATTACGCTCTTTTAGTTAAAAAAGTAGCACCAGTAATTAAAAAAAATGATAAAGGTTCAACTATTGTAGCACCTGCACTTGCAGGTATTAATAAACAGTCTTTAACATGGATGCAGAATACGTTGGATCAAGGAATATTGCCTTACATCGATGCGGTATCCGTTCACCCTTACCAATATGATAATCCTGAAAATGTTATTGACCAATACCAAGAATTAAGAAGTTTAATAAAACAATATAGTAAAGAAGATGTACCAATAATATCAGGCGAGTGGGGATATTCACTATCTAATACAAAAAATCAAAAGTCTATTACTGAAATGCAGCAGGCAGAATATGTAGCTAGAATGAATTTAGTAAATAACTTAGAAAAGATACCAGTCAGTATATGGTATGATTGGAAAAACGATGGAGAAGACCCCAATAATAGAGAACATAACTTTGGTATTAACTCTTATTATTCAACTCCTAAATTAAGCTATTTATCTATTCAAACCTTATCTAGAACTTTAGAGGGATATCGTTTTTCGAAGAAAATTAAAACTCAAAACCCCAATGACTATATATTGGAATTTTCAAAAGGAAATAAGAAAAAGGCTATTGTTTATTGGACAACTGGAAATAGTCATCACACAACTATACCTTTAAAAGATGGCAAAGCTATAAAAATTTCAATGCTTGGAATTAAACAGCAAGTCGAATTGAAAAAAAAGATGGGTTTAAATCTTCTTACAAGTCCTACTTATTTAATGATTGATTAGCAAGAAGGTGTATTTTTTGGTTAAAGAGGGCTGTTATCAGCTCTTTTTTTGATTTATAAAAAAGTCCGTGTATACATAGTAATTATTGTTTCACATATCATTGGTTAGGCTTTAGCGTTTAATAGACAACTGCGGTATTAATTAATGTGCTGAAGCTCGCTATAAGGTGCTGGAAAGCCCTTAAAAAGCATACGTTGTGTGTTTAATTTAAAGAAGTGTTATCAGAAAGGTTGCCGCCCGCTTAGTAACCTAATCCAATACCGAGCTTATTACTAGTAATGAGTTAATTTCAGCTAATGAGGATGTAAAACACATTGAATGAAAGGCAGTGAAAACAATGAAATTCTATGCAGCAGAGAACTTTTACACATCGGCTTGAGAAATACCTCTGTGCATCCATAAATGTCACTGCTTTCAGAAGTACTCAACAAGGGAATACAAGACGAGTATATAGTTTAATTACATACATTTCATAAATGCTAAGAATTAGGTTTTGGATGCTTAGAATGCATTACATAATTGAATGAATAAGAAGTTATATCACTGTTCGAGTGCATGTAAGGCGTTCAAACCTTAATAAGCTTATACACGTACAGGGTTAGTTCTTTAGTATCATTTATTTAGATAGAAAGTAGGCGTTAAATAGTATAGAGTTGAAAAAATGATTGGTATTTCCATTTGTGAATTAGTATAATAAGTCTAGTTAAGGAGGAAAAAAACATTGCAAAACATGTCTAATTCAAAACCATTAATTTACTTTTTTCTCGTATTTATATCTTTTTATGGAACAATTGCCGTATTTTTTGATAATACAATATTTAAGATATCCAAAGATATTATTTTAATATTTATTGTGTTAAGTTTTCTATTTTCATTTTTTACCCGTAAGGGATTTGAAAAACAAACATTTTCTATTATTTCTATGCTTGTCATTTTCAGTTGTATAAGTGCAATAGGTCTATTTGGAAATTCCAGTGGATATTCTTCCACTGATTTTGTATATGGAGTTAAAACTACTATATTCCCAATGCTGGGCTTATTAATAGGTATCTCGCTTCGTGAAGCTAAAGTTAACATTGTTAAGCCTTTGTATATTGTTTTCTTCCTAATTATTATCGTGTGGTTCCTACAACGGATGTTGGGAGTTGAATCACTCATGTCTATGGGATTTGAATATGGGGTGAACGTTAAAACGTTTAATGAAAATTTACGTCTTCCTTCACTTGTAGGGACACCAGATGGTTATGCTTTTCTACTAAGTTTAATAGGAATTCTTATAGACTGGGATTTAACAAAACGCGGAAAAAAGAAGCTTGCAATTTTATTTAAGGTACTTACGCTAGTTTTCCTACTGTTGGCTACAATCAGATCGGCAATTATTTTCTGGCTAATCTATCAGATAATCACTACTCTTCGTTCGTTTGCTAAGTTACCTAGAAGTTACGGATATACGGTTCTAGGTTTATTAATGTTTTTAATAATACCTGTTGTTTTAGGCGGTACATACATTTTTACAAATACAACTTTAGGTAGCGTTTCATCTACACAGGATAGACTTTCACACTGGGGTGACAATTTGTCACCATTGTTCAGCCACCAGGGCTTGTATGGCGAGGGGATTGGTTCAGTTGGTGCAGCAAGTGTTTCTACAGCTGCATTGAATACAATGGAAAAAAGCTATGCAGTAGATAATCAATTCTTTGCTATCTATGAGCAGATGGGGATTTCTGGGGTCATTCTATTATTTTTATTATTTCTAACTTTAATGAGTGGATGTCTAAATGCTAATCGGACAGGATTCGAAAATAACGCCAATGCTTTAATAATAGCCTTAGGCATATCTTCAATGTTCACAAATTGCCTTGAAATGTATCCTTTCAACATAATTCTTTGGATACAAATTGGAATGGCTTATCGAAATTCTTATTCAATCAATTATGAATTGGGCGCAACAAATAAAGAGAAAAAACCTCGAATTAAGTTTCGGTTGTTTGAAACACCAGAGCAAAAGGTACAAAAGCAATTAAAATTTTAGTTTGATGAAACAATATCAATAAAAAGCAAACCTTTTAGGCTGCCATATCACCAAATTCTATAGGTGCGTGGTAGTCTTATTTTATTGATGAATCGTTCTTTCTTTCGTAAAAGACATAGAAATATTTTTACAAATCGGAAGTCTTCATGTTTTAAATGTAGCTATTCTATTGCCTCATTGTCCTCATACACGGTTTTCTCTTCTCAACATATTACTTACTATAGTCTTTTCTTTTGTGGGAATTTGGCCCGTGCGCATAGGAATTATAGTTAACATACGTTGCCTCTTCTGATTCTTTTCTTATGAAATGACATCCCATTTTAGACGTATTGTTTCGATGATCATTAACTCCACTTTAGTTCCTATTTGATTTCATTTGAACAACTAATTTTGCCTACACAAAAACACCTCCGAATAAGTACTTTGTTTAAGGGAACTTATTCGGAGGTGTTTTATAATATTTCATTTAAATAGGTTAGCCTATTTAGCGAATAACTATTAGTATTTAAACAGCTTTTGGGTGATTAGGTGTTCTATTATTTTGTTTTCTTCCTATTTTTAAAATATTACCTACAAGATATTTACCAAATGGCAATTTATTAATCACGGTAGCTAAAATAATAGAACCGGTGATACTCAATATTAATAAATATAAAGTATATGTAATCATATTCATATGCGGTAACGGTTTAATAGTATATAAGAACATCATATGTAATAGGTAAATGTTAAAAGAATAATTGCTTATTAGAACAATAAAGCTTGGAGCAAGTTTTATCTTTTCAGTCAAGTAAAAAATTAAGCAGATGATAGCTGTTGTATAAATTGGTATATCAGGTCTTTTAGAGGATGAATCAGGAAGTATTCCAACTAATTTTAGTCCTACTACCATACAATAAGCAACGACAGCAAAAAGTAAAATAATCTTTCCGTTTCTATTCAACCAAAGTTTGAAAGCTTCGAAATCTTTACCTATATAATATCCTAAAGTAAAATAAAAAATCCATCCAATAGCTAATAGCCAATAACCTCTTTCCCAAATGTAGTCATGGAATGGAATTGCTTGAATAGGCTGTACAAATTTAAAAAAGGATAAGTAAAGAACGTTTACTATTAGTGAAACAGGCAGTATGACTTTCGGAGATGCTTTTTCTAAATACTTTGGTACAAACATGTGCAGTAAATAAAACTGCAAAATTAACAAGATAAACCAAGCTACATAGTCACCAATTAAAATATTCTTTAATGACTCAATGATAAAAGATTTTAAGGTGATAGAGGCACCCAGCTCAAAGAAAGTATAAATAATTCCCATAAAGATAAAAGGTGTGATCAAAAACTTTACCCGTTTCTTTAAAAAACCTTTTGGCACACCTGAGGGATATGCTTTAGCTAATAAAAACTCTGAAATGAAAACAAATGACGGCGTTCCAAATAATGCTGCTGCATAAAACAAATGCAGAAAATAAACCATCGGTGTATTTTCACCTGTAAAGTAGTAATCGATTCCTTTCTGAATGGAATGGATAGTTACAACTGCCAAACATGCGAGGGCTCTTAACCAAAAAATTTCATTTACTAATTTCTTTTTCATATAAACCTCCAATTTAATTCATAACTAGACTATTGTACCACATATTTGAAAAATATTTGGGAATACTAGGGGTATTTTCGATCGAAATCTAACTATGTATAAGCAAGCAAAAATAAGTGAAAAAGTGAAAGAACTGAAGCTTCTTTCACTTTTTATGTACTATTTAAGATTTAATTGTTCTTTTAACATACTAGATAGTTTTTCTCGTTCGGAGTCAGAAACAATATAGTAATAAATTCCATTCATTTTTGTCCCTTTACCATTGATTTGTATTTGTTCTAAGTCTTTACGAGCCTCTTTGTAATTAGACTGAATATCTTTCATTTCATCAAATGTTAAATTAGTTCTTACATTATTACCGATTGCATCAAGAATATGACCGTAGTTAGCCAAAGACTTTACGCTTGCACCTTCTTCAATAACAGCTTGAATGATTTGTCGCTGTCTTTCTTGGCGTCCAAAATCTCCTCGTGGATCTTGATATCGCATACGGGTATAAAGTAAAGCTTTATCACCGTCTAAATTCAGCGTGCCTTTTGAATAATGAACACCATCGATATCAAAGGCAAAAGGATTATTGACAGTAATGCCATCTACAGCATTCACAATATCCCTGAAACCTTCCATATTGACTTGTACATAGTAATCAATAGGTACATTAAGGAAATTTTCTACAGTTTTAACAGACATATCTATGCCGCCAAAAGCATAAGCATGATTAATTTTATCCTTTTTGCCCTTACCAATAATTTCAGTGCGCGTGTCACGAGGAATACTAACCATTTTTACTTTGTTAGTTGCAGGGTTAACAGTCATTAGAATAAGAGAATCAGATCGTCCTCGATCGGCACCACGCTGATCTACCCCCATTAGTAAGATGGAAATAGGATCCTTTTTTTCTAAACTTACTTGAGTGGAACGCTTGTCAGAAACTGATCTACTTAATGGCTCATGTGTTTTGTTAAATGTATTGGCAACTGAATTATAAACAGAAAAGCCGTAGATACCTACTCCGATAATAAGTAGCAAAATAATACCTAAAGCTATTTTAAATCCTTTTTTCTTTTTCTTTCTGCGTTTCTTACGCTTACGTTCTTCTTCCATTCTCACTCTTCCTTTACAAGAAATTTGTTGCTGATAATGTCAAGACTTTTAACATGTGATAAAAGACACAATCATTCTTCCATTCTACCAAAAAAAATGACAAAATTAATCATTTTTTATAAAAGATTTCTCGAATTATATTATAATGGATAAGTAAAAAAAATAGTAAGGAGATTATTTATGAAAGTATGGATTAATATTATTGCTATTATCACTTTAATTACTACTATAGTAGTAGGTAAGATGTATTGGAGTGAGAAAGTTGAGGCAGAAAGTGCTGTCCGTCCAACTGCAGTTGGTAGTTCATCGGCTCCTGCTTCTTCAAAAGACTGGAAAAGCTATACGGGGAATCTTCCCACATCTATTGTAGAAAAATTGGAGAAAGCAAAGAAAACTGGAAAATCAATTAAGTTGGTTATTGTAGGCTCACAAGATACCTCAACGGATTCAGGGGCATGGCCTGCTCAGCTAGAAAAAAAGTTGAATGATACATATGGATCTGCAGTAGAAGTTGAAGTTCAAGAATATAAAGATAAAAATTCACTTGAGTTTATACGTGGAAAACTTTATGAAAAGGTTATTGAAGCCAAGCCAGATATACTTTTGTTTGAGCCATTTTTAGCTAACGATAATGGAACAGTGGGTATTACAAATACGCTTGATAATATCAGTCTAATCATGACTCATATCAATGAGAATGTAGACGATTTGGTCACGATTATTCAGCCGTCTCACCCCATTTATCACGCAACTAATTATCCAAAAGAGGCAGAGCAATTAAAGGCATTTGCTAAAAAAAATGAGTATGAGTATATCAATCATTGGTCACAATGGCCAAACAGTGATTCTGAAAGCTTGTTGAACTACTTGAATGCAGACAAGACAGCACCAAGTGAAAAAGGAAATGCAGCGTGGGCAAAAGCTCTAGAAATTTATTTTACCAATAGTAAATGAAAAAAGACTGTCTAGATAGACAGTCTTTTTTTTGTGACATTATATAAAATTTTAAAAATAAAATTGAATTTTTTTATAGAAAATATATTATATAAATATAAAATGTTTGTTAAGTCGAACAATATTTCAATAGAACGAACAATTTTTCTTAACGAAGGATATCTGATGAAAAGCTAATAAATCAAAAATCTTAATTTAAGCAAACTTTTCAACATCTTTTTTGTTCTTTTCGCGCTTTAGTTTGAATATTTCACATGCATTACCTTTAAAATTGGTGTATTTTGTTAAAAGTGAATCTTTTTAATTCTTTTCTTTTATTTTACTATTAAGTATATCTATATAATAAGAGGAGAGTTTTTTTTATGGTTGATATTCACACTTTTTTTTTACCTAATTTTAGTAAGGGACCAAAAGATAAGGATACATTTATACATATAGCTAAAATGCTTGTCAAACAAGGCGTTACCCATGCGGTCGCCACACCCACTATTAATAGCGAAGTATCAGTTGAGACTAAAGAAGGTATTCTTAATCAAATCGATATTGTTAATCGCTACTTAACTGAACTATCAATCCCCCTGAAAATTCTTCTTGGACAAAAAGTTCGTTCATCCAGACAAATTCTAAATTTATACACAGAAAGTTTAACTATTAACGATACAAGCAAGTATTTAATGATAGATCTTACTGAAGAAGACTTTATTGCGCAGCTTGAGGATATTATTTATAAAATGCAGTTAAAGGAAATAGTTCCTATTATTAGTGAACCGGAAATGTGTTTCTTTATCTTAGATAACCCTCAAAAGCTGTATCAGTTTGTAAAGAATGGAGCCATTATTCAACTATCGGCCGCTAGCATTTTGGGCCAAAATGGTCGTAAAGCCAAGCGTGCTGCTTTTCAATTTATAGAGCATGGTCTTGCTCATGTTATTGCGTCAGGAGTTACGGCTCAAACATTTAATACATACGGATTGCAGCGAGCTTATGATGTGTTATTTAAACGCTACGGAAGTCGAACGGTCTATATGCTGAAAGAAAATGCAGAATCGATTATTCGAGGAGAAGCGTTAATTAAAGAACGTCCTGAACGAATCAAACAAGCAAAGTTTTTAGGAATATTTTAAGAAAGAGAACTTCAATGAAAATTGAGGTTCTTTTTTTATGAGATAATGGTTGAAAATAGAAAAAACAGGGTAGGAATTGGTATAATAATCGTAGAATATTACAAGTAAGTCAAATTTTAAGGGGGCTAGTAGAATGATTGATTTGTATACACATTTGTTGTTAAATGTAGGACAAGGTCCCAAAAGTGAAAGTGTATTTACAGAAATGGCTAAAAAGCTTGTGGAGCAAGGTGTTAAAACTGCAGTTGTTGCGCCATTCGATGACGGAAGCGGCAGGATGCAACCGAAAAATATTAGAACGTATATACAACAAGCTAACGAGCTATTAAGCAGTAAATTTATACCTTTGCATTTAACGGGTGCTCAAGAAGTAATGGCTAGTTCAGACATACCCATTCAATATAACAATCATCAGCTTATGACAGTCAATGAAAACAACAAATACTTATATTTGCGTTTGCCACCTCAAGGATTTCAATTTGATATAGAAACGCTTGTATATGATCTTCAATTATCAGGACTCATTCCGGTTTTCCTTCATCCAGAAAAATACCCATCATTTCAAGAAAACACTAATTCTTTATACAAAATTGCTAAGCAAGGAGCTATTCTTTTAGTAGACGCCCAAAGCTTTTTGGGAATGAATAGTCGAAAAACAAAGAAAGTGGCTTTTCAATTGTTAGACCATGGTTTATGTCATGCAATTAGCTCAAGTGCAAATCCTTTTACATATCAAAAAGCTTCTTTAGCTAAAGTATATGATGTAATTAGTCATCAATACGGAGAATCACTTAGAGATACCTTGGTAGAAAACGCTCAAGCTATTGTCACTGGATACTCCATTCTAAAAGATGAGCCTGAACGCATCAAAAAAACAAAATTCCTAGGAATCTTTTAAACTTTCCCTTTGTACCCTGATTAACTTCTGTTTAATCAGGGTATTTGCATACAAAGACCTATTTAAATCCCTTCTTTTATCATCATTATTTGGAGTTATTTTACAAATTATGTTTGCGTTTTCACATAGAGTGATAGTAAAATATTGTTAGTTGAGCAGATGACAGTAAAGTACGCGGTTTTCCGGGATTCGTGGTGGTAAATGTCGAGAAGAATACATAGTTTCACACTAGAAATCGTCGTAGAATAGAGCTATACAAAACGTAGGGAGGGAAATAAAGTGATTGATATTCATACGTACATATTGCCTAATATCGATAGCGGACCTGAGGAAGTAGACGGCTTTTTGAAGATGGCACGCTCCTTAGCGGATCAAGGCGTTCAATCCGTCGTGGCGACGCCTCTTTATGACAGTGATCAAGAGTTTATGAAACACCATTTATTTCTCTATGTGAATGCAGCTAATGAATGGCTTACAAATTCATATATTCCTCTTCAAGTATTACCAGGTCAGCTTGTCCCTTTATCGCCTCAACTTCTGCGAAACTATGAGCGAAATCAGCTTCTTACGCTTAATCACACCGATAAATATTTGTTTCTTTCACTGCCTGAATATGATATCTCACCTTATTTTGAAAAGATACTGTCTGATCTTCTAACAAAAGGCGTTGTGCCTATTCTACGTTCACCAGAATGTCATCCGATTTTCCGAGATCACCCTGAGCGTTTGTATGAGCTTGTTAAAAAAGGCGTACTCGTTCAGCTGAGCGCCGCTAGTATTCTCGGTTTAAACGGCAAAAAAGAAAGAAAAGCGGCATTTACCCTTATTAAATACCGCTTAGCCCACGTGATTGCCTCTGGCGTTCATGCTCGCAATTACCACGACTATTCACTTTCAAAAGCGTATGATTATATTTCCGATATGTACGGTGCGTCAGAACTTTATTTTTTTATTGAAAATGCAGAAGCGATTATCGACGGTCGTCCGGTTCATCAATTAGAGCCTGAGCCGATGAAAAAATTTAGTTTATTTAAATTATTCAGCTGAAAACAAGGGACTTTTCCATAAAAACGGGAAAGTCCCTTGTTTTGTCTTTCATTCATTGTGGTATGGAATAGAAACAAAGTTAAAGAAAGGAAGGCTGAATATGATAAAAACTACAGCTGGAAAAGCAGCCATGTCGGTATTAAAAGAATGGAAGATTGATCACATTTTCGGTATGCCGGGAGATTCCATCAATCATTTCATGGATAACTTGCGCAGTGAAAAAGATGAAATTGAATTCATTCAAGTCCGTCACGAGGAAGTAGGCGCACTGGCGGCATCTTCTTACGCTAAAATTACAGGGAAAATCGGTGTGTGTCTGTCAATCGGGGGACCGGGTGCGATTCATTTGTTAAACGGCTTATATGATGCGAAAGCAGACGGTGCACCGGTGTTGGTGCTAGCCGGACAGGTGCCGCGTGCGAAGCTTGGCAATGAATCATTTCAAGAAGTAAACTTAGAACGTGTTTTTGACGATGTGTCGGTGTTTAATCACCGAGTAGATTCGCCTGAATCATTTCCGCACCTTCTGCAGCAAGCCATCCGAACAGCTTATGCGAAAAAAGGCGTCGCGGTATTAGTCATTCCAGATGATATTCCGTCTTCATCGATTAAAATTGATGAAAAAACGCCAATTGCGAATGTATCAAAATCGATTTCTCACAGTGACCCGGAAGATGTAGCTAAAGCGCTTCTAGCGATTAAATATGCAAAAAAACCGGTTATTTTAGCAGGAACAGGTGCAAAGCATGCGAAGCTTGAATTGGCACAGTTTGCGGAGAAAATTGCAGCGCCGGTTATTTTTACGCTTCCCGCTAAAGGAATACTGCCTGACCGTCACCCTTATAATCTAGGACAGCTCGGCCAGCTTGGGACGAAGCCTGCGTATGAAGCAATGGAAGAAACCGATTTGTTAATTATGGTTGGGACTTCGTATCCATACCGTGAGTTTTTACCAGATGGAGCCGAAGCAATACAGCTTGATTCCGATGCCACACAAATTGGCAGACGCTATCCTGTATCGATCGGATTAGTCGGTGACTCTAAAACGACGCTGTCGCAGCTTACGCATCATTTAGATTATCAAGAAAACCGCCGTTTCTTAGAAGAGTGTCAAGTTAATATGGAAAACTGGTGGAAGCACGTAGAAAAAGAAGAAAACGAAGTGAGTACGCCAATCAAGCCGCAGCAAGTCATTTCTAAGCTGCAAAAAATCGTTGAAGATGATGCGATTGTATCTGTTGATGTCGGGAACGTGACGGTATGGATGGCGAGACATTTCCGCATGACAAATCAAAAATTTGTGGTTTCAAGCTGGCTGGCAACAATGGGCTGCGGACTTCCGGCTGCGATTGCAGGAAAGCTTGCGCATCCTGAAAAACAATCGGTAGCCGTATGCGGTGACGGAGGCTTTACGATGGTGATGCAAGATTTTGTAACGGCTGTGAAGTATAAGCTGCCGATTGTTGTCGTCGTCCTTAATAACAGTGAAATCGGGATGATTAAATATGAACAAGCGCTTCAAGGTCACTTGGATTATCAAACGCAGCTTGGTGAAATGAACTTTGCGAAGTTCGCTGAATCATGCGGGGGAATTGGCTACCGCGTTGAAAAATACGAAGAGCTCGAAACAGCGTTTGAAAAAGCAACGCTTGCGAATGTCCCTGTGGTGATTGATGTCGTTGTCGCGGATGAACCGCCGCTTCCAGGCAAAATTTCATTTGGACAAGCGGCCAATTATTCGAAACATATCATGAAAAAGTTCTTTAAAGAACATGAGCTCGAAATGCCGCCGCTTCGAAAAGGGCTAAGCAGAATGCTTTAATCAGTGACTCTCCTTACAGGAGAGTCTTTTTAGGAGGGATATCATGGGAGTGTTTGAAATCATTTTACTTATTTTTGGCGCGGTAATGATGCTTGTGATTGTAGTGCCGGTTATTATGGCTATTATTCTTTGGTTAAAAGATGAAAAGCAAGAAGAGCATTCGGTGCTTAGAAACTATCCGCTGCTCGGGAAAATGCGCTATATTTCTGAGAAAATGGGGCCTGAACTGCGTCAGTATTTATTTTTAAATAATAACGAAGGCAAGCCGTTTTCTAGAAATCAATATGAACAAACCGTTAAGTCAGGTAAATACTTGAACCGAATGATGGGGTTTGGCTCAGAGCGTGATTTTAACGAACCGGGCTATTATATTCGAAATGCGGTGTTTCCAAAGCAGCGCGATGAAATGAAAGCGGATAATACGCAAAAAATTAAAACAAAAGTATATAAAATGGACGCCGATAACTTATTCAGCCGAAGGGAGCATCGAGAAGAAAAAGAAGCGGATCCATTTTATTTGCGGGATGAAGATGCGGTCGTTATAGGGCCTTCATGCAAAAATCCGTTTGTTGTAAAAGGATTAATCGGTCAATCAGCCATGAGCTTTGGAGCGCTTGGTGACCACGCGATTACCGCTTTATCACTAGGATTAGGGCGAGCAGGCGGCACGTGGATGAACACGGGAGAAGGCGGACTGTCACCTTATCATTTAAAAGGAAACGTCGATATTATTTTTCAAATTGGTCCAGGACTCTATGGCGTTCGGACAAAAGAAGGCGAATTTTCATGGGAAGAATTTAAAAAGAAAAGTAAAATGAAGCAAATCAAAGCGTTTGAAATCAAGCTCGCCCAAGGAGCGAAAACGCGAGGCGGTCACGTAGACGGTTCAAAAGTAACGGAAGAAATCGCTGAAATCCGCAACTTAAAGCCAGGAGAATCGGTAGACAGTCCAAACCGTTTTAAAGAGTTTGCATCGTATCCTGAAATGTTTCAGTTTATTGAAAAACTTCGAGATGTGGGAGGCAAGCCAGTAGGTATTAAAATGGTTGTTGGAAACACAAATGACCTTGAAGAAATGGCGGCCTATATGAAAGAGACGGGAAGCGGACCTGATTTTATTACAATCGATGGAGCAGAAGGAGGAACGGGCGCATCGTTTCAAGAATTAGCGGACGGAGCGGGCGTACCGCTGTTTTCAGGCCTTCCTTTTGTGGATGAACTGCTTAAAAAGTATGGTGTTCGTGATGAAGTGAAGCTTTTTGCATCGGGCAAGCTGTTAACGGCTGATAAAATTGCGACGGCTTTATCACTGGGTGCCGACTGCGTAAATATTGCCAGAGGCTTTATGTTTTCTGTTGGCTGTATTCAAGCGGAGGTTTGTCACAACAATAAGTGCCCAGTCGGCGTAGCCACAACGGATCCTAAGCGGCAAAAAGCGCTTATTATTGAAGAAAAATCATACCGCGTGTGCAACTACGTGCTGTCATTACGTGAAGGATTGTTTAATTTAGCCGCAGCAGCCGGTATTGATTCGCCAACGAAGTTTTCAAGAAAACACGTGGTGTTCAAAAACAGCAGCGGACAGTTAGCTGATATTTCTATAAAAGAAAAGATGTACGTATAAAAAAGCTGCCGATCGGCAGCTTTTTTATTGTCTTCGCTGAAGCAAATGCAGGCAAAATTCTAAGTCTTTTTGAAGATGCTCTTGCATTAATGCTTCGGCTTTTTCGGCATTACGTTCTTTAATAGCGTTATAAATGTCTTCGTGTTCGTCAATTAAAAACGGTCGGTTGTAAAATACCACAGTGTGACGGAATAAGTAAATGATCGACTGCATGCGGTCGATGATATTAATCATGACGTCATTGTTGCTTGCGTTCACAATAATGGCGTGAAAACGTTCATTCGCGCTCATAATTTCTTCAAACGAGCCGTTTCTTCCGATGTCTACGCATTCCTTTAATTCTTCTAATTCGTTGTCAGATAAAAAAGTCGCGGCAGCTTTAGAAGCTGAGCCTTCTAGCAGCATTCGCACTTCAAACAAGTTGCGTAAGTCTTTTTCTGTCGGTGACACCACTTTTTTTCGAACAATCAGTCCTTCATATTCTAAGCGTCTAATGGAGTCACGAATCGGCGTTCGGCTGAATCCAAGCTCGCTCGCTAATTTTTCTTCGACAATTTTTGTACCGCCTTCAAGCTCACCGTTTAAAATTTTATCTCGAATCATCTCATAAGAAGGGTGATGAGACGAACGAGAACCTTGATTTCTTAACATACTCTGCTTCACCTCTAGCATTCGACACGAGGAAATCTCGTCTCTTTCTCTCTTTAGTTTTTATCATTTTGTACGCGTATACCCAAATCATACTATAACTTGTGAAAAGGTGGGACGGAAAGTTTCGCTTTTGGAAATAAATTTCATTTTAAAAAAGGCTAGACAAATAAATAGAATGCGAATATGATGAGTGTATACAAAATTATCAGAAATGTATACAAAAAATATTTTAACGTATACATTATTTTTGAAACGTATTTGAAAACGTATACAACAAGGGGAGGAAACGAAAATGACAAAACGCGTTGGATTTATTGGACTTGGAATTATGGGAAAACCGATGACGCTCAATTTATTAAAAGCAGGTTTTGAGGTAACGGTTTACGATATTAATAAAGCAGCAGTAGAAGAAGTGAAAGCAGCAGGAGGATTTGGAGCAGAAAGCCTTGCTGAAGTTGCAGTGAACAGCGATGTGATGATCACGATGCTTCCGGCTTCACATCATGTAAAAAGCGTAGTACTTGGAGAAGAAGGGTTAATTCATAGCGCAAAAGAAGGAAGCGTTATCATCGATATGAGTTCCATTTCACCGGTAGCATCAAAAGAAATTGCGGCTGAGCTCGCACAAAAAGGAATTCACATGCTAGACGCGCCGGTTAGCGGCGGAGAGCCAAAAGCAATTGACGGCACGCTTGCGATTATGGTCGGAGGAAATGAACGTATCTTTGAAAGCGTTTCACCTATTCTTCATGCGATGGGAGCAGAAATAACGCTTGTTGGAGAAAACGGAAGCGGCGTAACGGCTAAGCTTGCAAACCAAGTGATTGTAAACTTAAATATTGCAGCGATGTCTGAAGCACTTGTACTAGCAGCCAAAGCAGGCATTGACGTTGAAAAAATGTATCAAGCAATTCGCGGCGGATTAGCAGGAAGCGCTGTATTAGATGCAAAAGTGCCGCTGATTTTAGACCGCAACTTCGTAGCAGGCGGACGCATTGATATTAACTTAAAAGATATGACAAACGTGATGGAAACGGCTCATGACATTGGCGTACCGCTTCCGCTTTCAAGTCAGCTTGTGGAAATTTTCCATGCGTTAAAAGTAGACGGAAAAGCAAGCGATGATCACGGCGGAATTGTACAGTATTATGAAAAGTTAGCAAACGTTGAAGTGAAAAAGAAGGTGGAAGCATGATTAAACAGCAGGAAAAGCGTCTTGTAAGCGATGTATTTAAAGACATTCCAGCAGTTGATGAGGCACTTGTACAAAAAATACTTGATGAAGAGCTGCTGACGTTTAATCAAAAAATCATCGTACTGGATGATGATCCAACGGGCGTTCAAACGGTTAACGGCATTTCCGTTTATACAGACTGGAGCAAAGACAGCATTAAGCAAGGGTTTTTAGAAGAAAATTCAATGTTTTTTATTCTAACAAATTCACGCGGATTTACCGCTTCTGAAACGGAAAAAGCCCACGCGGACATTGCCGCTGTTATTACAGAGGTAGCGGCTGAAGTAGATAAAGAGTTTTTAATTATCAGCAGAGGTGATTCGACTCTCCGCGGTCACTATCCGTTAGAAACAGAAGTGTTAAAGAAAACGGTTGAACAGCACTCCAATCAAGTGCTTGACGGTGAAGTGATCTTTCCTTTCTTTAAAGAAGGCGGACGATTCACCATTGATAACATTCACTACGTGCAAGATGAAGACTGCTTAGTGCCGGCAGGAGAAACCGAATTTGCAAAAGACCGTACGTTTGGCTACAGTAAATCTCATTTAGGCGAGTGGGTAGAAGAAAAGTCAGAAGGGAAATTCAAAGCAAGTCATACAACATATATTTCGCTCGGAAGCATTCGTGCACTTGATTTAGTGACGATCACAAATCAGTTAATGGAAGTGAAAGACTTTAACAAAGTGATCGTGAACGCAGTGGATTATGTAGACGTAAAAGTTGTGACGATTGCGCTTCTTCGCGCGATGAAGCTTGGAAAGCATTTTATGTATCGCAGCGCTGCGGCTTTAACAAAAGTAATGGGCGGCGTGAGCGATAAAGATTTGTTAACAAAAGAAGAGCTCATTAAAGAAAAGTCGTCAAACGGCGGATTAATTATGGTTGGTTCGCATGTTAAAAAAACAACAGAGCAGTTAGAAGAATTGAAGAAATGCAGCTTCATTGAATTTATTGAATTTGATTGTCATCTTGTCTTAGAACCTGAAAAGTTTGAAGCAGAAGTGAACCGTATTATCAATGAAGCAGAGAAGCTTATTTCTAAAGGTCAAACGGTAGCTGTGTATACAAGACGCGAGCGCTTAGATCTTGGCGAAGGCAAAAAAGAAGAAGAGCTTAAATTATCGGTGAAAATTTCAGATGCGGTTACAAGCATTGTTCGCCGCTTGAACGTTCGGCCAAACTTTATCGTCGCAAAAGGCGGCATTACGTCAAGTGACATTGGCGTAAACGGCTTGTCTGTAAAGCGTGCGACCGTTGCTGGACAAATCAAGCCGGGCATTCCGGTATGGGTAACGGGAGAGGAAAGCAAGTTTCCAGGCATTGCGTACATCATTTTCCCTGGGAATGTTGGAGCAAAAACAACGCTTCGAGAAACGGTTGAATTACTAAGTAAATAGAAAGAAGTGAACGTACGAGGTGCGTTCACTTTAGAAATTATTTGAAAGCGTATACATTATTTGGATGTACGTACATGAAAAATGGTCACACTAAGGGGATGAACATATGAATTCAGTATTCGGATTAAGTCATGAAGCAAGTCTTTTGCTATATGCGATTGTATCGATTGTTGGACTTATCTTTTTAATTGCTAAGTTTAAAACAAATCCGTTCGTAGCGCTGATTGTTGCGGCTTTGTTTATGGGTCTTATTTCAGGAATGAAGCTGCCTGATATCGTAACGGCTTTCCAAGAAGGAGTAGCGAGCGTATTAGGATTTATCGCGATTGTTCTTGGTCTTGGAACGATGTTAGGTAAAATGATGGCAGAGTCAGGCGGAGCCGAGCGTATTGCCCGCACGTTAATTAACGTATTCGGTGAAAAGAACGTACACTGGGCAATGATGGTTGTAGCCGTTATTTGCGGTATCCCGGTCTTTTTCCAAGTTGGTGTTGTACTATTAATTCCGCTTGTGTTTGTAATTGCCAAGCATACGGGTACGTCACTTATTAAAATTGGTTTATCATTAATTGCCGGTTTAGCAGTTGTTCACAGTTTAGTGCCTCCGCATCCGGCAGCGATGCTAGCGGTGGATATCTTTAAAGCAGATTTAGGTAAAACAATTTTGTATTCATTAGTTGTGGCCTTTCCAGCTGCAGCCGTAGCAGGTCCGATTTACGGATCGTTCATTTCACGCCGTGTTCACGTAGAGCCAACGGGTGAAATTATGGAGCAGTTCACAGAGTCAAAGCATAAAGATCTTCCTGGCTTCGGCATTACGTTATTTACGATTTTACTTCCAGTACTATTAATGCTTTTAGCAACGATCACTGGGTTTGTTTATCCAGAAACAAGTACGATTCGCTACGTAACAAACTTTATCGGAAGTCCAATCGTTGCGCTGTTGATTTCGCTAGTGTTTGCTTTTTATTCGTTCGGTTTTGCAAGAGGATACAACAAAGACGATCTATTAAAATTCACAAACGAATGTCTTGGACCCGTTGCTTCGATCATTTTAATCATCGGTGCGGGCGGCGGTTTTAATAAAATTTTAACAGCAAGCGGTGTAGGTGACGCGATTGCAGGATTTGCTCAAGATGCACATCTTTCTCCCATCGTGCTAGCGTTTGTGATTGCCGGGTTAATTCGTGCAGCAGTTGGTTCAGCAACAGTAGCAATGACAACAGCAGCAGGTATTGTCGCACCAATTGCAGCAACGATGCCAAACGTAAGTCCAGAGCTATTGGTGCTAGCAACAGGCGCAGGTTCGGTGATGCTATCGCACGTAAATGATTCTGGCTTCTGGTTAATCAAAGAATTCTTCAATATGTCAGTTGCTCAAACGTTAAAAACGTGGACAGTGATGGAAACGATTCTATCATTTGCGGCGTTTGCAATGGTTCTTATTTTAGACATTTTCATCTAAGAGAAAAAGCGCTGGTTTCAGCGCTTTTTTCTTTGATATAAAATACATTCAAAATATTTCAAATAATGAGAAAAAAAGACTAGATTTTTCCCGTTTCGATAGTATAGAATAGTTATAAAGCAGCAAAGGGGGTAGATGTATGACAAATGATGAAAAATATCAAATTGGTTTGACGACAAAAGCATTGATTCCAGTGAACGATCCTATTCACCGAACGAAGGTGCTGGATGAAGCAGGAGAATACATGCTAAGAAAGACGTGTAAGCAATTATTAGAAGAAGCTTGTATTCGAGAGTTAAGTACATTTAAAGGATCGATTGCCGCTGTTAGAAAACTATTTCCCTATAAACAGCTTACACCTCTTGTCATTAGTCGTTCACAAGCGATTATTGCGTTTCCTACATCTTCGCCCAATGACTACAGCTGCGCTTGGATTTTCTCCTCTCACGTTCATACTTCACATACGCTTGCTACAGTTCATTCATCCTCCATGCTAATTCACTTCAAAGACGGAACGTTCATTCCAGTTAAGCTTTCTTATTATAGTTTAGAAAAAAAGTTGGCCAGAGCAGCTGTTATTCGCAATTACTGTTTAGAAAGTCCGGTTGTCTTGGCATAATGCGTTCGATTTATCGAATAAACTTGTCCTACATATGAACAATCGTTTGGACTACACATATGAACGGAAGGAGGAAGCTTATCATAAGCTTCCTCCTTTTCTTACTCCTGAAGAAGCGAGGCCTTTAGCTTTTTGCGAGCTGCTTTTCCCCAGTTTTTAACGGCTCCCGTGGAGACTCCGTATTTATAGGCAATATCTTTATACGAGTAGCCTTCTAGCAGATGTTCGAGTACATAGATTTTTTCTCTTCCTGTTAAGTGTTCGATATGCTGCTCAATGATTTCACTTTCTAGCGGAACGGGAAGAGCGGGATCTTCGTTTAGTGAAAGCAGGTTTTGCTCAGCAGGTGTTTCACGTTCTTCGTATAAAATGGTGCCTTTTAAATGAGAAAGGATCGTACCGCGCACGGTTGTGTAGGCATAAGCGGAAAAAGAGCCTTTGCTTTCATCAAATTTTTGATACGCTCTCCATAAACCAATTAACGCAATTTGATAATATTCGTCGTAGTCTTTGTAAATATGAAATTTTTTAATCATCGATACAATTAATGGATGAAAAGATGAAGCGATTTGATCAAACGAGCTTTTTTGCATGCAGCCTTCCTTTTTCAAAAACGCGTTTTTGCTGTATTCCGCCGGTATCTCTACTGTACAAGGGGAAGGTCACATGTGCGAATGAACGAACATTATGTTTTCTTTTTAAGAAACGTGACGTAATTTCCCCGGAAACTTCACGTTTCGCTAGGAAATATGCGAAGTATATACGTATTTGTAGAGATTTTACGTACGAAAGGTCTCCCATTCCAAATTCTACTAATCTATAATTATTTTTATATCGATGTAGCAATTCTACCATCACGGAAGAGCAGTGATGATAGAGTTGCTAGACCTATCCAGATGAGTCCTTCCCTTGCGGGCTGGCCTCATCAGGATAGGTGGACCTTTGAGGGTATATTCGAAGGAGCTACTAATTTTGAGTTCTTCTTTATGAAAGCAATTTGCTGAGATTGTAAGAAGAACTTGTAAAGGGGAGATTGAATGAAGGCGATGGTTGGGGTAAATGTGGCGGCGGCTGTTTTGTGCGGGGCGGTGATGTATGCGGGGACGCAGCACTGGCAGGAGCAAACGGAAGCGCAGGCAAGTGAAGTGAAGTCCGCTGTTGTACATAAAGAAAAACAGTTTTCCGATGTATCTGCTTATACAAAAAATCTTCCGGACTTTATCACAAAGCAAATAGAGTCATCTATTGCAAATAAAAAACCTCTGACTCTTGTAATTGCCACATCCGCAAAGGAAGCAGGGTGGCCACAGCAGTTAAAAAAAGAGCTAGCAGCTACATATGGAAGTGATGTATTTACGGTTAAAACCCTTTCATATGGTAACGGGACAACTGATGAGCTGTTATCCTCACATATTGCTGATCAAATTGATCAACTTCAGCCAAACATTATTCTGTTTGAAGCACCTCTTAAAAATGACTATCAGCACCTTACGCTAGATGAGACGCTTGAAAATACAGACAAGCTGATTCATCAGCTTAAAGACTTGAAAAAAACCCTTATGATTCAGCCTTCACAGCCGTACATTTCACAAACGGAGTCCTATGAAGAAGGGGTAGAAGCGATCAGGGGAGTATCTGAAGCAAACTGGGTATATTATATGAATCACTCGCTCATTTGGCCGTTTCATTTAGGCGAGTATATAAATAAAGACAGCGGTAATTTAACGAAAAAAGGAAATGAAGTGTGGGGAGAGTACGTTGTGAATTGGTTTACGGGAAAATAAAAAGACAAGCCCTATTTGAAAAGGAATAGGGCTTGTTTTTTATAATTTTATTAGATTATGACTTTTCCTCGTTTTATAGTAGTAGCTTTTTGTATCTCTACACTTATAAAGCTTAAAGCCAAAGATTTCTAAAGGAGTCCAAAGTTTTTTAATGTTTACGAGTGGCATTTTAATTCTCCGTTCCGTTCTTTATAAAGTTCTGTATATTCATTATAAAGAATATGAGATTAATAGTAAATAATATAAAGAACGGTTTATTTAAAAAATTCTTTATAAAGAACTTTAGAGTTTTTATTTTTGGCTTATCAACATTCAGGAGTGATTTTTATCATAGCTCCGGTTATTTATTCTGCTAAATTAATGTTGTGAAAAACATCACAAAATAAAATGCAAAGGATGATCTCAATTAAGACGTAATGAGACTACTTATTTTTTTGCTTGCTGTTAAAGTAATGGAATCGCATACATAACATAACTATGTTAGATAACCTAACACATAAGTTGAACGATTCAGAAAATTCATATATCTTGAATATATCTTTAAAGATGCATAGAAAATATATCTTTGAAACAAGCAGGTATAGACGCCAGGGGAGGAATGGAAGATGCAAAAAAAGAAACTCGTATTGATTGGAAATGGAATGGCTGGAGTTCGAGCGATTGAAGAAGTATTGAAGGTTTCAAACGAAGCGTTTGAAATTACGATTTTCGGAAGCGAGCCTCATCCGAACTATAATCGTATTTTACTATCAAAAGTGCTGCAAGGAGATACGAATGTTGAAGACATTACGCTAAACGATTGGAACTGGTATCAAGAAAACAATATTACATTATATACGGGCGAAACGGTTACTAGTATCGATTCAGTGAAAAAAGAAGTAGCGACAAACAGCGGCAGAGTAGAATCGTATGATGAGTTGATTTTAGCAACGGGGTCTCTTCCTTTTATTCTTCCGATTCCAGGGTCTGATAAAAAAGGAGTTACGGCTTTTCGAGATATAAAAGACACGGATGAAATGCTGCAGGCATCTCAGCAGTATAAAAAAGCAGCGGTTATTGGAGGCGGACTGCTTGGATTAGAAGCGGCGCGCGGACTGTTAAATCTAGGAATGGACGTATCTGTGATTCATTTAGCTCCGTATTTAATGGAACGTCAGCTTGATCCAACAGCGGGCAAATTGCTTCAAAACGAATTAGAAAAACAAGGCATGAAGTTTTTGCTTGAAAAACAAACGGCAGAAATCGTCGGAGATGAGCGAGTTGAAGGTCTCTCTTTTAAAGACGGTACGTTTTTAGAAGCTGATTTAGTCGTGATGGCCGTTGGAATTAAGCCAAATGTTCAGCTTGCAAAAGGAGCGGGACTTAACGTAAACCGAGGAATTGTTGTAAATGACTATATGCAAACGGATATCCCAAACATCTACGCGGTTGGAGAATGTGCAGAGCATAGAGGAATGGTATACGGACTGGTGGCACCTTTGTATGAGCAAGGAAAAGCATTAGCAAAAGCGATTTGCGGGGCAGAAAAAGTGCCTTATGAAGGATCAGTTTTATCCACGCAGCTAAAAGTATCAGGTGTTGAAGTGTTTTCGGCAGGAGACTTTACAGAAGATGAAGAGAAAAAAGCGATCAAAGTGTTCGATGAACAAGACGGCATTTATAAAAAGCTTGTTTTGCGAGGCAATCAAATCGTAGGAGCCGTTCTTTTTGGAGACAGCAGCGACGGAAATCGACTGTTTTCAATGATACAAAAGCAAGAAGATGTATCCGATGTCGCAAAAGTGTCAATTTTACAGCCATCTGGCGGTAACGCGGGTGAAAGCTTAGTAGCAAGCATGAGCGCTGATGATATTATTTGCGGCTGTAACGGCGTAACAAAAGGTACGATTGTGGAAGCTATCCAAAAACAAGGATGCTCATCGGTTGATGAAATCAAAGCTTGTACAAGTGCCTCTCGCTCTTGCGGAGGATGTAAACCGCTTGTAGCGGAAGTGCTTCAGCATACTCTTGGCGCTGACTTTGACGCAGCGGCTCAAAAAGAAGCGATTTGTGGCTGTACGACTCTGTCACGAGATGAAGTTGTCGAAGAAATCAAAGCAAAAGGTCTTTCGCATACGCGTGAAGTTATGAATGTACTTGGCTGGAACAATGAAGAAGGCTGTTCGAAATGCCGTCCGGCGCTGAATTATTATTTAGGTATGGTGAATCCAACGGGATACATTGATGAACGCGAATCACGATTTGTGAATGAACGCATGCACGCAAATATTCAAAAAGACGGCACGTATTCTGTTGTTCCTCGCATGTACGGAGGCGTCACAAATGCAGAAGATTTACGAAAAATTGCAGATGTTGTTGATAAATATGAAATTCCGCTCGTAAAAGTGACGGGTGGTCAGCGTCTTGACTTGTTTGGTGTTAAAAAAGAAGATTTGCCTAGCGTATGGGAAGAGTTAGATATGCCTTCCGGCTACGCGTACGGCAAGTCGCTGCGAACGGTGAAAACATGCGTCGGCGAACAGTTTTGCCGCTTTGGCACGCAGGATTCAATGGGCGTTGGAATTGCGCTTGAGAAAAAATTTGAAGGACTATGGACGCCTCATAAAGTGAAAATGGCTGTATCTGCTTGTCCGAGAAGCTGTGCTGAGTCAGGTATTAAAGATATTGGCTTTATTGGAATTGACGGCGGTTGGGAAATTTACGTGGGCGGAAATGGAGGTACGCATCTTCGCGGCGGAGATTTATTGTATAAAGTAAAAACAGATGAAGAATTGATGGACATTACAGGAGCGTATTTGCAGTATTACCGAGAAACGGCTAATTACTTAGAGCGTACGTCTGCATGGATTGAGCGCATGGGACTTTCGCACATTCAATCAGTGCTTGATGACGCCCAGACGAGAAGAGAGCTGAATATGCGTATGGACGAAGCGTTATCTACGTACCGTGATCCTTGGAAAGAAATCGTCGAAAGCAAAAAGACGAAAAAAGAGCTGTTCGAAACAGTTGTCACATCATAATGCTGGGGGGAAATAAAGATGGTGAATAAAAACATTACAAAAGTATGCGTGGGGTCTATTCATGATTTTCCGGTAAGCCTGGGTAAAACAGTAAAAGTAAACGGAAAAGAAGTTGCGGTGTTTAAGCTATCAAGCGGAAAAATACGAGCAATTGAAAATCGCTGTCCGCATAAAGGCGGGGTGCTAAGTGAAGGAATCGTGAGCGGCGACTCGGTGTTCTGTCCGATGCACGACTGGAAAATTTGCCTGCATGACGGTAACGTACAAGAGCCAGACAGTGGCTGTGTAGACACGTACGAAGCGTCTGTTGAAGGAGATTTGCTGTATCTTTTAATTGAAGAATAAGTAACGAGGCGCGTTGATTTTCAACGCGCCACAAAAATTCAAGGGGACATACTCAAAGGAGCGAAGCAGAAGATGAGACAAGGAAAAGTGTACATTGTAGGAGCCGGACCAGGAGATCCAGATTTGCTAACGATAAAAGCAGCAAAATGTTTAGAAAAAGCAGACGTTATTTTATATGACCGACTAGTGAACCCTGTTCTTCTTCAGTATGCAAAAGAAGGAGCCGAACTCGTCTACTGCGGGAAAAAGCCTGGTGATCACTGCGTTTCTCAAGATGATATTCATGATTTGCTTGTATGCTACGCAAGAAAAGGAAACACCGTCGTGCGGTTAAAAGGCGGAGATCCGTTTATTTTCGGAAGAGGCGGGGAAGAAGCAGAAGTGCTCGTTCAAAACGGAATTTCGTTTGAAGTCGTTCCGGGTATTACAGCGGGCATCGCGGCACCTGCTTATGCTGGAATTCCTGTGACGCATCGTGAGCTGAGCCGTTCATTTGCCGTTGTGACGGGACACTGTTTAAGCGGCAAGCCGGAAAGTATTCGCTGGGAGCATTTAGCAAAAGGAGTTGATACGCTTGCGATTTATATGGGCGTTAAAAACTTGCCGTATATTTGCCGTCAGCTTTTAGACGCGGGAAAAAGCGCGGATACGCCGGTCGCTCTTATTGAACAAGGCACGACGGTTTATCAGCGCACGGTTACAGGCACGCTTGGCACAATCGTAGACACGGCTGCGGAGCAGCAAGTCAGCAACCCCGCGATGATTGTGATTGGTGAAGTGGTGAAGCAAGCTTCTGCTCTTTCTTGGTTTTTGGAAAAAACAGAAGAAAAAGTATGCGTCTAAGATGAATAAAAGGAGGAAACGCTTTTGCTTAAGAATTCACTGCAGTCAATGAATGAGTTAGCCCGTGAAAAAACGAAGCTTGTGAATGATCATTTGCCGAGTTATTTGCTGTTAGCTGTGCTAGCGGGTGCTTACGTAGGACTTGGCGTTATATTAGCTCTATCGGTAGGAGCGCCTTTAGCTTCTGCTTCTTTACCGGTCGTTTCTCTTGTGATGGGATTATCTTTTGCTGTTGCTCTCCTGCTTGTCGTATTTGCAGGAGCTGAATTGTTTACGGGAAATCATATGGTTTATACAGTCAGTACGCTATCGGGAGTCACCACATGGAAAGATACGGTCAAAAACTGGACGTGGTGTTTTATCGGAAATGCGATAGGAGCGTTTGGGCTTTGTTTGTTAATTACCGGAACTGGTTTGTTTAAAGGAATTGAACCGAACCATTTACTTATGACGCTGGCAGCTAAAAAAATGAATTTGCCGGTCAGTGAATTATTTTTTCGCGGCATTCTTTGCAACTGGCTTGTTTGTCTTGCGATTTGGACGGCTGCGCGCACTAAAAGCGATGCGGCAAAGATCATGCTCATTTTTTGGATGCTGTTTGCATTTGTTGCATCAGGATACGAGCACAGCGTGGCAAATATGACGTTTCTTGGCCTAGCTTTATTGCTTCCGCATCCTGATGCGATTTTGGCTGCTGGACTATTTCATAATTTAATTCCTGTTACGCTCGGAAACATCGTAGGGGGAGGATTGTTTGTAGGAAGCATTTACTGGTTCGTGAACGCTAGGCAGCTAAAAGAAGTTAAAAAACAGCCGGCTGCTCTCTCAGCTGACTTGGATTCTGCTAAACTGTCTAAATAGCAAAAAACCGCTCTTTATACCATATAGCCTGCTTTTTAAAGCTATCATCACGGTATTTTAGAGCGGTTTTCTTCTATATAATATAAACTGCTTAAAGCGTATTCACATCTATACGTATCGAACAAGCAGTATCGTTCTTCATTTTATAGAAACAGGGAGTCTGTGAGAATTGAATCGGACAGATTCTGTTGAAATGAATGTGTGAGGGTGCAGATATCATCGAAGAGGCAGAGGGCATCTTAGAATTTTAATGTTGTTTGGCATTTTATGCTCTTTTTGAGCTTCCTTAAAGCAGTTGTACATTGCTTTGCTGCCTAAATGATTAGCGGAGTGAATCGTAATTCGATCGGCATATAAATGATGCTTTACCATAAAATGCACGAGCATTAATCCATTCCGTGTCTTGCTGAGTAAATCGTGATCGAGTGACAAATGTTCAACATCGAATGACCTTAACAGATCAATACATTCGTCAATCGTTTCGGCTAAAACATGACCGTCAGGGCACTTGCGATAGTCGTCTAGAAAAACATTGATTTTCATGACTGATTCTCCCTTCCTTGCCTTGTATTTAGTGTAACATACATAATGTCATATACCTACCTAAGTCTATTCGACACATTTTCCTGCATTCCTTCTTAAATAGGGGTAAAAACACGAATTTTTATCATTATTTGCATATTCATGGCGAATAAACAGGAAATAAGGAAAGAGATGTCGAACGAAAAATGAATAGATAAACAGTTTAAACTGGAAATTAACTTTTTTTATTCTGTGATCTTTATTTAAGAACGTCATTTAAATCCCAGATTTGACAAGGGATGGAAGGGGGCTAACCCATAAAAGATTGTGAGAAAAAAACGATAATTTACGATTTTTTTAAAAAAAATTGGAAATTTCTCTTTACGAAAAAGATGTTTGGGACGTATAATTTGATTTAAGGATTTTTTGGAACATAGTATGACAATATGACAAAAAAGAAAAGTAAGGTGAATAGAATGGGTAAGTTATTTAGTATCGGTGAAGTATTAATTGATATGATTCCAGCTCAAAAAGGTCTTCAATTGAAAGAAGTGGAATCGTTTACGCGTGTGCCAGGCGGAGCGCCGGCAAACGTTGCAGCAGTTGTTTCTACATACGGTAATGAGTCAGCGCTTATTACAAAAGTTGGGGAAGATGCGTTTGGAGACTTTCTAGTAGATACGCTTCGTGAAGTAGGAGTAGGTACTGATATGGTCTATCGTACGGAAGAAGCAAATACAGCTTTAGCCTTCGTTTCTCTGCGCGAAGACGGAGAAAGAGATTTCAGCTTCTATCGTAATCCTTCAGCAGATTTATTGCTAACTGAAGACGAAATTAACCCAGATTGGTTTGCAAGCAACGATGTTCTTCACTTCTGTTCGGTTGATTTAGTTGAAAGTCCTATGAAATACGCTCATATGAAAGCGATTAAAAGCATGAAAGAAAAAGGCGGCGTTATCAGCTTTGATCCAAATGTACGTCTTCCGCTTTGGAAAGACCATGAGCTATGCCGTCAAACAATTTTAGAATTTATCCCACAAGCGCACATTGTCAAAATTTCAGACGACGAGCTATCGTTTATCACAGGAATTGAAGATGAACAGCAAGCGATTCAGTCTCTATTTACAGGTGACGTTCAAGTAGTGGTGTTCACAAAAGGTGCAGAAGGTGCAACGCTTTATACAAAACAAGCAGTCTATGAATCAAACGGTTACAAAGTAGCAGTTGTTGATACAACAGGTGCAGGAGATGCATTTATTGGCGGATTCCTTTATCAGCTATTAAGCCGCGATGTGTCACAAGAAAACTTAACGGCTATTCTTGACTCTGACCACGACGCTATTTTGCGCTTTGCAAATGCAAGCGGTGCCTTAACGACAACTGGAAAAGGTGCGATCAGCTCAATTCCAGCCAAAGAAGTAGTAGAGCAATTTTGTAAGCCTGTAGCTAACTAAAATGAAAAGGCTTTATCCCTTCTTATTTGCAATCAGCAGAGGCGTCCGTTTCTGCTGATTGCAAATCACATAAGAGGGAGAAGCGAGCTGCAGAGCAAGAAGAAAAAATTTTTTTCTGTTTTTAAAAAATAATCAAAAAAATTTCTAGCTAAATAATAAATGTTCGTGTTAGTATAGTACGAGCAGCAAGAAATAGCAGTTTTACCACCATTTATGAAAACGTTATATATTTATCGATGTAGAACATTTAATAGGACTAAAGAGCGAGCCTATTGAATGTTCTAGACCTAAGGGGTTGCTGCCCCCCTTGCGGGGGAGGCAGCATCCGCATAGGTAGACCTTTGGGGGAATATTCGAGGGAGTATGAGTGCTTGGCTCTTTGCCCTTGATGAGAGAAAAGCAGCAGGTCGTTACATACGATGTACATAGATTAGAAATAGGAAAGTAGGTTAAGAGAAAGATGGATATTTTGCTAGGTGTTCTTCCTTCCGTTGCGTGGGGAAGCATGATTTTAGTTAGTATGAAGATGGGCGGTGGACCTTACAGTCAAACGCTTGGAACAATTATTGGAGCTTTGATTCTTTCATTTGTTCAGTTTATGATTGTGCAGCCGGTGTTAACACCAACGCTCGTTATTGTCGGGATTGTTTCAGGTTTGTTCTGGTCAGTAGGTCAAAGCAATCAGTTTAAAAGTGTTCCATACCTTGGTGTTTCAAAGTCAATGCCGATTTCAACAGGTATGCAATTAGTATCAACAGCTCTTTTTGGTGTTATTGTATTTAAAGAATGGTCAACGCTTCAAACGATTGTGCTTGGATCTATTGCGATTCTTTTAATACTAGCAGGCGTCGTGCTTTCTTCATTAGACGGTAAAAAAGAAGGGGCACAAGGGGCTCCAGGACAAACGAAAAAAGGAGTTATCACTCTTATCATTTCAAGTCTTGGATTCTTAGTTTACGTAGTTATCGCACGTATCTTCAACGTAGACGCATGGGCAGCACTATTCCCGCAAGCAATCGGTATGTTAATTGGCGGTTTAATCATTACATACAAACATAAGCCATTTAACAAATATACGATTCGTAATATCTTACCAGGTCTAATTTGGGCATCTGGAAACATGTTCTTATTCTTATCTCAATCAAGACTAGGCGTAGCAACAAGCTTTTCATTATCGCAAATGGGTATTGTTATTTCAATCTTTGGCGGTATTGTCTTCTTGGGAGAAAAGAAAACAAAGCGTCAATTATTCTATGTATCTCTTGCGAGTGTACTGATTATTTCAGGCGGTATCTGTATCGGCCTCGCAAAAGCTCACGTTTAATTTATCCTTAATTTATCGATGTAGAAAAAACCTCATGGCTAAAGTACAGCCATGAGGTTTTTTCTAGACCTATGGTTTTGAGGCCACCCCTGGCGGGGTGGCCTCAAAACCGTAGTTAAGGTCAAAACCGTAGTCAAAACCAAACCTATAGTGCTCTTCGGAATTTCAAGGCTGCATGTTCCTGTTGGGGGTTCTCGTTCTTAAGGCTGATTGATTTTCATTCTTTGTTAGGAAGCTGTTTGGTGTGAAATGGCTTATAGTAGTAGGAAAGGATGGAGGGAAGGCTATGATTAAGAGTATTTATGAGACGCATGTGCAGGTTCGGAATTTGGAGGATTCGATTGAGTTTTATAGACGTCTTGGGCTGACGTTTGTTCATAAAATTGAAGAGAGGCGCTGTGCTTTTTTCTTTGTTGGGGAACAAAAGCAGATGCTTGGACTTTGGGAAACCGATGAAAAAGAGTTGAAAAGTAGTCATTTTGCTTTTGGAATTGAAGCAGCATATATTCATGAAGCGTTAACATGGCTGCGTTCAAAAGGCATTGAACCGGAAGAGACGTCGTTTGGAAAGCCCCAAACAGAGCCGATTGTTCATACGTGGATGCCAGCGGCTTGCGTTTATTTTAATGACCCTGACGGCAACCGCTTGGAGTTGATTACGCTTTTGAATGATAAGCCCGTTATATCTAAGGATTTTCCTTATTTAAGTGAATGGAATAAAGAAACCGGGACGAAATTATTTTAGCTCAAGTGAAAAACGCACCATTGATCAACGTGTTTGATTAGTGGTGCGTTTTTTTTGTTATGGTTAACGTAGGTTTGATCTGTTTTGTTCCTTCTAGCAGTTGATTGGAGTCATTTCGTTATGTCTCCATCTTTTTATGTATCACAAACGTAGAATTGACATATTTATAAACATATAATATATTTGTTTATAAATTAATAAACAAAATAGAAAGGTGTCTATTTAAATGGTAAACGATTTGTTTTGGGAATCATCTTTTGAAGAGATGAAAAAAGGATACGGGGAAAGCGAAGATCACTACCACTGCTTACTGTGCGGTGAAAGCATTGAAAAAGGCATTATTTATCCGGTGGAAGGTGTTTTTTATGAAGCAAAACGCTATATGAAGCTTCATGTGGAACAGCAGCACGGGTCTGTATTCCATCATTTAATAGGGCTAGATAAAGAGGTAACGGGTCTTTCTGATCATCAAAAAAATTTAGTGAAGTTTTTTAAGGAAGGAAAAAGTGACAGCGATATTCAAAAAGAAATGGGAATTGGCAGTTCATCGACCATTCGAAATCACCGCTTTACGTTAAAGAAAAAAGAGCGTCAGGCAAAAGTGTTTTTAACGCTGATGGAACTGTTGAACGACGGGGAAGAAGAGAAGAAGCTACGAGCATCCACTGCAGCGCCTAGAAGAAGTCAGCGCTACAGCGTCAGTGATGAAGAGCGTGAAAAAATTTTAGCGAAGAACTTTCCGCAAGGTTTAAATGGACCTCTTCGCACCTTTCACTTGCAAGAAAAGCACCGTCTTGTTGTTCTTGAAGAATTAAGCGGACATTTTGATTTTGGCAGCACGTATACCGAAAAAGAAGTGAACGATAGGTTAACACCTTTTTATGATGACTACGCCGTGCTGCGACGCTATTTAATTGAATACGGTTTCTTAGAGCGCAGCGCAGACGGAAGCAGCTACTGGAGAAAAGGAGAGACAGAGATGAGTATGGACTCAAAAGACTATAAAAAACAAATGAAGCAGCTAGCGAAAGAAGTAAAAACAGAAGGCGGCGTGTATCAAATTAAAAACCTTCACAACGATAAGATTTACATTGGCTCTACGCCTAACATCAAAACGTTAAACGGCGTAAAGTTCACGTTAAAGACGAACACTCATCAAAATAAAGAGCTTCAAAACGAGTGGAATACGTACGGGGCGGATGCTTTTTCAATTGAGATGCTGGAAACGATTAAAAGAGAAGAAGAAAAAGCACTTTCAAAAAAGGATTTGCTGAAACTGGAAGCGAAATGGTTAGAGAAGCTGCAGCCTTACGGTGAAAAAGGCTATCATTCACCGAAAGCTGATACAAAGGAGAAATAGGTGTGAAGAATCAAGATGTTAAAAGTGAAGTAGTGGAATCAGAAAAATCCGTCAGTAAGCTGATGCTTGTGTTTTTGATTCCGCTCATGTTAAGTAACGCCATGCAGTCAGTTGGGCAGCTGGCGGGAAGTATTATTGTCGGAAGAGCGCTTGGAGTTGATGCGTTAGCCGCTATTTCCGCTTTTTTTCCTCTGTTTTTTCTGCTCGTGTCGTTTTCGATTGGAATTGGTTCAGGAAGTTCCATTTTAATCGGGCAAGCGTACGGGGCACAAAACGAAAAACGAGTCAAAGAAATTATCGGTACCACGCTCACGTTTACATTTCTAGTCGGAATTGTGCTTGCTGTTTTGGGAAGCATATTTGCTCCGGATATTCTTCGGATTATGGGAACGCCGGCTAATATTATTGACGTAACGGTTCACTACGCGCGCATTTTGTTTGTGGCGATTCCTGTTTTGTTTTTATACTTTGTTTATACGACGTTTATGCGCGGAACCGGAGACTCTAAAACGCCTTTTTACTTTTTAGTTGTGAGTACGGTCTTAAACATCATTTTTCTTCCGATTTTAATTTTTGGATGGATCGGAGTGCCAAAGCTTGGAGTGTACGGCGCTGCGTATGCAACGGTGTTTTCAACCGTATTAACGTTCATTATTATGATTATCTATTTACGCAAGAAAAATCATCCGTTAAAGTTTGACTCATCTATTTCATTAAAAATGGACGGAACGCTTTTAAAGCTGCTTATGCGTTTAGGGATTCCAGCGAGTATCAATATGATTTTAGTTTCTCTTTCTGAAATTGCGGTTATTACGTTTGTAAACGGATTTGGCTCAGACGCTACAGCAGCGTACGGAGCGGTGAACCAAGTGGCAAGCTATGTACAAATGCCGGCAATCAGCTTAGGAATTGCGGTTTCTATTTTTGCGGCGCAGTCGATTGGTGCCAATAAATTTGAGCGTTTAAAAGAAGTTATCCGCTCTGGAATTATGCTGAATTACGTTATTGGCAGCGTATTGATTTTACTTATTTATCTCTTTTCCAATCAAATTTTAGCTCTGTTTTTAACAAGTCAGCATACGCTCCGTATTGCCGAAGAGCTGTTAGTGATCACACTTTGGAGCTATTTGATTTTCGGTCATGCGCAAATTATTACCGCTACGATGCGAGCGAGCGGTACGGTGCTTTGGCCTACGGTATTTAGTATTATGGCTATTTGGTGTGTAGAGGTACCGGTAGCCTACGTGTTATCGCAGTTTACCTCTCTTGCGATTAAAGGGATTTGGATTGGATATCCAGCGGCGTTTGTGGTCAGCTTAATCCTGCAGTACAGCTATTATCAATTTGTATGGAAGAAAAAGAAAATTGAACGTCTTGTCGGATGAGAAACGAGTGGAAACGCTCGTTTTTTATTTTTTCTAATTAAAACACCCTTAGCTAAAAGTTTTAATAGGATAGTGCATATAACTTTTTAATGAAAAGAGGGTATGACACTATGAGTAAATCTGGATTTGTGCCGGATAATTCAAATATTAAAAAAAGCTCAGGAACGCCTAATCTGTCAGTAAACTATAAGCAAAACGTCCTGTTCAAGCGAAATGATCAAAATATAGCGTATCAGCTAACATCAACTCAGCTGCCTGCCATGCTCGGAGGAGCGTTTGTTGATTTATATATGACGAAAGGGCATATGAGAGAACCGCACTGGCATCCAAATGCGTGGGAATTGGATGTCGTCGTTTCAGGTGAAGTGCAGGTGTCTGTCTTGGACCCTGATACAAGCAGCATGCATAATTACCGAATAAAAGAAGGCGAAGTTGTTTTTATACCGATGGGCTGGTGGCATTGGATTGAGCCCTTATCGGAAGAAGCGCATCTTCATCTCTTTTTTAACAATGATCAATTTGAGTCTACAGAAGGATCCGACGTGCTGCGCTTAACGCCTCCCATTGTGTTTCAAAAAGCGTATGGAATAAGTGCAAGCGAAGTAGCAGAAGCGGTTGCTCCGATTACGGATACGGTTGTGATTGGACCGCCTAATAATCATTCTTTTTATCAAAAGAGCTATCTTAAAGATGAACGGGATGAAAGAATTGTGGTTAAAATAAATGAAAAAGTGGTGCCTGCTGAAGATAAGTAGCAAAAAAAGAGTCTGGGACAAAAGTCTTTTAGGCGAAGTGAAAAACGAACCATGAATCAAAATGTTTAATTCACGGTTCGTTTTTTTGTTATGGTGAACGTAGATTTCATCTGTTTCATTCCTTCTAGCAGTTGATTGGAGGGCAAGGCGAAGACTCCTGCGGGAAAAGCGGAACAGATGAGACCCCGCAGAAGCGCAAGCGACGAGGAGGCTCAGCGGCCGCCCGCGGAAAGCGAAGTCTTGCACGGAAATCAACTGCGGTGTCACAAGCAGTTCAGCTTATGCATCTCCTTTGGTCGTCTTTAGATTGGTTTCATTTTGTTATGTCCCAGTCTCTTTTTCGTGAAGCGTTTTTTATAAAAACAGCTCCTTACGTTCTAAGTGCTTATACAGCCGCGTTGTGACTTGTTTTTGATTCCATTCGTTTTGCGGAAACTGCTGCTTGTCTACGTGAGAAATGGCCGGTTTGTAGGTTTTTTGAATCCGTTTGATATCATTAAACGTTGCGTTGGTTTCAATGTGATCAGCGAGCGTAAATACAAGAGAATGAAGCTTTGCAACATTGGGAATCGTAGCTGCTTGGCTGAAAATGGCTTTTGCGACGGACAGCTGTCTTTCATGTGCAGTAAAGATGTCTTGCTCATTACGCTCCTTTAAAAAAACAAGTGCTTCTTTTCCGTTAAGGCGAATCGATCCTTTTGGAAAAACAATGTTGCTGTGTTCAAAAGCACGTTTGTTTGTGACGATAATGCCGCCTAATTTATTTACAGCATCGACGACTGACTGCTGATCCATTTTGACATAATAATCAACAGGAAGCTTTGCATACGTTTCGACGTTCTTTACGACAGCATTCATATTTCCTCGATGATAAATGGTTCGCAGTGTTTCATTGCCGAGCTGAGTTGACCCTGGCAAGTGGGTCATTTTTATTGATTCATGCTGTTTATTAACAGTCATATATACAAATGACGTATTTTGATGGTTCTCTTGAATTAAAAGCAGGGAAAACGGTTGCCCTTTTTTTAAATTGACGTGTGTTTTGTCCCCATGCTCAAGCGGTACATATGTTTGATCAACGGCAGCTTTCACCGTATGATAGCCTGCAAATGTGATGCTGACAAAACTGACGAGTAAAAATAGTACGAGACCGCCAATCCACTCTTTTTTTGCTTTGCTGCTCATCGTCTCACCTTTTTCTATCGAAGTCGTTCGTAGTATTGCCATCTTAAAAGGGGAGTAAAACAAATGAGCGCTATTTTTATTGCTTATCTCGCTTTTTCTTGGCGTAGGTTTTGAGCTCTGTAATTAAAATCGCTTGTTCTTCCGCATCGTTAAATGCTTCAATGCCATAAAGGTATTCGGTGTGCCGTTTTTCTTTCCACACGCAAAGTCCGGTAATATGAATGGGTTTTTCATTTAAATAAAAGCTGATTTTTAGCTGGATTTGATGGCTGAAAATAGGTAAATCAAGCGGCGTAATTATTTTGATTCCTTTTGGTGAAAGGTCGATAACAGACAAAGGACCGGGCTTAGAATCGATTTCTTTGTTGTCGTATTTAGCAATGGAAAACGTTCCAACAATGGGAGTCTCAAATAAAAAGCGAAACGGTTCTTCACGTTTAAAATGCATGTATCATCAGTCCTTTTCGTAATCTAAGTTTGTTAAGTAAGTATTCGATGAAAGTCTAAAAATTCCTACACGTTTTTCTCCATCACCCATATAATGTTTATCGATGTAGAATATCTACCATGACCACAGACCGGCCCTGGTAGATATTCTAGACCTAAGCGGAGGTCACCCCCCTTGTGGGGTTGGTGGCCTCCGCTTAGGTGGACCTTTGTGGGAGGGTTCGAGAGGTCTTAGTTATCGATTGCTGATTGTGAGTACTATTGGATTATTAAATAGCGGGTATATTAGTAAAACGTTCGTAAAATAAGGGTATAATAACTGCTTTTATAATATCGGAAGTTTTGTTTGAAACTTTAAATAGAGAGGGCAAGGTTTTGAAAAAAGCGCTACGCTAGAGTTGGATTGTATGTTAAAATTAAACTTTGTGAAGTAGCTGTATTACAAGTCAGCGTTCCTTCAACTAATTAGGAGGTGAGATGAATGGGCACTGATGACCCCATTTCGATGAAGGTTACTGCAAAACAAGATAGGGGCAACAAAGGTGTATGTGTTCCTCTCATTTCAACGAAGGAAAATACTCCTTAATGCCTCAATGATGTGAGGTGAAAAATCAATGATTAAAACATACTTATATGATGATGAAACAAAAGAAATGGTAACGAATCTTGATTTAGGAGACGTGCATGAGAAATTGCGCAATCCTGATAATTTGCTGTGGATTGATTTGTATGATGTCCACGGACAAGAGCTTGCTCAAATTGCTAAATTATTCGATTTTCACCCATTGGCGATTGAAGACTGCTTACACGACAGTCCTCGCGCTAAAATGGATGATTACGAAGACTATAAATTTTTCGTTTTTCACGCGCTTCGCTATAACGAAGAAAGTGATGACGAGATTACGACGCTTGAGTTAAATGCCTTTGTCGGATCAAATTACGTAGTAACAATTCATAAACATAAAATGGGCTGGCTTCGCAAAATGGATGCTGTGTGCTCACGTTATCCAAAGTTTATGAACCGCGGCGCCGACTTTTTATTATATGCTTTGATTGATGGCATCACGGACGAATACTTCCCGATTTTAGACCGAATCGACATGCGTATTGATGAATTAGAAGATGAAATCTACAACAAAGAAGTGCGCGGAGTGACGGAAGAGTTCTTGGCGTTAAAAAGAACGATTATCTTAATCCGTCGCGTTATTCTGCCTCAGCGCCGAATTTTCTTAACGGTTAATGGAAAGTGGAAATTCGATATACGAGAAGAAAATGTTCCTTTCTACATTGATTTGCTTGACCACTTAGAGCGTATTGTAGATTCTGCTGAAACGTTTAGAGACCTCGTAAACAGTGCGCTTGATACGTATTATTCTATTACCAATGCAACTTCATCTGAAAAGCTGAATGTCTTAACGCTGATTTCAACGATTATGCTTCCGCTAACGTTCGTAACCGGATTTTTTGGAATGAACGTACCGATTCCATATCAGAATTCCCACTGGGCTACTGCTGTTATTATCGTTATGTTAATTGTGTTAACGTGGGGAATGTGGAAATACTTTAAAAACAAACAGCTGTTATAACAAAAAGGCACTTGGCCATAAGCCAAGCGCCTTTTTCTTTATTTTGTCACTGTTTTTGTTGTTGCTTTACTCGTATTGTTCGCTTTGTCTTTTGCGGTTACGCTTAAGACTGTTTTTTCTTTTTGCTTTTTAATTTTTACTGAGTATTGCCCTTTGCTGTTTGCAGCAGCAGAGCCGATGCCTTTTTTGTTTACTGTTACCGTTACGGTAGCATTTGCTTCTGCTTTACCTGTTACAGCCGTGCTTTTTGTTGTGACAGCATTTACGCTTGGTGCAGCAGGAGGAGTTTTATCGCTCACTTTTACAGTCGCAGCTTTACTTGTGTTGTTGGCTGCGTCTGCTGCTGTTGCGCTGATTGCTGTACCTGCTTTTTGTTTTTTTATCGTAATGCTGTACTGACCTTTTGCATTGGCTTTTGCTTTGCCGATTTCTTTGTTGTTCACTTTCGCTACAACAGATGCATTTGCTTCTGCTGTTCCTTTAATAGCTGTATCCGCATCGCTGACTGGATTTACTTTAGGTGCATTTGGAGCAATAACGTCACGCACCATTACTTTTACTTCTTCACTTTCTTGTTGTTGGCTGTTTGTAGCCGTGATGTACAAGACTGTTTTTTCTTTTTGTTTTGGAATTTTTACTTTGAACGCGCCTTTTGCATCAGCTTTTGCTGAAGCAATCACTTTCTTAACGCTGTTTTTAATATTTACCGTAAAATTTGCTTTAGACGTTCCTGTTACATACTCATCTTTATTCGTCACCGCTTTTACCGCTGGTTTGGCAGGTGCTTTTTGAACAACTGCACGAATGCTCGTACTTGCTTTTCCGTTTGTGACAACTACTTGTAAAACGGTATCAGCTTTTTGAGCTGGAATGTTCACAGAGAACGTATTTTTTGCATCAGCTTTAACTGTGCCAAGTGTTTTTGAACCGTTCATTACTTTAACAGTTGAACCGCTTTGAGCTTTACCTGTAATAATTTTTTGCGTGCTGACAAATGGATTTACCTGCGCTTGCAGCTGCTGTGCACTTACAGCGCTGTACGCATTTAAACGTCCCCATCCTGATACGTAATCGTAGCCTGGAGCAGGGGGTTCTGCTGGACTTTCTTCATCATCGTATACAGGAGCATCTTTTTCATCAAATTTAATATCTTTAGCTGTATCGGTTAGGCGTTTTTCAACGTCTTTTGGCTTTAAGCCTGGGTTTTGGGATAGCAATAATCCCGCAACGGCTGCCACGTGAGGTGTTGCCATGGATGTTCCGCTTAAATAAGTGACGTTTCCGTCTGGAACAAGACTTGGAATATCAGAGCCAGGAGCTGTAATATCTAATCCTTTTCCATAGTTTGAGTAGTCAGATACGATATCTAAACGGTTTGATGCGCCTACTGAAATCGCATAGGCAGATGAAGCAGGGTAAGAAAGCTCTTCCATACCGTCGTTTCCACTTGCAGCTACAACCGTTACGTTATGGTCGTATGCATATTTTAACGAATATTCAAGCACGCGGCTGTAAGATCCGCCAAGGCTTAAGTTAATGACTTTTGCACCGTGATCAACCGCGTATTTAATACCGTACGCAATTTGTTCTGTATCTCCGCTACCAGATGCGTCTAGAATTTTAACCGGTAAAATTTTCGCATGAGAATTAATGCCGGCCATTGAATAGTTATTGTTTGCAGAGGCTGCGATAATACCTGCTACGTGAGTTCCGTGTCCATTGTCATCAGTTGCATTTGACGAACGATCCACGTAGTTATAGCCTGTTTTTGTATCCACCACGCCTTTTAAATCAGCTAGTGATGAATCGACACCCGTATCGGCAACGGCAATAACCGTATCTTTTAACTTTTGACCATTTAGTAATTTTTCAAGTGATTCGTATTGAATATCGGCATGCTGAGTACCGTCATTTTTACCCGTATTGTTTAATGACCATTGATACGGGTATTGTGAATCCATTGAAAGAGCGTGGTACTCTTGAACCGGCTCGATAAATTCAGTTTCAGGAAGTGCCTGAATTTGTTTTGCCGTCATTTTACCTTGAGCAGATGACGTGCTGAAGCTTTTTCCATTGCTGTCATCTAATTGAATAACAAACATATTATCAAAAGAAGCAGCTGATTGTTTTAATGGATTAATAGATTCAATGCCTGCTGATTTTGACTGTGCTTTTGTTTTAAATGATTTAGCATTTGCACCATCTTTTAATTTAACAATATAGCGAGTTTCAGCTTTTGTTGAAACGCTGTTTGCGCTGACTAACTTAGCTCTTACTAATACAGACGATACGTTTAAGTCCGTTACGTCTTTTAATTTTGTCTGTGCTGCAACTTTTTCTAAATCTTTCTTTAAAGCAGCCGGAACGGATTTATAAGCGATGCTGTATAAATCATTGATTGCTTTTTGATCAGCACTTGTAATCATGTACGTGCTTGATGCGCCGTTTTTCGCTACATCTGTAAATAGACCTTTTAGCTGAACTAAATCTTTGTATACTTGTTCGCGCATCGATTTATCAATAATCATTTTAGAGCTGATAAACGGAGCGGCTTTGTAATAAAGAGAAGAAAGGTCTTTTCCGCTTGCTGTTTTTGAAAGCACAGCGTCACGAATCGTACGCAAATCTTTTAAAATACCTTTTCCGTTTTCTTTTTGGCTTGTACTCAATTCAGCTGGGCATTCTTCTGCCACCATTTGAGAAGGGGGAAGTGAAGCGCCTTCATAGCTGATTGTGTAAGGAACTTCTGTTTTTAATTCCGGCTCAGGTTCCGAAGGGGTTTGTCCACCTTCTTCGGTATCATCTTCAACAATAAGATCTCCATCTCCGTAATACTCAACCTTTACATAATAAGGGCCAGTCCAAGCGATTGGAAAATCTAGCTGAGCAGGTTCATCTTTGTAGGAGTATCCCATATAACGGTCAAATGCCACGTTGTTTTTGGCATTTTCAAGACTAGAATAAACCGTGATATTTACTTCATCATCACTTTGAAGCTTAATTCGGTAGTGTGAAAACTTTGCTACATCTTGCTTAGAAGGATTAATTTTGTACCAATGTGTTTGTTCTGGTTCTGTAAATGTTCCTTTTGCTGCTTTACCAATGCTTAATGTTTTTTCATTAGCAGGAGGATTGCCTGCCGCTTGTGTTTTCAGTAAGCCTAATTGGCTAAAACACAAGGTGAACATTAAAGCAAAAGCAATAAAACGATAAATTGACCCTTTTTTCATGTTAAACCTCCAAAAAATATAGTAAAAAACAGGAATTACATACCTATTAAACCATAAAGTTTAAAAATTTGTAAATAATTACTGTTGCTTATTTTGTTATTTTGTCAAGTTATTAATCTCATAGAATAAATGGTGAGATAAGTCCTAGTTGCAAAAAGTAGAAAAAATTGGAATAATAAAGATTGAGCCTATTTATAAGAGGCAAGAGTACGCTGAAAAGGGAAGAAGGGAATGAGAATTATTTTTAAAAGCAGAATCTGTTGGAGAAAATCTGATCGGTTTCTTTTTACCTGTGTTTATAAAGAGGAAATCGGGCTATATAAATAAAGATTGGAAAAATTTTCAGTCTAATTAAGTTCATTTGTAGCATATAATACGAGCTGGATTTCTTTTATAATAAACAAAAGCAAAGAAAGAGCAAATGGTGAAAAGGAGTGAAAGAAGTTGTCAAATGTGATGCAACGACAGGAAAAACGAATGAAGTTTGATGCCGAACAGCTTGCACCCCTTGATATTGATGAAGAGATAAAGAAGTTGCTAACAGAAAAAGGATTGCCCAAAGAAGCTTCACCATTTCTAGAGTTCGTTTCATCCAAAGGAAAGCTAACAACGCTATGCGAAACATTTGAGTTATCATCTCGCTATCAACACTATTGGTTTTTAGGAACAACAGGCGCTGGAGATCCAATTTGTCTTCACCACCAAAACGGTTCTGTTGTACTGCTCGATACGTCCAACGATGACTGCGAGCGCTTTATTAATACAACTTTTCCACAGTTTTTAGCATGCTTAGATGTGTTTGAAGAACTAGTAGAAGAAACGATTCAAGCGAACGGAGAATCTGCATACTTAGAGCGACACATTCCTGCTGAGGTGCTTCAGCGATGCAAAAAACGTATGAATGAAATTGATGAAGCTTGTTTAGCCCCTTATTCTTTTTGGTTCAAAGAACTTTCTTTTTAATATAGTAGAAAAATAGACATGGCCATTTTGGTCATGTCTATTTAGTTGTGGCTGCAGGGCTAGTAATATAGATAGAATAAATAAAAATGATAGTATATAATGGATATAAATTCCTTTTTTGAAGAGGGAGGAGGGTGTAAATGATTTCTTTATTTGGATTAATGGGTGCCTTCTTTGTGCTGCTGTTTGGTGCGTCGCACTTCTTCTATAGAAGGAACTCGCCTGTGCAGTACGGGATTTCACTTAGCAGCATGCTAATAAGTATATTTCTATTTCTATATAGCATATTTGGAGTTGGTGGCTTTGAAGGAATGGGGCTTGGTGCTTTAGCGGCTGCTTTGTTTGTAGCGTCGGTTCTGAGCTTGTTCGTCAGCGTTCTTTTTAACATCATAAATAGACACGGGAAAGGTGCTGTGTGAAATGGGAGAAATAACCTTTAGAGAAGCAGTCCGGGAAGATTTAGATCAAATTGTTGAAATGCTCGCTGATGATATGCTCGGAAGCAAACGAGAGCGCTACGAATTACCGCTTCCAGACTGTTATGTTCAAGCATTTCAGGCAATTGATGCGGATCCAAACAATGAACTGATTGTCGCATGTAAAGATAGTGAAGTAATAGGTGTTCAACAAATAACCTTTACGCCCCACATTGCACGACAAGGCGGGTGGAGAGCAACGATTGAAGGAGTTCGAACCGCTTCGTCACAGCGCGGAAAAGGGGTTGGATATCAGCTGATTACTTGGGCGATTGAACGAGCGAAAGAACGTAATTGCCAGTTAGTACAATTAACAACCGACAAGGAACGGTCAGAGGCATTGCGTTTTTATCAAAAGCTTGGATTCACAGCTTCTCATGAAGGATTAAAGCTCCATTTGTAATTCGCTGTTAATGGGTGTAGCTCTGTGATAAGAATTTTTTGATTAAAGTAAATTTTTTCGTTTAGTTCCATTGAAACGTGGTATACAACTAGTACAGAGCCGATAGAAATTTTTCTAAGGCTACTGTGAAAGGTAAATACTTAGCTTCATGAAGGGACTGGTTTAGTTTTGGAATACTTAACAGCAACTTCAGCAAACGTATTACCTCACATGAAAAGCAGATATTCTGATCTCACAATTGGTACTCTCGTTATGAACCGATATACGTAGCGAAAGGGCCTCACAAGGGCAAATGAACATGAAATAATTAGCATGATATGAAGGGAAGAAGCTGCATCAGTTTTGATGCAGCTTCTTTTTTGTGAGATGCGGCAGGAAATCGTATACAAAATTTTGGCAGAAATTTATATGTAAAATCTATAAATTAAGTATAGTAAATTATTTTACCATCACGGATGAAATCATACATACAACAATTATGAAAGAAGCTAAAAGGCAGCTGGAACATTACCGCAAAAAAATCTTCAAATGAATGCACTACGAAATTTCTTATAACTTATTTGACACCTAAGGTATAAAAGAGTATACTTGTGTTAAACATAGTAATTATGTCGGATAAGTAGGTTATGGTACTGTGAACAAGACTTCTACTGATAAAGAGGAGATCTAGTCCAAATCGTACAGTCCGACTTTGATGAGATGCTTTCAAGCATCTTTTTTTTGTGCAAAAAAACAGCCGCACGGGCTGTTATAGGGCAGTAATTCTTCCTTTGTAAGTATCAATCAACCGCTGGTTATGTTCATCTGAACCTTCCATATTTCCGCTTAAAAAGAGAGGAGGCGTGATGCCGCGGCTGAGCAATTTTTGGATTGCCTTAGATAAAACATCGTTTAGGATAGCGCCTCCGATTACAGTAGAACCCGAAGCGAAAGAAATGTCTTGCTGATGAAGAAGAACGTCTCCTTTTGGAATGTGATTATTAATAACAAGATCCACGACATCATGAAGGTATTTTCCGCTTTTATGCCGCGAAGCCCGGCTCGTGGCATAAGAAGGAGAGGTAAGCCCGATCACAAAGGCGCCTTTTTCTTTTGCAATTAAGGCCACATCAATCGGAACAGGATTTACGCCTGACGTAGAAATGACAATCATAATATCGCCTGGTACGATATCTTCTTTTTCCATAAAGGTGGAAGCATAGTCGTTTTTACGCTCTAGCTGTGAAGAGCGCGAAGCTCCTTTATGAAGCATCAGTTCTTCTACAAAAATAGGATGAATCGGCGCAAGCCCTCCGGAACGGTAAAACACTTCTTCCGTTAAAATATGAGAATGACCGCATCCAAATAAATGAATGAGGTGGTGAGAAGCTAATTGCTGTGAGATTTTCTCGGCTGCGGATTCCATTGCCTGCTGTTCATGCGCCTCCACTTTAGCAAGCAGTTTTGTTAGTTCCTGTAGATATAAACTAGACATAAAAAAACTCCTTAGTTAAGATCGTGTCATGTTAATCGTAAACTTATAGCGGTCTGCTCGGTACGAAGACTTCACCACTTCAAGCGGCGTGCCGTCTTGCAAATACGTATTTCGTTGAATCAATAGAACGGGTGAATATGAGCTGATTCCAAGATGCTTCACTTCGGTTTCAGAAGCTAAAATGGATTCTAACGTTTGGTTGGCTTCGCCAATTTTCAGCCCGAGCTCTTCTTCAATATAGCGGTAAAGAGAGTCGTTAACAATGGATTCTGTTAATCCTTTGACTAAGTTAGCGGATACATACACGCTTTCAAGCGCCATTGGCACGTCGTCAGCTAAACGAATACGCTTGATTTCATAAACGGGCGCATGAAGAGAGATTTGCAGCTGCTCGGCAATTTTCTCTGAAGCTGCAATAATTTCAAAGCTCAGCAGCTTACTGCTTGGTACCATTCCACGCGCTTTCATATCTTCTGTAAAACTCGTTAATCCAACGAGCTGCTGCTCCAGTTTTTTTTCAGATACAAAGGTGCCGCGGCCTTTTTGACGGTATAAATAACCGTCGTTTACTAAATTGTTAATCGCTTGGCGAACGGTCATTCTGCTGATTTCAAATCGTTCTGCAAACTCTCGTTCAGAAGGAAGCGAATCATTTGGTTTTAACTCTCCGTTTTCAATTTGTCTTTTCAACTGTTCTTCAATTTGATAATAAATCGGAAGAGGTGAGCTTTTATCAATCACTTAAGTTCTCTCCTTTATGTAAACCTCCTCATCTAAAAAAGACGAGGAGGCTATAAATTAAACCGTAGTCGATACTTTAGCTAAAGCTTCTTGGTCCGCAATAATTGTAACACAGTGATGCTTCTTTAAAATAGAAGCAGGGAAGTCTTCTGTGATTTCTCCGTTAAGCAGCTGATACATCGCTTCTGCTTTGGCTTGCCCGGAGATAAGCAGTAAAATTTCTTTACTTTTCATAATCGATTCAATTCCCATCGTAATAGCCTGAGTAGGCACTTCGTCAAGAGAATTAAAGTAGCGCGCATTGGCTTTTCGCGTTGACTCTTCTAACGTCACAATATGAGTAGGAGAGTTGAATGACGTACCAGGTTCGTTAAAGCCAATATGTCCGTTTTGGCCGATTCCAAGAATCTGAAGGTCAATCCCTCCGTGATTTTGAATCATTTCATCGTAGCGGCGGCATTCTTCTTCAGGCGTATCAGCTAGGCCGTTAGGAACGTGCGTGTTGCTTATGTCAATATCAATATGATTAAATAACGCATCTGCCATATAGTAGTGATAGCTGTTTGGATCTTGCGGCTTCATACCGACATATTCATCTAAGTTAAAGGAAGTAACGTGTTTGTAAGACGTCCCGTGCTCTTTATGATCTTGAATTAAACGATCATATAATCCTTTCGGCGTGCCTCCCGTTGCAAGTCCCAGATTCATATTTGGCTTTTCATGAAGTTTGCTAATCAGCATATCAGCTGCTTTTGCACTCATTTCACTGTAATTTTTCACTTGGATGATATTCATTGTTAGTCCTCCTTTTTAAAGCTCAATGTGCCTCGGCAAAATGTCATTTCAACATCTAAGTTTTCATTTAACACCACGATATCCGCATCTTTTCCAATTTTAAGGCTTCCTTTTGTATCAAACAGGTTAAGCTGTTTTGCTGGGTTTTCAGCGGTCATTTTTACGATGTCTTCTAATGAGCAGTTCGTAAAGCTCATCGTGTTTTTAATCGCATCGTTCATCTTTAAGATGCTTCCCGCTAACGTTCCGTCTGCAAGGGTAGCCGTTGTGTCATTTACGTGAACAGGCTGTCCGCCTAAATCATACGTACCGTTTTTTAGCCATTTGGCACGAAGAGAATCCGTGATAAGAATCATGCGTTCACTTGTAATTTGATCGTACGCAAGCTTGACCATTTCAGGTCGGCAGTGAATGCCGTCTGTAATCAGCTCTACAAATAATTCATTTCTCAAATAAGCGGCGCCTAATACGCCCGGCTCTCTATGGTGAAGACCGCGCATGCCGTTATATAAATGCGTAATATGAGAAGCTCCCGCTTCGATGGCTTCACCAACTTGATCATATGTGCCGTCAGAATGGCCAATAGAAGCGACGACGTTTGTTTCTTTTAAATAAGAAGTAAGCGCTAAGCCGTTTGGCTGCTCGGGAGCTAACGTAACAAGTTTTATATGTCCTCCGGCTGCTTTTTGCCACTCTTGAAACAGTGTTACATTCGGATCTTGAATGTGAGTAGGCGGCTGTGCACCCGCACGTTTTGGTGAAATAAACGGACCTTCTAAGTGAATACCAACTACTTCAGCATCTGCATCTGTTTGTTCTTCTATATAAGCCCCCGCATTGCGAAGCGCTTTTTCAACCGCTTTATTCGACTGCGTCATAGTGGTTGCTAAAAAGCTTGTTGTCCCTTCTTTTGGGAGCGTGCGTGCCATTGTTTCTAATGCTTCTGCTGTACCGTCCATCGCATCGGCATTGTTAACGCCATGAATATGCACATCAATGGCACCAGGAATCACTTTATAGGAAGGAGAAAGCTCAATCACATGATCATTCGGCTGACGTACGTATTGATGGATCTCTCCGATTTCAGTAATTTTCTTGTTCGTTAGTTTAATATACCCGTTTTTTAATGTCTGATTTTCACTATAAACGGTTACATTATAAATAATGATGGATGAATGTGTATCCATACATACACTCCTTTGCTCGTTGTATTGATTTAAGTGTAACGCTTTTTGGAATAGTTGTCTAGACCAGTTGTTTCTTTTTTGTGAAATAGAAAGTTTTGTAAGGGCTTTTAACATTGATATAGAGAGGTTTTTAAAAAGGAAATTGGTATAGACAACTATATATTTTATGTGCTAGTATGAGTCCATGCAGTAAAACCGCCGTTATTTCAGCTGATGATGTAATCATAGGCCGGGGATGAATGCGGTAACTTGTCATCCGATAAATATTGTTACGAAAATCCTTGCTCGTAACATCGGGTTAAATACGTTATACAAAGGGGATAGAAACATGCTGAATTTTTTACAACGTATTGGTAAATCGCTTATGCTGCCAATCGCAGTATTACCTGCTGCGGCATTGCTTCTTCGTTTGGGTCAAAAGGACTTATTAGATATTCCATTTATGGCTCAAGCCGGAGATGCGATTTTTGCGAATTTAGCACTACTGTTTGCACTCGGAATTGCTGTAGGGCTTTCAAAAGATGGAAGCGGCGCAGCAGCACTTGCCGGAGTCGTTGGTTATTTTGTATTAACAAAAGGAACTGTAGCTATTGATAAAGATATTAACATGGGTGTACTCGGCGGGATTGTCTCAGGGGTAACGGCCGGTTTACTATACAATCGTTTCTCAGCGATTAAGCTGCCCGAGTGGCTTGGCTTCTTTGCAGGAAAGCGGTTTGTGCCGATTATTACGTCAGTCGTTATGCTTGCGCTTGCAGGAATCTTCGGGGTTATTTGGCCGCCGATTCAAGATCAAATTAACAGCTTAGGAACGTGGATTACAGGAGCAGGAGCGCTTGGGGCAGGTATATACGGCTTTTTAAACCGTCTATTAATTCCAATTGGGCTGCATCACGTGTTAAACAGCTTAGTGTGGTTTGTATTCGGAGACTATCACGGCGTAACGGGAGACTTGAATCGCTTCTTTAAAGGAGATCCAACGGCAGGAACCTTCATGTCTGGATTCTTCCCGGTTATGATGTTTGGTTTACCGGCAGCTGCGCTTGCGATGGTTGCAGCAGCTAAAAAAGAAAAGCGCAAACAAGTCAGCGGTATGTTAATTGGACTTGCGGTTACTTCTTTTTTAACAGGAATTACGGAACCAATTGAATTTTTATTTATGTTCGTAGCACCGCTATTATACGTTATTCATGCCGTTTTAACAGGAATATCGATGGCTTTAGCCGTTGCTCTTGGCATTCACGCTGGATTTGGATTTTCAGCAGGGGCCATTGATTTCTTCTTAAACTACGGAATTTCACAAAAACCGCTGCTGTTAGCGGGAATTGGAATTGTATATGCAGTGATTTACTTTATCATTTTCTACACGCTGATTAAAGCGTTAAATTTAAAAACACCGGGACGTGAAGATGATGAAGAAGTAGACACATCAAACGAAACGGTTGTAGCAACAGGCGATAAATATGTGGATATGGCATCGTATTTTATTGAAGATCTAGGCGGAAAAGAAAACTTAACCGTGATTGATAACTGTGCGACTCGTCTTCGCTTACAAGTAGCTGATGCCGGCAATATTAATGAAGCTGCCTTAAAGCGCCACGGAGCGAGAGGAATCATGAAGCTCAGCAAAACAAATGTTCAAGTCATTGTCGGAACAGAAGTAGAGTTTGTTGCAGACGCAATGAATCAATTAGTTAAATACGGCACGGCGTCAACCGCTGCACCTGTTGAACAACAGGCTGTTCAAGCAGACGCACACACAGAGTTTGTTTTACCGTTTGAAGGCGTTGTAAAGCCGCTTAGTGAAGTGGAAGATCAAGTGTTTTCACAAAAAATGATGGGCGACGGCTTTGCGATTGAACCAATTGAAGGAACGCTCGTATCACCGATTAACGGTGAAGTCATGACCGTGTTCCCAACAAAACATGCGATTGGCTTAAAAACAGCAGAAGGAATTGAAATCCTCATTCACGTTGGATTAGATACCGTGAATTTAAAAGGCGAAGGATTCGAAGCGCTTGTTCGAGAAGGTGACAGCGTTCAACAAGGGACGCCGCTTTTACAAGTGAATTTAGACTATGTTAAAAAGCATGCACCGTCGATTGTGACACCAGTTGTATTTACCAACTTGCCAGCGGATAAAGAAGTGAAGCTGTTAAAAACAGGCTACCAAAAGCAAGGTACAAAAGATGTTATTACATTTTAATAAAGAGGTTGGAACAAACCTGTTCTAGTTAAAAAAAGATCCAAACGATTCATCGTTCGGATCTTTTTTTTCTTCATAATTGAAAGAATTTTGTGTTAAAATTTAGGGTGTTTGATACAGCTAGTGTGGAGCAGAGAGGGAGTAGAACAAATGAAAAAAGAAGCGGCATTATTCATAGTAAAGGTGACGGCATGTTTATTATAGGAGCATTAGTCAATGGATTAGCAATTGTTGTAGGAACATTAATGGGCAAGCTTGCTCACCGCATTCCTGAAAAAGTAAGCGTGACGGTGATGCAAGTGATGGGTTTATCCGTTATCACCCTCGGTTTACAAATGGGCTTTAAAAGTCATCAGTTTTTAATTGTAATTTTGAGCTTAGCCATTGGAGCGGTTATTGGTGAGTTCATTGATTTAGATGAAAAGCTAAACCTTTTAGGCAATATGATTGAACGAAAATTTCAATCGCAGCAAAATGACAAGCAAACATTCAGTATGTCACAGGGCTTTGTGACAGGAACGTTGATCTTTGTTATTGGAGCAATGGCAATCGTAGGAGCATTAGACAGCGGAATACGAGGCGATCACAGCGTATTGTTTACAAAAGCGGTGATGGATGGGTTTATCTCATTATTATTAGCGACTACGCTTGGAATAGGCGTCATTTTCTCAGCGGTGCCCGTATTTTTGTACGAAGGTATCATTGCGCTATTTGCTACGCAAATTAATGCGGTCGTGCCACAAGATTTAATGAATAGTATCATTGCTGAAGTAACAGGGGTAGGCGGCGTATTAATTTTAGCGATTGGGATTAATTTATTAGAAATTATTAAAATTAAAGTTGCCAATTTACTGCCTTCGATTTTGATTGCGGTTGTGATTGTAGTTGTACAGCATACATATTTCTTATGAAGAAAAAGCTTGTGAATAGTATTCGCAAGCTTTTTTGTATATATGAGCAAAAGTTAAGGGAATAGCAGGTATAAAGCGATACGTGGATAATGGTATAGAATGAGCCAAAAACAAAAAGGAGGATTAAAAATGCCGAGTCCTGTTTTCAATAAAATGAATACGGTATTTATTCACGTAGCTCATTTAAAAACTTCGGTAAAATGGTATAGCGAGTTATTGAATCAAGAATACAAGATGAGCGAAGTTAAGAACCCAGTTTATAATCTTAACATTGATGGAGAAACAGGATTAACGCTAGACGCAGGTCCTGAAGGAAAAGAAAAACAAATAGCGGTTAGTCTCCATCCAATTTTTAATTTTCATACTGAAGATATTAAAGAAGCGTATGAATTTGTTAAAGGGCTGCACTATACGATTGATTCTCCGATTACTTCTTTTGAAGATTTTTCGTTTTTTACCATAAAAGATCCGGATGGACATGTGGTCATGATTTGTACAGGTTAAGTCGTTAGCACCAAAAGTTTAAGGTATAGTATACTAATAAGAAAACCCTAATGAGATGAAGTAAGGAGAAATACTGCTTATGAAAGACAATCAACAGATTACAGCTCTTATTGTTGCACAAGTGGAAAAGTTAGCACGTCAATTTGGCTATGACTTTTTATCTGAAAAACAAGGGAATCAAACGCTTTGTCAAATTCTTCAGCGAGATGAAGACGGATCTATTTTGGCAACGCCGCTTAGTTTTCATTTACATATGAATGAAGACAAAGGGACGGGAGATATTATTTACTACCATGAACAAGGAGAATTTAAGCGTCAGCAAGTGAATGTATATGAAGAAAACAGCCTTGTGAACGTGTTGTTATTTATCCAAGAGCGCTTAAAGGTCAATCGATAGAAGCGAGTTTCCTAACATATGCAAGAAAAAAGCAGGGAGTTAGTTCCCTGCTTTTTTTCTATGAATTGATATAGCGCAATCCTACGCGGTTATTAAAAATTTGGTTGTGATTTTTGAAGATAAAAGCACCTGCTGCGTGATCAATCACCAGCTCGTTGTCGTACACTTCTTCCATGTCATCATCAACAATAAATTCTAAGTCTTCAACCGTTACAACTTTTTCATAGGATTGAAGGCTGCGCTTTGAGATGATCTTCATTTCATAAATTGTATTAACAATATCGCAGCTTCCTCGATCAAAAGAAAGCTGAATCATTTGATTTTGTTCTACGTTCCGCAACGCTTCTTTTGCAGAAGGAGTGACGCGTATATTCATAATGATATCCTCCTTTTTCTATCCTCAAATTAAATTGTGTAAAATGTATTTAGCAATACTTTACTCGATTTTTATATCACCGGCAAGAAAAAAGCTTTCTTATATTATTTCCCTTTCGAACCAGAACAAAACGGTGCTTTTTTATCATCTTTTCATAAAGGCGTACATAGATATCACCTGTATATGATGAAAGGAAAAAGAATCGACTATAGAAAAAGTGCCGATTCGTAATTCTTAGGTGTAAATGCTTAAAAATAGGAATATATTGTAATAAAATAAGAAGTTAAGTCATTTACCTATTTTAATAGTTATTGAGATAGTTTTGAATAATTGGTTTTATTTTCAATATATTGGGTACTTAAGTAGAGTACTTTGCACACGGTATTGCACCGAAAGACATCGGTTTATCGGACTAATTATTGTCTTATTTTGTCGAAGTAGTAGAATTTATGGAAACCATTCCTTATCATGTACAAAGTGACTAACAAAATACATAGGAGGTTCTGGTGTAGATGAGTGAGAAAGATCAAAACAGAACAACAAACGAAACAGCGGCTTCGCTAGAAACAGCGCCCGCTCCCAAAAAAGCACCGGCTAAATGGATTATCATTTTAGCAGCTTTAATTGTGATTATTGGAGGAGCAATTACATTTGCTACGGTATTTAAAAAATCTCCTAAGCAATTATACTTAATTTCTGAAGTAAATACGTATCAAAAAGCAGCTGATGAATTAGAAACAAAGTACAGTGAAACGATGGCTTATCAGGAAAAAGCGATGAAGCAGCCTTCTACTACAAATGCTACTATCAAAGGCGGCTTTAACATGGATTCACTTTCCTATGATCCAAGCTTTAAAATGATTCAAGATCTTATCAGTAAAGCGGAAATTAAAATTAAAGCGGAACAAGATCCGAAAAAAAGTGAAGGATACGGTTCACTGGCTCTTAATATCGGCGGTTCAAAAGCGCTTGACCTAGAAGGCTTTCAAACGAAAGAAAGAATAGGTTTTAAAGCCCCGATTCTTGCAAATGAATATTTCTATTTAAACTTAGACGAATATGGACAGGTAGCGCGTAAGTTCGATCCTTCTTATTCAGGTCCTGAAACGCTTGATATTAACACAAGCAACGTGAGTTTAGAAGACTTAAAGTTAACGGAAAAAGAAAAGACCCACATTGCAAAAGAGTACGGAACGTTCATTTATGATGAGCTAGACAGCGATTATTTTACCAAAGAAAAAAATGTGGATTATAAAACAAATGGCAAAACGCTTCAGTTAACAAGCGTGACGCTTAACATGTCTGATAAAGAAACAAAACAATTTATGGATAAGCTTATTGCGAAGGTAGCAAAAGATGACAAGCTTCATACCATCTATGCAAATCATGTATCTAAGCTGTTTAAATCTTCGGCAGCAACGAATCCAGAATTAAAAGATATGGCGGATCCAAAAGAATTGAAAAAATCAGTAAAAGAAAGTCTTCAAGACTTCCAAAAAGAAGCAAAAGATACGACTTACCCTGGCGGTGTTAAATCAACTGTGTACGTTCAAGATGATGTTGTGGTAGCTCGCGATATGAACATGGGCGTAAAAAATGCTTCTAACGATAAAGGCAAACTTAACGTAGTAACTAAAAATATTCCGTATGAAGATAACAAAACGGCTAAGCAGTTTAAAGCAGTTTTAGCGGATAGCACTACCGATGATGCGTTTACGTTTGATATGAAAAATAACGTAACAACGGAAAGTGAAAAACGAAAAGAAAACATGTCTATTCATTTGTTAACAAAAGATTCAAAAGATGAAGACACGAATATGACGTTTAAAATGAATTCAGTAATTAACGGTAAAACCGATGCAAAACAAACGGCTGACCGTACTTTCTCTTTAGACTTAGGTGATCAAGAAGATCTAGTAGTAAACGGAGAAGTAAAGCAAAATCAAGCAATAAGTGCTTCAAAAGGAAAAGCAGATTATTCGTTTGATATTCGTACAAAAATAGGACCAAAAGCAGATCCGGCAAACGTTACGTTAAAAATCGACTCTGCTTCGCAATTAAAAAAATCAGCCACTATTCCAGAGCTTGATGCGTCTAATGCAACAAATGTAAAAGATGTAACGCCTGAAGATATGCTGTCGATTCAAGAAAATTTCGCTAAAAATGTTCAAGGTCTTATGATGAATATGGGAACCGCTGGTTACTAAAAGGTGCAAAGCAGATGAAGATATATTTCTCTTTGACTCTTTTTACATGTAAAGCTCTATTGAAAAATATAAAATCTCTCATACTGCTAATAATGATCCCTGCTCTGTTTTTACTTGGAGCAGGGATCATTATTAGTCAGACCATGCAAGGTGAGGAGAGAGTAAATCGGTTCGCCGTGGCAATTGTGGATAAAGATGACACTGCACAAACGAAGTACGTCATCGAACAGTTGACTGAAGGTAAGCTTCGCAAGATCATGAAGCCTCTTTACACGAATGAACAGAAAGCTAAACAGCTGCTGCAGCAAAATAAAGTGGCAGCCATTGTAACGCTGCCAAAAGGTTTTAGTCACGATATTGCTCATGGAAAAAATCAGCCTTTATACGTCATTGGAAATAGCAATAAGCCGCTTCAGTCACAGCTGTTTCGCTATGTGATGGAAAGTGCAGCCGACTACACGTCAGCTGCTCAAAGCGGTATTAATACGGTTGATGCCTTTTTAGAAAAAGAAAATGTTTCCGATGAAAATAGACGCGCAGAGTTTAAGAAGAGCTTGGTGACGTTTGGGCTTCACGTGTTAGATAGAGGAAGTTTATTTGATGAACAAATAGAAACGAGTTTCTTTCAGCAGGATATGAAGCAATATTATGTCCTGTCTTTTGCTGCTTTGCTGCTTATGATTTGGAGCTACGGCGGATGGCTGCTTGCTAGTGAAACGCAGACTTCTCCCGTGCTGGCTCGAATGAAAACAAGAGGTGTATCGTTTGTCCACATTTATTTAGCGCAGCTGACGGCTCTGTATGTTCTTTTGCTACCGGTCTCTGTCGTTTTGTTTGGAAGTCTCCTTAGAGGACTAAAACTGCCTGTAACCGGTACGTACGGAGAGCTTTTTTTAGGGGTAAGCGGAAGCTTGTTTGCTTTTTTATGTTTGTTTTTACTGCTTCGGGTTCTTTTTTTATCACAAAAAGCTTATCAAATAACCGGTTTGCTGTTTATTTTGCTGAGTGCGATGTTAAGTGGACATGTTGTGCCGGTCGTCTATTTACCGGACTGGGCGAGTGTTTTTCAGAAATGGTCACTCAACACCCGCGTCTTGGAGCTGTTATTTTATGAATTTGATGGATATAACACAGACGAAGCTTTTCTTTACCTTAAGCCTATTCTCATTACAGCAGCGGGAAGTTTTGTTCTTGCTGCTGGCTACGTGATGACGCTGCAAAGGCGGTGGAGAAAATGATGAGTGAAAAAATAAAGCAGCTGCTGAAGCGCCCTATGCTTGTTATCATGATTTTCTTTTTACCTTTAATAGGAACGATTATTAGCAGCTCGTTTTTAGCAAAAGTACAAAATGATTCAAAAATACCTGTTGCTCTTGTCGATCAAGATCATAGCAAAATGTCTAAACAAGTGGTGGATCGACTACAGAAAACAACAGAAATTCAGTTTATTTCCCTAAATGAAGAACAAGCGAGAAAGCAGCTGGCCAAAAATAAAATTGACAGCATTTTTATGTTTCCTAACGGATTTCAACAAGAAGTAGAAGCGGGGAATTATCAAGGAGTCATTGATTTGCTTACGCTGCCTTCTTCAGTTGCCACAGAAGCGGTTCGAGAAGTCGTGGCGAGTGAAGTGACAAGGTTAACGACAAATGTTAAAGCGGCAAATGAAGTGCGTTTTTTATATAGAGTTTATAACATTCATGCAGGACCGGATTTATGGAAAGAAGCGTATCGTTATACCGATAACCAGTGGAAGCCAAAGCCGCTGATGACAATTGATTACGAGGCGCAAGGAACGAAGCATACGAAGCAAGGGAGCGCTCAAGTGACCGGATACGTGCCGCTATGGGGATTCTTTACGCTTTTACTTTGCTGCCTCACATCAGATTGGATGATTAAAGAGAGGAAGCATCTTTTCAAACGAATGAAAACGATGCAAAAAGGGCTTTATGGTTATATTCGAAGCGTCAGCGCTGCTTATGCTGTGCTATACGTGTTTCAAGCTCTCATAAGCTTTGCTCTATTTAAATGGCTGTATGGAGTAGAGTCTTACAGTGTGCTGCTGTATATGTGTATCTATGTGATTGTGTGCGTTGCTTTTAGCACGTGGCTTGCAAGTGAAAGTCAGCGAGTTGGATCTTATTATATGATCAGCGTTGTCATGGTCACAGGACTCAGTATAATAGGAGGGAGCTTTTTCCCAGTAGGAGAGCTTTCTGCAACGATTGAAAGAATAAGTCAGTGGCTTCCGCAGCATCTGCTTCTGTATCAGCATGCACTGCCGCTTACGTTCATTTGGAAAGAGATAGCTGTTTCCATTGCATGTATATGTTTGTGCGCGTTTAAAATAGTGTGGAATGTGAGGAGCATCAAATGATTGAAATTAACAATGTTAGCAAAACATACGGAAAAAAACGGTCGTTAGCAAATGTTACGCTGACTGTAGAAAGTGGAGAAGTCATTGGTCTTTTAGGACCAAACGGCGCTGGTAAGTCGACGCTTCTGTCTATTTTGTCTACCATTACGGCTCCTTCAAGCGGGAATGTCACGATTGGAGGCTTATCGCTTAAGAAAAATCAAAAAGCGATTCGAGAAGTCATTGGCTATGTTCCACAGGACATAGCGCTGTGGGAAGAGCTTAGCGTAAAAGAAAACATGAAAATGTGGAGCAAAATGACTTCACACTCTCTGTCGAATGAACAGCTTCAGTCTCTTTGCTCAGCTGTACAGCTCGAAGGAAGATGGAAGGAAAAAGTGAAAAATTTATCAGGAGGCATGAAGCGAAAGCTAAACATAGCCGTTTCACTTATTCATGAACCGTCCGTTTTGTTAATGGACGAGCCGACGGTCGGAATTGATTTGCAGTCCAAGTTTGAGATCATTCGTTATATTAAACAGCTGGCGGCAAAAGGAAAGACGATTATCTATATTACCCATGATTTGAATGAAATATTAGATGTGTGTCATCGGTTTGCGGTCTTGAAGGAAGGAAAGCTGGAATTTGTCGGCACGATGGACCAAGCGAAGGAAAAGACTGGGGAAGAGGCAGAAGAGAACGTTGTGTATAAGCTGCTGCATGATTAAGATAAAGTAATGATAAAAAAGAGCCGCTTCATGAAGAAGCGGCTCTTTCTATTATGCTTGTGTAACTTCTTGTTCTGGTGAATGACTTTCAGGCTGCACGCGTTCTTCTTCAGGAAGGGCACGTACTTCTACTTCTTTCATTTGGTGACCGTCCATTTCTTTTGCAATAAACTCGTATCCGAAAAGTTTGAACGATTCGCTTTCCTGGATATCGATATTTTGCATTAACATCCAGCCGCCAATTGTATCGATATCGTCGTTTTCAATTTCGATATGAAGGACTTCGTTAACTTCTTCAAGCAGTACTTTTGAGTTAAAGACAAAGTGCTGATCGCTGATTTTTTGAACAAGCGGCTTTTCATCTGTATCAAACTCATCTCGAATTTCTCCAACGATTTCTTCTAAAATATCTTCAACGGTAACGATACCAGCCGTACCGCCGTACTCATCAATCAACACAGCCATATGCGTACGTTTCTTTTGCATCGAGCGCAATAGGTCTTGAATCGCTACGGTTTCAATTACTTGAATAATAGGATTCATATAAAGCTTCACGCTTTGCTTTTTTAACGCATCGTTAATTACGACATCGTTTAGAATCTCTTTGACGTTGACTAAGCCGATAATGTTATCTTTGTCTCCGTCAACGGTAACAGGGTAACGAGTGTAGCGATCTTCTACAGCAAGCTTTAAGAAATCTTCAATGCTGTCGTCTTCAGAAACAGCTGAAATTTCTGTTCTTGGTACCATGATTTCGCGAGCAACACGGTTATCGAATTCGAAAATGTTGTTCACGTACTTATATTCAGACTGGTTAATTTCCCCGCCTTTAAAACTTTCTGATAAAATAATGCGCAGCTCTTCTTCACTGTGCGCAAGTTCATGCTCTGAAGCGGGCTTTAATCCAAACATTCCAGTTAATAAACGGGCAGAACCATTTAGTAACCAAATGAAGGGGAACATAATTTTATAGAATAAAATTAACGGACGAGCAAACAATAACGTAACGGTTTCAGCTTTTTGAATCGCAAATGTTTTTGGCGCTAATTCACCAACGACTACGTGAACAAACGTTACAAGCGCAAATGCGATAATGAATGAAAGAATATGTGTTAAAGATGCAGCAACACCCATTTTTTCAAACAGGGGTTCTACAATCTTCGCAACAGTCGGTTCTCCTAACCAACCGAGTCCTAAAGCAGTAATCGTAATACCAAGCTGACACGCAGATAAATATTCATCTAAGTGTGTCGTCACGGTTTTAACCGCATTCGCTCCTTTTTTTCCTTCAGCAACAAGTTGATCTACCCGTGAACTACGAAGCTTCACAATTGCAAACTCTGAAGCAACGAAAAAAGCAGTGAGTACAATTAAAATCGCAAAAATAATTAAGTTAATGGTTATCAATGAATATACTTACTTTATAATGCTATAAAGTAAGTAAACACCTCCTGTAAATAATAAATTTACGACAGCAGCAGCAGTAAAGAGTGCAAAAGAGTGACGCTTTCTGGTGAAAGCCGATTCATCATTACTTTTCGATCTTCTTCATTAAGCTTTTCCATAAGCGGTGCAACTTCTTTTAAACTGTCGTTTAGTACGTAAAATTTGGATGCTAATTCGTCTTTGGAGTGGCTATTCTCGGATTGCTCTATAGAAAATAGAGAAGAAATCTCTTCAAGAGAACGGCCTTCGCTTTTTAATTTTTCAATTAAGTAAAGACGTTTCAGCGCTTCTTCGTTATAAAAGCGATAGTTAGAAGCAGAGCGTTCTGCTTTTAACAACCCAATGTTAGTATAATAGTCAACCGTGCGTTTCGTTACATGTGCCATCTCTGCAAGTTCTCCAATTTTGTATGTCGCAACCCCATCAGAATACCACCTCCTTTAACTATGTCAACCATCACGTGATGGTTTTTATCTACGCAACTATTTATCTTTTATCCTATCGTAATTAAGTATACGCGCGTAAGATCAAAAAGTTTCATTTTTTTATTAGCATTCAGTATATCTCAAAATAAGGTAGTTTGACAAAGATTTTATAAAAAAACTCGCTTGTATTAAGCGAGTTTTTTAGTAGGATGACGTACGATAGTGTGCATGCGTTCATACACATATTGAATACGTTCGGTATATTCTATGAACTCAGGGCTCATTGGAGATAGCTGATCAGCAATACGGTGCATAATAGCAGCTTCTTCTTTTAACGAATCTAAATTTTGAGTTCGGTCAATTCTTGCTTTAAATGTTAACGAAATCATGTTATTCACCTCGTTGTTATGTTACTTGTTATGAGGAGCTATGTCCGTGACTTTTATCACTCTCGTCAAAGGTGATAACGTAATTATTTGATGTTTGCCGGCATTTTGTGTAGGATGATTAGAAAAGGGTTTTTATGGGAGAATGAAATGAATTTAAAACGAATGCACCACGTAGCCATTATAGGAAGTAATTATGAACGTTCAAAAGCTTTTTATGTAAATGTGTTAGGATGCAAGATTATAGAAGAAACATATAGAAAAGAAAGAGATTCATATAAGCTAGATTTAGAAGTAGCTCCTGGCTATCAAATTGAGTTGTTCTCGTTTCCAAATCCGCCACGGCGTCCTTCAAGGCCTGAAGCGTGCGGCTTACGCCATTTAGCTTTTGCGGTTGAAAGCGTAGAGGATTCCAAGCGTGAACTAGAGCAGCAAGGGATTGATGTGGAATCTATTAGGGTAGATGAACTAACGGGAAAAAAATTCACATTTTTTGCTGATCCGGATGGGTTACCGCTAGAGCTTTATGAAGAGAAAGAGGGGGAATAAGGAGTATGTGCAATTATTTATTTGTATACGGAACGCTTCTTGAAGGAGAAGGTAATCACGGATTGCTGCATCATGCGCGCCCTATTGCCAAGCAGGCAAAAACGAAAGGGAAATTATATGACACAAAGCAAGGCTATCCTATGCTTGATATCGACAGTGAACATACTGTGTACGGAGAAGTATATGAAGTGACCGATCAGCTTATGTGGAAGGCTCTTGATGAATTAGAAGGGTACATTCATGAAGGTCATAAAGACAATGAATATGATAAAGTTGTGCAAACGGTTGAAACGGACCAAGGTGAATTTGAAGCCGTTGTGTATGTGGCAAGCGATCGTTCGCTGCTGCACGAATTTATCCCGAGCGGAAACTGGCGCGTGTGGAAAGAAGATTTATTAGAAGGTATGCTGTATTTTGCTTACGGTTCATGTATGGATAACGATCGTTTTATTAAGCACGGGGTAGATCAGCATTTCCAAGACTGTCTCGGCAGAGCTGTTTTCAAAGGCTATACGCTTCGATATAACCACGTTATTCATGACGGAGGACGTGCAGACATGGTTGAAGAAGGCGGAGTCGTTGAAGGCAAACTGTACCGCGTGCCGCCTGAAGCAATTACGTACCTGTATGGCAGAGAAGGCGTAGATAATAACGGCTATCGTCCTGCTATTATTTCTGTCGAGCATGAAGGTAAGATGGTGGATCATGTTCTTACTTTTTTTGTGTTAAATAAAGAAAAAGAAGTCGCACCTCCGGATCATTATTCGACTGAAATTATTCGAGGGGCAACAGGTGTACTCAGCGAAGAATATGTTCAGAAGCTAATAGAACAAGTCCATGCGCTAAAAAATAGCGATGTTGTAAATAACTAATACAAAAAGAAGCAGGGACAAAAGTAGTTTAGCTGAAGAAAGCTCCGAACGAGTAATCGTTCGGAGCTTTTTATTGTTATGGTGAACGTAGAGTTAATCTATTTAGCTGCTTCTAGCTGTTGATTGGATTGATTTTGTTATGTGTTGAATTAGCTAAAGGAAACAGAGAATTCTGTTTGAAATACACCGTCTTTTGATAAACGGTTGATGCCTAATTTTTCTTTGAAATTTCCGTTGTGATCATGCGTATCTGCAATTCCAAACCAAGGTTCGATGCAAAGAAAAGGAGCGATTGTATGATTTTCTGCATCATACTTTGACCAAATACCGACATACGGGAAATCATTAAACTGAACGTTAATTTGATTTTCATTAACCGGCGATTTAATCGTAATTCCGTCAATATGACTAAAAATTAGCGCATCATTTGCAAATAAATCTGCGCTTAGCGGCAGCTGATGCAAATTTTCTGCAGCTCCTTTTTCATGAATAAGAGCGTCTTTTAATATAAATTCCTTCGGCGTAGTTTTAGAAGGCTCTATTTCTAAAAAGTAATCAGAAATCTGCTCGTTTTCACGTAACGGAATACGAAAAGCAGGGTGGGCTCCAATTGAAAAATACATATCGTCTTTATCTTCATTCACTACTTTCCACTGAAAAGTTAATCGGTTATTTTCCAGACGGTAGCTGATTTCAACTGAACACTCAAACGGATATACGTCTTTAAAGCGGCCGTTTGTAGCAAATTGCAGCCGTGCCGTTTCGTTTGTTTGTTCGATCACGCTGAAAGCAGAATCACGTAAAAAACCGTGCTGTGGCAAAGAGTATTCGCGCTGATCAACGGTATACTGATCATTTTTTAATCGGCCTACGATTGGAAACAATACGGGGGATACTCGTCCCCAATAAGCGGGGTCTCCGCTCCACATAAACTGCAGGTCTTTTTCTTTATGAAATACTTCTACAACTTCCGCTCCTTTTTCTTCAATGGTGACTTTCAGTTCGCTATTTTCTAGTACAATCATTACAACATCTCCCAAATCATTGTTGTACGCTAGAGCTGTCTCAAACGTACTGGCTTTGCCTATATTATACCCTTCTTGGCAAAAAAGGTATTAATTTCCCTATTTTTGTTCAAATTAATATAGAAAAAGGAGGGTTCAAATATGAATCATGCAACATTATTGCTCATTAAATTTGCAGCGGCACTTATTGCGTTTGGTATAGGCCTTGATTTGTTTTTTGATGCAACCATCGGAGACATTATTTCCTTTAGCTTGCTAACGACAGTTGTGACATATTTAGTAGTGGATCGAATTGTACTGCCTCGAGTGGGCAACCGTGATGCCATTATTGTTGAATTTGTTCTAACCTATATGAGCGTATGGATTTTTGGAACATTGTTATTAGACAGCTACGTTCAAATTGCTTGGGGAAGTATTATTTCTGCAGCTATTATTACATTTGCCGAGGTTTTTGTTCACCGCTACTTATTCAACCATATTGAAACGAAACATACAGCGAGAACGCGTCCCGCTTTTAAGCGAAAACTAGCGTATGACACAGAATTTGCAGAAGAACAGCATGTAGAAAACAAGGAAAATCCAAAATAAAAAGAAAGCTCACTTTTGAGCTTTCTTTTTTATGTGTTAATGCATAAGAGTCATTTCCTTTAAAGGCCAGTATTTCATATTGACTTCTCCTATGATCGAAGAAATCGGAGTGAGGCCAAAATGTCTGCCATCTCGGCTAATGCGTCTGTTGTCACCTAGCACTAATACGTATCCATCGGGTATCGTGCCGTCTTGAGACAGTTCGTACGTGGAAAAATTTTCAGTAAATCGCTCGTAAGCGGGTACTTTGGATAAATATTTATGAAGATGCGGTTCTTTTTTGACTTTGTTATTTATATACAGAACATCATCTTTGTATTCGACCGTTTCTCCTGGTAAGCCGACGATGCGCTTTACTAGAAAATCACTGCTATAGGGAGCTTGCAAAACGACAATGTCAAAGCGCTCCAGCTTGCTGTGTTTGTTAATAATAATTCGATTGCCTTCGTGCAAAATAGGCCTCATAGAATCGCCTTTTACAGTGTAGGGCTGAAACCAATAGTGCTGAACGACAACAGAAAGCAAAACAGTGCCGAGGATGACGCTTGTGTATGTAAGAATTTCACGCTTTAGTTTTTTATTGACCATAATGGATGAACACCTTCTTAACGGTAAGACTGTCAATTTAAGTTTTTCATAGAGATATAACAGTGTTGATTGTACCATTCAGAACTAAAGTTTTCCATATCTATATCTATCTGTTTATGCGTGTATGCCAAAAATATAAAAATATGCATGAGGGAACAAAAAATGAAAAGAGCCGTTATTCTAGGGAATAACGGCTCTTTTTTATTATAAGTGAGCGCGCTCAGTTCGAGTAGCTGGTTGATTTGGTTCTTCTTCCACAACAGGCTCAACAGGCTTATGCTGCTTGATTTCTTCTTCCAGCTCAGCAATTCGCTTGTTTTTCTGCTTCACTTGTCCTCTTAGTTGAACAATTTTTACAAAGCTCAATGAAGCAGCAACAACTCCTCCAAACACGGCCGTTGTTAAGATAATTAAAATAAGAGGCCATTTTTGTGAACCAAATACATAGTTAAATTGTACAGGATCGTTGTTAATTACAGCTAAAACAGCAATGATAAGAGCAAATATAAGTCCTAAAATAAAAAAGCTCTGTCCTTTCATAAGCTGCACTTCCTTTCTTTACATGGTCATTACAACTTTTATAGCGTAACCACTCATCTTAAGTGTTTGCTATCTTGCTTATAGGTATACGTATCCACATTTAAACAAAATCAAACATTTTCTTGATTATATGTATCTTTCTTTTAAAACACAATATATCGATTGGTGTAGCAACTTTGACATGTCCAAAGACCTGGTATGTCGAATTTTTGGAATGAAGAGCTCGCGTATCCTTTTTGATTAAGCAGATTAAGCGGGGGTGAGAGACTTTCATTTAAATCATATATGTACAAAGAGGCTGTGACATAACCAAATGAATCCAACCTAAAGACGAACAAATGAGATACATGAGCTGAACCGCTTATGACACCGCAGTTGATTTCCATGCAAGACTTCGCTTTCCGCGGGCGGCCGCTGAGCCTCCTCTGTCACGCTTTTCCCGCAGGAGTCTTCGTCTTACCCTTCAATCAACTGCTAGAAGGAACGAAACAGATGAAGCAGTATTCAAGTAACAAAAAAACGAACCACTCATCAAACATGTTGATCAATGGTTCGTTTTTCACTTGGGCTAAGATACTTTTGTCCCAGCCTCACTTTTATTAAAGCGGTTATATGAACTCAAGCTGAGACCTTGGCTTAATTGCATTAAACTATTTCATTATCTATCGCCCGGAGCAGGATGATCTACACCTTTGACATGATGCCGATGCTGGTTGTCTTCACTGGTATAAAAGTCATAATAGTGAACATGCATACCGTTGCCAATGGGAATAGCGGGACCAGAGTAGGCTTTGTAATGATGTGTATGTCCGTCTTCAAAAACAACATAGCCTTCTGTATAGTGAATGTGGCTTCCATCCTCGCTTTGAATTGGAGGAGACGTTACATCGAGGCATTGATGGACATGTCCTGACGCAACAGAAGTGTAGTCTACTGAGCCATGATTATGATGAGGAACAAATCCTGAAACAAAATCGTCCTTGCCTATTTTTTTCATTTTACTTCCCCCTACAAATTCAATTTTAAAAACTGTTTAAGTAAATTCTTTAAATTGGCATTTGAATTTCTCTTTTTAGTTAAATTCAAAAATACATGCTATTGATATGAACAAAGAAAAATAAATATGACTTTTGATAATCTGGATTTATAAAATAGGTAGTCTTCCTGTGTGTTTACCGTTTCTACTTGATAACTTTCACATATATTTATTAAGAAAGGACAAGTTATGATACGAAAGGAAGTCAGCATAATGAGTTGGGAAAATAAAAAGAGTCTGTGTCAGGAGTTTGCGAGAATTCTAGGTGGACAAGGCAGTTTAGATGAAAATGGCGTTTGTTTGGTACAAAAGTTTCGGACGATTCGTTTTAAAATTTTAGGGCGTCCAACACGCTCTCCGTTAGTTACTCCTCAATTTTTCACTTTTGAAGATTTAGATAGCAAGGGAAGAGCGCTAAATCTAGGTGAAACCGTGCTTTTGCAAGAAGAGGTAAATCCATTATTAACGGAGCTTAGAAAAAGAGATATTAAGGTTACGGCCGTTCACAACCATTGGCTATTTGAAGAGCCGAGAGCAATGTATATGCATTTTGAATCCGTAGAACCACCGTTAGATTTTGCACGAAAAGTAAGAGAAGCGTTTAGAGTATTAAAAGGATAAGAATCAGTTTTTTATAGAATCAGTTTATTCTTACTTACTGCTTTTAAAATTAGATTAATAAAACTTTAAACATGTATATTATATATTGGTTTATAAACTGCGCTTGAATGAACCTATCAGGTTAACTAATTTTTGAGCAGTGAGATTATTCGAGTACTTCTATCCAAATAAAAAAAGCACGCGTTCGCCGCGTGCTTTTTTTATGTATAAACTTAAAATGCGTTTAGGGTGTTATCGCTTAACCACTGTTTGCGTTCAGCTGCATCTTCGAATAACTCATCTGCATTTGTAAATTGAGAAGCAATGACATATTCAATTGTTGCAAGAGGAGCTGTTAGCAAACGCCAGTTTAATACGATTGTATTATCTTGAGTCGTAGCGTATTCTTCACCTAACTCGTCCCACTTAACAGATTCAGGAGCATTGTCTGCTGCTTTTTTAACAGATTTCAAAGCTTCTTGGAATTTTTCACCTGCGCGGCTTTGGTACCATTCTGTTAATAGTTGTCCAATACCTTCATTTGTTTGCTGCTCGTTCCAGCTTTCAGGTACTGTAGCAATGAATTTTGCACGGAATGTCATTTCAGCCTTTACTACATCTCCACGAACGATGTTTAATCGATATTGACGTCCTAGGTAAGGGAATTTGTCTCCCTCTTCAAAAGAACCAGTTTTAGCTGCAGAAGCTGCTGCTTTAGAAGCCTCTTTTTTAGCTGTTTCTTTTTTTACTGCTTCTTTCTTTGGAGCAGCTGGCTTTTCCTCAGCTGGCTGTGAACCGTTTAGTTGTTTTAAAATCCATGTTGCTTTGCGTGCGATGATTGAACGCACATTGTTTTCATTAAGACCTCTTGGGATAATAACTTTTACCCCTTCTTTGTCACAAATTTGCACCGTGATATCGGTTCTATTTGGAACGACTTCAATTTTGTAGTCAATTGTTTGATTGCCTGTTTGATACGTATACATAAAATTTTTCGTACTCCTTTCTACAAATCTTCATTTTATAAGCAAAGGTAGAGTTTGGTCAAATGAAAGAATAATCAGACAGTTATCAACTGCTGTTGCAGCGCCTTTCAGAATGATATGTATTCCAATATTTAGTGGGAAAGCGCCAATAATAATTGCTTCAATTCTTCTTTAGTTTTTACAAAAACATATAAAAATATGCCGATACTACTAATATAGATTAGACATTCTATGTCTTTAGATGGTATAGGGAATGAAAAATAAAAAAAGCGTTTCAAAGTTTACATGTGAAATGCTATATATGATGGTCATAACACTTACTGTAATTGAAGTGACAAATTATTATCTTATTATGAAACAAGAGCAAGCAGCCTCGATTATGCTAGTGATTACATTTCTGTTTGCTTTTCTTACAACTACCGTGTTCTATTTTATCATACGTCGCTCTATAATGGCGGTTGAAAATTTAACGAAAGTAATGAAAGGGGTTTCGTAAGGGGATTTATTGATATTTGTTCAGTATAATAAACTGTAAGTATTGGTTTTTATGATAGCTTTCATAGAAAGAGATAATGAAAATTGACACGTTATAAAAGCAGTTGTATAGTGAGTACGCAAGGCGGCAGTCTGTCTTTTTTAATTCTTAGTAAACTTATAAGTTAAATAAAATATTTATACATAAGGAGACGAAGGGATGAAAAATGAATTCCGTTTGGCAACAAATGACGACGCAGATAACTTATTGAACTTAACTCTACAAGCATATAAGCCTATTCAAGAGATAGGCATTCCTTTCTTAGCAGCTACTGCTGATCTTGCCCTCGTTAAGAAAAATATTTCTCAAAACCTTTGCTATGCTATGTATATGAAGAAGAGAAAAGAATCGCTGCAACTGTGTCTATACGAATGCCTTGGGGAGAACATCCAGGTCCGTTTGCTGTTCCGCATCTTTGGTGGTTTGCAGTAGACCCGTCGTTTGCCAGGAAAGGCATTGGATCTAAGCTGCTGCATCTAGTAGAGGAAGAGATAATAAAAAATATGTTTAAATCACCAGGTATGTCTTTAGGAACAGCAAAAGAACATCCTTGGTTAGTTGAGATGTATGAACGAAAAGGATATGTTCAAGCTAAAGAAAAGCACCTTGCAGAAGGTTATACGACTGTATTTCTTTATAAAAAATTTAATAAGGTACACTCTTTGTCGTAAAAGATAGAGAAGTTCTCCAAATTAAGAAATGTGAAAGAGTGATAAATGTGACAGATCAATTACTACTAAATACGCTAATAGACATACGCCGTGAGCTGCACCGGTTTCCAGAGCTTTCAATGAAAGAATATGAAACAACTAAACGTATTAAAAAGTGGTTAAAGCACTATGATATTTCTATAGCTGATGCATTCCAATTAGACGTAGGAGCAGTAGCGGAAATTGTGGGAGGAAAGCCGGGACCTACTATCGCAATTCGAGCTGATATTGATGCGCTGCCAATTGAAGAAAAAACCAATCTGCCATTTGCATCTGAAGTAAACGGAGTTATGCACGCATGCGGTCATGATTTTCATACAGCTTCTATAATCGGAGCAGCCACTCTTCTTAAAGAGCGTCAGCAGGAGCTTTGCGGTACGGTACGGTTTATCTTTCAACCGGGTGAAGAAACGGCTTCAGGGGCAAAAATGCTAGTTGAAAAAGGTGTGCTCGAAGGAGTAGAAGCGATATTTGGGATGCATAACAAACCGGATCTTCCTGTAGGAACCATTGGTATCAAATCGGGACCTTTAATGGCAAGCGTTGATCGTTTTGAAATTGACATCAAAGGAGTAGGAGGTCACGCGGGCATCCCTGAAAAAACAGTAGATCCGATTGCTGCTGCTGGTCAAATTGTTACTAGTTTACAAACCATTGTCAGCCGTAATCTCAGCCCCTTTCAAAATGTTGTTGTCAGCATAACTCAAATCCATGGAGGGAGCTCGTGGAACGTCATTCCTGACAAAGTAACGCTTGAAGGAACGGTGCGTACCTTTCAAGAAGAAGCTAGAGAAAAAATACCGGGTCTTATGAAACGAACTGCTGAAGGGATTGGAGCAGCTTTCGGGGCTTCAGTAGACGTTAAATGGTATCCATATCTTCCTGTAGTAAACAATGATGATACGCTGGAAAAACTGGCTATTAACGCTGCAGAGAATCTTAGTTATCAAGTCGTAGAAGCTGAACAATCGCCTGGAGGAGAAGACTTTGCCGTATATCAGCAGCATGTACCAGGATTTTTTGTATGGATGGGTACAGCTGGAGAATATGAATGGCACCATCCTTCTTTTTCATTAAATGAAGAGGCATTGCTTGTAGCAGCTTCTTATTTTGCTAATCTAAGCTTTCATTTTTTGAATTCATTCCATTACCGAAAAAATTAAAATATTTTTATTTTTCTATTTACGGGGATGGAATTGTTTGATAAAATAAATTTTAAATTAAAAAGTTATCACGAGTGGACGAGAGATCTGGCTCTTTGACTCCACAGCAACCTACGAATGTAAGGTGCTCCTACCAGCAAAGCATGTGCTTTGGGTGATAAAACGGGTGAAAAACTCATTTTGCATCAAAGCAAAATGAGTTTTTTTTATTTTTCTAAAAGGAGAGGGTTTTATGAGTCATACAGCAGTTGCAGCACATACAGGAGAGAAAGCATTAAAGGAAGCAGTGAAATTATTAGGAAAGCATTATCAAGTAGCTTATCGTGAGTTAGAAACATTTTATGAAATTGTGGTCGAAAACCATGTTCGTACATATGCTGTAGGCATAGATATTAAAGATATACAAAAAGCAAATGAACTAGAAATTTATTCATCATGCTGTTCCAAGCTTGAGCGAGTAGGCTGTCTTTTATAGAAGAAGTCTGCTCGCGCCTCTATTTTTTAAGTGTTTTTAAATAGAAAGCATGGTTTTTGACAAGCAAAGAATCTGGTGGGTATAATCAATACTCAATAGGTTTTAAAATTAATCATAAATTGTCGAAATTTTTACACAAATTAAAGGTTACATTCGAAATGAATTGTGGTATGTTATAAAACAAGAATATTTTATGAAAGGAGCATTGAAATGGAAATGTCTCTTGAACACGGAAACGATGCAGGAAGCGAACAGCTTATTGATCGTATCCTAGACTTTTTAGAAGATGACCAAAAGTAAAAAAAGAGTGTGCGGTGCTATCCCTAGCCGCGCACTCTTTTTTTATCATGTGCGTAAAGGCAGCGCCATACTATGATACATAGGGATAGAATGAAAGGGTCTCTGTCAAAGGGATTGACGAATGGTTTTGTTTGATAGAAAATTTAGAAAAAGGAAAGAGATGAAGGGTATGTCGAACAAAACATCTTTGTATCAAACAAAAGCACAGTTAAAAAAACTTGTAAGCGAATTGGTTTCTATACCTAGCGTGACAGGAACGATGGCAGAAGTGGAAATGGCTGAATCGATAGCGTCGTATTTATTGAAGCTGCCTTACTTTCAAAAAAACGAGCAAGTCGAGCTTCATTCAACAGGAGACGGGCGATCGATTGTCACAGCTTTTGTTCAAGGGGAAATTACGAATAAAACAGTTGTACTAGTAAGTCATTACGATGTAGTGGATGTACAAGATTATGGACAGTGGAAAAAGGATGCTTTTCACGCTGATACATTAACGAGTACTTTTTATAACCATATGGAACAAGTTCCGGCGCACGTACAAAAAGATATGATAAAAGGAGACTGGCTTTTTGGCCGAGGAACGATGGACATGAAAGCAGGCATTGCCTTGCATATCAGTATGGTTGAACGAGCATGCAACGGAGAGTTTGACGGAAACATCCTGCTGCTGTCAGTGCCGGATGAAGAAGTAAATTCGCTTGGGATGAGAAAAGCAGTGCCTGTTCTTTTAGAACTTGCCCGCAAACATCAGCTGGATTTTTCTCTCATGCTAAATGCAGAACCGGTGTTCAGCCGCTATCCTGGAGATCAAACGAACTATGTGTACTCAGGATCGATTGGAAAAATCATGCCAAGCTTTTTGTGTTATGGAAAAGAAACTCATGTAGGGGAACCGCTAGCTGGTTTAAATGCTAATTTACTAGCTTCTTATTTAACAAAAGAAATAGAATTAAACGTTGATTTTTGCGAAAAAGTAAGAGATGAAACGAGTCCACCTCCTACGGTGCTGATACAAAAAGATTTAAAAGAAGAGTATTCAGTTCAAGTTCCGCACTCTGCCGTTGTATTATTTAATTTATTTATGTTAAATCGCTCTCTTAAAGAAGTAACAGATCTGCTGTTGAAATCGGCTGACAAAGCGGCTTTGAATGTAAAAAAACATTATAATAAAGCCGCTAGGCAGTACGCTGAGGGAATGGAGGGTTCATCTCGTGACGTGAACGTATGGACGTATGAAGAACTTTATACTCATGCAGTCAAACAGCACGGCGAAAAATATGTGCACGAAATGGAAGCAGCACTTTTGGCACAAGAGGAGGATGACAGAAATAAAACCATTAAATTAGTAAACTCTTTAGCTAGTTTATGTAAAGAAGCAGCTCCGATGATGGTCTTATTTTTTACGCCGCCTTTTTATCCGGCCGTTTGTTCACATGATGATCCATTTGTACAAGAGATTTTGTCAAACGTACAGGCAACTGCCAAAGAGCAATTCCAATTGGAGCTAGTTGAACAAAGTTATTTTGGCGGAATTTCGGATTTAAGCTATGCCAGCCTGCAGCATCCGCTTCATACATTTAACACGTTAGTAGCCAATATGCCCCTATGGAATAAAGGGTATCATATCCCGCTAGAAGAGCTAGAGGAGCTGAAGATGCCGGTGCTGAACATTGGACCGCTAGGAAGAGATGCGCATCAATGGACCGAAAGATTAGACGTTCAGTATTCCTTTGAAATTTTGCCTCATTTCATTTATCAAGCTATAAAAGAAGCACACAAATAAACATCCGTCCGCGGATATTTATTTGTTGAATTTAAAAGAAGCTCCTTGTACGGTAATTTGTTGCGGTGTTAGAGCGTGATCCAATTCAACCAAAAATGGACGTTCTCCAACTTTTTTTAATGTATCATGGACAACACCTTGTGTTCCGCTGCAAAAAATAAGGTTTCCTCCATTGACATATAGTTTTTGACAACGTGCATCAAGTAAAGAGTCTTTGTAGCTTTCGCCAGACTGAACGTCCAGCAGTTTCGTCCACTTGCTGATGGATTCTTCGAGGTTATGTACAGCACAGTAAATATTTTTTAGCTGCAGCTGACCAGCTTGGTGGGAAGAAAGATCCGCTAGCTTTGGCTTGCGTTTTTCTTCTGGTTCACCCCATTCAATAAAAAAAGGAAGAGGCAGGGAATCGTGGTCAGCTTCAATAAAACACATTTTCCATTGAAGTCTTTCTCCATCATTGGTTTGGCGAGAACCCGCTACAGGACCTTTCACAGTGACGTTCTTGCTTTCCAGCTCTTTTATCAGCAAATCCATATCATCTGTACGAAGTGCAAATCGGCCAAAATGACCAAGCGGTGTATGTTCGTTAACAAGCTGCTGAATAAGGTCATTATCTGTAACGTTTTGAGCTAACGCGATATCTCTAAGCCCAAGCCATTCAATATAGCTGAGGTTAAAATAAGCCAACGTGTTAAAAGTGCCCCATTTTTCATGGATGCCGCCTTTAATGGCATTTATTCCGTATTCATTTAGTTCTTTCTGAGCTTTAATAGGATCAGGTGAAAAATGAACAAGATGATCAAAAGATAAGTGCATGGATAGGCCTCCTTTTAAAAGAGATTCTTTCCCATTATTATACGTTATTTTCCTTTCCAAGAAGAGTAAAACGAATGATTATGTAAGGTGTAAAATAGAGAGTTTAAAAAAGCAAGCCGTGTACGTTTGAGACTCGACTTGCTTTTGAGTTATTTAGCGACGACAGCCATGTCCTTTAAAGCAGCAGCCCAATGATTTATTAAACCATGGATATGAGCAGCAAGGTGAACCGCATTGACAGTGGTGATGACGGCTAGAACGACGAGTAGAGCGATAAGTAGAACGGCGGCTAGAACGACGAGTAGAGCGATAAGTAGAACGGCGGCTAGAACGACGAGTAGAGCGATAAGTAGAACGGCGGCTAGAACGACGAGTAGAGCAATAAGTAGAACGGCGGCTAGAACGACGAGTAGAGCGTCTTCTAGAGCTTTTACGTCGAGAATTTGGCTCTTGATACATAAATGTTTCGAGCTCCGTACAAGAGAGAGATTCTGCTGCTTCTCTAATTTTTTGAGCAGGGATATGCATACAAACACCTCCTTAGGGTCTAATTAAGTAGTACATAATAGAATACGTACCAAGAAAGCTTTTGGATATAGTGAAAACATGGAATTTGTCTAAATTTGTGAAAGAAATGGAGTGGTTTTCATGCTTCAAATCCTCGAACATCAAAGAGTGGATATCGCTCTTCAAATAGTAGCTGTGCAAGGAGAAGCTTATCAAGAAGAAGCAAGGCTCATTGGTTTTTCAGATATTCCTCAGCTTACAGAAAGCAAAGAAGATATTATGAAAAGCAAGGAAGTGTTTATCGGAGAAATGATTGAAGGTAAGCTAGCAGGAGTGCTGTCGTTTGAAAAAGAAAATGAGCGATTAACGATTTGCCGCCTCGTTGTGCGTCCTCGTTACTTTCGAAAAGGAATCGGAAGCTGTCTTTTAACACATGTACTTCAAAGATATTCTGAATGTGAATGTATAGTGTCTACAGCCGAAAAAAATACACCTGCGATTAAGCTGTACAAAGCGCATCAGTTTTCAATTATAAAACACACTGTAGCTGCTGATAACCTTGTGTTAGTAACGATGAAAAGAGATTAAGACATCGCTAAATTAATCTAAAGGCCAACAAATGAGCTACATGAGCTAGTAGGAATCGACTGTTGATTTCGGTGCAAGACTTCGCTTTCCGCGGGCGGCCGCTGAGCCTTCTCGTCGCTTGCGCTCCTGCGGGGTCTCATCTCTTCCGCCATTCCTCAGTAGTCTCCGTCTTGCTCTCCAATCAACACAGCTAGAATACTCATAACAATAAAAAAATCCGAACGCGTTGATTCTCCATCAAGAATCTCGATTCACCGTTCGGATCTTCTTTCGACTAAAATAATGTTGTCCCGGCCTCTACGATGAGAGTGTTTGCTCAGAATAATCTAGAGCTGTATGACGCTGAATCAGCAGTAAAGCAGCTAAAGTGACAACAGCTCCGATAATAAAAGGCAGCGTCATATTGAGTTTAAAGGCAAATGCACCAAGCAGAGGGCCAAAAATACGCCCTAAGCTATCCATTGAGGCGGTTAGCCCCGAAGCAGAGCCATATCCTACTTTGGTTCTCATCGTAATTAGTGAGAGGACACAAGGACGAATAAGGGCATTTCCTGCTGTAAATATGCACAAAAATAAGGTAGCATTAACGGCACTAGAAGATAACAAAATAGACGTAAATCCTATTGCTGAAACTAATAAGCCAATGGCCATCAGCTTTTTTTCATTTCCTTTTTTAAATCGCTGCAGCACACCGCCTTGAATCAGCGCTTGAGTTAAACCGCTCGCCATAAACATCCATCCGATTGTCGTAGGAGTAGCATTAATTTTCGCTATTTGAAAAAATTGAAAAGTAGCTTCTAAACCAGCGAGCGTAAAAGTCGCTAAAAATGAAAGAACATATAAATACTTCATAGCTCCTTGAAAATCTGACGTGAAGTCATGCCATCTCGATGTCTGTACTTTATCAGCAGATTCTTTTCGTAAAGATTCTTTTAACGTAAAGAATGAGAACGCTGTCATAATCAGTGACAAGATACCAGAGATAACGAAGGGAACAAACAAGCCGAAAGATGAAAGGACGCCGCCTAATGCCGGTCCAAAAATAAAGCCTAAGCCAATCGACATTCCTAACAGTCCCATTGCTTTCGTTCGGTTTTCTTCATCTGTACTATCAGAAGCATATGCAAAAGCACAAGGAATAACAGCTCCTGCAAACAAACCTCCGATGATGCGCGACGTATACATTAAAGTCAGAGAGTTTTCTGCCACCGAAAAAAGAAAAAAGCTTGCGCTAAAGCCGAGTAAGCCCCAAAGTAAGATGGGACGCCGGCCTTTTATATCGGAAAGCTTTCCCCAAAAAGGTGCGGTAATAAAAGATGCGATCGAATAGCTAGCCATTAGTATTCCTAAATTGACCGTGCTTGCACCCGTGGCACGAATAACTTCAGGTACGATGGGGATGATCACTCCAAAGCCGACAAATACCATAAAAATAACAAACATTAACGTTCCAAGCTGTTTGTTCATATGCAATTAAGCCCCTTTCTCTGTAGAACATGCCGTGAGTTTAGTATACCAAATACAAAGAAGTTTTTTACGTATATTTGGTAAAAAGCGTTTTATTTACAAATGGATAACTATGTTAATACTTACCTGTTGTGCTGAGGATGATACAATTAAAAGGAAAGGGACGTGAAGCGATTGCCAATATGGATTGTATTTGCTGGGATCATAGGCGGTCTTTTAGGGTTTGGGGCGCTAGTGGATTATATAGCTAAGAAGAGATGTATCGAATTAGATCCAGAAGAAGGAATAAAGAATGCTTCTGATGCAGAACAAATCTATGTGGAAAATTATCTTTATTAAACCAAAGAAAATAACAATCACTTTCAATTAAAAAAGCTTGGAGACGAATCTCCAAGCTTTTTTAATGCGGTAAAAAGATGAGCTGATAGAGAAATAAAACAGCAAAGACATACACAAGCGGATGGACTTGTTTGCCTTTTCCTTTTACCAGCTTCATTAACGGATAAGAAATGAAGCCAAGCGCAATTCCTGTTGCAATACTTGATGTAAGGGGCATCGCTAGAACAACTAAAAAGGCAGGGAACGCTTCATCAAAGTCATTCCAATTAATTTTAGCTACAGCGCCCATCATCAAGCTTCCGACAATAATTAATGCAGGTGAAGTAATAGCTGCTACGCCAGAAACCGAGCTTACAACTGGACTAAAGAACGCTGCCACAATAAATAAAATGGCTACCGTCACACCCGTTAGACCTGTACGTCCGCCTGCTGCTACACCAGATGAAGATTCAACGTAAGCCGTTGTTGGGCTTGTACCAAATAAAGCTCCAATCGTTGTACCAAATGAGTCAGCGAGCAATGCTTGACGTACGCGAGGCATCTTATTACCTTTCATAAGACCGGCCTGTTGAGCTACTCCTACCATTGTACCTGTTGTATCAAAAATTGTAACAAGTAAGAAAGAAAAAACAACTGTGTACAGATCATGATGAATAACATCTCCAAAAGCAGCAAAAGGATTTGAAATCATTAAGCCGTCTGGAAGGTGAGGAGAAGCAAACAAACCTTTATCAAATGAAAGCTGTCCTCTAAAGAAAGCAATTAACCCCGTAATAATCATACCGAAGAATAAAGCGCCATTTACATTTAGCGTATATAAAATGATTGTAATCGCAAGTCCAATCAGTGTTAAAACTACTTTTTCAGACTGCAAATCACCAAGTCCAATTAAATTTGACTTATTTGCAACAATAATACCGGCTGAACGAAGCCCGATAAAAGCAATAAATAAACCGATACCAGCACTAATCGCGTGCTTTAAATTGTTTGGAATAGCTTCAATTAATTTTTCACGAAACGATGTTAACGATAGGATGATAAAGATAATGCCCGCTACGAATACAGCTGAAAAAGCAGTAGCATAGTCGATACTTCCATTTGAACCAACAACTAAAGCAGCAAAGTATGCATTCATTCCCATACCGGGAGCAATAGCGATTGGATAGTTAGCTGCAAGAGCCATCCATAGCGTAGCTACGACTGCTGAAATAATAGTAGCTGTAAATACTTGATCAAAAGGAACGCCGGCGCTGGACAAAATAACTGGGTTCACAATGACGATATAAATCATGGTTAAAAACGTTGTAATACCAGCTAAAATCTCCGTTTTAGCATCCGTGTTATATTCTTTTAACTTAAACATAAGTAACCTCCAAAAATAACGAACATTAAAAGCAACATGATATATAATATTCGTTTTTTACTTGAAATGCAATAGATTTGCATATAAAAAATCAAAAACTAAAAAAGTGACGATAAAAGAGCTAAAACAAGTGTGAAATATTTCTTTTTTTCGGTGCTTTTTATAGTGTGTGCGTATAGAAGAGGCTCATACGAAAAAAGCCGCTTGGGCTGCGGCGGCTATGTTGCTTGTTTTGAGGAAACGACTATTGGAAATTTTATTTTAATGGAAAGAGTTAAATCGTTATACGTATATTCCAAGCGTCCGTGGTAGTTGGAAACAAGTTCAGAAATGATCCACGTGCCAAGGCCTTCGTGGCGTTCTTTCTTTTCTGTAACATGAAAAGAAGTAAACAAGTGATCTTGACGCTCTCGTGATAAAGGAGCAGTAGAATTGCTGACTTCTAAAATGTAAATGCCACTTCGGATCATACTCGAAACGGTTATCTCTTTTTTCTCAGAAGAATGAGCGGCTTCTAAAGCATTATGCAGTAAATTCATAATGAGATTCATTTGGTCAAGGTGCTTTAAAGGCAGCTGTGATAACGGTGAATCTAATTGAACATTCATATGTATTCCCCACGTATGTGCTTGATTCTTGCTTTGATGTACAACAGAAGCAACGTGCGAATGTTCACCTTGAATATATGAACGGGTATCATTCAAAGCTTCAACGTAATCTTGAATGTACTCTTGTGCCTGCTGTCTTTGATTTGTTTCTAGAAGATAGGATACGGCGCTGACATGTTTAATAAAATCATGTCTTTCAGCCCTTAACGCTTGAAAAAGCTCATTGTTTTTTTGAATTTCACGTGAAGTACTGTTTTCCCGGTTGGTTACGAATATGTATTGTTGATAAGAGGAAAACATGTCGGTCATGTAACCAATCATTGCGATAACGGTTAGGGCAATGCTAAAAGGTGAAGATAGGCTAAATAAAAGCAGGAAAAAAGACGTCAGTACGATTGCTTTTTTTATCGTTAGTGGAGGAGCCGTTTGATATTTCTTTCTCCATATAAAAAATGAACCAATTATAAAAGAACAAAGTAGGAGATGTAAACTAACAGGCAGGTCTTTAAAAAAGAGGAGCACGAAAACCGTTAGTAAAACTAGTGTGTAAAATAGTTTCATTTTAGATAGTCCCTCCTTTAAAAGTATTCTTTTTGCAAGATGTCTAAATTTGTTTTCGTGATTAAAGCTGTTTTTTCGGTGCTTTGAAACATCACTGAGTAGGAGTGCTTAGTATACAGGGAGAAATTTTGAATATAGGAAATGTTGATAATAAAAGCTCGATGAGACCTTAGAAAATGACTCGCTGTTAATTCTTTTTCAATTTCGTTTAATGATTGATAAGTACTAAATTCTCCATTTATCGTTATGATTGTGGTAGAGCGACCTGTTCGTTCTGCAAATATAATATCTTGTTTGTTCAGCACTTGCATTTCGGTTTTTTGTTTTAAAATAAGCTTATCTCTTGTGTCAGTTGATTGTTTTTTTTGATGAAAACGCTGAATACCTTTTAACAGACGCTCTTTAGAATAAGGCTTCATAATGTAGTCTAAAACGTTGAGTTCAAATGCATGAACGGCAAAGCCGCTGTGCCCAGTGACAAAGATGACTTGAATATCAAGTGCGTAAGCATTGATAGAGTCTGCAAGCTCATAACCTGATAGCTTTGGCATTTCAATATCTGTAATTAATAAATCAATTTCATTTTTTTTAATTTCGTTATAAGCTTCCTCCGCGCTGCTAGTCGAAAAAAGTATGTCTATATCATCTTCTCTTTCTAAAGAAATCCTCAATTTTTCTAAATCATATGAATGATCATCCACTAATCCTACTTTCATAAATAAAAACCCTCTTTGTTTCATTCTATTGGATATTACCACACTATTTTACCATGATTTACAAGATAGAAAGGACGTTTCGCGACATAAAAAACCCTCTTTATGACAAGATGGAAGATGCTGTATGAAAAATAAGCTAAGATAGATTCAATCACAGTAAAAGGGGAGAGCAGATATGATTGAAATCAAAGGTGTGACGAAATATTTTAAAGAGAAAAAGCAAACAATTGCAGCTGTTCAAGATATTCATGTAACCATCGCACAAGGAGAAATTGTAGGACTATTAGGTGAAAATGGAGCGGGGAAAACAACTCTTTTACGTATGCTGTCGACTGTACTTGAACCATCGGAAGGTAATATGTTCATTCACGGAATAAACATTCATAAACAGCCTGATAAAATAAAGAAAAAAATCGGCGTCCTTTTTGGCGGTGAAACAGGTTTATACGACCGTTTGACTGCGCGTGAAAACTTAGCTTATTTTGCTAAGTTTTATGGAATGAGCAAACATGAAACAAAGATAAGGATTGAGGAACTGGCCAAACGTTTTGGAATGAAAGACTACTTGGATCGCCGCGTCGGAGGCTTTTCAAAAGGAATGCGTCAAAAAGTAGCCATTGCACGCACTATTCTTCATAACCCGGACGTTATCCTATTTGATGAGCCGACTACAGGGTTAGACATTACATCAGCAAACATGTTTCGTGAGCTTATTAAAAGTCTGCAAAGAGAAGGAAAAACGATTGTTTTTTCCAGTCACATTATGGAAGAAGTGGAGATGCTATGTCAGTCTATCATCATGATTCATAAAGGAAAAATGATTTATCAAGGAACAAATGAACAGCTTTATAAAGAAGAGGAAAGCACAGACTTAAACTACATCTTTATGTCGCGTATCGTGAGGGGGGCTTAATATGATTTGGCATATTTATAAAAAAGAGTTAATTGATTGTTTGCGAGATCGAAAGACGATTATCTTTAGTGTGTTGATTCCTATTTTATTAAATGTAGGGAGTATCTTTTTTGCCGACAAAATGATGGCTAGTGATCAAATAGATTCTATGTCTGTAGCTGTTACAAAGAATTCTGATGCCAGTGTGATCGATTGGTTAAAAAACGATGACAACATTAAAGTAATTGAAAGTAAAAATCCACTCAGCGCTGTAGAACAAGGGAAAGCGTTAGCGGCGTTAAAGATACCAGGTAATTTTTCTTCAGAAATGCGTAACATGAAATCGCCAGAAGTTACTGTTTATATTGATTCATCCAGTATGAACTCAGGCGCTACGGCGGATTATATACAAAATATATTAAATAAACATCGAGAAGCTATAGTTACCGAACGCTTAGGTCAATTAAATGTCAATAGTCAAACGATTGCTCCGTTTAATGTGGTTGAAAAAGGAGTGTCTAAGGAAGATGACGGCTCTTTAACTATGATTGCGATGTTTGCCCCAATGATTATCATTATGGGCGTTTTAGGTGGTATTCTTCCTTCTGCAAATGATATCTTTGCCGGTGAAAAAGAACGAAAGACGATGGAAGCTTTATTGATGTCTCCTGTCAAAAGAACTCAATTATTGGTTGGGAAATGGCTGACTATCTCTACATTCGGTATCATAAGCGGCCTTTTGTCGACATTGGCCTTTGTTTTGTCTGTACGTTATTTAACAACGGTATTAAATAATGCACTGCAGCTTAAGGGGCATTTTACAACCTTTATTTTCTCATTTTTAGTTAGTCTTACTTTACTAGCGCTTCTAGGAGCTATGGTATTATGTATTCTTAGCCTTTTAGCAAGTTCGGTTAAAGAAGCGCAAAGCTACACATCCCAGATTATGATGGTAGCGATACTTCCATACTTTTTACTGATGGGAAAATCCGTACACGAACTGCAGCCAAGCGGATTCTTAATTCCTATTTATAACGTATTTGCACTTATGAAACAGCTTCTCTACGGTGTCTATGACATGCAGAGTCTTGCCTATACAATAGGAAGCTTGTCGGTTTGTACAGTTGTTTTATTTACGATTGGTTATACGATGTTTACCAAAAGCCGCTGGGTGCTTGGTAAAGGTTAAGAGACTGGGCAAAAGTAGTTTAGTTGAAGGAAGGTCCGAACGATAAGTCGAGGTTCTTGATAAAGAATCCAACTCGTTCGGATTTTTTCATTGTTATGATTATCGTATGTGTAGTTGTTTATCTCTAGATTCAATTGATTTCGTTATGTCTCAACTTTTTGTGTAGGGAAAGAGCAATTAAAAGAGAATGTAGGAAGAAAGGAGAGTGAGACAGTTGCATCCTATTATAGTAGAAGAAATTCCTGACTCTATAAAAAAGTATGTGAAACAAATCGAAAAAGTGACGTTTCCAAAGCAGGGATGTACGTCGGATGTTGGTATCCTTCATACCGCTAAAGGAAGGTATGTTTTAAAGCGGACAAAAGGGGAAAAGTACAGAAAATGGTTATATAAGGAATATTATGTATTAAAGAATATACAAGCACTGGCAGAATGTCGAAGTCCGATCGTTTACAAATTCGTCAAAACAGCAGAAGAGAGCTGGCTGCTGCTAGAATTTTTTGAAGGAAAAACTGTAAGAGAGTATTTAGAGAAAGAAGATAATGAAGAAAAGCGCGAGCACATTGTCTACGAAATGGGGCGTCTTCTTGCTCGCATTCACGATGCGAAGTGTCCAGAACAATTAGTGAGTAAGCAGCTGTGGATCCACCGAATGCTGCAAGAGGCAGAGTACAATTTAATCCACTATAAGGTAGACGGAAATCAACAGCTGCTAAAACAACTGCAGAAGCAAAACATGATATGCAAACAAGAGGTGCTTATTCACGGAGACTACACGATTGATAATGTACTTGTGCACGACGGTCGGATAACAGCTGTTATTGACTGGAGCGGAGGAACTTGGGGAGACGCTCGTTATGATATGGCCCTTGCTGTTCGCTTTGAAGACGGAATTTTTACAGGTAAAGAGCGCGCGTGTTTTTTTAAGGGATACGGCAAGGGGATTTCACAGCACGAATTTTGTTATTTTGCAGAAGGATTGTACGAGTTTTTCTAAGCAATAATGACATCATTTTCTTCATTTGTTGAACGTCCACTTTCTTTGACGAATTCATACTAGTTTTGTCACGTATGAAGGGATTTAAAAATTTCTCTCGAAATGGCTAGTAAATGAAAAAAATGGAGGGATGGAACATGACGATGAAAACGGTAGATGTGGCAAAAGCGCTAGGAATACATCCAAGTACGGTATTAAAGTGGGTCAAAATGGCAGATATCGAGCTAGAGAGAAATGAATCGGGACACTGTGAGTTTACAGAAGAAAATGTTGAAGCACTTAGAAACTTTCAAAAAAACCGCAATCGTCAAGCCGTCGTCAAAGTGGTAGAAAAAGTAGTGGAAAAAGAGGAAGTCGTTATATCTGATGAACGTGCACAAGACATGCAAAAGCAGCTTGATCAGCTTTTTTTAAGGCTAATTGAAAATGAAAAGCGTACAGAAGAAAAAGCGGGAGAAGTAGTGACTTTTCAAATTTTAGAGCATCGTTCAGAAATCGATCGATTAAATAAAGTTATTACGAAATTAGAAAATCGAGTAGTGGAACTTGAAAGTCAGTTAAAAAGTGAAGACAGCTTAAAAGGTAAAAAGCCTGTTCCGAGATGGAGAAGCTTTTTAACCGGTATTTTTAGCTATTAGCAGCGATTTACCATAACGGTAAATCGCCTTTTTTATGGAATTTTATGAAAAATACATCAATTTGTACGGAATTGTGGAAAAAAATCTCAATAATAGTTGACGAAACGCTTAGTAATTTGATAAAACTAATTAAGTTAAGAAAGTGAAATACTTTCGTAAATACATATTCGTTATCAGGCGATAGCGTTAAGGAGAGTGACAAGTGAAAAAAAGAGAAGAGCTCGTTCAAGAAATGGAGACGCTGTTTCGCTTTGTGTTCAGACAGCTACGCCAAGAAATTAATGAAGTATACAATTCAGAGCTATCAACAAATGAATTTATGGTGCTTCGTATGCTGGTTGATTCCGGCAGGCAGCGATCAACTGATTTATCAAAGTATCTTCAGGTTTCAGCAAGCCACATTACCGCGGTAACCGACTTGCTTTTATCAAAAGGCTACATTGCACGCAAACGGTCTGAAAACGATCGGCGTATTATTGATATCGAACTGACCAAGGAAGGACAGGATATTTTTAATGCTATTCAAGAGAAGAAACGAGCCTATTTCCTTGAGCGTTTTGAGCACTTTACAGATAAAGAAATTGAAACGGTGAATAAACTGTTTCACAAAATTAAAGGCGATCAAAAATAAAGCGCTTTAAATGCGGAAGAATAATCAGCGAACATGGCTTTCACTGATTATTTTTTTGTCTTAAAACGCAAAGAGTATGAAAGGCAAGTTAGTTGGTGAGAACATAAAATCAGCGTATAATAATAGAAAGAACACATGAAGGAGGTCATCTTTTTGACAGAACAATATGAAGTAGCAACTTTTGCCGGCGGCTGTTTTTGGTGTATGGTGAAGCCCTTTGATGAACAGCCAGGCATTATAAAAGTTGTATCTGGCTATACAGGCGGTCACAAAGAGAACCCGACGTACAAAGAAGTATGCTCAGAAACAACGGGCCACTATGAAGCGGTCCAAATTACATTTGATCCAGAGGTTTTTCCATATGAAAAGCTTTTAGAACTATACTGGCCTCAAATTGATCCAACTGATGCAGGCGGACAATTTGCGGATCGAGGCGATTCATATCGAACAGCTATTTTTTATCACAATGAACACCAAAAGGCACTAGCTGAAGAATCGAAGCAGCAATTAGAAGCAAGCGGTCGTTTTTCTGAGCCGATTGCTACACAAATTCTACCGGCAAAACCGTTTTATGAAGCGGAAGAATACCATCAAGGTTACTATAAGAAAAATAAATTCCGCTATGCTATGTATCGACGCGGGTCTGGACGTGATCGTTTTATTAAAGAAAACTGGAAAGACTTTGGACGCGACGAGCAGCTGAAAACGACATTAACGCCTATTCAGTATGAAGTTACTCAAAATGACGCAACGGAACCTCCGTTTCGCAATGAATTTTGGGATCATACAGAAGATGGTATTTATGTAGATATCGTATCAGGAGAGCCGTTGTTTAGTTCAACTGATAAATATGATGCCGGATGCGGATGGCCGTCTTTCACAAAAGCCATTAATAAAGATGAAGTAAAAGAAAACATGGACGTTAGTCATAATATGGTTCGTACAGAAGTACGAAGCAAGACGGCTAACTCTCATTTAGGTCATTTATTTGACGATGGTCCGCAAGATGCAGGCGGCTTGCGCTACTGCATCAACTCAGCAGCTCTTCGCTTTGTTCCGAAAGAAGATTTAGAAAAAGAAGGATACGGGGAATATACGGTTTTATTTAACAAATAAAATAATATGAGAAGAAGAGCGTGATTCAACTTAAAGTTGGCTCACGCTCTTCTTTTTGTGCTTTCTTTTGTTTTATTTTGGCTCGAATGAGGCTATAGAGAAAAAGGAAAGGAATGTAGCCATAAATAAAGTAAAAGCCGGTCATGGATAATCGTGTATTAAGCTGATCGATGGTTTCCCGATCATCAAAGAAAATAGAGAAACCAAGAAGGGCAATAAGAGCTAATATGAGAAAAATCGTAGGCGGCTTATTAAATGTTTTACTAAATCCACGAATGGTACACCATATGCTGACAGCAATAGTAGGAAGAACAACTAAAAGCCACAGAGCAATTAAAATATATTCAAAACGCTGTAAAAATGGAATTTCAATAATTTTAGCCATCGTTAAAGTTGGCCAGATCGTATGCATTAACTGTCCCTGGCTAAAGTAGGCAAAGGATACTAATGCTGTGCACAAATATAAAAAAGTGCTAAACAAAACGCCAAGCTGCCCCCATTTTTGGCTAGTGGCACCATTTTTTATAAAAGGATAGAAAAAAAGCACGGATTCAAACCCTAAATTCTCAAAGGTCATCACTTTAGTCGAAATTAAAAATTCCCATATCGTGTGATCAAACAAAGGAAATAAATTGTTAATGTGTCCATATTTTAATGGATAAAGTAAGGAAAATATGAGCGGCAAGGGAAGCATAACCCCAAAAAAAGCAATTCCAGTGATCACGCGAAACCCACCGGAAACTGTATAGTATATAATAGGCAAGTAAACAAGTGATACAATCCATGTTTCTAACTGCGGAAACATCCATATTTGTAAAATTTCTACGTACGTTCGGTAAATGGTTAACGCAAAAATAAAATAATAAGCCGATGCGGCAAGAGTTAAAGCTCCTCCGAGGTATTTCCCGAAATATAACCGGTGAATATCAACAATATCGCTGTTTTCGCGGATTAAGATATTAAAAACCATGGCTAGTAAAATACAGACGCTGATCGCAGCAAGGATGATAGATATCCATGCTTCATAACCAGCTCCTTTAATAATGAGACGCTGAAATCCTAGTATCCCAACGCCAATTTGCGTAGAATGCACTAGAAAAAAAAGAAAAGAAGGGGAAACTTGATTTTCTTCTTTAATTGTATTGTGCATCTTTTCTTCCTCCTAGTTGCTAATACCGGTTTGAATAAGATGAACGCGAGCTTTTACTTCAATATTCATATCCGGATATTGCGCTTTGAATTTTTCACTATTAAACCCTCGCGTTTTACTTCGAACATAATCTGTAAAACAGATGGGGTCGATTTGGTGCTGCTGAAGCTTCTTAATAAAGACATTCCCATCTTTTTCAATATCTTTTTGGAGCGTTTTTTCCACCATTTTAATACTAGCTGGTTCTGTTAAATTTATCCATCCAGGAAACTCTTTTACAAGGCCATCGATAGTTAAGTGCGCAATAATACTTGGATTTTGATGGTTTCCTTTAATTTCATATCTTGTTTTGGTGCGCAAGTTTTGCAGTATAATTTCGCCTTTACGGTCACTTTCTTTAATTTTTACCGAGTAGCGGCCGTGCTTTGCTCCGCTTGTTAGCAACTTAAATAAAAACGTTTCTTTCATTCCGATGGTTGTAACGACTTTTTGTTTTTTGAAAAGCGCCAGTCCCTTTAATTTAATGGCATCTTTTTGCTGCGCTAAAACAGGAAGATAAGGGTCGCGGTCGTCGCTAAAAAAACTGAATAAAAAAATTTGTAAATTGGTGTTAGGCAAATTTTCTGTGCGGATATTTTGTTCGATTAAATTAGAAATAAACTGATAGTCTTTAATTTTCTTTTTCGTAACAGAGCTCAATAATTCATGTGCGTTGCCATCTGCAATGCTTAATTTAATATTACGTCCAAGGTCTGGATTTCTAGCAATTGTGTTTACTAATTCATCCACGCCATGTGTTGCAAATTCTTTTCCCATGACGATGCTCCTCAGCTGCCCAAAAGCGACTGGAAGAGATGATTTATTGTTTAAACGAAGCGGAATATCAAAGGATGAATTAGCAGTAGCCGCAATAATACTTGGTTCTTCCGTTGGTCCATATTTATAGATAGGGTATAAAATGGTTCCTCTGACTTTATTACTTTGAGGAATATAATCATATCCGATGGAGTTGACTACTTGAATTTCGTCAATCGTTTCACGATCTGCACAGCTTGTTAAGAAAGTAAGGCAAGTGCATAAAATAAGTATTTTCTTCATGACGTTTCCTCGCTTTACTCGTTATCTAAATTACTTTTTCTTTTAGCCTTATTCGCTTTATTAGGGTTATAGCGAAAGCGTTCTAAAGGACGCAAGTAGCTTGGCCGCTTAGCCGTATGACTATAGGGCAATCGCAGAAAGGTATCCCTATACTCTGTTGGACGAAACGGAAAAAGCGGAACAAGATAAGGCATGCCCAAAGATTTTAAACGAAGTAAATGAACCAGTAAGAAACAAAAACCAAAGGTGATGCCGACTAAACCGAATGCAGTGGCAAACAAAATAAACGGAAAACGTAGCAGCCGGATGGTATTAGACATTTTAAAAATAGGCGTTGTAAAAGAAGCTAAAGCTGTGAGTGAAACAATAATAAGCAAAATATTGCTTGTTAATGCAGCTTCTACTGTTGCTTGCCCAATAACAATCCCGCCTACGATTCCCAGCGTTTGACCTACTTTTGTTGGAAGTCTGGCTCCGGCTTCACGAAGCAGTTCAATGGTGATTTCTAAAAAAAGTACTTCGATGACGGGTGGAAAAGGAACGTTGGTCCTTGAAAAGATAATAGGACCCAGCAGATCTTTTGGAAGCATCTCATAATGATACGTAACAATGGCTACATAAAGAGGCGTAGCAAAAATAGAGAAAAAGACGCCTAAAATACGAATAACTCGGAAAAACGATCCTAGAACCCATGGTAAATAGTAATCTTCAGGTGAAACAAAGAAGTCAAGCAGCGTTGACGGCCCCGTAACTGCGTAGGGTGAACCGCTTGAAAAGAAGGCAGCTTGCCCGTTTAACAGACTAAACAAGACTCGGTCAATCCGCTCTGTTGTTAAAAAAAGCGGAAACGCTGTAGAAGAATTATCGGAAATTAATTGATCAAGCATTGTACTATCAAAAATGACGTCGAAATCTATATCTTCAAGGCGCTGGGTCATAGTGTCCACGTGCTGAAGATTCGTTACGCCTTCTAAGTAAACAAGCACCACGCGCGTTTTCGATTTATTTCCTACGGTGAGTTCTTTAAAAATAAGGTTTTCGGAAATGACCGTTTTTCTCATTAAATAGAGATTGACATCTAAATCCTCTACAAAACCAATTTTAGGACCAACAACGCTGAACTCATTTTCCGTTTCATTTTCTTTTCGAAAACCTGTATCAAAGCTTTGAACTTTAATAAGCGCTACTAGCTTATCGTCTTTATGTAATTGAAACATTACGTAGCCGCGCAGCATCTTTTCTAAAATCTCTTTTGTATCTTTTGTAACGGAAATATCTTCGATTGGCAGCACGTTTTCGACTTCTTGCACGCTGCTTAACGTGAAATCTAGTTTTTGAAAGGGCTCGAGTATTTTATCTTCAACGCTTTGCATGTTTACGAGCTGCTTAAAATAAGTAATGATGTATTTTCGATGCTGTGAGCCAATGGCTAATGTCATAAAGTCACTTGATTTCTTAAACTGTTTAATCAGTTCATCCAATGATTTTTTGGGCTGATCGTCTGCATTCTTTTTTTTAAATAAATGTTTAAACATAACCGTGCCCCTCACTTGACTTTCTATTACTGGTAGTTTGTTCATGTACTTCCTTTTTATTCGACTATTTTTTCTCAAGAAGAAAGGAAGAATATAAAGACAAACTTTACACTCTTTTACAGTGGATAAACAGTGGATTTACGTTTGAATGGTAACTTTAGACATGTCGAAGATAATGAAATAAAGGAGCGGGTACATTTATATGAAGAAAAAATTAGCAGGTATTACACTGGCAGGAGCCGTAGCATTGGCCTCGTTTGGTGTAGGAAACTCACTTATTCAAACGGAAGCAAAAGTGGAGCACAAGTCAGCTAAGAAACCTCAAAATGTCATTATGATGGTAATGGACGGGACGAGTTCAAATGCTACTACACTCGCAAGATGGTACAAGGGAAAACCGTTACATATGGATCAGCTGATGGCCGGGGGAGTACGTGCGTATTCGGCAGAATCTGCTATTACAGATTCCGCTCCGGCAGCTACTGCTTTAGCAACAGGAAATAAATCAAATTCAGGCTATGTAGGTGTGCTTCCTTCAGTAGTGAATACACCTGGAATTAAACCCGTAGAAAAAGAAGATCAGTTTCGTCCCGTAGCAAACGTTCTAGAAGGAGCAAAGCTTTCAGGGCGCGCGACAGGAATTGTGGCTACTTCTGAAATCCAGCACGCCACACCAGCTGGTTTTTCAGCCCACAACTATAACCGTGATGATTTTCAAACGCTAGCGGAGCAGCAAGTGTATCAAAACATTGATGTAGTGCTTGGAGGAGGTAAGCAATCTCTTCTTCCGGGAAAAGAAGAAAAAAGCCGGAAAGATAGTGAAAACTTAGTCAATGTATTGAATAAAAGAGGATATGACTTTGTAGAAAATAAAAAGGAATTAGAGCAGTCACGCGCCAAAAAAATCTGGGGGAGCTTCGCCGACCGAGACTTAGCGTATGATATGGACCGACCGCAGACAAAAGCAGAACAGCCAAAGTTGTCCCAGATGACAAATAAAGCAATAACAACACTATCCAAAGATAAAGACGGTTTTTTCTTATTTGTTGAAGGAAGCAAAACCGATTGGGCAGCTCATGCGAATGATCCAATAGGCATGATTAGCGATGTACTAGCGTTTGATGAAGCAGTAGGCAAAGCAGTAGAGTTCGCTGAAAAAGATGGAAATACGATGGTTATTGCGATTGCCGATCACGGAAACAGCGGTCTTTCAATCGGTAATGCAAATACAACAAAAGGATATGATACCACACCTGTTTCTGCTTATATTGATCCATTAAAAAAAGCAAAAATGACGTTAGAAGGTGCTACGTCTAAATTAAAAGAAGATTTATCAAATAAAGAAGAAGTAGCTGCTCTGTATGGTTTATCAAATCTAACTTCAGGGGAAAAAGCGCAGCTGACTAAAGCAAGAGATAAAAAAGAAATCAGTGCTGCACTATCGAAGTTATTAGCCAACCGAGCAAACCTTGGATTCACAACGGGCGGTCATACGGGTGAGGATGTATTTCTGTATTCATACGGCGTAAATCGACCAACAGGGCACTTTGATAATACGGATATTGCCAAACATATAGCTAAATCGATGAATATTAACTTAAACCAGTTAACAAATGAATTATTTATTGAAGCAAATAAAGCTTTTAAAGGCTCAAAGGTAGCGGTTGACTCAAAAGACAAAAACAACCCTGTGCTGGTTGTTACAAACAATAAGCGAACGGTGCGTTTTCCAGTAAATAAAAATATTGCTATTGTAAATGGAAAAGAAATTCAAATGGACAGCGTAGTGGTACAGGATAAAAAGAATCGCTTCTTTGTATCAAAACAAGCCCAGCAAATTGTAAAAAATGAAAAATAAGAAATGAATGCAAAACAGGCCGGGTTATAACTTTAGGCCTGTTTTTTTACAAATAATAGATGGTTAATTAGGTTATGTAGCCTTTATAGAGGAATGAAGCTATTTATTTTACAAATAAATAGCTTTGAACACTTAAAGAAATGGAAAGTCTTCACGTTTAACTATATGTGATTTATACTATGAAATGGTATAATAATCATAGTTTTAAAAGGAACTAGTTCGGAATACATATGTAAGTTCATACCTTTATATGCTAGAATTTTTATAATAAAATGAATAAAAAATACATAAATTCTTTTGGATGAAATCACAAAATCATGATTGTTAAGGACAATATGTAAGTAATTACCTTTAATAAAAAGTAAAAAAATTAACAAAAGTATGGGTGAAAGAGCGTAGAACATGTTTTAATAGTAAGAGAAAACAAAATGATTGAAAAGAGCGTGTCGCCTTTATCTAAAATGTTAAATAAAGATTTTGACATGCTGATTTACAGATTATAAAAAGGGTATTAAATCATTGTTAGGAAAATAAATGATAATGGATAAACGGTTTTTATGTCTTCTTCTAGAAAACCTACAATTATTGCAATATTCCCCATGAACAATCGTTGTGTGTTTATTAACGATTAGCGTCCGTGTAGATCATTCATCTCAACATAAAAACACTATAACGATGTGTAGACATGCATAAAACAGAATGGGCAATAGTTCGTACTATACTTTAACATTGTATCCTAGGGGGAGTCAGGATGAACAAAATTAACTTAATTATTGCCGATGATAACGAAGATTCGGTTGAAATTTTAGATTATTTTATAGAACAGCTTCCGGAATTTGAAGTGATTAGCATCTGCAAAGACGGAGAGCAGCTTGTACAGGAAGTGATGGCTAAGAGTCCAGACCTTTTGCTCGTAGACATTAATATGCCTACGATTAACGGGGTAGATGCCATAAAAAAGTGCCTGCGCATTAAGCCGAATTTAAACTTCATTTTTATCACCGGTTATGATGAATTTGCTGTGAAGGCATTTGAGCTGTCAGCACTGGATTACATTGTAAAACCGATTGAAAAAACCAGGCTTTATATGGCGTTAGAGCGGGCAAAAAACTCCATTGGAATTGATAAAAATCAGTCAAAAAAGCCAGGGGAGAAATTAAAAAGACTACCTGTAAAATTTAATGGTTCTACTTATTACATTCCAATTGATCAAATTATTTTTATCGAGAAATCCGGAAAAAAATGCTTAATCTATACTCAATCACGTGTCTATGAGACATATGAAAATATTAGTGATATCTATATGTATTTGAACCCTTCTGTATTTAGTCAAACACACCGGTCTTATATCGTGAATTTACAGAAAGTTTCGCACATCACGCCAAAAAACGAAACATATCTTGTTTATTTCTTAGAAATTGATGAATATGCTCATATCTCAAAATTAAAAATCCAAGACGTTCAAAAACAGCTGCATCAGTTAATGACGAATTAAGAGATGCTGCTGCTTCTAAAATAGCTATGTTGATGAAAGGACGAAGCTTATGCAAGTTTCGTCTATTTCATGTGTCTGCTTTCGGAATAAATGATAGTAATATAGTTCTTAAGAGAAGAGTTAGATAGAAGAAGTAACGTTGAATTGAAAGGAAAGCAAATGATGTCAATTACTGGTCACTATAATGAATTTACCGTATTTCTTGCTGTCATTGTAGGGATTCTTGCCTCTTATACAGCACTTGATATTATGAGCAAAATGATAAAAAAACAGCGGAACAATTATTTGTGGCTTACACTGTCAGCAACTTCAATGGGGCTTGGAGTGGGGGCGATGCATTATATTGCTATGCTTGCTTATTATGTTCCTGTTAGCTTTCATTTTGATGCTGTACTTTCTGTCCTTGCTTTAATAATAGCGATTAGCGGATCATTAGTTGCGTTTTGGACATTCTGGAAATGGCGCACGTCGGTATGGTCAGGGCTTATTTTAGGAAGCAGCATTCTGGGTACGCATTACATTGCAATGGCAGCAATCGAAACAGAAGCACGCATTCATTATGCCCTGCTATCTGTTTTGCTTTCTATCATCATCGCCCTGGTCGTTGCATTTTATGCGATGCACTTGTTTTTTCGTTCGAAAAGCGTGAAGGCTAATCCGTTTCTTAAACTTGTTAGCTCTATTTTACTGGGCATTGGAATTTCAGTTATGCATTTCATCAGTATGTATGGAATGAAGCTGCATATTGCACACTCAGTTGCTAGAAAATGGGGGCAGTGGCTGCCGTATCAAGCACCATTTTCCAATATTATTGCAAGTATCACAATTACGCTACTCATTGTCTTCCTGCTCGTTGCAGCTTTTAAGCGTCAGGAAGAAGTGAGGGAGAGTCAATTAAAAGAAGAGTATTATCAATCTCTTTTTAACTACAATCCCAATATTGTGTGTGCGGTTGATTTGTACGGCAATATTCAAACGATTAATCCAAAAGGAATTGAGCTAACGGGATACACGTTGCATCAAATGGAGAAAATTCCGTTTCCTTATATGTTTAGAGAAGCTGAACAAGCTGAAGAATATATGTGGAAATCTCTGAGCGGAGACTCTGTTTATTATGAAGCAACGCTCATTCGCAAAGATAATCAGCCTGTATATGTTGAAGTAACGCAAATGCCTATTATTGTTCATGGTCAAATTAAAGGAAGTTACGTCATCGCCAAAGATGTGACGGACCGAAAAAAGGCTCAACAGCAGCTGTTGGATTTACAAAAAGATTTAAAACGCACGCTTTCACAGCAAGATGGCGCTATTTTTAAATTTGTCAAAAACGATAAAGGATATATTCATACCATGTGCGAAGGAAAGATGGTTCGTGAAATGGGATATGAGGAAATAGATGTTGTTGGTAAAACACTTGAAGAATTTTTGCCTGAATCCTACGCAAAAGAAAATAAGAGATACTATGAGAAGGCATGGGCGGGAGAGAAAGTGTCTTATGAAGTACTTTTGAACGACTTTGCTTACTATACGAAGTTAATACCTCATATCTACAAAGGAGAAGTACAAGAAGTTATTGGTTCTATAGTAGATATTACTGATCTTCACGAAGCAAGAGAAAAGCTGGCTAAAAGTGAAAGCATGTATCGCTCCGTTCTCTCTACAATGTCAGAAGGTGTAGTGTTTCATGATCTTGAAGGAAATCTAATTGCTGCCAATGCATACGCTGCTAAAATTCTAAACGTGCCTTACGACCAAATGTTATCGGTTAACCCTTTTGGTTTAGACTGGGAAATTATTCATCCTGACGGTACACCTTTTGCACTGGAAGACATTCCATCTGTTCGTTGTCTTCACACAAAAGAGCCTGTACGAAACACGGTCATGGGCATTTATTTAAATGAGAAAAAATTGACTTGGCTTTCGGTGAATGCTGAACCTCTTCAAGAAAGCAAATATTATAAAGGCGTAGTTGTCACATTTTATGATATTACAAAACAGCAGGAACAAGAACAAGATTTGCTTCATTCCAATCAGCAAATGATTATAGCAAAAGAAGAAGCCGAAAAGGCAAATCAAGCCAAGTCTGAATTTTTATCAAAAGTAAGCCATGAGCTTCGTACGCCTTTAAACAGTATTTTAGGCTATGCACAGATATTGGAAGAGCAAGGGGAAAAAGATTTAACAGAAAAACAATTGAATCGTATACGGAAAATTTTAAAAGCAGGTAATCATCTTCTTTATTTGATAAATGAAACGCTTGATTTATCGAAAATTGAATCAGGCCACTTAGCGATTAATCTTGAACCGGTGTCGGTAAAAGAGGCAATTGAAGACGCGCTTAAAATTATGAAACCACTAGCAAAAGATAAGCATAGTATACTTTATACTCGCTTTCACGCATACCAGGAAGTCTTTATTGAAGTAGATGAACTTCGGTTTCAGCAGATCTTATTAAATCTGCTTACAAACGCCATTAAATATTCGCCCGCTTATCGCGATATTACTATCTATACCGACATCACTCAGCATCACGTAACTATATCGATCGAAGATAAGGGCTTTGGAATTCCAGCTTCAGAATTAAATCGGATTTTTGAGCCTTTCTACCGTGTGAATAGACTAGAAAAAGACGGAACAGGAATTGGGTTGGCGCTTGTAAAACAGCTTGTTGTATTAATGAATGGAACGTACGGAGTGCGAAGTGAAGAAGGAAAAGGCAGTACATTTTGGGTGCGTTTTCCTATAGTCCATCCACCTGTTCCTAAACGATTATCCAGTGGAGGGGAAGCCGAGTCATTCTTAGGTTTTTCCATGCCAATTTCAATTGTGTATATTGAGGATAACGATACAAATATCGAGCTTATGCAATCGATTCTTTCTCCATATAAAAACGTTAAGCTCTTAGTTGCCAAAACAGGAGAAAACGGCATCGGGCTAATCAGGTCCATTTCACCGGATATGATCTTAATTGATATTGATCTGCCTGATATGAATGGTTTTGAGGTATGCACACAGCTTCAGCTGGAAAAAGAGTTGAAGCATATTCCTCGAGTCGCCCTGAGTGCAAGCGCGATGCAAAGCGATATCGATCAAGCTTTTTTAGTCGGTTTTAGTGAATACGTAACAAAGCCTATTCATATTGCAACGTTTTTGAATGTATTAAAACGCTTAACAAAAGCTTAACAAAAGTTTAGAGGGCTTTTAATTGACTTATTAGTGGACTCTTTGTAAAATAAAAACAACTTAATATATTTACTTCTTAAGGAGTAAAGGGGAGTAGCGTCAGGGAAACCTGAAACAAAGTCGTCATTACATGGAGTATTCCATCGGCTTTGTTGGCATAATGATTATGCTTAGCAAGACCTTTGCCATATTTGGCAAAGGTCTTTTTGTGTTTTATTCCGGTAATGAGGATAAATAAACTTATACAAGAAATGAGAGGGGATTTTTATGGATGCATCGCTTTTGTTAGAGTATGGATGGGTATTGTTAGTGCTGGTTGCATTAGAAGGAATTTTGGCGGCGGATAATGCTCTTGTGATGGCTATTATGGTCAAACATTTACCGGAAGAAAAACGCAAGAAGGCATTATTTTACGGACTAGCCGGTGCCTTTATTTTTAGATTTGGTTCGTTGTTCTTGATTTCATTTTTAGTCGACGTATGGCAGCTTCAAGCTATAGGAGCCATTTACTTATTGTTCATTTCCATTAATCATATTGTGAAGCGATATGTGAAAAAAGACGATCATGAAAAAGTGAAAGAAGCAGACGGAAAAAAGGGCTCAAGTTTCTGGATGACGGTTTTAAAAGTAGAAATAGCAGACATTGCTTTTGCCGTTGATTCAATTTTGGCTGCTGTGGCTCTCGCTGTTACATTGCCAACAACAAATCTTCCTCAAATTGGCGGACTCGATGGCGGACAATTCTTGGTGATCTTCGCCGGAGGAATTATGGGATTAATCATTATGCGTTTTGCTGCAACTTGGTTCGTGAAGCTATTAAATACGCGCCCAGGCCTAGAAACGGCGGCTTTTGCTATTGTAGGCTGGGTAGGAGTTAAGTTAGCGGTGTATACCCTTGCTCATCCGGAATTAGGTATTATTAATGAACATTTCCCTGAATCAAAAGTGTGGAAAATTACGTTTTGGATTGTGTTACTTGGCATAGCAGCTTCAGGCTGGTTTCTATCTAAAAATAAAGAACAAACTGATCTTGAAGGCTCAGAGAAAAAAAAAGAATCGTTAAAAAAAATTGAAAATCAATAATATAGAAAACGCGCCTTCAATGCTAATTGAAGGCGCGTTTTCTATATTAAGACAAAATACCTAGTTTGGATTGTTTAGATAAAGGGTAAAAGAACTAACTAATGTTTAATTATTTTATATCCGAATGTTTTGCTTTTTCGTTCATATTCTGTAGAGAACAGAAGCAGCTGTGAGTAATTCAGTTCAATGAAGTTTATTTCAGTTTATAAACATATATTTCAAATGTATGTTAATTGGTAAAATTGAGCTATTATGGGTTATAATAAAGGGAAATTAAAAGGAGCAGAGCGCTTCTCAACCCTGTTCGTCATCAAAAGAATGGATATTAACATGGTATAAAGCAACTGAGTATAGTAAAAGAGGTGAAGCCAATGCTCACAAAAGTTCAAACGCCTCCATCGCTTGAAACGCTTGTACTGACGATTCAGCAAGGGGATAAACAATTACATAACGAAATGATTCAACAATATAAACCGTTTATTGCTAAAGTTGTTTCAGCTGTATGTAAACGTTATATAAGTGAAGCTGACGATGAATTTAGCATTGGTCTGATTGCATTTAATGAAGCCATTGAAAATTACACAATCCAAAAAGGCAGATCCCTTCTTGCATTTGCGGAACTTATTATTAAAAGAAGAGTAATTGACTATATTCGAAAAGAAAAGAGAAATCAAACGCTGCTCTATGGCCGAATTGAAAATGAAGGTTTTATTCAAGGCAAGGTAGAAAGGGATATATCGCTTTCTAACTATAAAAGGCAAAATGAAACTTCATATATTCAAGAGGAAATGACTTATTTTTGTCAGACGCTAAAAATGTTTAAATTAACTCTTGAAGACATTATTAACACATCTCCTAAACATAAGGATGCAAGGGGAAATGCAGTGGAAGTTGCATCCTTTATCGTCAAGGAAAAAGAATTAAAAGATAAGCTGTTTTTAAAGCGGCAGCTTCCTATTCGCTTGATTGAAAAACATGTCAAAGTGAGCCGGAAAACAATTGAAAGAAACCGTAAATATATTATCGCGATGGTTATTATATTAGCGGGGGACTACGTGTATTTAAAAGACTATATTATGTAAGAAAAAGGCACACGCAGGTGCCTTTTTTTAGCCATGTTATGAAGTTATGTTTTATTTTTGTGTGCTGCCGCTTAAGTGAGCTTGAGCTTGTTGCACCAAGCGTTTTGTGATTTCTCCGCCTACTGAACCGTTGCTGCGTGCAGCAGTGTCAGAACCTAGAGTTACCCCAAATTCTTGAGCGATTTCATATTTATATTGATCTAAAAATTGTTCTACACCTGGTGTTAATAGTTTATTTGTTCTAGCCATGATTAGTCATCTCCTTTTTTTTTTAGTGGTACAGCAATGAACTGCTGTACCTGTATTATTTGTTGTTTCCTATTTTGCATACTGGTAATGGTTTGCAAGAAAGTATAAAAAAGCCCAGCTTTCAAAGAAGCTGGGCTTTTTTATATATTATTTTACAACTGCATATTGCTCAAGAGACTGAGCAAATGACTTTTGAAGAGATTTTACTTGTTCTACGTATGCATCAGATACGTGTTGGAATTCTTGGCGCGTTTTCTTTTGCTCTTCTACTAATTGTGTTACTACTTGATGATATTGTTCTTGAGCTTGCTTTACTAAAGAATAGCTTGATTTGCTTTGGTTAAGAGAAAGCTCTTGTAATTTATTTAATGCTTCATGCGTGCGGTTTGTCCATTCTTCATAAGAATCGGCAACAGCGTTTCCAGCTGTTTTACGTAAGTTTTCAACTGTTTTTTGTTGAAGATCTTCTAATTCAGCTTTCCATTGTTTGTCTGTTGCTTGAAGTTGTTCAACTGCTTTTGTTACAAATTCTTGCTGTTGCTCAAGTGCTTTTAACGTCCATTGCTCAATTTGTTTGTTTCCTTCTGCAATGTTTTGTAACCCCTTTGTCCATTGTTCCCACATTGCATCAATTACTGTATCATACTTTACTGTTGACATAATCAAATTCCTCCTTGAATAATTTGGTCTGGCGAACAGTTATCGTAATGAACAAAACGTTAAAGAAGAAATTCGTAGTTGTGTGATAAACCTAACATTCCGCGCTCGCTGGTTGACCGTGAAATTTAACATTATATTAGGAAACGCAGATGTACTGCGTGAATCCCTTTAATCGTTTTCTTCCTCTTTTGATTCTTTTGACTTTTTAGAAGAAGAAGAGCTAAAAGGGAACAACATGTCGGTATACATGTGAAAAAATGAATCTAACATGTTTTGATACTGTTCAAGTGAATTAGCCCACATGCTTAAATATTGTTCGCCGGCATCTGTTAATGAATAAATCCGGCGTGCAGGTCCTTCAGCTGAGGTATCCCATTGCGATGTAATCAAGTTGTCTTTTTCAAGCTGTCTCAGCGTGCGGTAGACATTTCCCTGATCAACTGATGTGAATCCAAAGCTCATTAGTTGCTGAATGAGCTTGTAACCATGTAGATTCCAACCTCTTAAACTTAAAAGAAGAAAAGGAACCATCAAGTTTTTTGGTGCACCGCTAATCGATTTTTCTAAGTTGTTTGAATTAGAGGTGTTATCTTTTTCACTTGATCCCAAGGTAATCACCCCTTCGAAAAAAGAGAATTTGTTTTCCATATGTGTAATTTACACCTAGATGAAAAACTTGTCAACACTTTAAAACAGGTCTTTCAAATACAGGAAAAAAGAACGATTTTTTGGATTTCGACAAAAAGCGTCAAAAAAATTCAAAAATAAACAAAGATTTAGAATTGTTTATTTTGGAAAACGTATTTATAATAGTACATGTAGGTAATTTTTATAACATTTATAATTTGTTGGTAAGTGAATTGTGAAAAGATTTACATTATCCAATAAATAAACGCAAAATTGGTTGCGTTTACTTAGAGCTTCTAATATGTCGCTTGTCACATTAAGTGTCCATATTGAAAGCCATCACTTTTAACGTACACAAGAAAGGAGATGGAGTTTTGGAACAGCAAAAAGTATTTGATCCGTTTCAAGCATGGAAAGACGTATATGACAAAACCGAATCTTACTGGGGTAAAGTTATTGGGGACAATATGAATCGTGAAGAATTTTCCCAGCTCATGGGAAATGTGCTAAATATGAACCTTCAATATCAACAAGCAGTAAATGAAGTAACGGGGCGCTATCTGCACCAAGTAAATGTACCAACAAAAGAAGATGTAGCAAACGTTGCGTCATTAGTCATCAATGTGGAAGAAAAAGTAGAATTATTAGAAGAGCAATTTGACGATCGTTTTGATGAATTAGAAGCACAGCAAGAAAGTGCATCTGCTTTGAAAAAAGATGTAACTAAGCTGAAATCTGATGTCAAATCGTTAGACAAAAAACTCGACAAAGTTTTATCTCTTCTTGAAGGGCAGCAAAAAACACAAGACGAGTTAAAAGAAACTATTCAAAAACAAATTAAAGCTCAAGGTGAGCAGCTTCAGGCTCAGCTGTTAGAAAAACAAGAAAAATTAGCTGAAAAGCCAAAGGCAGAAGCTAAATCTGAAGCAAAACCATCAAACGCTCAAAAAACTGAGCAGCCAGCTCGCAAGTAAGGTATAGGGGATTTTATAACAACATTAACTGCTGTATTTACAGTAAAAATCATCGCTGAAGAAGCAAGGGGGAAATTTTTCATGACAACATTACAAGGTAAAGTAGCAATCGTAACAGGCGGATCTAAAGGTATCGGGGCAGCAATTACACGTGAGCTTGCTTCTAATGGAGTAAAAGTAGCAGTAAACTATAACAGCAGTAAAGAATCTGCAGAAGCAATCGTAAAAGAAATTAAAGACAACGGCGGAGAAGCTATTGCGGTTCAAGCTGACGTGTCTTATGTAGATCAAGCAAAACACCTAATCGAAGAAACAAAAGCTGCGTTTGGTCAATTAGACATTCTAGTAAACAATGCTGGAATTACGCGCGACCGTTCATTCAAGAAGTTAGGTGAAGAAGATTGGAAAAAAGTAATTGATGTAAACTTACATAGCGTATACAACACAACATCAGCTGCGCTAACGCACCTTTTAGAATCTGAAGGTGGTCGTGTTATCAATATTTCATCAATTATTGGTCAAGCGGGCGGATTTGGTCAAACAAACTACTCAGCTGCTAAAGCAGGTATGCTAGGATTCACTAAATCATTAGCTCTTGAACTAGCTAAGACAGGCGTAACAGTTAATGCAATTTGCCCAGGGTTTATTGAAACGGAAATGGTGATGGCAATTCCTGAAGATGTTCGTGCAAAAATTGTTGCGAAAATTCCAACTCGTCGCTTAGGCCACGCTGAAGAAATTGCACGTGGGGTTGTTTACTTAGCAAAAGACGGCGCGTACATTACAGGACAACAGTTAAACATTAACGGCGGCTTATACATGTAATAAATGCTGGCCCTGACTTTTGTCGGGGCTGTGCTTGTTAACTAACTACTAATGGAATGAAAGGGTGTGTATATTCGTGGCAATTCCTTACGTGCAAGAGTGGGAAAAATTAATCAAATCAATGCCAAGTGAATATAAAAGTTCTGCAAGACGTTTTAAGCGTGCATATGAAATTATGACAGCAGAAGCGGAACCGGAAGTTGGATTAACACCAAAAGAGGTTATTTGGAAAAAGAACAAAGCGAAATTATACCGCTATACGCCAGTAAAAGATAACCTGCATAAAACACCAATCTTACTCGTATATGCATTGATCAATAAACCGTATATTTTGGATTTAACACCTGGAAACAGCCTTGTTGAATACTTATTAAACCGTGGTTTTGACGTGTATTTGCTTGACTGGGGAACTCCTGGGCTTGAAGACAGCAATATGAAGCTAGATGATTATATTGTAGATTATATTCCAAAAGCGGCGAAAAAGGTGCTGCGCACTTCTAAATCTCCTGATTTGTCTGTTCTTGGTTACTGCATGGGCGGAACTATGACATCTATTTTTGCTGCATTAAATGAAGACTTGCCGATTAAAAACTTAATTTTTATGACAAGTCCATTTGATTTTTCGGATACAGGTTTATACGGAGCATTCCTAGACGATCGCTACTTTAATTTAGATAAAGCAGTAGATACATTCGGAAACATCCCTCCAGAGATGATTGACTTTGGAAATAAGATGTTAAAGCCAATCACGAATTTCTATGGCCCATATGTAACGTTGGTGGACCGTTCGGAAAATCAGCGGTTTGTTGAAAGCTGGAAGCTAATGCAAAAGTGGGTTGCTGACGGAATCCCATTTGCTGGTGAAGCTTATCGTCAGTGGATTCGTGACTTCTATCAACAAAATAAATTAATCAATGGTGAACTTGAAGTTCGCGGACGCAAAGTAGATTTGAAAAATATTAAAGCTAATATTTTAAACATTGCTGCTAGCCGTGATCATATTGCGATGCCGCATCAAGTGGCAGCTTTAATGGACGCTGTTTCAAGTGAAGATAAAGAGTACAAATTGTTGCAAACAGGTCACGTATCTGTTGTATTTGGTCCAAAAGCAGTGAAGGAAACATATCCTTCAATCGGCGATTGGCTAGAAAAACGCTCTAAATAAAATAAAGAAGCGGCTGGAACAAAAGTATTTTAGCCGAAGTGAAAAACGAACCACTGATATTAGTGGTTCGTTTTTTTTTATGGTAAACGTAGGTTTCAAATATATAGTTGCTTCTAGCTGTTGCTTGGAGGGCAAGGCGAAGACTCCTGCGGGAAAAGCGGAACAGGTGAGACCCGGCAGGAGTGTCAGCGACGAGGAGGCTCACGGGCCGCCCGCGGAAAGCGAAGTCTTGCACGGAAATCAACAGCGATGTCACAAGCGGTTCAGCACATGTATCCCATTTGTTCGTCTTTAGATTGGATTCATTTAATTATGTCTCAACCTCGTTTTTTTTTGTAAACAGACAATATTGATTGACGGTTCTTTATGCGGGCTGCTGGAATATATGATATCTAATGACAAGTGAGGTGACTTCTTTTATACTAATGTAGTCACCTTCTTGAACATGGGATTTTTTACATGGATATTGCAATTCGTGTAACAATGAGTATGCTTTGAGAAGAAAGAAGAAAACTATTAGTATTATAACAAAAAAGGAATGTCAGATTATGCCGCAACCATGGAAACGACGAGTAAGGCAGATGTCTTCAGCTCAAATTATTGTTACATTTTACATAGTGGCTGTTACGCTTGGATTTCTATTACTTAGTATTCCAGAAGCTTTAAAGCCGGGAGTGAAGTTAGCATTTATTGATCGCTTATTTATTGCCGTTAGTGCGGTAAGTGTAACAGGGCTGACACCTGTCTCTACTCCGGATACATTTAGTACAACGGGCTATTTTTTGCTCGCTTTTATTTTTCAAATCGGTGGTATTGGTGTAATGACACTCAGTACATTTATTTGGATGATTTTGGGTAAAAAAATCGGTTTAAAGGAACGTCAGCTCATTATGACAGACCATAACCAATCCCGCTTATCAGGATTAGTTGACTTGATGAGAAATATTTTATTTATTATTTTTGCCATTGAACTAGTTGGCGCCATTGTTTTAGGATTACATTTTCTCCGTTATTATTCGAGCTGGACAGATGCATTTTTGCATGGTTTCTTTGCTTCTGTCAGCGCTACAACAAATGCTGGCTTCGATATTACAGGATCTTCATTTATTCCGTATGCCCATGATTATTTTGTCCAAGTGGTAACCGTTATTTTAATTACGCTTGGAGCGATTGGATTCCCTGTATTAATTGAAATTAAGCACTATTTTTTAACATTTAAAGATAAGCGTAAATTTCAATTTTCGCTATTTACGAAGCTAACGACCATTATGTTTTTTCTGCTGTTAGCAGGGGGAACAATCTTGATTCTTGTGCTAGAGCATTCAGGATTTCTAGCAGATAAGTCTTGGGATGAATCGTTTTTTTATGCATTTTTCCAATCTGCTGCCACAAGGAGCGGAGGAGTAGCGACCATGAATATTAATGAGTTTTCACTTCCTACGTTAATTATGATGAGTGCGATGATGTTTATCGGTGCTTCACCGAGTTCAGTAGGGGGAGGAATTCGTACGACGACGTTTGCATTAAATATTCTTTTCCTATTTTATTATGTCAGAGGAAATAAGACGATTAAAATCTTTCGCCGCGAAATTCATGAAGATGACATTATTAAATCAGTAGCTGTATCGATGTTAGCCGTAATCATTTGCTCGATTTCTCTTCTTATTTTAAGTATTACAGAACATTTTTCTCTCATTGAGCTTATTTTTGAAGTGTGTTCAGCTTTTGGGACAACAGGTTTATCAATGGGAATTACGGGAGGGCTTTCTGATATCGGCAAATGCGTTATTATGATTTTAATGTTTATTGGCCGAATCGGCATGTTTTCATTTATTTTAATGCTTCGCCGTCCAACGTCTGGACCGGATTATCACTATCCGAAAGAACGTATTATTATTGGATAAAAGAGGCTGAGGTAAAAATATGTTAGTTGAAGAAGAATCCGAACGAGCTTAATTCTTAATCAAGCTCGTTCGGATTTTTTTATGATGGTAAACATAGGTCTCATATGTTTAGCTGCTTCCAGCTGTTGATTGGAGGGCAAGGCGAAGACTCCTGCGGGAAAAGCGGAACAGGTGAGACCCCGCAGGAGCATAAGCGACGAGGAGGCTCACCGACCGCCCGCGGAAAGCGAAGCTTTGCACGGAAATCAACAGCGGTGTCACAAGCGGTTCAGATGAACTCATTTATCCCATTTGTTTGTCTTTAGATTAAAGTAATTTCGTTATGTTTCAACCGCTTTTTTACAGCTTTTTCTGCTTATATTACGCATCAGAAAGTGCATTCTAAGAAAAGGAAGTTCAATGGACTTCCAAGCATAGGAGGGATATATGATGGCAAAGCGTAAAGTGGGTTACAAATCAGCACTGACTAACAATAATACACCAAAAGAGAGCCTTTCAGATGCAGAATTTGCTGCTGAATATGCTGGCGGCGAGGAGCCGGCTAAAGGCGCGAATCGCAATTCGAAAAAAGGAAAGCAAGGTAAGTAACGATGAGCAAACATAAACAAAATAATAAGCATATCGCAAGCACTGAAGCGAAGCAAAAACAGTTACTGCAAGAAGAGTTCGGAGCGGAAATGGGCGATCCCAACGCAGCTAAAATATATGAATCCCTAGGAAAGACAAAGTCTGATAAAGAGCATGAAAAGAAAAAAGAATGTTAAAGAAAAAAACCTCGGATATCCGAGGTTTTAGCTTACAACTGGAAGGCCAAATGCCTCTACAGGTGCTGAATAAAGTTTTGTATCATTTGCTTTTTGATCATAATAAGCAAGAAGAACAGATGGTTGTTCATTTATTTTTCCCGTTTGTTTATAATACATATAGTCAAATGGAAGAATCTCTAAAACAGTGTGCTTGTATAATTCTTTTTCAGCAAGCTGTTCAGCTTCAAAAGCCTGTCCCATGATAGAAGGATTAGCAAGCATTTGCTGATAGTAATGAGAGCGGACTTGTTTTTCTACTTTATCGTCCCACCAAGGTTTACGAGGCTTATGCTTTTGGTTTTGTAAATAATCAATTTTCATAAACCCTTCAATCATTTCTTCATTTGAAAAATTCTCTGTTTCAATGTACTGTCTAAGGCGTTTGAATAAATCTTCAAGCTGATGGCCGATTCGAACCCAGCCCATTTCATCCCAATACGTCCCGAAGTTTTGGAAGAAATCAAAAGGTGTATCATAGCAGTGCTCTACTAAAAACTCTATTGTTTCATCCATTCGATGGTCATTCCAAAACTTTTCTAAAATATCTTCTACATGTTTAATGCGTACGACATCTGAAAATGGCAAGACGTTATTGCTTAAAATTTCATAAGGCGACTGATCCATGTATTGATAATTATAGTGAGGCGCACTTAAGCGTAAGCCAGTGCCGCGAAGCATTTTTAAAAAGCCTAGCTGAAGCTCTTCAGGGCGAAGTGCAAATACATCATTAAACGTATTCTTAAATGAGTTATAATCTTCGTCTGGCAGTCCCGCGATTAAATCTAAATGCTGATCGATTTTTCCGCCTTCTTTTACCATTGTTACGGTACGCGTTAACTTTTTAAAGTTTTGTTTGCGTTTGACTAGTTCATTGACAGCATCATTTGTAGATTGAACGCCAATTTCAAAGCGGAATAATCCTTTTGGCGCATTATCATTTAAGAACTGAATAACTTCTGGGCGCATAATATCGGCAGTAATTTCAAATTGAAATACGGTACCTTCACGATGTTCATCAATTAAAAATTGGAACATTTCCATGGCGTAGCTGCGGCTGATGTTGAATGTGCGGTCTACGAACTTAATCGTGCGCGCTCCGTTATCCATCAAATAGCGAATATCTTCTTTTACCTTTTCTCTATCGAAATAGCGAACGCCTACTTCAATAGAAGAGAGACAGAACTGACAGCTAAACGGACAGCCGCGGCTTGTTTCGATATATACAACGCGTTTTGAAAGTTCTTGACGGTCTTCTTCAAAACGGAAAGGAGAAGGCATTTCGCGCAGATCAATTTTATTGCGCTGCGGGTTTACAACTGGTTTTCCTTCTTTTCGGAAAGCCACGCCGCTTACGTTTTCAAACTGGCACTCTCCGTGAAGTTCGTCCAACAGCTGCTTGAATGTTTCTTCTCCTTCACCGATCGCGATAAAGTCAGCTTCAGGAATACGCTCTAGCCAGTGAGTTACATCATAGGTTACTTCTGGTCCACCGAATATAATGATGAGCTCGGGATTGATCTTTTTTAGCATTTGTGCGACTTTAATCGTTTCTTCAATATTCCAAATGTAACAGCTGAAACCAATAATATCTGGGTTGCGTTTATATAAATCCGTGACAATGTTCATAGCAGGATCTTTAATCGTATATTCGGCCATATCCACTTTATAGTCAGGCTCGGCATAGGCTTTTAAACATCGAAGCGCTAAAGAAGTATGGATATACTTCGCATTCAATGTACTGACAACAATGTTCATTCAAAAAGCTCCTTTTAACTCGTAATATGAAATCAATTTACTATTTTAGCACATTTGAGAAATAAAGTATAAATACCTTGCCACTTTTGTTGTGGAGGGGAAAGGATTTCGGTAAAATGTAACAGAAACGTAAAAGAAGAAAGAGTCTCGGTTAATGTAAACCTTGGTGAACGAAAAAAATGAGGTGGAAAACGTGGAATATAAGCGAATTAAGCCAAAAAAAATATACGAAGAAGTAGCTGAAACGCTTCTTGAGAATATAAAAGAAGGCAGCTTAAAGCCTGGTGACCGTTTGGATTCAGTGCAGCAGCTGGCGGAAAACTTTCAGGTAGGGCGCTCAGCTATTCGTGAAGCTCTTAGCGCTCTGCGGGCGATGGGGCTTCTGGAGATGAAGCAAGGAGAAGGCACATTTGTACGCGAATTTAACTCTGATATGCTGTCTTTGCCTGTAACTAGCGCTGTATTAATGAATAAAAATGATATTGAATATTTGCTTGAAGTGAGAAAAGTATTAGAAATTGGAGCTGTTCGAGCGGCAGCTCAAAAGAGAACAGATGCGGACCTTAAACAACTGTCTGATAGCCTGGAGCAAATGAAAGGAGCGTTTGGCAATGAAGAGCTGGGAGAGAAAGCAGATTTTGCTTTTCATTTAGCCATTGCCAAAGCCTCGCAAAACCCTCTTTTAGTGAAGCTTATGAATAACGTATCAGAAATGATGATTGAAACGATGAAAGAGACAAGACGCATCTGGCTTTATGCGGAAGAAAAAACGGCTGAACGGATTTATAAAGAGCATCAGCAAATTTATGAAGCTATTCTTTCTCAGCACGCAGAAGACGCTCAGCATTTTATGATGAGTCATCTTGATAATGTTGAACACGTGTTAATGAAATACATACCAGAAGAAAAATAATGCCATTTCAGGTAGAAAAGTGTGCACCAAATAACAGAAAAACTAAAATTCAAGCACCTTCCGATAATTTATGCTTGCTCTATTGTGAAAAGATTTACATAATAGAAACTAGGATTGTCAAATGGAGGGTTACAAAGTATGAAAAAGCAATATAGAGATGATAGTTTAGCTTTGCATACAGATTTATATGAACTGAATATGGCACATACGTATTTTAAAGACCATATTCATAAACGCCGTTCTGTATTTGAAGCTTACTTTCGTCGGATGCCGTTTGAAAGCGGTTATGCTGTGTTTGCCGGGCTAGAAAGAGTAATTGATTTTATTGCTAATTTCAGATTTAGCGAAACGGACTTAGATTATTTATATGAAGAATTGCATTATGAAGCGGAGTTTATCGACTATTTAAAGCAAGTTCGCTTTAGCGGTAATGTTCGTTCGGTTGTAGAAGGCGAAATGATTTTTGCTAACGAACCGATGCTGCAAATTGACGCTCCTTTAGCGCAAGCGCAGCTTATTGAAACGCCGCTTTTAAATATTTTAAATTTCCACCCGCTGATTGCGACAAAAGCATCGCGTATTCGCCTGGCCGCGGGAGAAGATAATTTATATGAGCATACGGGTACGAATCAGCTTATGGAATTTGGCTCAAGAAGAGCACACGAGATGGATGCTGCATTTTACGGAGCGAGAGCTGCTTATATTGGAGGCTTTGATGCAACCAGTAATGTCAGAGCGGGGAAAGTATTTGGAATTCCTGTGTGCGGCACTCATGCTCACGCGCTTGTTCAAGTCTATCGTGATGAGTACAGCGCGTTTAAAAAGTATGCGGAATCACACCGTAACTGTATCTTTTTAGTAGATACATATAATACGTTAAAATCAGGTATTCCCAATGCTATTAAAGTAGCAAATGAAATGGGAGATCGCATTAATTTTATCGGTATTCGATTAGATAGCGGAAGACTTCCATATCTTTCTCAAGAGGCAAGAAAAATGCTTGATGAAGCCGGCTATCATGATGTGAAAATTTTTGCTTCGAATGATCTCGATGAGTACAGCATTCTAGATTTGAAAGCGCAAGGTGCCAAAATTGATGGATGGGGAGTTGGAACAAAACTCATGACATCTTTTGATCAGCCTGCGCTAGGAGCGGTGTACAAGCTGGTTTCGATTGAAGATAATCATGGAAACATGGTGGATACGATTAAACTGTCAGAGAACCCGGAAAAAATTTCCACTCCTGGTTTAAAAGAGGTATACCGAATTGTAAATCAAGTGAACCACAAATGGGAAGGCGATTATATTACGATGCAAGACGAAGTGCCGAATGAAGAGCAGCATTTAAAAATGTTTCATCCTATTCATACGCACGTCAGCAAGTTTGTCACGAACTTTAACGCACGTAAAATTCACCAGCCAATCTTTACAGACGGCAAGCTTGTGTACGAGCAGCCTACCATTGAAGAAATGAGAGCCTACTGCTTACAGAACTTAAAGCATCTATGGGATGACTACAAAGTCATTACAAAATCGAACGAAGATGTATTCCGTCCTACAGAGTATCCGGTAGACTTGAGTACAAACTGCTGGGATAACAAAATGCAAAATATTGAAGAGACTAGAAGCAAGTTACTATCTGATACCGTACTTGTGTAGATTCCGTCAGCTAGTAATGAGAGGAGAGTTTTTTTATGAAAGAGCTACAAAAGCAAATTATTGAAGAAATGCACGTCCAAAAAGAAATTAATCCCGTGGAAGAAATTCGCCGCAGCGTTGATTTTCTGAAATCCTACATGAACAAATATCCGTTTTTACGTTCGTTTGTACTAGGTATTTCCGGCGGCCAAGATTCTACGTTAACTGGAAAGCTGGCGCAGCTAGCGGTTAATGAGTTGAACGAAGAAGCGGGAGAAGAGCGCTATCAGTTTATTGCTGTTCGTCTTCCATACGGTGTGCAAGCAGATGAAGCAGACTGTCAAGATGCACTTGCTTTTATTCAACCAACAAAATCTATTTCTATTAACGTAAAACCAGCAGTAGATGCTATGCTTTCTGCTGTTGAAGAAGCGGCAGATGATAAAGTTTCCGACTTCAACAAAGGAAATGTAAAAGCGCGTGAACGAATGATTGCGCAATATACGGTAGCGGGCATGTACAGTGGAGTCGTACTCGGAACAGATCACTCTGCTGAAGCTGTTACAGGATTTTATACAAAATTCGGTGACGGAGGAGCTGACTTAGTACCTATTTTCCGTCTGAACAAGCGACAAGGAAAACAAATGCTAAAAGAATTAGGCTGTCCCGAGCATCTATATATGAAAAAACCAACGGCTGATTTGGAAGAAGATCGTCCACAGCTTCCGGATGAAGAAGCGCTTGGCGTAACGTATGAGCAAATCGACGATTATTTAGAAGGCAAAGATGTAGGTGAACATGCAAGTAACGTCATTGAAGGTCACTTCTTAAAAACGCAGCATAAACGCCAATTGCCAATCACAGTATTTGATGATTTTTGGAAATAAATAAGTAAGAAGCTAAGACAAAAGTAGTTTAGTTAAAGGAAGATCTGACCGGTGAAGATTCTTGATAGAGAATCTTCACCGGTCGGATTTTTTTAATGTTATGGCAAACGTAGGTTTCACGTATCCCAATTTCTTATTTTTTATGAAAAAAAGATAGCAAACAAAGAAAGGTATTTTCGAAAAACTAGTGAAATTAGAAAAACATAGGAGTATAATAGCATTAAGTCATCTGATGACCTGTTAACTAAAAGAAGTAAAATGATCAGCTTGGAGGGAGCAAATGATGAAAGTATCTTTATTTGCCACATGTTTGATTGATATGTTTCAAACAAATGTAGGAAAAGCGACGGTAGAATTGTTAGAACGATTAGGATGCGAAGTGGATTTTCCAAAGAGTCAAGTTTGCTGCGGGCAGCCTGCGTATAACAGCGGTTACGTAAAAGAATCAAAAGAAGCGATGAAAAACATGATAAAAACGTTTGAGCATGCAGAATACGTTGTATCTCCGTCTGGATCGTGCGTGACAATGTTCAAAGAGTATCCCCATCTTTTTAAAGGTGATACTGCATGGCATGAACCTGCCGTGAAGCTTGCTGATAAAACGTATGAGCTAACAGATTTTATTGTAAACGTTTTAAAAGTGGAAGATGTAGGAGCCAGCTTAAATGGGAAAGCCACTTATCATTCTTCCTGTCATATGACGCGTTTGCTAAACGTAAAAAAAGAACCTTTTACACTATTAAACAATGTAAAGGGTCTTGAAATGGAAAACCTTGAAAACAGTCATAACTGCTGCGGATTCGGCGGGACGTTTTCGGTTAAAATGGGGCAAATCTCTGAACAAATGGTCGATGAAAAAGTGAGCTGTATAGCTAAGACAAACGCAGAGTACTTAATTGGAGCTGACTGCGGCTGTCTTATGAATATTGGAGGAAGAATTGAACGAAAAGGACAGCCTGTAAAAGTGATGCATATCGCTGAAGTGTTAAATAGCAGAATGTAAAGAAAGGAGAATACCGAATGTCTATGAAAATAGGAAACGATCAGTTTAAAAAACGCGTCGATGATGGAGTCAATAATGCGTTTATGCGCTTTGCGGTTTCAGGTGCTCAAGAGCGCTTAAGAAGCCGTAGATTAGATGCGGCAGAAGAGTTAGGAAACTGGGAAGAATGGAGAGCGCTGGGCGAAGAAATTCGTCAGCATACGCTTGAAAATTTAGATTATTATTTAGAGCAGCTCACTGATAATGTAGCTAAACGCGGAGGCCACGTTTTTTTCGCTCAAACAGCTGAAGAAGCGAATGAGTACATAAAAAATGTAGCGAAGCAAAAACAGGCAAAGAAAGTGGTTAAATCCAAGTCAATGGTTACAGAAGAAATTCATATGAACGCTGCTTTAGAAGAACTAGGCTGTGAAGTTATTGAAACGGACTTAGGAGAATATATCCTGCAAGTAGATGATCACGATCCGCCTTCTCATATCGTAGCTCCTGCGCTTCATAAAAATAAAGAACAAATTAGAGATGTGTTTCAGGAAAAGCTTTCTTATAAAAAGACAGAAAAACCTGAAGAACTAGCTCTTCATGCCCGGGAAATGCTGAGAAAAGAATTTTTATCAGCAGATATTGGCATCACAGGATGTAATTTTGCGATTGCAGAATCTGGATCTATTTCACTTGTAACCAATGAAGGAAATGCAAGGTTAACAACAGCCCTTCCTAAAACGCAAATTACGGTTATGGGAATGGAAAGAATTGTGCCAACGTTTGAAGAATTTGAAGTGTTGGTAAGTCTGTTAACTAGAAGTGCAGTAGGTCAGCGGCTTACAAGTTACGTAACAGCGCTTACAGGACCTAGACTTCCTGGAGAAGTAGATGGACCGGAAGAGTTTCACCTAGTAATTGTGGATAACGGACGATCTGCGATTTTAGGAACTGAATTTCAATCTGTTTTACAGTGTATTCGCTGTGCGGCATGTGTGAATGTATGTCCCGTGTATCGCCATATTGGAGGACATTCATATGGATCTATTTATTCAGGTCCGATTGGAGCTGTATTATCTCCTTTACTTGGAGGCTATGAAGACTACAAAGAGCTTCCATATGCCTCAACGCTATGCGCAGCCTGTACAGATGCCTGTCCGGTCAAAATTCCGCTGCATGAGCTATTGCACAAGCATCGTCAGCGAATTGTCGAAAAAGAAGGAAAAGCACCTATTTCGGAAAAGCTGGCGATGAAAGCATTTGGCTTGGGAGCAGCTTCTTCTTCTCTATATACAGTGGGCGCTAAAGTAGCACCGGCAGCTCTTACTCCTTTTATGTCAGGAAGCAGTATTTCCAAAGGGCCTGGTCCATTAAAAGCGTGGACGGAAAGCAGAGAGTTTCCAGCGCCTACAAAAGAGCGCTTACGAGATTGGTTTGATAAAAGGAGTGATGATGATGAACGGAAGCATTCAAAATAGAGACAGTTTTTTAGACAATATCGCTGCTAATCTTAAGCGAAGCAGGCGAACAAGCGGCGTAGTAAAGCCACAATGGAAGCATGCTCCTCAGCATGAGGTCTACCGCAGCTATTCGCCAGATCAATTAAAGAAAGAGCTTGAAAACCATTGCGAACGTATTCATACTCGCTATGTAGAAACATCATCACAACACTTGCCAGCTGTCCTTGAGGAAGCTGTAGCGAACTATGGAAATGGTCTTGTCTGCACGTGGAATGATCCTAGGTTTTCCGAATATGGATTGAATCTGCTGATGGAGAAATGGGAAACAAGCAGTAGCCTTCATGTATGGAATTCTGGAAAAGGCGATGAGAATATTAAACTAGCTGAACAAGCAAATGTTGGCATTACCTTCAGTGATTTGACGCTAGCGGAATCCGGCACAGTTGTTTTGTTCAGCAGCGCTGAAAAAGGACGATCGGTAAGCTTGCTGCCCGCCACTTATATTGCAATCATACCTCAAAGCTCAATTGTTCCTCGCATGACACAAGCCGCTGAAATGATTCATGAAAAAGTAGAGCGAGGAGAAAAGATTGCTTCTTGCATTAACTTTATTACGGGACCGAGCAATTCAGCTGATATTGAAATGAATTTAGTAGTTGGTGTGCATGGGCCTATTCAAGCAACTTATATTGTAGTGAATGATCGATGAGGCTGTGACAAACGTATTTTAGCCCAAGTGAAAAACGAACCATTACTCAACGTGTTTGAGTAATGGTTCGTTTTCTTTGTTATGGTGAGCGTAGGTTTCATCCGTTTCGTTCCTTCTAGCAGTTGATTGGAAGGCAAAGCGAAGACTCCTGCGGAAAGAAAAGCCTTGCACGGAAATCAACAGCGGTGTAACAAGCGGTTCAGCTCATGTATCCAATTTGTTTGTCTTTAGATTAGATTGATTTAGTTATGAGCCTCTTTTATTCATGCTTTCTTTCTAAATAGCGGGATAATGTGAAGAAATGTCGTATTTTGAATAAACGTGCCTAATTTTAAAAAGGTAAAAAGCAAATCTTGTAGAATATTAAGTCTATAGATAAAAGGTGGGGAAATGGGAAGTGCAAAAGAAAGGAGCAATGAGCATGTCACCACACAGAGAATTAACATCTGAAGCTGAGCAAAAGCAGCAAGGTGAATTACAGCAGCTACGAGCTATTTTTAATGACGTATTAGATGCCATTGTCGTATTTGATGAGTATTTTCAAGTTATAAATGCAAATGAATCAGCCTGCGGGCTGTTTGAAAAAACAAAGGATGAGCTATTAACGTATCAAATGAAAGATTTTCTGATGTATTTTCCGTATGACATGATTGAAGCGTATTATCCAGCACTCTTAGAAGAAAGCTATTTCAAATATGAAGGCGCGATGACGCTTCGAAGCGGCATGATGAAACATGTTGAATTTACTTCACACAAACATAGTCACATGTCGGGCATTATTGTGTGTACATTTCGGGATATTACGCAGCACAAAATGATGGAAAATGAACGGTTTATTAGTCATCATATGTTTATGGATGTATTTAATGAAGCGGTAGACGGAATTGTCATTTTTGATCGAACGGGTCAGCTTATCGACGCGAACCCTTCATTTTGCGAACGATTAAATTATACAAGAGCACAGCTTCTAACCAAAACATTAGAAGAGCTTGTAGAACCTACTTATCATTATAAGGTGAAAAAATTATGGAGAACTCTGCATCAAGAAGGAAAGACAAGCGGTGAGCTACCGATCAGGCTCGAAAATGGAGACGTTACTTTTTTTGAATTTACCACAACGGCTAATATATACAGTCAATACTATATGTCCATTATGAGAGATGTGACGGAAAAACGGCTGATGGAGCAGCAGCTGTTGAGAAGCGAAAAAAATTTCAGGGCTATTTTTGAAAATGCGATTGAAGCGATCTTGATTTGGAGAGATGATGGTGAAATCTTGAACGCTAATCTTGCTTCTTCGCGTACATTTGAGCTGCCGTTAAACAAATTAATTGGAAGCAATTTGTATACATTTATCGATACAAAAAGCTTTAGTGCGTTAAAGGTGCTCCAAACGTTTCAAACAAAAGGAGAAATTCGCAATCAGCTTCCTTTTTACATGCCAAATGGAGAAATCAAACAGTTGGAATTCACAGGGAAAAAAGGCATTATAGAAGGAGACCATTTAACGATTTTTCGAAACATCAGTGAACGTACAAAAATCGAACAGGAGCTTCGGAATAACGAAGAGAAATTCAGACAGATTTTTAATGGTTCGATCGATGGGTTAGTTTTATGGGACGGCAAGCGAAATATTATTGATGTAAATTCTTCTCTTTGTGATATTCTAGAACTCAGCAAAGAGGAGATTTGTGCGCACTCCATGGAGGATTTTATTTCTTCAGCGAATTTGGATGCGGTCATTGAGCATAAAGAAACGATTGAGCAAAAAGGGGAAGCTGAAGGAGAGATTACGTACGTTACGGGGAACGGAAAAGTTAAAAATATCGAATTTTCCACGAAAAAAGATATCTTACCAGGTCTATATATGACGCTTTTAAGAGACGTAACGGAACGAAATCAAATGCAAGAGCAGATTCGAAAATCGGATACGCTTCAAGTAGTCGGACAGTTAGCAGCTGGGATTGCGCATGAAATCCGCAACCCGATGACAGCTTTAAAAGGGTTTGTTCAGCTGTTAGAAAGCAGCATTCAAGAAGACCACTCTCTTTATTTTGATATTATTAAATCTGAATTAAAAAGAATTGAAACCATTATTACAGAGTTTCTCGTACTCGCTAAGCCACAGGCCGTAAAGTTTGAAAAGAAAAATCTAGCTGCGGTTGTTAAAGAAACGATTGATTTATTAAATGCTCAAGCGCTTTTAGAAAATATTCAGTTTGAACTAAGTGTGTCTCCTCAGCTGCCAATGGTGTACTGCGAGCCGAACCAGATTAAGCAAGTACTAATAAATGTCATTAAAAATGCAATTGAAGTCACGTCAAACGGAGGAAGAATTATTGTTGAAGTCTACTCTACAGAGCCGCACTACGTGACGGTCTCCATTCGAGATCAAGGGGATGGAATGCCCGAAGAGCGCATCAAGCGCTTAGGAGAACCATTTTATACGACAAAAGAAAAAGGAACGGGACTCGGTTTGATGGTCTCATATAAAATTATCGAAGAACATAAAGGGCGAATTGAAGTGGAAAGCAAAATAGGAGAAGGCACAGCTTTTCATGTTATTCTTCCAGCTTAATTAGAAAGGATAAAAAATATGTACTACGGAGAAATGAATTTATTTTCTGATTTGAAAATTTATATTGTAGCCTCGGAAACAGGGGTTCAACATATTTGGTTTGATAGCGATGATCATAATGAGCAGCTTAAAGAACTTGTCCATGACGAGAATTATCACCATGTGAAAGAAGCGAAGCGACAGCTGGAGGATTATGCTGAAGGGCGCACGCTAACATTTGATTTGCCTTTGGATATAAAAGGAACAGACTTCCAAAAAGAAGTGTGGCTAACGCTTAAAGGTATACCTTATGGACAAACGTGGTCTTATAGTGATGTAGCGGAGTCTGTTAATCGCTCTAAAGCCGTAAGGGCTGTGGGACAAGCGAATCGTCGAAATCCACTGCCTATTATTTTACCTTGTCACCGTGTGATTGGAAAAAATGGAGCTTTAACAGGTTATGCAGGCTCCCAAACTCATATAAAAGAGAAACTATTAATGCTTGAAAGAAATGTAGCAAAAGGCGCTCTGGAGTTAAAATAACTATTCACCGTCCAATTTCCAGCCTTCTCCCTGCACAAAAACACCGTCAATTTGCTGAGGAGAAGGGAGGGAATTTAGTTCTTCATCTTTGGATAAATCGAATAGCTGATAGTGCTGCTTACGATTCAGCGCTTTGTTTTTATCTGTTTTTTGCTCTGAACTCATATTTACTCCCCCTTATTCAAAAAGAATCCCCTATAATATATGTAGAAAAAGAAGAGAGTACTGTTACAATTGTGTTACAAATGCAGGTGGAAACCAGTGCTCAACAAAAAAAGCCGCATAGCAGCGGCTTTTTTTATTGAGCAGATTGCAGCAAAACTTTTTGAATGGATTCCAAAGACGGGGAATGGATAATTCCATGCTCTGTAATAATGGCCGTAATCAGTTCGCTTGGCGTCACATCAAAAGCTGGATTGTACACAGAGATTCCGTCTGGAGCAATTTGTGTATCTCCAATGTGCGTTACTTCTTTAGGTGAACGTTCTTCAATAGGGATGCTGCTGCCGTCTTGAATAGATAAATCAAATGTGGACTGCGGCGCTGCTACGTAAAATGGAATACCGAATGCTTTCGCTAAAAGAGCAAGTCCATATGTTCCAATTTTGTTAGCCGTATCGCCATTTGCTGCAATGCGGTCAGCACCTACAATAATCCCATTAATTCCTTTTGTTTTAATGGTATGAGCGGCCATATTATCCGTAATCAGCGTCACGTCCACTTCCGACTGCTGAAGTTCCCAGGCTGTTAAGCGAGAACCTTGAAGAACGGGTCTTGTTTCACAGGCAAATACTTCAAGCGGAATATCACGCTGCTTAGACAAGTGAAAAGGTGCTAAGGCTGTTCCATAATAAGCTGTAGCAATTGAACCAGCATTACATATTGTCATGATTTTATCCTTCTTTTTAAATAAAGAAAGAGCATAATCCCCAATTCGGTAGCACGTTTCTTCATCTTCTACTTGAATTTGAATAGCTTCATGAACAACTTTTGTTTTAGCTTCATTAACGGACGAAGCGGATTCAGCGCTTTTCGCTACGCGCTCCAATGCCCAAAATAAATTGACGGCAGTAGGGCGTGAGCTAGCTAAATACTGTTGATCAAGAGCTAGCTTTTTGTTAAATTCCTTGACTGAATCTGTGTCATAGCTAAGCGCAGAAAGAGCAAGACCAAAAGCCGCCGTAATGCCAATTGCAGGGGCTCCGCGTACTTTCAAGGTAGTGATAGCATCCCATACGTCTTTAATGGTTTGCAGCTTAATATATTCAACGTTGCCAGGAAGCTGCTGCTGATCTAATAAAGTAATATATGATTCATTCCATTCCACTGAGCGCGGAAGTGATAGTGTATTTGTCATGCTGATACCGATCCTTTCATTGTGTACATTATTCGTTATCGAAGTAAATGTTCAAATTCATTTGGTGAAACGTCTTGTTGGTGCAGAAGCAAATAGCGTCCAATTTTTAACGCAGTACGTTTAGCGTTAATTTTTCTTTCCTCTGAAGAAATTTCGTCTAAGTCCGCCACGTGAGCTAAGCCAATCGTACGTCGAATGATTTCACATCCTGCATATCCAACAGCATCTTGCCACGTTTGCGTTAAAATTTCATGTAATAAGCGCTCATCTTTAGCGAAAGGTTCAGTGTTTTCAGAATGCCAAAGCGCAGTAAAGGTATCTTTGAATACGTTCCATGTGTTCGTAATGTGTGCAAATAACGGTTCGCGATTTGTTTCTCGAGAAAGAGCATTTAAAAATAAATTCGCAACAAATTGCCCTAAATCGAATCCAAACGGACCGTAAAAAGCAAACTCTGGATCAATCACTTTCGTTTCTTGACTGCTAGCAAAGATGCTGCCTGTATGTAAATCACCGTGGATTAGCGTTTGCGCATTTGTTAAAAATTTATATTTTAATTTTGCTGCTTGTAGCTTTACATCACCATCATTCCACAATTCTTCTACATCAGGACGCAGCGCTTTTTCAAATTCATTTGTATCAATATCAAAAAAAGGATCTGTAAAAACTAAATCTTCCGTAATATTGCATAAGTCGGGGTTGCTGTACTTAACAACTTCTTCTTTTTTATCCTGAGGTTTTAAGGCGAAATCAGACGTTTTGAACGCAATATGTCCTAAAAAAGAACCGATATGCTGTGAGAGCAGAGGATAACTTTCACCTTGAATAAGTCCGGCGCGAGAAATCGTTAAGTGAGACAGGTCTTCCATGACCGTAACAGCAAGCGTTTCATCGTGGTAATAAACAGCGGGCACAAGTTCTGGCGTAAATGCACCGAATTGCTTGAGCGCATTGCTTTCAATTGTGGCACGGTTCAAGGATAGAGGCCAGCTTTCGCCTACAACTTTTGCATAGGGAAGCGCTTGTTTGACGATAATGGATTTATTCGTTTGATCATTTATGATGTGAAAGACAAGATTTAAGTTGCCGTCACCAATTTCACGGGCAGTCAGTGCTTCTGTGGCATCAAAAAGACCTAGCTTTTTCACAAGTTTGATTGCTGAAATTTCTGTTAAAGGGTGATACTTCTCTGTTTTTGTTATTGACATCGGAATCCCTCCATAGTTTATTAAACTGATTTGTTTACTAAGTTAATAGGTTTAAGAATATATGGAGGCTTTTATAATTTTAGAAAATATAAAAGCCTCTTTCGTTGGAAAGAGGCTTGATTGTAGTGTTCAAACCTCTTATCTGCCAGAAAAAATTACTTTCTGTTGGAATTAGCACCGTGCCTTTGTAAAACATGTTTTACGGGTGTGATCCATCTTAGGATGGAATGACGGTCGGTTGCTGGGCTTCACAGGGCCAAATCCCTCAGCCAACTCTTGATAAGAGTACGATTACTTATTCAATTTTGATTTGTTTGAATATTTTATGATATCTGGTGAAAATCGTATCATGCAAAAAAACGGCTGTCAATACATAATTAATAAAATTCTGTACGGCGATCTGTAAAGACGGGAATTTGTTTACGAATTTCTTTTACAAGTTCCAGGTTAACGTCAGCACTTAAAAGTTCTTCGCTATCGCCAGCTTCAGCGATTATTTCTCCCCACGGATCGATGACTAAGGAATGTCCGGCAAATGTGTTATTAGGATCTTGGCCTACACGATTACATGCGATTACATAGCATTGATTTTCGATTGCACGGCTAATGAGCAGGGCTTTCCAGTGGGCAAGTCTTGGAGCCGGCCACTGAGCGACAACAAACAAGACTTCTGCTCCGCTGCTAGTATGAACCCGTATCCATTCTGGGAAACGAATATCGTAACAAATAACTCCTGCGCACAGTGACTGTTCAAGTGTAAAAAGGTTTTTTGCTGTTCCTGCTTCTAAATACAGGTGTTCATCCATTAATTTAAATAAGTGCAGTTTACTGTATTGTGATACTTCACGACCTTTTCGGTCAAAAATATACATCGTATTCGTGACGCCTTGCTCTGTTTTTTTCGCGATCGAACCTCCCACAATATTTACTTCGTTCGTTTTAGCAAACTGAGAGATTAATTGCTTGGCTTGCTGCCCTTCATCATCTGCAATTTCGTCTAGCCGCGTCAAATCATAGGCTGTATCCCATAGCTCAGGAAGCACAAGGATATCAGGGTTTTCTTTCAGGGCTTCCGTCATCTTTTGTTCGATATATTTTCGGTTTTTAGTTGGGTTTCCAAACGCAATATCAAGCTGCAAACACGTAATTTTTACACTCACTTTATCATCCGTCCTTTTTTAGTAGTTGAAAAAAATGACTTTACAAGTTGAGTATTACAATATATTATTTGTGACTAGAATTTCAAGAATTTTTTGAGAAGGTGTGCGATGATGAAACAATTTGAGCAATCGGAACTATTAAAAAGTTTACCAAAACAATTTTTTGCATCACTTGTGGGCAAGGTAGGAAAAGTAATGGCCCAAGGGCACGACGTTATTAACTTAGGGCAGGGAAATCCTGATCAGCCTACTCCTTCACATATTGTAGAAACACTGCAAAAAGCAAGTGCTAATCCTATGCATCATAAATATTCTCCATTTCGGGGGCACCAGTTTTTAAAAGAGGCCGTGGCGACTTTTTATAAACGAGAATATGGCGTTGATGTGGATCCTGAAAAAGAAGTAGCTATTTTATTTGGCGGAAAGGGTGGACTTGTTGAAATCCCGCAGTGCTTGTTAAATCCTGGAGATACGGTGCTGGTTCCAGATCCTGGATATCCTGACTACTGGTCTGGAGTAGAGCTTGCAAAAGCCAAGATGGAAGTGATGCCTCTCACGGCTGAAAATCATTTTCTACCCGTATACGAAGAGATAAGTGAACGTGCTAAAGAACAGGCAAAGCTCATGTTTTTAAACTATCCGAATAATCCTACTGGTGCAGTGGCAACGGCAGAATTTTTTGAAGACACCGTGGCGTTTGCTGCCAAGCACGATATTTGTGTGGTACACGACTTTGCTTACGGAGCAATTGGGTTTGATGGTAAAAAGCCAATCAGTTTTTTACAGACGCCTGGTGCAAAAGAGACGGGAATTGAAATTTATACTCTTTCTAAAACGTATAACATGGCGGGATGGCGAGTTGGATTTGCTGTAGGAAATGAAAGTGTAGTAGAAGCTATTAATCTTCTTCAAGATCATATGTATGTCAGTCTCTTTGGGGCCGTTCAAGAGGCAGCAGCCGCAGCTCTGTTGGAATCTCAACAATGTGTGAATGATTTAGTTAAGCGCTATGAATCTAGACGCAATACCTTTATTCAAGGGCTTCGAGAAATTGGTTGGGATGTTACATCTCCAGCAGGCTCCTTTTTTGCATGGCTAAAAGTTCCTGAAGGATATACTTCCGAACAGTTTTCAGATTTACTCCTTGAAAAAGCCCACGTTGTGGTTGCTCCTGGTGTAGGCTTTGGAACATATGGTGAAGGCTATGTGCGCGTAGGACTGCTGACGGATGAAGAGCGCATGAGAGAAGCTGTATCTCGAATAAAAAAATTAAATTTATTTTAAAAACGCATTGACAATCCTTTTTGAGTTGGCTTAATATGTAAGAAGTTAACGAGATTAATAACCGATAAATCCTAGCGGTATTTTTTATTTAGTATATAATCTACGAATTCAATTTAAATAAATAGCAACTTTCTTATTAAGAGTAGGTGGAGGGACTAGCCCGATGAAGCCCGGCAACCGACTTAACGCATGTTAAGCACGGTGCTAATTCTTGCAGCCGCAGCTGAGAGATAAGAAGAGCAACGAAAGCCTCTTCTTAATCACAGAAGAGGTTTTTTTTATTAACGATATTAAACAGCAAGGGAGTTTTTAGCATAATGAGCGAAATCGTTGCAAGCTACTTACTACATGATAATAAAGGAAATTTTCATAAAAAAGCGGAAGGAATCGCTTTAGGACTAACCGTCGGCTCATGGACAAATCTGCCGCTTTTAGATCAGCAGCAGCTTCAAAAGCATAAAGGGCGCGTCGTGTCCGTAACTGAGCTTCAAGATTGCGAACGTGTAAATGGATATTTAGGCGGAGAAATTAAGCAGGCTATTGTCAAAATTGCTTATCCAACTGCCAACTTTTCAAGAGATTTACCGGCTATTTTAGTTACGGTTTTCGGAAAACTATCACTTGATGGAAAAGTGAAATTATTAGACTTGGATTTTCCTGATGAATTATTAGCTGAATTCCCAGGACCGCGCTTTGGAATAGAAGGTATCCGAGAGAAACTAGGCGTTTATGACCGTCCGCTTGTGATGAGTATTTTTAAAGGCGTGATTGGAAGAGATATGACGTACTTAACAACTCAGCTGCGTGAGCAAGCGCTTGGCGGAGTGGATTTGGTTAAAGACGACGAGATTTTGTTTGATAGTGAACGAACACCTTTTGAAGCTCGCGTTACAGAAGGAAAAAAAGTACTGAATGAAGTATACGAAAAAACGGGACACCGCACGCTGTATGCTGTTAATTTAACGGGACGAACGTTTGAGTTAAAAGAAAAAGCGAGAAAAGCAGCTGAGCTAGGAGCCGATGCTCTTTTATTCAACGTATTTGCTTACGGGTTAGACGTACTGCAGGCACTTCGAGAAGATGATGAAATTGAATTGCCGATTATGGCGCACCCAGCTGTTAGCGGAGCGCTTACGCCGTCAGAGTTTTACGGTTTTTCAAATTCATTGCTGCTTGGAAAGCTATTGCGTTTAGTCGGAGCAGATTTCTCACTGTTTCCATCACCATACGGAAGCGTAGCGCTTTCTCTTGAAGATACGACAGGCATTACCTACGAATTAACGCGTCCTGTATACAAATATAAGCAGTCTTTCCCGGTTCCTTCAGCAGGAATTCATCCTGGAATGGTACCGCAGCTTGTGAAGGACTTTGGAATCGACAGCATTATTAATGCAGGAGGCGGAGTTCACGGTCATCCAGACGGAGCTATCGGAGGAGGAAAAGCATTCCGTGCGGCGATAGATGCAGTACTCTCTCATCAAACACTAGCCGAAAAAGCTGAAGAATCAAAAGAGTTGCAAAAAGCTTTGCAACTATGGGGAACAGTAGAGGTGAAAGCATGACATCGTTAAAAATCTTTTGTGACTTTGATGGAACAATTACAAATAGCGATAACATTATTGCTATTATGAAACAATTTGCTCCTCCGGAGTGGGAAAGTATTAAAGACGACGTGTTGGCACAGCGCGTCTCCATTCAAGAAGGAGTTGGGCAAATGTTTGCCTTGCTCCCCGTGGAATTAAAAGAAGATATTATTTCTTATATTTTAGAGACGTCTGCTATTCGAGATGGATTTGATGATTTTATTGCCTATACAAAAGAGCACCATATTCCGCTTTATATTGTAAGCGGAGGAATTGACTTTTTTGTAAAACCACTTTTGGGAAATCGAGTTGCAGAGGAAATGCTCTACTGCAACGGATCTGATTTTTCCGGTGAGCATATTTCCATTACGTGGCCTCATACATGTGATAAACAGTGTACAAATGACTGCGGCTGCTGTAAGCCAACGATTATTCGCCATCTTGCAGATGAAAGAGATCATATGGTTGTTATTGGCGATTCAATTACGGATTTGCAGGCTGCCAAATTAGCTGATACGGTCATTGCACGTGACTTTTTAATTGAAAAATGTGAAGAGCTATCTCTACCGTATCGTCCTTTTTCTACTTTTTATGATGTAATTCATCATTTACAAGAATTAACAGAAGAGGTGAAAGCATGAGTATCATGGCTCAGCAAAGGTTGCATGAGCTTGCGGATATAAAAGATGAGTTGGCAGAGCGCGATTGGTTCTTCGGTACAAGCGGAAACTTAGCGATTAAAGTGGACCAAAATCCGACAACTTTCTTTGTATCAGCAAGTGGAAAAGACAAAAGAAAACGTACAAATGAAGATTTTTTATTAGTTGATCAATACGGAAAGCCTGCAGAAGACACGCATTTAAAGCCTTCTGCTGAAACGCTTTTACACGTTAAGATTTACGATTTAACGAGTGCTGGGTGCAGTCTTCATGTACATACAATCGACAACAACGTGATCTCCGAACTGTACGGAGATGAAGGCGTTATTTCATTCAAGGGTCAAGAAATTATTAAGGCGCTAGGGATTTGGGAAGAAGATGCGGAAATTACTGTTCCGATTATTCCGAATTACGCAGATATTCCGACACTAGCAGAAGAGTTTTCTCATCATATAAAAGGCGATCAAGGCGCGATTTTGATTCGTAACCATGGGATTACGGTATGGGGAAAAAATGCATTTGAAACAAAAAAAGCGCTAGAAGCCTATGAATTTCTATTTAGCTACCACGTCAAATTACTGTCACTTAAAGGCATTAAGCCAAAGGTGCATTTATAAAAGGAGGAAACAACAATGGCGCACATTCGCTTACATGTAAACAATAAAAGGATTGAAACTCAAGAGGAAGTATCAGCTTTTCTGGCAAACAATGAAGTTATTTATGAAAACTGGGACATTACAAAACTTCCAGAAAATCTTCGTGAAAAATATGATTTAACTGATGAAGAAAAAACAGAAATTTTAAACGCTTTTGGTGAGGATATTAAAGATATTTCGGAACGCCGCGGCTATAAAGCTCAAGATGTTATCTCGTTATCGGAATCTACACCAAATATTGATGAATTGTTAAAAAACTTTCAGCGCAAGCATATTCACACAGATGACGAAGTTCGCTTTATTGTAAGCGGTCATGGAATCTTTGTTATTCAAGGAAAAGACGGCGAATTTTTTGATGTTGAATTAGAGCCGGGCGATTTAATTTCAGTACCAGAAAACATTCTTCATTACTTTACATTAATGGAAGATCGCAAAGTAGTCGCTGTCCGAATTTTCGTGACAACTGAAGGATGGGTACCTATTTACGCATAACAACTACTTGTAAAGCATAGGTCATCATCACCCCGCTTTTACATCTAAAAGCGGGGTATTCTTTGGATTATTATAAAACTAACTATTTTTATATGAATAATAAGTTTAATAGGAGGAACATCATGAAAAAGAGTAAAAAAATGCTGTGGCCACTTACTTTGCTCGTGCTTCTAATCTTTGCGCTGACTGCCTGCACGAAAGAACAGCCAAGTCTAAACGAGAAAGCACAGGCAGCTCCAGCGCAGCAAGCGGCTTCTGCTAAGCCTGTACAGCAAGAAGGAAAAAAGGTTACGAAAGATACAAAAATTGCGCTTATTTCTGAATTTACGTCAGGCACTCACGCTGCTCAGTACATAACAGGTGTGACAAAAGCGGCTAAAAAAGCAGGAGTACAGCTATCTGTTTCTGATTCAAACAATGATCAATCTAAAATGGCTGCTTATTTAGACACGGCTATTAACCAAAATGTAGACGGTATTATGATTGACCACGGCCGGGCTGAAACCCTTGAACCCGGCGTGAAGCGCGCGATTGCAAAAGGGATTCCGGTTATTGCAACCGATGTAGAACTAAAAGTAGAAGGCGTTACAACAATTGACCAAGACGATTATATGCTTGCGCTGCAAGGTCTGAAGCAAATGATGCAGGACATTAACGGAAAAGGAAACATTGTATATGCGTTTGTTGGAGGATTTGCGCCGATGGAAAAACGCGACAGCATTTATAAAATTATGATGAATCGCTATCCAGATGTAAAACAAATTGCCACATTTGGAAGCGCAACGGACAACACCTCATTAGACACACAAAATAAAATGGCAGCTGTGTTGAAGCAGTATCCAAATAAAGGAGACATTGCGGCCGTTTGGGCACCTTGGGACGAATTTGCCAAAGGAGTCACAAGAGCGATTAAAGAAGCAGGACGAGACGAGATTAAAGTATACGGAGTGGACTTATCTGATGAAGATCTGCAAATGATGCAGGCAAAAAACAGCCCGTGGAAAGCGTCAGCTGCCGTAAATCCAGCTTCAGTAGGAGAAAAGCAAGTTGATCTGCTTCTTAAAAAGATTTCCGGTCAAGAGATCCCTCGTTATTATTCCTTTGATCCGGTTTTAGTCAAACAAACTGATTTGCCTAATCAAACGATTAATATGGATCAGCTTAGTCAATACGTAGAAGAATGGGGCAAAAAAGAGTAGAAGTGGAGGGACAGACATGACGAACGAGCTTTCAATGAAGAACATTACAAAAAACTTTGGTTCTTTTCAAGCGCTGAACAAAGTTGATTTTACTGTTCAAAAAGGGGAAATTCATGCTTTATTGGGAGCCAATGGTGCCGGTAAAAGTACGTTAATGAAAATATTGTGCGGAGCTTACGACGAGTACGAAGGAAAGATCTGCAAAGACGGAGGAGAAATCTCTATTTCTTCTCCTAAAGAAGCTAAGCGCCAGGGCATCGGCATTGTACATCAAGAAGTCGATGTAGCGCTGATTCCTTCGCTGTCAGTAGCTGAAAACATTGTGTTAGACGTACAGGCTTCTAATAAAAGTAAGGCATTTGTAAACTGGAAATCTATTTATAAGAAAGCGGAAGAAGCCCTTTCTTTACTTGGTTCTTCTTTATCCGTTAAAAAAAATGTCGTTGATCTAACTCTATCAGAAAAACAGCAGGTGCTTATTGCACGTGCAATTGTACAGAATGTTGATTATTTAATTTTGGATGAACCAACCGCACCTCTTAGTGTGGAAGAGACGAAACAATTGTTTTCTGTGATGAGAGAGCTGAAGAAAAGCGGAGTAGGCATTATTTATATTTCACATCGCCTTCAAGAAGTGGTTGATATTTGCGACCGCTTAACGGTGTTAAAGGACGGACGCTATGTAGCTACAAAAGAAACTTCACATACATCAATTGAAGACGTGATTACGCTCATGCTAGGAACGTCTTCTGTAAAGCAGTGGGTCAAAAAATCAGTAGAATTTGGAAACGAACTTTTACATGTAGAAGCATTATCTCTTCCAGGGCGCCTTTCGAATATCTCTTTTCATGTAAAAGAAGGAGAAGTAGTCGGTATTGCAGGACTTGTAGGAGCGGGGAAAACGGAGCTTTGCCGAAGTCTATTTGGTTTAGAGCAATATGTGAGCGGCAGCGTTCGGTTAAAAGACAAGAAACTAAAGTTGAATAAGCAGCCGTATTATTATATTGCACAAGGTCTTTCTCTTGTTCCTGAAGAACGAAGAAAAGAAGGAATTTTTGTTCATGAATCGATTGCCGATAACTTAGTTTTGCCAAGTCTGTCCCGCTTTACAAAGTATTCGTTTTTAAAGCGAAGAAAGATCAAAGAAAAAGCGCAGAAAACGACTGGACAAGTGGGCGTAAAGTCTCATTCTATCGAGCAGTCAGTTGGAACGTTAAGCGGTGGAAATCAGCAAAAAGTAGCAATCGGAAAATGGCTTGTTACGGACTCTGACGTACTGCTGTTTGATGAACCAACTAAAGGAGTTGATGTCGGCTCTAAGCGAGAGATATTCGACTTAATTACAAATCTTGTGTCGCAGAAAAAAGGCGTTGTTTATGCAACCTGTGAATTTGAGGAGCTGCTAGGGGTAGCGGATCGAATTTATGTTATGTACAACGGAAAAATCGTGAAAGAATTATCCAAAGAAGAAGCAACTAGTGAAAAATTATTTTATTATACAGCAGGAGGAGTAAAAGGATGAGTGCGGAGTATGTAACAGAACCTGTAGCGAAACCAAAGAGAAAAATAAGTGTTTTCGACTTTTTTTATAAATATGGGACAGTCTTAATGATTTTTGTTATTATGATTATCTTCTCCATTGCCACACCTAACTTTTTAACAGGAGAAAACATTAGTGATATCCTGCGCTCTATTTCCATTGTTACCTTAATAGCGCTTGGTGTAACGATATCGTTAACCGTCAACGGACTCGATTTATCTGTAGGGTCTACGGCGGGGTTAGCCACTATTTTATCAGCCTCTATGCTTGTTTTACACAGACAAGAAATTGCAGTCGCTATCATTGTTCCGATTATTGCATCGCTTGTTATCGGGTTAGTAAATGCTTTTTTAGTAGTGAAAGTAAAGATTCCTGATATTTTAGCAACTCTTTCAATGATGTTCATCGTACAGGGGGTTTTATTAACGTATACAAAAGGCTCAGCTATTTATACCAATATGCCTTTACCAAGCGGAGACAGAGCTCCGGGAATTTTTATTCCATCTTTCCTTGCACTGGGGCAAGGTCATTTACTAGGTATTCCTGTCCCGGTTATCATTATGCTGTTGACTGTGCTGCTTGTTCATATCGTTTTTTCCTATACGAAGTTTGGGCGTTTTTTCTACGTAACAGGAGGGAACATAGAAGCCGCAAGACTTTCGGGTGTACCGGTTAATCGTTACCGTATGTATGCCTATATGTTTTCAGGTTTGCTTGCTGGAATTGGAGGAGTCGTTTTAGCTGCCCGTATTGGAGTAGGAGAAGTGAACGCCGGCTCACCATTTTTAATGGATGCCGTAGCTGCTACATACATTGGCTTCTCCGTATTTGGAGCAGGGAAACCGAATGTATTCGGGACGCTGATTGGCTCTATCTTAATTGGTGTGCTGTTAAATGGGTTAACGATGCTAAATGTTCCGTATTATATGCAAGACATTATTAAAGGAGCTGTATTAGCAGGAGCCTTGGCTTTAACGTATTACCGCTCAAAACAAACATCTACGGCTGTGTAAACAGCCGTTTTTTTCGTTTGAAATCGGGAAGAATAAGGAAAAACGATAGTATAGCCTATTATTTATGTAGAAAGAGGGAGTATAGATGAAAAGTGTCGTCATTATAGGAGGAGTAGCTGCCGGAATGAGCGCAGCTTCACAGCTTCGCCGGATGAAAGAAAAAGAAGAAGTGGAAATCCTTGTGTTTGAAAAAGGTGGAGATATCTCTTACAGCGCATGTGGCATGCCTTACTATCTGTCAGGTGTTGTAAAAGAAAAAGACGATTTGGTTGCTCGGACGAAACAAGAGTTTGAAGAGCGAAACATCTCCGTCCATCTTTTTCACGAAGTAAAAGAAGTAAATCATACAAAAAAATACATAGTAGTGCAAAATGTAAAGACGCAAACGGAAAAAGAGGTAACATATGATGAACTCATCATTGCAACTGGAACAACAGCTGTTAAACCCAATTTTATGAGTGATAACATGCCGAATGTATGCACATTAAAATCATTAGCAGACAGCGAAAGAATCTATACATATCTACAGACTCACTCCGTAGAGAAAGTCACCATTATCGGCGGAGGATATGTCGGAATGGAAGTAGCTGAAGCAATGAAGGCTTTGGGAAAAGAAGTACGGGTTATTGAACAGGGAAAGCAGATTCTATCTATTTTAGATCAAGAAATGGCAGAGCATTTGCAAAAGCAGCTAGATGACGATATTTTATTTCATTTCGAAGAAGAAGTGGAAGCATTGCTGTATTCAGATGGTTCCGTCACTCACGTTCAAACAAACAGTCAAACGTATCAAACAGATTTAGTGATTGTAAATGTAGGAGTTCGTCCGAATACGCAATTCTTAGAAAGAAACGGACTAAGGATGCTTGAAAATGGAGCTATTTTAGTAAATGAGAAGTTGGAAACCAACGTGCCTCATATCTACGCAGCAGGAGATTGTGCAACGAGCTATCACCGCGTATTAAAAAAAGATGTTCATATTGCTCTTGGAACCATTGCCAATAAGCAAGGAAGGGTTCTTGGTTACCGATTAGGGGGAGAAAAGCGAGAATTTCCGGGTGTTGTAGGTACAAGTATTGTCAAAGTGATGGACTATGAAATTGGAAAAACCGGCATTTCAGAAAGAGAAGCAAGAGAAAATTCTCTTTTATACAAAGCCATCACAGCAGAGGCTCCGAGTCATGCTTCTTACTATCCAGGAGCTGAAAAGATTGTGATAAAACTTGTTTATCATCCTGAAACAAAAGAGATTTTGGGGGTTCAAATGATTGGTAAAGAAGGAGTATCAAAACGAATCGATGTATTTGCGACAGCTATTACTTGCCGCCTGACAACAGATGAAATAACCATGTTAGATCTTTCGTATGCCCCTCCCTTTGCTACGGTATGGGATGCTGTACAAATTGCTGCTCAGAAAGCTGAATAGAAAAAGATATAGAGACAAAAGTATGTTAGCTGAAGGAAGATCCGAACAAAGTGATTCTTGATTAAGAATCAACTTCGTTGGGATTTTTTTGTGGTGAGGACGAACGCAGGCTTCATATATTTAGCTGCTTCTAGCTGTTGACTCGAGGACAAGGCGGAAATTCCTGCGGGACAAGCGGTTCGGCTCATGTATCCTATTTGTTCGTTTTTAGATTGTATTGATTTCGTTATTTTTTAATCTTTTTTCGATTCGACAAGCAGCATCTTTTGTCGAAAAACAAGTTGTAAAAAAAAGATAAATGGTATTCCTATAGTAATGTAAGCGTTTTTAAATTCCGACAAAATAATTTTTTTGCAAAAAAAATGTCTATTATTGCGACTCTATTTACATATTTAGTAGAATTTGTAATAATGCGTTATAAGCTAATTTCTTTGTCATAGGAGAGGATTTTGTGTTTGGAGTGAGAAATAGAACGAAATCAGAGAGATTATTAGTAGAAATCGTCCAAAAAAGACAAAAGATGGTGCAGCTCGGAGAAGAAAAAGGTTTGACTAATGAAGAAACCGTTACCTGTAGTCAAGAGCTTGATCAGCTCTTACTCGTTTATCAAAAGAAGCGTTTAAAAGAAGAGGAAGAAAAGACATCGTTTGCCACACTGATTAGCCGCTTTTTATCTTTTTCAAAGCTGTAATACAGGACAAGCATTCGGGATCGGGCAGTAAAACAATCATGCTGCCCGTGGCCTCTCTTCACCTTTAAAAAATGTTAATTAAAAAGATCATAAACAAAATACCAAAAATAAACGAATAAGTAGCAAATCTTTCGTTTCCATCGCCGTGGCTTTCTGGAATCAACTCTTTATAAATAATAAAAAGCATGGCTCCAGCAGCAAAAGCTAATCCATATGAAACGAGAGAATCAACAAAATTAGTTAAATAAAACCCGAGTAAAGACGTTACAATCTCAACGGAGCCTGTAAGGGTAGCAATTAAAAATGCTTTTATTTTACTGATGTTTTGCTGAGCTAAAAATAGCGCGACCAACAGTCCTTCAGGTGCATTTTGAAGACCGATTGCAAGGGCAATTAAGTTCCCTGTATTTTCAACATTTGAAGCGTAGCTAACCCCAACAGACAGTCCTTCAGGAAGGTTATGCAAAGTAATAGCGGAAACAATTAAAAGTGCTTTTTCATCAAACTGAATGCCGGTTTTAGAATGCTCAAGATCAATGTGAGGAATATTCTGCTCCAAGAGTGTTAATGTTACAACTCCAAGCAGTAAGCCAATGGCTAAGGAAAAAAAACCGCCACTTTGAAGAGATTCTGGAATCAAGCTCATAGTAGAAGCTGCTGTCATAATACCTGCAGTGAGCGCAAGAAGTATATCTTTCCAGCGATGAGTGAGTTCTTGATTCAAAAACAGAATAGGCAAAGCGCCTACTCCAGTCGATAGCGCAGAAAGAATGCTTCCAATTAGGACCTCAGTCATAAACCGTCTCCTTTTACGTATTCTTCTTTTTATCCTCAATTCACATCGTTCTTTTAGTGTATGTTTTTTTGGTTTCTATGAGCATGACTATTTTAAAAGTGAATAGCTTTATGCAATAACCTTACAAAAAAGTTGAACCAGTGAAGGTTCAACTTTTTAGGTAAAGTACAGCTCCTGAACTTGGTTAGCAATGTGCTCAAGCTTATTGGAAACTTGAGGAATGCCATATCCTACATACAAAGGAGATGTGGCAAAGCGAGGAATGATTTTCGCCGCAATTTTGCCGTTTTTAAGATTATAAAAAAATAAGTTGTAGCTCGTGCAGCTACGATGAAAATGATTTAATAAATAGTGAGCAGCCGTTTGAAGATAATCTGCAAATGCGTGCAGCTCTTTGTCAAGCTGATCCGTTATCACGTTAAATTCAAAAAAGCCCATTCTAGGTTTTACAGATAAATTAAATGTGACGTGTTCATTTTGGGCAATTGTGACTCCTTCAAACTGCTCTAGCTTCACATTTTCATTTACATCCATCTCATTTAAACCAATAATTTGCATATGAGGATGTCGTAATGATCCTCCGGACATAGGGCCGTGGTTTTTAAAGAAAAGAACAGAAGCATATTCTCCGCTGTTCATCATAGATATCCATCGTTCAGTAGCGAAGCTCAGCAAGGTGTACAGATGTTCCTTTGGATAAATAGATAGCTCCGAAGAACATTCATCGGTCTCAATAATAACCGTCTGATAAGCATCTTGCAGAACGGGAAACTTATTTTTCAGCCAAATGATAGGTCCTTGTTTTTCAATAATGCCTGTAAGAGATTCTACATCGCAAAAGGGACAGGGATTTTGCCGGTTAACGATTGTTTCAGGCTTTTGTGAACCAATCGCGGAATTAAATAATAAATGGGTTGGTTTCATAATCATTCACCTTTTTATGTAATGGTCATATGTTTATTGTATTAAAAGCATATGTATAAATCCACTTATATACATTTTTTATCAAAAAAATTGTACAAGCGGAGAGAATAACCGATGAAATAAGCCTGCTTTGATTGACTTTGAAGGGAAATTTTAGTATTATCTTGATATCAAGATAATATTAAAGGAACTGATTAAAATGACGAATGATGTAACTAGAGAAGAGTTAGACCAATCTCTTAAATTATTTATTGTACTATCTCGTGCCAATCGTTCAATTAATGATCATGTGCATAAATTTATTCAACAGCATGGAATGAATCCAACCGAATTTGCTGTCCTAGAGTTATTGTACCACAAAGGCCAGCAGCCTCTGCAGCAAATTGGCGGAAAAATTCTACTCGCAAGCGGCAGTATTACGTATGTAGTAGACAAGCTTGAGAAAAAAGGCTTCTTAGAGCGCGTTGCTTGTCCGAACGATCGTCGCGTAACCTATGCAGCTATCACCAAGCAAGGTAAGGAAATGATTGAAAGCATGTTTCCGAGTCACGAAAAAAGAATTCATGATATTTTATCCGTTTTATCTAGCGAAGAAAAGGAAGTTGCCATTTCGATGCTTAAGAAACTAGGGCACTATGCAGATGAATTTTTACCGGAATCGACTAATTAATTAAGGAAAGCTCGTTTGTTTCTGTTGAACAAACGAGTTTTTTTCTATGACTTCTTTCATGACCAATCGACATAAAAATAAAAAGTGACAAAAAATTGAAATTAACAGGAATACAGCTGGATAAAAACGAATTAGGTTACATACAGACAATAGAGGAAGGAGAACAAATGATGAAATTTGAAGATTATACATATACGCGACCTGATATGAATGAAATTGAAAAGCAATTTGAAAAGGCCATTACACATTTTACGGAAGCAGCGTCAGTCAGTCAGCAAAACGAGGCAATTCGTTTAGCAAATGATGCGTATTCCCAGTACAGCACAATGGGGAACATCTGCTATATTCGTCATTCTATCGACACAGCGAATGAATTTTATAAAGAAGAACAAGACTATTTTGATGAAACACAGCCGCTTTTAGAAGGATATGTAGAGAAATTTTACAAAGCGTTAATCTCTTCGCCTTTTAAACGGCAACTAGAAGAAAAGTGGGGCAAGCAGCTGTTCTCTCTTGCTGAAATGCAGTTAAAAACGTTCTCTCCGGAAATAGTAAAAGAGCTTCAGGAAGAAAATAAGCTATCGTCTCAATATACGAAACTAGTGGCGTCAGCTAAAATTGTATTTGAAGGAGAAGAAAGAACGTTAGCTCAGCTTGATCCGTTTATGGAGTCACCTGATCGAGGAATGAGAAAAAAAGCAGCAGAAGCGAAATTTCAATTTTTTACCGATCATGAAGAGGAATTTGATGATATTTATGACAAACTTGTAAAAGTGCGGACCAAGCTTGCTGAAAAATTAGGCTATAAAAATTTCGTAGAAGTGGGCTATGCTCGTATGTCTAGAATAGGCTACGATGCTGAAATGGTTGCCGCTTTCCGCAAACAAGTAAAAGAGTATATTGTTCCCCTTACTGAAAAACTAAAAAAGCGTCAGCAGGAAAGAATTCAAGTAGAGAGCTTAACTTATTATGATGAACCGTTTCAGTTTGAAACAGGAAACGCAGTGCCAAAAGGTGATGAAAAGTGGATTATTGAAAATGGACGAGTTATGTATAAGGAGCTTTCTAAAGAGACGGACGAATTTTTTTCATTTATGCTTGAAAATAATTTGATGGATCTAGTCGCTAAAAAGGGCAAAGCAGGCGGAGGCTACTGTACGCTTATTGAAGAATACAAAGCACCGTTTATTTTTTCAAATTTTAATGGAACATCAGGGGATATTGATGTGTTAACGCATGAAGCAGGGCATGCTTTTCAAGTGTATTCCAGCCGAGATATGGAAACCAATGAGTATCACTGGCCTACGCATGAAGGAGCTGAAATTCATTCGATGAGCATGGAGTATTTTACATGGCCTTGGATGGAGTTGTTCTTTAAAGAAGACAAAGATAAATACCAGTTTTCTCATTTAAGCTCAGGCTTAACTTTCTTACCTTACGGGGTAGCGGTAGATGAATTTCAGCATGCTGTATACGAACGTCCTGAGATGACGCCTTCGGAACGAAAACAAACGTGGCGAGAAATTGAAAAGAAATATATGCCTTCTAAAAACTATGACGGCCATCATTATCTAGAAAGCGGGGGCTTCTGGCAGCGCCAGCTTCATATTTACACGTCTCCGTTTTATTATATTGATTACACGCTCGCTCAAATTTGTGCATTTCAATTTTGGAAAAAAGATCGAGAAAATCATGAGCAAGCATGGCAAGATTACGTTCATTTGTGTAAGCTTGGCGGAAGTAAGCCGTTTTTAGAATTAGTAGAGGAAGCGAATTTGATCTCTCCATTCGAAGAGGGCTGCGTGCAGTCTGTAGTAGATGAAATTGAAAACTATTTAAATAGTATTGATGATAAAAAGCTATAAAAAAAGAGATTGAGACACAACAAAATCAATCCAATCTAAAGACGAACAAATGGGATAAACAATCTAGTATGAATCGCTTGTTACACCGCCGTTGATTTCCGTGCAAGGCTTCGCTTTCCGCGGGCGGCCGGTGAGCCTCCTCGGCGCTCATGCTCCTGCGGGGTCTCACCTATTCCGCTTTCCCCGCAGGAGTCTTCGCCTTGCCCCCCAATCAACAGCTAGAAGCACCTAGATTAAATCTACGTTCACCCTCATAATAAAAGAATCCCAATGAGTTTGACTCTTAATTAAGAATCAAACTTGTTCGGATCTTTCTTCAACTAACATACTTTTGTTCCAGCCTCTTTTTTTAATGATTAATTTCTTGTTCCCATAAAGGAATCGTAAGGGAAACGCTGGTTCCTTCGCCAACAGTGCTTTTAATCTCAAATGTTCCTTTATGCTGATACAAAATGTTTTTAATCACAACAAGTCCAAAACCGGTACCTGAGGGCTTCGTAGTAAAAAAAGGCTTTTGAATGTGCGTAAGCAAATGTGAAGGAATGCCGACTCCTGTATCTTTAATGAAAATAGTAAGATCTTTAGTATGCTGAGTAACGTTTAAATGAATTTCTCCTCCGCTAGGCATAGCTTCAAGCGCATTTTTTAACAAATTAATGAGTACTTGCTTAATTTGATTTGCATCACAGCAGATGTATGTATGCGGGGCTTCCACCTGCGTTTTAACTACGACATTTTTTAATACACATTCTGATTCATACAGAAGAATAACGTCATTTAAAATAGTAGAGAATGCGTGCTTTTTCATAACCGTGTCATGAGGTTTAGCGAGCAATAAAAATTCTCCAACGATTGAGTTAATACGATTCAGTTCGCTCAGCATGATGGTTGTATAAGAATGATAGCGGCTGCTGTCTTCATGAATAAGCTGAATAAATCCATTCAGAGAAGTAAGCGGATTTCGAATTTCATGAGCGATTCCCGCTGCCATTTCGCCAGCTAAAGATAACTTATCGGTTTGGCGAAGAAATTTTTCTGTTTCTTTTTCTTCTGTAAGATCGCGTGAAATACCAAAAAGCGCAACGACTTGCTGATCACGATTAAAAATAGGTGAAACAGTGATTTCTACATCAATTATTTTTCCGTCTTTTCGCTTATCTTGAGTTTCAAAGGCTACCAGCTTTTCTCCTTTTTTAACCCTTTCTAATCGGCTTTCAGCGCCGCCTTTTAAGCCAGCAGGAATGAATGGAATGGCTTTTCCGACAATTTCTTCAGCTTTCCATCCGTATATTTGCTCAAAAGCATCGTTTACTTTAATCACTTTACCGTCTAGACTGAACACGGAAATGGCGTCGCGATTGTATGTAAAAAAAGATTGTAAATACTCTTGAGCTGAGTACAGTTCATCTTCGGTTTTGTTCATTTTGACCGTCTTAATAGCAATCAGTTTTTTAGAGAAATGAGCACAATACAACAAAATAATCATTGTGATCAGCGTAAACAAAATGAAATAAACGATATCTAATTTCACGAAAGTCACAGATGTAAAAAGAGTGTTGCTTACATAAAAGTACAAAACAATTATTATGGACATTAATGTAGAAATTACAATAGCGACATAGCTATAATAAATAAAGCTAACAATAATTCCAAGAAACAAAAATAAATAATTAATAACAGCAGGTTCAATAGATGTGATGTACGCAATATAGGCATAATAGCATATAAAAAAAGAATACATAATGATAGCAGGATGAAAACGAAAGTAGTACATAGCCGTCACTACCAATAATAAAATTCCTCCGCTTATAAAAACAATCATATGAGGATCAGCTGCAATAAAGTGGTATAACACAATGTGGACAAAATACAGCAGCCAAAAAATAAGTAAAAGAATAAAATTCCGTTTTTTTATGAGGTTGTGTGATTCCATAAAAAATCCCTTTCTTAAATGGTGAATAATTTTATAGGAGAATAACTTTATAGTCAGCTAGTCGCTCGATATAGTGATATATCACTCATATTAGCATAGTTACAACTGTGTGAATAGCCGAATTGAGTACTTTGACTAAGGAAGATAGATCTAGAATACAGCTAGTCATAAACTATTAAGGAAATATGAGGGGAATATGAATGAAATGAAGGGGATGTAAAGCTTTTGTGATAACCTTGTAAAAATGAACTTTTTTCTAATTGGATAGGCTATACTGCCAGTAGAGCCATATGAATGGTGACTACATAGAGGCTCAGATGATTCGAAAGGAGACGGTAAAATGAACAAAAGTTTATTAGTCAAGTTATTTGGATCACTTCTAGCAATTATGTTAATCACAGCATGCAACTCACAAACGGATGAAAAAGATGCCACAGAACAGCAAACAGAACAGTCGGATGATACTCAAGCGGAGGATACAACTACAGATGATTCACAGGAAACAATGAAGCAAGACGAAGCAGATGATTCATCTGGGGATGAAGCATCTGATGATCAAGAAGAATCAACGGATAGTGCTGACGAAAAAACAGATGAAAGTAAATAAACGTAAGTATTTTTATAAAAAAAAGCGACTCAAGTAGAGTCGCTTTTTCTATTAGTTTTGTACGGTGATTTCGGTTGCTTCATTTAACGTTACGTTCACTGTCGATACGTCTGCGTCATCTAAAAGTAAGTCTGTAATTCGATCTTCAAGCTGTTCTTGAATTGCTCGGCGGAGCGGTCTAGCACCGAATGCAGGGTGATAGCCAAGTTCAGCCAGTTTTTCTTTTACTTCAGCTGCTACGCTCAGCGTGATATTTTGTTCTTGTAATGTTTCTTTTAATTCAGCAAGCATAAGGTCCACGATTTTAATCAAGTTGTCTTTTTCAAGATGATTAAATTCAATGATTGTATCAAATCGGTTTAAAAACTCTGGTTTGAAATAAGATGAAAGTGAATCTAAAACGGATGCCTGTTTAAGTGCGTCATTTTCTGCGTCAAACCCAACCGTAATTTTCTTTTCACCTACACCAGCGTTACTTGTCATAATGATAACTGTGTCTTTAAAGCTTACTGTGCGACCTTGACTATCTGTTAGACGTCCATCTTCTAGAATTTGCAGAAACATATGCTGAACGTCTGGATGAGCTTTTTCAATTTCATCTAGTAAGATGATGGAATAAGGATTACGGCGTACTTTCTCTGTTAATTGTCCTGCCTCTTCGTGACCTACGTAGCCAGGAGGTGAACCGATTAATTTAGACACCGCGTGTTTTTCCATATATTCACTCATATCTAGACGAACCATAGCATCTTTTGAGCCGAACAGTTCTTCAGCTAATGTTTTGGTTAACTCTGTTTTACCGACACCTGTTGGGCCGACAAATAAGAATGAACCAATTGGGCGATGCTTCGCTTTTAATCCAGCGCGAGAACGTCGAATCGCTTTTGCTACTTTTTCTACAGCTTCCTGCTGTCCGATTACTTTTTGAGCTAAGTGCTCTGCTAAATGCTTCATTTTTGCTGATTCATTTTCTTGAAGTTTACCAACAGGGATACCCGTTTTCTTTTCAATAATTGCTTGAATATCAGCAATATCCACATTCATTTTTTGCTGTTCTTCGTTTAGTTGTTTTTCAAGAGCAGCTTCTTCATCTCGCAGTTTTGCTGCTACTTCATATTTTTCATCCTTTAGCGCCTGCTCTTTTTCTTTTGTAATTTCTTTTAAGCGAGCGGCCGCGTCGTCTTTATTTGTAATGCCCGCCTGTAAGTTCATTTTTGAACCTGCTTCATCTAGCAAGTCAATTGCTTTATCAGGCAAGAAGCGATCTTGAATGTAGCGGTGTGATAAATTTACACAAGCGCGGACTGCTTCATCTGTATAGCTAACGCCGTGATAATCTTCATATTTACTTTGGATTCCTTTTAGAATTTCAACGGCTTCTTCTACAGACGGTTCGTGAACCATAACCGGCTGGAAGCGTCGTTCAAGAGCCGCATCTTTTTCAATGGAACGGTACTCTTTTAAAGTTGTAGCTCCGACTACTTGAAGTTCGCCTCGTGCAAGAGCTGGTTTTAAAATATTGCTTGCGTCCATTGAACCTTCCGCTGAACCAGCTCCTACAAGAAGGTGAATTTCATCGATAAATAAAATCACGTTTTTTCGCTGTTGAAGCTCAGAAATTAACTGTTTCATGCGCTCTTCAAATTGACCGCGCACGCCGGTATTAGCTACGAGAGATGCTACATCTAACAGATATACATCTTTATTTAACAGCTTGGCAGGAACTTTTCCTTCCGCGATTTTTAAAGCTAACCCTTCAACAACAGCTGTTTTACCAACACCGGGTTCTCCGATTAGTACCGGGTTGTTTTTGTTTCTTCTATTTAAAATTTCAATGACACGCTCTACTTCTTCTTCTCGGCCAATAACAGGGTCAATTAATCCCGTTTTCGCAATTTGAGTTAAGTTTCGACCGAACTGGTCTAAAAAGCCTCCGCTGCCATTTCCTTGCTGTGGCTGCTCCGGTGCAGCTTGTTCGTGCGCCATTTGATTGAATAAATCATCGATGTTCATAAAGCCGCCACCTCCAAAACCTGATGGGATTTTATGTTCTTTCATTAGTGCTTGATAACATGTATGACATAAACGATATTGAGATTTTTGGTTATTTGTTTGTACATTTAATTGAATAGATGCTTCACGTTTATTACAGTTTTGACAAATCATTTAATTAGCCTCCCTAAATGATTTTAATCGAAGATCAGCAGGTGTTTGACCTTTCTTGACCTTTCGTAATTTCATTATACTTTGACCTTTTTTGACTTTCAAGTCTTTTGCTTAAAAAATTTTTGAAGGAAGTTCCTCGCTTATGTACAAAAGGTAGTACATTAAAAAAAGATGTGTTTTATGTGTACCCGTTCTATACATGTAAAAACATAAGAGGCATTTTGTACAATGATCTGCTTGGAGAGGGAATTAATATTAATAAGAAGAAAAGTGGAAAAATGAGTGCAGAGCTTACCGTTGGATAAAATAAGTTATTGACAGCAAGAAGGATAAAAATTATACTCAAGAAGGTTTGCACTTAACTGCGTAAAAGCATAAAAGCGTTTAAGTGGAAAAGAAAGATAGAAAGGGAATACCTCATGAAAAAAGAAATTTCATTTATACAATCAATAGCGGTGATTTTGGTGCTATTAGCTATTATTTTTGTTTCATTATTTACGTTAAAGCTGCCGCCTCATATTCCGCTGATATTTGGTGTAGCATTTATTAGTGTGATTGGCTTTTTGTTGAAATATAAGTGGACAGAAATGGAGAAAGGGATTTTAGACGGTGTCAGACTGGGCATTAAGCCTATCCTTATTTTAATGCTGATCGGGATGCTTATTGCGATTTGGATGGTAGGAGGAACGATACCGACGATTTTATCCTACGGCTTCCACTGGATTTCACCCCAGTACTTTTTAATTAGTGCTTTAGTTATTACCGTATTAGTTTCAACATTCACGGGAAGTTCATTAACAACCGTCAGTACGGTAGGGGTCGCTTTATTTGGCGTAGGAACTGCTATTGGTGTACATCCAGGGCTAGCAGCGGGGATGATTGTTTCAGGAGCTGTGTTTGGAGATAAGATGTCTCCATTGTCTGATACAACAAATTTTGCTTCTGGTATCGTTGAAGTTCCGCTTCCTAAACATATTCAGCACATTACGTGGACGACGGTTCCAAGTATTGTTATTACAGCAATCATTGCACTGGTAATCGGAATCAACGGAAATCAGGAAAGCGTCAATTACGGGGAAATTCAAGGAATTCAAGACGCATTAAAACATACGTTTAATTTACATGTGTTAACGTTGCTTTCTCCACTTTTAGTTCTTATTTTTTCGATGAGAAGAGTCGATGTACTGCCAACGTTAGTTTTAGGTATTGTAACGGCCATCATTACAGGAATGATCACACAGCATGAATTTACGCTGAGTCAATTGCTAGGCGTTCTTCAAAGCGGGCCTGCAGTAGAGTCAGGAAATGAAGTAGTGGATGCGATTGTGAATAAAGGCGGAATGCAGTCCATGATGTTTTCTATTTCCCTTATCATGATTGCCTTGTCGCTAGGTGGCTTGATGAGAGCCGTTGGAATTATTGATGCTTTGTTAGAAGGATTAGCAAAACAAATTCGCCGCAGCGGAGACGTTATTTTTGCTACGCTTCTATCTTCAATTGGAGTGAACGTTATTACAGGCGAACAGTATTTATCGATTCTCTTGCCTGGACATACGTTTAAGCCGCTGTATGAAAAGTGGAATTTAGATCCAAAAAACTTATCACGAACGCTTGAAGACGGTGGAACGGTTATTAATGCTATTATTCCATGGGGGGTCAGCGGTGCTTTTATTTCAACTGCATTAAATATTTCTGCAGCTGACTATATTCCATTTACATTCTTTAGCATTTTATGTCCTATTTTTTCAATTATTTTAGCATATACAGGCATTGGCATTGCCAAGAAAAAAGCTCAGTCTTAACTGGGCTTTTTTTTTGGAAAAAGGACAGGTGAAAAACGACAAAAAAAGTATCATTCCACTTTTCAAATCTATAATTTAATAATACAATTTACTATACGTCTTTCTTGTTAATGTATTTGGATGAATTCTTATTTCTTTATTGATGAAGAAATTTGAGTTTTGCGGTATGATAAATAAGCTGTATTGGCGATGGGATGAATGCCCTTTTTAGCAAACATTTAAGAAGGGTAAAGCCAAATGAAAACACTCATTATAAAAGAGAAAAGATATTTATTGAGGAGAGGGTTTCTGTTGAAAAAATGGGGCATCATTGCATTAATCACTGTAGCTGTGCTCGGTGTGACAGCGGTTTTCAACCGAGCTGAAAGTGATGATGTAAATAAAGAAAAATTGAATTTATTATCGCCTTATTCAAATAAAGTAGATGTATATAGCATTACGTATCCTAGTGATAATTTAAAGATAAAAGGGTTTTTAGTACAGCCTAAAGACATTGCAGACAAACATTATCCGCTTTTAGTATATAATCGCGGAGGAAATCGCGAACATGGCATGATTCGCGCAAAAACACTGCAGTACTTATCATATTGGGCAAGTAAAGGCTACGTCGTGGTTGCGACTCAATACAGGGGAAATGGCGGAAGTGAAGGTACAGAGACGTACGGGGGTAAAGATATTGACGACGTATTAAATCTTATTAAGTGGGGAGAACAGCTTCCTTATGTAAATCACCAGCAAAAGGTAGCGCTAGGATATTCACGCGGCGGCATGATGACGTATTTAACGATGAAAAACGGCGTTAAATTTGATGCAGTTGTCGTACAATCAGGTATTACAGACATGTTTCAATTCTATGATCAAAGAGGGCCTGAAATGAAACAAGTGCTGCGGACGATTGTAGGAGATCCGGCGCAGTATCCAGAGAGGTATAAAAGTCGTTCTGTTGTCTATTGGAGCGATAAAGTAAATTCACCTCTTTTGATTTTACAGGGTGATCATGATCGTAAAGTTCACCACACGCAGGCTGAAAAGCTTGTGAAACAATTAGATGAGCAGGGAAAAGAATATAAATATGTACTGTACAAAAACGGAGACCATCCGCTAACTGCTTATTATGATCAATATAACGCGGAAATTGATAAATGGTTTAAAATACATTTAGCTAAGCAGTAAAGAAATTGGAAGTAGTTTTGATGAATGGAAAAGAGCAGCTTGTTTTATCCTACTACATGTAAGCATATAAAAAGGGGATGAAGCAAAATGACTCAGTCTAAAAGTCAAAAAGAGCGTCAGTGGAATGTGCGAAAACAATCACAAAACCCATCGCATGGAAAAGTGAAATCTTTTGAAGAACTATCAGAAGAAATCACGCCTAAACGTAAATAAGGTAACCACCACATAAAGGAAGACACAAAAAAGGAGAGCTGAAGCTCTCCTTTTTCTATGTTTGTTTATGGATTTGTGGACCACATGCCCGCAGATTTGATAAAAATACGCGGATGCAATTTTAATTGTGCGACCATAATTTCTGCTAGGTCTTCAGGCTGCATCACTTTATCAGGATTGCCATCCGTTAAGTTTTCTTTATACGCTAATTCCGTTGCTACTGTACTTGGTGTTAGAGCTGTTACACGAATATTGTGTTTGCGCACTTCTAACGCTAGAGATTCAGTTAAGCCGAGCACGCCAAATTTTGAAGCGCTGTAAGCACTTGTAACGGGAGCACCTTTTTGACCAGCAGTGGATGAAATATTGATAATGTCTCCACCATTTTTTTCGATTAATTGAGGTAGAACGGCGCGCGTTACGTAGTAAACGCCCATTAAATTCACATCAATGATTTGTTTCCACTCAGCTGGGTCTAGCTCTAAAAAGCTTCCGAATTTACCGATTCCTGCATTGTTGATTAAGATATCTGTTGCCCCTAATTTTGTATGTAGATGCTCAACTGCTGCATTTACTTCTTCCATAGAAGAAACATCTGCTGTTGCATAAGCAACTTGTACATCAAATGCTTCTAGTTCAGAAGCAACAGCCTTTAAATCTGCCTCTGTACGAGCAATTAAACCGATATTTACGCCTTCTTTTGCTAATTCAATCGCAGTTGAACGACCGATGCCTTTTCCTGCTCCTGTAATAAGAGCTACTTTGCCTTTAAGTGATTGTGCCATGTATAGACTCCTTTCAATGTTCCGCATAAACATTCTTCATAATAACAAAGAATTATCCATTACTATCCTATAGAAATGCACAAATGATGTCAAAAATAAAGATTATTAAAATGGCTTCAAGTATAAATTTCCTTTTCATACAAAAACTATAGAGACTAAAAAGAAGAAATTCCGTTTCTTTTCGTTCAATGTAGTGGAGGATGAACAATGCGTATAAAAAAACTATCTGAGTTAACGAATAAATCCAAAAAGCGGAAAGAAAAAGCTGATGAATCGAAGGACTCTAAGGACACTAAGGACACTAAGGATACTGGTGCTTCTTCTACACAGGAAGAGCAGAAATTATCTGAGAGGGTGGGAGATAATTTATCCCGCATGAAAAAAGCACTGGGACAGAGCACGGATTTAGTTGTACGAGAGTTTCGAATTTCGGTTGAAGAAAAATTTACTTTAGGTGTTGCTTACATCGACGGGTTAGTAAAAAAAGACGAAGTTGAACACTATTTTGGATGTTATCTATCTTTTTTAAAGTTGTCATTGTGTTCTATGCCATTTAGTTAAGTATCGTCCAATTGTGTAATTTACGCATACGTAATTTTTTAAGCTTTCCTTTAGGTCTAATCATTACAGGCGTGGCGTATTACATTATTCCCAACACAGCGTACTTCAATTATTTTGAAAAATATTACTGGCCGTTTTATTTATTTGTACTAAGCGTCTGTTTTCCGGCGTTATTTATTGCTCTTTCTTATATAAAGAAAAATAAGGCAGCTAAAGGCGATAGAAGCCAACAAACATAGCATTATTTATACGCATGTGGTATAATACGATGACAATTCAAGAAGAAACGCCGTGCACGTTTGTATATGTACGGGAGAGGTTCGAAAACTCCCTCTATAAAAAACTAAGATCATCGTTGATGACAAAAGACACGGTTTTAGCGTGTCTTCTTTCACGTGCTTTTCTATCAACGCGTCTTTTTGATGTGTATGCTGGCGAGGACGTGTATCTTAGTTGCTTTTTAGGGAGATTGCTGGAAAAGAGCAGTCTCTTTTTTGTGTTATAAAATTAGTCACAAAGGGAACGAACGGTTCAATAAAGTTTCTTCTTCTTTTGATTTCAATCAAAAAGGAGACGAACAATAATGATGAAAAATGAAAAAGCTATTGTTGTATTTAGCGGAGGTCAAGATAGTACAACATGTCTATTTTGGGCTTTGAAAAACTTTAAAGAAGTAGAAACGGTTACTTTTCAATATGGTCAGCGTCATAGCCAAGAGATAGAGGTAGCAAAAGCTATTGCAGCTGATTTAGGTGTGAAGCACACCGTACTAGATATGTCACTTTTAAATCAATTAGCACCAAATGCCTTAACGCGAGATGATATTGAGATCGAGCAAAAAGAAGGAGAGTTGCCTACCACATTTGTGGATGGCCGCAATCTGTTATTTTTATCATTTGCAGCCGTACTGGCTAAAAACAGCGGAGGTCGTCATATCGTAACAGGCGTTTGTGAAACTGATTTTTCGGGATATCCAGACTGTCGAGATGTATTTGTAAAATCGTTAAACGTCACGCTTAATTTATCAATGGACTTTGAATTTGTGATTCATACGCCTCTTATGTGGATTGATAAAGCAGAAACGTGGGCGTTAGCGGATGAGCTAGGGGCGCTTGAGTATGTGCGTGAAAAAACATTAACATGCTACAACGGTATTGTTGCTGATGGATGCGGCGAATGCCCCGCATGTCAATTGCGAAAACGCGGGTTAGATCAATACATGCAAACAAAAGAAGGGGGAGAGGAATAATGCTGCAACAAATGTATCCTCAAGTATTTCATGACTATCAATACGAACTGAACAAAGATATGCAGTTTGCTGCGGCACATTTTGTTCCTCACACAGAAGCAGGAAAATGCCGTCAAGTCCATGGACATACGTATTTCGTAAATCTAACTGTTGCCGGAGATACATTAGACGAAGCGGGCTTTTTAGTAAACTTTGCGCTATTGAAAAAAATTGTTTCTGGTCAATTTGATCATACATTATTGAACGATCATTCTATCTTTAACGAAGAAAATCCAAATGATTTTCCTACAACTGAAGTTGTTGCTCGTAAAATTTATGAGTTGGTTCAAGAATATCTAGACACACTACCAAATAAGCCTTCTTGCGTACAAGTATTCGTGCGGGAAACGCCGACAAGTTACGTAGTTTACCGCCCAAAGAAGGTGAAAAAACGTGGCTAATACAATTCCAGTACTTGAAATATTCGGACCAACGATTCAAGGGGAAGGAATGGTTGTAGGACGTAAGACGATGTTTGTTCGTACCGCGGGCTGTGATTATTCCTGCAGCTGGTGTGATTCAGCTTTTACGTGGGATGGATCTGCTAAAAACGATATTCGTCAGCTAACAGCAGAACAAATTTGGACGGAGCTAAAAGAAATTGGAGGAGAGTGCTTTGATCACGTCACCATTTCTGGAGGAAACCCTGCGCTTATCAAGGCAATTGGTTCACTTGTAGAGCTTTTGCACAGTCATGGGGTAAAAGCAGCTCTTGAAACACAGGGAAGCCGTTATCAGGATTGGTTCCTAAAGATCGATGATTTAACGATTTCTCCTAAGCCTCCAAGTTCATTAATGAAAACAAATTTCGCCGTATTAGACGATATTATAGAAACATTAATAAAGGAAAAACGCATGGCGCACATAAGCATAAAAGTCGTTGTATTTAATGATGAGGACTTTGAGTATGCAGCGTCTGTTCATGAACGTTATCCTGAGGTTCCATTTTTTGTTCAAGTAGGAAACGAGGACTTAACGACAATCGATAATGCGTCGTTAACACAAGAATTGCTTAAAAAGTATGAATGGTTAATCGATAAGGCAGTGGCAGCTAAAAACATGAACGATGTAAGAGTTCTGCCGCAGGTTCACGCCCTTGTTTGGGGAAATAAACGAGGCGTGTAAGCGCATAGCAAAAAATTTACAAAGAAAAATAAAAACAGATATATACAAAATAAAAAAACGCTGTTAGAATGACAATCGTAGAAAGAGAGGAAATACAAATGAGCGGTCGAAAAGATGAAGAATTAGAAGGTGTATCACTCCTTGGAAATCAAGGAACAAACTATTTGTTTGAATATGCACCAGAGATTCTAGAAGCATTTGATAACAAACACCCAAATCGTGATTATTTTGTGAAATTCAACTGTCCGGAATTTACGAGCTTATGTCCAAAAACAGGTCAGCCGGATTTCGCAACCATTTATATTAGTTACATTCCAGATGAGAAAATGGTAGAAAGCAAGTCGTTAAAGCTTTATTTGTTCAGCTTCCGTAACCATGGAGATTTCCATGAAGACTGTATGAACATTATTATGAATGACTTAATTAAACTGATGAACCCAAGATATATTGAAGTATGGGGAAAATTCACACCACGCGGCGGGATTTCAATTGATCCATATACAAACTATGGCCGTCCCGGTACAAAGTATGAAGAAATGGCTAATTATCGCCTGATGAATCATGATTTATACCCAGAAACAATTGATAATCGTTAATTCGAACAAACAGGTTGTGTATGCAACCTGTTTTCCATTGCAAAAACAACAGGTGAGAAGGTGAAAGAATGTCACAGAGATCAGCATTAGTATTAGGTGCAAGCGGACTTGTTGGTCAAGAACTTTTAAAAATGTTATTAAGCAACAGCTTATATAACCATGTGACAGTGTTTGTTCGAAAAAAGCTACCAATCGAACACACAAAGCTACGTCAGCTTGAAATTGATTTTTCAGAGCTTGATAAGCATGAAGAATGCTTTGCAGTTGATGATGTATATTGCTGTTTAGGCACGACAATGAAAAAAGCAAAAACAAAAGCGAAATTCATTAGAGTGGACTACGAATTTCCTTTAAAAGCGGCTAAATGTGCAGAAAAATATCGCTGCAAAAACTTTTTAACGATCACAGCAATTGGTGCTGATCTTCGTTCGCCATTCTTTTACAGTAAAGTAAAGGGGCAAGTAGAAGAAGATATCGCAAGCTTGTATATCCGTTCTACTCACTTTTTCCGCCCATCGTTATTATTAGGCAAGCGCCAAGAGTTTCGCCTATTTGAAAAGATTGGGGGATACACGTTAAAGTCGTGTTCATTTTGCCTTGTAGGAAAGTGGAGAAAGTATCGTCCAATTAAAGCGTATAACGTAGCCAAATCGATGATGAAAGCTGCTCTTGAAGATAAATGTGGGGTTCATGTACATGAAAGCCAAGACATTTATACAGGTGAATGCTATTATTCGTTTACCAACGGCAAGCGAGTATTATCAAAATAAAGAAAAGCCTCTTCATAAGAAGGGGCTTTTTTCTATCTTCCGTCACCATCCGCATCTCCATCTCCACCGCTATCTCCATCGCCATCATGAGCGTGGTTAGAAGCAGTTTCACTCCAGCTTGTGTAGGAGTTAGAATCTTCTTCGGCATAATTCATGGGTTCAACGGATGTTTTTTTATTTGAAGTTTGTTTGCGTTTAAAAACGAACTGCACGATGAAAAAAAGAATGACAATAAGAGCAACGATAAACAATACAGTATCAAACATGCTAGTAATTCCTTTCGGTAAGAAGATAAGATAGTAGTAGCTTGTTGTTATTGTCACACGAAAATAAGCCCCTTTCAAGAAAAATGGGGCCTGTTTTTGTTTCTTTAAGGAAACTTTTTTTATCTCAACCATATATTATTGTATAAAGAAACATTTTAGAAAAGAGGGAATACAGTGAAAAAAAGTTCGAAGGATGTTAAGGTGCAACAGTATATTTACCTCATGTATAAGCTGGGGATTATTACAGAAGAACAAAAGAATCAATTCTTTCAAAATCAATAAAAAAGCAACCGCTTTTGCTGTCCGGCTGCTTTTTTCCTTTACATAGCTGGATTAATGATGATGTAGTTTTTATGGTTGACAACAGTTCGCTGTTCTAAGTCTAAATCGCGGTAGTTTGTCATGTAAGTCAAATCTACAATCACGGAGTTTTCATTTACTTTTTCGACAATGCCCTGTAAGCCATTTTTAAATTCTATCAAGTTTCCTACCTCTGCTATTTTCATGATTCATCGCTCCTTTGTTTTAAATTAGTTCATTATAAATTTTTTCAATAATTTTAATTTTAAAAATAGTAAAACTAGTTAGCGTTTTCTTTTTTACAATTTTGCCTTAAAACTGGGAATTAGTAAAGGGTTTTTTGAAAAAATATAAAATAAAATTGAAAAAACAAGTAAAATGTGCTGAGAAATAAAAGGAATTGATAGCTTTAACGAAAGAGAGAAGCAGGACAGTTCCATCTTTGTTCATCTTTCGTTATAATAAACGAGGTATAATCTTGTCATAAATTATAAGAATTAGAAGGTGTAGAAATTGAAAGATACTGGACTCGTGCTCGAAGGAGGCGGTATGAGAGGCCTTTATACAACTGGAGTTTTAGATTACTTTATGGAAAGAAATCTGTACCTTCCGTATGTAATTGGCGTTTCAGCCGGCGCTTGTCATGCCACTTCTTATTTATCTAGACAAATAGGAAGAAGTCGCAAAGCTAATTTAGATTTTTTAGAGGATCCTCGCTACTTGTCGTGGAAAAATTATTTTAAAACAAAAGAGATATTTGGAATGGATTTCGTTTTTGATGAAATTCCTAATCAGCTTCTTCCATTTGACTTTGAGGCATTTGCTGAGCGTACAGAGAAGCTTGTAGTAGGAGCAACGGACTGTGTGACGGGAGAACCCGTTTATTTTGATGAATATGACCGGGACATTTTGACAGCGGTTCGCGCTTCTAGTTCCCTTCCATTTTTAGCACCTGTCGTTACATATAAAGGAAAAGAGCTGTTAGACGGAGGAATTAGTGATCCGATTCCAATCAAAAAAGCAGTGCAGGATGGATATAGAAAAAATATTGTTGTGCTAACGCGAAACGAAGGATATCGAAAAAAGAAATCAAATATGCTTTGGTTATTGAAGCGCAAATATCGTCATTATGATGGGCTGACTCGTGCGCTTGAGAACCGCTATAAATTGTATAATGAAACATTGTCATATATTGAAGAACAGGAAAGACAGGGGAATATCTTTGTGATTCGTCCGCAAACCCCTCTTGTAGTAGGGAGAATTGAGAAGAATCGTGAGCGTCTCGACGCTCTTTACAACCAAGGATATAAAGAAGCAGAAGCTCAATTTGCATCTCTGCAAAATTGGCTGAACAGTTAAAAGCGAGGTGAAACTGAATGGATGAACAAACAGCAATAAACATGTTGAATGAGTTAAGTGAAGGAAAAGTAACCGAAATTAAAGTTAAAAAAGAAGACTTTCTTGCTTTTCGCCCTTTTTTAGTAAATCGCCCTGATTTCAAACATTTTCGTGGAATAGCTGGACGCGGTGGAGATTTCACCTATACGTATCTAGAAATTCCTAGGAGCTAAACGAAATGATGGCATTATTTGATTATGCCTTATATAATGAATGTATGAGCCTGTACAGTAGAGAATATACTGTTACAAGTGCTTGTGCGTTTATTTAGTAACGTACGGTAAGAACGAATAAACGTGTTTAGTTATAGGAGGGATATTATGGATGAGTTTCGAAAAAGTACAGCACCTTTTTATTTTGCAGATCATATATGGAAAGATAAAAATGGAATGACGACTTATGGGATGCTGTTAACGAACCGGCCCGAAGATGACGGGGACTATGACCTCCATTCGTTATTAGAAGAAGCATATGTAGATCATAAAAAAATTCTAATTACTACTGTTTACGACAACAGTGAACAGCAGTTGACCGGATACGTGATACATTTATCAGATGATCAAGACGTCTTTACGTTTATGGATGATACGGGTGCTAAGTTAGTGATTGATTTCTATGATGTTGTAGAAATTGAGATCGAAGATTAAAAAGAGCTGAATGTTGATTACAACATTCAGCTTTTTTGTGTAAAAGTAGATGAATTTAAATGTTTATCATAAGAATTATAAGGGAAAAACGAATGAAGAAATTTCTGATTAAACTGAAATAAATCGGGAAAATATACCTGCATTTTAGAAAAATTACCGTGATTATGACAAAAAACAGGGTACAATGTCATAATTGTGTTCCGAACGTAATTTTGTTCATCAAACTTAAAGAAATGTAATTGAATCGTTCGGTGAAACCCCTATATAGCTATGATAGAGTAATACCATACGAAATTTCAGGAGGTATTACCTATGAAACATAGTTATATGAAATCAATGGTAGTAGCTTGTTTAGCTACTCTTTCATTTATAGGTTTTAATGCAACAGCTACGGCTGCAACTAATTATAAAGTAGTCAAAGGCGATAGTCTTTGGAAGTTAGGTAAAAGATATAGTGTAACAATTGACGATATTAAAAAATTAAACAATCGTCAAGGAGATATGATTTATATTGGTGAAACATTAGCGATTCCGAGTAAGACAAAAGTGCTGGCTGCTGAAACAACGGAACCTTCAACGGCAGCACCGGTTAATACGGCTAAGCCAGAACCAAAACCAGAAGCCAAACCCGCAGAGCAGGCAACACCTGCAGTTTCAATCTCTGCAAGTGAAAAAGATTTATTAGCTCGCTTAGTAGAAGCTGAAGCAAAAGGCGAATCTTATGAAGGAAAAGTAGGGGTAGCAACAGTGGTGTTAAACCGTGTAGATTCTCCGAAGTTTCCAGATACGGTAACAGGAGTTATTAAACAAGTTGTCGGAAAAGCATACGCTTTTTCACCGGTCCAAAACGGATCAATTAACAAACCTGCTTCAGAAGATTCGAAAAAAGCAGTAGAGCAAGCATTGACTAGAAAAGATCGTTTAGACGATTCCATTTACTTTTATAATCCAAAAACAGCTACCGATAACTGGATTCGTTCACGTGCTGTAATTAAAACAATTGATCATCATGTATTTGCCAAATAAAAAAGAGCCGTTCTGGCTCTTTTTTTTAGTCTAAAAAAATATCTCGTTCCAAACTGCCTTCAGAACCTGTTAAAACCAGACCAATATCGGTATCAGCTTCTAAGTTCTGAACGATGGTAAAAGGCACTTTATGTTGGTTAGCCGCTTGAATATAGGGGGAGAGGTATGAGTAAGACAAGGAGCCATTTAAAAACAAATGACCGTCTTTCAATTTTTTTAAAAGAGGCTTTATTTTTGCTGCATCCTTTTTCATGACTTGCCCTTTTTTTAGCGCAAGTTCAATATTCTCACGTAGAGCAGTTAAGAAATATCTTCTTTCGTCTCTTTTTGTTTCCTTTGCTCCGTACATTCCTCGTTCTAAGTATTCTTCTAGTTGATCAGACATTGCGTCACTTCCTTTCGTTATAAACTATAAACGATTATGGCTATAAGTAAAAGGGACAGGAAAAAAGGAAAATCACTGTGCTATATCACCTGTTTTTTTGCTGAGTACAAAGAAAAACAAAAAATGTGTTGAAATTTAGCCTGAAATATTGTTTAATGTAAATAGATAGGAAATCATATCGGTTTTTTATTAAAGGTTTGTAAGCGATTACAGATATACATACATAGCAGCGTTTGGGGAGACGCTCCTATGATTTTATGTTCAAAGCGCATTGTATAAAAAGGGGATTATATAGCTTTAGGGCATATACGGTCAAGCAAAGGGTCAGATAAATTAATAAAAAATCGTTATGTATTTTCATAAGAAGAACGGTCAACATTTTTGTTGAGCGTTCTTTTTATGCGTTCATATTATGTTTATTCCTCATTGCAGCAGACAGCAGATGCTGAAAATTGTAAAGGTCCATTCCTCGTTGCATCTCTCTTATTTTACATAAGTTACATGTAGTATGTTTCAAAGCCTTAAAAAATATATGTCTCTACGCTTGTTTAATCCTACCGAGGTGGTAGAAAAGGAATATTTTTTAAGAAATCACAAAAAAAGAGGCGATCGCCTATGCAAGAAGTAGGTGAATAACATATGTAATAAAGAGAATGAAATATAATTTGAGGAGGCATGTATCATGCAAGAATTTGATATTAATGACATAAGAAGACCATTCGGTGGTTTTGGAGGCTTTGGTCGTCCAGGATTCGGTTTCGGTCGCCCAGGTTTTGGTTTCGGTCGTCCTGGTTTTGGCTTCGGCCGTCCGGGGTTCGGCTTTGGCTTTGGTCGCCCTTGGGGTTGGGGCTTTGGAGCTCCATTTCTTGGAGGATTAGTTCTTGGAAGTGCATTAGGAGGTCCAGGTTATTACGGTTATCCAGCACCATATTATCCGCCGTACCCACCATATTATCCTTATTATTATTAAAACAATGAGCGCTGATAAAGCGCTCTTTTATTATGTCCAGTCCAAGATATATATATAGAATGAATGCAAGACGTTACGTTTAGAAAATGATAACAGTTTTAAATAAGGAATGAACGCTTAAGCTAAAGGAGACAAGTTTTCCTTGCAACAATTGTTGATTTTGCTATAATAACTTCGGTGGCATTTTTGGTCACTGGGTGGGCGAGGGATAGATGAAAAGAAGGAAATTAGATTGAACGCATTATTTGAGAAGTTGTTTCGTTTAAACGACCACCAAACAACTGTTGGAAAAGAAAGCTTAGCTGGGGTCATTTCATTTCTTTCCATCGTGTATATTATTGCTGTTAATTCAACCATTTTGTCTGATGCTGGTATTCCGCTTGAAGCAGGGATATTCGCAACAGTAGCTTCGGCTTTTGTAGGCTGTGTTATTATGGCTTTTTGGGCAAACGCGCCTCTTATTCTGGTGCCAGGTATGGGGATTAATGCATTGTTTACGTATACGATGGTTCAATCAATGGGGTTATCTTGGCAAGAAGGGTTATTAGCAGTAGTAATATCCGGCTTTCTTTTTATAGCATTAGCTTTCTCACGACTGTCTGCCAAAATTGTCTCTTCGATTCCGCATTCGCTAAAAGAAGCGATAACAGTCGGTGTTGGCTTATTTTTAACATTTATCGGTTTGCAAAAAGGGAAGCTTGTAGTTCCAAGCGAAAACACTTTTGTAGCACTTGGAGACTTGTCAGATCCGTTTGTGATCAGTACGCTGTTGACGTTAATTATCACAATCGTACTGTTTATCCGAAATGTGAAAGGTAACTTTTTGTTAAGCATGATTGCTGGATCAGTCCTTGCCTTCTTACTTGGTGTAAGGAGCGGTGCAGAAAAAGGACAGTCCGCTGGGAGCGTGAACGACTTCTTTAGCAGCTTTGGTACATTGTCTTTTGGAGCTATTGGAGACGTGGCGTTTTGGGCAGCTGTCTTTTCATTAACAATGGTATTGATTTTTGAAAATATCGGTTTGCTGCATGGTCAGCTAGGTATGATGAATCAAGGTAGCAAATTTCCCCGGGCCTTTCAAGCAACAGCCGCCTCAGCTTTGCTAAGCGGCGTATTTGGAACAAGTCCAACGGTGTCTTCTGTAGAAGGAGCATCTGGTATTGCAGCTGGAGGGCGAACGGGTTTAACATCGCTGATTACAGGAGTTTTATTTTTAAGTTCACTTCTGTTTATTCCATTTATTAAGCTCGTTCCAGATAGTGCTATTGCACCTATTCTTATTGTTATTGGAGCATTGATGATTCAAAATATCAAAAACATCAATTTACAGGACTTAACAGAAGGTTTCCCTGCATTTTTAATTATTGCGCTTATTCCTCTTACGTACAGCATTGCTGATGGAATTGCATTTGGGTTCATTGCGTATCCACTGCTTAAATTATTCCTTGGTAAAATGCGTGAAGTATCGATGTTTATGTATGTAAGCGCGCTGTTGTTTTTCTTGAATTTTGTGCTGCATTATATTGCTTAAAATAGACAGCTGAGTACTTTTGCTCAGCTGTTTTTTGTATTTGCGGTAAAGAATTCTCTTTTTAGATATCATACTCCGTATTTCGTGTCCTTTGGCTAACTTTCGCTTCTAAAATGACGTTTCCTGCGTAAAGTAGTACAGAAGTCGGAGGGGGATATAAGGGGGAGAAAATGATGGGAATTAAATTAATTAAAATATCAGCCGTTTATTTTGGACTTGGCATCATATTGGGGTATTATATGTCAATTGTTCACAGCTACGCTTTGACACCTGTTCACGTGCGCATCAATTTATTAGGATGGACGTCGCTTACGTTAGCGGGACTTATTTATTATTTGTTTCCTGCGTTTAGCGAAAGTAAATTAGCCAAACTGCACGTATGGTTGCATAATATAGGATTACCGGTCATGATGATTGGTTTATTTTTCATGATCGTACTAGAAAACCAAGCTTTTACACCCGTAGTGGCAGCAGGAGCAACACTTACGGCTATTGGCGTTTTAATTTTCGTATGTCACATCCTTAAAAATTTGAAATCTGAACGATAAACGAAGAAGGTCGTTGACGATGACTGCTAATTTCAAAAGGAAAAAGAACCAGCTATAGCGAATATACATATAAACAAGGTGAAAGTGTGATTTACATAAAGGTGTGCTAGGCATCTTTATAAGGAGGGGTAAGCTGCAGGGAGTTCTAGCTCTTATAAAAGCCAATAAAAGGGCTGATTATAAGTTTCTTGCGGCGGAGATACTATGGGAGAACATCAACAATTAGTGCGTGTTAGGGAGCTAGCAAATGAAATTATTCGACTTCGTCTTCAAGACCGTACGACTTATGACGAATTAGAGTTGCAAAATAATGTAGAGTTGTTGTCTCGTTCTGTGGTTGACTTAGTAAACATTATGTTAGCCGAAGATGTGGATTCGTCTACGTCTTTAAAAGCTACAGCTTCTAAAATGAAAATGGTGTATAATAACATGCATCAAGCTGAGAAAAAAGATTATTTGCATTTCTAATTGCTAGGCTCCTTTTCGCCACAAACGAAATGGAGGTGTACGAGGCAGATGCTATCGTCACTAACGACTTCTGAAGCTATTGTAGCATCCGTTCTTGCACTGGTTGTCATTGCCGTTTCCATTATCTTTTTTGCCACTCTTATTATGGTTGTTGTTCGACGAGAAAGAATCAGCAGCTTGGTTAATCACGGAGAGCATGCAGATGGAAAGCAAAAAAGCTTAGGTGAATTTTTTCGTTCTTTACGGAAAAAATAACTACCGTTTTCTTATTAAATAGATAAAAGCGGTCAATTTAAACGTTGACCGCTTTTTTTAGATGGTTTGCTTATTTTTTTCTAAAACAATACCCGCTGCTTCACTAACAGATGACACAACAGCAGAGGCGTGGCGCTGCACAGCTTCAGGAGCTGTAGCCATAGCGAAACTGTTCGGCGTTAATTGAAACATAGGAATATCATTAAATGAATCCCCCACACATGCAATTTCCTCTGGTTTTAGCTGAAGATGATTTAATAAAATTTCAATGGCATTTCCTTTGCTGATATGTTTAGGCATAATATCCAAACACTGCTTGGCGGAAATATATGTATCAATATAATCACCAAACTCTTCGTTCACTTCTTTTTGCAGAGCTACCATTTCATCATGATCTCCAAGAACCGTGATTTTGGATGGAGAAAGAGCGTGACCAAATGAATCCGTCATTTCAATTTGTTCTTCGATAGGGAAAAACATGTGAGTTTCAATCGCTTTAATAATTTCATTTCGCTGCTCTACATAATTCGTGTCGTTTGAACAGACAAGCGTAATACGGTTAGGATCTATCGTTTTTTTATAAAGTTGAACCGCTAAATCATCTTCAAACACTTTTCCATGAAGTTCTTGATTTTCTTTGGTCCACACAAATCCTCCGTTTTGGCTAATGCGATGAAATGTATTATTAATATCAGTAGAAATCTTTAAAATTTCCGTATCCATTCGTCCAGAAGCAAGACAAACCTCTACTCCTTGGCGCTGAAGTTCACTAAGTGCGTCTGCATTATGCTGTTCTACGTATTTTTCTTCATGTAAAAGAGTGCCATCTAAGTCGCTTACAAATAATTTAATCATTGCTTGAAAATTCCTTTCCTTGAAAAATTTTCTGTGATAAGAGCGTTACAAATTTATTACATTTCTTATTCTATCAGTGTTTCCCAAGAAACTCATAAAAAAAGCTCAAACCGGCGGTGAATTCAAAGAGACTAAGACATAACTACATCAATTTTTTCCGCAGGAGTCTTCGCCTTGCCCTTCAAACAGCTAGAAACAGCTACATGAAATCAAGTTCACGATCACAATGAAAAAATCCGAACGCAGTTGATTCTCAATTAAGAATCTGGATTTACCGTTCGGATCTTTCTTCAGCTAAAATCCATTTGTCACAGCCTTTTTTTCAGGTTTGTTCACTGTAAAAAACAGCCACGGTCTAAAAGACCGCGGCCATATTTTACAATACGTTAAAATATTTCGCTTCAGGATGTGCAAAAACAAGGGCTGTAACAGAAGCTTCTGGTTCCATCATGAAACCGTCTGTTAACTGAATGCCGATGTCTTCAGGTTTAAGTAATTTAAACAGTTTTGCTTGGTCTTCAAGGTCTGGACATGCAGGATATCCGAATGAAAAACGCTGACCTTGGTATTTGGCTGAAAAACGCTCCGCCATTGTAAAGTCAGGCGAATCAGGGAATCCCCAGCGGTCACGAATTTGCTGATGAACACGTTCTGCTAATCCTTCAGCTAGTTCAAGCGCAAGAGCTTGGAACACGTGACTCTTTAAAAACTCGCCGTTTTCTTTGAATTTCGCCGCGCGTTCGCGAATGCCTGTTCCTGCTGTTACAGAGAAGAAACATACATAGTCCATCTCTTTTTCTTTAGGTTTTGCAAAATCAGATAAGCACAGGAACTGTCCTTTTGCTTGCCGAGGGAAGGTAAAGCGTTCAATTTCTGTTTTTTCATCAGCAGGATCATAAATAATTAAATCATTTCCGTCTGCTTGAGCAGGGAAGAACTGATAAATAACCGCTGGCTTAATTAAGTTTTCTTTTAGTGCCAGTTCGAGCAGGTCATCAACGGTTTCTTTTAATTGAACAGCGCGCTCGTCTTTTTCAGCAAGCAGTTTATTCACTTTTCCTTTTAGTCCTAAGTGATGGCCTAAAAGCATCTGCCAGTTAATATACGGAAGAACCTGTGCCAAATCGTAGTGTTTGACAACGTGCCGCTTTAAATCAGCCGGTACAAAAACAGGAGCGTCCGTTGAAATGGCGGATCTTTCTAAAACAGCGGTAGCTGCTTGAGCGGTTTGAGGCTGGCGTTCTCGAACCGTTACTTTCTTTTCTTGCCGCGTTTTTAAATCTGCTAAAAGCTGAATAACTTCTTCTTTGTTCTGCAGCTTATTTGCTAACGCTAATCCGTCCATCGCATCTTTGGCGTAGAGGACCGCACCTTCATATTCCGGGGCGATTTTAAAGTCAGTAAATTTACGGGAAAGGGCAGCGCCTCCTACCATAATTGGAACATCAATGCTTGATTGTGTTAAATCCTGGGCAGTCAAAACCATTTGCTGAGCTGACTTTACTAGAAGACCTGACAGGCCAATGATGTCTGGCTTTTCTTCTTTTACTGCTTCAATCAGCTGCTGGGGCGTTACTTTAATTCCTAAATCAATTACTTTAAAACCATTGTTGCTTAAAATGATGTCTACTAAGTTTTTACCGATATCGTGCACGTCGCCTTTAACCGTTGCAAGAATAACTTTGCCTTTTCCAGAATCATTTTCAGTTGCTTCCATATGAGGTTCTAAAAAGGCAACGGATGCTTTCATAACTTCCGCACTTTGAAGCACTTCTGCTACAATCAGCTGGTTGTCATTAAACAAACGTCCAACTTCCGCCATCCCCTTCATAAGCGGTCCGTTAATAATATCTAACGGATCATCATATTGAGCTAAAGCCTGTTCTAAATCAGGAAGCAATCCTTCTTTTGTACCTTCGACAATATACATTGCCAATCGTTCTTCGAGTGTTAACGTAGAAATTTCTACTTTTGCTTCTTTCTTTTTATCACGATAAAAGTCGGTAAACGTGCTTAACGTTTCATCAGTTGTGTTAAATAATAACGCATTAGCAAGCTCAATTTCAGCTTCTGGAATAGAAGCATAGCGCTCTAATTTTTCGGTATTAACAATGGCATAATCGAGTCCAGCCTGCGTACAGTGATAAAGGTAAACCGCATTTAGTACTTCACGTCCGACTGGAGGAAGACCGAATGACACGTTACTTACGCCAAGAATGGTCAGGCAATCAGGCAGGGCTTCTTTAATCATTTTAATTCCCTTAACTGTTTCTTCAGCAGAACCAATATATTGTTCATCACCAGTCCCTACAGGAAACACAAGAGGGTCAAAAATAATATCTTTTGGATTAAAGCCATGTTTTTCAACAAGCAGATCATGTGAGCGTTTAGCAATCTCTACTTTTCGTTCTGCAGTAACGGCCATGCCTGTTTCATCGATTGTACCGACAACCAGAGCTGCACCGAATTTTTTTACTAGCGGTAAGATTGCATCAAAACGCTCTTCACCGTCTTCTAAGTTAATGGAGTTAATAATGACCTTACCTTGTGAGTACGTTAAAGCTTTTTCAATAACTTTCTCGTCGGTTGAATCGATTACAAGAGGAACCTTCACTTTTTTTACAACTTCTTGAATAAATTCCTCCATGTCTTCCATTTCTTCACGGTCCGGATCCGCTAAGCAAATATCAATAACGTGAGCACCATTTTTAACTTGAGCACGCGCAATTTCAGATGCTTCTTCAATTTTTCCTTCCGCAATCAGACGCTTGAACTTGCGAGAACCGATTACATTCGTACGTTCTCCCACAAAAAGAGGGCGCATAGAATCGTCATATACAAGTGGTTCAATACCGGTTACAGCATGGTTATGCTCGGAGCGATCAAGCGAACGGGGCGCAACCTCTTTTACCGCTTCAGCCAGTGCTTTAATATGAGCAGGCGTTGTACCGCAGCATCCGCCTACAAAGTTCAGCCAGCCTTTATCAGCAAACCCTTTAATTTTTTGAGCAAGCAGCTCAGGGGATTCATGATAATTGCCTTCTTCATCCGGAAGTCCAGCGTTTGGATAACAGCTAACTGCTGAAGTGGCTAGGTCTGAAAGAGAGCGAATATGATCCGTCATAAACTCAGGGCCTGTCGCGCAGTTAAGTCCGACTGAAAGAGGCTTCATGTGTTCCAGTGATAAGTAAAAAGATTCGATATCTTGACCAGCGAGAGTTGTTCCCATCGGCTCAATTGTTCCTGAAATCATAATAGGAACTTCGATTTTTAGTTTTTCAAACGCCGCTGTAATGCCTAAAAATGCGGCTTTTACGTTCAGCATGTCTTGACAGGTTTCGACTAAAAGCAAGTCAACGCCGCCGTCTAACAAACCTCGAGCTTGCTCTTCGTACGATTCTACTAACTCAGGGAATGTAATACCTCCGGTAACAGAGAGAGTCTTAGTGGTAGGACCGATAGCTCCAGCTACGAACCTAGGCCATTCGGGAGTTGAATATTTATCGCGGGCTGCACAAGCAAGCTTCACAGCTTCGATATTCAATTCATAAGCCAAGTGACCTAAATCGTATTCATCAAGTACGGTAGATGTTGAGCCAAACGTATTGGTTTCAATGATGTCAGCACCTGCTGCAAAGTACTCTTCATGAATGCGCTGAATCACATGAGGCGCTGTTCGAGTCAAATATTCGTTGCAGCCTTCATATTCTTCGCCGCCAAAATCTTCAGCGGTTAAATCAGCATCTTGAATCATCGTTCCCATTGCTCCATCGATGACGAGTATTCGCTTCTTTAGTTGTTGTTCGATAAGTGAGCTCATTTATATCTTCCTTTCTGATGTAACAAGTTGCTTGTCATGAATATAGCGTGTTAGAATTTCGGTCATTTCATAGCGCATAAACGGCGTAATTAAGTAAATACCGTCAAATAACTCATATGCTGTATCAATTAAGTTTTTTGCAATCGCAAGACCTTCGACTTCACCGCGGATTCGGTCATTTCCCGTTGCATCCATGCGTTCTAGAATATCTTCTGATAATTTAATTCCAGGTACTTCATGGTGAATAAATCGAGCATTTCTTGCGCTTGTTAACGGCATGATACCGATATATACCGGTGTTGTTAAATGTTTGGTTGCTTCATATACCTCTTCAATTTGCTTAGTTGAATAGAGAGGCTGAGTAATGAAATAGTGAGCCCCGCAGTCGATTTTCTTTTCCAAACGCTGAACGGCTCGGTCTAAGTGACGCACGTTTGGGTTAAAGGCAGCTGCAATGGAAAAATTGGTTTTTTGACCAAGTGGTTTGCCGGAATAAGATAGTCCTTCATTAAACTGAGCGATTAAACTAATCAAGTCAAATGAAGATAAATCGTAGACCGAAGTGGCGCCAGGGAAATCGCCAACTTTTGACGGATCACCGGTAATTGCAAGTACTTGATTCATTCCTAGCGTATGAAGTCCCATTAAATGAGATTGAAGTCCAATTAAATTTCGGTCGCGACAGGTAATATGAATAAGCGGTCGTGCTTTTGTTTCTTGCTGCATCAGTGTTGCCATTGCCAAGTTGCTGATGCGAGGTGAGGCAAGAGAATTATCAGCTAATGTAATAGCATCTACGCCGACTTTATCAAGTGCTTTTGCGCCTTCTAAAAATTTCGTGGGACCAAGCTGTTTAGGCGGATCTAGCTCGACGATAACCGAGCGGCGCTTCTTCACAATTTCATGCATATGAGGTTTATCCTGCTGCTCACGCTCTTGAACCGTAACGGCAGGTCTCATTTTAACGACTTTGCTTGTAATCGGAGGCAGGTCTTTTAAGGCAGATGACATTGCGCGTACGTGAGCTGGTGTTGTACCGCAGCATCCTCCAATTAAGCGAACCCCTTGTTCGCGGAATAAACGCGCGCTTTCTACAAAGTAGTCTTCATTTGTTTCATATTCCAGCTTTCCTTCCACATACGCCGGAAGGCTGGCATTAGGATAAGCAGATAAGAAAGCACGATCAGGAAGCGGTACTTCTTCAAGAGACTGAATCATATGATAAGGACCTAAACGGCAGTTTAGCCCGACAACATCTGCTCCCAGCGCCTCTAATTCTTTTAATGCATCTGCTAAAGGACGGCCATCTTGCAGTACGCCAATATCATGCAGGGAAACGTGGGTAATAATAGGCTTATCCGTTTCTTTTCTTGCCAGTGTAAGAACGGTTTTTAATTCTTCGAAGTCATAGTATGTTTCAAACAAAAGGCCATCCACGCCTTCATTTAAAAGCCAAAACATTTGTTCACGAATGCTTCGCTTAACCTCTTCTAAACTAATAGCGTTTTTTTGGAAAGAACGAATTCCGCCGAGTGTACCAACCACGTAAGCCTGATCTTTTGCAGCTTGTTTCGCTAATTTTACACCAGCAACATTGATGTCTTTGACTGAATCTTCTAATCCATAACGGGCAAGTTTTTGATAATTAGCAGCGTACGTATTTGTTTGAATAACGTTTGCACCAGCTTCTACATAGGCTCTGTGAATACGAGAAACCTCTTCTGGTTTGGTGATGTTTAGTTCTTCAAAACAGCTGTCGATACCGTGTGAGTAAAGGAGGGTACCAGTGGCACCATCCCCAATTAAAATTTTAGACTTTAAATCTTCAAGTAACCCCATGTCAAAACCTCCTTAAATTGTTCCGCTTCTATTTCACGAGTGATTCGTTTTATGCAATATGCCGATAAAATAGAAAAAGTCTTCTTAAGAAGAAGACTTTTTTCGCCTTCTTATCTTCCAAGCAATAAATTGCTTGCTGGATTTAGCACCATGTCTCTAACGACTGGTTGCTGAGGTTTCAAAGGGCCAGTCCCTCCACCTCTCATGATAAGAATCAATTGTATATAATTGAAACATATTTTTTTAAATAGAAAGAATACTTATTTAATAATTTATCTGATTTTTAGAAATTATACAACATTAAATTGTGAATTTCCAGCAAATATTGAGGAAAATTTAAAAGCTAAAGGGAAAATATCCGTATATTTTGTTTGGAAATGACTGTTATGTTAGGGGTTAAGGAGTTTTTTGTGAGAAATACAAAAAGAAAATGAAAAAAATAAACGAAAAGGCACAAGCGCTGGGATATGCGTAGATTTCCACGTAAAAAGGCTCGTCTTTTTTTTATCGTTTCTACATATAGTGAACTATGAAGGGTAGAAGGGTGATGGGCATGAAAAGGTGGAAACTCACGCTGCAGGTTGCTGCTACGTATGTAGGCACCGTTGTAGGAGCCGGTTTTGCAACAGGCAAGGAAATCGTTCAATTTTTTACACAGTACGGGGAACTTGGAATGGTCGGAATTTTGGTCAGCGGCTTGTTTTTTATTTGGCTAGGTTCAAAAATGATGCTGCTTTCGCACGCAATTGGGGCTTCTTCTTATCAGCAGCTTAATACATATTTATTTGGTGATGTGCTTGGAAAAGCGGTAAACGGTGTAATGATTGTCATTTTATTTGGAGTAACTTCAGTCATGCTAGCGAGTACGGGGGCAATAGGAAAAGAACAGTTCGGGCTGTGGCCTCCTGTTGGGATGATTTTTACAATTGTTTTAACTTATATATTTATCGCAAAAGGAATTAACGGTATTTTAATGGTTAATTCTCTTGTTGTGCCGATGATGCTTTCATTTGCTTTTATCATCTTTATGCCGAATATCAGCTATTTCTCACTGATTCAAACGAAGCCGGATTTAACGCTCGTCACGCAGTGGAAGTGGGCGGTTAGTCCCTTTTTATATATTTCCCTGAATCTAGCTTTGGCTCAGGCCGTTTTGGTTCCATTAGGAAGCTCGGTGAAAGATAGGAGCGTGATTAAAAAAGGGGCCGTAATAGGAGGATGTGTACTTACGTTTATGCTTGTTTCTACTCATCTTGCCCTTTCCAATTTGCCTTATTCATTTCAACTTGATATTCCGATGAGTGCGGTTGTTAAAAATATCTCAGCGTGGGTGAATGTTTTATTTACGGTAGTTGTGTTGGGCGAGATTTTTACTACATTGATTGGAAATGTATTTGGCATCGCTAAGCAGCTTCAGTCATTTCTTCCCCTCAATGACAAACAAGCTTTTGCATTTATTATCTTGGCTTGCTTTATTATTGGGCAATTCGGATATGCCCAGCTTCTTGAATTTTTGTATCCCATATTTGGCTATATTGGACTAGCTTTTGTATGGATGCTATGTATTAAAAAAGAAAAAATAAGCTAAAAGCTGGATTTTAAAGAATAGATGTGAAAAAACGAAGTTAAATGATGTGACAAGTCGTTTTTACTTTGCTATAATGTAAAACAAATAAGACTATAGCAGTCGAATATATTATTATCCTTCGGGGTCGGGTGTAAGTCCCAACCGGCGGTGATAAAGCGTATGCTTTTAAGCCCGTGACCCGTTTTCATACGATGTATGTTAGCGGTGGATCTAGTTAAAGTCTAGAGCCGACAGTAAAAGTCTGGATGGGAGAAGGATCAGGAAGCACAGTTGTTTTTTTGTGTTGAATTAATAAGGGGCACGCTTGCCTTTTTTAAAGCTACCCTTGTTTTTGTACACAAAATATAACTGTTTATTTCGTATACAATTAGCGGAATTTTGCATAGATAAAACTGATTCAGCTCAGCCGACCCCTTGGACATTTGTTCAAGGGGTTCTTTTATTTTCAGTGGTTGGGGGAAAGATAAATATGAAAAAAAAGCAGCTGCTATTTCAAAACGGTATAAGAAATTGCAATAGCGCCAAAGCAGGTGAAGAAAATGTTCACAGGTATCATTGAAGAAATTGGAAAAATAAAACGTATTCAAAAGGCCACAGAAGCAATTGTTCTTGCGATTGATGCGAAGACCGTGTTAGAAGATGTGAACTTAGGGGACAGTATTTCAGTTAACGGCGTTTGTTTAACCGTAACGGCTTACTCTCAAAATGAATTTACGGTCGATGTCATGCCGGAGACGATTAAAGCAAGTACCCTTCAGCTTCTAACCGTTGGATCACGTGTTAACTTAGAGCGGGCGATGGCTGCAAATGGCCGGTTTGGAGGGCATTTCGTTAGCGGACACGTTGATGGAATTGGAACCATTGTAAGCAAAACACGTAAAGGAAATGCCTTTTATTATGAAATTCAAGTCGATCCTGAACTTCGTGAATTTATGATGTTAAAAGGATCTGTTTCCGTAGACGGAACAAGTCTTACTATTTTTGATGTCAGCAACCAATCATTTACTATTTCTCTTATTCCTCACACGGTGCTTCACACAGTCGTTGGAGACAAACAGCGAGGAGACAAGGTGAATATTGAATGCGATATGTTAGCTAAATATATGCATCAGATGATGACAAATAAGTCAACTCCTGGCGCCTCGAATCGTTCAGGTAACATGAAGGATTTATTGCAGCAGCATGGTTTTACAAATTAACAGTGAGGTGAAAGAGATGTTTCATAAAGTAGAAGAAGCCATTGAAGAGTTAAAAAAGGGGAAAGTGGTTATTGTATGCGATGATGAAGATCGAGAAAACGAAGGAGATTTTATTGCATTAGCCGAAAAAACGACGCCTGAGGTTATTAACTTTATGGCTACTCATGGAAGAGGATTAATTTGTACACCTGTTAATGAAGAAATTGCGCATAAATTGAATCTTCACCCGATGGTAGCGAACAATACGGATGCACATGGCACAGCATTTACAGTAAGTATTGATCATATTTCAAGTACAACAGGTATCAGTGCATATGAACGCTCTGCTACCGTTATGGCTCTTGTAAATGAAGCGACGGTAGCAAGTGATTTTCAACGCCCAGGACATATTTTCCCATTGATTGCAAAAGACGGGGGCGTTCTGCAGCGTGCAGGTCATACAGAGGCTGCTGTTGATTTAGCAGTATTAGCAGGAGGAAAGCCTGCGGGTGTTATTTGTGAAATTATGAATGAAGATGGAACAATGGCACGTGTACCGGATTTAACAAAAATTGCAGAGCAATTTGATTTAAAAATGATTACAATAAAAGATTTGATTGCCTACCGCCGCAAACATGATCAGCTTATTAGCCGTGAAGTAGAAGTGAGCTTACCTACGGCATTTGGTGAGTTTAAAGCTGTAGGATATACAAATAAACTTGATAATAAAGAACATGTGGCTCTTATCAAAGGTGATATTGATCATAATAGCCCCGTTCTCGTTCGCGTTCACTCTGAGTGTTTGACTGGAGATGTGTTTGGTTCTGAACGCTGCGACTGCGGTCCTCAGCTTCACGCAGCTCTTACGCAAATTGAAGAAGAAGGACGCGGCATTCTGTTGTATATGCGTCAAGAGGGCAGAGGTATTGGCTTACTAAATAAGCTAAGAGCATATAAGCTGCAGGAGGAAGGATACGATACCGTAGAAGCGAATGAAAAACTCGGGTTTGCTGCAGATTTACGAGAGTATGGAATCGGTGCTCAAATCTTAAAAGACCTTGGAGTCAAACAAATGAAGCTTTTAACGAATAACCCTCGTAAAATTACTGGGCTAAAAGGCTACGACCTTGAAGTAATCGAGCGAGTGCCTCTTCAAATGCCGGCAGTGGATGCCAATAAAAAATACTTAGATACAAAAGCTAAAAAATTAGGTCATTTATTACATTTATAATTTTACACTTTTTTTCGTTATAACAAATGAAGCTAATTCATGAAAAGAAATGTAAATAACTATATATTAATACTAGCAGGAGGAACAAAAGATGAATCATTTATATGAAGGAAATTTAGTAGGCACAGGATTAAAAATCGGAATCGTGGTAGGGCGTTTTAATGAATTTATTACAGGCCGTTTACTTAGTGGAGCAGAAGATGCACTCAAACGTCACGGCGTAGCTGATGAAGATGTAGACGTGGCTTGGGTGCCGGGCGCTTATGAAATCCCATTAATCGCCAAAAAATTAGCTGAATCTAAAAAATATGATGCAGTGATCACGCTAGGAACCGTTATTCGAGGAGCTACTCCACACTTTGATTTTGTATGTAATGAAGTAGCAAAAGGCGTTGCATCTCAAAGCTTACAAACAGGCGTGCCAATTATCTTTGGTGTATTAACAACTGAAACAATTGAGCAAGCAATTGAACGTGCAGGAACAAAAGCAGGAAATAAAGGATGGGAAGCTGCAGCATCAGCTATCGAAATGGCTAACCTTTCAAAAATGATTGAAGGATAATAGATACCATTCCAGTTTTTATAAGCTGAAGAGTTAAAAGAGGCTGAAACAAAAGTATGTTAGTTGAAGGAAGATCCGAACGATGAATCGTTCGGATTTTTTTATTGGTAGGGTGAACGCAGGTTTCAGGTATGTAGTGGCTTCTATCTGTAGATTAAAAGGTCAGGCGAAGACTCCTGCGGGAAAAGCGGGAGAAGTGTGACCCCCCAGAAGCGTAAGCGACGAGGAGGCTCAGCGGCCGCCCGCGGAAAGCGAAGTCTTGCACGGAAATCAACTGCAGTGTAGAAAGCGATCTATACTGTCTCATGTATCCCGTTTGTTCGCCTTTAGATTGGATTGATGTAGTTATATCTCAAGCTTTTTTGAATAGAAGCTAGCTATGTATAATTTAGCTAAAACGTCTTACTCTAAGTAATAATTAGGTCGTAAAAGGGAGACGTCTATGCCTCATTATACTGCTTTTTTTGCATTGATTATTATCAGCACAGCCGTTTTGCTTACAGTATTCATACGTAAAAAAGATAAAAAGCTAGTCGTTTTGCTCTTTTTTATCATTGGAATGGCTTATGTACTAGAGTATGTTGTATTTGTGGTGTTTGAAAGTTACGATTACGATCCTGATTTTATGACCCATGAATATTTTGATAATTTGTTCGGATCCTTAACTTCTCAAGCGTTTGCTTTTCCAATCATGGCTATGGTGGTAGCTGCTTATCAATTGAAATTTCGCTATATTTTAATCATTTCAGCTATGTTTATGGGGATTGAAGAATTATTTTTACACTGGGATATTTATACACATCACTGGTGGAAAACAGTTTATACAGGCGCTTTAATGACTATAGGCTTTAGTATTTCAAAGATTTGGTATGTATGGCTAACAGAACGGTATATGACATTTGTGCATTACGCTACATTTTTTCTCGGAATGCTCGCCATTACTTCTACTATTATGTTTATGCTGTTAGCATATTTTCATAATAATTGGTTTTATACGGGATGGTTTGCGTCGGCTACTCATGATTCCGTAAATGCCACGATGATTTACGTTTGTATTGTTACGATTCTCCTCGTTTGGAGTGTAGCCAAAGAATTTTTTATGGGGGCTGGGATGATTATAGCGGGGCTCCGTATAGTAGATATTTTGCTGATTCACTATGGGGTGTTGCTGGTATCTGTTACCACTTCACTTGTTCTTTTTACGCTTTTACAAGCGGGTGTATTCATTCTGAGCGTTATGCTTCAAAACTTTATTATGAAAAATTGTTATGGGACGAGCAAAAAAGACATTGCGTTTCCAGCGAAGAACTACTAAGATAATACGTAACTCAAATAGTTTAGTTCAATAATATTTGAAACAAAGAAAAATGAATTGACGGTTATGCGTATTATTTGTAAGATAGGAAAGCAAATAATAGAAAGCCGAAACAGGGGAGTGAAGGATTCGTGAAAGAGTCCTTTTTTGTAGAAAAGGTACTTAATAATAATGTATTAATTGCTAAACACCTTACCTATGATGAAGTTGTGCTAATTGGGAAAGGAATAGGGTTCAATAAGAAAAAAGGCGATGAAATCGATGCAAAAGCCGTGGAGAAAATGTTTTTGTTAAAGAGTGAAGAAGAGCAAGAACAGTACAAGCAGCTTTTAGCGCAAGTGGATGAAGACGTGATTGAAATGATGAATGATATTGTAACGCACATTCAAAAACGTGTTAACATTCCTTTGAATGAGCATATACACATTTCATTGACGGACCATATCGCGTTTGCGATAAAACGTTTTCAGCAGGGAATGGGGCTTAAAAATCCATTTTTACTTGAAACCAAAGCTTTATATCCAGAGGAATATACGATCGCATCTGAAGTGGTAGAAATTATTAGTCGCAAAATAGGCGTGCAGCTTCCAGTAGGAGAGATTGGTTTTATTGCGCTTCATATCCACAGTGCGCTGACTGAAAAAAACCTGCTGGAAGTGAATCAAGACTCGCAGCTTATTCAAACGATTATTAATGTGATTGAAGAATCGCTTCATCTGCAGGTAGACAAAGAATCTGTGCACTATATGAGATTGATTCGTCATTTGCATTTTGCGATTGATCGAGTAAAAACAGGAGAAAAAATAGAAGAGCCAAAAAAAATTGCTTTGCTATTGAAAGAAGAATATCCCCTGTGTTACAATGTGTCTTGGAAAGTGATAAAAGTAATGCAGCAAGCGTTACATTTACCTGTGTATGAAGCAGAAGCAGTTTACTTAACGATGCATCTGCAGCGACTTATAACAAAAACGGATTTATAAAATCATTTCAATACGTGTTACTGATACGATCAGGCATGAGTGAGAAATGAAGCGATGTGTAATTGGATGAGTGTATCCATTTATCGTTTCTTTTTCCTCATGCCTTTTTTTGTTATAAGAAAGCGCAATCATTTAAAGCTTAGGCTTCAGGACACTAGGAGATGTAAGGAGTTTTCCAGTTAAAGAAAGCGTTTTATGAAAGCGCGTTAATGATTCACGTATCAAATAAATAGCTTGTTGCACACTAAATATATAAAAGGAGGTAAGCGCCATGTTTAAAAAACTTTTTGGAGTATTACAAAAAGTCGGAAAAGCGCTTATGTTACCGGTTGCGATTTTACCGGCAGCAGGGATTTTACTTGGAGTAGGGACAGCGCTTCAAAACCCTACATTGTTGGATGCAGTACCGGCACTTGGTGCAGACTGGGTTCAATTGGTTTCAAATGTTTTGTCACAAGCGGGTCAAATTGTATTTGACAACTTGTCGCTATTGTTTGCCGTTGGTGTTGCCGTTGGTTTAGCTGGTGGTGACGGTGTAGCAGGTATTGCTGCAATCGTAGGCTACTTAATTATGAACAAAACGATGAGCACAATCTTAGTTGCTACAGGACAACTAGATCCTGACAAAATGGGTGCCAATCCAGCTTACACTAGCATCTTAGGAATTCCTACGTTAGCTACAGGTGTATTCGGGGGTATCATAGTAGGTATTTTAGCTTCATCCATGTATAATCGTTATTTCAATATTGAATTACCATCTTATTTAGGGTTCTTTGCGGGAAAACGATTTGTACCAATCATTACTGGGGTATTTTCAATTGTTTTAGGTGTTATTATGATTTTCATTTGGCCGCCAATTCAAAGCGGATTAAATGCTTTCTCTACTAACATGATTGATGCAAACCCAACTTTATCAGCTTTTGTATTTGGATTGATTGAACGTTCATTAATTCCATTTGGACTTCATCACATATTCTACTCTCCGTTCTGGTTTGAATTTGGTGATTACGTTAATAAAGCAGGTCAACATATTCACGGTGACCAAAAGATTTTCTTTGCTCAATTAGCAGATGGCGTGCCTTTAACAGCAGGAACATTCCAAGTTGGTAAATTCCCGTTCATGATGTTCGGATTACCAGCAGCAGCTCTTGCAATTTATCACGAAGCTCGTCCTGAAAACAAAAAATATGTAGCTGGTATCATGGGTTCAGCTGCTTTAACATCTTTCTTAACGGGTATTACAGAGCCGCTTGAGTTCTCATTCTTATTCGTAGCACCAGTACTATTTGCAATTCACGCAGTATTTGCTGGTTTATCATTTATGGTTATGCAATTATTAAATGTTAAAATCGGTATGACATTCTCAGGTGGGGTTATCGATTACGTTCTATTTGGAGTTATGCAAAACCGTACAGCATGGTGGCTAGTTATTCCAGTAGGCTTAGTTCTAGCAGTTATTTACTACTTCGGTTTCCGCTTTGCAATCCGTAAATTTAACTTGAAAACACCGGGTCGTGAAGATAAAGAAGAAGGAGAAGAAGATGTAAAAGTAGAAGCAGCAGAGCTTCCAACAAATGTTTTAGCTGCACTTGGCGGTAAAGAAAACATTACACATTTAGATGCTTGTATTACGCGTTTGCGTGTATCAGTAGATGACGTAGGTAATGTTGATAAAAACCGCTTGAAAAAACTTGGAGCAGCTGGTGTTCTTGAAGTTGGTAACAATATTCAAGCTATTTTCGGTCCGAAATCTGACACGTTAAAAGGTCAAATTCAAGACATTATGAATGGCAAAACACCGGTTGTCACAAAAGAAGAGACAAAAACAATTGAAAAACCTGTTGCAACATCTGAAGTAGGAAGCGATAATGGTAATGATATTGTTTCACCGATTGAGGGAGAATTGGTACCTTTATCGGAAGTACCAGATCAGGTATTTTCACAAAAATTAATGGGTGACGGTTTTGCGATTATTCCGAAAACAGGCACAGTAGTTGCACCGGTGGACGGAAAAATAGTAAACTTATTCCCGACGAAACATGCTTTAGGTATTGAATCAACGACTGGACGTGAAATTTTAATTCACGTTGGTATTGATACAGTTAATTTAAAAGGCGAAGGTTTTGAAGCTTTAGTTGCCCAAGGCGATGAAGTGAAAAAAGGACAGCCTCTATTGAAAATTGATTTAGACTTTGTAAAAGAAAATGCGCCATCGACGATTACGCCGATCATTTTCACGAATTTACAAGCTGATGAAAAAATTGATATCTTAAAGCAGGGCCAAGTTTCTCAACAAGAAGCAAATATTATTAACATTTCAAAGTAAAAAGGAGATTGATTTAACATGGCACAAAAAACATTTACAGTAACAGCAGACTCAGGAATTCATGCACGTCCAGCAACAACTTTAGTACAAGCAGCAAGCAAATTTGATTCTGATATCAACTTAGAATTCAACGGTAAAACTGTAAACTTAAAATCAATCATGGGCGTTATGTCTTTAGGTATTCAAAAAGGCGCTACAATCACTATCTCTGCAGAAGGTTCTGACGAAGCAGATGCACTTGCTGCTCTTGAAGATACAATGAGCAAAGAAGGATTAGGCGAATAATGACAAAGGAAATTCAAGGCATTGCCGCTTCTAGCGGCATTGCTATTGCTAAAGCATTTCGTCTAGAAAATCCAGAATTAACCGTTGAAAAAAAATCAGTAACTGAAGTTGAAGCAGAAGTAGCACGTCTAGAAGCTGCGCTAGAAAAGTCAAAATCAGAACTTGAAATTATTAGAGAGCACGCTCGTAAAGAACTTGGAGATGACAAAGCAGAAATCTTTGAAGCTCACTTATTAGTTCTAAGCGATCCTGAACTTATTAATCCAATTAAAGATAAAATTACAAATGAAAATGTAAACGCTGAACATGCACTTGATGAAGTAGCGGCAATGTTCATTAATATGTTTGAGTCAATGGACAACGAATATATGAAAGAACGTGCTGCTGATATCCGTGATGTAACAAAACGTGTATTAGCTCATCTTTTAGGTGTAAACGTTTCAAATCCAAGCTTAATCTCAGAAGAAGTTGTCATTATCGCAGAAGATTTAACGCCGTCTGATACAGCACAGTTAAATCGTAAGTTCGTAAAAGGATTTACAACAGATATTGGCGGACGTACTTCTCACTCAGCAATTATGGCGCGTTCCATGGAGATCCCAGCTGTTGTAGGTACAAAAACAGTTATGGAAGACATTCAAAACGGCGTATTAGTAATTGTCGATGGTTTAGATGGCGAAGTTATCGTTGATCCAAGCGAAGAAACAGTAAAAGCTTACGAGAAAAAAGCCGCTGAGTATGCAGAACAAAAAGCTGAGTGGGCTAAGCTTGTAAATGAAAAAACGGTTTCAGCTGATGATCATCACGTTGAACTTGCAGCTAACATTGGTACACCAGAAGATGTAAAAGGCGTATTAGAAAACGGCGGCGAAGGCGTTGGCCTTTATCGTACAGAATTCTTATATATGGGCCGCGAAGATCTTCCGACGGAAGAAGAGCAGTTTACTTCTTATAAAACAGTTCTTGAACGTATGGAAGGTAAACCAGTGGTTGTTCGTACTCTTGATATTGGTGGAGACAAAGAGCTTCCTTATTTAAATTTACCAAAAGAAATGAACCCATTCTTAGGATTCCGTGCCATTCGCTTATGTCTAGAGATGCAAGACATGTTCCGTACACAGCTTCGTGCGCTTCTACGTGCAAGCGTATACGGTAATCTGAAAATTATGTTTCCTATGATTGCTACTGTTGATGAGTTCCGTCAAGCAAAAGCTATTCTTTTAGAAGAAAAAGCTAAACTTCAACAAGAAGGCGTCCAAGTTTCGGAAGACATCGAAGTAGGGATGATGGTAGAGATTCCTTCCTCAGCGGTAATCGCAGATTTATTTGCTAAAGAAGTAGATTTCTTCTCTATCGGAACAAATGATTTAATTCAATACACGCTTGCTGCTGACCGCATGAATGAGCGCGTGTCTTATTTATATCAACCGTATAACCCAGCGATTCTTCGCTTGGTGAATATGGTAATCAAAGCGGCTCACAAAGAAGGTAAGTGGGTAGGCATGTGTGGAGAGATGGCAGGAGATGAGATTGCAATTCCAATTCTTTTAGGTTTAGGCTTAGATGAATTCTCAATGAGTGCAACATCTATTCTGAAAGCTCGTTCTCAAATCCGTCAATTATCAAAAGCTGATATCGAACCTCATTTAGATACAATTCTATCAATGTCTTCTACGGAAGAAGTTATTGAGTTTGTAAAATCAACTTTTCATATTGGATAATAAAAAGGTGTGATCATATATGATCACACCTTTTTTATCTTTTAAGCGAAAATAGTAGGCAGAAGCATATTCGCAAACAGCATTGTAAGAAGTGCTGCTACGATCATGCCAAGGCTAGAAAAAGTACCTTCAATTTTTCCAAATTCAAAAGCTCTTGCTGTACCTGTCCCATGAGAAGCTACTCCTAAAAGAAGACCTCTTGCTAGAGAAGAGTGCAGTGCGAGGAGCTTAATCAGTTTTGGAGCGACCATACATCCTACTACACCGGTTATAATCACAAACATAATGGTAATATTCGGATCTCCTCCTAGCGTCTGAGATACATTAACAGCAATAGGAATCGTAACCGATCTTGGAATCAAGCTATGAACCAGCGTTGATTGTAAATGAAACACTAATGCTAACAGCATGGAAGATATCATGGCAGCAAACGTGCCAAGCCCTACGCTTAAGCTGATTTCAACACGGTGTTTTTTGAGCAAATCAAAATACTTAAACATAGGAACAGCAAAAGCAACGGTTGCTGGTCCAAGCATAAAGCTAATAGCACTGGCACCTTGCTTATAATGATCATAAGAGCCATTCGTCACTAATAAGATGCCAATTAAAAGAATGGGGGCTAGTAAAATAGGGGAAACTAGCATAGACTTATATTTTTTATAGAGCACTTTTGTACCGACATAAACGAGCAGTGTAAGCGGAAGAGCAATCCATGTGAGTAATGTCATTTTAGCGAACCTTCCTTTCTTCTTGAAATATGTTCTGCAATGATTCCTGTTACAGACATCACAATAATCGTACTGATTGTGATAATAATCACAATCTGGATTCCAAAATGCATCAATACATCTCCATAATTGATGAGTCCAACGACGGCTGGTATGAAAAATAGTAATAGTTCTCCCACTAACAGTGTTCCACCTTGTTCAACCCAGCTTAATTTAATTACTTTAAAGTACAGTAAGAAAAACAGTAAGAAAAATCCGATGATACTACCTGGCACTGGGAGGTCAAACCATTGTGAAATACTTTCTCCTATTAAAAACAGAGCCGTTAGTAATAAAATCTGTAAAATCACCATAATCAGTTTCATGATTAGCCTCCTTTATTTATGTTTTTATTCATTCATTTCTAGTTTGTTGAGACAATAATGGAGTCGTCTATGCTGAAAAGACGACTCCATCATGGGAAAAGAGAAACTATTTGGATTTTGCAAATGGGGATACAACTTCAGTAAATGAATGCTACACACTTATCTTACAAAAAATCGACTATAATATGAAATATATAATAACTATGATAACTATTCTTTTTAGTTATAGTTGAAAGAAATCTCTTTACAAATGCGTTGGTAACCTTTTCAAAAAAGAATTTGTGAAATATAAGGTCTAATTATTTAATAAAAGAGATGGAGACATGCCTAAATCAATTCAATTTAAAGACGAACCAATGGGATAAATGATTTAGTATGAATGACTTATTACACCGCCATGAAAAAAATCCGAACGAGTTGGATTTTCTATCAAGAATCAAACTCGTTCGGATTTTTAATTAAACTACTTTTGTCTCAGCTTTGTTAAACTGTACTTTTAATATAATCAATAAAAGCCTGTGTAGCGTAAGAGATATAGCGATCTTTTTTTACGATTAAAGCAATTTCCCACGGAATAGCATTCTCGAGATTAATTACTTTCACATGCTCCAAATCAAGCTTTTCGCATAATGAATAAGGGAAAAGAGCAATGCCGAGATTAGCAGCTACCAGCTCTCCAATGAAGTCCCACTGAGAGCTTTTAAAAGCAATATTAGGTGTAAAACCATTTTTTAAACATTCGTTATAGACCATTTCATGCATGGTGAAGTCTTCATGAAAGGAAATAAGCGTTTCGTCTTTTAACTCTTTTAATGAAATCGTAGAATGCTGAGCCAACGGATGAGATTTATGAACAACAAGCTGCAGTGTTTCTCGGGCTAAAGGAGTCGTAAAAAACATGTTTTCATCAACTGGAAGTAAAACTACGCCCACATCCACTTCTCCTTGTTCCACAAATTTTTGCATTTTTTTAGCGCCATATTCCACTAATTGAATATGAATCTCAGGGTATTGCTCTCGAAATGCTTTAATAATAGTAGGAAAAAACAATGTACCAATAATAGGGGGAATGCCTATTTTAATGGTTCCTCTTTTTAAATGCATTAAATCATAGAGGGAATCCGATAAATCTCGGAGAGAAGATAAAATGCTTTCTGCTTGCTCGTACACAATTATTCCTGCATCGGTAAGCTGAACTTGTTTGCCAGCGCGATCAAACAAAGGTGTGCCGAGCTCTTCTTCTAATGATTTAACCATTTTACTGAGAGAAGGTTGCGAAATATGCAGCGCTTCAGAAGCTCTTGTGAAATTTTTATGTTTAGCCACTTCTGTTAAGTAATGCAAATGGCGAACATCCATTTTGTATACCTCCGTGTTCATACATGCTAATTAATAAGATACACACATTCTACCACATTCACAATCAGCTCTATACCTTTCTTTCCTATCAAATAAAATGATCAGTAGAAGAGGCAGTGAATACAAAAGAAATTGCCAACAATATATATTTACACATTGTTTATTTTAGAAGTATAATATATAAATCAGTAGAACGGTTACATATCGATCACAGAATCAATCAATAAGGTGGTTAGAACGGTTGAGTAAAGCAGATGAAATAAGAGATATCGTTTATATTAATGGCCATGTAAATAAAAAATGCTTTATTACATATGGAATTGAATTTAAAGAGTTTTATCATTCCCTTCCTACGCCGCTTGCAAATATATTATTGTTAAAGCACGGTTTTGAAGACAGTGATTACCATTACCAAACCCATATGGACTACGTAGAAGAAGAACAAATTCATCTTTTAGCAGAAGATGATGTTTATAATTATGGTGATTTTTGTTGGATTGATTTTGAGGATGTATCTTCGTTAGATTTGTTAGAACCTCAAGATATTGCAGCGCTGCTGTATTTAGGTCATTTAAAAAAACCGCTCAATTCGCCATTTAATAATAAACTCGGTAATCAATTTGTTTATTTAGCTCATGATGATGGATTTTATAACAAAATCTATTTTCGAGACGTATATGATATGAAGCATATTTTAAGCCGAATCATTCCGTTGAAAATGTCAGAAATTAAGCAAAAAAGATTTGTATTTAGAAGGAAGAAGTTAGAATATCCAATATTGCCGCTCGTGTTAGCAAATACGCTTCTTACTTTAACGAATGACGGTTTGTTTATTGATTTTGAACACATGGTGCAATCGCGTAGAGATATTAAAATTCCTTTGTATACAATCGGTGACTTTGACGACATGAATGAAATGTATAATGATCGGTTTGAGCACAAAGAGATGAGTAAATTGCAGGCGCATCTTGTTCTCACTCATAAAGAGCTAGAGTGGAGCATTGAAGAAGTTCAATAATCTAAAAAGAGGCTGAGACATAACTAAATGAATTCAACCTAAAGACGAACACATGAGATAGATGAGCTGGACTGCTAGAAGGAACGAAACAGATAAAACTATATTCACCATCACAAAAAAACGAACCACCAATCAAACGTGTTGATTAATGGTTCGTTTTTCACTTGGGCTAAACTATTTTTGTCTCAGCCTCTTTTTGAATAGCCGTATAAAATGGATTTTTCCATTCCATTAGTACGGCGTAGTTGTGTGAATCTTCATCTTCAATATAGTTTGCTGCGAGACCAATAGGCGATCTGCCACAGCGCATTAAAAAGGTCATAACCGGGTCGTAGAGAGTTCCAGCTGATACAAGGTTCATGTATTCAACGGGCGTGTACAAGGAAGACACTGATGCGTATCCAGGGATGCGGCATCCACCAAGCAGCCTTTCTAACTTGTAATGAATCACAACTTCATATAAAGACTGCAAAAGCAGCTTCCCAAGCCCCATCGATCGATGCGAAGGAGTGACGCATACGTCCACTACATAAAGTGTATTACCAGAAGGGTCGTGCGTATGAATATATCCGCTTCCTGTTACTTCATCCCATGTGTGAGCTTCATTTCCTTCCACTGAAACAATCGCGCTTGTGATAGATCCGCATATTGTCCCGTCTATCTCCACGCATAGCGCTCCATCCGGAAAAAGGGACACATGGTTATTTAACTGATCGTTGCTCCATAATAATTCAGAAGGGAAAGGAGGGGGGAAGCTTTCTTCTTGAATCCGAATCAACTCATCGAAGTCATTTGATGTATATGATCGTACCGTACATGTTACAGGCTTATTTTGATGAAAGACAAAGCATTGCTTTTTATACACTGCTTTTTTGCCTCCTTTAAGAAATAATTTTCAGATAATTAAGTATACCATATGAAAAAAAGAAATTATTTCATATTTATTGAAGAATTTGACGAGAACGTGATAAAGTTAAAAAGATTCGAACTATTAGACGAGGTGAAAGAAATGGATGTTGAATTAAAAGGAAAAACAGCGCTTGTATTTGCGGCGAGCCAAGGGCTTGGCAAAGCGATTGCTGCCAGGCTCGCAGAAGAAGGCGCAAACGTTATGATTGCAAGTCGTTCAGAAGAGAAACTAATCCAAGTAGCGGAAGAGATTTCATACCTTGGAAGCGGACAAGTGTTACATAAAACGGCAGATGTCACGAAAACTCAAGACATTCAAGATGTTATTCAATATACAGTAGATACGTTTGGAACCATTGATATTTTAATTAATAATACAGGAGGTCCTAAAGCAGGGAACTTCCTTTCGTTAACAGATGATGATTGGAAGCGTGCATTTGAGTTAAATCTCCTCAGTTATATTCGTATCATTCGTGAGGTAGTGCCCGTTATGAAAAAGAGCGGAGGACGTATTGTCAATATTGCTTCTTCTTCCATTAAAGAGCCAATTGCTGGACTTATTCTGTCAAATACCTTCCGTACAGGAATAGTGGGGCTTACCAAAACACTTGCTTCAGAACTAGCAGAGGACGGTATCTTAATTAACACGGTTGCCCCAGGAAGAATTGCAACAGACCGAGTGAAAGAGCTAGATACCACTCGTGCTGAAAAAATGGGAGTAGACGTTTCAAAAATTGAAGAAGAGATGAGAAACCAAATTCCTCTTAAGCGCTACGGTCAGCCTGAAGAGTTTGCAAAAGCCGTTGCTTTCTTTGTCTCGGGAGCGAATTCATATATGACAGGCCAGTCGTTTCTAATCGACGGAGGTATGGTGAAATCCATTTAGTTAAATAGAAAAACCCTGCAGCCGCAGGGTTTTTTGTTAAATCCAAGTTGTAACTTGATCTAATGGTAAACGGTCGCTAGCGTGTGCTTCTTTAGCCGCTTTTCCAACTGAGATAAGCATAACTGGAATGTATCGATCCTCAATTTTAAATTCTTCTACAAATTTTTGAGCGTTAAATCCGCCCATTGAGCAAGTGTCTAATCCTTTTGCTTTTGCTGCAAGCATGAATGTCATAGATGCAAGAGAAGCATTCGTAAACGCTGCATCGCGGGCGAAAGCACCGTTTTTATAAGCGCCGTTAATTTGTCCTGACAAAATATTTTTTACGTCTTCTGTCATGTGACCTGCTTCGACTAGTGGATTATACACGTCATCTACATTTTTATTGGCTTCTAAATCACCTAAAACAGCTACTACAGCGCCTGCTTCTGTAATTTGTTTTTGGTTGTAAGCAATTGGAAGTAGACGTTCTTTCGCATCTTGATCTGTAATAACAACGAAATGCCAGTGCTGTAAGTTCCAAGCTGATGGTGACTTCACTGTTGCTTCTAAAAGTTCCGTTAATTCTTCTTTGGTTAATTTAGCTGAAGAGTCATATTCTCGAATCGATGTACGTTCATTTACCACATCAAAAAAATCTTTTGTCATAATAAAAACCTCCGTTAAAAGTATGTATTTCTTTAGTGAATCGATGCACATTTTATAATGATACACTATTGAAGTCAATTTATATGCTTCTAGTATACCCGCTCTTATGTGCTGTCACTCACAAAAAAATGCATACACTTCTTACCATCGGCTTAGCGTGATTGACGAGATGTAAGATAAGTTTCAATTCGATCACAGGCTTCACGCAGCGTGTTCATGGAATACGCATACGACAGGCGTACATATCCTTCCCCGTGGGAAGAAAAAGCGCTGCCGGGTACTAGTGCAACACCTGCTTCTTTTACTAACTCCAGGGCAAAATCAAATGAATTGCTGTGGAAGTTCTGAATAGAAGGGAAGATATAAAAAGCACCCGTCGGCTTTTCTACGTCAAATCCCATGTTTACTAATCGGTCATACACATAATTCAGCCTTTGTTCGTATTCTTTTTTCATATCCACCGCATCGTTTTTACCTGCTGTCAGTGCCTCGAGTGCAGCTGCTTGAGAGACAGAAGAAGCACAGCTCACGTTGTATTGATGAACTTTTAATATATGTTTGGCTAAATAAGAAGGAGCAAATAAAAGGCCAATTCGCCAGCCCGTCATAGAATGAGACTTTGATACTCCGTTAATAACAATTGTTTTCTCTCTCATAGAGGAAATGGAGGCAATGGACTGATGTTTTTTATCAAAAACGAGCTCGCTGTATATTTCATCAGATAGTACAAAAATATTTTTATCGCTTAAAAGAGCGGCAATTTCTTCTAATTCTTGCTGGGACAACGTCACGCCTGTAGGGTTAGACGGATAAGGTAAGATGACGCATCTTGTTTTAGACGTCAGATGTTGTTGGATTAAATCCGCTGTTAGTCGAAATCCTGTTTCGGTTGTATCAATATGTACAGGTTTAGCGCCGTTTAACCGGATAAGCGGTTCGTATCCTGGGTAAACAGGTCCAGGTAAAATAACTTCAGAATCTTCTTCTAAAATGGTGCGAAGAGCAATGTCAATTGCTTGACTAGCTCCAATGGTCACAATCACTTCATCCGCTGGGTTATAGTGCAAGTCATATTTTTCTTTGACAAATTGAGCTGCTGCCTCGCGCAGTTCTATTGTTCCAGCATTGTGGGTATAAGAAGTTTGGTTACCATCAATTGCAGATTTTGCCGCTTCTTTTACATGCTGTGGTGTTAAGAAATCAGGTTGTCCAATTGTGAGGGATAAAACATCTTGGTATTGTGAGACCATATTATAAAATGTACGTATTCCTGATAGTTCAATTTCTTTGACACGTTTATTGATTAAGTGCTCCATGGTTTCAAATCCTTCCGCGTATTTTCAACTCATTTTATCACAATGAAAATAGGTAAAAAACCACTATTTGCGCATTTTGCAAATAGTGGTTTTAAGTTAGGCGTTATATAGCTTATTATAAGCAGTTGTTAGTTCATAAAATTGTTCTTCGTCTCTGTTATCTAACGCATCGTCGATAAGAGATTTCAAATGCTGTTTATTAAAGTTTGTACTCATAGTCGTTAAAATACGATCAGCTTCTTTCGCGTAATAGTGTTGGTAAGGTGTGTACTGAGATGAGTGAGGATAGTGATTCATATTTTTGCGATAAGAACTCATAACATAAACCTCCTTTTTTAAAATAAAACGCAGCTTCTATTACTTGAAATGTACCCTTTCTATATAGTTGTTAACCCTGTTTTTAGCTGCGAATGTGCTGAGGTATGTGTTAGGAAATCAGAGGTTCCTTGCTTCACGTTCAATTCTAGATTCAAAATAATAAGCGCATAAAAAGACCTGCATATATATGCAGGTCTTGTATATTAGTCAGTGTGGATTTGGCCTTCACGCCAATAAACGGGGGAAACGTAGCCAAAATCAACTTCATGATCGTCCAATGTTACAACGCAGTGATCAGAGCCTTCTTGTTCTTTAATATCTTGATATACAGCTTCTTCTACGTTTTCAATAATGGTCATTTCATTATCGTCATTAAAAAGAATGACGGAGCCTTTCATATTACGAACACCTTCTTTTAAGATTATTCATTCACTTTGTGTAGTATAAACCGTTTTGGCTGTAGAGTCCACAGCTATCTTCGATTTCTTGTTAAAAATTTGTGAACAGGCTTTTAGGAATGAATAAGAAACCCTCTAAATAGAAGAGTAACCGACTTGTCTATTCTTTCTTGAAGGGTAGCAGAGTCGGGTTGGTTGGTACACCAGTAAAGAAGTGTGCCAAAAAAATTAAGTATAGCAATAGAAGCCATTTCTTCGGCAGGGATATCGACTATAAGTTCACCTCGGTCTTGTCCTGTTTGAAAAACTTTTGTGAAATGAGTACGCATTTTTTCAATTTGAAGAATTTCGGATTGTTGAAAGGAACTGTTGGTAATAGCAATATGAAACCAAGAACGGATTAGGTGAGGGTTCGCTTCTTCGTTTGATTGTGCTAGTAATAAAAACAGTTGTTTAACAATGGCAGCAGTTGATTCTTCTGTTTGAAGGAGCTGTTCTAATTTGTAGGAGATACGGTTTGTAAAATTAATTCCAAGGTAGTGAAGAACTTCTTCTTTTGTTTTGAAGTAATTAAAAAATGTTCCCTTTGCTACACCCGCTTCATGGGTAATTTGAGACACAGTCGTTTTTTGATATCCCTGCTGTTGGAATAAAGAGATAGCGGCTTTTTGGATGCGTTTTTTTGTTTCTTCTTTTTGTAATCCTCTGTTCATAAATTACACCTCGTTCGAATAGGAGTAGTCGTTTGAATCAAGTTCATAAGCTAGTATAGAGAAGTAAAGTAGAGCAATTAAAAAACTGAGCAGAGGATGAGACGAAAGGGATCGGCGCTCATGTTTTTATATAGTATATAATATTCTGTTAATTCATAAAACAATATTTTATGTATATGTTTTAGGGAAAAAGGATAACAAAATAAGAAAATTTTTCTTTACGGATATAAGAGGCCGTCACTATAATGGGAAATATGGACTATTAGATAAGCAGGTGAGATGAGAGGAGTAAGTATATGAATCCAGATAAAGGAATACTGTTGGAAAGTGGTACAAACGAACTGGAAATTGTCGAATTTGAGATAGGAAATGTTTGGTTTGGCATTAATGTAGTAAAAGTTAGAGAGATTATTAATCCCGTATCTATTACACCTGTTCCCAATGCGCATTCTTACATAGAAGGTATTATAGAGCTAAGAGGGGAAGTACTTCCTGTTGTTGACATAGCAAAAGCATTAAAAATGGAACCTTCAAATACGCCGGAAAAAGATAAGTTAATTGTTACAGAGTTCAATCAGCAAAAAATTGTCTTTCATACCCATGCAGTGACGCAAATTCACCGTATTTCTTGGAAAGAAATTGAGAAGCCTTCAGATTTGTATCAAGGTTTGGAAACGCAGATTACTGGAGTGGTAAAATTACACGGTCAAATGATTCTGCTGTTAGACTTTGAAAAGCTGATTTCTGACGTGAACCCTGATGCGGGTATTAATCAGTCGAAAATCAAAAAGCTAGGGGCTAGGGAACGCTCTAATAAAAAGATTGTCGTAGCTGAAGACTCACCGCTGCTGCGCCGAATGATTGAAGATACTCTTGCACAAGCAGGTTATGAGAACACGGGATTTTTTGAGAACGGTGAGGAGGCGTGGAACTATCTGAGCTCAGTGATCGATGAAGGTGTGGAAATCAGTGATCAAGTCCAGCTGCTTATTACAGATATAGAAATGCCGCAAATGGATGGGCATCATTTAACTAAAAAAGTGAAAGAAAATCCTCAGCTTTCTATACTTCCAGTCATTATCTTCTCTTCTCTTATCACAGAAGATTTACGTCACAAGGGAAAGATGGTAGGAGCGGAAGGACAAGTAAGTAAGCCGGAAATCGGAGAGCTTGTTGAGTTGATCGATCTCTATATTTTGTAGGATCACAAAAAAGTGCCTGAAAGCAGATTGCTCCACTTCAGGCACTTTTTTAAAAATAACTTTTACCCAGCGGTTTAAACACAGGTGCTTGCCGTTTTCTTGGAGTCGAAACAGGGCTTTTCGCCGGCTGTACGAGATGACCCGTATATTTAGATAATAAGCGCTTCGCATAAGATAATGACATAGTCGTTTTGGGATTTCGATACTGATGGTTTAAATGGCCGAGGTGTGATAACTCTTTGAAGTCTTCTTTCTTTGGAGGCATATGGAAAAAGTAGTCTCCAACTGATACAAGTACATCTGATTTTTGTTGACTTTTACCAGGGTTTGGCGAAAAGTGAAGTCCTTCTTTTTTGGCTTTTCCTTCTAAAATTAGTTGATCTAATGCAATTTTCTTTAACGTATATAACTGCTTAGGATCAGGAGCAGCTTTTGCGTGACGATTTACAGTGAAAATAGCTTGTGCAATCTCAGATACAGACGGGGTCAAAGAGCCTTGTCCATTTGCTTGAGACATACGTTCACTCCCTTTCTATCATATCAGCTGTTCAACCTATAAGGTGAAAGCTGATACGTTCATTATAGCGTGTCTTGTCCCATTTGAAAATAATTACACGAAGAAGTATTTTGGTAATTAATGAAATTTCCTATGTATAGGGTTTGTTTTGTTACGCTTCCTTATACAAGTAAAGTGGAACAGCACGCCATACTTTCTATTTTTAAAAAAATGCTGCTCCCACAGTTAAACCATCATTGATTAGTAAATCCCGAACTATTGAGCCATTCGTCGAGAAGGTCGAATATAAACACCAGTCCCATTTGGCACAATTTGAGCTAGCTCATTTACTTGGGCATTATACATGCGAATGCATCCTTTGGATACGGCTTTTCCAATAGAACTTGGATCATTTGTTCCGTGAATGCCATATGACTTTTTAGACAAGCTTAGCCACATTGTGCCAAAAGGCCCCCCGGGGTTTGGCTCCCGGTTAACGATAACAAAGTCTCCAGTAGGGGTTGCGCTCAGCATTTTTCCTGCTGCAATGGGATAGACTTTTTGTATGATATTATTTCTTCGTAATTCAAGCTGCTTTTCAGCAATAAACACGTGGATCGTGTAAGGAATGAGCTCTTTATCAGGGAGGTTTGGAATGATGATTACTTGCCCAGGCTTCAGCGTACTATGGCTTACAAAAGGATTAGCCATCCACAGATCTTCAACCGGAGTCCGGTAGTCACCTGAAACGCTTTGCCAGGTTTCACCGCGCTTTACTATATATCTCATTAACTTCGCTCCTTTGATATATGACTATGTTGTAACAGTATACGGTTGAAAAAAGTAAAAGTGACCTTTGTGAGCATAAAGTTATTTTAAAAAAGGTGTTGAAATTACATTGACTTATAAACATGGACTGATTGATATAGGTTCAAATACGATACGCCTTGTTATTTATGAATACAAAAAAGGCAGAGGATTTAAGCAAGTTGAAAACGTGAAAGTAGCTGCACGGCTTCGAAATTATTTAAGTAAAGAAGGAATGTTAACGGCTAAAGGAATATATACCTTGCTTGATACGCTTAAAACGTTTGGAGTTATTATCAAGCATCAGCAGCTGCCGCACGTTACCTGTGTGGCCACAGCTACCATCCGTCAAGCGGCTAATGCAAAAGAAGTTCTAGAGCTTGTAAAAAAAGAAACGGGCTTTTCTATTCAACTATTGTCTGAATATGAAGAAGCGTATTACGGCTTTGTTGCCGTTATTCATTCCACTTCGATCGAAGAAGCCATTACAATTGATATTGGTGGGGGAAGTACGGAAGTTACGTATTTTCGCAATCGAGAGTTAGTGCAGTACCACAGCTTTCCGTTCGGTGCCTTATCTCTGCGTCTGCAGTTCGTCAAAGGCAATATTCCCACTGCAGAAGAAAAAGTAAAAATCCGCGATTTCCTGATCCGGTATTTCCATGCTGTCCCGTGGCTTTTAAATCGCCAAGTTCCGATTGTAGCAATTGGAGGAAGTGCAAGAACTATGGTGCAAGTGCATCAAGGTTTTATCCACTATCCTCTCGCCGGGCTGCATCAATATGAAATGAATTTAGCTGATATATTGCATGTGAAATCCGCTATAGACTCATTGTCTTATCACAATCTTCAAAAGCTAGACCGCTTGTCAAAAGATCGTGCGGATACAATTTTGCCAGCGATTGAAGTATTTCAATCATTATATGAAACAGTCAACGCGACTCGCTTCATCTTAAGTCGCAAAGGCTTAAGAGAAGGGGTGTTATTTAAGGAAGCGTCTGATGCTAATATCCAGCCAATGTACCCCGATGTCATACAGCAAAGTTTTCAAGAAATAATGGAAGAGTTTGAAATAAATAAAGATTATGTCAAACAGCTTACCCGCACAGCTATTATGATTTTTCAGCATCTTAAGGAGCAGGGACCGGTTGATTTAAAAGAGGATGACTTAGCGCTTCTTATAAAAGCTGCGCAAGTGTATGATATAGGAGAGTATATTGATGCGGAATCAAGCAGCCAGCATACGTTTTATGTGCTTGCTAATCGTACAATCGATGGAATTTCACATAAAGAACGTTTAAAGCTGGCACTTGTTTCTTCATATAAAGGGAAGTCTTCTTTTAGGCAATATGTTGCTCCTTTTAAAAAGTGGTTAACAAAAAAAGAACAAAAAAAAGTCCAGCTGCTCGGTGCGGTTTTAAAAATAGCTGACGGTTTACATGCAACAAAGCGAAATGTTATTCAACATATTGACATGAAAAGCGATGAAAACACAGTTACGATTAAACTATTATGTACAAAAACCTTTCGTCCTGAACAATATGAGGCTGAAAAACAGAAAAAGCATCTAGAAAAAGTAGTGAAAAAAAATATTGTTCTTGAATTTGCTAAGCTTTAGAATAACGCTGAATCGGTTAGAATATTCAGTATAGCTAACTAGATTAAATCCATTATCCTGGAAGGTGAGGCTAATGTTAGAAAGTAATCGCACTTATAAGCAAACCATACAAGTGGCTGATTCAGCTTATTACAATAATCGTGAATTAAGCTGGCTGGCTTTTAACAAGCGGGTGCTGGAAGAAGCAGTAGATACGAAAAACCCTTTGCTTGAGCGGTTTAAATTTCTAGGAATTTTCAGTTCAAATTTGGATGAGTTTTTTATGATTCGGGTAGCCGGATTAAAAGATCAAGTGAAAGCTGGATTTAGCAAACCTGAAAACAAAGCAGGCTTAACTCCTAAACAGCAGCTATTTTCTATCTCCAAACAAAACCACGATATAATCAAGCAGCAGTATGATACGTATATTCATACACTTCTTCCCGAATTACAGAAATACGGCGTGGAAATCATTGCGGTTGAAAAGCTGGAGAAATCAAATCTAGATAAGCTTGAACAGTATTTTGACGAGCAAATCTTTCCCGTATTAACTCCTATGGCTATTGATACCTATAGGCCGTTTCCTATGTTGATGAATAAAAGCTTGAACTTAGCAGTCGTCCTTTCAGAAAATTTAAATGATGAGCAGCAAATTGCTGAAATAAAAGGAAGGCTAGCTATCGTTCAAGTACCTTCGATGCTAACGCGCTACATTGAAATAGCCACATCAGATTCTACCCGTCTATTTGTATTGCTAGAGGATGTGATTGCCTATTTTATTAAGAAGTTGTTTAAGGGATATCGCGTTTCTTCCGTTTCTCAATTTCGAATTACCCGCAACGCAGATATGACTATTCACGAAGAAGACGCTCAAGATTTACTAAAAGAAATTGAAGAAGAATTGCAGAAGCGAAAATGGGGAGCGGCTGTTCGTCTTGAGATTAAGAGTCCATATGATCAGGGTGTACTAGCGTATTTAAAGTCAGTACTTGAAATTGACGATGAAGATGTGTATGAGATCGAAGGACAGCTGGATTTAACCAGTTTATTTTCGTTTTATAGATTACTTAAATCTACGCATGAAGAGTTGGCTGAAAAAGCCTTTATTCCTAAGCTTACAACAGAGTTACACCCGTATCAAAATATTTTCGATCAAATGATTCAAAGAGATATTTTGCTTCACCATCCTTATGAATCGTTTAAGCCGGTACTCGATTTTGTTAACGGTGCAGCAGACGATGAAAATGTGCTTGCTATTAAGCAAACGTTATACAGGGTAAGCGGAGATTCTCCCGTTATTAAAGCATTAAAACGAGCGGCTGCAAAAGGTAAACAAGTGACGGTACTAGTTGAACTAAAAGCGAGGTTTGATGAAGAGAATAATGTGCAATGGGCTAAAGAGCTAGAGTGGGCAGGGTGCCACGTGATATATGGAATGACGCATTTAAAAACGCATGGTAAAATTACGCTCGTGGTGAGAAGAGAAGGAGAGCATATTAAACGGTTTGTTCATCTTGGTACTGGGAATTACAACGATGCCACAGCAAAGATCTATACGGATATAAGTCTTTTTACTGTCAACCGAAACATCGGGATAGATGCGGCCAATTTTTTTAATTACTTAAGTGGCTATACGCAAAAACCAGTATATCATCATTTATCCGTTGCACCATTTGATATAAGAAATGATTTTTTGCACCTCATTGATCAGGAAATCCATTATCATAGACGGTATGGCAATGGAAGAATCATTGGGAAAATGAACTCATTGACGGATAAAATTTTAATTATGAAGCTATATGAAGCTTCTATAGCTGGTGTGACAATCGAACTCATTGTTAGAGGAGCGTGCTGCCTGCGCCCTCAAATTCAAGGCGTTAGCGAGAATATAAGAGTAAGAAGCATTGTCGGACGATTTTTAGAGCATAGCCGAATCTATTATTTTCATCATAATAAACAGGAAAAGTTTTTCTTTTCATCTGCAGATATGATGACAAGAAATATGGTGAAACGAGTAGAAATTTTATTTCCTATCTTGGATACACATTTGAAAAAAAAAGTGTGGAAGTGGCTTGAAGTTATGCTTGCTGATAATGTAAAAGCACGAGAACAAGACCAAGAAGGGAATTATCATTACGTCATAAAAAAAGACCATGAGCTCTCTATTAATAGTCAAGAGATTTTTTGTCAATATGCTCTTTGCGACGATCAAGAATAACATAAAAAAAGCCGAGTGCTCGGCTTTTTAGTCATGGTATTATCTAGGAATGGGACCAACAGGACCGTATCCAGGTCCGTAGTATGTGTTATAAACAGGAGCACCGCCTCCATAGCCGGCACCAGGGTAGCCTCCTCCAGGAAATCCACCGCCGTAAAACGGAACTGGATAAGGATAAGGTGGTGGACAGCACCCAGGTCTGCCTCCAAAACCGCCAACAGCTAGTCCGCCAAGCAGCCCACCAGCTAAGCCAGCAACAAAAGGAAATCCAAAAAAGCGCTCGTCGCCATTTGGAATATTACGATATCCTGTATAGGGATATTGATAGTACATATTTTAACCTCCTTGTCAGTTGTCTTTGTAGTGTATGGCTGAACAGAAGTTTTTGAGCCTGGTTTATTTCTTTAAGACTAGAATTAGGCGGTCATGATCAGCTAAAAAAAGACAATCAACATAAAAACGCCCTGTAAGGGCGTTTTTATGTTGATTGCAGGGTGAAAAGCGTAATTTCAGGCGTAGCTAAAAAACGAAAAGGAATGCGAGTGGTTCCTAAGCCTCTATTCACATAAAGCTTCATTTTAGAATCTCCAACTTCGTACATTCCTTCAGGGTAAACCGTCCCAAAGGGCGGTGTAATCAAAGGACCGTAAAAAGGAATTTGAATTTGGCCTCCATGACTATGGCCGGAGAGCTGAAGATCCACTGGAAAAGGAGCTGCTTTGACAGCAACGTCAGGTTCATGAATCATAGCAATAGAAAAAATATCCGGCTGTAATTGCCCTAGTGTTCCTTCATATTGTGGATTCCCAAGCATAATATCATCGAGTCCACAAATATGAATGTAGCTTTTATCAGGCATGAATACCGTGTCAACTTCATTTACTAAAAGTCTAAATCCTGCGTCTTCAATGGCTTGTTTATAGATATTTGTTCCATATCCTCCGTGATCATGGTTACCATATATGGCATACTTTCCAAGAGGAGCCTGAAGCCTCTGTAAAATCGGGGGAATTCTTTCTGGATGCGGGTATTCATTAGGTACATCCATTAAATCTCCGGTAAATAATATAATAGTAGGCTTCAAATTATTTATGGTCACCATAAGCTGTTCTAGTTGTAATAAATCATAAGAGAGTCCAAGATGAATATCACTAAATTGTAAAATTTTTATTCCGTTAAAGCTTTTCGGAATATTTTTAGAAGTAATTGTATGACGAACAATTTGCAGACGTCTAGGCTCAATATATTTGGCATATGTATACCCAAAAGACGTGGTGAGCAAAGACCCTAACGAAATAGACGCTAGTCCTTTCAAAAAAGATCGTCTTGTATACGTCTTTTTCATGCAAAATCAACCTATTCCTTATAGTTTTCAAGTTTTAATTATAGCATTGTTTTTTTTATCCTCACAACGAGAAGTCTGCTTTTAAGTTAAATAGATAAAAGTTTCACTTTATTCAGAAAAAATAGTAAAATGATAGTTGTACAACACTTATGTTTTGGGGAGGAATATAAATTGAAGAACAAGGTCGTAATTGTTACTGGCGGTTCAAGTGGCATGGGAAAACATATGGCGAAGCGATTTGCAGAACAAGGTGCTCATGTGGTAATTACAGGTAGATCAGCCGATCGATTACAAGAGACAGAAAATGAAATTAAAACGTTTGATGGACAGGTACTTTCAGTGGTGATGGATGTACGCAATCCAGAAGATGTGGAGCGCATGGTGCAAGAAACAGACAAGGCATTTGGACAAATTGATTTTTTAGTTAACAATGCTGCAGGCAATTTTATATGTGCAGCTGAAGACTTATCCATTAACGGATGGAACAGCGTAATTAATATCGTATTAAACGGTACATTTTATTGCAGTTCCGCAGTAGGAAAATATTGGATCAATAAAGGCGCAAAAGGGGCCATTACAAACATTGTAGCTACATATGCCTGGAACGCAGGAGCAGGTGTTATTCATTCAGCTTGTGCCAAGTCAGGAGTTTTAACCATGACGCGCACGCTCGCAGTAGAGTGGGGGAAGAAATATGGTATACGAGTAAATGCGATTGCACCGGGGCCGATCGAGCGAACAGGAGGAGCCGATAAATTATTTGAGTCAGAAAAAATGAAAGCGCGTACATTGGATTCTGTACCATTAGGACGCCTTGGAACTCCTGAGGAAATAGCAGGATTAGCTAGTTTCTTATTCTCCGATGAAGCGTCTTATATCAATGGGGAATGCATTACAATGGACGGGGGACAGTGGCTAAATCAGCATCCTTTTTAAGTTTGGATACGCACTAAAAAATACAAAGCAATCCGAGAAGGACTAGCAAAATTATGCTATTCGTATTATACTAACGTAAAGTGAACAAGGAGAGGGGAGAGTTGAGTGGACCCGTTAGATGTATTAACAAACATAGAGAAAACTCTTCCGTATTATCAAGCAATTTTTAGTGCAGATGGACATAGAGTAATTGGCTATGAAGTGTTGGCGAGGTTTCAAAATGAAGGGGAAATTGAAAGTCTCGGCCCATTCTTTCATGATGATGCGATTCCGGATGAATATCGCATAGAAGTTGATTATGCTGTTTTAACACAAGCGCTCGAGCATATGTTGACCCAGGAAGAACAATTTTTAATTTTTATTAATCAGAACCCTAATTTATTAATGAACGATCATGGAGAATCCTTGCTGGAATTATTGCAACTTTTCGAAAATAAAGGATTATCGCTTGATCGAATTGTTCTCGAAATTACAGAACACAATTTTAGTGGAGATTTGGAATCACTTCAACACTTACTAAAGTATTATCAAACATATGGTATTAAGATTGCAATTGATAATATAGGAAAAGAAAGTAGTAATCTAGACAGGATTGGGTTGCTTTCACCAGATATCTTAAAAGTAGATTTACATATTCTGAGACAAACGGACATGGCGCAGTCGTATCAAGACGTATTGTATTCTTTATCTCTGTTAGCAAGAAAAATGGGTGCTACGCTTCTATACGAAGATATAGAAGCCTCCTATCAGCTGCAATATGCATGGAGAAACGGAGGCAGGTATTTTCAAGGTTATTATTTACATAAGCCGGCTGCTGAACTTGTCGATCCCAACATCTTAAAGGATAAACTAAAGGAACGTTTTGAAATGTATATCGCTCACGAAAAGAAAAAGCTGCTTGCTGTTTACCAGCTGACAGAACGTTTTCAAGATAAAATGCAGCAGGTAATGACAAAGTGCAGAAAGTTAGAAACGTATGACGATATGCTGCCTGTTATTGCAGAAGAACTATCCAACGTGTGTTTTCGCCTTTACATCTGCGATGAAAATGGATTTCAAAAGTCTTCTAACTATGTAAAGAAAAACGAGGATTGGATTCTTGAACCTGAATATGTAAAGAAAAATTGGAGCTGGCGCCCATATTTTCTTGAGAATATTATTCGAATGAGCTATGAAAAAAAAGGCATATTATCAGATTTGTATAATGATATTGAAACAGGTGAGAATATCCGAACTTTTTCGTATCCAATTGATAATATGCACTATATATTCCTTGATATTTCATATTCTTTTTTATACGAAAGAGACGTTTTGTAGAGAATAAATAAGTTGAAGTTAAACCGGCAATCAGCAAAAGTGGTTGCCGGTTTTTTATGTTTTTTTTAAAGGAGAACGACAGTCGGTTATAGGGATATGCATAGGCAGGGAAAATTTCGGAATTCTAATAAAAAAGAAGTTAAGGAGCTGATTTAATTTGAAGAAAATATGCTTACTTGTCTTTTTGCTGATTGTCTTGTACTCAGGAAAATCTGTTCATGCAGAAGTATCAGGAGAGATTAGGCATGAAATCTTTATAAATTTGCAGGACGCTTATCAGGCTCAGCTAAGAGCTGCGTCTGCCCATACTAATCAAGACGCTGTTCGTGAGCTGAAATTGTTTTTAGATGATGAGTATGCATCTGTGTTTTTTAATGAGGCTCTCTTACAAAAAGCTCAAGGGTATGTCGGAGAGGGACCTGAATATTTAACACACTACATCCCTTTCTTTTCTTTTGATGAACAGACGAAGGTAGCTCTTCATTCCGACCAAAACAAAGCTTATGTCTATCAATTTTTTCCGGCTGTGCATAATGAACGGGTAAAATACCAAGATCATTACGAAATGATCACGTTAGTAAAAAAACAGGGGAAATGGAAAGTGCAAAAGTTTATATATAGTAAGAAACACTCAAAATAGCCGAGGAAAGCTTATTTTGAGTGTTTCTGTTATCCGATGTTAAGAAGCTTCTCAAGCGCTTGAAGGTCAAATCCTCTGATAATTTCCTGGTCAACACGAATGGTCGGAGTGGAATAAGACTCTAACTCAGTAGTCATTCGTTTTCGAGCAGAAGCATCTTTAGATACGTCAAATTCTTTATAGGAAACGTGATGATGCTGTAAAAACTGTTTAACAATTTCGCAAGGTGGGCAAGCTGGTTGTGTGTACAACTCTATAGATCTCAATGAAAGCACCTCCCTATATTAAAATGAATGGTGTTAAAGTAGAATGAAGTTTTGTATGATACATAGTATATCGCTATGTTATTATAATAAAAAACGACATATATCGCTATAATAAGGCATTTTCTTATGAAAAATCACGTAAAGTACTTGTGTTTTTTTAGTATGTGGCATATAGTGAAATGGTGTCTTTTAAGTATTAGTTTAGATAACGTATTTATTTGAATTGATATTGTAGAAAAGTCGAATGCGTAATGATGTAATAGGTGAAAGGAGAGATTATATGTCACAATTACAAGGTATTTTAACTCGTCTTGTGAATCTCCGTGAGCAAGCAAGTGGAAGTGAAGCGCCACAACGCTTCTTCGAAGTAGAGGGAAAAAGAATTTGCAGCGTGAAATATCATGCAAAAACTGAAACATACGAACTTGAAGTATATCAAGATGGTGAAAAGCCAGCCGTTTATCAATTTGATAACGTTGATATGATTGCAATTGAAATTTTTGAACTTATTCATTAAGGGATAAAGCAAAACGAATGCCGCAAAGGATTTTATACTTTGCGGTATTTTTTTGTTACTGCGTATGGAGTTTTTGCGGTGGCTTCCGCCCTATTTTCCCGAGAAATATCGACAAAGTGATAGCGGATTTTCTGATAAATAGAAGGAACGGGTCGAATGCTGTAAAAAAATCAAAATAAAAAATTCAGATAATTATGAACTTTCGTTGACACTTGTTTTAAAAAAATCTAGACTTAACATATAAGGGAGAACATCGATTGTGTCTGTTTCTATTCCCTCTTAAAGATTCGCATTTACGTAAGCAAGCTATTTTCATTTTGTAGCTTGTTCTTTTTCTCTTTACACACGTGGAAGTTATGAGAAATGGAAGGAGAATGTATAAATGATTGATATTGATCACAATCAGTTAAATCAAATTGAACTTCGAGATTTGCTTGTCACTTCTGATAAAGTTGCTCATGTTCAAGTGGGAAATAATTTAGAACATGCTTTGCTTGTGTTAACAAAGACTGGCTATACGTCCATTCCCGTATTAAATCCAAGGTTTCAGCTGCAGGGGTTCGTGAGTATGACGCTTATTTTAGATTCGATTTTAGGATTAAAGCGCATTGAATTTGAACGATTAGAAACCATGAAAGTAGAAGAAGTTATGAATCAAAATGTTCCTCGTGTCTCCATGAAAAAATCCGTATTAAAAGTCATAAATGCCATGATTAACCATCCTTTTTTGTGCGTAGAGAATGAAGATGGCATTTTTGAAGGGATTTTAACACGAAGAAATTTGTTAAAGTCATTAAGAAGGCAGTCCATCATTCTCCCGAAAGAGTTATTTCAATAATTTTTTTAAGAAATCGTGTTTCAGCCTATCTTTCTCCGTTTTTTTCTTATATGATAAAGGTAAAATGAAAGTAAAAAGAGGCTTGAAAGGAATAACTGAATGCAATTAATAGAATGTCGAATGCTCGTTGTATTAGCTCAAGAATTAAATATGAGAAAAGCTGCAGAGAGATTATTTGTATCACAACCAGCTTTATCACAGAGGCTGCAAACCATTGAAAAAGCATGGGATACACAAATCTTCATTCGTTCGCAAAAAGGACTGTCATTAACGCCTGCTGGAGAAAAGATTGTTCAATTTGCAAAAGAAGTGGTAGAAAAAGAAGATCGGGTTCGTGAGGACTTGCATCATTTAGATAATGAGGTATATGGTACACTCAAATTAGCGGTGGCTTCGATTATTGGACAGCACTGGCTGCCGGCGGTGTTAAAACGCTATATGGATCGTTACCCACATGCTAAAATCTCTCTTGTAACCGGATGGAGCAGTGAAATGCTTCGCTATCTGTACGAAGATGAGGTACATATTGGAATCATACGCGGAAATCCGGATTGGAAAGGTGTCAAAGAACATTTGTTTACAGATCCTCTTTACCTAGTTGATTCAGAAATTGAAAGGGCAGCGGAAGTAGTAAATACTCATCGACCATTTATTCAATTTAAAAGTGACTCAACGTATTATCAAGAAATTTTAGAATGGTGGCATCGAGAGTTTCATACTACACCGAAGCGTACGATTGTAGTGGATCAGATTGAGACGTGTAAGCAAATGGCTTTAAATGGTCTTGGCTTCGCTATTTTACCATCGATTGCTATTAAAGAAGCTGGAAGCCATATTCACCGGACGCCGCTTCTGAAAGCAAATGGAGAGCCAATTACGCGAGACACTTCTTTAGTTGGATATGAATCAGCGTTTAAGCTGAAGCAAGTTCGAGCATTTGTTGATATTGTACGTGAATATGTAAGAGAAACGGTCTAAAGCGAGCCTAGATGCTCGCTTTTTTTATTTGCAATCGTTATCTTTTTATTAAAACGATAATGATGCTTGTCATTGTGAAAGCATTTTGTTACATTAAATGAGACATTGCTTACTTAGGAGGAATACATAATGAAAATGATGGATGCTAATGAGATTATCTCATTTATTCAAAACAGCACAAAATCAACACCGGTAAAAGTTTACGTAAAAGGTGAAGTAGAAGGAATTGACTTTGGTTCATCTTCTAAAACATTCGTAACGGGAAACACAGGTGTAGTATTTGGCGAATGGAAAGAAATCAAAGCTGCTATTGAAGCAAACGAAGGAAAAATTGAAGACTACGTAATTGAAAACGATCGCCGCAACTCTGCGATTCCTTTATTAGATATGAAAGGAATTAAAGCTCGTATTGAGCCAGGCGCTATTATTCGCGATCAAGTTGAAATCGGGGACAACGCTGTTATTATGATGGGTGCATCTATTAACATCGGCTCGGTGATCGGTGAAGGAACAATGATCGACATGAACGTAGTACTTGGTGGTCGTGCAACAGTAGGTAAAAACTGTCACATCGGTGCAGGTTCTGTATTAGCTGGTGTTATTGAGCCACCTTCTGCAAAACCAGTTGTAGTAGAAGATGATGTAGTAATCGGTGCTAATGCTGTTGTTCTTGAAGGTGTAACAGTAGGTAAAGGTGCCGTAGTTGCTGCAGGTGCAATTGTGGTAGAAGATGTAGCTCCTTACACAGTAGTAGCAGGTACGCCGGCTCGCGTTATTAAAGAAATTGACGAAAAAACAAAGTCTAAAACAGAAATCAAGCAAGAATTGCGTCAATTAAACGAAGAATAAGAAAAACAATCGGTTTGCGCTTTTTCTTTGCTGAATTAATAGGTTTTAGCGATTGGGATACTGAATCCTTGAACGTATCATAGGGACAAGTTGGAAGCGTGGGCAACCACGCTTTCTTCTTTATTTCGTGAGGAGGACATACACATGGCTGAAAATGAATTTGTGAAAATAAGAAGAGAGCTACATAAAATTCCTGAATTAGGGTTTCAAGAGGTGAAAACACAGCGTTTTTTGCTTGATTATATTAAAACTCTTCCGCAAGAGCGCTTAGAAGTAAAGACGTGGAAAACAGGACTCTTTGTTAAAGTACATGGTAAAAATCCAACTAAAACAATAGGCTACCGAGCAGATATTGACGGGCTTCCTATCACGGAAGAAACGAATTATTCTTTTCAATCACAGCATGAAGGACTTATGCATGCCTGCGGACATGATATGCATATGGCCATTGGGCTAGGCGTACTGACTTACTTTGCTCAGCATGAAATCAAAGATAATGTACTGTTTATCTTTCAACCTGCAGAAGAGGGGCCAGGAGGAGCACAGCCAATGCTCCAAAGCGATATCATGAAAGAATGGCTTCCAGATTTCATCTTCGCCCTTCACGTAGCGCCTGAATATCCGGTTGGGTCGATTGCGCTGAAGGAAGGGTTGCTATTTGCTAACACGTCTGAGCTATTTATTGATTTAAAAGGAAAAGGTGGCCATGCTGCTTATCCACATACAACAAATGATATGGTAGTTGCTGCATGTCAGCTCGTTTCACAGCTTCAAACTATTGTTGCTCGCAACGTTGATCCGCTAGACAGCGCTGTAATTACAGTAGGAAAAATTCAAGGCGGGACGGTTCAAAATATTATTGCGGAGCGAGCTCGCATAGAAGGAACCATTCGCACGCTATCTCCTGAATCAATGACGCGTGTTAAAGAACGAATTGAAGCGATTGTTAAAGGAGTAGAAGTGGGATATCAGTGTGAAACAGCCATTGATTATGGCTGTATGTATCATCAAGTATATAATCACCATGAAGTCACGCGAGAGTTCATGGAATTTGCCAAAGCGCAAACGAACGTGGATGTGATTGAGTGCAAAGAAGCAATGACGGGAGAAGATTTTGGCTATATGCTAAAAGATATTCCTGGATTTATGTTTTGGCTTGGCGTTCAGTCTGAATATGGGCTTCATCATGCAAAGCTGCAGCCTCATGAAGGCGCAATAGACATTGCGATTTCACTTATTACAAAATATTTTGAACATAAAGGCAATCAATAAATCGTATAATCATTTTTCCTTATGGCTAAATTAATACCATGAGGAGGTGGGCAACGATGGCACGAATTGGTGTAGAATACGGTTTAACAGATGTACAGGCTGCACTTCAGCAGCTCGGACACGAAGTGGTACAATTACGCAACGAAAGTGATGCACAAGGGTGCGATTGCTGTGTTGTAACAGGACAGGATTCAAACGTAATGGGGATTTCTGATGCAGTAACGCAAGGCTCAGTTATTACAGCTAGCGGATTAACAGCAGAAGAAATTTGTCAGCAAGTAGGCAACAAAGTACAAGGATAAAAGAAAGCCGAAGGATATAAATCCTTCGGCTATTTTTTATGCATGCTGAGGCTGCTTGGCATCTTCAGGCTGCTTTTTATCAATATTTACTTGATGAGGGAACGGAATATCAATACCGTTTGCGTCAAACGCTTCTTTAAACTCTTTGCGAAGCTGACGTTCAACTCCCCACTGTTCACCGTTTTTAGCTTTGCCAACTACACGAAGCACAACGTCCGATGCGCCTAGGCCTTGAACTCCTATCACGTTTGGGCCTTCTACAATGTTTTCATTTGTTGCAGCAACGCGTTCGCATACTTTTTCTAGTACGGAAATAGCTTTGTCAATATCATCATCATACGAAATGCCAATATCAATCAACGCACGCATATTGCCTCGGGAATGATTGCTTAAACTTGTAATTTCACGGTTAGGCACATAGTGTAGAGTTCCATCAAATCCGCGAATTTGAGTAGTACGAAGACCTACTGATTCGACAATTCCTGAAAAACTTCCGGTTGTGACATAGTCGTCAACATCAAGCTGTTTTTCAAGAAGCAAAAAGAAACCTGTTACAACGTCGCTAACCAGTCCTTGAGCACCGAACCCGATTGCTAGGCCAACAACTCCGGCACCAGCTAATAAAGCTGTGGCGTGGATATTTACTGCTTCAAGCAGCATGACGACAAAAATAAAAATAAGTACATATGAAAACACATTAACGGTTAAACTTTTGAGTGTGAGCATACGTCCGCGCGTAGCATTTTCTCGCTCACTCATTTTTTCAAAGGAACGTTCAATAACTTTTTTACCAATTGCTCGTACAAGTAAAAATACAATGGTAATAGCAATGAGTTTTAACACAATAACTCCAGCATTGGTAAGAAGCTGTTCCCAGTTGATGTCTTGCATCTTAAACATTAATTGTTCATCCTTCCTATGTTCTGTTTCAATATTAATAAGTGGGAATTTATTCTCTGGAAAATATTTTGTAAGAGTATGAGCACATTTGTTTATTCCCGATATTAGACATGCTAAACTGAGAAGGTAAATAAATGCAACCCTTTTATAGCATTTTTTTGCTGAAGTCAGGGTTTAATTTGCCCTAAAGGCGGGCATAACAACTATATTGCCATTATAAGGTGTTGTTTAAATTAATTCTTAATTAATATTGACTAAAAAAACAATATCCATTATAATGAAAACCGTTATAACAGTACATAAGTGAGAATGTTTTATGCATTTTCTCATTTAATAATTATTTGGAGGGATCATGTATGCCAGAACGTATGGTAGGTAAACAAGCTCCACGCTTTGAAATGGAAGCTGTATTATCAAACAAAGAATTCGGTAAAGTTAGCTTAGAAGAAAATATTAAAAATGACAAATGGACAGTATTATTCTTCTATCCAATGGACTTTACATTTGTATGTCCAACAGAAATCACTGCACTTTCTGACCGTTATGATGAGTTTGAAGATCTTGACGCAGAAGTAATCGGTGTTTCTACAGACACAATCCATACACACTTAGCTTGGATCAACACTGATCGTAAAGATAATGGTTTAGGTGATCTTAAATATCCATTAGCAGCTGATACAAATCACGTTGTTTCTCGTGAGTACGGCGTTTTAATTGAAGAAGAAGGTGTAGCACTTCGCGGTTTATACATCATCAGCCCAGAAGGCGAATTACAATATTCAGTTGTAAACCACAACAATATTGGCCGTGACGTTGATGAAACTTTACGTGTTCTTCAAGCGTTACAAACTGGCGGACTTTGCCCAGCTAACTGGAAACCAGGTCAAGCTACTTTAAACGCGTAAGCACAACGTTTAAAAGGTCTAACGTCCACGTTAGGCCTTTTTTTCATCGGATAATAAAGAACATATAGTTAATAATAGTGAAAATAAGGGAGGCTTTTATTCATGAAATTACGTCAGCCAATGCCTGAGTTAACGGGCGCTACAGAATGGTTAAACGGAGAGGTTACAAAAGAGCAGCTAATCGGCGAAAAGCCAACGCTTATTCATTTTTGGTCAGTAAGCTGTCATTTATGTAAAGAAGCAATGCCTCAAGTAAATGAATTTCGCGACCAGTACAAAGATCAATTAAACGTAGTAGCAGTTCATATGCCGCGCTCTGAAGATGATTTAGACTTATCAAAGATTAAAGAAGTAGCAGCAGAACATGATATTACGCAGCCAATTTTTGTAGACAGTGAGCATAAATTAACGGATGCATTTGAAAATCAATATGTACCGGCATATTATGTATTTGACAAAACAGGTCAACTACGCCACTTCCAAGCTGGTGGAAGCGGTATGAAAATGCTTGAAAAGCGCGTGAATCGTGTATTAGGCGAGAACGAATAAATACAGGCAGTTGTAACAGGTGAAAAGCATTCGATGCTTAGTAGAACTTGCATCGAATGTTTTTCTTTTTTGTGTGTAGGAAGTAACTGATAAAGGAAATATAAAAATGTGGATTTTTTCTTGTGAGTTTACACCATACTAACACTAACAACATGATACGAAACTTACTATTGGAGGTAATTTACATATGAAATTAGGTATGATTGGCTTAGGGAAAATGGGAGCAAACTTAGTATTGAATTTACTAGATCATAACCATTCTGTGGTAGCATTCGATGTAAACAACGAAGCCGTACAGAAAGTAGCAGAAAAGGGAGCAGAAGGCGCTTCTTCCATTAAAGAATTAGTGAGCAAATTAGAAAAACCACGCATTGCTTGGGTAATGGTTCCAGCTGGGGAGCTCACAGAAAAAGTAATTTCTGAGCTCCAAGAACTACTTGAAGAAGGAGATATGATTATTGAAGGCGGTAATTCCAAGTATAAAGATTCTGTACGACGTGCTGCAGCTTCTGCTGAAAAAGGAATTCACTACTTTGATGTTGGAACAAGCGGCGGAATGGAAGGTGCCCGAAACGGCGCTTGTATGATGATTGGGGGAGATAAAGAAGCATTTGCTACAATCGAACCTATTTTCCGCGACATCAACGTAGAAAACGGCTATCTCTATTCAGGTGCAGCAGGAAGCGGCCACTTCTTGAAAATGGTCCATAACGGAATTGAGTACGGCATGATGCAAGCAATTGCTGAAGGCTTTGATGTGTTAGAGAAAAGTGAATTTGACTATGACTATGAAGCTGTAGCCCGCGTATGGAATAATGGCTCTGTTATTCGCTCATGGTTAATCGAATTAATGGAACGTGCATTTTCAAAAGATGCAAAACTGGACAGTATTAAAGGAGTTATGCATTCTTCCGGTGAAGGAAAATGGACGGTTGAATCCGCTCTAGATTTACAAGTGCCAACGCCAGTTATTGCTCTATCGTTAATGATGCGCTATCGCTCACTTGAAGACGATACGTTTACAGGTAAAGTAGTTGCCGCTCTTCGCAATGAGTTCGGCGGACACGCAGTAGAAAAACAATAAAAAAACAGGCTGGAACAAACGTATTTTAGACGAATTGAAAAACGAACCATTGATCAACATGTTTGATTAGTGGTTCGTTTTTTTGTTATGGTGGATAGTTTCGTCTGTGTAGATCTTTCTAGCAGTTCAACTCATGTATTCCATTTGTTCGTCTTTAGATTGAATTCATTTAGTTATATCCGAGCCTCTTTTTTATGACTATTTACCTTTTTTTGAAAAAATATCTAAAAATTATGGTAATTTATTTCGGAAACCGATATATTTAAATATGTGTGCCGCATTTTAGCTAAAGGAAGGACGGGGTATATGGAAACGTTTAAAAAACTAAAAGATTTTTATTTGCCGTACCGAATGTACTTTTTTTATTCTGCTATTTGCTTGTTGTTTGTAACCTCAATCACTGTGATTTACCCTATTGTGCTGCAATATACGATTGATCATATTGTGTTAGGAAAACAATATCAGCTAGTCGATAATGTAGCATTTATTTTTATTGGGCTAATGATTGTCAAAGGAATCTTTACATATATTCAGCAATATTACGGCGACTTATTTGGAATTAAGTCCGTGTATACTCTTCGCAATAAACTTTACCGCAAACTTCAGTATTTACCGTTTTCTTACTATGACAATGCTAAAACAGGGGACTTGATGTCCAGGTTGACAGCTGATGTAGAAGGATTTCGTTTTTTTCTATCTTTTGGATTCTCAGAATTAATTCGCTTCGTTATTTTACTTACTGCCAGCTTTTCCGTTATGTTCTATTACTCTATTTCACTCACTCTCGTCACAATCTGCCTGCTGCCTTTTTTGGGGGTAGCTGTTTATCGCTTTGATAAGCGCGTTCATCCAGCGTTTCGCTTAATTCGCCAATCGTTTGGGGAACTTAATACAAATGTTCAAGAAAATATAAGCGGCATACAAACGGTCAAGTCATTATCAAGAGAAAAATTTCAAACATCTAAATTTAACGAGTCCAACGGAGTTTATAAAAATCGAAACATTGAAACCGCGAATGTGTGGGCAACTTATTTCCCCTTAATGGAGTTTATAGGAAACTTATCTATTGTTGGTCTCCTTGCGTACGGAGGAGCGCTTGTTATGAACGGAAGCGTACGTCCGGGAGAGCTTGTTGCTTTCTTTAGCTTAACCTCTTATTTAATGTGGCCTATTATGAATCTAGGGTTTGTTATCAATATGTTTTCACAGTCTAAAGCTTCAGGTGAAAGGCTGCTAGAAATTTTAGAAGAAGAAGAAAAAGTCCATGAGCATGCCGGAAGTTTCTCTATTAATGGAACGGTCGAGTTTCAACATGTTAGCTTATCCTATCCAAACGAAGAAAAAAAGTCGCTTGAGAACATATCTTTTTCTGCTTCTAAAGGAAAAGTAGTAGGTTTAATCGGAGCAACTGGAGCCGGCAAAACAAGCTTAACCCAGCTGCTCACGAGGTTTTACGAACCGACTTCAGGACAAATCTTAGTTAACCATCGTCCGATTAAAGAGTATCCGCTTCCTGTTCTTCGAAAAGAAATTGGCTTTGTACTTCAAGAAACCTTTTTGTTCTCAAGCAGTATAGGAACCAACATTTCCTATGGCGTGCCGGGTATTTCTAGAGAAGACATTATTGATGCTGCAAAACGAGCGCAGGCGCATGACTTTATTATGGAGCTTCCGGATGGGTATGACACGATGCTGGGAGAGAGAGGACTGGGGTTATCAGGCGGACAAAAGCAGCGCATTGCAATTGCACGAGCGCTTATCTTAAACCCTAGCATCTTAGTATTAGATGATGCCACGAGTGCTGTTGATATGAAAACAGAAAGAGAAATTCAATTGGCTTTAAAAGAAGTGATGAAAAATCGTACTACGTTTATTATCGCACACCGCCTTTCTTCTTTGCGACATGCCGATGAAATCTTAGTCTTGCATGAAGGTCAAATAAAAGAGAGAGGAAGCCATAAAACGCTCATTCAAAAGGAAGGGATTTATAAAAATATTTATGACATTCAATATGAAAGCAATACGTCAGTGATGAACGTATAACAAGGGAGGAATAGAATGGAAGCCGGAAAAAATAAAGTTGTGCGAGAGCGCTTTTATTATCAAACAGATCAAATCATTGATAAGATGTTTAACTGGAAGCAAATGGCCCGCTTGTTTCGTTATCTTCATCCATATCGAAAAAACTTGCTTCCTTTCTCGTTTCTTATGGTCATTATCACAACGGTCATTAGACTCGCTATTCCTATTTTGATAGGTGTATATACGCTTGATCATGCTGTAAAAGATAAAAATAGCACGCTGCTCATGCAGTTAGTTTTCATAATCTTTAGCTTGTATGTACTATCTTATATTTCGAATATCTTTCGAATTAAATGGATGAACCAACTCGGGCAGCACGTTATATATGATTTAAGAAAACATTTATTTACGCATATTCAAGGGCTGTCGCACCGGTTTTTTGATACGCGTTCAGGAGGCTCTATTCTTGTAAGGATCATGAATGATATTAACTCTCTTCAAGATTTATTTACCAACGGGGTAGTTAACCTGTTTATGGACCTCTTATTGTTAGTTGGGATTGTAGTTATATTATTTTCTCTCAGTCCTGCTTTGACATGTGCTGTTTTAATCATTTTACCGATTATGTTTTTGATTTCCACAAAGCTGAGAAGAAGAATCCGTCGATCGTGGCAAGTTGTTCGTATGAAGCAGTCAGTATTAAATTCACATTTAAATGAGAGTATTCAAGGCATTCGCGTCACTCAATCATTTGCTCAAGAACAAGAAAATATGCTGTTTTTTGAGCGCATAAACAATGAAAATTACGAGAGCTGGAGGCAAGCTACTCGAAAAAATGCCATGTTTCGACCGTTTGTAGAACTCACAAATGCTGTCGGAACGGCTATTTTAATTTGGTTCGGTGCTGTACTTATTCAAGATGAACGGCTAACAATTGGTATTTTTGTATCATTTGCTTTTTATCTTGGAATGTTTTGGGAACCGATTTCTCGTTTAGGGCAAGTGTATAATCAATTATTAATGGGAATGGCTTCATCCGAGCGTATTTTTGAATTTCTAGATGAAAAACCTCTCGTCGCAGATTTGGAAACCGCTACGTCTTTAGAGGATATGAAAGGAAAAGTTGAGTTCAAGCACGTCTCATTTTCCTATGATGGGAAGCGGAAAGCTTTAAACAACGTATCAATTGACATAAAAGAAGGCCAAACGGTTGCTTTAGTGGGGCATACTGGATCTGGAAAAACGTCCATTGCTAATTTAATCACACGTTTTTATGATGTAAACGAAGGGCAGATTTTAATTGATAATATGCCTATTCAAGATATTACGCTAGCGAGTTTACGAGCGCAAATTAGTATTGTGCTGCAAGAAACCTTTATTTTTTCAGGAACTATTATGGAAAACATTCGGTTTGGAAAACCGGATGCTACTGATGAGGAAGTGATTAAGGCCGCAGAAGCGGTAGGGGCTGCAGATTTTATAAAGCGTCTGAAAAAAGGCTATGATACGGAAGTAGAAGAGCGAGGAAACGTCTTATCCGTGGGAGAGCGTCAATTGATTTCATTTGCTCGAACGCTGTTGGCTAATCCTCGTATTATCATTTTAGATGAAGCGACAGCAAGCATCGATACAGAAACAGAAGTGAAGATTCAACAGGCGCTCAAAACGCTGTTAAAAAACAGAACGGCCATCATGATTGCTCATCGGTTATCTACTATACGAGAAGCAGATAAGATCATTGTATTAGATCATGGAAGCATTATTGAAACGGGGAATCACGGGGAACTAATGCAGCAAAAAGGCGTATATTATTACCTTGTTCAAACCCATGCTACAGCTTAAAAACAGAGGGAGCTGATCCTTCTGTTTTTCTATGAGTGTGAGAAATAGTAAAGAGATATAAGTGTTAACGGGAAAATGAGGTTGATACAAAAGAATTGTGGTAAAATAACGGTAGTTCAGATTTTTTCCTGTACATAATGGAGGAATTCAAATGAAAAAAGAATTTGCAGTCATCGGATTAGGTAGATTTGGAGGAAGTATTTGTAAAACATTAAGCGATCAAGGAATGGAAGTTCTGGCGATTGATATTGATGAAGAAAAGGTAAATGAGTATGCTAACGTTGCTTCCCATGCAGTAGTAGGCGATTCAATGGATGAAGGGGTTCTAAAAAGTTTAGGAATTCGTAATTTTGATCATGTTATCGTAGCTATTGGTGACAATATTCAGGCAAGTATTTTGACGACCCTTATTTTAAAAGAGCTGGGTGTTGAAAAAATAACGGTAAAAGCGCAAAATGATTATCACGCCAAAGTATTATCAAAAATTGGCGCCAATTTTATCGTGCATCCCGAACGAGATATGGGCCGAAGAATTGCCAATAACATGATTTCAAACAGCGTGCTAGATTATTTAGAGCTATCTGAAGAACACAGTATTGTCGAATTAGTAGCGAGCAAAAGAATGGCTGGCAATACGCTGATTGAGTTAGACATTCGTGCAAAATATGGCATTAACATTGTAGCCATTAAGCGTGATCGAGATATCATCGTTTCTCCTCAGGCGTCCGAAACGATTCAAGAAGGGGACGTGTTGATTGTTATTGGAGCAGATGCAGATATCAACCGCTTCGAAAATAAATTTGCCAGTGCTTAATAAAAAAGAGCAGATGCAATTGCATCTGCTCTTTTTCTTTTATTAAACCTCCATAATGATTGGTAAAATCATTGGACGGCGCTTTGTTTTTTCGTAAAGGAATGGAGCCAATGTGTCTGTGATTTCATTTTTAATCTCAGACCATTGTGACGTACGACGTTCCATCACTTTGTTCAAGTGTTTTGTAATGAGGGACTGTGCATCATTAATTAAGTCGCCAGATTCGCGCATATAAACAAAACCACGAGAGATAATGTCTGGACCAGCAGCGATCTTGAAGTCTTTCATATTGATGCTTACAACCACAATAACAAGACCTTCTTCAGATAAAATGCGGCGATCACGAAGTACGATATTTCCAATGTCACCAATTCCGCTTCCGTCAATATATACAGAGCCTGAAGGGATTTTGCCGGCTACTGAAGCTTCGCTGTCGCTTAAAGCTAGCACCTCTCCATTATCCATAATGAAGCAGTTTTCTTCAGGAACTCCACAGTCTGTTGCAAGTTTGATGTGCATCTTCTGCATGCGATACTCACCGTGAATTGGCATAAAGTATTTTGGTTTCATCAAACGAAGCATTAATTTTTGCTCTTCCTGTCCGCCGTGTCCAGAAGTATGGATATCGTTTAGAGCACCGTGAATAACCTCTGCTCCTGCACGGAATAGCATATCAATTGTTTTGCTAACACTTACTGTATTTCCTGGAATAGGTGAAGATGAGAATACAACCGTATCTCCAGGGATAATTTGAATTTGGCGGTGAGTACCGTTTGCAATTCTAGATAGCGCTGCCATCGGTTCACCTTGGCTGCCTGTACATAAAATAGTCACGCGGTTAGCTGGAATTCGGTTAATTTGAGACGGCTCAATGAACGTATCTTTTGGACATGAAATATATCCAAGCTGTTGGCCAATCTCAATAGCTGCTTCCATACTGCGTCCGAATACAGCAACTTTACGGTTATGCAATACGGCTGCTTCCACTACTTGCTGTAAGCGGTGAATATTTGAAGCAAACGTTGCAAAAATAATACGGCCGTCTACTTTACGGAAAATGTCATGAATGCTGTCACCTACGCGGCGCTCAGACATCGTAAAGTTAGGAATTTCACTGTTTGTACTGTCTGAAAGCAAGCATAGAACGCCTTCTTTACCGATTTCAGCCATTTTTGTTAAGTTAGCCGGTTCGCCCACTGGTGTAAAATCAAACTTGAAATCTCCTGTATGTACGATTTGTCCGTTTGGTGTTTTTACCACAATTCCGTAAGAATCAGGAATACTGTGAGTTGTGCGGAAGAACGTTACCGATGTTTTACGGAATTTAATTACGTCATCTTCAGTAATCTCATGAAGCTGAGCTGTACGAAGCAACCCATGCTCGTCTAATTTGTTGCGAAGAAGTCCAAGGGCTAATTTCCCTGCATAAATAGGAATGTTTAATTCTCTTAATAAGTAAGGAATTCCGCCGATGTGATCTTCATGACCATGTGTAACGAAAAGGCCACGGATTTTATCTGCATTTTTTACTAAATAACTGTAGTCAGGAATAACGTAGTCAATTCCTAAAAGCTCATCTTCAGGGAATTTAATTCCTGCATCAATAAGAATAATTTCATCTTGAAACTGTACGGCATACGTATTTTTACCGATTTCGCCTAGTCCACCCAGGGCGAAAACTGCCGTTTGATTATTTTTTACAAATTTCATTTTCATCATATCTCCAATACTTTAAAATCTTCATGCTGTTGTTCATATTCTAGATAGTCTCCAGTCACTGCTTGAACAAACTCAATATTAATTGAACGCGCTTTTAACTTTTGACGAACGTCACGCTCAGAATCTGCGTTCACATACACTGTTTTTGTATTTTCACGTACAGCTACTTCACTCATTTTTTCTTGAAAATAAACTTTAAAAATCATAACAAAAATCTCTCCTTAATTCCGAAATTCAAATAACTTATTTTATTATATTATAAAATGTGTATGTATTTCATGTATTTTCTAAAGAAACTTGCTTTCACTACATTTTAGTCATCTAAATATAACAAGTCAATTAATTATAGAATAATATTAATAGGAAACGGATACAAGACTATATTTTCCGGGCGTATAAAAAATAAGGGCTATTCCATTGTACGATGCAGACACACACTCTGCAAATTTTACAACAGAAAGCCCTAAAAAAATCGATTATGCCATCGTTTTTTTACGCAATAATTCATTCCAGCGTTTTAGCAGCCTTTTTCGAAAATCTTTTAACATGATTTTTCAGCTCCTTTGTTTTTTGCAATACCTGCCTGTCTCTCTCTGTACTTTTATTATATGATGAAAAGGGAGAGGTTTCTCGTGGTTAAATATGGAAAAATTGCAAATAGGACCGTCCATTTATAGAGAAACCAGCGCTTGTTTGATATAATTGGAAAGGCTTAACAAAGAGATGAAAAATTATAAAAAATAAGGTGATAAACGTGGAACGAAAGATTATTTTTTTTGATATTGATGGAACGTTATTGGATCATGATAAAAAACTGCCTGCTTCTACAAAAAAAGCTGTCCAGCTGTTAAAAGAGCAGGGGCATGAAGTGGCAATTGCAACTGGAAGGGCTCCTTTTATGTTTAAAGATCTGCGTGAAGAGTTGGATATTCAAACATATATTAGCTTTAATGGTCAGTACATTGTTTTAAATGGAGAAGTTCTTTACAAAAACCCGTTAAATAAAGAAGAACTTCAAGATTTAACAGCTTTTGCTGTTGAGCATGATCACCCTGTCGTATACATGGATCATGAAGATATGAAATCAAACATTGAGTTTCATGACTATATCGAATCCAGCATCAGCACGCTGAAAATTGGATTTAACCACCCTCACCACGATCCTACTTATTTCGAAGGGCGTGAAATTTATCAATCCCTCTTATTCTGTACAGCGGGAGAAGAAGCTCCTTATGAAGAAAAATTTAAGAAATTTGACTTTATTCGCTGGCATGAATTTTCAACTGATGTTTTGCCAAAAGGTGGATCAAAAGCGCGAGGAATTGAGATCATGATTGAAAAGCTTGGCTTTGACAAAAAAGATGTATATGCATTCGGAGACGGCTTAAACGATATCGAAATGCTAGAATTTGTCGGAAATGGAGTAGCGATGGGAAATGCGGAAGAAGTCGTGAAAGAAGTTGCTAATCTTGTTACAAAAGATGTAGCAGAAGATGGTATTCTCCACGGATTAGAGCTAGTAGGATTATTAAAGTAAGAAAAACGCGAGCTCTAGCTCGCGTTTTTTAGCGTTCATATGGAAAAGCATTTTCAGGTTCTTGAAATGGATTTTCTTTATTAATGTAATCATAAAACATAATTCCGTCTAAATGATCAATTTCGTGCTGAAAGACAACAGCAGGAAGACCTTTCAAACGAATTTTCACTTCTTCGCCTTCAAGCGTTGTGCCTTTTACTGTGATACGTGCATATCGAGGAACAAATCCTGGGATATCTTGATCGACAGACAAGCAGCCTTCACCGCCTGTAAGGTATGTCTTTTCAACTGAGTGGCTAATGATCTTAGGGTTAAATAATGCATAGCTGTATAGCTTGCCTTTTTCATCCGTAACGTGTACCCCAATCATTCGTTTTGATACATTAATTTGAGGAGCGGCAAGCCCGATACCAGATCGCAGTCCATATTTAGCAGCAATTTCAGGATCTTGGCTGTTTTTTACATATTCTAATAAGCTATGTAAAATCTTTTTGTCTTCTTCTGAAGCAGGTAACGGTACTTCTTTTGCTACTTCTCGCAGCGTTGGGTGTCCGTCTTGAATAATATCGTTCATTGTAATCAACTTTCACATCTCCCTAGGCTATTTTATAGGTATAAAGTGTACCAAATCCGTATAAAAAAGTCATTACCTCGACCTTGACCACATAAATGTTTCTACTAATTATATGTATCAAACATATGGAAAAACATGCATAAGAAAAATAAAAGCGACCGTTAGCCGCTTTTATTGTATAATTACCAGCCGCCACAGCTGCAGCCGATAATAACTAATAAAATGAACAGTACGATTAATAACACAAAACCTTTATTAGAACCGCCACAGCCATATCCACCATAACCCAACATAATGTAACCTCCCGTAGTTATCAATCCCAAGGTAAAAAGTAATAAACTCCCTTTTTTTCACGATTGGGTTAGTATAATATATTAAAAGGTGGAAAAAGGGTGTAGATAAATTGCTAATTCCCTACAAAAATTGTATAATGACCCATGAATAAGGGAGGATTTACCAGATATGAAATGCATCGGAAGATATATAGTTATCGGCATTGCTGCTATGTCACTAGCAGGATGTGCAGAGGGCTCATCGCCTGAGCTTGAGGTATATAATGGATTAGAAAAAGTGGTAGCACAAGAAAAGCAATTTGCTGATCAGCAAAAACCGTTAGCTGATTTAGAACAGCAAGAAAATGCGATATACGACCAAATTATTGAGCTAGGGATTAAAGATAAAAAGAAAATAAAAAATAAAGCACAAAAAGCGCAGCAGTTATTAGATGAGCGTGAAAGTAAATTACAAAAAGAAGAAAAAAGCATCAGCGCTTCGCAAAAACAATTTGAAGCGACAGAGCCGAAGATCCAAAAACTAGAGGATGGCAAAGCAAAAGAAGAGGCGCTTGAACTATCTTCGTTAATGAAGAAGCGTTATAAGGCGTACCAGTCCTTACATGATGCCTATCTTCATTCCATTGAATTAGATCGTCAGCTATATACGCTCTTTGAAAAAGACAATGTGAAATTAGAGAATCTTGAAACACAAATCGCTTCGATCAATGCTACTTATAAAGAAGTTGAAAAGAAAAAAGAAGCGTTTAACACATTAACGGCTGACTATAACAAAGCCAAAGAGGATTTTTATAACAAAACGAAGTTAAAGGTGAAAAATAGCGAGGATAAATAAGAAGGCCTGTGAAGTTTACAGGTCTTTTTTTTGGCTGAAAAGGAAGGTTTTCTGAAATAAAGAAAGAGTTTCGACATGATTCACGTAAAAATTACAAAAGGTTATTGTTTTAAAAAATCGTTTATTTGTGGCAAGATAGGAGATGTGCAGACGTAAAAAAAGAAAAGGTTATTATAAAACATATAATACAGTTTGCATCTGTGTAATAGTACAGCATGTCTTTTTTATGTGCTTTATTTCACAAACTAAAAAAGCGTAATTTCTTGATGTAAATGCATTGACGAACTGTTTTAGTGTATTGTAAACTAGGTAGCGTAGTAAGTGTTGTATTAATCATTTTTGCAAAATAATTAATACAGTTTAACGAAACGTTCGTTTCGCTTAAACTTTCCTTTTACGTAAATGTTTGCACAGAATTCGCTGGGGAATACATAGAAATGTTAAGGATTAGCGAATTCAAAAAGCTACTCGACAAAATATGACTTTTACTTGTCCATTTGGGACATTCTAAAAGCGTGTATGTTTGTTTGATTAGTAAAATGAATTTATACGGCTTAAATGAAAGGAAGAGGTGACTTAGATGGCTGCTAAAACTAAAAAGGCTATTATTGATGTATCAAAGCAACTTGATAAAATCGCTGAGCAGTACCAAACGTTCCAAATTCTTAATGAAGAGGGCGAAGTAGTAAATAAATCAGCGTTGCCAGATTTATCTGACGAAAAATTAAAAGAGTTAATGACTCGCATGGTATACACTCGTATTCTTGATCAACGTTCAATTTCATTGAACCGTCAAGGTCGTTTAGGTTTCTATGCACCAACTGCTGGGCAAGAAGCTTCTCAAATCGCTTCACATTTCGCATTAGAAAAAGAAGACTTCATTTTACCTGGGTACCGTGATGTGCCTCAGTTAATTTGGCATGGTCTTCCACTATATCAAGCGTTCTTATTCTCTCGTGGTCATTTCCACGGTAACCAAGCGCCAGAAGGTGTAGATATACTTTCTCCACAAATCATCATCGGTGCACAAATCGTGCAAACTGCTGGTGTGGCACTAGGTCTTAAAAAGCGCGGTAAAAAAGCAGTAGCGATCACTTATACAGGTGACGGCGGAGCTTCACAAGGTGACTTCTACGAAGGTATGAACTTCGCAGGTGCATTCAAAGCTCCAGCAATCTTTGTTGTACAAAACAACCGCTTTGCAATTTCAACACCAGTTGAAAAGCAATCTGCAGCACGTACAATCGCTCAAAAAGCAGCGGCTGTTGGTATCCCAGGCGTTCAAGTAGACGGTATGGATGCACTAGCAGTATACGTTGCAGTAAGCGAAGCTCGTGAGCGTGCAGTAAACGGTGAAGGTCCAACTTTAATTGAAACATTAACTTACCGTTATGGTCCACATACAATGGCTGGTGACGATCCAACTCGTTATCGTACAGCTGAGCTTGACACTGAGTGGGAAAAGAAAGATCCACTTGTTCGCTTCCGTAAATTCTTAGAAGCTAAAGGCATCTGGAATGAAGAAGAAGAAAACAAAGTAATCGAGCAAGCTAAAGAAGATATCAAACAAGCTATTAAGAAGGCTGACGATTATCCAAAACAAAAAGTTACAGATTTAATGGAAATCATGTACGAAACTATGCCTTCAAACTTACAAGAGCAATATGAAATCTACAAAGAGAAGGAGTCGAAGTAAGCCATGGCGCAAATGACAATGATTCAAGCGATTACTGATGCGTTACGCACAGAAATGAAAAACGACGAAAACGTATTAGTTTTTGGTGAAGACGTTGGCGTAAACGGTGGAGTATTCCGTGCGACTGAAGGTCTTCAACAAGAATTCGGCGAAGATCGCGTATTCGATACGCCATTAGCTGAATCTGGTATCGGTGGTCTTGCTGTAGGTCTATCGACTCAAGGTTTCCGTCCGGTTCCTGAAATTCAATTCTTTGGTTTCGTATACGAAGTACTTGATTCTGTATCAGGTCAAGCTGCACGTATGCGCTACCGTTCTGGCGGTCGCTGGAATGCACCAATTACATTCCGTTCACCATTCGGTGGAGGCGTTCATACACCAGAACTTCACGCTGATAGCTTAGAAGGTATCGTAGCATCTCAACCTGGTTTAAAAGTTGTAATTCCTTCAACTCCATACGATGCAAAAGGTCTTTTAATTTCATCAATTCGTGATAACGATCCGGTTGTATACTTAGAGCACATGAAGCTTTACCGTTCATTCCGTCAAGAAGTACCTGAAGAATCATACACAATTGATTTAGGTACAGCTGATGTGAAACGTGAAGGTACAGACGTAACGCTTATCGCTTACGGTGCAATGGTACACTCATCATTAAAAGCAGCTGAAGAACTAGAAAAAGAAGGTATCTCTGCTGAAGTAGTGGACTTACGTACAGTTCAACCTTTAGATATCGATACAATTCTTGCATCAGTTGAAAAAACTGGTCGCGTAGTAGTAGTTCAAGAAGCTCAAAAACAAGCTGGTATCGCAGCTAACGTTGTAGCTGAAATTAACGATCGTGCAATCTTAAGCTTAGAAGCACCAGTATTACGTGTAACAGCACCGGATACTGTGTTCCCATTCTCTCAAGCTGAGGGCGTATGGTTACCAGACCACAAAGATATCGTTGAAACAGCTAAGAAAGTACTTGAATTTTAATTAGCATTTTACTGTGATAGAAATCAGCTTTGTGCTGATTTCTGTCTTAGATAAAATAAACACTAACAAATTGAACGCAACTAACTAGGAGGGTGAAGACACGTGGCATTTGAATTTAAACTGCCGGATATCGGTGAAGGTATCCACGAAGGTGAAATTGTAAAATGGTTCGTAAAAGCTGGAGATGAAATTGATGAGGATGATGTACTAGCAGAAGTACAAAATGACAAAGCTGTTGTTGAAATCCCATCTCCTGTAAAAGGTAAAGTATTAGAAGTAAAAGTTGACGAAGGTACAGTAGCTACTGTAGGACAAGTTATCGTTACTTTTGATGCTCCTGGATACGAAGACTTAAAATTCAAAGGTGACGATCATGATGATGCACCAGCAGAAGAAGCTAAAGAAGAAGCTTCAACTGAAGAAGTGACTGAAGAAGCAACAGCTCCTGCAGCACAAGCTGATGTTGATCCTAACCGTAAAGTAATTGCTATGCCTTCAGTGCGCAAATATGCTCGTGAAAAAGGTGTAGACATTAAAGCTGTTCCTGGTTCAGGTAAAAACGGACGTATTGTTAAAGATGACATCGATGGCTTCCTATCTGGTGGTTCTACAGCTACAGCAACTGCTGAAGCTCCAGCTAAAGAGGAAACTGCTTCAGCTGAACCAAAAGCAGCAGCAGCACAAGCTATTCCTGAAGGCGACCTACCAGAAACTCGCGAGAAAATGAGCGGTATCCGTCGTGCAATCGCAAAAGCTATGGTTAACTCTAAACACACTGCTCCACACGTAACATTAATGGATGAAATCGATGTAACAGCTCTTGTTGCTCATCGTAAAAAATTCAAAACAGTTGCAGCAGATCAAGGTATTAAATTAACATTCTTACCTTACGTGGTAAAAGCGTTAACTTCAGCACTTAAGAAGTTCCCAGCTCTTAACACTTCAATCGATGACTCTACTGATGAAGTAATTCAAAAACATTACTACAACATCGGTATCGCTGCTGACACTGAAAAAGGTCTTTTAGTACCAGTTGTGAAAAATGCTGATCGTAAATCTGTGTTCGAAATTTCTGATCAAATTAACGACCTTGCTGGAAAAGCACGTGATGGTAAATTAGCTCCTGCTGAAATGAAAGGCGCTTCTTGTACAATCACAAATATCGGTTCTGCTGGTGGACAATGGTTTACTCCTGTTATCAACCACCCAGAAGTTGCAATTCTAGGTATCGGACGTATCGCTGAAAAACCAGTTGTACGCGACGGTGAAATTGTAATTGCTCCAGTATTAGCATTATCACTAAGCTTTGACCACCGTATTATCGATGGCGCAACAGCTCAAAACGCTCTTAACCAAATCAAGCGTTTATTAAATGATCCAGAATTATTATTAATGGAGGCGTAATAAATGGTAGTAGGAGATTTCCCAATCGAAACTGATACTCTTGTCATTGGTGCTGGCCCTGGTGGCTACGTTGCAGCAATTCGTGCAGCTCAATTAGGTCAAAAAGTTACAATCGTAGAAAAAGGTAACCTTGGAGGCGTATGCTTAAACGTTGGTTGTATTCCTTCAAAAGCATTAATCGCTGCAGGTCACCGTTTTGAACACGCTAAACATTCTGAAGACATGGGGATTATCGCTGAGAACGTAACAGTTGATTTCTCTAAAGTTCAAGAATTCAAAAACGGCGTTGTAAACAAACTTACTGGCGGTGTTGAAGGCCTTCTTAAAGGTAACAAAGTTGACATCGTAAAAGGTGAAGCTTACTTCGTTGACAGCGAAACTGTACGTGTAATGGATGAAAATTCTGCACAAACGTACAAATTCAAAAATGCTATCCTTGCAACTGGTTCTCGCCCAATCGAGATCCCTGGATTCAAATTCTCTGAGCGCGTAATCAACTCTACAGGTGCATTAGCGCTTAAAGAAGTTCCTAAAAAATTAGTTGTAATCGGTGGAGGTTACATCGGTACTGAGCTTGGTACTGCTTTTGCTAACTTCGGTACAGAAGTTACATTTGTAGAAGCTGCTGATGAAATCTTAGCTGGTTTTGAAAAACAAATGAGTTCACTTGTTAAACGTAACCTTAAGAAAAAAGGAAACGTTGAAATTTATACAAAAGCAATGGCTAAAGGTGTTGAAGAAACTGCTGACGGCGTACAAGTTACGTTTGAAGTAGGCGGAGAGTCAAAAGTAATCGATGCTGACTACGTATTAGTTACTGTAGGTCGTCGTCCTAACACTGATGAGCTTGGTCTTGAGCAAGTTGGCGTTAAAATGACTGACCGTGGTCTTATCGAAATCGATAACCAAACTCGTACATCTGTAAGCAACATCTTTGCAATTGGTGATATCGTAACTGGACCTCCACTTGCACACAAAGCTTCTTACGAAGGTAAAATCGCAGCTGAAGTAATTGCTGGCGAACCTGCTGAAATTGACTACTTAGGAATTCCAGCAGTTGTATTCTCTGAGCCTGAGCTTGCATCTGTAGGTTATACTGAAGCACAAGCGAAAGAAGAAGGATTAGCTGTTAAAGCTTCTAAATTCCCATTTGCTGCTAACGGACGTGCACTTGCACTTAACGCTGCAGAAGGCTTCTTGAAGCTTATCACTCGTAAAGAAGACGGAGTAGTTGTTGGTGCTCAAATTGCTGGACCTAGCGCCTCTGACATGATCGCTGAGCTTGGTCTTGCTATCGAAGCTGGCGTAACGGCTGAAGATATCGCATTAACAATTCACGCTCACCCAACATTAGGTGAAATCACAATGGAAGCTGCTGAAGTAGCTATTGGAAGCCCAATTCACATTGTAAAATAAATAATGGTTTAAAAAGCTGATGCGTACGCATCAGCTTTTTTTTGAAGAAAACGGTTTTCACAAAGTGCCAGGTGCTTGTCAGACAGTTTTTGTTGCTGATGAGTACTCCTTTTTAGAAGAAACGTGTAAAAACGCTGAGGCAGTCTTAAATGAGCTCTAGATGCATACATATGAAGTGGGACGTGCTTTCTTATAGGTAGATAAAAAACTGCTCTTTTGGATAACGAATGAAAAGGCGGCGTAGGAGCTATGAAGACGTATTTCGTTTGGAGCTTACACATTGTTATTTGGATGGGTTATTCACTGGTTGAATTGCTATCAAAACGTGATCAGTTGACATCTAAAATTATTTTATTTTTAGTATTTGCTTATTTAGCTTACGGCATAGCAGAAATGAACGTCAAATCTAAAAGACTGGCGCTTATGATGACGGGTACAACTTCAGCTGTCTGCTTGACATGTTATCAACTAATTTTATTTTGCACAGCGTAAGATTGCATAAAAAAAGCGTTAGCTTATATAAGCTAACGCTTTTTTTGTCTTACACAGATTTCTTTTCTCTTTTCAATGCTCCTTCTTCTTTAAATGCTTTCATTAATGAGAAGACCGTTAGCACTAGCACAATTGAGAATGGAAGTGCTGCTATAATCGCAGCTGTTTGGAGCGCGTCCAAACCACCTGTCCAAAGCAGAATGATTGCTGTTAACGATTGAATTAAGCCCCACGTAAGTTTAATAGAGCCTGAAGGATTTAGATCACCATTTGTTGTCTGCATTCCTAAAACAAATGTAGCTGAGTCAGCTGATGTAATAAAGAATGTAGCAATTAAGCAAATAGCGACAATGGACATGAACGTACCAAATGGAAACTGTTCAAGTACATAGAATAAAGCAACTTCTGTTCCTTTATTATTAATAACATCCATAACAGGAAGGTCTTTAAAAAAGTCTAAATAGACCCCAGAACCTCCGAATACGGCAAACCATAAACCACCAAATACGGTCGGAACAGCTAGTACACCAATTAAAAATTCTCGAATGGTTCTGCCTCGTGAAATACGAGCAATGAACGTACCAACAAACGGTGCCCAAGCAATCCACCAGGCCCAGTAGAAAATTGTCCAATCTTGAACCCAGGTGCTGTTATCAAACGGGCTCAATCGAAAACTCATTGACGGCAAGTTTTGAATGTAGCTGCCAATGGTTGTAACGAATAAGTCCATAATAAAGTTGGTTGGACCTGCAAATAACAAGAACAGCATTAGCAGAATAGCTAAAACAATATTAATGTTACTCAAATACTTAATACCTTTGTTCAGCCCTGTCTGTGCTGACAGCATGAACAAGATCGTCACGATAATAATAACAATTAATTGAGTCGTGAAATTGTTATCAATACTTGGCGACAAGTAAGAGGCTCCACCGGTAATTTGAATAGCGCCAAGTCCTAGAGATGTTGCTACCCCAAAGACAGTTGCAAATACGGCGATGACGTTTATGATCGTTCCAAGAGGCCCATCAACACGTTTTCCTAGTAGTGGACGTAAAATATTGCTGATGATGAACGGGTAACCTTTTCTAAATTGAAAATATGCAAGGGCCAGTGCAAGAACGGAATAAATAGCCCAAGGATGTAAACCCCAGTGGAAAAACGAATAGCGTAGAGCTGCACGAGCTGATTCTGCTGTACCGCCTTCACCAGAAGGTGGAGTATGAAAATGATTGATTGGTTCTGAGACACCCCAGAATACAAGACCAATGCCCATACCAGCACTAAATAACATGGCAAACCATGAGACATAACCATACTGAGGTTTTTCGTCAGGCTTCCCTAGTTTGATGTTTCCGTACTTCGAAAAAATTAAGTATAGTGTAAAAACTAAGAATAATGTAGCTGCTAGTAAGTAATACCAGCCAAATTTCTCGATGATAAAACTATGTATTGCCGATGTAACAGGTGTGAGCGCTGCGCTTCCTAGCGTAGATTCCGGAATAACACCCCATACGATAAATACTGCAGCAATAATAACCGAAATGATAAAAACGGGAGTCAGTTTTTTCATCGATTAACACTCCTTTCCTATTCTATTTTACATAACATAGTGTTTCATATAGCCTTTTCAGGTATATATGAAACCACATGGTTATACATTTTAGTGAAGTTTGTATGAAATGTCTACCCCATTAGTAAGAAAAAGCGGAAAGAGAACAAATTTTTATTTTTCGTAATTATTTTAAAGTGATGAAATAGATTTGAAATTAGACATTGTTTTTTCATATAAATAGATATGATGCTAAGCGTTCAGCTTTTTGAAAACAAATATAACATTTATGAGAAAAATATTTTTAATGTGACATACTAATTAGTTGTTGACATATTTAATGTGACATAATAATATAATATCAAGAGTTGTAAAACGCTTACAAAAAAAGACGGTTAAAGGGGAGTTTACAAAATGGGAACAATCGTATGTCAAACATGTAACTGCACAATTGATCATTTCGAAGATGAGAAAGTGACGCGATTATACTCAACATGTAAAAGCGGAGAATGTCAAAAAGCAGATGAAGATTTAGATTAATCAATAAAAAAAGGTGCGGATTTCCGCACCTTTTTTATTGAATTGCTTTATGTTCTTTAATGACACGAAATGTTTTTAATTCAAAATCTTCCGGACCCTGCACTGGTAAACCTGCCTCTAAGTTTGTTTCAATATAGGTTAAATTTTCCTCAGTGATGATTTCCCCAGGAATAAAAATAGGAATACCAGGAGGATAGACCATCACAAATTCCGCAATAATACGACCTGCCGACTCATGAAAAGGTACCACTTCGGTTTCAGCGTAAAAAGCATCGCGAGGCGTTAAAGCCAATACAGGAATATCAGGCAATAAAATAGCCGGTTTTGCCGTTGTCTCAGAAAGATTATGGAATTTTGCAGATAACTCACGCAGAGCCGTGACCAGACGTAACAGATCTTCTTCTGTATCTCCAGGCGTGATAATACATAGAATATTATAAAGGTCAGACATTTCAACTTCGATATTATGAGCTTCACGCATCCATTTTTCTACGTCATAGCCCGTAATTCCTAAATCTGAAACAGAAATAATTAATTTAGTAGGGTCTAAATCATACGTAGCTTTTGTCCCTAAAATTTCTCTGCCTATACATCGGATATGCTCAATGGTATTAATTTCTTTTCGTGCTTTTTCAGCAAGAGAAATTGCACGTTCAGCCAGCTCTTTTCCTTCTGTAGCTAAACGTTTTCGGGCAACATCTAAAGAAGCCAGCAGCAGATAAGATGTTGATGTTGTTGTCAGCATGCTTAAAATAGACTGTACACGTTTTGGAGAAATTAAGCCTTCGCGTATATTTAGAATTGAACTTTGCGTCATAGAGCCGCCTAATTTATGCACGCTTGTTGCTGCCATATCTGCACCGGCCTGCATAGCAGACAAAGGCAAATCATCATGGAAATGAATATGAACGCCGTGAGCTTCATCAACAAGTACAGGCACTTGATACGAGTGGGCAATTTCTACGATTTTACGAAGGTCTCCGGAAATTCCAAAATAAGTTGGATTGATAACAAGTACTGCTTTTGCTTCAGGGTGCTGCTTTAAGGCTTTTTCTACAGAGTCCGATGTAATACCGTGAGAAATGCCAAGATTTTCGTCAATTTCAGGGTGAATAAAAATAGGCGTAGCTCCTGAAAAAACAATCGCACTCATAACAGATTTATGCACGTTTCTAGGAACGATAATTTTATCTCCAGGCCCACATGTCGCCATGACCATTGCCATAATTGCTCCGCTCGTTCCTTGAACAGAGAAAAAAGTATGGTCAGCACCGAATGCTTCTGCAGCTAAATCCTGCGCTTGTTTGATAATGCCTTTTGGCTGGTGAAGGTCATCAAGGGGACCGATATTAATTAAATCAATGGATAAAGCATCATCGCCAATAAATGAGCGGAATTCAGGATCCATTCCATTTCCTTTTTTATGTCCAGGGATATGGAATTGTGTTGGGTTTTTCTTAGCGTGATTAACTAATCCAGTAAATAATGGAGTTGAAAATTGAGAAGACAACTTTGCTATACACCTCTTTTATCATAAATTGTCAGTCCCTCTAAGCAAAGCTTAGAGGGACTTTGATTGTTTTTTTATCAAATTACAGCATTCAATTTTATATACCAAAAACTAGTGGCTGTTGAATTCTACATATTAAAATATCCCATCTTTTTTCTATAAAAGAAATTCAACAGAAATTCTATTCGGCAGTTTTCTTGATTTTAACCATTATATAAATGAATGAAACGTGTATGTTTACTACTGTTTGATAATATAAATACAATTTTTAGTTAAAAAAATACAAGTAATTGTAAACTGCTTATTACTCATTATTTTATAGTTCTTTATGTTTTGAAAATCCCCATAAAACAAAAGAATTATAGCACTTATTAACCCATTTGCAAAGATATTTTAAAGAGAAAATAAAAAGAAAAAAAAGGAGAAATTCTTTTGTGCGAAAAGAGAATAAATTTTGTGTACATTATAGATTGTGATAGAGTTAAGAATATAGATATACATAGATTGAAGAAATAAATGGAGTGATGAGAAGTGGAATATCAATACCCTATCTCCCTTGATTGGAGTACAGAAGAAATTATTGATGTAGTGAAGTTTTTTGAAAGCATTGAACGAGCTTATGAAAAAGGTATTGAGCGTGATCACCTAATGGCAGTCTATCGCCGATTTAAAGAAATTGTGCCAAGTAAAGCAGAAGAAAAAACAATCTGTAACGATTTTGAAGATCAAAGCAAATACTCTTCTTATCGAACGATTCAAAAAGCAAAGGCTGCTTCTTCTGGAGATATTATAAAAATGTAAAAAATGAGGCTGGGACAAAAGTAGTTTAGCCGAAGTAAAAAACGAATCATTAATCAAATTGTTTGATTAATGATTCGTTTTTTTTGTTACGGTGAACATAGAGTTTATCTGTTTCGTTTCTTCGAGCAGTTGATTGGAGGGCAAGGCGAAGACTCCTGCAGGGAAATCAACTGCGGTGTCACAAGCGTTTCAGCTTATGTATCCCATTTATTGGTCTTTCGATGAGCTTCCTTTCGTTATGTCTCACCCTCATTTTTTTTATATCAATTCGTTAAAATTATGCATATGCTTTTTTAGTTAGTTCATATAATGGAGTTACCGTATGAAATGTTTGTTCAATACGAGCCATCCATTCTTCGCCGTTCATTGCAATCGCTTCTTCTTTTGGAATTGTAATGCCGCATAGGATCTCAGCTTTTTTAACCGTCTCTAGACGTTCAAACAAACTCTCTAAGTCTTCAGAAGATAAGTCGCCCATTTTGTCACTATCAGGTTTTGTATGATCTTTCGACCAAACAAACGAGGCTGGGATATTTTGACGAATCTCCTCAATGTTTTGTTTTAGCAGCTTTCCAAATTGTTCTTTAATAGGTGATTCGTAAATGACGGCGAACCACACAAAGACATGTGTTTCCCAAAGGCCAATTTGAAAATGAGGGAGCTTTTTATACCCGCGTTTACTGTTAGCAAAGGCTACCCACGTATCTACTGGCGGGTTAACTGTTCTTCGTGCATGTTTGGCAATGTGTACGAACATTTCATCTCCACAAAGTGAAGAAAGAGTAGGAGCAAAATGATTGCTCAATTGTTCGAATTTTGGGCGTATCGTTGTCTTGATGGCTTCCATACGTGCATCAAGTCCCTCGATACGGAATACGTTAAAGTCATCTTGTGAAAATCCTGAGAATGCCATGTGAAACCTCCGTTTTTTAGTGAATATGTATAGCTGCTGTGCATCTATGCAAGTAAGTATGATTTACGCGAAGATTCTACCACATGAAAAGCATAAACACCAATTAATTCGCATATGCTTGTCAAAACGTGTCTATCATTTTTTTATAGGTAATCACACAATTTAGTTACATGAGATTAGGTTTCGACATAGACTATATCAATCAAAATATCTGAAAATTTAGTTTTCTATAAGCGGGTTCAATAATTTGAGAGGGGTGTTTGAAACATGAAACAAGTGGTGAATATGTATAAGAAGAATGATGGACAAAAAAGATTAGGTGTAATTCGTTTGGAGTTAGATTACGAGTTAGCGACGTTATATGAAGCCATGATGGAGAATAATGAGGAACAAAAACAAAAATGTAAGCGAAAGCTCGAGAAACTTCGTGAAGAAATGATATCTCTTCAGTAGCAGATACGGGAATAAAATAGAACAAATAAGGGTAAACTGTAAAAAAGGATTAAACTGAATGAGCAGATTCATAAGTGGTAACAGAGCACGTGGGAGAAGAAGCGGCAGTTCTTCTCCCACGTGCTCTGTTAATTGACATCTTGCAGAGGTTTTTTTAAGCTTAAATAAGAGACGTATTTTTGAGGGGGAATTGAGATGACGCAACGCTGGAAAGAAATCGATACATACGTTAAAGAGTGGCTAAAAGAAGCTGGACAAAAAATTCAACAGTCGTTTAGTAAAGAACTTCTCATTCAAACGAAATCGAATCCAAATGATTTAGTAACAAATATGGATAAAGAAATCGAACAGTTTTTTATCTCAAAAATCAATGAAACCTTTCCGAAACATCATATTCTTGGAGAAGAAGGATATGGAGAAGAGCTTGAATCAGAAGAAGGAACGATTTGGATTATCGATCCAATCGACGGGACGATGAACTTTGTTCATCAGCAGCGGAATTTTGCTATTTCTATCGGTATATTTGAAAATGGTGTAGGACAAGCAGGTTATATTTATGATGTTATTCATAATGAGCTGTATCATGCTTTAAAAGGACAGGGCGCGTTTATGAATGACATCCAATTGCCGAAACTTGAACCTGTACCAGTTGAACAAGCTATTATTAGCCTAAATGCAACATGGGTAACGGAGAACCGCCGTATTGATCCTTCCGTATTAAGTCCGCTTGTGCGTAAAGTAAGAGGGACCCGTTCATATGGATCCGCAGCTATTGAGCTTGCTTACGTAGCAGCTGGACGCTTGGATGGATACATTACTCTACGTTTGGCTCCATGGGACTTTGCTGCCGGTAAAGTATTGATTGAAGAAGTTGGAGGAGTTATGACGGATTTAGAAGGAAAGCCGTTAGAAATTCTTGAAAAAAGCAGTGTATTTGTAAGCAAACCAACATTACATGACGAAATCTTTCGTACGTACCTTGAAGGAAAGTGGAATAAATAAAATAGAAGTGAAGACTTACGTGTAGTCAAAGAATTTTGTGATGAAAAAACGTCATGAACCATTTTGATGTTGCAAATGGCCATGACGCTTTCAATCATCGCAAAAAAATTACAGCTGCCCTTTTTCTCGCATTTTTTTCTTAGTCGTAAAGCCAAGGCCCATTACAACAATTAAAGCTGCGATAGCTAAAATGACCCCGAGAGCGCTTCCTTCTCCGATAAATATGCCGATTGACATAATTGCCGCAGTTGCGATAAATGCATATAAAACAAATACCCACTTAATGTTTCTCATGTTGATTCCTCCCATTTATAAAGGATATTTATAGTGTACAACAAAATCATTCTGCAATTCTAGAGTTAGTGTGATATAATAGCTTAGTTATTACAAGCATAGGAGTGAAATGCGTGAACATTCGTAAAGATTTACGTAATATTGCCATTATTGCCCATGTAGACCATGGGAAAACAACGTTAGTAGATAAATTATTACATCAGTCCGGAACATTCCGTACTAATGAGCATGTTGAAGAACGTGCGATGGATTCAAATGACCTTGAGCGTGAGCGTGGAATTACAATTTTAGCGAAAAACACAGCTATTAATTATAAAGATACGCGTATCAACATTATGGATACGCCGGGACATGCTGACTTCGGTGGAGAAGTTGAGCGTATTATGAAAATGGTAGACGGTGTTCTACTTGTAGTAGACGCATATGAAGGATGTATGCCTCAAACTCGCTTTGTATTGAAAAAAGCATTAGAGCAAAACTTAACGCCGATTGTTGTTGTTAACAAAATTGACCGTGACTTTGCTCGTCCAACTGAAGTAGTGGATGAAGTAATTGACTTATTTATTGAACTAGGTGCAAGCGAGGAACAAATTGAGTTCCCTGTTGTTTATGCTTCAGCAATCAACGGAACAGCTAGCACGAACCCTGAAAAGCAAGATGAGAACATGTCATCTCTATTTGACTCAATCATTGAGCACATTCCAGCACCGGTAGACAACAGCGACGAACCACTTCAATTCCAAGTGGCAATGCTTGACTACAATGACTATCTTGGTCGTATCGGTGTAGGTCGCGTATTCCGCGGAACAATGAAAGTAGGCCAGCAAGTTGCATTAATGAAGCTTGACGGTACGGTAAAACAATTCCGTGTAACAAAATTATTCGGTTTCCTAGGCTTAAAGCGTGTTGAAATCGAAGAAGCAAAAGCAGGAGACCTGATCGCTGTATCAGGAATGGAAGACATCAACGTAGGTGAAACCGTATGTCCGTTTGACCACCAAGATGCACTGCCAATTTTACGTATTGATGAACCTACTTTACAAATGACGTTCTTAGTAAACAATTCACCGTTTGCTGGTCGTGAAGGTAAATTTGTTACATCTCGTAAAATTGAAGAGCGCTTAATGTCTGAACTTGAGACGGATGTAAGTTTACGCGTGGAAAATACTGATTCACCGGATGTATGGGTTGTTTCAGGACGTGGAGAACTTCATTTATCTATCTTAATTGAAAATATGCGTCGTGAAGGATATGAGATTCAAGTATCAAAACCTGAAGTAATCGTTCGTGAAATTGATGGCGTGCGCTGTGAGCCAGTTGAACGTGTGCAAATCGACGTGCCTGAAGAACATACGGGTTCTATTATGGAATCGATGGGTGCTCGTAAAGGTGAAATGGTTGATATGATTAACAACGGCAGCGGTCAAGTGCGTCTGATCTTTATGGTTCCTGCACGTGGTTTAATCGGTTATACAACTGAGTTCTTATCGTTAACTCGTGGATTCGGTATCATTAACCATTCATTTGATAGCTACCAGCCAATGCAGCAAGGTCAAGTTGGAGGTCGCCGTCAAGGTGTGCTTGTTTCTATGGAAAGCGGTAAATCATCTACTTATGGAATCCAAGGCGTAGAAGACCGCGGTACAATTTTCGTTGAGCCAGGTACAGAAGTATACGAAGGTATGATCGTAGGAGAACACACTCGTGAAAATGATATCGTTGTTAACATCTGTAAAATGAAGCAAATGACGAATATGCGTTCTGCTAATAAAGATCAAACAACAGGTATGAAAAAACCTCGTATTATGTCTTTAGAGCAATCACTTGAATATTTAAACGAAGATGAATATTGTGAAATCACACCAGAATCTATTCGTCTACGTAAAAAAATTCTTGATAAAAATGAACGTGAAAAAGCAGCGAAAAAGAAAAAATACGCTGACACGAAATAATAAAAAAAGTAAGTCGTTAGCTCTATCTGCTAGCGGCTTGTTTTTTATCTATTATATCAGAATTTTCTATTTTTTGAAAGCGTTTTATAAAGAAGTGATTTGGAAAGGAAAAAGGTGGCTTATATCGAATAATATAAAGTAAGGAATAGGGGGAAGAAGTATGGATGTAAAAGAACACCTTTCATTTTTTGCCGCTCTGTATCAAGTAGATGAACATGCAAAAATAGGAATGTGGCTGTTATACTTTACCATTTTAGGGCTATCTGTTCTCGTATACAAACTCGGGTTTGCAAAGAAACTGCCGCTTTTAAAATCTGTGGTTATTTATCTATTTTTAGCTTTTGGCTGTACGATTTTAACGTTTTTAGGCATTTTTTTACCTGTAGCTGAAGGGCTTGTGGTTGCAGCACTTGTATTAATTATTTATAAAATACGGCTGTATCAGGCTAAAAAGCAAAACTCCTCGTTGGGTTCATAAACGACTACATAAAAAGACGCTTGTAGCTACAAGCGTCTTTTTAGTATGATATAGCCGAAGACAAGAGCGGCTGTGAAAACTAAATGGCCAGCTGTCCAATAAAAAATCGCTACTGCATCATCCACCGCAGGCGTAGGCTTGAGCGCAAGCAGCGTCAACGGAAAATACAAAGGAATGGTTGGAAGTGTTAATAAAAAGGAACACAATACGATTTTTCGAATAGACATATTATTTAATTTACCTACTATGTAAACAAAAACGATCCCAATTGCAGCGGCAATGAGCAAATGAAAAACAAACTCTACCCATTCAGGCCATTGAATAGGGCCAATGATAGGAATAAAATCAACATTTAATAAAAGGGTATAAACTTGTTTGCCGGTTAGCCATTCTATCCATTTTAAACATAACCCAAGGATAATCCCGCTTAACATGCCAATACTTATTCCTAATCGGAGCACCTTACCAATCCTCCTCTGTCTTTTTCGACTCATATAGTTTAAAGTTGCCAGTAGCTATGCGTTCTTTTGTTCGTTTTTCAATCCGTTCAGAACATTCATTGCACATATATGTATGGATAGGACGGTTGCGCAGTCGTTTTGCTACGAGCGTTTCATCCTCAATTGTTTCAATTTTATCGCACATGACACATTGTACTCTCATTTCTATCACCTCAACTTCTCTATACATCATTCTAGCCGAAAATTCTTGTTTTATAAAGTTTTTTTGCGGTGCTGTCTCTCAGTAGAAAAGGAACGATAGGAAAACATTCCTAAAGAAGCAGGTAATTTTGCTTGTTAGCTCGAAGATAGTAACTAGTAAGTACATAAACAGTAGGAGGGATGAAAATGGCCAACGAAGTCGAGACTCAACTAGTAGATGCATTATACGATGAGCTACAGACAGAGAGATTTGCAACCATTTCAACTATTGATTTTGAAACAAACGGTCCAAATGTTAGTGCCATTTCGTGGTTAGTAGCTCCGACTAAACAAAAAATTCGATTTGCCGTAGATGTCAAATCGAGGATTGTAGAAAACATTAAACATACGAATAAAGCAGTGGTAAATATTCTTGCTAATGAATCATGCTACTCAATCAGCGGAATAGCTGAGGTAGTGCAAGAAAAGTTAGAAGGAGTGGCTTTAAAGCTGACGCTAATCGAACTAGATATTAATGAAGTAAGAGATGTCATGTTCTATGGTTCTAAGATTTCAGTAAACCCTTCATATGAAAAGACCTATGATCCAGTAGCAGCTGCTAAACTCGATAAGCAAGTAATTGAAGCGATAAAAAAAGCTTAGCAGCAGCCTGCCGCTAAGCGACTTTCTTATTCATTTTTTTGAAGATGATTATTAGATTGTTTTTCCTGCTCATTCTTTAAATTTTGCTCTTGTTTATTATTTAATTTTTGATTGTTTGTATCTGTTGAGCTAGGATTTCGGCGAATTTCTTCTGCAAATTCAGGCATCACTCGGTTTACAATGGCTGCTAATTCATCTAAAAATCCTGTAACCGGCCGACCTTTGCGAATTTCATTTCCAATTTGTTTTAGCCGAGCGACCGTATCAGGATCTGCAATAACAACAGAATTAGCGCCGTACGGATCAGCTTTCAGACCTTCGGCAACTGTATATTTGATTGAACTTACTTCTGAACGATCAATGTCTTTGCCGACGTCAATGCCTACGATTGCATACTTACCGAGCACAATGGCAGTAGCATCATTTACATTCGGAACGCTTGAAGCCAGTTCAACTAAATGAGCTGATATTTCATTAGCAGTACGCTTGTGAGAGCGCTCAGGAGATGAATTTTTGACCTGTACAATTCGATCTGTTTTTTGCCCTTCTTCAATGTCTGCTTGGTTATTGTTACAGCCGGTTAGTGTAATAAAACATAAGCTAATGGATAGAAAAAATTTGTTCATGTGGGAGACTCCTCCTTATGAATGACTCATTTTTTGTAGTAATTTGTATTTAGTTTCTAATAGTTCTTCTATCTTTATACACGTGTTCATATATTTAAAGAAAATGGTCCGTCCATTTAAGGTCACTTCACACATGTGCGTTACATAGTATATAAATGGATGGGTGCCTTGTTTCACTCCTTACAGGAAAAACAATCGGAGTAGGAGGCTGAATTATTGGGAAAAATTTATGTATTAGATACGAATGTTTTATTACAAGATCCGCATTCAATTTTTTCATTTGATGATAATGAAGTAGTGATTCCAGCCGTTGTGCTAGAAGAAGTTGATTCGAAAAAAAGAAATATGGATGAAGTCGGACGAAATGCAAGGCAGGTATCCAAACTCATTGATAACTTGAGACAACATGGAAAGTTATATGAGAAAATCCCTTTAGAAAATGGGGGCCATTTGCGAATTGAACTCAATCATCGCTCTTTTCAACAGCTTCAAGAAATCTTTGTGGAAAAAACAAATGATAATCGAATTTTAGCTGTTGCTAAAAATCTATCTCTTGAAGAGGAAACAAAAGAAGATGGACGTGAAGTGATACTAGTGAGTAAAGATGTGTTGGTACGTGTGAAGGCTGACGCAATCGGCTTAAGAGCAGAAGATTTTTTAAGTGATCGAGTAGTGGAATTCAATAGTATTTATACAGGCTTTTCGGAAGTCTATATTGCAAAAGAACTGCTGAGTCAATTTTACGAAAAAGGAGAACTGCTAACGTCTCAAATTGCGAACCACTTCTTTTTTGCAAATCAATTCTTAGTGATGAAAGATGCATTTGGGGGATCCGGATCAGCCATCGGCATTGTCGATCAAACAACAACGAAAGTAAAAAAGCTTTTATTTGAATATGATCATATCTGGGGAATCAAACCTCGAAATGTTCAGCAAATCATGGCTTTAGAACTTCTTCTTAGAGACGACGTTCAACTGGTCACGTTAATTGGAAAGGCAGGTACGGGTAAAACGCTGCTTGCTTTAGCTTCAGGACTTATGCAGACGGAAGATCTAGGATGTTTTAAAAAGCTACTTGTAGCTCGTCCAATTGTTCCTTTAGGAAAAGATATTGGATTCTTGCCAGGAGAAAAGCAGGAGAAACTTCGTCCATGGATGCAACCAATTTATGATAACCTAGAGTACTTATTTAACACTAAAAAACCTGGAGAATTGGATGCCATTCTAGCAGGGCTCAGTTCAATAGAAGTGGAAGCCTTGACGTATATAAGAGGCCGAAGCATTCCGGAACAGTTCATTATTATTGATGAAGCGCAAAATTTAACGAAGCATGAAATTAAAACAATTTTAACACGGGTAGGGGAAAAGAGTAAAATTGTCCTTATGGGAGATCCGGCTCAAATTGATCATCCTTATTTAGATGAGTATAACAACGGATTAACGTACGTAGTTGAAAAGTTTAAAGAGCAAAAAGTATCGGGCCACGTTCGGTTAATCAAAGGAGAGCGCTCCGGGCTAGCACAATTAGCAGCTGATATTCTTTAAAAGAAGCGGGGTTCCTTTTGGAACCCCGCTTCTTTTATTATGTAACGATGATTTCTTCCACATATTTAATAGGGTTATTTCGGTTAGATCCGTCAGGTAAATAGACATAGATAGGCCCATCTTCTCTAAGAGGCTTTCCATCTTGGCTAAAACCAAAGATTAGTTTTTGTGCTTCTTCTAATGAAAAAGAAACCAGTGCGTCTTTTGTTTTAAATGAAACGTTGGTAGCTTCTTCAGTAGGTGAAGCGTTAGCTAGAAAAGGTGCAAATAAAATGCCGAATGTTCCATTTACTAGCTCCTGTTTTTTGAATTTCTTTTCGGTTTTTAACGTAGGAGGAAAGACGGCTCCCTCTTGAATTTCACGGTCCCAATGCTTCGAAACAGCCTTTGTGTACGCTTCTGTCTCGTCTTTTTGCTCCGGTGGATGTTCAAAGAAAACCTCCATATCGAGCTTGCGGTCATCGAAAATCCACACGCTTGGGTCGAGTGTCAGTGTATATTTTACTTTTCCTTTTAACATAATAATTGAATTCATCATAAATGCCCCCTTGCTAAAAGTATAAGCGCTTTCTACTTATTTGTCACTTTGATGAAAAAATTTAGTTGAGAGTGATTCTCGTATGATATAATGTAAAGGTCAACGAAAGTGCGAAATTTCCTACATCTATGGTAACGGTTTTGAGAAAGTAACAGTATAAAAAAGACGGCCAGCCTCACGGACATGTTTATCCTTGCTTTTTTGGAGCATAGCCTTTAAAATTGAGAGATAGATTAGGTAATCGCTCGCGAACGGAGGGATTGAGTTTGACGCCTGAGACAATGATAGATCATCGTGAAAAAGCGTATGCGTTGTTAAAAGCTGATGCAGATAAGATTTTGCAATTAATTCAAGTTCAAATGGATAACTTAACAATGCCACAATGTCCTCTTTATGAAGAGGTTTTAGATACACAAATGTTTGGTTTATCAAGAGAAATTGATTTTGCAGTTCGTCTTGGTTTAATTGATGAACGTGTTGGAAAAACATTGCTAGACCGCCTCGAGCGTGAACTTTCTGCACTGCATGAAGCGTTTACAAAAAAATAAAAATCACGCGATCGAAACTCAAACTATATACAAACGTAGTTTGAGTTTTTTATTACAGGTGGTTGAAATTTCCTAATTTACTCAAATTTGTACATAAAAGATGAAACGAAACAGAAACACGTCATTTTTAAAGGAAGAGGGTTATGGTAAAAAAAATATTTAGGCATTTTGACTATTCAATTGTAATTCCAGTGCTGCTTCTTTGTGCGGTTGGACTAGTTATGGTTTACAGTTCAAGTATGATTGTAAGTATTACAAGATATCATACATCAAGCGATTTCTTTTACAACAGACAAAAAATGTGGCTTGCTTTTACGCTTATATTGTTCATTTTAACAATGCTAACACCTTACAAGCTGTATCCTAAAATACTGCCTTATGCGATTCTAGGGATTTTTGTACTGCTTTTGCTTGTGTTTGTAATGGGGCATACGAGTAACAATGCGCAAAGTTGGCTGCAGCTTGGCGGGGCAAACATGCAGCCGGCTGAGTATGCCAAGCTTGTTGTCATTTTATACTTATCGTATGTTTTGTCTAAAAGGCAAGAGTATATTGACAACATCAAAAAAGCTTTTTTTGGACCTATGGGTCTTGTATTTCTAATATTAGGCTTTGTAGCTATTCAGCCTGACCTTGGAACGGGATCAATTATTTTTGCTATTGCCGTTACCATTATGCTATGTTCGGGAATCTCTAAAAAAACCTTTTTCCGCATGCTAGCACTAGGTATCATTTTGCTTACGGTAATTATTACGATTGGTTTTTTTACAGGGCAGTTTACTCCCAATCGAATTGGCCGTTTTACCGGTGCATCAGATCCATTTACGAATGCTCAAGGAACCGGTTATCAGCTGGTTAATTCATATTTAGCAATAGGTACAGGAGGCTTAAAAGGCCTTGGTTTAGGAGAAAGTGTACAAAAGTATGGTTATCTTCCGGAGCCCCATACCGATTTCATTATGGCTATTATTGCAGAAGAATTAGGGTTCTTTGGAGTTATGCTCGTGCTGGGTCTTTTAGGCTTCTTAATTTTCAGGATTTTAATGCTGGCTAAAAAATCTCAGGATCCGTTTGCCAGCATGATTTGTATTGGAGTAGCCAGTATGATAGGTATTCAAACAGGCATTAACCTTGGAGGGCTTACGGGACTCATTCCGATTACCGGGGTCACGCTTCCGTTTATCAGTTACGGAGGGTCTTCGCTGCTAACGCTGATGGTATCTATGGGAATTATTGTAAATATTTCGTTTTTCGTAAACTATCAAAATAAAAAACAGAAAAATACGGAAAATATTGTGCTACATCCGAACAATACATCAACAACAAGCGATTGATTTTCGTGAAAAAATGTGTAAAAAAAGCAAAAATTTATTGGAATTTTATCATTTTCCATTGATTTTTGCTTTTCTTTTATCCAATTTTGCTATATATTGAAGTTTATACGAAATTGAGAGGAGATTAGCAACATGAGTTTTGTAACTAAAAAAATCAAAAAAGTATTAGTAGCAAACCGAGGAGAAATTGCGATTCGTGTATTTCGAGCATGTACTGAACTGAATATTCGGACTGTTGCAATTTATTCTAAGGAAGACGCAGGTTCTTATCACCGTTACAAAGCGGATGAAGCCTATTTAGTAGGAGCGGAGAAAAAACCGATTGATGCTTATTTAGATATAGAAGGCATCATCGACATTGCTAAGTCTCATGATGTAGATGCTATTCACCCTGGCTACGGTTTTTTGTCAGAAAATATCCAATTTGCGAAACGTTGCGAAGAAGAAGGCATTATTTTTATTGGTCCAAAATCCAAGCATCTTGATATGTTTGGGGATAAAGTAAAAGCACGTCATCAGGCTATTCAAGCAGATATTCCCGTTATTCCTGGTACCGATGGTCCTATTGATTCAATTGACGAAGCAAAAGAATTTGCTAATCAGCATGGATATCCTCTAATGATCAAAGCTGCTTTGGGCGGAGGCGGTCGAGGCATGCGTATCGTTCGCGATGCAGACAGTCTGAACGAATCTTATGACCGTGCTAAATCAGAAGCAAAAGCTGCTTTTGGTAATGATGAAGTGTATGTCGAGAAACTAGTTGAAAATCCAAAACATATTGAAGTGCAAATTTTAGGTGATGAACAAGGAAATGTTGTGCATCTTTATGAACGCGACTGTTCTGTGCAGCGTCGTCACCAAAAAGTAGTAGAAGTAGCACCAAGTGTTTCTATAGATGAAGACTTACGTCTCCGCATTTGTGAAGCAGCTGTACAGCTGATGGAAAAAGTGCAGTACATAAATGCTGGTACAGTAGAATTTTTAGTATCAGGAAACGATTTTTATTTTATTGAAGTAAATCCACGTGTTCAAGTAGAGCACACAATTACTGAAATGATTACAGGTATTGATATCGTTCAATCGCAAATTTTAATTGCAGACGGCTACGGGCTTCACAGCAAGGAAGTATCCATTCCTGCACAAGATCAAATTCACGTACATGGATATGCGATTCAATCTCGTGTAACGACAGAAGATCCGTTAAACAATTTTATGCCGGATACGGGTAAGATTATGGCTTATCGTTCTGGTGGCGGTTTTGGCGTACGTTTAGATACGGGAAACAGTTTCCAAGGTGCTGTAATTACGCCTTATTATGATTCACTGTTAGTAAAAGTAACAACATGGGCATTAACATTCGATCAAGCCGCATCAAAAATGGTACGAAACTTAAAAGAATTTCGTATTCGTGGAATTAAAACCAATATTCCGTTCCTTGAAAATGTAGTGAAGCATGATAAGTTCTTAACAGGTGCTTATGATACATCATTTATTGATACAACGCCTGAACTTTTTGTTTTCCCGAAGCGAAAAGACCGCGGAACTAAAATGCTTACATACATTGGGAATGTTACGGTAAACGGATTCCCAGGTGTATCGGAAAAGAAAAAGCCAATCTTTACAAAACCGCGCGTTCCTAGTGTGGATATAAGCAAACCAATTCAAAACGGAACAAAGCAGATTTTAGATGAAAAAGGCGCTGAAGGGCTAGTAAATTGGGTGAAAGAACGCAAGGAAGTGCTATTAACGGATACAACCTTCCGTGATGGCCATCAGTCTCTTTTAGCAACGCGTATTCGTACAAACGACTTAAAACAAGTAGCTAACCCAACTGCACGCTTGCTTCCAGATTTATTTTCTATGGAAATGTGGGGGGGAGCAACGTTTGATGTTGCTTATCGATTCTTAAAAGAAGATCCGTGGGATCGCTTGCTTACTTTACGTCAACAAGCCCCAAACGTTCTTTTCCAAATGCTTCTTCGCGCGTCAAATGCGGTTGGATATAAAAACTATCCTGATAATGTAATTAAAGAATTTGTTGAAAAATCAGCTTATGCAGGTATTGATGTTTTCCGTATCTTTGACAGCTTAAATTGGGTGCAAGGAATGACTCTTGCAATTGACTCCGTTCGTCAAACAGGAAAGATTGCAGAAGCAGCAATGTGTTATACAGGTGATATTTTAGATCCGACGCGCCGTAAGTATGATTTGGATTACTACAAGAACTTAGCAAAAGAGCTTGAGCAGTCTGGAGCACATATCCTGGGCATTAAAGATATGGCGGGTCTTTTAAAACCACAGGCAGCTTATGATTTAGTATCGGCTCTAAAAGAAACGGTTGATATTCCAATCCACCTTCATACGCATGATACAAGCGGAAACGGTGTATACACGTATGCAAAAGCAATTGAAGCAGGTGTAGACATTGTAGACGTAGCCGTAAGCTCAATGGCAGGCTTAACGTCTCAGCCAAGTGCTAACTCTCTTTATTACGCCTTAGAAGGTGCGGACCGCAGACCAAATCTAGATATTAAAAATCTAGAAGAGCTTTCTTACTATTGGGAAGACGTGCGAAAATATTACCAAGACTTCGAAAGCGGCATGAACGCTCCTCATACAGAAGTATATGTGCATGAAATGCCAGGCGGTCAATATAGCAACTTACAGCAACAAGCAAAAGCAGTTGGTTTAGGAAACCGCTGGGATGAAGTAAAAGATATGTATTCACGCGTGAATTTGTTATTTGGTGATATTGTAAAAGTTACGCCATCATCAAAAGTAGTTGGAGATATGGCATTGTTTATGGTCCAAAACAACTTGACAGAAGAAACGCTGTTTGAGCGCGGTGAAACGCTTGACTTTCCGGATTCAGTTATTGAATTGTTTGAAGGGTATTTAGGACAGCCTCATGGGGGATTCCCTAAAGAGCTTCAGCGCATCATTCTAAAAGGCAGAAAACCTATTACAGTTCGTCCTGGAGAACTGTTAGAAGATGTGGACTTCGATGCAGTGAAAGAAAAGCTGTTTAAAGACTTAAATCGTCAAGTAACGAGTTTTGATGCCGTTGCTTATGCGCTGTATCCAAAAGTATTTATGGATTATCACAAAGCAGTCGAACAATACGGGGACATTTCTGTTCTTGATACCCCGACTTTCCTATACGGCATGCGTTTAGGAGAAGAGATTGAAATTGAGATTGAAAAAGGAAAAACCTTAATTGTTCGCCTTGTATCCATTGGAGAACCGCAGGCAGACGGTACGCGAGCAGTATACTTTGAATTGAACGGTCAGCCTCGTGAAGTCGTGATTAAAGACGAAAGTGTTAAAACAACCGTTACGGCAAAACAAAAAGCCGATCAAGCAAATCCGGCCCACATCGGTGCTTCAATGCCTGGAACCGTTATTCGAGTAGTAGTAGAAAAAGGCGATAAAGTCTCAAAAGGTGATCACTTAATGATCACAGAAGCAATGAAAATGGAAACAACCGTGCAAGCACCATTTGACGGCGTGATTAAACAAGTACACGTGTCGAGTGGAGATGGCATTCAGCCGGGAGATTTATTAATTGAATTAGAAAGCTGATCAAAAAAGGTACGAGCTCTGAGCTCGTACCTTTTTTGATCAATTATGTGTATGACGCGTTGCAAGTAAGGTTAAGTAGCTTAATACACCGAATAGGAAAGAGATAATTAAAGAATGAGCAAGCGCGAGCTCTAGCTGCAAACGTGTGACAACAACAAGCATACCGGAAACCGCCTGAAAAGTAACTAGAATGAGAGCAGCTAACCATCCGTAAAAAATATTTTTTTGATGGCGATAATATTTAACTGCATGGATAAAGGCGGCTAAAATCCATACAAACGTTAAAACAGCAGCGAATCGATGTCCCATTTGAATCCACTGATTCAAATCAACAGGCAGCCAACCGTTTCCGTTTGAACAAAATGGAACGTCTGGACAAGCTAAGCTAGCTTCTTTATGGCGAACAAGCGCGCCCGTGTACACAACGGCATATGTGTACAAGATAACCCCGTAAATATGTTTTTTCATTTTAGAGCCTAGCTGCATATTAGTTGCGTCGAGCTTTTGATCCACTTCAAAGATAATAAGTGTTAACAGCAGCACAGAAGCAAACGAAATAAGAGAAATACCAAAATGAAGAGCAAGCACTGCATCTGATTGCCCCCACATAACGGCAGCGGCCCCAATTAATGCTTGCAGTACTAGGAAGAAAAAAGAGATAAACGCTAAAGGTCTAACTTCTTTTATATGCCCTAGTGAAATCCATGCCCATACGCATAAAGCGAGCACAAGAAAGCCCGACACGCCAGAAACTAAGCGGTGGCTTAATTCAACAACGGTTTCAAATGTTAAAGGGTCAGGAATGAGCTGTCCATTACACAGAGGCCAAGAATCTCCGCACCCGTCTGCTGAACCAGTTTTCGTGACAAGGGCACCGCCAAGTAGAATAAGTAACATGGCCATGCTCGTCACAACGGATAAAAATTTTAATCCCAGTCGCACAATAATCACCATCCTAAAAGCAAAGTAAGTAATATAACGAGCTAAACAATTTATCCTAATCTTTTTGTATATTAAACATAAATTTCATTTATTCTCCATAAACTTGATTGAATTTGTTATAATGGTAGAAAGTGTAAGGTTTATTCATGAGTTTGACTCTGCAGATATGTAAAAGGTACCGTGCAGAAAACTATTTTACTTGCACAAATATCTTTTAACAAGTGACAGGGACATGCATTTAGCTCATGACAAAAAAAATCCATATTTTTTTCATGAATTATTCACAAAGTAACGGCAAAATATGGTTTAATAAACATGAGAAATAGATATTTCTCTACTATTTTACCGTTTACATGTGAAGCTTTTAAGTAGCTTTGGTGAGAGGAATATGACTTCTTTGTGAACAAAGAGGAGATTTTTGTAAAAATATGTTGAAAACGCCTTCATTTATAGACTCTTTATTTACTAGATAAAAGTCTGTGGATGAGTAAAGGAGGAAGCGCCATGGAAGATTCAAAAATGGTGGAAGATTCAACGCTTTCTGCATCGCCTAACACAGCTCATGTAAGCGAAAATAGTTCCGTTTGGTCAGACTTTTTAGCTACGATTAAAATTGGAATAGTCAACTCGAATTTCATCACCACCTTTACTGGTTTTTGGCTAGCTCTTTTCTTCAACGAACAACACTTCTTAGAAAACCTGGATAAAGCATTTTTTACTTTAATAGGTTCTTCACTTATCATCGCCGGTTCATGCAGTTTGAACAATTACATAGATCGTGACATTGACCCTCTAATGGAACGAACAAAGGGACGACCTACAGTGACAGGGAGTTTTACACCTTTGACGGTCCTTGGGATTGGAATCGGTTTTACGTTAACCGGCTTGCTTATGCTACTAGTTGTTTCTTCAGTAGCCGCTCTCATTGGATTAGCAGGAATACTTACATATGTAGTTCTTTACAGCATGTGGTCCAAAAGACTATACACAATTAATACAGTAATCGGAAGTATATCAGGAGCTGTCCCGCCTTTAATTGGATGGGCGGCTATTGATCCCAATTTACATGTAGTGGCTTGGGTATTATTTTTAATCATGTTTATTTGGCAGCCCCCTCATTTTCTAGCTCTTGCTATGCGAAGATGTGAAGAATACCGGGCAGCGGGAATCCCTATGTTGCCTGTTGTACACGGGTTTGAGCTTACAAAACGACAGATTCTCATTTGGATTGCTTGTTTGTTGCCATTACCTCTTTATTTATACGAATTAGGCACTCCATTTCTAATTTTGGCCACTGTTTTAAACATAGGATGGCTATTTTTAGGATTTGCTCAATACAATAAACAAGAAGACACAAAGTGGGCTAGCATGATGTTTGTCTACTCACTAAACTATTTAACTATTTTATTTGTCTCAATGATTGTCGCAACGCTTTTTGCCTAGATAAAATCTTTCACTGAATGCGACACTGCACAAGGGGGATTTCTTCTACATGTAGAATTCATTATAGAAGGAATAAGTTTTATGCTCAAGAGGGCATAGATGAAATCACGTCAATGAAAGAGAGGTTGGGGAATGGTATGAAAAAATGGCGATTGAACTTTCGCGTTTTGTCGTTATTTACGCTGCTTGCATTCGTGTTATCGGCCTGTGGAAAACCGTTTTTGTCAACACTTAAGCCTGCAGGTGAGGTAGCTGAAGAACAATATTCGCTTATGCTGCTTAGTACAGCCATCATGGTTTTAGTTATTATTGTTGTCACCATTATCTTTATATTTGTTATTTTGCGCTTTCGTCGTCGTAAAGGCGAAGAAAATGTGATTCCAAAGCAAGTAGAGGGAAGCAGAAAGTTAGAAATTATATGGACAGTGATCCCTATCTTGCTGCTGATTATTTTGACTGTTCCAACGGTCATCTCAACATTTAAGCTAGCGGATGTAAAAGGAATGAAGGACAAAGATGCTGTCGTAGTAAATGTGCGCGCTAACTTGTACTGGTGGGAATTTGAGTATCCTAATCAAAAAATTATTACATCGCAAGATCTAGTTGTTCCAACGGATAAAAAAGTCTACTTTAACATTAAAGCTTCTGACGTCAAGCACTCATTCTGGATTCCTTCAGTTGGAGGAAAGCTCGATGCTAACACAGAAAATGATAATAAATTCTGGCTAGTGTTTGATTCTAAAAAATCGAAGGAAGCTAACGGGGTTTTCTACGGAAAATGTGCTGAGCTTTGCGGTCCATCTCATTCTCTTATGGACTTTAAAGTACGGGCTGTATCAAGCGATGAATTTGATACGTGGGCAAAAGATTTGAAAAAGGCAAAGCCTGATGTAGAAACAGCATCCGCGAAAGCTGGTCAAGAGGTCTTTAATGAAAGCTGTATCGGATGTCATGCTGTTGACGTCAAAGACAATCGTCCAGAACAAGCTCGTCAAGCACCAAACTTAGCCGGTTTTTCTGAACGTGAGCGTGTAGCTGGGGTGCTTCCTCACAACAAGGAAAATATCAAAAAATGGTTAAAAGACCCTGAAAAAGTTAAGCCGGGTAATAAGATGAGTGGTACATATCCTGACTTAACAGATGAACAAGTGAATGAGCTAGCAGACTATTTAATGAGTTTAAAAGAAAAATAAACGTCCAGTCGTTTTTAAAAGGGGAGGTTTAGCGATGAGTACACTCAGTCAAAAGAAGGGTGTAGGTGGAACAATTTGGGACTTTATGACAACCGTTGACCATAAGAAAATTGCCATTCTTTATCTAATTGCCGGCGGTATCTTTTTTCTAGTCGGAGGAGTGGAAGCGCTATTTATACGTATTCAGCTGGCTATACCAAGCAATGACTTTGTTAGTGCAGGAACGTATAATGAAATTTTAACAATGCATGGAACAACAATGATTTTCTTAGCCGCAATGCCGCTTCTTTTTGCCATGATGAATGCAGTTGTTCCGCTGCAAATTGGAGCTCGAGATGTAGCATTTCCATTTTTAAATTTGTTAGGTTTTTGGTTGTTTGCCTTTGGGGGACTCTTTTTAAATCTAAGCTGGTTTTTAGGAGGAGCACCTGATGCAGGGTGGACCTCATATGCTTCGCTGTCTATTGCATCACCTGGTCACGGAATTGATTTTTATGCGATAGGTTTGCAGATTTCCGGAGCCGGGACATTGATTTCAGGTATCAACTTTCTCGTGACAATCATTAACATGAGGGCGCCAGGTATGACTTATATGCGTATGCCGCTGTTTACGTGGACGACGTTTGTTGCATCAGCCCTTATTTTGTTTGCGTTTCCAGCACTAACGGTTGGATTGTTTTTAATGATTTTTGACCGATTATTCGGGGGAAACTTTTTTGACGCCACAATGGGTGGGAACACCATTATCTGGGAACATCTTTTCTGGATATTCGGTCATCCGGAAGTATATATTTTAATTCTTCCAGCGTTTGGTGTTTTCTCTGAAATTTTACCTACTTTTTCAAGAAAGAGATTATTCGGGTACTCGTCGATGGTTTTTGCTACCGTATTAATCGGATTTTTAGGGTTCATGGTGTGGGCTCACCACATGTTTACAACCGGACTTGGTCCAATTGCAAATGCCATTTTTGCTGTCGCTACGATGGCTATCGCCGTTCCAACTGGAATTAAAATTTTCAACTGGTTGTTTACGCTTTGGGGAGGAAGTATTGAGTTTACGTCTCCAATGCTGTATGCTGTCGCTTTTATTCCATCATTTGTTATCGGGGGAGTAACAGGAGTTATGGCAGCTGTAGCACCTGCAGATTATCAATTTCAAGATTCTTATTTTATCGTTGCTCACTTCCATTACGTTATCGTAGGCGGTGTCGTATACGCTATATTAGCAGGTGTCACATACTGGTGGCCAAAAATGTTTGGGAAGATGTTAGATGAAAAGTTAAGCAAAGCAACGTTCTGGCTCTTTTTGATTGGTTTCCACTTAACGTTCTTTATTCAGCATTTCTTAGGACTAATGGGGATGCCTCGCCGCGTATGGACGTTCTTGCCTAATCAAGGTCTTGACCTTGGGAATGCAATCAGTTCATCAGGAGCTGCTTTCATGGCGGTTGCTACGCTCATTTTACTGGTTAATATTATAAAAACAACTGCCAAAGGACAAAAGGTAGGAGGAGACCCTTGGGGAGACGGACGCACATTAGAATGGGCTATTTCATCTCCGCCTCCAGAGTATAACTTTAAACAAACGCCGCTTGTACGCGGGTTAGATGCATATTGGATTGAAAAAATGGCAGGAAATAAAGAAATGACGCCAGCCGAACCTCTTGGTGATATTCATATGCCAAACTCATCGTTTATTCCATTTATGATATCGCTTGGAATGTTTATTGCAGGGATTGGCTTTTTGTATCGAAATGATCATGCGTGGGGAGATATTGTAGGGATTATCGGAATGATCGTCATGTTTTTATCGATGTTCTTCCGTTCATGGATTGATGATCACGGCTTTCATATTCATAAAGAAGACTTAGTTGATGATGACAAGGAGGCGAAGATGTAATGGAGACTGAACAAAAGCTAACTGCTGAAACTTTCCCTGCTTCGCCTGAAAAAGCAACGCTTGAAGGGAAAAATAAATTTACTGGCTTTTGGCTCTTTTTAGGCGGAGAGACGGTTTTGTTTGCTTCACTTTTTGCTACTTATTTAGCTTTACGTAATTCAACGATGTCAGGACCTAAGCCAGAAGAATTGTTTGATATTAAGCTTGTTTTTGCAGCCACCATGATTTTATTAACAAGTTCACTAACAAGCGTATATGCTATGTATCATATGAAAAATTTTGAATTTAAAAAGATGCAGCTATGGTTAGGCGTTACGTGGCTTTTAGGCTTAGCGTTTTTAGGGCTAGAAATTTATGAGTTCAGGCATTATGTTCATGAAGGGCATACGTTTACAAGCAGCGCATTCGGTTCTTCTTTCTACGCGCTGGTTGGGACCCACGGAGCTCACGTAACGTTCGGATTGCTTTGGATTGGTTCTTTGATGATTCGAAATGCGAAGCGGGGGTTAAACTTATATAACGCTCCTAAATATTATGTCGCAAGTTTATACTGGCACTTTATCGATGTTGTGTGGGTCTTTATTTTCACGGTTGTATATTTAATGGGAATGGTGGGATAAGCTGATGACGACAAATCAATCAAACTCAGATAACCCAAGGCTCAATTTAGATTATCGTAAAAAAAGAAACGCAGAAGATATGAAAATGCAAGTTATCTCTTTTGGGATGATGTTGTTTCTAACGCTAATTGCTTTTTTTGCGGTTTATCAAGAGTTTAGCGGATGGTACATTATGCCGGTGATTGTGCTCTTGGCCGTTGTTCAAGTCATCTTTCAACTTTATTATTTCATGCATATGAACCACAAAGGACATACCATACCAGCATTTTTCTTGTATTCAGGTGTATTGGTAGCTCTTTTAACCATTTTAGCTTTTGTAACCATTATTTGGTGGTAAAGAAAAGGGCTGGCATGCGCCAGTCCTTTTCATCATCTGTAGAAGGAGGAATAGACGTTGATTAACAATTTGCAGATGTTTGGTTTTGAAGCACTTTGGAGTCCTTACTATTTTTTAACCATTTGTCTGGTGACCGCCTTATATTTTTTCATCGTTGGTAGATGGAGAGGGAATTTTATAGGAGCGGTGGCCGTAAACAGAAAAACAAAAGCGTATTTTGTTATTAGCATGGTTCTTTTATATATATGTAAAGGAGGACCTGTAGATTTACTAGGGCATTTTATGTTTAGTGCTCATATGACGCAAATGGCAATCGTTTACTTGGTGATTCCTCCGCTTTTTATTTTAGGAATTCCGCCGTGGTTAGCTCGTTCTGTTATTTATGTAAGAGGAGTTAAACCTATTTTTAAATTCTTTACACAGCCCTTAATTGCGCTACTATTATTCAATGGGTTATTCTCTTTGTATCATATTCCGCTGCTTTTTGATTTTATTAAAACGGATATGATGCTCCACGGAATCGTGAGTGTTGTATTATTTGTCGCTGCATTTTGCATGTGGTGGCCACTCGTTAATCAGCTAGAAGAAGAACAAAAGCTAAGTTCTTTAAAAAAGCTTGGATACATTTTTGCAGATGGCGTACTCCTTACTCCAGCATGCGCGCTGATTATTTTTGCAAATCATTCTTTATATGCGACGTATACAGATTCAAGCGCTTGGGTACAAGCTCTTTCCCTTTGTGTACCGCCTTCTATGATTGCAAGTTTAGGGCAGCTTGCTCCCGAGATGTTTAATACGCTGCCGCCCGTGGAAGATCAGCAGCTAGGCGGCGTTATTATGAAGATCATTCAAGAAATTGTGTATGGAACGGTTTTAGGCTTTATTTTTTTTCAGTGGGCTCGAAAAGAACGAGAGAAAGATATGTACATGCCCGATTTTACTGAGCCTCAAGATATAAAACCAAAGGAATTTCCGTCTACTCCTCCTTTGAATTAAAAAAAGCGCAGTGTGATTACTGCGCTTTTTCTAATTCTATAGCTGAACGGTTTCAAGCTGTGATTTGATTTGTGTTAATATCTTTTCACACTGTTCTACAAGGGATGGCGGAAAGTATTCGCCGTCTCCATATTCTACACCGTGCGGATAATAATGTTTGCCTAGTAGAGGTGTCATAAGATGAATAACAGCATGCCTGCCCCCTACGTCGCCTGAAATAGCATGTCCTTGGACTCGCAAATAGAAGGTATCTCGCTGAAACTCGAATTTTCGATCGTACGTGACGCGTTCATAATCCCATTGTCCGGCGCGGACCAGACCAAATTGATGCATAATCTCATCTAATAAATCTAAATCAACCTTTAATGAATCAAATTTTGCATATTCAAATTTCATATGAACTCCCTCCCAAAACAGATATACCCCAATTAAATCATAAGCCGAATGGATAAAACTTGCAATATCTAATAAGGAAAAATGTAAACGTTATCTATTTTTATTTAAACGTTTTAAATACGAAAGTTTACTAAAAAGTTGGTCACACTATAAAACGAACACACGATGTAAAGGAGGATAAAATAATGAAAACTGTACAAGAGGTAATGACAGCTGATACGGAAACATGCACCACGCTTGATAACGTATATGAAGTAGCAGTGAAAATGAAGGAATGGAATGTAGGAGCAATTCCAATTGTCGATAGAGACCAGCTAGTAGGAATGATTACAGATCGAGACTTAGTTATCAAAGGCATTGCAGAAAAGAAGCCAAATTCAAGTAAAGTAACGGATGTTATGAGTGAAGAGCTTATAACTATTACAGCGGAAGCCTCTGTAGAAGAAGCTTCTAAGCTTATGGCTCAACATCAAATCCGTCGTCTTCCTGTTGTGGAAAATCAAAAGCTAGTAGGGATTGTATCGCTAGGTGATTTATCAACGTTTCGCTATGCAAATGAACGTGCAGGAGAAGCGCTCTCAGACATTTCACAACAAACGCATTAAAAAGCGAAAGCCAACTGTTTGCAGTATATTCGTAAATAGTTGGCTTTTTCTTTTGTTTCCTTCATACCGATAGCTATTTTTTTTTGAATGCATGTATAATAGAGATAAAAATAAGTTAAACAGGTAAAGAAAACAGGTGTAAGGAGAGGAAGAAAAGCTGAAAAAAGTTATTTTTATTCTCGTATTAATAGTGGCATTTGTATACGCGGAGGATTATTTACCTCAGCTAGAAAAATATCTAACGGGTCAAAATATTGAGCAAAACCAAAAGGATTCCAAAAGTCAGCCCACACAAGAAGTGGCTTCTTATGAAAAACAAAGTGAAAATATGATGAGGCTCATTGGAGATCATTCAGAACAGTTAATTGGAATGCTTGGAGAGCCGGATCGTATTGATTCTTCTGCATATGGCTATGATTGGTGGATTTACAAAAAGAATCGTCAAACTTATGTGCAGGTAGGAGTAGAAAATAATCAAGTCGTATCTGTATACGTCATTGGCTCAAAAACAAATACAGATCCTTTTGAGATTGGTGAGAAGCGAGAGGAAGTAGAAAAAAGAGTTTCACTTTCATCGGAACTCACGCTTCAAAAAGACGGAAATGAATACCGATTTCGTCTGAGTGAAGAGGATATGAAAATGCGTCCTATTATTAAATATGGAGATGTATACGTCCAACTATATTTTGATCAGTTCCTTAATACAATCTCAAGTATTCGAATTATGGACATGGACACGCTATTAAAACAGCGTCCGTACGAAATTGTTTACCGCGGCGACCTTCCCACAGCTCCGTCATTGACATCGGAGGAGTGGAAAAGTGTCCAAGAAGGAGAAGAGCAGCAAATTATCGATATTACAAATGTAATTCGAGACCGGTTTCAGCTGTCGCCTTTAGCTTGGGACGAAGCCACTGCCGGAGTAGCTTATTTACACAGCAAAGAAATGAGCGACTTAAACTATTTCTCTCACGTTTCACCAGCACAAGGTGATTTAGGCAACCGTCTGCAAAAAGGTGATGTAGTATACCGTATCGCGGGCGAAAATATTGCCTCGAATTATCAGGATGGAATCGCTGCGGTTGAAGGGTGGCTTAATAGTGAGGGACATCGTAAGGCTTTACTCAATAAAGAGTTTACGCGTCTTGGTGTAGGTGTATATGAGAAATATTACACGCAAAACTTTATCACTCCGATGAATGAATAGTAAGATTAAAACTTCCTTTTGAAAATTGGTCTACTCTTGTCCTCTTTCTCATAAGTTTTAGTAGAGGTTAGAGGAGGGACGAGAATGAAAGGAAGAATAGTAGGAATATTGCTCGTACTTTTCTTTGCATATACGACTACTGTACATGCAGCTGAAGGGCAGTGGGAAAAGCTTGATAACTTATCTGATCAAACGCTATCGCTTGTAGAGCAAAAGGAGTATAAAGCAGCCCAACATTTGTTCAGAAACTTTTCGAATGAATTTACCAGTCTCAATACAGCTTCTTTGGGCGTATCGGCCGAAGATATACGTATTTTAACTCTTTGTTATGAACAGGTAGAAAGGTCTCTTTTATCTTCTGATTCCAGTGATGAAGAACGTCTTCAAAAAGCTACTCAATTTCGATTGTTAGTCGATGCGCTGCACAGCAAGCATCAGCCTATGTGGACTGAGCTCGAAGGCAGTATGCTAGCAACATTTAAAGAGATGCGAAATGAAGCGGTAAAAGGAGAACAATCGGCTTATGAAGCGCAGCTTAAGCAATTTTTGAAGGAATATGATATGATCTTACCGAGCGCGCAGGTAGACGTGTCGTCTCCCTATGTACAGCGTGTGAGCGCGGACGTTCACTTTTTACAAACTGAAGGAACGCTAAGTGAGATTAACGATGAGCAGTTTAACCAAATGGAACAAAACTTAAAAGATTTTTTTGAACAAGTAAAAGAAAATCGTACAGACCCGTCTTTTATTTGGGTTACAATTACCACCGGAAGTATTATTATTGCTACACTTTTTTATGTAGGAGCGCGGAAATATTTTGCTGACCAGAAAAGAAAGTCAGCTAGAGGGCGTAATGATTGACGTAAAAGCGCAGAATTGTCTAAAATAAAAGAGTAGTCAAACACATAATGAAAGGTGTGGGTAAATGAGCTTTTTGATTTATTTTCTCATTATTATCCTTGTGCCAATTTGGGCACAGTTTAAGGTGAGAAGTGCTTACAAAAAATATTCAAAAGTAAGCAACTCATCAGGAATGACAGGCGCAGAAGTAGCAAGAAAAATTTTGGATGAAAACGGATTGTACAACGTTCACGTAGAGCCTGTAGGCGGATTTTTATCGGATCACTACGATCCTCGCTCAAAAGTCATTCGTTTATCAGAAGACAACTACTACGGAACGTCTGTCGCAGGCGCTGCCGTTGCGGCTCACGAAGTGGGACACGCGATTCAAGACAAAGAAAACTATTCGTTTTTACGCCTTCGTCACTCGCTTGTGCCGGTAGCAAGTTTAGGGTCTAACGTATCATGGATCTTAATTATGATTGGAATTATCGCGCAGGCTAGTGGGTTATTACTACTTGGAATTATCTTCATGGCAGCAGCTGTCGTATTCCAACTTGTAACACTGCCTGTTGAATTTAACGCTTCAAGCCGAGCGATGAGGCAAATCGTCTCAGTCGGAGCGATTAGAAATGACGAAGAGCGCGAGACGCGTAAAGTGCTTAACGCAGCGGCTTTAACATACGTAGCAGCTGCAGCCGTAGCAGTTCTTGAGTTGGTTCGTTTAATCATGATTTATACAGGAATGAATAACGACGACTAAAAAAAAATACCGCATTAGCGGTATTTTTTTATCTTTCAAGCGGTTTTTTATTTTCATCAAGGGTAAATCCTTCGCCTAAGACATCATGAACATCCGTAACTGCAACGAATGCGTGCGGATCTACAGAAGTAATAACTTGCTTTAAACGGAAAATTTCATTTTTACTAACCACGCAGTATAGCACGTTGGTATCTTGCTTAGAAAAAGAACCTTGTCCTTTTAAAATCGTCACGCCTCGATCCATTTCTTTCATAATTTTATCCGATATGGCTTCGTTATGATTTGAAATGATCGTTGCTCCTTTGGCGGCATACGCGCCGTCTTGCATAAAGTCAATAACCCGTGCAGCGACAAAGACCGCAACAAGTGTGTACATAGCTTCTCGGTAGGATAAATAAATGAGAGACGCACTAATCACAATAAAGTCAAAAAGAAACATCGTTTTCCCCATATTCCACCCGATATATTTTTGCACAACACGTGCGATGATATCGACTCCTCCTGTTGTTCCTCCAAACCTGAAAATAATGCCAAGACCCACTCCAATAAAAACACCGGCAAAAAGAGCTGCTAGAGTCATATCATGACGCAGGGGCATATTCACTGGGAAGCGCTGGAATATCCATAAAAATAGGGATAAGCTAACGACTCCGAGCATGGTATAAATAAATGCTGTTCTCCCTAATAGTTTCCACCCTACAAAAAACAAAGGAATATTTAACACTAAGTTAGAATAAGAGGGATCAATGTTAAATAAGAAAAATAAAAGCAGGGTAATGCCTGTGAATCCACCTTCAGCTAAATTGTTTTGCATGTTAAAATTAACAAGTCCAAACGCAAATATGGCAGCACCAAGCAGTATAAAAATAATATTTTTTAATCTGAGACCTTTCATACTTACAAACCTCCTATGACCGTTTTTGCACTACCTTATCATAAAGGAATATATTTCATTTCGTAAATAACTATCGAAAAGATTTTTGAAAATAGTAAAAAGTGATGATGTTTCTTCTAGTGCTATGTATTAGTAGTATCCTCAATTCGTAAAATATAGACAGATTTTTGAGAATTAAGGGCAACGTGAGGAATATTGCGAAAGAGCATCTGATAAAGGCTTGGTAAGAAGAAGTAATTACACTAAATAATTTGAAGTAAAGATGTTATAATAGTAAGCTGAGTGTACTTCTAAAAGAGGTGAAATAAAAAGATGTCAAAAAAAACGATGGAGCAAATGCAACAAGAAGTTGATGCATATATTAGCCAATTTAAAGAAGGATATTTTAGTCCTCTTGCTATGCTTGCGCGCATGTCGGAAGAAGTGGGCGAATTATCGCGCGAAATTAACCACTATTATGGTGAAAAGCCGAAGAAAACGACTGAAGCAGAACGTACGGTCGAAGAAGAAATGGGCGACATTTTATTTGTATTAATTTGCTTTGCAAATTCATTAAATATTGATTTACAAGAAGCGCATGATCGCGTTATGAATAAATTTAATACGCGTGACAAAGATCGCTGGACGAAAAAAGAAGACTAAGGAGAGAAAAAGAATGGACAAAATTCGAATTGTACTTGCAGGACCAAGAGGTCGTATGGGAAAAGAAGCTGTATTATTAATAGAAGAAACAGAGCATTTTGAATTAGTAGCAGCGGTAGATCGTATCAATGAAGGAAAATACATAAGTGATATTGAAGGAATGCCAAATGTACAGGCACCAATCTACACGGATATTGAAAAATGTTTTCAAGACGTTAAGGCAGATGTTTTAGTTGACTTGACAACACCTGAAATTGGGCGCGTTCATACTAAAACAGCCCTAACATATGGAGTAAGACCTGTTGTAGGAACAACTGGCTTTTCAGAAGAAGATTTAAAAGAATTACAGCAGCTTGCTGAAGAGAAGGAACTTGGCTGTATCATTGCGCCTAATTTTGCAATTGGCGCTATTTTAATGATGAAGTTTTCACAAATGGCAGCTAAGTACTTTGATGATGTTGAAATTATTGAAATGCATCACGATCAAAAGTTAGATGCACCATCAGGAACAGGCTTAAAAACAGCGGAGCTTATCAGTGAAGTTCGTGAAGCAAAAAAACAGGGTCATCCTGAGGAAAAAGAATTGCTAGAAGGGGCGCGCGGTGCAGATTATGAAGGAATCCGCCTACATAGCGTACGCCTGCCAGGGCTGATTGCTCACCAAGAAGTGATGTTCGGAGGATTTGGACAAACATTAAAAATCCGTCATGATTCATACAACCGTGCTTCTTTTATGTCAGGTGTGAAGCTAGCTGTTGACACAGTTATGAACGTAGACACACTTGTATATGGATTAGAAAATATTATTGACTAAGGAGCGAGAAAAATGAAAATCGCCTTAATTGCACATGATAAAAAGAAAAATGATATGGTACAATTCACAACAGCCTATCAAGCGATTTTACAGGAACATTCGCTGTTCGCAACAGGAACAACAGGAACGCGTATTTCAGAAGCAACAGGTTTGAAGGTTCACCGCTTTCAATCAGGACCGCTTGGAGGAGATCAGGAGATAGGAGCTTTAATTGCTCAAAATGAAATGGATATGGTTATTTTTTTCCGAGATCCGTTGACAGCTCAGCCTCATGAACCTGATATTTCAGCTCTGATGCGCCTATGTGACGTCTATGCGGTTCCTCTTGCAACGAATATGGGAACAGCAGAGATTTTAATTCATGGACTTGAACGAGGCGATTTGCATTGGCGTTCAATTATAAAAAAATAGGGTGAAGATAATGAAAGAAACAATAGATATCCTTGCCTTTGGTGCTCATGCCGATGATGTAGAAATCGGCATGGGTGGAACCATTGCAAGAATGAGTGAACAAGGTTTGAAGGTAGTTATTTGCGATTTGACGCAAGCTGAACTTTCTTCAAATGGAACGGTTGAAATTCGAAAACAAGAAGCGTCTAAAGCTGCTGATGTCTTAGGTGTTCATGAGCGAATTCATCTGCATTTACCAGACAGAGGTTTGGTTTTAAAGGCAGAGTATATAGCTGAAATAGCCTCAGTCATTCGCACGTATCAACCAAGGATTATATTTGCTCCTTACTTTGAAGATCGTCATCCTGATCATGGAAATTGTGCAAAGCTTGTAGAAGAGGCCATGTTTTCCGCTGGCGTTAAAAATTATATCGATTATAAAAAGCAAAAAGCTCATCGTGCTGAGTCTCTTTATTTCTATATGATAAATGGATTTCATAAGCCAGATTTTATCGTAGATGTATCAAGCACGTTTCAAAAGAAAGTAGCTAGTCTAGAGGCTTATGAAAGTCAATTTATAAAAACAGCAGATACGTTTGATACGCCGCTGGTAAACGGATATATTGAAACGGTAGAGAGCAGAGAGCGATTATTTGGCAAAGAAGTCGGGGTAGCATACGCTGAAGGTTTTTTATCTAAAAAACCGATTTTGATGTACGACGATTTAGTAGGTGGAAAATAAATGAAGTTAAAAATTGGTATTACATGTTATGCTTCCGTTGGAGGTTCAGGAGTGGTAGCAACGGAGCTAGGGAAGCTGCTGGCTGAAAAAGGGCACGAAATTCATTTTATTTCCTCTAGCATGCCTTTTAGATTGACGAAAGTATATCCAAATATTTATTTTCACGAAGTAGATGTAAATCAGTACTCCGTCTTTAAATACCCTCCGTATGATCTGGCTTTATCCAGTAAAATGGCTGAAGTGGCTAAAAGAGAAAAGCTTGACATTATTCATACGCACTATGCAATCCCCCATGCCGTTTGCGGGATTTTAGCTAAACAAATGGTGGAGCACGAAGTGAAAATTGTGACGACTCTTCATGGGACAGACATTACGGTTCTAGGAGAGGATCCATCGTTAAAAGACTTAATTAAATTTGGAATTGAGAAATCAGATGCAGTGACGGCTGTATCTCAGTCACTTGTTGATCAAACTCACCATTTGATTAGTCCAGATAAAGAAATTGAAACGATGTATAATTTTATTGATGAACGAGTTTATCATAAAAAAGAAGTGCAGTATTTAAAAGCGGAGTATGGCATATTAGAAAATGAAAAAGTCGTTATTCATATTTCCAACTTTCGTCAAGTCAAACGAGTTACAGATATAGTCAAAACATTTGCTATTATTAATAAAAAGCTTCAGTCTAAGCTGCTGCTTGTAGGAGACGGCCCTGAAATGACGGTTGTGTCTCAATTAGTAAGAGAGCTAAATCTTCAAGATTCTGTATTATTTCTTGGGAAACAAGAAAATGTAGCAGAATTATATTCGATTAGCGATTTAAAACTGTTATTGTCTGAAAAAGAAAGCTTTGGGCTTGTACTTTTAGAAGCTATGGCCTGTGGTGTTCCATGCATCGGAACAAATATAGGCGGAATTCCTGAAGTAATTGAACACGAAAAAACAGGATATATTTGCGAAGTGGGAGACGTCGAAGACGCAGCGAGCAAAGCAATTCAGCTACTTGAAAATGAACAGCTGCATCACCAAATGAGGGAAGCGTCTCTAAGCGCAGTTAATCATAAATTTCATTCAACAGAGATTGTGAGTCAATATGAAAAACTTTATTATAAATTGGTACAGGGTTGAAGAATGGAGGAAGTTATGAAAGAACCGTTCATTCATCCGCTTTATATTATTGAAAAACTGGAGACAGCCGGTTACGAAGCGTATTTTGTTGGAGGAGCGGTTAGGGATCTCATTTTAAATCGGACGATTGGAGATATTGATATCGCTACGTCAGCTAGGCCTGAACAAGTGATGGAACTCTTTCCTAAGACGATTCATGTAGGAATCGAGCATGGTACGGTTGTCGTTGTCCATGAGAACGAGACCTATGAGGTAACCACTTTTCGCTCTGAGGGAGAATATGATGATTTTCGTCGTCCCTCGTCCGTTACGTTTATTTCGTCTCTGATAGAAGATTTGCAGCGTCGCGATTTTACAATCAATGCAATGGCTATGAATGCAAAAGGAGAAATCATTGATCCATTTAATGGAAGAGAAGATTTGCGAAACCAGTTAATTCGTACTGTCGGAAATGCTAAAGAACGCTTTCATGAAGATGCTCTTCGTATGATGAGAGCCGTTCGCTTTGTCAGTCAGCTGGCGTTTTCGCTGTCTGATCAAACTAAAAGAGCCATTCAACAATACGGTGAACTGCTGAGGCATGTTTCTATTGAACGCATTACAGTGGAATTCGAAAAAATGCTGAGCGGAAAGCGTCCGTCTTTAGCATTAGCACTTGTAGCAGATACGGAGCTATATCGCTACTTGCCCCAATTGAATGTAGATCCGCAAAAATTCCGATCTGTTTGTGCACACGATTGGATGATGCTTCAGCGAGTATCGGAGTCATGGACACTTCTGGTACATCTACTCGACATTCAAGACAAGCAGGCATTTTTTAAAAGCTGGAAATTATCTAATAAGCAAATTAAAGATATTCAGCTTCAGTCTATTGGTCTTCGAGACGTTTTGGAAAATGGATGGTCAAAACGCATCATGTATACAATTGGAGAGCAGGCCAGCGTAAGCGTGAATCGTATTTTACAACTTCTTCGAAGCAATGAGCATATGAATGAACATGAGCTTCTTTACATCTATAGCGAGCTGCCTATTCATTCTTTAAAAGATTTAGATATAAATGGTCAAGATCTTTTAGTGTGGACAGGTAAAAAGGGTGGTCCATGGGTGTCTCAACTGTTAAAAGAAATTGAGGAGAAAGTTCTATACAATGAGTTAATGAACACGAAATCTTCAATAAGAAAGTGGGTGCAGTCTTGCAGTCAGATATAAGAAGAACGCTGCTTGAAATGTTTACGAACGCAGATGGGGACTATGTCTCTGGCCAAAAGATCAGCGATTTATTAGGCTGTTCAAGAACAGCTGTATGGAAGCATATCGAAGAGCTGCGAAAAGAGGGCTATGAACTTGAAGCTGTTCGTAAAAAGGGCTATCGTATTGTTGGGAAGCCGAACAAAGTAAGCAGCAACGAGCTTTTATTAGGGCTCCAAACAACAAAAATCGGTCAGTATATTCATTATGAGGAAAGCGTGCATTCTACTCAAAAGATTGCTCATCGAATTGCTCAAGAAGGAGCCAAAGAAGGAACGGTCGTAGTTGCTGAAGAGCAAACGGCAGGGAGAGGAAGACTTGATAGAGCGTGGTATTCCCCAAAATATACTGGTGCCTGGATGAGTATTATACTGCGTCCTTCTATCCCACCGCAGCAGGCTCCTCAGCTGACTCTACTATCAGCAGTGGCTGTTGTACAGGCCATTCAAGAAGTGACGAACCTTTCTCCAGACATTAAATGGCCTAATGATGTTTTATTAAATGGGAAGAAGCTAGTTGGGATTTTAACAGAAATGCAGGCTGATTTTGACCGGATTCATTCGGTCATCATTGGAATCGGCATCAATGTGAATCAGCAGGAAACGGATTTTAATGAACAAATCAAACACATTGCCACATCTTTACGTATTGAAAAAGGTGAAGAAATTAATCGTGCAGCTTTGATGCAAGCGTTTTTCTTAAAGTTAGAAACCCTTTACGAAGAATACTTAAAAAATGGCTTTGGTTTAATTAAAGTTCTTTGGGAAACGTATGCAATTAGTATTGGCAAGCGAATTATAGCGCGCACGATGACAGCCAACATTGAAGGCTTTGCAAAAGGCATAACAGATGAAGGCGTTTTATTGATTGAAGATGATGAAGGAGTTATACACCGAATTCATTCTGCAGATATTGAGCTCTCTGCTAAAAAATAGTAGAAAAATAAAGAAATTTTTATTATAATACGAGTATCAAGGTAGTATCGCAAGAACTTCACTTGATACTCGTTTGTTTATTTTTAATACGACAATAAATCTGCCTTGATCCATTAAGGACTAGGACAGAGGGATGACGCATAGGTAAGCACATTAGGTAAAGTGTGCTTTTTATAGATGAAGTCTGTCAAAGTCCTTCTTCCTTTTATAGGTAGAAGGGCTTTTTGTGTGCAGACGTGCGCTCATCTCCTCTGAGAAGGAGGAGAAAGTTAGTGAAAACAAAATTAGATTTTTTACGTATGAAACAAAACAATGAACCAATTGTGATGCTGACCGCGTACGATTATCCGTCAGCTAAGTACGCTGAGGAAGCAGGCGTAGACATGATTTTAGTAGGTGATTCTCTAGGAATGGTCGTTTTAGGATATGACTCTACGATTCCTGTAACGGTAGATGACATGATTCATCATACAAAAGCGGTTAAAAGAGGAGCTGCTGATACATTTATCGTCACCGACATGCCATTTATGTCCTATCACGTGTCGAAAGAAGACACGATGAGAAATGCTGCTCGCATTATGCAGGAAAGCGGAGCTCATGCTTTAAAAGTAGAAGGAGCAAATGATGTTCTCTATACAATTTCAGAATTGACGCAAGCTGGTATTCCGGTTGTTGCACATCTCGGGTTAACACCTCAGTCTGTCGGTGTTCTGGGCGGTTATAAAGTGCAAGGGAAAGAAGCGAAAGAAGCAAAACAGCTAATCCAAGACGCGATCAAGTGTGAGCAGGCGGGAGCTATTGCTGTTGTATTAGAGTGTGTTCCTAAACAAGTAGCAAAACAAGTAGCTGAACGCTTAAGCATTCCTACAATCGGAATCGGAGCAGGAGCTGACACGGATGGTCAAGTACTTGTATACCACGATGTATTAACGTACGGCGTAGAGCGTGTGCCCAAATTTGTTCAGTCATTTGCGAAAATAAATGAGCCTATTTCACAAGGGCTTTCACAGTATGTAAGTGAAGTGAAAAAAAGAGAGTTTCCGAAAGAAGCACATACTTTTTCAATGAAAGAAGAGCAGTTAACGGCACTGTACGGAGGGAAATAAGATGAAAGTCATTACAACAATTAAAGACATGCAGCAGGAGATGAAAAAAGAAAAGCAGCTTGGACATTCAATTGGATTTGTCCCGACGATGGGCTATTTGCATGAAGGCCACGCTACTTTGCTTGGAGCAGCTCGCACAGAAAATGAAGTAGTGGTGCTAAGTATTTTTGTGAACCCGACTCAATTTGGACCAAATGAAGATTTTGATACGTATCCAAGAGATTTTGAACGTGATGAGCGCGTGGCAAAAGAAGCTAACGTCGACTACCTATTTTATCCTTCAGTAGAGGAAATGTATAAGTCAAGCCGTTCAGTTGCTATAACCGTGACAGATCGTGTAGACGTATTGTGTGGACAGAAGCGCCCCGGTCATTTCGATGGAGTAGCTACGGTACTAACAAAGCTTTTTCACATTGTAACTCCAGATCGTGCATACTTTGGTAAAAAAGATGCGCAGCAAGTTGCTGTAGTAGATAGCTTAATTGAAGACTTTAATTTCCCCGTGGAGCTTAGAGCAGTAGACACGGTGAGAGAAGCAGACGGATTAGCTAAAAGTTCTCGTAACGTATATTTAACAGATAAAGAAAGAGAAGAGGCGCCTGTTTTATTTAAGAGTTTACAAACCGCTCTGCAGCTTCTTGAAAGCGGAGAGAAGCATGTAGAAATCCTTAAAGGGACCATTCGAAAAGAAATTGAGCAACATACGAGCGGTAAAGTGGATTATATCGATGTTTATACGTATCCAGAGCTAAAAACGATTAAGCAAGCCGCTGGCAAAATCATTATTGCTTTAGCTGTTCAATTCTCTAAAGCCCGTTTAATTGATAATGTAATTGTAGACGTACAGGGGGATAACTAAATGTTTCGCACGATGATGAATGCCAAAATACACAGAGCTCATGTAACTGAAGCCAACTTAAATTATGTTGGGAGCATCACCATTGATGAAGATATCATTGACGCAGTGGGAATCGCAGCAAATGAAAAAGTCCAAATTGTAAACAATAATAACGGAGCTCGCTTGGAAACGTACGTGATTCCCGGCGAACGCGGGAGCGGTGTAGTTTGTTTAAATGGAGCTGCTGCAAGACTCGTGCAGCCTGGGGATATTATCATCATTATCTCTTATGCGCTCGTAGCAAATGAAGAAGTAGCTCACCATCATCCAACCGTAGCGATTATGAATGAGCAGAATAAAATCCAACAATTGCTTAAACAAGAACCAGCTGGTACAATTCTATAAGAACAGTCCCCCTTTATGAGGGGGATTTTTATTTAAATACATACGCTAGTAAGTGAACGGTATAAACCTCTATACACACTAAAGTAAAACTTCTATGTATGAAAGCCTCTCTGTTTTTCACGAGAAGGAGTTGCGCTTTTAAAGCATATAGAGCAGGCTTTCACTTTATACTATAAAAAGACAGACTTGCGAGGTGTTGACCGTGAATAAACGCTTTGTTGTGGTAGATCTTGAAACGACGGGACATTCTCCAAAACAAGGAGATAAAATGATTCAATTTGCTGCTGTCATAGTAGAAGACGGCAAAATTGTTGAACGTTTTTCTAGTTTTTTAAATCCGGGTATGGATATTCCGCCTTTTATTACACAACTAACTAACATTCAAAATGATATGGTGAAAGATGCGCCTTTATTTGAAGAAATTTCACCTAAAATTATAGAATTGCTAGATGATGCTTATTTTGTTGCACATAATGTGGCATTTGATTTAACTTTTTTACAAGAAGAACTCTATCAGTGCGGAAGGGAGACGCTTTATAATTCAACGGTAGATACCGTCGAACTGGCCCGGATTCTGCTGCCTACAGTTGATGGGTACAAACTTAGCCAATTAGCTGAGTATTTACATATTGAACATGAAAACCCTCATCAAGCAGATAGTGATGCAGAAGTAACGGCACGTATTTTACTATTACTAATTGAAAAATTAAAGAAGCTACCTCTAACAACTTTAAAGCAGCTGTATGCGCTAAGCTTGCACTTTAAAAGTGAAATTGGAGAACTGATTCAACAAGTTATAGATGATAAAAGTTATGCCGAGGATGATTCTTATGAATTTATACATGGCATTGCGCTAAATAAATATCAGCCGCATTCAGCTAATGAAAAGCAGCACTCTCATACTTACGAAATATTTGAAGCTGAAAAGCAAAAGCTGTTCCATCAGGCTCTGCCATTGTTTGAAGAACGAAAAGGGCAGTGGGAGATGATGAACTTTGTACAAGAGTGCTTTGCAGGTAATGAGCATGCTTTAATTGAAGCTGGGACCGGTATTGGTAAAACCTACGCTTATTTAGTTCCTGCTGTGTTTTATGCTTCTGTTCATCATCAACCAGTCATTATCTCAACTAACACGGTAACGCTTCAGCAGCAAATCATCGAAAAAGATGTGCCTATTTTAGAAAAGATTGTTCCGTTTCCTGTTACAGCAGCTGTTTTAAAAGGAAGAGAACACTACATTAGTATAAGAAAGTTTATTCAGCTCTTAAAAGAGCGCAATAATAATTACGATGCAATCCTCACAAAAGCGAAGCTGCTTATTTGGCTGACGGAAACGGAAACGGGCGACAGCGATGAAATAAACCTGCCTTCTGGCGGCAAACTTTTTTGGGAACAGCTAAATGAAAGCAATCCGTCTCCAAGTGATTTTAAGCATCCTTGGAAACTTTATTCTTTTTATGAACGAGCGCAGAACAGGGCGCAAAATGCCCATATAGTAGTGACAAATCATCGCTTGCTGTTGATGGATGTGATGAGTAATCATGAGCTGCTGCCTGAGTATGAACAGATTATTATTGACGAGGCTCATCACTTAGAAGACATTGCCGGAGAAGAGCTGGGAGAGCGCTTAGATTATTTTGCGGTTCATGCGCTATTAAACCGAATCGGAACCATTCAAGACAAAGGGCTGTTAAAAAAAATTCATCATACGTTTGTAAAATATAGCATCGAGCTTAACACTGAATTTCTTCAAAGGCTGTTTGTGCAGCTTCATTCTGAGTGCGATGACTTATTTCGTTTGATTCATTCTTTTGTCCAAAAAAGAATCGGCAATCAGCAGGGTGAGATTGGAAGAAGCAGCTATCGATATAAAGTGGAAAAAGAGCATGGGCATTACTGGACGGCTATTCAAGAAGCAGCGTCGCGCATTCGTTTTTTAATTCACGATCTTTTTACATGGAATGATGGGGCAAGACATTCTTTTGACGAACTATATGACAAAGTCACAAAAAATGAACAGTCGTCTCTTCATGAATTTCAAACGGCTGTTAAAGGATTTGAACACATATCTCAGCAAATAGAAAAGCTTTTGTTCAAACAGCAGAGTCATCACGTAACGTGGTTTGAGATTGAACCAAAAGGAGCAGCGAATGCTACGTATATCTATAGTCAGCCTACTTCCATTGCCGATACGCTGGCTGATGAATTTTTCGCCAAGAAACAAAGCGTTATTTTAACATCGGCTACATTGACGGTGAATGGAACATTTGATTATTTAATTCAAGAGCTAGGGTTATATGACTTTCAGCCTGCTCAACTCATTCTCCCTTCTGAGTTTGATTATGAGAAGCAAGCTAGAGTCTATATTCCTCAAGATATGCCTGCTGTTAACGAAGTATCATTATATGAGTATAGCGCTATGATGGCAGAAAGTATTCTTGACGTAGCTAAAGTAACAAATGGTCGTATGCTGGTGCTTTTTACTTCATATGACATGTTGAAAGCTACGTATGGTTATTTAAAAGAGTTAAACGATCTTGAAGAGTTTGTACTGCTCGGTCAAGGAGTCACAACTAGAAATCGTAATAGACTGCTAAAGGACTTCAGCCAGTTTGAGCATTCCATTCTATTAGGTACAAATAGCCTGTGGGAAGGAATTGATCTGCCAGGAGATTTATTATCATGTCTCGTAATTGTCAGACTTCCTTTTTCATCTCCAAATCAACCTCTGCTGACAGCTAAATTTGAGCAGATGAAAAAAGAAGGAAAAAGTCCTTTTATGAATTATTCACTTCCTCAGGCCGTTATCCGTTTTAAACAAGGATTTGGACGGTTGATTCGTTCGAAAAGTGACCGAGGAGCTATATTTATTTTTGATAATCGTATTACGCGAACAGCATATGGGTATCATTTCCTTCACTCACTTCCAAAAGTCCAGGTTGTTCAAAAAACGTTTTCGGATGTCTTACTGGACTACAAAGAATGGTGGAATGAAAAGACTTGAGCATACGCTTAAGTCTTTTTTTATGCATACTGTTTCTTCACTTGAGAGACGATAGTAATATACTATGATAAGCAAATGAGGACAGTGTATGATTAAAATATTAATAAGTGCCGTACTGTTTTTTAGTTTTATGAACTGTTCGGTTTCAGCAGCCGTCATTAAAAACGTAGATTTTGGTTTACAAGTTGATGAAGTAGTGATCACCTTTTTACCTCTTTCAGCTGGAGAAGCGAGTCTGATTCAAGACGGAAGCGGTGAGACTATTTTGATAAATACCGGGAATGCATCTTCCTATCCCGAGCTAAAGAAGTGGTTGAAGCGATATAAAGTGAAAAAAATCAACCAATTAGTGATTACGAAACAGCAAAAGTACTATGATTCAAATGTTCAGCGAGCTGTGAATGATTATCAAATAGAGCGTATTATTGTCCCCGCTCAGTACCAGGCGGAATTTCAAACAGAGAAGTGGAAAGAAAATGATTTATTTCAGTTAACAAATAATATACACGTTGATGTCTTGCATGCATCGAAGCAAAAAATAGCGGCTATGGATCTATTATTTACGATCGGAGAACATCGGATTCTATATGCAATGAGCAGCTCAGATGAAGTAGAAGAAAAGTTTTTGCGCATTCCTCTTACTCATGTAGATGTATTGAAAATTCCTGATTTTGGAGAGGGAACGTTTTTTTCGAATGCATTTTTGAAGCAATTAGATACACAGCTTGCGGTTGCGTTTACGAAACCAGGCCGTTCCTATTCCCCTCGACTGCTTTCAAATTTAACAGCTGAATGGATTGAGTTATATGATGTAAGAGAGGGGAGCGCTTACTCTATTAAAATGTCGCTAAAATCCTATGATGTGATGAAATTTTCTGCAAAATAAACAAATTTCCTTTTGCAAAAAGAGGTAAATTCCTTATAATATTATATATGTTTACTTATTTATTCGGTTTTTACGCAAAACGTACAGACGGGATTGATGAGTGAAAAAGATGACGGTGGTTTTTGATACCTGTTATAATACGGATATCGTCATTTTTGCGTCGTGATAGACGAGCTAGGAGGTTTACAATGGAAAGTAGGATTGAAGTATTATCAACTGTCCGCGTGGAAAATTCCTCGGATTTATATAAAATTGTTGATAGTTTGAATCGCACGTTGAAAAAGCAAGATTTGATGTTCGGATTAGCGTTAGATGAAGAAGATCAAAGCAAAGCTGTATTTACAATTTATCGTACATAAGTAGGGATTTTATGAAAAAGTTAATTATTGTAGCGGTAGCTGCTGTGCTTTTAATTATCGGAGGCATTTCTTTTAGCATTTATCACTCGTCCGTGAAGGATGTTCAGTCTGCTGAGGAAAAAGCAGCATCCCAAGCAAAAAAAGAATTTAATTTGAAATCTGTCACAAGCACCCAGCCATATTTCGGCAATCATGCATTTTATGTAGTAGAAGGTACAAACCGAAGCAATCAAAAGGTAATTGCTTGGATGCCTAAAAGCAAAAAACAAACAGCTGTTTTAAAGAAAGCAAGCAGCGGGATCACAAAAGAGAAAGCCATTTCCATTGTGAAAAATGATAAAAACCCGCAGGAAATTAAGTCGGTGCGCCTAGGCATTGAAAATAAAAAGCCGCTGTGGGAAGTAACATATGTGGATAAAGATAAGAAACATTTAACATACTATTATCTTGATTTCTCTAGCGGTGAATTTATAAAACGATACAGCTTATCTCAATCATAAATCGTTTATACCATATGAAATACCATATGTGTCATAATATAAGATTTCAGCGCTTTATGAAAATGAAGCCAATTTTTTATCTATAATCAGCCCGCGGGCTGATTATAGCTTTAGTTCATAGGGGGAGATTTTAGTGAAGTTAGCAAAACGTGTATCAGCATTAACGCCATCATCAACATTAGCGATTACAGCAAAAGCGAAAGAATTGAAAGCGGCTGGTCATGATGTGATTGGACTTGGAGCAGGGGAACCTGATTTTAATACGCCGCAGCACATTTTAGAAGCGGCTGTTACAGCAATGAATGATGGTCAGACAAAATATACGCCAGCAGGCGGCCTTGCACCATTAAAAGAAGCGGTAATTGAAAAATTCAAACGTGACCAAGGCCTGACGTATTCACCTTCTGAAATTATTGTTTGTACAGGTGCTAAGCACGCACTGTATACGTTATTTCAAGTTCTGTTAGACGAAGGTGACGAAGTGATTATCCCAACTCCTTACTGGGTGAGTTATCCTGAGCAAGTAAAGTTAGCAGAAGGTACACCAGTATTCGTTGAAGGTTCTGAAAATAACGAATTTAAAATCACACCTGAACAATTAGAAGCGGCTATTACTGCTAAAACCAAAGCTGTTATTATCAATTCACCAAGCAACCCAACAGGTATGATTTACACAAGAGAAGAGCTTCAAGCTTTAGGAGAAGTTTGCTTGAAGCACGATATTTTTATCGTATCAGATGAAATTTATGAAAAGCTTGTATATGGTCAAAATGAACATGTATCGATTGCACAGCTTTCACCAGCGTTAAAAGAAAAAACAATTATCATTAACGGTGTTTCTAAGTCACATTCCATGACGGGCTGGCGTATTGGATATGCAGCTGGTGATGCTACAGTTATTAAAGCGATGACAAACCTAGCGAGTCACAGCACATCAAATCCAACATCTATTGCTCAATATGCAACAATTGCTGCTTATAACGGCACTCAGGAGCCGGTGGAAATGATGCGACAAGCTTTTGAAGAGCGTCTAAACGTAATTCATGAAAAGCTGATTAACATTCCAGGGTTCTCATGCTTAAAACCACAGGGTGCTTTCTACTTATTCCCTAATGCAATTGAAGCTGCAAAGTTAACTGGTTTTGATACAGTTGATGCATGGGTAGAAGCTATTTTAGAAGAAGAGAAGGTAGCGCTAGTGCCTGGATCAGGATTCGGTTCACCAGAAAACGTACGTCTTTCTTATGCTACATCACTAGATTTGCTAGAAAAGGCATTGGAACGAATTCAATCATTCATGACTCGTCACATGAAATAAAAAAATAACAATAGGTAGAAACAAAAGAGTCTTTTAGCACAAATCACACGTGTTAGAAGGCTCTTTTTGTTTGTTACTTGTTATTATGTTTGTCGAAATGTATAATAGGATGGCATACATAATTACGAAATGTAAGTTTTTTGGAGGGATATTAATCGTGAAAATTACGATTTCAGAAGCAAGCAAGCATGTAGGAAAAGAAGTAACAATTGGTGCTTGGTTAGCGAATAAACGTTCAAGTGGTAAAATTGCCTTTTTACAGCTGCGCGATGGATCAGGATTTATGCAAGGGGTAGTTGTAAAAGCTGAAGTAGAAGAAGAAACTTTTAAATTAGCTAAATCTATGACGCAAGAATCATCACTATATGTAACAGGTATAGTACGTGAAGATGAGCGCTCACCGTTTGGCTATGAATTAACAGTTACAAGCCTTGAAGTTATTCATGAAGCTGTTGATTATCCAATTACGCCAAAAGAACATGGAACAGAGTTCTTAATGGATAACCGTCATTTATGGCTGCGTTCTAAACGTCAACATGCTGTTATGAAGGTTCGTAACGAAATTATTCGTGCAACGTATGAATTCTTTAACGAAAACGGGTTTACAAAAGTAGATCCGCCAATCCTAACAGGAAGTGCTCCTGAAGGAACAACAGAATTATTCCACACGAAATATTTTGACGAAGATGCATATCTTTCTCAAAGTGGACAGCTTTATATGGAAGCAGCGGCAATGGCGCTTGGAAAAGTATTTTCATTCGGTCCAACGTTCCGTGCTGAAAAATCTAAAACACGCCGTCATTTAATTGAGTTTTGGATGATTGAACCAGAGATGGCTTTCTACCAATTCGAAGATAACTTGAAAGTACAGGAAGAGTATGTGTCTCATGTCGTACAGTCTGTTTTAACAAACTGTAAGTTAGAGTTAAATGTACTAGGCCGTGATACATCTAAGTTAGAACAAATTAAAGCGCCATTCCCTCGTATTTCGTACGATGACGCTCTTAAATTCTTACATGAAAAAGGATTTACAGACATTCAGTGGGGAGATGACTTTGGAGCACCGCATGAAACGGCTATCGCAGAAAGCTATGACAAGCCGGTATTCATTACACACTATCCAACGTCATTAAAACCATTTTATATGCAGCCAGATCCAACAAATGAAGACGTAGTATTATGCGCAGACTTAATCGCACCAGAAGGCTACGGAGAAATCATTGGAGGCTCTGAACGTATTCATGATCAAGAGCTTTTAGCTCAGCGTGTAGAAGAGCACAAATTAGATACTGAAACGTATAAGTGGTATTTAGAGCTTCGTAAGTATGGCTCAGTTCCACATTCAGGATTTGGTTTAGGCCTTGAGCGTACGGTAGCATGGATTAGCGGCGTAGAACACGTTCGTGAAACGATTCCATTCCCACGATTATTAAACCGTCTATACCCGTAAGGAAGTGAAAAAAGTATTCTGACTCTTGTAGTCAGGATACTTTTTTAGCTTTTTTTATGAATCATAAAAAGAAAAGAAAAACGAGGCTTTTACTTATATCATAAGAAAACAAAGGCAAACATAGAAAAGAGCATAACTTAAAAGGGAGTTGCAATTCTCGAAAAAATAAGTTAGTGTAATATTCTTGGAAGGAAGTCATCGTTCATATATATTTTATATGTGCAGAGCAATGGTACGGTTTCAGCGGAAAGTTTTACATAGAAGCTTTTTTAGCTTCGAATAATTATTACTTTGACTATAAACTTCATGATATACTAACTACTGAGGTGTTCGGATATGAAAAAAGAAACGTTAATTGAATGGTTTGAACAAGGCACAGTTTCAATTCCGAAGCTGCTGTTTAATCACTATAGCGATTTGGGAATGAACGAAACGGAATTCATGACGTTAATGCATATTTATGTTTCCATTGAAGGCGGTGAAGGTTTCCCGACACCTAACGAATTGGCGGCAAAAATGAGTATTTCAAGTGCTGTCTGTATGGATACGCTGCGAGCATTAATTCAGCGCGGCTTTTTATCTATTGAGCAAGATCAACAGCAAAACGCACTTATTTGTGAACGTTATTCATTAAAACCGCTTTGGGAAAAGCTTATTCATCATATGATGCAAGAAACAAGAGAAGTAGAAAAAAGTGAAGAAGAACAAGAAGAGCTTAATTTATATACAATGTTTGAAAAAGAGTTCGGCAGAGCATTGTCTCCGTTTGAATGCGAAACGCTAGCGATGTGGATTGATCAAGATCATCATGATCCCATTATTATTAAAGCGGCACTAAGAGAGTCGGTGATGTCTGGAAAATTAAACTTCCGGTATATTGATCGGATTTTATTTGAATGGAAGAAAAATGGTATTCAGACCATTGATCAAGCCCGCAAGCATAGCCAAAAATTTCGTCAAAATCAACAGCCCAAAAAACTATCTTCTGTTAACCCTTCTCAGTCTACATCAGCCATTCCTTTTTTTAACTGGCTAGAGCAATGACAGGATAAAAAGCTGTTTCAAGATCCAAGTAATTGAATCTTGAAGCAGCTTTTTTAAAAGAATATGGACAAAAGTAGCATTTGACAGGAACCCTATTGTAAAATAGGAGGGAACTACCTGTAAGGAGAAGGAGAACTAGTATGTTAACGTTAAAACAAATCAGACAGTGCTTAGATGCTATGGCGGAAATGTTTCCTGACGCCCACTGTGAGTTAAATCATCGGAATCCCTTTGATTTAGTCATTGCTGTGGCGCTATCTGCTCAGTGCACAGATGCTCTAGTCAACCGCGTAACAGCGGATTTATTCAAAAAATATCAAACGCCCGAAGACTATTTAGCCGTTTCGTTAGAAGAGCTGCAGCAAGATATTAGATCAATCGGCTTATATAGAAACAAAGCTAAAAATATTCAAAAGCTCTGCCGTATGCTCATTGATGAGTATGGAGGAGAAGTTCCAACAGATCGTGATGAGCTGACCAATCTTCCAGGAGTAGGGCGTAAGACGGCTAATGTTGTTGTATCCGTAGCTTTTGGAGTACCGTCAATAGCAGTAGATACGCATGTAGAACGTGTAAGTAAACGCCTTGGGATTTGCAGGTGGAAAGATTCTGTTTTGGAAGTAGAAAAAACGCTAATGAGAAAAGTTCCGAAAGATGAATGGTCAGTTACGCATCATCGACTTATCTTTTTTGGACGCTATCACTGTAAAGCACAGTCTCCTCAATGTCATGTCTGCCCGGTTCTTGATCTTTGCCGAGAAGGAAAGAAACGAATGAAAGGAAAAGAGAAGAAGATAGATGTTACCGATTGAAGTGCCGTCACATTTCATATGCGAACCATTCTATTCAAAAGAAGATCGGATTCTTGAAGTGGGTGGAAAAAATTATTTTGCTTATGATATTTTATACGATGTACATAAAGAAACGAAAACACCCTGGAGGGATGTTCAAAAGAATATACGGCCATTTTTTGAAAAGTGGGAAACTCAAAGGGAAGAACTGCATACGCTTTTTTCTCTGCGAAAAGCAAAAGAAGCAGCCCCTTGTATGAAACAAGCTGCTGCTATGTATATTAGTTTACTGTTTTGGATTAACGGACAGCCCGTTCGGCGTTTAAATCGGCTGCAAGAAGATATAGCGGACCTAACCTATAAGCCTATTAACTGTGCTGAGAGACTTGTGTTTTTGCTGCAGCGAGTTTCTTCTTATCAAGCGTATATTCAGCTGACAGAGTTATTTAATGAGCTGCGTAAGCAGTATGCAAAAATGCTTATTCTTCACAAGAAATAAAGCCCCTACACGTGTAGGGGCTTTTTACTGCTACGTTAATTTTCAGTTGTTGGCTCTTGCTGCGGTGTAGCAGATGTTGACGGCGTCGATGGTGTAGCAGGGGTTGTTGGTGGTGTCTGACTTCCTGAGTCACTTCCACCGTTGTCTGCTGGAGGAGTTGTTGTGCCGCCGTTATTACTGTTGTGGCCGCTGTTACCATCGTTAGCATTGCCGCTATCATTATTGTTATTATCGGTATTGCCGCTATTGTTACCGCCGTTATTGCTGCCATTATTGTTGTTTTGGTTATCATCCGGCTGAGTAGATGAATCGTCACCTTGATCAGAGCCGTTGTTTTGATCAGGGTTGCTATTGTCTTCATTTTGATTATCGTCCGTTGTTCCGTCATCTTCAGGCTTAGTAGAATCATCTTCGGTAGCTTGATCTGATGAATCAGGGACTTTTACAGAAGAACTAGCGCTTTCGCCCGTATTTGTTGTTACGGTGAAACTATACGTTGCGCCTGGTGCTGGGTTGGAAATTGTTTTTCCACCGGCTCCTGCGCCAGATGCGAGTTGTTCAGAACCGTTAGGAGATGACATTGTGACTGTAAAGGTCGTATCACTGGCTGCGTTTGAAGCTGACCAGTTAACTGAAATTGCTCCTCCGCTATACGAAGCAGTAATTTTTGGCTTTACATCTTTATTGTCTTTATTGTCTTTTTTCTCTTTTTTGTCCTCTTTTTTCTCTTCTTTCTTTTCTTCTTTTTCTTTCTTCACAAACGTTTGAGATACTTTTGTCGGTGCAGTACCGCGTACAAAGTATTCTTTAGTAATTAAGCTCGAAGGAGTAGAGCCGCTTGGGCGTTTTAAGTCTTTGCCCGTTGGTTTTTCCACGGAACGTTCAACTACGCTGTCCGGCTGCTTGAAACTTCCTTTAGGTTTGCCTTCAGAAATATGAGTAATAACATGCTTAAAGATATTTTTTGCCATGCCTGTTTCATTAGGACTTAAAATATAGCCATCTTTAGCAGTTTCATAGCCTGTCCATACAGAAATCGTATAGTTTGGCGTAAACCCATTAAACCAAACGTCTTTTTCACCAGCGTCTGGAATGTTGTATCGTTGTTTTTCTGCAGCACTAAAGTTCGAAGTTCCCGTTTTACCCGCAATTTCTAATCCTGGTGTACGAACAGCACGAGCTGTACCATATGATTCGTTTACAACAGATTTCATCATGTCCGTCATCATAAATGCCGTGTAATCTTGCATTGCGCGTTTTGATTTTGGTGTTAAATCAATTTCTGTTCCATCTGGGAATTTTACCTTTGTCACTGTATGAGGTGCATTGTACATACCTTCATTTGCAAAAGCGCTATAGGCTCCAGCCATTTGTAGCGGTGTAACACCTGTACGGAATCCTCCGATAGAATAAGATTCAGAATAAGCTTCGCCGTCTTCTTCGTCTAATTTTAGCCCAAGGCCCGTAGCGAACTCTTTTGCTTTGTCCGCACCGGTTGCTTGAAACGCTTTTAAAGCAGGGATATTCAGTGAACGTCCTAAAGCTTCACGCGCTGAAACCCAGCCTTTATAGTTTCGTCCGAAGTTTCGGATTGGCGTGCCGTTTGAATAATGATATTCTTCATCTTTTAGCGGTTGTCCAGTGGACCACTTTAAGTTCTCAATCGCTGGACCGTAATCTAAGATCGGCTTAATGGTTGAGCCGGGCTGGCGTCTCATATTTGTTGCAAAGTTTAAGCCGCCTGATACACGATTACGTCCGCCTCCAATTGCTTGAATACCGCCTGTTTCATTATCTACAACGACAAGACCTGCTTGGAATTTATCGTTCGGGAAGTTGACTACTTTGTTATTCATCACATCATCCACATAGTCCTGAGCATTAGTGTCAAGCGTTGTATAAATTTCTAAGCCCGCAGAAAATGGATCCGCGTCTGTTTTCTTTTTTACTTCTTCGATTACTTGATCAATAAATACATCGTACTTAGATGTTGATTCAGTTTGTTTAGCTAAGTGAGCCTGTACATCTACTTGTTTTGCTTTGTCGGCCTCGGCTTGTGTAATGAAGCCGTTTTTAGCCATTAAGTTTAATACTGTGTTACGGCGTTTAGTAGCATTCTCTGGGTTTGTAACTGGGTTATAAGTAGTTGGCGCTTTTGGTAAGCCTGCCAACATAGCAGCTTCATCAAGAGTTAAATCTTTTACGCTTTTAACTCCGTAAAATTTCTCAGCTGCTCGTTCAATACCGTATACTTCACCTGATGCGAAATATATTTTGTTTAAATACATTTCAAGAATTTGTTGCTTGGAATATTTACGCTCAAGCTGGTAAGCTAACCACATTTCTTGTACTTTACGTTTAACCGTCTTCTTTGGTGATAAGAACGAATTCTTTACCACTTGCTGAGTAATCGTGCTACCGCCCTCAGCACCGAAGCCGTTTTTAAAGTTCGCCATTAATGCTCCGCCAATTCGGTAAAAGTCGACGCCGTGATGTTTATAAAAACGAACGTCTTCCGTAGCGATAAATGCGTTTTTGACGACTTGAGGGATTTCATCGTATTGCACATATGTACGTTTTTGAGCTCCAATTTCTTTTACAACTGTCTTTCCATCGTTTGCATATACTTTAGATGAAAAAGAGTTTTTTAATACCGAGTCATCAACTTTTGGAGCATCGCTTATCATAGCAAAAAAAGTTCCCACTCCGGCAATGAGCCCGATGATTCCTATTAGTAAAACTGCGGCAACAATTTTACGAAATAGGCCTCCTTTTTTCTTCTTTTTCGGTTTTCCTTGAGATTTACCTTCTGGTTTGTTGTCATTCATAGCTCTTCGTCGTTCTTCACGAGAGCGATAATTATCTGACATAAAAACTCCTACCTTTCAACGCATTGTAAGAGAATGATTTCCGTAAACATATATATCATACTCTTAAAAGTATAATTTATCTATAGTTTTTATGTAATCGATTCTCGGATGGTAACCAAGTTCGATGAAATGTCCTTTTTTTTCAATATCTGCCTTAGGGATTGATTTTCGTCCATCTTTTTTCATGGCATCCCAATAAGGAAAAAGGAACTGTGCTTCGAACAAGTATATTTCTTGTAAAGTAGAGAACATTAATATAACGAAACAAATCCCGTTTTGTTTCACAATTTGCTTCATATGTTCAATTTGATGTTCATGAAAATTACGCAGCGGAAATGAGGTTTTATTTCTCGTTTCTTTTGCTTCAAAGTCAAGGTGTTTTCCTTTATAGACTCCATTATAGTCTGTAGTAGAAGCCTGTTTAAAATAAGCTTCCTTAATAACAGCGGCACTTCTCTTCGGATAGTCTACTTTTACAATTTGAACAGGGGTTGGTTTTTTGTGAACAATGGCTATTCCTTTTGAAACATAGTATTCGTTTGTTTCGTTTAAATCGTCCTCCAGCGTCATACCACGATTGCTATAGCTAGCTTCTAGCTTTTTAGGGGAAGGACTGCTGGTATTCAATGGCTTATAGGCCTTTCCGTTAGGATAGCGAATCATAACCATCACTCCTTTAGTGTAAATCTATTAAACAAACAAATTCTATTATACCAAATCCTACAAATAAAAATAGATGAAAGAAGATGAAGAGATGTCACTCAATAGTTCGGAACAAGCGCTGTTGACGGCGATTAAAAAAACCACAGACAAGCTGAATATTGATAATATATCAAGAACCCAGGCTTATGCAACTTTTTATCATAGATATCCTGAAGTAAAGTGGGCATTTCTCGCAAGTATGGTGTCACGAAACGCAGGATGGAATATGTGTGATTTGCAAGGGAAAAACATGAAAAAAGCGTTATCAAAGCAAACGCGCGATTTATTATTTTTGACGTATGAAAGAGCAAATTGGCTTATTTTTAAAGATGTCTTCCCGCAATTACTATTGTATGCTGTTTCGCGTAAAAAACATGTCTCTTACGTTCATTTACTTCCCTATTTAAATGTTTCATCTTTTATCGAAGAGCAGTGGAGACAATTTATGCAGAGACCTTGTGAACTGCAGCTTATTCATGCGTTAATTGTGAATGAGCAGCATGTTATTCAACAGCCCGTTATTGAACAGCCTTTTTATCAAGATAGAGTGTTTAAAAGTACGCTGTTTTTTTTTCAAGATATATTCCACTTTAGTTCCGTCCTTTTTCCTACTACAAAAGGGGAGCTATACGGTTGTTCTGTTCATGATTTTACAAAAGTAAATAATCGGATTGATTTGGGAAAGAAATTAGCGGCTTTATTATTTCATGAAAAGTATTATCCCTTGTTTTATGAATTTTCTTTAAAAACAAAGCATACGGGTTCGAGATACGATTATGAGCAGTATTTTGTGAATGAAATCAGTTGCCGTACACCTGCTCTTCGAAAGGTGTATCCGGCTATTAGACATCATGAAAAGAAGAGAGAAGAGTGGTTTTTAACGAAAAAAGAGGAGCAAAAGCTTATGAAAAAGCCGTCTTTTCCAAAGAAAGTTCATTTTACAAAGTGGTATCTTCAAAAGCAAAAGCAGCTGTATATATTAATGAAAGTAGCGCAAGTATTTAATGTAAATAAAAACGGTCACAAGTGACCGTTTTGTTCTTAAGTAGAAGGCTGGTTAGGACCGTTTAACTTTTTAGGATCACCGTAGGTTTTTGTTTCAGGCTTATTTTTAGGCTGTGATTTTTGCTGTTTGTTGGCCATATCTAGGCACCTCCTATCATGTTGTAATAAACGTTCAGCAGCGGAATGTATCTGCTTAGCTGAAATGTCTATACTAGTGTTTTCAATATGTTCACTTTCGATTCACCATAAACGAAAATGTCGAAAACATCTTTCTTTGACGAATAGAAACTAGTTTTGTCATGTGTGAAGGGACAATGAAGAAAAGAGAGAATACGTTATGCAAAGGAAAATTTGGAGGGATGGCGATGAAACAAAGTATGGTTAAAACAAGCGAAATGATGACTTTATTAGATAGCTTACTAGAGCAAGTAGATTTAGTGGATAAAACGATGTCTACATCTATAAATGAAGCATTTACACATTGTGAAGAAACATATATGGAACAAGTTCATCGCATTGACCAATCACTGCAAGAAATTGAAGTAGCTGTATATGAAAGCATGCCTTCCGAAACAGAATGGAATAGAAGCCGAAGAGAAATGGTTCTTCATACAGTATAAAGACTGTTTATGTTACAATAGTCATCGTAGAGGTGACGAATAACGATGAATGAAGATGTGAAAAAAAGTACGGAGATCATGTTTCAATATAATGAAGTAGCTGTAGAACGATTAGCGTCTATTCAACAGGAAGAAAATTATGAAGTGAAATTTTTTGAAGAAGTAAAGCCTTATGGAGATATTTTCTTCAAAGAACTTGATGAATGGGCTAGTCTCGTAACGGAATGGCTGAAGAAAGAGCGACCAAAATATATTCATGTTAATCAAGTAGAGACGTTAAAAGAAAATTTACAAAACGTTGTACTACAGTCGTTTTATCCCGAGACGCGAGAAAAGCGATTTAAAAAGATGTATCACTCAAATAAGTATGTGCTCGAGTCGATATTGAATAATTAATCCCGGCCTTCCGTTGAGACTTATAAGGTGGGGATTTTCTATGTATGAGATTGTGACAAAAGTATTTTACACGAAATGAAAAACGAACTATCGATCAAAACTTTTGATTCGTAGTTCGTTTTTTTTGATGAGAAGCATAGGTTTCATTTGTTTTGTTCCTTCTAGCAGTTGATTGGAGATCAACTGCGGTGTCATAAGCGGTTCAGCTCATGTATCCCATTTGTTCGTCTCAAGATTGGATTCATTTTGTTATGTCCCAGCCTCTTTTTATCATATCAATCAAAGTCTTTTTGAGATTGGATAGAAACAGCTGGGTGATCTTGTGAAGCGACTGTATCGATATGATAATCAACTTTTTCAGTATGTTTAGAAGCAACGGCGTTATTTGTTTTAGTTGCTGCACTTTGGCCTTGCTTTTTATGATCAAAATGTTTTCCACGACTCATGAGATAGACCTCCTTTATTGAATACTACGTTAAAGCTTTTATAGTATAAACAAGTCAAAAAAGAAGTATGTGTCCACTTTATAGGAAACAAAGAAACCACCGATTTCTCGGTGGTAGTAAAAAAATTAATCATCTTGTGCACTAAAATCGGGCTTAGTAGCTCCAATTTGTTCGAGTTCACGTACAGCGGCTTTGTAATTCATAGGAGTTAAAAAACCTTTTAAATACTGCTGCTGAGCAAAATCGAGTAATTCATTACTTGACTGCGGCTCATACTGTTTCACCGCAATAAAAGCTTCTTGAAGTTCGTTCACATACATGTAAATTCCCTCCTAATCCCCATTTGTGCCACTACGTATCGTAGTATCACTTGTTCTTATCGTACCATATATTTAAATAATCTCGTTTTTTTGAAAAATTTAAACTTTCGACAGAAACCTACATATTTTTGAATGTGTTTTCCAAAAGTACAAGTAGACGAACGTCACCTCTTATTTCTGCATACATACTATATATTATGTAATATTAAAAAGGAGGTATTGATTTTGCATGTATACAAGTAAGCATTATCCGTATTATGAGCAACATCAACCAGAACGTTTTGATTTAAGTCAGGTACATCCATTTCCGCAGTATCATCAGCAGCCATGGACGGAAGCTTATATGCCGCAACATCCGTACGCTCAGCAACAAATGCCTTTTGGTCCTCAGCAAATTCCCTACATGAACGGAATGTACCAGCAGCCCATGTACAATAATGCAGGTGCGCCTTTTAATCCATACCCTAAAGCTCAGCAACAAAAGCCTCAGCCTTCTCAATTTCAGTCATTAATGTCTCAGTTTAAATCGAGTGATGGCAATTACGATATGAACAAGATGATGAATACTGCGGGGCAGATGATGGGAGCCATGAACCAATTAACATCCCTAGTTAAAGGGTTTTCCGGGATTTTCAAAGTATAAGGACTAGAAGGTGTTTTCTAGTCCCTGCTTATTATTTTTTCTTTTGATTTTTCAAATAGGTTTCTCCAAGAAGTGTAAATACTTCATTGTAAGTTAATCCAGACTGAGCATTTAAACGTTTGACTTCTTCGACATCTGTTGTTGATGAAGTTGAAATTTGATGCTTGCTTTTTTTCATAAAACCTCTCCTTCTCTATGTAAAATGAATAACATCCCATCTTAGTATATTTCCAAATGTGCCCTACTATAAGTGGAAAAAAACGCCGAAGACACTCATGGTTCTTCGGCTTTTTTTTGCAATAAGAGGATGAGTGTTTAGGGAAATTAAGAACGACGAGAGCGGCGAGTTCCACGAGAAGAACGGCGTGAACGACGAGAAGAACGGCGGGTACTGCGGGAAGAACGGCGTGAACGACGAGAAGAACGGCGGGTACTGCGGGAAGAACGGCGTGAACGACGAGAAGAGCGGCGGGTACTGCGGGAAGAGCAGCGTGAACGACGAGAAGAGCGGCGGGTACTGCGGGAAGAGCGGCGTGAACGACGAGAAGAGCGGCGGGTACTGCGGGAAGAGCGGCAAGTTCCACGAGAAGAACGGCGTGAACGACGAGAAGAGCGGCGGGTACTGCGGGAAGAGCGGCGAGTTCCACGAGAAGAGCGGCGAGTACTGCGAGAAGAACGACGAGAAGAACCACGAGAAGAACCACGAGAAGAACGGCGACGTCTTGTCAGAGGGCCGGCAGTCGGCTCTTGAAACATAAAAGATTTTAATTCTGTACACTCCAGGGCCTCTGCAGCCTCTTTAATTTTTTGAGCTGTAATATGCAATTAAAAAACCTCCTATATATTGGACTAGGTATTGTCTTAATAGGATACGTTGCAGTATTGATTTTTGATATAGGGCAAAAGTGGAATTTAAATAAATAGTTGATAGGATGAGGTATCACGGCGAATTTGAGGTTCATATAATTTATTAATTGAAGAAAGGTGGTCAAGTAATGAAACAAAAAGAAATTCCTCAATACGCTTTGTTTGTAAATGTAAAAGATTTAAAAGAAATGCACAGAGACATTTGGTCAGAAGAAGTCGTTCAGGCAACGATGAAATTTAACAAAAAGCGTTACGATATTGATTTGCTGCTAAGAGGCTCACATATTCGTAAGATGAAGAAAAAGTCATATTATATTGAATTTTATTCCCCAAAAATCTTTCAGTATTCTAAAGAAATACATTTGAACGCTGAATACAAAGATCCATCCCTTATGCGCAACAAATTGTCCCTCGATTTTTTCTCCTCCTTAGACGTTTTATCTCCTCACTCTCAGTTTGTTACCCTCACGATTAATGGGAAAAACGAAGGAGTATATCTTCAGCTTGAATCGGTAGATGAACTATTTTTAAAAAAAAGAAATTTAGCGGATGGATCCATATTTTATGCAGTGGACGGAGATGCTAATTTTTCTTTAATGAGTGATTTGGATAAAAAGCCGAAAACATCCTTATTATCAGGTTATGAAGATAAAGTAGTGAAACAAGGAGATAAGGAAAAATTAGAACAGTTTATATTTAATGTTAACACATGGACAAATACAGAATTCGAACAGAATATTGAGAAGTATCTAAACGTCGACCGGTACTTATCTTGGTTAGTTGGTATTATTTGTATGCAAAATTATGACGGTTTTGTTCATAATTATGCTCTCTATCGAAACCATGACAGTGGACGTTTTGAACTGATTCCATGGGATTATGATGCGACTTGGGGAAGGGATGTAAATGGAAAAGTAATGGAAGGAGATTATGTCCGTGCACAAGGATTCAACACGCTTACAGCTCGTTTGTTGGCAGTAGATGGAATTAAAAAGCGTTATATTAAAAAGATGAACAATGTTCTAAATAATCAATTTACAGTGGAATATATGAAGCCCATTGTCTATCAAATGCACGAAGAGCTTAAACCTTATATTTTGAAAGATCCTTATGTAAAAAATAATATAGAACAATTTTATGAGGAGCCGGCATTTATTTTATCTTTTATAAAAGACCGAACAGCATATATTAAAAATAATCTTCTCACTTTTTAGATACCATAGAATGATAGGCAAAAGTGGAATTTGTTAATAATAGGCGAATGTACGAAATCAATAGCTGTACATGATACGTATATATACAGTATGAATGACCAATATGGATGACTAACAAGGAGGAAAAAGAATGGAAAACTATTATTATTATTATGGGCAAAATCAAGGTCAAAATTCAAATCCAAACCGGAAACGCAGCCACAGCAAAAATGCAAATCGGCCTGATAAAGGCTATTCTTCGCAGTTTAAACCTTTAAAAGGAAGAATGGTGACTGTTTATCGAGGAGGTCCTGAATCAAAAACAGGTTATTTACTTGATGTTCAGTCTGATTATTTAATATTAGCAGTAGAAAGCGATAACAATAATAACAACGATGAAAACAATAATGAAGGAAATAGCAACCAAAACAACCAAAACAACCAAAATAACCAAAATAATCAACAAGAATATACTGTTGTATATTATCATTTATCCCATGTTAAGAGTATTACGGAAGATGCTATGTCAAATTCAGCACAGACGTTTACCGGGTTTGATAATGAGGGTACTTTAGAGTTGTATAGAGGCAAGACATTTGCCAGTACTTTATCATTACTGAAAAGTAAATATGTTCAAATAAATCAGGGTGGTCCTGAGAAAAAAGCAGGTCAGCTACTTGACGTATTAGGTTCGTCAGAGTCTGCTTACCTTGTGTTACTGTCGGAAGATGATGGTGTTGTCTATATCAATGTTGAACATGTGAAAAGTATAAGTGAATATCAAAATGATAATAACAATAATAACAATAATAACAATCAAATGAATAATCAATTTGCTACAAATCAGGAACCAACTTATATGAAATCAAAAACCTTTAATAATTTATTTACTCATCTATCACACAAATGGGTATCAATCAATGGCGGCGGTCCAGAGGCTGTAGAAGGTGTATTGGTGCAAAGCCGGAATGGTACTTTTACCCTTGTTCAGGACAATCAAGTATTACGCTTACAACCAAGACATGTTAAAACCATTTGTGTAGGAGCAAAGGGATCTTTTAAACAAAATAATAATCAAGATGATGAGCAGAAAGAGGAAAATACAAATACTGAAGACGGAGGATCAGCAGAAGGCACTCCAGAAGGTCGTACAGGAAGAAGCCGCCGCACAGGTTCATATTCGTCAAGAAAAAGCCGCCGCACAGATTCACACTCATCAGCGTCAAGAGAGCAAGTCATCCAAACAAAAAATTATCGCTGGAAAGCATAATGAATAAGAACAAAAAAGGTGCTTATAAAGCACCTTTTCTGTCATATAGGAAAGGGGGAGGAGAATGAGTATCAATCGCTATATTAATAAAATTGTAGAAGTAGATATTTCAGGAAATACTAAGTTTGTTGGCAGACTTGTTGACCTAGGATTAGATGTCATGATTTTGTATAATGGACATGATTATTTGTATATTCCTCTTTTACACATGCATCGTTTGCGGGAAGTATCAGAAGAAGACTATACGGTTTTACGTGAAATAGAAGAGAACTTAATAGAAGAAAGTCAGCGGATTTCTTATCGTAATATTTTACAGCAGGCAAAAGGGAAATTTATTGAAATTTATGTAACAGGAGGAAAATCATTGCATGGCTATATTACAAGCGTGCTGAATGATTATCTTGTGTTTTATTCTCCAGTGTATAAAAATGTCTTTGTTTCTCTGCATCATTTGAAATGGCTTACCCCTTACAGTAATGAGTTAACCCCTTATTCTTTAAGTGACAAAGAGCTCCCAGTAAGACCTGCCTCTGCACCTTTTGTCAGAAACTTTGAAGAGCAGCTTAAAAAATATGAAAATCAACTGGTCGTATTAGATTTAGGGGATCAATCAGAAAAAATTGGCGTACTTAAAGAAGTTTCTAATAATATTGTTGAACTAATTACGGCAAATGGAGAAAGTATGTATTGGAAGTTAGCTCACGTAAAATCTGTACACTTGCCTTAGAAAAAGAGACCTCGCTTTCGTCTCTTTTTTTATGTGCTTATCAGGACAAGTATATTGAATAAACAAATGAGACGATTTAAATTTTTTAGAAAATTATGTTGACAATACAGAAAATCTCTATTAAAGTTATTAACAACAAACGTTAATCACCAACAATTATATAGAACTCTTATCCAGAGTGGCGGAGGGACTGGCCCTGCGATGCCCGGCAACCATCAAATGAAACATTCATTTGAACGGTGCTAATTCCTGTGGAACATCAGTATTGTTCTAACAGATGAGAGAAATCGTGTATAAACGAACACTCTTCCATCTGTGAAGAGTGTTTTTTATTTTGAGTTAAGGAGAGAAATAGATGGAAATTGAAACTTTATTAGTTCGTTCAGGAGTAGGCCGTGACCCTTCAACAGGTTCTATTACAACACCCATTTACCAAGCATCAACATTTGCTCATCCTGCTTTAGGGCAAAGTACAGGATTTGACTATGCACGTACGGCAAATCCTACTCGTACAGCATTGGAAGAAGCAATTGCTGCTTTGGAAAAGGGAGAAGTAGGAGTAGCATTCGCTTCAGGAATGGCGGGTGTAATGGCAGTTTTAGCACTATTTAAAAACGGAGATCATTTAATTGTATCAGAGGATTTATACGGAGGAACGTACCGAGTACTAAATGAAATTTTTTCAGAGCAAGGAATTACTGTTTCGTACGTCAACACAGCCCATCTCGAACAAGTAAAAGATGCGCTTCGTCCCAATACGAAAGCTTTATTTATTGAAACACCTACGAATCCAATGATGCACGTGACTGATTTGCCAGAAGCAATTGCGTTAGCTAAACAGCATGATTTGCTTACTATCGTTGACAATACCTTCATGTCCCCTTATTATCAGCGTCCTTTAGAGCTTGGAGCAGATATTGTGATACATAGTGCAAGCAAATACATTGGGGGTCATAATGATGTAGTTGCTGGTCTTGTAGTGGCTCGATGTAGTAGCTTAGGAGAGAAAATTCGTTTTTATCAAAATGCAGCTGGGGCAATCTTAGGTCCACAGGATAGCTGGCTGTTATTACGCGGTGTTAAAACGCTAGCGCTTCGTATGGAAAAGCATAATGAAAATGCACTGAAAATTGCAAATTGGCTTACTGCTCATGATCTCGTGGAAAAAGTGTATTACCCTGGTCTTGAAACACATCCAGGCTATGAAATCATGAAGAAACAAGCAACTGGATTTGGAGGCATGATTTCTTTTGCTGTCTCACACCCTGACATCGTTTCAGTACTTTTAGAAAATGTCAAAGTTATTACATTTGCAGAAAGCTTAGGGGGCGTGGAAAGTTTAATGACATTCCCAGCTCGTCAAACACATGCTGATATTCCGGAAGAAATTCGAAATCGTGTCGGAGTAACAAACTGTTTACTGCGATTATCAGTTGGAATTGAGCACGCAGATGATTTAATTAAAGATTTGAAGGAGGCATTTGATGCATACCAACAATAATAAATATAGATTTGGTACGAACTTAATTCATGCAAATACAGGAATTGACGGTCATTTTGGAGCGGTTAACGTACCTATTTATCAGGTATCTACATTTAACCAAGAAGATGAGACGAACAACGGCCGCTATGACTATTCTCGTTCAGGAAATCCAACTCGTGAGGCTTTAGAAAACACCATTGCTCAGCTAGAAAATGGATACGCTGGTTTTGCTTTTTCATCAGGTATGGCTGCTATCTCATCGGTGTTATCTATTTTTGAATCAGGGGATGAAATTTTAGTTTCACATGATACGTACGGCGGGACATATCGTGTATTAACACGGTTATTTTCAAAGTTTGGTATCAAAACAACTTTTGTTGATACAACGAAGGTTGAGAAAGTAGAAGAAGCTATCACAAAAGATACGAAGGCTATTTATATCGAAAGCCCTTCAAATCCATTTTTACAGGTAACGGATATTAAAGCAGTAGCAAGTTTGGCGAAGGAGCGCAACCTCCTTACAATTGTGGATAACACGTTTTTAACACCTTATCTACAGCAGCCGATTGACCTTGGCGTAAATATTGTGATTCATAGTGCTACAAAATATATCAGCGGTCACAGTGACGTCATTGGCGGTCTAGTTGTGGTAAGCGATGAAAAGCTAGCAGAAGAAGTAAAGTTTGTACAAAATGCTTTTGGTGCTATCTTAGGACCGCAGGATTGTTTTTTACTGCTTCGAGGAATTAAGACATTAAAAGTTCGTTTAGATCAGCAGTTAAAAACAGCGCTGCAGTTTGCAAAGTGGCTTGAAGAACAATCTCTAGTGAGCCGTGTATACTACCCGGGTTTAAAAAGTCATCCAGACCACAAACTGATTTCAGAACAAGCAAATGGATATGGAGCTATGATTTCTTTCCAAGTACAGGATGAAAAAGTAGCGCGACATATTTTACAAGGAGTCAAATTGGCTTCAATTGGCGTTAGTCTAGGTGCAGTTGAATCCATTCTAACGCATCCTGCAACAATGTCTCATGCGAGTATCCCAAAAGAAGTGCGTGAAGAAAAAGGAATTACTGATTCACTTCTTCGCCTTTCAGTAGGGTTAGAGGAATTCGAGGATTTGAAGCAAGACTTTAACGCTGTTTTTCAAAGCTTAGAAGAAAAGGCGTTAATTAAATAAAGAAAAGAGACTGGGACAAAAGTATTCTAGTTAAAGTTAAACAAGAACTATTAATCAAAATTACTGATTAATAGTTCTTGTTTTTTGTTGTCACGGTGAACGTAGGTTTCATCTATTTCGTTGCTTCTAGCGGTTGATTGGAGGGCAAGGCGAAGACTCCTGTGGGAAAAGCGGAAGGGGTGAGACCCCGCAGGAGCACAAGCGACGAGGAGGCTCATCGGCCGCCCGCGGAAAGCGAAGTCTTGCACGGAAATCAACCGCGGTGTCACAAGCCGTTCAGCTCCTTTATCCCATTTGTTCGTCTTTACACTGGATTGATATCCGTTATATACAGCTATCTAAAAGGTTTGTGTATAGGGACGTAAGCGCAACTTTTTCATCAGAGGAAAGACTGCTGTTTAGAATTCTTTTTATGCCAAGATGATATTTTACATACGGTGTTTGCCGGACGCGTGGATGAGTCATTTCATCTTTTAAATCCTTCATAATGGCTTCGTGAAGCTGATCTTCACTTGTCGTGGCTTGTTTAGAAGCGAACGAACGGTTCAACCATAGGGTTTGATAAGCTGCTAGTAAATGTTCAGAAGTCATTGTGCAAAGAGCTCCTTTAGATTAGTTTCTTCATTATAATAATCTATAGTTTACCATAAGTATTAATACGTGTACGTAACTTTTACAGAAGCAGATACAGTCAAGGACTGAGCTTGAATAGGGGGAGAGGCTGCTAATAACTTAGGCGAGGAGCCAGATGACTGATAGACGGGGCCTTCTTCGATTAAAATGGGGATTTGGTTAATAGGGAGCTGCAGCGTGTTGGCAATGGTAAAGGCCTTTTCCTTAGCGTTAAGCAAAGCTTTACTTATCGCTTCTTGTTCATATTTATCATCATTTGTAACGTGGAATTGAAGATCTTGCGCTACGTTGGCTCCGCTTGAAAAAGTAGCGTTATAGACATCGCCAGCTTGTTTTACATCTTGTACTCTTACTCTAAATAAGTGCTGTACTTCGTATCCTGTAAGAGTCGATTTTCCATCACTGTAATCATATTTAGGGTTTATGGTAAACGAAGCTGTTTCAATTTGCTGGTCATTGATTCCAAGTTTTTTTATCTCTTGCAGCAAAGTATTTGAAACAGCTGAATTTTCTTTTAAGGCTTCTTGAACGTCTCGGTTTTCCGTGCGGGTTCCAATCGTCATGGAAATTTCATTGGGAACTGCTGAAACACTTCCTTCCCCAATTACTTTAATTTCTCTATTTTGTGTATCTACGCGCAGTTGCTGTGTAGGTTCATAAGGGAAATAAGAATGTTGCATACCAAAAACCTCCTTTATTGATCTTTAGTATATATATGATAAGAAAAGGAGATTAAAAACAAAAAAAGATTGAGACATAACTAAATCAACCGCTAGAAGCACCTACATACATGAAACCTACATTCACCATACCAATAAAAAAATCCGAACGAATTTGATTCTTCATCAAGAATCAAATTCGTTCGGATCTTCCTTCAACTAACATACTTTTCTTCAGCTTCTTTTTGTTTATTTCGATTCTTTTATTAAGATTTCTTTCATTTCAATGAATTGATTTTGAACATCGTTTGACGGTTTCTTTGTTAGTAAACTTACAATAATAACAGCTAATAAGCTTAAAAAGAACCCAGGAATCATTTCGTAAAGGGCATCCTTCAATGGAGTATTTACCCAAATTAATACTGTAGCAGAACCTACAATCATCCCTGCAAGTGCTCCCCATCGAGTCATACGCTTCCAGTAAAGACTTAGTAAAATAGCAGGACCAAAAGCTGAACCAAATCCAGCCCAAGCATATCCAACCAGCCCTAAAATCGTATCACTAGGTTTTAAAGAAAGCAAAATGCCAATAATTGCAACACCTAAAACCGCAGCTCTTCCAACCGTCACAAGCTCTTTGTCAGAGGCCTTGCGTCGGAAAAATGTTTTATAAAAGTCTTCTGTAACAGAGCTTGCCGTTACAAGCAGCTGAGAAGAAATGGTACTCATAATTGCCGCTAGTAAAGCTGCATATAAGAATCCAGTAATTAACGGATTGAAGAGTATATCCGCAAATTTAATAAAAATAGTTTCAGGATCTGCTAGTTTCATACCTGTTTTTTCTACATATGCAATCCCAACAAGTCCTGTCAGCATAGCACCAATAATAGAAATAATCATCCAGCTCATTCCAATACGACGTGCGGGTTTTAACTCCTTAACAGAGGAGATAGCCATAAAGCGAACGATAATATGAGGCTGCCCGAAATAGCCAAGTCCCCAGGCTAAGAAAGATATAATACCTAAAACGGTCGTACCTTTAAAAATGTCAAGATATGCTGGATTAATGTCCTGTACAATATCTATTGTTGTGTTAACGCCTCCAACATTGGTGAAAGCTACAATAGGTACTAAAACTAAGGCAAGAAACATAATAACACCTTGAACAAAATCTGTTAAACTAACGGCTAAAAATCCGCCGAAAAGGGTGTAGGCAATAACAACAGATGCTGTTACAAATAAGCCAATTTGATAATTCACACCAAATGCCGATTCGAACAATCGTCCGCCTGATACCATACCAGCTGAAGTGTAAAGAGTGAAGAAAATAAAGATAACAATCGCTGATACTGTTCGAAGAATCTTGGCATGGTCGCCAAAGCGGTTTTCAAAAAAGTCTGGAATTGTAATGGAGTCATTCGCTACTTCCGTATAAGTGCGAAGACGCGGAGCGAGGATTAAATAATTTAAATAAGCACCAATAGATAAACCTACTGCAAGCCATAAACTTGAAAGACCTGTCACATACATGGATCCTGGAAGCCCCATTAACATCCATCCACTCATATCTGAAGCGCCAGCTGAAAGCGCAGTAACGGCCGGACCTAGTCCGCGTCCGCCTAGCATGTAACCCGATACGTCTTGAGTTGTTTTTGTGTAGGCATACCATCCTATTCCAAGCATTCCTACAAAATAAATGCCCAGTGAAATATAAACACCAATATCCACCAAATCTCCCCTTTATGCATTTTTTATGCACGAAACGAGCACTGCTCGCCATGCAAACATCTTATGGTTTCTAAAACTAACAAACTTTTCCCTTACTATCAACCCACAAAACCGTAAATTACCTAAGTCTAAAATCCCCTAAACCTTTATATTATAGATATGAAAACGTTTTCAAAATAAAGTAAAATAAAAATATTCAGAAATTTACAAGCGCATTTTTTATGCAATATTTTATGCAATAGGTAAAATGAAAAGAGCATTTTATAAAATGCTCTTTTGACATTCATGTATATTAGCGTGAGTTCGGGAATACGCGGCGAACAACTTCTGAAAACTCGTCAAACAGTCCAGAGACTGGTTTGCCGGTTTGAAGCTTGTCTACATATCCGTTCATACGGTTTACAAAGTCAGGGTTTGTTGATACAAACACTCGATGAACACTGCCGTCAGCTTTTCTCACTTCATGTGCGATCTTATGCTCCATATCTTTTGTGAGATTACCTTCTTTGTTATCGTCTAATACAGCTGCTACGTAAGCTGTATGATCGGTTACGATTACGTTAGCATCTTTAACGTTTTTTAACGCTACGATACGATCAGCAGCCACATCGGCTACTCTCATTCCGCCCGACTGGTTATATTGTTCTTTTTCGTTACGCTGTACATCTTGCGTATCGTTTACGTCATTCATTTTCGTTTTATTGTTTCCATTTTCATATGTGACGTTGCGGACTGTATCATCATCAATGACGCCATCTTTACCTTGATCTGCTGTGCTGCAGCCGAATAAAGAAAGGGTCGTCATGCAGCCTACAACAAACAAAAACGATTTCTTCATGATAGTATCACTCCTTATAAGTTTTAACCTTTCTTATAATTTGTTAAAAACGTGTGAAGCATACATGAAAAATATAAAAAAGCCTATACTATCGAAAAAGGAGGAATATGTATGAGTGGAATTCAACAAAGCATATTTGTGCTTCATACAAAAGAAGAAAACCATGAAGAAACAACAACGTTTGCACTAACTTCAGAAGAAGCTAAGTTATTATTTGAGACCCTGCAAAATAAACGAAAAGAAATTATCGACGCCCATATTGATAACATGTTGACGTAAGGAAGATCAATATTTTGCAAAACGGCTGAGCCATATGCTAAGAATGGCCCAATATTTGCATTCTACATATAGGTATAGTATAATGTAAACGCAACCAAATTTAATAAATGTAATGAATACTAAGTTTGACCATACACTCGAATTAGATTTAGTGAAAATTCACTTGTTATAAAGGAGATCTACTTCGCGTAGGTCTCTTTTATAATATGTGAATTTTTTATTTACGGTATAAATGTAAATATAGAGTAACATATTAAAATTTTTACATTTTTTGGAGGTTTTTTACATGGCTACTACAGGTACAGTAAAATGGTTTAACAGTGAAAAGGGCTTCGGTTTTATCGAAGTACCAGGCGAAAATGACGTATTCGTTCATTTTTCAGCTATCCAATCTGAAGGCTTCAAAACATTAGAAGAAGGCCAAAAAGTTGAATTTGAAATCGTTGAAGGTCAACGTGGACCTCAAGCGGAGAATGTTGTAAAATTATAATTCAACGCTACATATGAAAGCTGCCGATAGGCAGCTTTTTTTATACAAATTTGTTTTATTTGTATGATTAAGAAAATAGAGTAAAGTAGGGGAGAAGGGAAGGCATGAGTTCATTTCATTGCTGTGCCACATGTGAACATTTTCGAAGCATTAAATTGGATAAGGGAATGAAGTATCGATGCAAAAGACTAGGCTATGAAACCCGTCCTTCTTATCAGTTTACATGCTGGGAGCCAAAAGAAGTAGTTAAAAAGCTAATGGAAAAACGAAATCAAAAATGAGGATTGGACATAACGCAATCAATTCAATCTACAGACGAACAAATGAGATAAATGAGCTAGTAGGGATCGTTTTTTACACAACAGCTAGAAGCAGTTACATACATAAAACCTATGTTCACTCTACCAATGAAAAAATCCGAACGAGTTTGATTCTCCACCAAGAATCTCGATTCATCGTTCGGATTTTCCTTCAACTAAAATACGTTTGTCCCAGTCTCTTTTAATTATTCCTCGTTATTTGTACCTTCCTCTGAAGGTAAGTGCTTCCCGCAAAACTCTTTTACAGCTTCTTCTTCCTCTTCTTCAAGGTCGAAGTCTAATACTTTATTTGTTGAAACTTCGTAAAAATGAGTTTGGGCAATAGAAGTGTTATCTTCGCCTTTAATATATACTAAGCGTAGTGCTAGGTCGTTGCCCGTATATAATTCATCATCTTCTTCTACCTCAATGTATAAATGAAATTCATAGCGTTCACCTAGAAGGAGACCAAATGGATCCTGCAATTGTTCAGCTGTATATTCTTTAATTGTAAACATATGTACGTCCTTTCCATATATCAGTAAAATGCTTGCATCATCTATTATAGTTTTTCTTTGCAAAGAAAGAAAGTGCAGGCGTAATTCATGCACGGATTTATTCCTTGATCATTCTATTTAGCGAATCGATGGCGCAAGGACTTCGATGATTTACTTAAAGGCGGAAGAAACGCGCGTATGTTTTTGCTTATACATGGCAGCATCTGCTTTTTGAATTAATGTATCTAGGTTGGCGTCGTCTGAAGGCGCACATATAATAAATCCGTAACTCGCAGACAGTGCATATGCCTTATTAAATTCTTTCTTTTTATTTTCTAGCTGTTCATTAATATTTTGCCACAGCTTTTGTACGTATTCTTCCGTTTGTTCAGGAGCTATTAATAAAAACTCATCGCCTCCGTACCGAAAGAGCGTATCATCTTTGCTAATATAACCACTAATTGATTCTGCAATTGTTTTAATAACCCAGTCGCCTTCTCTATGACCGTATTGATCATTTACTAGTTTTAAAGAATTAATATCGATAAAACATAATAGAAAAGGTGTATCATTGGTTTTAGCTCTCAGCAGTTCCAGCTGCAGTTTTTCCATTCCGCTTCTTCGATTTAAAATTCCCGTTAGCATATCAGTTGAAGCGTGCAAGCTCAATTCATGCTCTACTGCTTTTAAATCGGTTATATCGGTAATACCTGCGAGTATGCAGCTTTCGCTTTGATACTCTAGTAATTCATAATTGATCATAACCCACTTAGAATCTCCATGTTCACGTGCTTCTAGGATGTAGTTTTTTACATATTTCTCTTGTTGAAGACGTTTTAAAATATCCTCTCGATCTTCATCGGTAGGATAGATTATAAACCCGTCTATTTGATCAAGATCTTGAGAAGCAAGATTGTAAAAATGAATAGCTTTATTGTTAATGAGCAGCACTTTGTGGTCGGATAATCTCGTTAATAGTAAAGGATAGGGATTAATTTTGAACAGCGTAAAAAAATTACGTTCGCTTTCTTTTAGCTGTAAATGATTCATATATTCTTTGTGACGGTATGTATAAAGAATGTATGAAATAAGTAAAGCGATAGCAACTGCTGCAGTTGTATTGATCTGCTTTGAAATAAGAGAAAAAGAATCTGGTACATATCGTGATAAGCCGTATAGTAAAAAAAGATGGTTAGGAATAAAAATGATGCACAGATGTTTTAATTTCATAGGACATAAAACAGCTGTGGAAATCAAAAGCATCATATACACGTCTACGCGACCTGTGAAAAGCTGACTGTTAATAGTAGAAAGGGCTGCAGCAAATACGTAATAAAATATATAGCCATATACAATGGTGCTTAAGTAGTTAGCAAACCGTTCTTTTCTCTTACTAACATAATAGAAAAATAAATAAAGAGAGGAGATAGCAAAACTAGTGAAATGAATACCAATTAGTGTATGTCTAAACTGAGATGTCCCCGCATGTTGAAGTAAAGAAAACCCTATATAAATATAAATAGGATAGGAAACTACAAGAGCAAGTGAAACTAGCTTGACTCTCTGTTGAAGCATCTCTGCATTCGTTTTATCGAACATTTTATCTTTATTAACTTCTCTTCGGGAAGGAAAACGATATTTCTTCAGAAAGGAGAAAGGTAAAAGCGAAAGAAGAAATGACATGATCATCATCTCCATATCTTTTTTTAGGTATTTTAGCATGTTTGTATAAGAAAAGACATGAATTTTTTAGATGAGAATGTCTGCTTTTTGATCAAGAAAAAGCATAAAGATTTACATGATTAAAGGTGAGGCCAAAGAGCCTCACCTTTTTATTGAAGTTTATTGGATTCAGCATGCCGTACAAACATGGTCTCATCTTCTACTAAGCCGCAAGCTCCGCACTGAATACGTTTTTGCGGTCCGTTATAAGCAGCGTGAAAGGCATCGAGCGTATCGTTTGTGTATTCTTCTACGACGTCTCCGCTTCTTGGGTCCATTTTTACAGGTTTTGCATTTTGTTCAATGATATTAAAGCGCGTTCGATTTGTTTTGCAGCTAGGGCAAAGATAAGGGCTTCCCATTTTTAACATCTCCTTGAAAAATTTACTGTATTAATACCATGTCCGAATCCCCCAAAAACATACAAAAACTTATTGTTTTCTATCGAACGTTCATTCGTTAAAATAGAAGCAGGTGATGAAAATGAGAATACGAAAAAACTTACAAGAAGTAATGGATATCTTGCAAACGAATCCGTCATATCAGAAAAATATTGTTCATTGGCATACAATCGAAGAGAAAGAAGCTAAAACTGCGCCATTTCCGGCTTCTTTGCATACGAAACTGCGGCAAGCACTTGAGAACCGAGGAATTGGTTCGCTTTATACGCATCAAAAAACAGCGTTTGATTTGGCGACATCTAAGAAGAATGTTGTGGCTGTGACGCCGACAGCATCGGGGAAAACATTGTGCTACAACCTGCCGGTACTTCAAAGTATTATGGAGAATGATCAGGCTAGAGCTCTTTATTTGTTTCCAACAAAAGCGCTTGCCCAAGATCAAAAAAGTGAATTAAATGAAATCATTGAAGAAATGGAAGTACCAATCAATAGCTACACGTATGATGGAGATACTCCGGCAAATATCCGTCAAAAGGTAAGAAAAGCAGGTCATATTGTTATTACGAATCCAGATATGCTTCATTCAGCTATTTTACCTCATCATACTAAATGGGTATCACTGTTTGAAAACCTGAAGTACATTGTGATTGATGAACTTCATACGTACCGCGGTGTTTTTGGAAGCCACGTAGCCAACGTTATACGCAGGTTAAAGCGAATTTGCCGCTACTATGGAAGCAATCCTATCTTTATTTGTACATCAGCGACCATCGCTAACCCAAAAGAACTCGCTGAACATTTAACGGGAGCTCATGTTATGTTAATAGATAACAACGGAGCGCCTAGCGGCCGCAAGCATTTTATTTTTTATAACCCGCCTATTGTTAATAAACCGTTAAATATTAGAAGAAGTGCTACGCTTGAAGTGCGAAATATTGCAGGAGAGTTTTTGAAAAATAAAATTCAAACGATTGTATTTGCACGAAGCCGAGTACGAGTGGAAATTATTTTAACGTATCTGCAGGAGCTCGTAAAAAACCAGCTTCAAAATAAGTCTATTCAAGGGTACCGCGGAGGATATTTGCCGAAGCAGCGACGCGAAATAGAAAGAGGACTTCGAGAGGGAAGTATTTACGGGGTAGTCAGTACGAATGCTTTAGAGCTAGGAGTAGATATCGGGCAGCTGCAGGTGTGTGTGATGACAGGTTATCCAGGCACGGTTGCAAGCGCTTGGCAGCAAGCAGGACGAGCAGGGAGACGTCACGGAGAAGCCGTCATTGTGATGGTCGCAAGTTCAAGTCCGCTTGATCAGTATATGATTCAGCATCCGGACTACTTTTTTAGCAGAAACCCAGAAACAGCTCGAATTAATCCTGATAATCTTGTTATTTTAGTCGATCATTTAAAATGTGCGTCCTATGAGCTGCCGTTTAAGCAGGGAGAAACATTTGAGGGGGTAGAAATTGAAGACGTGCTGGAGTTTTTGCAAGAAGAGCGAGTGATTCATTTTAGCGGAGACAAATGGTACTGGATGAACGATTCGTTCCCAGCTCATAATATCAGTCTGCGTTCTGCATCCCAAGAAAATGTTGTCATTATTGATCAATCGGACGTTGCAAATGTGAAAGTAATTGGAGAAATGGATCGGTTTAGTGCCATGACGCTTCTTCATGATGAGGCGATTTACTTGCATCAAGGCATTCAGTATCAAGTAGAATACTTGGACTGGGATGAGAAAAAAGCGTATGTTCGTGAAGTCGATATAGACTATTTCACCGATGCAAACTTAGCGGTTAACTTAAAGGTGCTAGAAGCTGATAAAGAACGGATGGAGAGAACATATTCAATTGGTTATGGCGATGTAATGGTCAGCGCTATGGCTACGATATTTAAAAAAATAAAGTTTGAGACGCATGAAAACATAGGGTCAGGTCCCATTTCACTTCCAGAAGAAGAGCTTCATACAAATGCCGTGTGGCTAAGCTTTGAAAAAGAACAGTTTTACGAATCTGAAGAACGATTGGAACAAGCGCTCATTTCCGTGGCAAATGCCCTTCAGTCAATTGCACCGCTTATGGTGATGTGCGATCCGTCTGATTTACATGTAGTGCCTCAGGTAAAAGCGGTGCACAACGAACAGCCGACTATCTTCTTATATGATCGATACCCGGGAGGCATTGGGCTAAGTGACAAAGTGTACGAACAAATGAATGATGTGCTAAGTCAAACCAATCAATTAATTGTAAATTGTTCTTGCGAAAGCGGCTGTCCGTCTTGTATCGGTATGGAAGCACAGGGAGAACACGCAAAAAGCGATGCGCTCGTGCTGCTACAACAACTGCAAAGTAGGTGAACTCTTGTCTTTTAAAAATAAATTAAACCGTATGAAAAAGCATCTTCACGTTACAGAAGCAAAGCCGCCGGTTGAAAGTAACCCGCAGCAACCTAAAAGCGCGTCTATTCCCTATGAGCAGGAATGGAAGGGAAATCATGCTGTTCCTTACTTTGCGGAAGACAGCTACTGTATGATAAGAGAGGTGGTTTACCCGCTCGACTACAAGCATGGACATTATGAATTTAATGAGCTGAAAAAAGTAGTGGAAGTATGGAATGGGTCTACAGTTGCTCATCCGCTTTCATCAAAAGGCCGCACATATTCAGATTTATTTTTCTTTGATACGGAAACGACGGGGCTTAGTACAGGTACGGGAACAACTATCTTTTTGCTAGGATATGCAAGGGTGCTAAAAGATTCCGTCGTTTTTCGTCAACATATATTAACAGAGCCAAGCGGAGAAGTAGCATTTTACGAAAGTTTCTTAAAAGAAGTAGACTATACGACGCTTGTGACTTATAATGGGAAATCTTTCGATTGGCCTCATGTGAAGACTCGTCATACACTATTGAGAGATCATTTGCCCAAACTGCCTAAGTTCGGTCACTTTGATTTACTGCATGCATCAAGAAGGCTGTGGAAACACAAAATGAATTCGGTTAAGCTTGCGAATGTCGAAAAAGAAATACTTGGAATTGAACGAGTTGATGATATTCCAGGTTTCTTAGCTCCCATGATTTATTTTGATTTTATTGAAACGAAAAATCCAAGAGGCTTATTCGACATTATGAAACATAATGAACATGATATTTTATCACTTATCACCTTATACATTCATTTATCAAAACATCTCCTTACTAGTGAGGAGTTTACAGAAAAAGAAACATATGAAGTAGCAAGGTGGTATGAGCAGTTAGGGGAGAATAAGCACGCTTTCTCACTTTATCAGGGCGTAGCGGAAAAAGAAAAAGAAGAGCATGAAAAAGCTCAGCTAGCGATGGCTTATCATTATAAAAAAGAGAAGAGCTGGAAAGAGGCAGTGGACATGTTTGAACCCTTGGTTCAAACATGTGAAGGTGACGTCGCTATAGAAGCATTGGTTGAGCTAGCTAAAATTTGTGAGCATCGTCTCAAAGATGTGCATCAAGCACTTCTATATACTGAACTCGCCTTGGAAAAGTGGAATCAACTCAGAGAAAGGACTAAAAAAACGTCGAAGGAAGCGCTTGAAAAAAGACTTCTTAGACTAAAAAATAAATCAGCTAAAGCATAGACTTCAGCTGATTTATTTTAAAATATTCAGAATTATTATTCTTTTGTTTTTGTGGATGTTTTATATTGTTCTATTTTTCAGTCATTGATAAAATTAGTCAATGTAAGACTTATTCTTACAGCTTAAAAACAGAACTTTGGTGAGATGGAGAGAGGCCTCATGAAAAATGTGATTTTAGTATCATTTTTCGCATTAATTTGTTTAACAGTAATTGTCTTAAGCAGTTTGAAAAATTCGTATAACTCCTTTATGTAGGCCAAAAATAGGTGTTTGTCTTAGTACATGTACACTACCCTTCACATATTGTAATAGTGTAATAACTAAACAGTGAAAGGGGAAAAAGGATATGTATCCAAGACCAACAAAATGTATGCCACCAATTGTGCATCCAACAAAATGTTGCACGCAGTTTACTTCTCAGGAGGTAGTTGTACCTCACATTCATCCAAGTCATAATACATTGGTGAATCATACAAATGTGAAGCACGTACATTACTTCCCGCAAACGCAATCTGTTGTAAATGAAACTTCAAATCAACAGTTTTTTGGCGGTGCGCAGCAATATCCAACTCAAGTAGGGGGAGCAGGCTATCCAGGTCAAATGGGAGGCTACCCAGGTCAAGTAGCAGGTGCTGGTTACCCAGGTCAAGTAGGGGGAGCTGGTTTTCCAGGTCAAGGAGGCTACCCAGGTCAAGTAGCAGGTGCTAGTTATCCGGGACACAAAGGTTGCGGCCAAGGAAGCTGTCATACAAAAGGCGCGCATCAAGGACCTAATTCAGGGTATTTTAGATAATGTACGTTAATAGGAGCTGATTACATCAGTTCCTATTCTATTTTGTTACAAAGGAGTTATATAATGAAGGTGCTGACGGTTACTGGTTATAAGCCATTCGAACTTGGGATTTTTAATGAAAAACATCAAGGCATTACATACATAAAAAAAGCGCTCTATAAAAAATTACAGGAATTAGTAGAAGATGGATTAGAATGGGTATTGATTAGTGGCCAGCTAGGAGTAGAGATTTGGGCAGCGGAAGTGGTATTTGATCTCCAGCTGGATTATCCCGAGCTTCAGTTAGCTGTTTTAACACCATTTTTGGAGCAAGAAGAAAAATGGAATGAAGCCAATAAAGAATTGTATGAATTCGTCTTAAGTCAAGCAGATTATGTAGATAGCATCACAAAAAAGAAATATGAAAGTCCAGCACAGTTTCGGTTAAAAAATCAGTTTTTAGTAGAAAAAAGTGAAGGTATTTGTTTAGTTTACGACGAAGAGCACGAAGGAAGTCCTAAATATATGTTAGAAACGGCTAAAAAACGTGCTGAACGAGAAGAATACCCTATTATAATGGTGACGTCTCACGACTTACAGGATATCGTGGATGAAGAAAAATTTTCGTCTTTTTAACGCCATTTGGCGAAACATTTTAAAAGATAAATTGACATTTGAAGCTATTTTTGAAAAAATGAATTATAATAAAGATAAGGTTTATCGTATTCGAGGTGATAGAGATGTTAGCTGATAAAATTCGTTTAACGGCCAAAGAAATTTTAGAAAAAGAATTTAAAACAGGCATGAGAGGCTATAATCAAGAAGAAGTAGATAAGTATCTAGATTCTGTTATTAAAGATTATGAAGCATTTCATGAAGAAATTGAAGCATTACAAACTGAAAATTTACGCTTAAAAAAGCAAGTAGAAGAGTTATCTAAAAAGCCGCAACAACCTTCGTTTACCCCGCCGCCGGCTCAACAGCAGCAGCAAGCGGGTACGACAAACTTTGATATTTTAAAACGTTTGTCGAACTTAGAAAAACATGTGTTTGGAAGTAAATTATACGAATAACCTAAAAATAGGAGTTGCATTCAACTCCTATTTTTATTATACTAAGGAAAGTCGTTATCAATAACGTTCGGGTAATTGCTGCATCACATATGAGGATGTAGAGGAAAGTCCATGCTCGCACAGACTGCGATGTCTGTAGTGTTCGTGCCTAGCGAAGTCATAAGCTAGGGTAGCTGTTAAAAGCTAACGGCGGGGAAAAAGCCTAAGTCTTTTTAAGATATGGCTTGACTACTCTGAAAGTGCCACAGTGACGAAGTCTTATCAGAAATGGTAAGAGTGGAACGAGGTAAACCCCTCGAGCGAGAAACCCAAATAATGGTAGGGGAACTTTCTGGAAGGAACTGAACGGAAGGAAGGACAAAATGGTTACATTTTGTAGATAGATAATTGCCACCGGAGTACGAGGTAGCTAGCCGCTTGCAGTACAATGGTACAAAACATGGCTTACAGAACGTTATTGAAAAGCAATCGACACTTGTTGTTATACACTATACTTTAATCCAACCCAGCTCTTCGTATAATGGAAGAGCTTTTTTTATGTCAAAATGACAGCTTATCATAAGCTGTCATTTTTTTGTACAATCAGACTGAGCTTGTTGTCAGCCTCAGGTCTTAGGAGAAAATAAAGCTCTAGCTCGTTTTGAAAAAACGTCATAATCCTTAAACTAAGTATATAGATAAGCGAAAGGAGGAGACAAAATGCAAAAAGTTGGTTTGTTTTTGATTGGAGCGGTAGCTGCTATCGTTCTTTTTGCAAATGCCGGTCCGATGGTAGGGCTTGCACTTGGCTTGGTTATTTTGTACGTAGCATTTAAAGGGTTTGTTAAAGCAGAAACCCCCTTTAAAAAATGGCTCTGGGGGTTTATTGGTGTTGTCGTACTCTTAACAACCGTTTCAAACCTTCCGGCCCTTGCTGGTATCATCGCAGCAGTCGTACTTTATATTGTGTATAAAAAGTGGAACAGCAGCAGCTCTATAAAAACGGAAAAAGAAGATCCGTTTAAGCACTTTGAACGTCAGTGGGCTGACTTAAATCAAAAATAATAAAATTTCACTTTATTATCTAAGGAGATGAACAAAATGAGAAACTTATTTACTCGAATGAAAGAAACGATTTCTGCAGACCTTCATCAATTACTTGATCACAAAGAACAAAAAAATCCAATTGCTGCACTAAACCACTATTTGCGTCAATGCGAGCAGGAGACCGAAAAGGTAAGGCAGCTTGTTGAGCGACAGCACACGTTAAAAGAACAGTTTAATCGCGAATATCATCTGGCCCTTGATATGATGAAAAAGCGCCATGAGCAAGCACAAGTAGCACAAGCAGCTGAAGAAGCGGAATTACATGAATTTATTTTAAAAGAACATGCTCACTACGAAGAGAGAGCAAAGCGCGTAAAAGAATCTTATGAAGATGCATCCAAGCAGTTAGAAGAGCTTGAACAAAAGTATGAAGAAATGAAGCATAAGGTAAAAGATATGCATATTCGCCGTATGGAACTAATGGGGCGCGAAAATATTGCTCGTGCGCATCATCGTATGAATTCAGTAATGAAAACAGAAGCATCTTATACGTCTTACAGCCAGTTTGACGAAATGGAAACCTATATTGACCAGCTTGAAAATCAAATTAATACAAATTACTATAGACAAACGGTAGACAGCAAGATTGCTGAATTAGAAAAAAGAGTAAAATCATCGTAAAAAATCAGTGTTTCTGCATAAAACATGGTATTCTAAAAAAGGCGTAGGTTTCTGCGTCTTTTTAAGGTGAGAGAATAGATACCTGCAGCATCCAAAGAACGCTATGTCATCTACGAGGAGAAGGGAGAGAGAGCTGTGCAAAGCGTAAACAAAACAGAATCTCTTATGTTCATTTTTATTTGCAGTTTATTTGTCCTGTTTATTGAAATTATGTTTTTTCACAGCGGCTTGATCTTTTCTGTATTAATTGCCGGTGCGTTCATGTATATTGGGCGAAAAAAAATGAGAAGAAAACTAGGGCGCATTTTATTTTGGATTGGCGTTATTGGGCTTGTGTTGAATATATTTAATACGGTTGCCTTTAAGTTTTTAATTATTGCTCTTTTTCTGTATTTTTTACTTAGATTTATTCAATCAAGAAAGCATCCGGTTGAATTCAGACCAACTGACGAATTTACCCAGCAGCCAAACCAAAGTTTGGTGCAGGTCCGGCCGGTTTTGACGAATAAACTTCTTGGTAGTCAAAGAACCGAAGACTCCGTATACGAATGGGATGATATTAATATTCAAAGCGTATGGGGAGACATTGTGGTTGATTTAAGCAATACCGTTCTGCCAAAAGGCGATGCGGTTATTTTTATTCGTCAAGTGTTTGGAAATATTAAAGTGCTCATTCCTTACGAAACGGAAGTATCTGTGAATCATTCTAAACTAGCAGGAAACGTAACGGTTTTTGGACATCAGCGCGGCTTTTCGTTCAATGAAAATTTGTCTATCAAAACAGAGGGATTTGATCAATCTGCTCATAGGGTGAAGATTGTTACAACTGTTGTGATTGGAGATTTAGAGGTGCAAAGGATATGAGTATTCTTCAACGGCAGTTATTATGGGGGATTTTCCTAAGTTTTTTTGTATTTGTATCCGTGCTCCTTACCGTGTTTTTTGCATATCCTGTTTTTCAACTTAGCGACTTATGGAAAACAAGCGTATTGGGCATGCCTTTTGTGCTGTTTTCCTTCAGTTTGAGCCTTACGATTGGAAGCGTGATTGGAGGAATCATGGGGTTTATGTGGAGACAGCAGTGGACATATGTTGAAAACCGATTATATGAAATGGAAAATGGCCACCGGCATATGTCGGCAAATGAACCGCTTATTCAAGAAACGTCTCGAATTATAAGCCGTTTAAATAAAGTAGATTATAAAATGATTCTTCAAGCACAGCAATCTCAAAAGATGGCAACGGAAAAAGTGGAAAATCAGCAAAAGCAAGTGCAAGAAATTGTTTCTCAGGAACGAAATCGGCTTGCTAGAGAACTGCATGACTCCGTTAGTCAGCAGCTATTTGCCGCTTCGATGCTTATGTCTGCTATTACGGAGTCCAATCTTACGCTACAAGACTCTGAAGCTAAGCAATTAAAGATGGTTGAAAAAATGATTAACCAATCACAGCTTGAAATGAGGGCTTTGCTTCTTCATCTTCGTCCTGCAGCATTAAAAGGAAAATCGCTGCAGGCTGGAATGAAAGAACTGATGAATGAGCTTGCTCAAAAAGTACCGCTTGAATTAAATTGGAAAATAGAAGCATTTGAACTTGATAAAGGCATTGAAGACCACTTGTTTAGAATTTTGCAAGAATCCGTATCAAATACGCTGCGTCATGCCAATGCAACAGCTTTAGATGTGCTGCTGATTAAACGTGACTTTTCCATTATTTTACGTATTGTTGATAACGGAGTTGGTTTTGATGTAGAAAAGGAAAAAGTCGGATCGTACGGCCTGCAAAATATGTACGAACGCGCAGTTGAAATTGGGGGCCTATTAAAAATTATTAGCTTGCCCGACAAAGGAACAAAGCTAGAAGTAAAAGTACCGTTAGTAGAAAGAGAGGAGAAGCAAAATGATTAATGTACTGTTAGTGGATGACCATGAAATGGTTCGTATTGGCGTAGGAGCGTATTTGTCGGCTCAAGCAGACATTCATGTAATAGCTGAAGCAGCAAACGGCCAACAGGCCGTTGAATTAGGGCTTCAGCTGCGCCCGGATATTATTTTAATGGATTTAGTCATGGAAGAAATGGACGGGATTGAAGCAACAAAACAACTGATTAAGCAGTGGCCAGAAGCGAAAGTGATCATTGTCACTAGCTTTCTAGATGATGAAAAAGTATATCCCGCTCTAGAGGCAGGGGCAACAAGCTACTTATTAAAAACGTCTAAAGCAGGAGAAATTGCAGCTGCTATTCGCCGTACATATGAGGGGCAATCTGTATTAGAGCCCGAAGTAACCGGTAAAATGATGTCTAAAATGAGAAAACCGTCTTTACCTCATGAAGAACTGACAGCTCGTGAAATGGAAATTTTACTGCTAATGACACAAGGCAAAACAAATCAAGAGATTGCAGACGAATTATTTATTGCGCTAAAGACGGTAAAAACACATGTGAGCAATTTATTAAGTAAGCTGGATGTACAAGACCGGACTCAAGCCGTCATCTACGCCTTTAAACACAAATTAGCGCAGTGAGAATCGTTATTCAAAAGAGAATAACGATTTTTTTTGTGAAAAACCTATTTTTTTGCATGTATTCATTATAAAATAGCGATATGCGTAAAGGCAAACGCTTACGTAAAAGCACTATTTTGAGGGGTTGAGCACATGGAAAAGAAATGGTGGAAAGAAGCTGTTGCGTATCAAATCTACCCGCGAAGCTTCATGGATTCAAACGGCGACGGAATTGGTGACATTCAAGGGGTTATTTCAAAATTAGACTATTTATCTGATCTTGGAATTGATGTCATTTGGATTTGCCCGATTTATCAGTCTCCTAACGACGATAATGGCTACGATATCAGTGATTATAAAGATATTATGAAAGATTTCGGAACAATGGAAGACTTTGATGAGCTGCTAGATGAAGTTCACCATCGCGGAATGAAGCTGATTATGGATTTAGTTATTAATCATACTTCAGATGAACACCCTTGGTTTTTAGAATCTAGGTCTTCTAAAGAGAATCCATATCGTGATTATTATATTTGGCACGAAGGTAAAGATGGAAAAGAGCCAAACAACTGGGAATCTATTTTTAGCGGATCAGCTTGGGAGTTTGACGAGAAGACAAAAGAATATTACATGCACGTATTTTCTAAAAAACAGCCCGATTTAAACTGGGAAAATGAAAAAGTACGTCATGAGCTTTATGAAATGGTTAACTGGTGGTTAGATAAAGGAATTGATGGTTTTCGTGTAGATGCTATTTCGCATATTAAGAAAGTGGCCGGCTTCCCAGATCTACCGAACCCTGAAAAGCTAGATTATGTGCCATCGTTTGAAGGGCATATGAATCGACCGGGAATTCAAGAACATTTAAAAGAGCTAAAAGAAAATACGTTTGCCAAATATGATATTATGACGGTTGGAGAGGCAAATGGTGTAACATCGGACAGCGCAGATGAGTGGGTAGCTGAAGATGGCGGAAACTTCAATATGATTTTTCAGTTCGAGCATATGGGACTGTGGGATAAAGGAGAAGAAAAACCGCTTGATTTAATCGAGTTAAAAACGATTTTAACTAATTGGCAAAATGGTTTAGAAAACATCAACGGCTGGAATGCTTTATATTTAGAAAATCATGACCAAATTCGTTCTGTAAATAAATTCGGCAGCGTAGCTTACCGAGTGGAAAGTGCAAAGTGCTTAGCTGCACTATACTTTTTAATGAAAGGAACACCGTTTATTTATCAAGGACAAGAACTTGGAATGACCAATGTTAAGTTTGATTCTATTGACGATTATGATGATGTTGGTATGATTAACTACTACCGTATTCAGCGTGAAAAAGGCGATACACATGACGAGATTATGAAAGTAATTTGGGAAACAGGCCGCGATAATTCAAGAACGCCAATGCAGTGGAATACAGAAAGAAATGCAGGATTTTCGACTGGTACCCCTTGGATGAAGGTGAATCCAAATTACGTAGATATTAACGTAGAAGAGCAGAAAAGTGATGAAAATTCGGTACTGAATTTTTACAAACAGCTCATTAAAATTAGAAAACAGCATGATGTGCTGGTGTATGGAACTTATAAGCTATTGGCAGAAGAAGATTCCGCTATTTACGCGTATACGCGAACATTAGAAGGTAAAACCGCTGTTGTTATTTGTAATATGTCACCGAAAAATCAAACGTTCGAGTTTCCTTCAGAGAGCTCGTTTTCAAACAGAGAAGTGCTGATTCATAATTATCCGTTGGATAAAAATGAAACGCTTGAAAAATGTACGCTGCACCCATATGAAACACGTGTATACTTACTTTCATAAACAAGTTGAGCAACCGATTGCGCAATTTTTAAAGTGAAAAGCTTTTAAAAACACATTTATAGACGACATAGGTGAAGAAACTGCTGGCTCTGTCAAGAGCGAGCAGTTTTTGCATTTTAATAAAAAGACGGAGAAAGCTTTGACTACGGCGCATGTATATGGTACTTTTACACTTAGTGTAGATAATTAGAAACAAAATGAGGTTGAAAAATGGCGAAATATAAAATTATTGCAACAGCAGCAATGGGAATTGAAGCACTGGTCGCTAAAGAAGTGCGTGCTTTAGGATATGAATGTGAAGTAGATAATGGCAAGGTTATCTTTGAAGGAGACGAGCTCGCAATTGCTCGCTGCAATTTATGGCTTCGTACAGCAGATCGAATTAAAGTGCAGGTTGGACAGTTCAAAGCTCGTACGTTTGATGAGCTTTTTGAACAAACAAAAGCATTAAATTGGGGAGATTATTTGCCCGTAGATGCACAGTTTCCTGTATCGGGAAAATCAGTTAAATCTAAATTGTTCAGCGTATCAGATTGTCAAAGCATTGTGAAAAAAGCAATTGTTGACAGCATGAAAAAACATTATAACAAAACAACAGGATGGCTCGAAGAAACAGGGTCAACGTTTAAAATTGAAGTAGCGCTATTAAAAGATGTTGCTACATTAACAATTGACGCAAGCGGTGCAGGGCTTCATAAGCGCGGTTACCGCGTGGGGCAAGGGGAAGCTCCTTTAAAAGAAACGCTGGCAGCGGCTCTAATTATGCTAACGCCGTGGAATGCGGATCGTCCGTTTGTCGATGTTTTTTGCGGTTCAGGTACAATTGCTATCGAAGCAGCGCTTATCGGTCAAAATATTGCACCAGGATTTAACCGTGACTTCTTATCAGAAGAATGGCCATGGATGTCAGCAAGTATTTGGGACAAAGCGCGCGAAGAAGCAGAAGACTTAGCGAACTACGACCAAGTGCTAGATATTGCTGGTCATGATATTGACCATCGTATGGTAAAAGTAGCGGAGCAAAATGCATTTGAAGCTGGACTTGGAGATTTAATTCAATTTAAGCAAATGCAAGTGCGCGATTTTACGACGCCGAAAGAATATGGAATCATTATTGGTAACCCTCCGTACGGCGAACGTTTAAGCGATCGTCCTTCTGTTGAAAAAATGTACGCTGAAATGGGCGAAGCGTTTTCTAAGCTTGATACGTGGTCGATTTATATGCTTACATCTCATGAACAATTTGAACAATACTACGGTAAAAAAGCAACGAAAAAACGCAAATTGTTTAACGGGTTTATTAAAACAGACTACTATCAATATTGGGGACCTCGTCCTCCACGCAACGATCAATAAATACAAAAGCCAAGCGGTGTAAAAACCAGCTTGGCTTTTGTACGTTATTTTTTTTTCAAACCTCGATAAGCTAGCATTCCAAACATGCCTATACCGAGCACGACAATTAATAAAATAAACCAAAATGTAGCATTAAGCAGGTATTTATATAGTCCGTCATAATAATCATGCATATACTCACCCCATTATGTTTTTTATAGTATGGGCGAGTAGCAGGGCAATATATGTATTCATTTCTTTTCAATAGCAGGCCTAAAACGAGAAATGATTAGCTTATTTCTAACATATTTACGAAAGGGAAATCTCATACTAAAACCTAAGAGGTGATAAAATGAGAAAGAATCGATCAGCAGGGATTTTTGGGGGGGCTGATGCTTCTTTCATGGTTAACCATCCCTTTTATAGGACGACAGCATATTAAGCGCTATTTATCATCTACTATGTTTATTTCCTTTTTAATGATGGTTGAAAGCTATATTGCTGAAAAAAAGAAGTGGTGGATATTCCCTAATCCTCCTCATCCATATCTAACAGGTGAAGCTGCTTTACTTTTAGGTCCATTTTTAGCAGGTTCTTTATGGATTAAAAAGTTCACATATGGCCATTTTGGAAGGTATATGTTATTAAATGCAATCGTAGATACATTTTTTGTTTATCCTTTTCAACGAGCTATGAGCCGTGCAAAGCTTTTTAGGGTAGGCACATTTAAAAAGTACCATTTGCTAGGTATCTTTCTGTTGAAAGCTGCTTTAATGTACGTTTACCAACATCTAGTAGTAGAGAAACCGAAACCTCAGCGTGCTTTAAAAAATAATCCTATAGAATAAAGGGACAGGCAGGGAAACGTGATTTTCTTGCCTGCTATTTTAATGCCCCAGATGTCATTCCTGAAATGAAATGCTTTTGCAAAAACACGTACGCAATCAATAATGGGATAGAAGAAAGAACGACTGCTGAAAACAGCATAGGGTAATTAGTCAGAAATTCCCCTTGAAAGTCCAATAGTGCAATAGGCAGCGTTTTTACTTCTTTAGATTTTAACAATAGCAAAGGGAATAACAGATCATTCCACACAATCACAAACGAAAAAATTCCTACTGTAGCCATTGATGGTATTGAGAGTCGAAGAGCGATTTTTGAATATATTTTCCACTCTGACGCTCCGTCCATGCGAGCAGCTTCGAATAGTTCCCTTGGCAAAGTTTTCATAAACCCCGTGATAATAAACACACCGCTGGGAAGCAAAAAACTTATGGAGACGATAATGACGCCTGTTAGCGTATTGACGAGTCCAAGCTTATTCATCAGCAAAAAGACAGGAATCATATTGACTTGAGTAGGGACAATCATTCCGCAAACAAAAAAGCCGTATACAATCCAGCCAAGCTTTTGAGGTAGCTGAATAATGGCATAAGCAATCATGCTTGAAAACCATAGAATAAAAAACGTGCTAAAGACGGTAACACTCACGCTGTTTTTAATATAGCCAAAGATGGGTTCATTGACGAGCAGCTGTTTATAATTTTCAATATTCCAGCCTGCTGGTAATCCGATTGGGTTGCTGTAAAGTTCAGGCGTTGTTTTAAAGGTTGATAATAAAACCAAGCTTAAGGGCAACAGAATGATCAAACCGTATATCCCTAAAATCAGTTGTCTGAATGGGTTTTGTTTCATAAAAGAATCTCCTTTTACATTTTGGTCAAGCGAAGTACGCGAAATTGAAGAAACGTTAAAAGAGCAATTACAATCATAAATACAACTGAAATGGCAGAGGCATAGCCGAAACGAAAATTAATAAAAGCTTCGTGATAAAGAAGTGTCGAAAGAATTTCAGTTGAGTTGGAGGGACCTCCATTTGTCATTGCAATGATTAAATCAAATGCTTTAAAACTTTGTATGGTCGTATAAGCTACAACCATTGTCGTAGCTGGAGCTAAAAGAGGCCACGTAATGCGCTTGAATTTTTGCCATCGTGTTGCTCCATCAATACTGGCAGCTTCATATAACTCACTGGGAATAGCTTGAATTCCAGCTACAAAAATAATAAGCATTTGACCAGTATGTGCCCAAAATTGTACAAAAGCCAAGCTGTAAATTGCGATATGTCCATTTCCAATCCAAGACTGGGTCCAATGCTCAAGGCCTATTTTACTTAAAAACAGGTTAACTCCTCCAATGTTGGGGTCATACATAAAGTTCCACGTGAAGGCAATCGATACGGACGAAATAATCGTCGGTACAAAAAAGAGTGAGCGATAAAATGTATTCCATGCAGAATTTTTATAAAGTAAAAGTGCAAATCCCAAGCTCAATAAAGTTTGAAAGATCAGCACGCCAATTGTGAATTTTAAGTTGTTTGTAAGAGACTGTGTAAAAATAGCATCGTTTGTTAAAATTTCTTTGAAGTTTTGAAACCCTACAAATGAGAACTGAGAAGACAATCCATTCCAATCAGTTGTGCTTAAAAATAAAGCAGAAAGCGTTGGCAATGCAAAGAAAACAGTATATATGATAAAGCCGGGAAGTAAAAACAACCATAGATGTCGGCTTTTAGAGATACTTTTAAATGAAAAGAGAGGAAAAGAGAGGAAAAGAGAACGAAGGGGTTCTCTTTTCTTCTTCTTGAATAGACGTATTAGTTTTTAGCGACACGTTCTACCTCTCCTTGTGCTTTTTCAGCAGCTTTTTTCACTGACATACCGGATAGTACGTCCTGTACAGATGTTTCAACAGCTTTTGATACGCGCTCATTTAAAATTGTAAATCGAGGTTGGAAGACCGTTTTTTTGCCTTTCCATTTTGCGCTTTCTTTGAGTTCAGGTGAATTATATTTCACGTCTTTGACCGTTAATAACTGGCCAGTAGCATTCGCATACTCAGAAGAAATCTTTGGATCTGCAAGGAAAGTTAAAAATTTCTTAGCAGCTTCTTTGTGTTTTGATTTTTCAGCAACACCTAATAAGAATGTCGTGGTATGAACACCTTCGTATTTTGCTTTATCTTGATCCACTGTAATCGGTGCAAGCAAACCTTGATCAATCTTCGGATTTTGCTGTTTGACTGTAGCCATCATATAAGAACCTTGAGCAAGCATTGCGCCTTTTTCCTGAGCAAAAAGTGCTGCAGCACTTTCTTTTTTCGTACCAAGAGCATCTTTTTGGAAGTAACCTTTGTCATTTAATTCTTTAATTTGGGATAGGGTTTTGATAAACCATTCATCAGTTAGCTTGCGCTTGCCCGTTTCTACTTCGTGAAGGGCGTTGTTTGTAGGTTCGTTATTCATAATCATTGGATTAATAAATTGAGAAGGACTTACGTCTCCTGAAAATAAAATCGGCGTGTATCCATTTTTCTTTAATGTTTCAGATGTTTTTAAAAAGCTATTCCAATCTTTAGGAACATCTAAATTTAATTTTTCAAAAATGCCTTTGTTATAGACAGGGATGTTATAGACTAGCTGATAAGGAAGAGCATATTGCGTATTATCCGCTTTCCCCGCTTGGATTAGCTTTTCGTCAAATTTGCTGAGTAAGTTTTGGTCGTCCAACTTTGCAAAACCGTTTGCTTTGCGAATTGTTTCAAATTGACTTCCTGGAAAACTAGCAAATACATCGATACCTTCTCCAGATAGTAGAGATCCTTGAATTTGTGATTGATAGGAATCAGAAGGAAAGACGGTCATTTCTACATGAATATTTGGATTTTTCTTTTCAAATTGCTCAATGATAGAATCAAAAGCTTTCGAATCTTCTCCTCGCCAATGCGTAAAGTTAATGGTTACTTTTTTAGAAGAGTCGCTGCTGTCGCCGCTTGTTGAACTGTTTTTGCCGCAGCCTGCGATGATCACGGTGAGCATTGCTAACAGAATTAATAATTTTTTCATTTTAGTTCCCCCACTTATAGAATTCATTTTAGATAGTTATTGGTCAATTTTGATACGGTTGGTAGATGCCTGGTCAAAGAAATGAGCATGATTCATTTGAAAATGAAATGGAAAGTACTGATAAACTTGAATATGTTCATCCCCAGGGATTTTAGCCACAAAGAGCTGGTCTCCTAAACTACTGTATAGCATGTACTCTGCTCCTAATAACTCAGACACATCTACCGGTAATGAAATATGAGGAGCATCAGAAGAGGCCCGCGTAATATGCTCAGGTCGAATTCCTATAGTAACGAACTGATTGTTGTAGCCTTTTTCATGTAACGAATGCATTTGATTTTCTGTCAGTTGAAACTCATGTTCACTGATTTGCAGTTTGTTGTTCACTACTTTTCCTGTGAAAAAGTTCATTCCCGGTGATCCTATAAAACTAGCTACAAACGTATTCTCTGGAGCATTATATATTTGCATAGGTGAACCTATTTGCTGAATTTTTCCATCTTTCATAACTACAATTCTGCTTGCCATCGTCATCGCTTCTGTTTGATCGTGGGTTACATAAATAATGGTCGTCTGCAACCTCTGATGAAGCTTACTAATTTCAGCTCGCATTTGTACGCGAAGCTTGGCATCAAGGTTAGATAAAGGCTCATCCATTAAAAAAATTTGGGCATTCCGTACAATGGCTCTTCCTAAAGCCACCCGCTGACGCTGCCCTCCTGATAACGCTTTTGGCTTGCGTTTTAAATAGGGTTCTAAGTCCAAAATACGAGCCGCTTCTCGAACGCGCTCATCAATTTCTTGTTTTGGGACTTTGCGGAGCTGCAAGGCAAATGCCATGTTGTCGTAAACTGTTAAATGAGGGTAAAGCGCGTAGTTTTGAAACACCATTGCAATATCTCGGTCCTTAGAAGGTAAATCGTTTGCACGATCTCCATTAATAAGCAATTCTCCTTCTGTTATCGATTCAAGGCCGGCGATCATTCGAAGGGTAGTGGATTTGCCGCACCCTGAAGGGCCTACAAATACAATAAATTCTTTGTCTTGAATATGAAGATTGAAATTATCAACTGCAAGACTATCTTTTCGGTATTTTTTATACACATGCTGTAACTGCAGTTCTGCCATTTTTTCTCCTTTCAGCAGGCTTTTAAAAAAATAAAAGCCTCTAATTGCACAGACGGATTGTACGTGTATCTGGCAATTAGAGGCTATCGGTTGACCGGTAAGCCTGTATTATGTAGTTTTGAGTGATTGAATCTGTAAGTAATTTTAAAATAATTCCTATAAGTCAAGTGAGAATTAAGATATTTTAATAAGTTCGATTATTTCCTTAAATGAAAGAAGCCACTTATTAAGCTAGAGATGCTGGTTTTGAGAATAAAACAAACAGCTGGTGTGTAGAATGATAGTATTCACTTTTATAGTAAGCACTACAGAGAGAGGATGTTTATAAATGGATAGAAACACGGAGTTCACTATGATTCGTCAAGCGTTGGAAAACAGCTATCATTTAATGCAGCAGGGAATAGAAGTAAGCGGAGAAACGCTTACTCAGCTGGAACAAGCAAAAGCCGAGTATGAAGCGGCCTTTTTATTGTCTCAGTCCACGGACTCAAAATTCCGCTGTAATTAATTTTTAATAGCACTTATTCCGTTTGTGCTCTATACACTCAGCTTTTATACAAAAAGGTTCTGTCCTTACAGGCAGAACTTTTTTATGTTCAGCTCTTTTTATTGACATTTTAGATAAAGTAGTCAATAATTAAGTTTTGCTTACATGAGAAATTTACTAGATAAAAAGAAGTGAAGCTAATTTTTATTGATAGATATTTACATAAATAAAGGAGTCAGTATCGATGATGAGAGAGCGGTTGCCTTTTACAATTGAGCGGGATGAAAACTTTTTTGACAAATTAAATGAATGGATAGGTGATGTTTTTTATGATCATCTTCCAGACGCGGGGTTAGAACTTCGGGATGAACAAATTTTTATGGCTTTTCAAATCGAACGAGCTTTTAAAGAAAAAAATGTAATATTTGCAGAAGCAGGTGTAGGAACAGGGAAAACTATTGTGTATTTACTGTACGCTATTTGTTATGCAAGGTATATTGGCAAGCCAGCTATTATTGCCTGTGCGGATGAAACATTAATTGAACAGTTAGTAAAAGCCGAAGGAGACATTGCAAAGCTCTCTGGTATTTTAGATATTAACATGGATGTTCGCCTAGCAAAATCTCAAGATCAGTATCTGTGTTTAAAGAAATTAGATGCTGTGACAGCACGAACAGATAATGAAAACATTGAAGAAATTTACGATACGCTTCCTGATTTTGTTCATGATCATAGCGGTATGCAGTCGTTCTATCACTACGGAGACCGTAAAGAATATCCTCATTTAACGGATGAGGAATGGAATCAAATTAACTGGGATACGTTTCAAGACTGTTCTTCCTGTGAGCAGCGTCATAGATGCGGCTTAACGCTTTCACGTGAGCACTATAGAAAAGCACATGACTTAATTATTTGCTCTCACGATTTTTACATGGAGCACATTTGGACATATGAAGCCCGCAAGCGTGAAGGACAGCTTCCCCTTCTTCCTGAAAGCAGCTGTGTTGTATTTGATGAAGGTCACCTGCTGGAATTTGCTGCACAAAAGGCTTTAACATATCGCATTCAAGAAGATACGTTAGAAAACTTGTTAACGCGTCTATTAGAAAATGACGTGCGAGAAGAATTTGCTGTGAAGATCGAGCACGCTATCGATGTATATGCAATGTTCTTTGACCGTTTAAGTGAAGCAAGTACAGAAATCGTTGGTTCTAGCCGTAAAGAAGTAGCCCGCACAAACGGATTACAAAGTGTAGGAAAAGAACTTTTATCGCTGCTTGAGCATATCGGAAACGAGCTTGTGTTTGAGAGTGAGACCTATACAGTAGACGAGTATACGCTGCGAATTGTAGATGAGTACCTAGATCAAATTGATTATTCGCTGCGCTTATTTATGGACAACGAAAATGCCATCTACTGGGTAGAAGAAAATAACTGGCAGCTGACGTTGGTTATTATGCCGCAAGCAGTAAAAGACGTCTTAAAAGAACGAGTATTTGCGAAGAAAATACCATATATTTTCACTTCTGCGACTCTTTCAGATAACCAATCGTTCGATTATTTAGCATATAGCTTAGGAATTGCAAAGCCGCTTTCTTTTTCTGTGGAATCGCCATTTGATTATGATGAGCAAATGAAAATTGCGGTAAAAAATGTTTCGGATGATCAAGAAGAAGCGTTTGCTGAAAAATTCGCCTTTGCTGTTGCACAGCTCGAAAAAACGAACGGACGAGCACTTTTACTGTTTAACAGCAAAGAAGAACTAGAGATGTTCAAAGAAGTTTCCAAAGAGTTAAATCAGTACACATTTTTATTTGAAGGCGATCAAGAAATCAGTAAATTAGTATCTCAGTTCCAAAGGGAAGAAGAAACGATTTTATGCGCTGTTCATTTGTGGGAAGGATTGGATATTCCTGGACCTTCGCTATCTAATGTAATTATTTGGTCTCTGCCGTATCCACCAAATGATCCGGTCTTTGAAGCAAAGCGCAATCAAGTAGTCGATCCATTCTGGGATGCAGATATGCCGTATATGCTTCTTCGCTTAAAGCAAGGAGTTGGAAGGCTGATTCGCTCTCATAACGATAAGGGTCTAATCACGATCTTTATGCCAAAAAGCACAGATTCAAAAGTGCGTTCAATCATTGAACAAAATGTCCCAACGAAAATAGAAAACGTATAAAAAAGCGCGGTTGTAGCCGCGCTTTTTTATACGTATAATAGATTGAATATTCAGTTATATACACGCCGTTACTATTATGATAAAATAATTTATGGTGAAATAAGGAAAGTAAGGAGGAAAAACAATGAGAGAAGACATACAGAAAATTGAGAAACAGTTTTATGAATACATGAATAAAATCAAAAGTTATCAAGAGGCAATCGGAGTGATGTACTGGGATTTGAGGACGGGTGCTCCCAAAAAAGGGGCGGATCAGCGTTCTGAAGTTATTGGCATGATGTCATCAGAAGCGTTCAATCTTTCTGTTTCTGATGAAATGGCAGGTTTTATTGAGAAATTAACGAACCCTGAGTCACAGCCTTACATAAACGATATTACGAAAAAAGCAGTGGAAGAATGTAAAAAAGAATATGATTTAAATAAAAAGATTCCTCCGCATGAATATAAAGAATACGTTACATTAACTTCAAAAGCTGAGTCGGTTTGGGAAGACGCAAAAGAAAAAGCAGATTTTGCTTTATTTCAACCGTACCTCGAAAAAATTGTAGCGTTCAATCAGAAGTTTGTGGAGTATTGGGGGTATGAAGGAAACAAATATAACCGTTTATTAGACCTTTTTGAACCAGGGATGACGGTTGAAATCTTAGACGAGGTATTTGGAAAGCTACGGGAGCATATTGTGCCTCTTGTTCAGCGAATCGCCGGGTCAAATACAAAGCCAAATACGGAATTTTTATTCCGTACTTTCCCAAAAGAAGCGCAAAAGCAATTTAGTCTAGACGTGTTAAAAACGCTTGGCTATGATTTTGAAGCGGGGCGACTTGATGAAACAGTCCATCCTTTTGCTACTGGCTTAAACCCGGGAGATGTGCGCATCACGACTAAGTATGCTGAAAACGATTTCCGAACGGCTATTTTTGGAACGATTCACGAATGCGGCCATGCTTTATATGAGCAAAATATTTCAAAGGATCTTGTCGGTACGGTTCTATGTGAAGGTACTTCAATGGGAATTCATGAATCACAGTCGCTGTTTTTTGAGCAGTTTGTCGGAAAAAATAAAGCATTTTGGCAGCATCATTACCACGTACTAAAAGAGCATGCGCCGGGACAATTTGACGATGTAGATTTAGAAGATTTTTACCGAGGAGTAAATGAGGCGAAACCGTCGCTTATTCGTATTGAAGCAGATGAGTTAACGTATCCTCTTCATATTATGATTCGCTATGAGATTGAAAAGGGATTAATAAACGGAGAATATAAAGTTGCAGATTTACCGGAAATTTGGAATGAGAAATACGAAGAATATTTAGGAGTTCGTCCAGGTCACGATGGAGAAGGCGTGCTTCAGGACGTACACTGGGCCGGAGGAAGCTTTGGGTATTTCCCTTCCTACGCTCTTGGCTATATGTACGCAGCGCAGTTTAAGCATACCATGTTAAAAGACTTGCCCAATTATGATGAACTCCTCGAAAAAGGAGAAATTTCGCCGATTACAAATTGGCTAACAGAACATATTCATCAGTACGGAAAAATGAAAAAGCCTCTTGAAATTTTAAACGATGTAACGGGAGAAGGCTTAAATGTAGATTATTTAATTCAGTATCTAGAAAAGAAATATGGAGAAATTTATCACGTATAAAAAGCGCTATAACCGAATATTATGTTTTGTATCACAAGTAAATGTTCGAAAATATCGTTTTTAGATATTTTCAAATAAAAGATTTGCTGATATAATACAATTAACTCAATAACGCACTCATATAATGACGAGAATAAGGCTCGTAAGTATCTACCAAACTACCGTAAATAGTTTGACTATGGGTGAGCGATGAAGTTTGTTTTTCACTTTTGTGCGTAAAAGCTCAAAGACATTGCTCTACTCATATACGAGTGCAGCTATGTTTTTGAGCTTTTTTAATACAAACGTTGGAGGAACGAACTATGAAAGCTTTGCAAAACAAAATTTTAACAGATGGTATCGTATTATCAGACGCGGTTTTAAAAGTAGACACATTTTTAAACCACCAAATGGATCCTGTATTAATGAAAGAAATTGGAGAAGAATTCGCTTCGCGTTTTGAAGATGCAGGAATTACGAAGATTTTAACGATTGAATCATCTGGAATTGCTCCAGCGATTATGACCGCATTGAAGCTAAACGTTGAGATGGTGTTTGCTAGAAAAAGAAAATCTTTAACACTTCAAGACGGACTCATTACATCAAAAGTATATTCATTTACAAAAAAAGAAGAAAATGAAATTTCAGTTGCTGATAAATTTATTCAAGAAGATGACGTGATTTTAATTATTGATGACTTTTTAGCAAACGGTCAAGCTGCATTCGGCTTGATGGATATCGTGCAAAAAGCAGGTGCTAAAGTAGGCGGCATTGGTATTGTTATTGAAAAAGCGTTTCAAGATGGAGGAAAACAAATTCGTCAATCAGGCGTTAAAGTAGAATCATTAGCACGCATTCAGTCTTTATCAAATGGTAAAGTGACATTTGTTGAAGATAAACCAACAGTGGAGGTTTAATATGAATAAAGGAAAAGTCTTTTCACTTGGTTTACAGCATGTTTTAGCTATGTACGGCGGTGCGATTGTTGTTCCGCTTATTGTTGGAGGAGCCATTGGCTTGACTCAGCAGCAGCTTACGTATTTAGTGGCGATTGACTTATTTATGTGCGGTGTGGCAACGCTACTGCAAGTATGGAAAAATCGTTTTTTTGGAATTGGTCTTCCAGTTGTATTAGGGTGTACGTTTACTGCCGTAGGACCTATGATTTCAATTGGAGGTTCTTACGGCGTTTCCTCCATATATGGTTCTATTATCGTGGCTGGTTTACTCATCGTCCTTCTTTCTGCTTTTTTAGGTAAATTGGTTAAGTTTTTCCCTCCTTTAGTTACAGGTTCGGTTGTAACGATTATTGGAATTACGTTAATTCCCGTAGCGATTAAAGATTTAGCCGGAGGAGAAGGAAGTAAAGATTTTGGCAGCTTGAGCAATTTAGGTTTAGGTTTTGGCGTTTTGTTATTAATTATTGTTCTGTATCGATTTACAAAAGGATTTATGCGCTCCGTCTCTGTGTTATTAGGATTAGTTGTTGGAACAATTGCAGCGTCTTTTATGGGAAAAGTCGATTTTTCCGGCGTAAAAGAAGAAGCGTGGGTTCATATGCCACATGTGCTGTACTTTGGGATGCCAACTTTTAATATTATGGCCATTCTGACAATGTTCCTTGTTTTACTTGTTGGCATTGTCGAGTCAACAGGCGTTTATTTTGCTGTTAGTGATATTTGTAAAAAAGAAGTGGATGAAAAAGATTTGTCTAAAGGCTATCGTGCAGAAGGATTGGCCATTTTATTAGGCGGATTTTTTAACGCATTTCCTTATACAGCGTATTCTCAAAATGTAGGACTTTTACAGTTGTCAGGTGTTCGCACAAGAAATGTTGTATTTGCAGCGAGTGGAATTTTAATCGTTTTGGGTTTTCTACCTAAAATCGCAGCCGTGACGACAGTTATCCCGAGCTCTGTACTTGGAGGAGCAATGGTAGCTATGTTTGGAATGGTAATCTCTTCAGGTATTAAAATCCTTAGTCAAGTTGATTTAGCCAAACAAGAAAATCTTCTTGTGATTGCATGTTCGGTTGGCATGGGTCTAGGGGTGACGGTTGTACCTGAACTCTTCAAAAACTTACCAGAGAGTCTTCAAGTTCTTACTGGAAGCGGTATTGTAATGGGGAGCTTTACAGCAATCTTTTTAAATATTGTCTTTAATATGATGAAATCACCACGTACGCAAGTTGCAGAAACAAAGTTAACAAATGAAGTAGTATCGAAATAAAAAGAGGCTAGAACAAAAGTATTTTAGTGAAGAAGATCCGAACGATTAATCGTTCGGATCTTTTCATTGTCCTAAGGAACATAGCTTTAACAAGCGATCCATAGCAGATCATTTGTCCAATTTGTTCGTCTTTCCTATTAAGACCGTGTTTTGAAAAAGAGTGTATAAAGCATTTTCCCCACGTCAGGGTTTTTTGCCACTAATGAAATTTCTCTTTTGAATTTGAAGTCTGTAATGGGTAACGCTTTAATGTTTGAGCTTTGTAAATGGTGCATAAAAATTTCAGGGAGAATTGAAATACCTAAATTAGCTGAAATAAATCCCATAATACTTTGCGCAAATTCAATTTCATTGGAAAGGGAAATTTTTAAGTTATGACGCTTGTACGCTTTTTCTACTAGTGTCCGAACATCGCACCCTGGGGGGAGAACTACAATGGGTTCTTCTTTGAAATCTTCAAATAATACGCTTTCTTTTTCGGCTAACGGGTGCTGATCATTCACAAATAAATAAAAGTCTTCTTTGAACAATAGTTTTGACCAGTAAGTATGTTGAACCTCTCGATCATCAAATAAAGCCCCGTCAATTTGATTGCTTTCTAACTTCTCTAACAAATCATAATAGTGATGCGAGGTTTTTATATCAATATGGCGATTGTGCTCTTTAGCAGAAGCCAGTTGATAAGGTAAGTAAAAAGCAGCCATACTTTGCCACGTTCCGATAGTTAAATCACAAGCTTCTTGCGTAGACACTAATTTTTTTTGAAGAGCATGAACACTTGAAAGTATGGATTCACCTTCTTGTAAAAGAATTTCACCCGCTGAGGTTAATTCTACTCCTGTAGCGGAGCGAATAAAGTGACACATGGCAAAAAGACGGACGCATTCGCAAATTAACATTTACTGGTTCAACAGCGGTTGGTAAACATTTAATGCGCGGTGCTGCGGATACTGTGAAAAAATTATCGCTGGAATTAGGCGGTCACGCACCGTTTATCGTAACAGAAAATGCAGATTTAGACGCTGCTGTAAACGGCGTAATTGCTTCTAAGTTTGTCAACGCAGGTCAAACGTGCATCTGCACAAACCGCGTATATGTACAAGAATCCATTGCAGATGCTTTTGTTGAAAAATTTGCAGCAAAAGCAGCGCAATTAACAGTAGGAAATGGATTAGAAGAAGGTACACAAGTTGGACCGTTAATTAACGACAAAGTGGTTGAGAAAGTAAAAGCACAAATTGCGGATGCAAAAAGTAAAGGAGCTAAAGTTGTGGTTGGCGGACAAGCTATAACAACTAAAAACGGTTTCTTTATGGAGCCGACAATTATTACAAATGTAACTGATGACATGAATTGCATGTTTGAAGAAACGTTTGGACCATTGGCTCCTGTAGCAACATTCAAAACAGTAGAAGAAGCTGTAGAACGAGCAAACAATAGCCCTTATGGTTTAGCCGCTTACGTATTTACAGAAAACATTAAAGAAGCAACGTTTGTATCTGAAGAGTTAGAATACGGCATTGTAGGAGTAAATGATGGCTCTCCGTCTGCAGCTCAAGCTCCATTCGGCGGCTTTAAAGAAAGTGGTCTTGGACGCGAAGGAAGTCATTACGGCATTGACGATTATTTAGAAGTAAAATATATCTCAATGGGACTTTAATCAAAAGTAGAGGGACAAAAATATTTTAGTCGAAGTGAAACACGAACTAGCAACTAATAATCAAAATTATTGGTTGTTAGTTCGTATTTTTTTGTTGTGAAGATGGACGTAGCTTTCGTGTGTTTCGTTGTGTCCCAGCCTCTTTTTTATGCACTTTTGTAAAGAAAATTTGGAATAATAGTTCTTTAACGCAATTAATTGCATTTCTAGGATGTCTGTGCAAGAATAAGTATTTCAAAAATGGTTTAGCTTTGTTTAAAGCGTGGGTAATACAACAAACGCACATGATTGCTTGTTAGATGAAATAAAAAGCAGAACTTTACCACTGATAAATTACCCACGCTAGAACCAAAATAGTAGTACTGAATGGTGAAAAATATAGGAGTTGATATAGATGATTACAGCAGAGAAAAACATAGTGAAATTTAAAGCAAAAGACGGACGTGAAGTCACTATTCGCCCTGCACAGGCAAGCGATGCAGAGCATATTACAACAGCGGTAAGAGAAATTATTGAGGCTGGGGAATTTATTCAAAAAGATGAGCCGCGTACAGTCCAAGAAGAGCAAGATTTTATTGCATCAGTAGAAAAGAACAATCACATGTACGTTGTAGCTGAAGTCGAAGGTGAAGTACTTGGAATTGCACGTGTTCTTAGAGGCGAAATTAAAATGAAGCGCCACACGGGGCTCTTCCGTACATGGCTTATTTCAAAAGCACAGGGAATGGGAATAGGAAAACAATTTATGAATTATACGCTAAACTGGTGCAAAGAAAATAATCTTCATAAACTTTCTTTAACTGTGTTTGCTTCGAATAAAGTGGCATACGAATTGTATAGAAAGGTAGGATTTGAACAAGAAGGCGTTATGAAAGAACAAGCTTATTTCAACAATGAATATGTAGATGAAATCTATATGTCCATTTTCTTTTCATAAAAAATAAGCACTTATTTTCGTCAATCCATAAATTGTATCTGTACATTCAGATTATTTGCGCTATAATAAAAGTGCACAACAAACATACACTTCTTCAAAACGTAGACTTTCCTGAGTTACAGGAAAGTTTTTTTATGTTTCGCTTCCATTCCACTAAAAAAGAATTGAATAAATCCCCAGCTATTACAAATGTTAAATGTAACGCAATCAAAGAGGTGAAGTGTATGCCAAAGATTATCTCAGTTGGATTTGGAGTTCCCCCTTATGAATTAACTCAGCAAGACACGCTGCTATTTGCAAAAGAACTTTTTTCCGAATCATTTAAAGATATTAATCGGCTGCTGACCGTTTTTCAAAATGGTCAAATTGAGAAACGTAATTTTGCCAAAGACTTATCTTGGTTTCAAGAAGATCATACATTTGAAGAAAAAAATGATGCTTTTATAGAATCTGCTGTTGAATTAGGTACAAAAGCGATTGAAGACTGCTTAACAAATAAGAACTATGTAAGTACTCCTTTGCCGTGTGGAGAAATTGAGGCTGTTTTTTATGTTTCAACAAGCGGTTTAGCTACGCCTAGCATTGAAGCGCGAATTATGAATAAGCTTGCGTTCTCAGACCATACAAAAAGAATTCCTATTTGGGGATTAGGGTGTGCTGGAGGAGCGTCTGGGCTTTCAAGAGCTTATGAGTATTGCAAAGCCTTTCCGCGTGCCAAAGTCCTTGTTTTATCCATTGAGCTTTGCAGTTTAACTTTTCAGCGAAATGATCGTTCAAAAAGCAACTTAATTGGTACGTCTTTATTTGCAGATGGAGTAGCGGCTGCTTTAGTCGCAGGTGACGAAGCTGATACCACTTTTGCCCTTGCAAAAAGCTATCCTAACATTTTACATACACAATCGACGCTCATGCCCAATTCAGAAGATGTAATGGGGTGGGAGATTAAAAATGATGGACTATTTGTCGTCTTTTCAAAAGATATTCCCACGATTATCGATTCGTGGTTAGGCGGAGAAGTTGAGTCATTTTTACAAACTCAGCATTTGACCAGTCGCGATTTGAAGCATTTTGTTGCTCATCCTGGAGGGAAAAAAGTGCTTGAAGCATATGTATCAACGCTGTCGTTAAACGAAAATATGATTGCTGATTCCCTAGATGTACTTAAAAACCATGGAAACATGTCTTCGGCAACCGTTTTGTATGTGCTAGACCGCTTTATGAAGAAAGAAATTTCAAGTAAAGAATACGGTTTATTAACAGCTCTTGGCCCTGGATTTAGTTCTGAAATGCTTCTATTAGAGTGGAGGTAAAGCGATTGTTTTTTTATAGCTTTTTTGTATTTATTATCTTACAGCGTCTATGTGAATTGGTTATTGCCAAAAGAAATGAAGCTTGGATGAAGAGGCAGGGAGCATACGAAGCTGGTCAAAGTCACTACAAATGGATGGTAAGCATGCATGCCGCTTTTTTTGCTGCTCTTTTTACGGAAGTGTACGTGTTAAACGATGGAATGTATCGCTTTTCTTTTTTGTTGTTTAGCTTTTTTGCGCTTGTGCAACTTGCAAGAATATGGGCTATTTCTTCGTTAGGAAAGTATTGGAATACAAAAATTATCGTTTTGCCTAATGCGAAGGTTGTGCTAAGAGGTCCTTATCGTTTTATGAAGCACCCTAACTATACAGTAGTAGCGGCAGAATTGGTGTTAGTTCCGCTTATATTTCAGGCATACTGGACGTTAGCTGTTTTTTCTGTTTTCAATTTGTGTATATTAGCCGTCAGAATTCCCTTAGAAGAGCAAGCGTTAACGAATGAAACAAATTACGGCGAAGTGATGCAAAACAGGGGACGTTTCTTTCCTGTAAAAAAATCTTAAAACTAATTGAAAATGATTATCTTTCATGATAAGATGAAACAAATGATAAAGATTATCAATTTCATCAAGTAGAAACGGTGGTGGACGTAATGGTTAGTCTTTTTGTGATCGGAGCACTTGCTACATATGTTGGCGTCACAACGTATGTAATGAAAAATATTGAAAAAGCCCAGAAGGCGTAACATACATGCGATGAATAAAAAAAGCTGTCAAATTATTGACAGCTTTTTTTATTGTTTTTGTAACTAAAAATTCAGTTTTTTATGGGAAAACGCATGCGAATCAAGTAAAATAGAGAAAGAATAAGCAGAAATGAAGATGGATAGAGCACATTTAAATACAGTCTTGAATGAGGCAAAAGGGGTAGAGTAATAATGGGTAAAGTGAGTGTGAAACATCAAGAAAATCTCCGATTGGAAGCATCTCTTTTTCATTTACATAAGCAATTTCAAGCAGCTGGAGATGAACAGCAGGCAGCAAAAGCAATACAGCTGTTAAAAAAGTGGGTGAACGGCGAATTTGTTGTAGCATTTTGCGGACATTTTTCGGCTGGAAAATCGAGCATGATTAACGAATTAATGGGGCAAGCAATTTTGCCTGCAAGTCCTATTCCAACAAGCGCAAACTTAGTATCAGTAAAAGCAGGGGATGAGCATGCAACCGTTTATTATCGCAAACAGTCGCCGGTGCGTTATGAAGCACCTTATGAGTATGAGCAAATTAAGCAGTTTGCTGTGGATGGAGATGAAGTAGAGTCCATTCATTTATCGATAGATACAGATGCTATTCCTAAAAATGTTGTGGTGATGGACACACCAGGAATTGATTCAACAGATGATGCACATCGTGTATCGACCGAGTCAGCTCTTCACTTAGCGGACGTTATTTTCTACGTGATGGATTATAATCATGTGCAGGCAGAATTAAATCTTCAATTTGCAAAACAGCTGCAAGAAGCTAATAAAACGCTTTATTTAATTGTAAATCAAATTGATAAACACCAAGAAGATCAGCTAACATTTCAAGCATTTAAAGAATCTGTAGAAACGTCATTTTTAAAGTGGAATGTGAGACCAGAAGGAATCTTCTATACGTCGTTAAAAGAGCCAACCAACCGTCATAATGACCTTTCGTACGTAAAATCTCTATTACTTGCTATGATGACGGAAAAAGAAAACCGGCATCAGCATATTCAACATGCGATGCAAATGTTAATTGACGATCACCTTGCCTTTATTGAAGACCAAGAAGAAGAAAAGTTAACGATTCATGACGAGCTGCGCCATAAGCTGACGCTTGAGAATCATGAAATGAATAAGCATCAAAAAGAGCAGCTTCTCGAAAAAGAAGCGGAAATAAGGCGTGCTGAAAAGCAGCTAGCAGAAACGTACCAACAAGAAACAGGTAAGATACTAAGCAACGCCAATTTAACACCATATGAAATGAGAGAAAAAGCTAGGCTGTTTTTAGAAACGACAAAGCCTGATTTTAAAGTAGGTCTTTTATTTGCTAAGAAAAAGACCGAGGAAGTAAAAAAAGAGCGGCTGACGTTATTTTTTGATGATATGAAAGAACGAGCAGCTTCTCAGCTGCAGTGGCACTTGCAGCAATATGTGCAAGAGCTGGTGAAAAATCAAAATCTTACCGATCCGGATCTTATACGCCAGGTTCAGCAGTTTGAAATTCCGTTAGAGCCGCATGATTTAATTGAAACGGTAAAGGCAGGAGCTACGATTAATGGTGATTATGTTTTAACGTACGCAAAAGATGTAGCCGAGCATATTAAGAAAAAAGCGACGCGATTATTATACGAGCTTTATGCGCAAATTGAACAGAGCAAAATCGAGCAAGATGAAGTAAAGCGTAAAAAAATTTATCAACACTTGCAGGAATGTGAAGTATTTGAAGAAGCGTATACATCTCTTCAGGAAATGAAATCAAAATTGGCACGTACAAAAGCTTTGCTTCAATCTTTACAGCAAACTGATGACGACCTAACGGCAGAAGATACAAACGAGTTGTCATATATGTTACAAGAAGAATATGAAACGGGCATCATGAAAGCTGAAGAAAAGCAAGAAGCTGTGAGTGAGCAGCAGTTAGTTTCACAGCCTGAGGAAGCTGTGCATGAAACAGGAACGGAAAAGGTTCTTCAAGATGTATCAGCTGTTCTCGAACAGCTCCGTTCATTTGGAAAGTTAGACCGCTTTATTACCAGACTTCAAGAAAAGCGTAAAAAGCTATCAAATCAAACGTTTACTGTAGCTTTATTCGGAGCGTTCAGTGCCGGTAAGTCATCTTTTGCTAATGCGTTGATTGGAGAAAGATTACTTCCAGTATCTCCGAACCCAACAACAGCAACTATCAATAAAATTATGCCTCCAACAGAAAAACGGCCGCATAAAACAGCTGTTGTGCAAATGAAAACAAACGAGCAGATGATCCAAGATTTGAATGGTGCACTTAAGCTGTTTCACCATGAAGTAGAATCAATTGACGAAGCGTTAACAATTATTCCAACTCTGCAGGCAACAGAAGAGCTGCAGCTGCATTTGTCGTTTTTACAGGCAGTAGAAAAAGGCTACGGCGAAGTCAAGCAGCATATCGGTTCAGAAGTAGTGGTGGATACAGAAGGATTTCATGATTATGTAGCTAAAGAAGAAAAAGCGTGTTTTGTTCAATTTATTAACCTGTATTATGACTGTGAATTTACTCGCTTAGGCATTACACTCGTTGATACACCCGGAGCTGATTCAATCAATGCGAGACACACTGGAGTAGCGTTTGAGTATATCAAAAATGCAGATGCCATTTTATTTGTAACGTATTATAATCATGCGTTTTCAAAAGCTGACCGCGAATTTCTTATTCAGCTTGGCCGTGTAAAAGATGTATTTGCGCTTGATAAAATGTTTTTCTTAGTAAATGCAGCGGACCTAGCCAGCTCAGATACAGAGCTGCAGTTAGTTCAGACCTATGTAAAAGAACAGCTTGAACAGTATGGTATACGTTTTCCGCGCTTATACCCGGTATCAAGCTTGCAGGCTTTGCAAAACCATGAGGATAAAATGTTTCTGCCATTCAAAAATGCGTTTTACCGCTTCATAAATTATGAATTACCAGAGCTTGCTATCCAAAGTGTCTATGCAGATTTCGAACAAATTTTAGCAGTTTCCAATGAAATGAAACAGGTGCAAACAAAATCAGAAGTGGATAAAAAGCGATACATTCAATCTCTTCACATAAAAAATGAGCAGGTAGCAGCAAAACTGCATGAAATTCATTTTGAATATGAACAACAGCAGTTTGACCGAGAATTAGAAGAGCTCTTATTTTATGTAAAAAAACGTCTGTTTGTAAGGTACGATGACTTCTTTAAAGAAGCCTTCAGTCCGGCAAACTTAAGGGATGATCGAGGTGAAAAGCAAAAGCAGCTGCGCCTTTGTTTGCAGGAGTTGTTAACGTCTATTTCCTTCGACGCAACGCAAGAAGTGCGTGCGACCACTTTGCGAATCGAAAAATACATCGTAAAATTAATCGAAGACTGGCATCGAATGATCATTACAAAGCTACAGCGCTATGAACCGACGTTTACTCCAACGTTGAACTCGTTAGAGCCTCCAAATGGCAGTGAAGTTGTGACAAGTCATCAATTTGATGAGAATGAATCGTATCAAAAAGAGCTTTCACTGTATAAAAACAATAAAAGCTTTTTTGAAAAAAATGAGAAAGTAAAGCTTCACGCTGCTTTACTAGAACGTATTAAGCCGGATATTAATCACTACATTGCGAAAGAAGAAGCCGCTCTTCATTCACACTATACCAATTTAGTGAATCAGTACGTTTTAGCGCATAAACAGTCTGTATCTGAAGAATGGTATGATTATTACAAACAGCTGCAAGCGGCCGTGTCTGAAGAATTTCCAATTCAAGAATTGGTAAGTACAATGACGGTGCTAGAACATGTATTGGAGGAAAGAAAGGGTCATTAATTTTTATGTCTACACACATAAATAAACGTTTACAGGAAATTGAAAAAGAATATAATGTGGAAATTTTGTTTGCATGTGAATCAGGCAGCCGTGCTTACGGACTCGACACGTTAGCGAGTGATTTTGACGTCCGCTTTATATACAAGTATAAAGCATCACGCTATCTTCATCTCAATAGACCTCAAGAGGTCATTAATGTAGCAGAAGGCAATTATGATATGCAAGGGTGGGATTTGTACAAAACCATTTATTTGTTTACAAAATCAAACCCTTCGCTTTATGAGTGGCTATGGTCGCCTTTTGTTTATTATCAGAAGCCATCGTTTGCTGAGCCCCTGCGGCAAATGATGGCTCAATCATATTCCTTAAAAGCATTGGGGTATCATTATTTTAAAATTTTAACGATAAATAGTAAAAGAAATCTGACATCTTCTGTTACAATAGAGGATATAAAAGTGATGCTTCAACTGATTCGTGCATTTTTATCACTGAAAGTAGTAGTAAAGCAGCGCAGTTTCCCTGTCATTTTATTTGCCGATTTATGTAAGCAGGCAAATCTCGACGATAGGCAGCAATCCATCATTGAGCAATTTGTACAGTGCAAGATAAGCGGGAAAGTTGCTTTTAATGAAAAGATGAAAAACTTTTTGGACAGCATTAAGAAAGAAGCTGCAGCGATAGAAAAAAGCGTAAAAGAATTACCGGAAAAGCAAATCAGTTATGAGGACATTAACTTATTTTTACTAACTCAGCATAATATAATGGAGGAACGAACATGAGTGTACATAAAGAAATTTCAGCCCATTCTAAAAAACAACACGAATTAGTACGTGCTTTTGCAAGCTTAGAAGCTCGACGCGAGCAAGCTATTGAAGCAGCTGTGCTTCTTTGCAAAGAAGGGAAACCCTTTTCTGTAGACGGTATTAATGCTGTAACAGCAGAAATTAATGAGCTGTCTCAAAAATATACCATCATTCCAGGCCGTAAAGTAGTGACAGAAGAAATGGTTAAAGAGTACGTAGCAAGAATATAAACGTGCTAAGCTCTGGTGTTTTTACCTTAATTTGAACAGGATATGACATGCCGCTTGATCCATACTAATAGTGTACCAACGAGGTACAAATAGGAGGAGATAGCGATGGGTCGTCAAAAATTAGGTAATAAAAATGCGCAAGCGAATAACAATGCAAAGCATAATTATAACCAAGAGTTCTCTTCTGAGTTTAAAGCAAATCAGGCTCAAAAAGCAAAACGTGCAAAAAGTGCAAATGACACTTATGCTGGGGAGTTTGCTTCTGAGTTCAACGTGCAACAAAACCAAAACAATTCTGTTAACAAGAAGTTAGAAGCTAATAAAAGTGCAAATAATCAATATGGCCAAGAATTCGGCTCTTATGCTGAAGTTGAATCTGCCAAAATGAATAATGCTGCACAAAAAAAGCGTAAAAAATAACAGAACTGTTTCCAAAAGCGCCGAGATTAGTCTGCTGTGTCAGCAGATTAGCCCGGCGTTTTTTGTTGGGCAATATTTGCTTGGGTACGAGATGTCAATCCATCGCAAACTATAGATGAGGTGAAGCAATATGAATAAAGGAATTGTCATTGCTCTTTCATCAATCGGTTTAGCCCAAGCCTTAAAAATCCCCATTAAAAAGTATCAAACAGGAAAATGGGATATGCGGATGATTGCTGCGTCGGGTGGAATGCCAAGCTCTCATTCAGCCGGCGTATCTTCTTTAGCGACCTATGTAGCGTTAAAAAGAGGTGTTTCTACGATTGATTTTGCGTTAGCATCTGTTTTTGGAATTATTGTGATGTACGATGCACAAGGAATTCGAAGGCAGACTGGCGAAATTACTATTAAAGTGAATACGTTAGATGAAGAAATTGAAAAGCTTGCGGGTCTTCCAGACGGAGGCTTTCACGATTTGACGGAACAGCGCTTGAAAGAAATGCTTGGGCATCAGCCCGAAGAAGTGATTGGCGGAGCCATTTTAGGAGTAGCACTTGGAGCGATTGGCTATTTTTTAGAAGGGAAATCATAGTCAAATAGCCAAAAGTAAGCTAAGATAAAGAAGAACCTTTGCAAAAGGATGGGACGAAAAAGTGACAAAAACAGCTCAAACGGTTGAAGAGTATCTTCTTTATCTTGAAGAAAAAGGCTTTCATTTAGCAGAAGATGCACGTGGATTTATTTTATTTGGTCAGCAGTATACGCGTGCAGCTGACGAGATGGTCATATTTACAATTGAATGGACACTAAAAGTACAAAAAGAATTTGACGGCAGTTTTTTTGTATCGCTCCTCGAGAATTTGACATCAAATCGTATTAGCAATCAAAAACAAGCCATTCAATATTTAAAGTCATCAGGTATGATTTAAGCAGGATTACATTCCTGCTTCTTTTTGATTAATGGCTTGTCTGGCCAGCTGATCAGCACCTGCATTTTGAGAGCTAGGGATCCACTTTATAAAAAATAACTCAAATTGACTGGACAATTTGAGGGCTTCTTCCAGTAAAGGAGCAAACGCTTTATTTTTAACGTATTCTTGGTTCATTGCGCGGTCTACTAGCTGAGAGTCGGTTCGAAAAGATACGCTCGTATACTTTTTTTCTAAACAAATTTTTAATGCATGAAGAAGTGCATGGTACTCTGCTTCATGATTCGTCATTGTCCCAAGAGCAATAGCGTAACGATGATGTTCACCATTTCCTTTAATTAAAATACCAGCTCCAGAAGGACCAGGGTTGCCAGCAGTGGCTCCGTCTATATAAACTTCAATCATCATACAGCCTCCTTGTTAAAACAATATAAGCTTAAACCATGTTTTTTCATCAATAGTATTGTATCATAAGTACTTCAGCTATTTTATATTAGCACGTATAAACGCTAAAATCCGCTTATTAGGTAAGAAAACTGTCATGAAAAGACATAATAGAAGATAAAATACAAAAAAGCAGAAAAAGTGTTGAATTCAAAATTGCTGATGAAAGGAATGCTCGTTATGAATTTCCAAATTGAATGGCATTATAAATCCTCGAAACATAAACAGTTAATTTTCACCTCCGATTTCACAGATGCGAATGAGGCGCTAATGATTGTGGGTGATTTAGAAAAAACAGGTCGAACGAAGGAAATTTTTCTACTTGATGAGCAGCAGCAAAAATGGACTGTAAAAGAAGCGAAAAAGCTCTTACAGGAAGTACAGACAGAGCCCCACGATATTGTGGCATATTTTGACGGAGGCTATGAGCATGATACGCTCTTAGCGGGGCTTGGGGTTGTGATTTATTTTAAACAGAACAACAACTCTTACCGAATACGACGCAACTCAAGGCTGCAAGAGATTGAATCAAATAATGAGGCTGAGTATGCTGCTTTTTATTATTTAATACAAGAGCTTGAGGAACTTGGTGTTCATCATATACCGGTAACGTTTAGAGGTGACTCTCAGGTTGTATTAAATCAGCTGGCTGGGGAGTGGCCCTGTTTCGAAGAAGAGTTTAATCGGTACTTAGATCGAATAGAAGATAAAATGCAGGAGCTTGGTATCCGGCCGGTATATGAGCCTATTTCAAGGAAGGAAAATGAAGAGGCTGATCAGCTTGCTACTCAAGCTCTTCAAGGGATACCAATTGCTAGCAGGAAGCAAGTGTAACACACAGAACGAAATGGAGATGAACGAGAGTGGAACGTAAACAATTATTAGAAGAAGTAACGGAGTTATTGGATTACTACTGTAGTGATTGTTTTGTAAAAAAAACGTTTAATAAAGAAAAGGGCAAAACATACGCTCAGACGTTTTGTATTAAAGAGTGTACCGTAGGAGAAAAAATTAAGCAGTATGGAGATTTGCTGACTAGAAAGTAAGCGTGTATAATTTGCCGGCAGCAGCTTCATTCTATCCATATGGAGGTGTTCTTTCAATGGATAAGTTTTCAAATGAAGAAGTAACAACAGGATATAATGATTTAAAGCAAGTAGAAGTGTCTATTCAATCTGCTCAAAAGATGATTGGGACAGCTACGATGAGTATGAGTCCTCAGCAGCTTGAAGAGGCAACGAATGCGCTTAATGATGCAAAAACACAGCTTCAATCTGCCAAAGCTCATGGCACAGGAGTAGACGAGCAATTTCTTCAGCAGTGCATGCAGTCTATTCAAACATGTGAACAGCAGCTTACTGAGGCCAAACGCTAGGCATAATAAAAAAGAGACTCGGAAAGAGTCTCTTTTACTATAAAATAAAAAGATCTATTTATGATAGCTTAGTGACATTAGCGGCTTGCGGGCCTCTATTGCCTTCTACAATTTCAAAAGATACCTCTTGTCCTTCTTCCAAGGATTTATAACCTTCGCTTTGGATGGCAGAAAAATGTACAAATACGTCGCTGCCGCCTTCAACTTCAATAAAGCCATAGCCTTTTTCATTGTTGAACCATTTTACTTTACCATTTTGCATAACTTGAATCCCCCTAGTACTGTGCAGCCTCATGCTGCTGAAACTCGAATTATCATTTCCAATAGAGGTAAATGATTGTTTATATTATATAATAAGAAGAAATAAAATTTCAATACTAAAATTTAACTTTTCTGAAAATTAAATTTTATTTAACGTAGGCGTAGTACAATTATAACTAAAAAAATTTCTTATGAGATGAAAAATAACTGAAAATTTAGTTTATAATAAAAGTATAGTCAGCATAATTTTAAAGCGGTGATAAGGAGTGGATCGTGTATGTATCGTACACAAGTAAATGGAAAAGAAATCATTTTGTTATTTTCAACGCTCGAAGCAGCAAAGAGCCGCAGCAACCTAGAGAAAGAGCAAATTTATAAGCGCGTATTGCATTTAAATGAGCAGCTGCTAATGTTTCAAAATGGAACAAGCTTCACCATTGGCGATCCGTTAGGATTAATTGTAGCTCAAGTGAAAAAAAGTGATTTGACAACCATATATATCGAACATATCATTGATAAACAGTTTATGTATGATGGAGAGGGGCATCGAGGTGAAGTAGTGTAACAAGGTGACACCTATATATGAAGAAGCGTACGGAGATACTCGTACGCTTCTTCATATATAGGATTAAAAATATGTGATTTTACAAGTATTAACAGGGATGAATAACAAAGTTTAATAAATTAAAGAAGAACAGTGAAACCATGAATAGCAATCACCTTTTTAGCTAAAAAATATAGATACACATCATCTTATGTAATGAGATAGTTAAGCTTTAAAATCAATGAACACGAGAGGTTTTATAAAGCTTAAATTGAAAAACGTGTGATTGTGACGTTAATTAGAAGTAAGGTTTGGAGGACGCTATGGAAAGTAGAAAAAAATTGGATTTACTTGCTCTTGCTTCTGTGCCACTTATCATGACCCTCGGAAATTCAATGTTAATTCCGGTATTGCCGGTGATTGAAAAACGTCTACAGATAAGCTCGCTGCAGGTATCCATGATTATCACGGTCTATTCAATTTTCGCTATTTTTTTAATCCCGATTGCTGGTTATTTATCAGATCGATTTGGCCGCAAGAAAATTATTATTCCAAGTTTGCTGCTTGCTGCAGTAGGAGGGGCTTTAACAGGCTGGGCTTCATGGCAAATGGCCAATCCTTTCTGGGTTATTTTAATTGGCCGCGCGATTCAAGGAATAGGTTCAGCAGGAGCTATGCCTGTTGTGATGCCTTGTGTAGGAGATATGTTCAAAGACGAGCAAGAAATTACAAAAGGACTAGGTTTAATTGAAACAGCTAATACGTTTGGGAAAGTACTAAGCCCAATACTGGGAGCTTTTTTAGCGGCTATGATTTGGTTTCTTCCTTTTTGGTTCATTCCTATTCTTTGCCTTATTTCGATTCTTTTGGTTATGTTTTTAGTAAAAGTTCCGAAAAATGATAGTTCTTCTGAATCTGAACAAAAAAAGAAAAGTATTAAGCAGTTTTTGAAGGATTTGAAGAAAACGCTCAAAGAAAATATTGGATGGCTTATGGCTATTTTTATTTTAGGCGCCATTATTATGCTTGTATTATTCGGTGTTTTATTTTACCTATCGACCATACTAGAGGAGCGTTATCATATTGTGAATACGAAAAAAGGTTTAGTGATGGCTATTCCTTTGCTCGCTTTATCTATTTCTTCTTTTGTGGCGGGGAAAAAAGTTGGAAACAATAAAATCGTTATGAAGTGGTCTGCTTTTTTTGGCTTCTTATTGTTAACATGTTCTTTCATCATTTTATTTTTTAATACGTCTCTTTTTAGTATTTTACTCACTTTAGTGCTTGGTGGAATTGGAATTGGAGCAGCTCTTCCCAGTCTTGATGCGCTTATTACAGAAGGAATTGAAAAGGAAGAGAGAGGAACCATTACGTCTCTTTACAGTTCGATGCGCTTTGTAGGAGTAGCAGCTGGGCCTCCCCTTTATACATTGCTTATGAAGTGGTCGGACATGGCTGTGTTCCAAACGTCTCTAGGGGTTAGTGCGGTAGGTGCCATTTTAGTTTTAAAAGCGATTAAACCAAAGCCTGAAGGCGGCGTAAAACTGAAGAAAGCTGAAGTGTGATTTTATGGAGCTGTCTTATGATAAAAGACGGCTCTTTGCTATTTAAAGACCCGTCAATATGCTTAAATTTATATTGTGTCTAGAAAAAATCCTTGAAATTTCTTATACTTCAATTTATAGACAGCAGATGCAATAGTTCTTATTTTATTGAATAAGGTGGTTTTGAATTGAGTATAAATTATCAGAAATTAAAAAGCATGGTGGATCATTATCAAATATTTGATCTTGTAGCGTATATAACAGAAGAAGTACAAAGCCTTCAACCAAAGAGCCTTACGGTGATTGTGAAACAATGGTTAGCAAACTTACAAACGGAAGAAGAGCTGTACGAGCTTATCCGCTTTTGTGATGAAGCTTTATTAAATCGTTTAAGTCGAATGTTAACGACATATGGATATCGTCGATTTGGCTCGATTCGAATGGTGACTCTTTATTGTGATGATCTCCTGCGAGAAGGCAAGATACTCGACGCTGATGATAGACTTTCTTTATTAATTTCTCAGCTGGATACGGAATCAGTTAAAGAGGAACAGCTTGAGAAAATCTATTTTTTAAAGGTAAGAATTCTTTTAGAAATGAAACAAGTGGATGAAGCTTCTGAGTGGATGAAACAAGTAACGTCCCATAATCAAAAGGGTATGGCTGACAGATGGGGCTATTTTCATTTGCAGCTCAACGACAGAATGAAAGCTGAAGCCTGCTTAAAAGAAGGAACGACATATAAGAAGAATGGAGATTTTTGCTATGCAATGCTCGCAGACTTATATGCGTATGAAGGGAAGCATAAACAATCGCTTGAAAAAATTAACGAAGCTATTGCCCGCTACCCACAGCTTCCGTCTTTATATATGGATAAAGTGATGCGATTAAAAGATTTAAAAGAGTATTCTCTCTTGCTTGAAACAATTGAATTTATCGATTCAAAGTTACCCTATCACGATTATCAAGATTTTTTTACGCTGCTGCGCGCCGACATTTATTTTGAACAGCAGCAGCAATCTCAGCTTACGCATCTGCTATCGACCAAGCGATGCTTAAAAGATTCACCTTATCAAAAATTAATTGGAAAGAATACAGACGATAAATGCAGTACAATCAAGCTTCCTATTGTACCAATTGTTCAAAAAGATAATTATTGCGTGCCAGCTAGTATGAGTATGATGTTAAGGCTTTTACATACCGAAAAAACACAGGATGAGATTGGAACGCATATTTACGGAGGGTTAGGCTCCAAATTATCAACTGCGGTGAGCTACTTTGAATCTCTTGGCTTTGCAGCGATGTTTTTTACAGGCACAGTTGAACAGTTTAAAGAACTATTAGACAAAGGGCTGCCTATTTTGGTCAGTCTGGAATTTGAACAAGCTTCCCACGTTCAAGTTGTATTTGGCTATGATGATGAACTTGAACTTTTTCATGTACAAGATGCTAATTTTCTAAGTCCAACGTATGTAGAATATAAAAATTTTGATCAGCATTACGCTAATTCGGGTTTTTTATCAATTGTTGCTTCTAAAGCGGCAGCGGATCTCGCTTCACTTTCTAAAGAGCAAGATATGTTTATTCGTCAGCTGTATGACTTAATCGAACTAGTTGAAGCGGATGAAGAGGCACACATTAATGATCTCGTTTCTTTACTAAAAGCAAATGAGCATGTTCCATTTGGCGCTATTTACAGTATGAAGCATTTGTATAGAAAAGAGCATGAAGCCTATATTCGTACGTGTATTAACCATGTGTTAGAGAAATATAGCAATCATGATTATCTTAAGCTTCACGCTGCATATGCCTTTTTTAAACTTGACGACAGTAAGGGAGCATCTTCTTTGTTACACCACATAGATAACAAAAAGCATAGCTCTTTTTATCACTATCTTAAAGGAAGAATTGCGCTGGATGAAGAGAAATATGATGAGGCTGTTGAAGCACTGCGCAGCTCGCTGCAATTAGACGTAGAGCAGCATTTGAACTGGAGCTATTTAGCACTTGCATATATGTACAAAGGAAACCTCGAAAAGGCTTTTGAATGCTCGACTATTTCCTTAAATATGTATGGCGATGAATCTTATACACAAATCAATCACGGACTTATTTTAATGGAGAAAGAAAGATACGCAGAAGCCAGAAATCTTTTCGACGCGTTATTAAAAGAAAACCCAAAAGATGCGCACAGCTGGTTTGAAAGAGCCCGTTGTGATGAACATTTAAAAAAGTTTCGTAAAGCTTACCGGGGATTTCAAGTAGCTAAACAGCTTTTGCCGACTGTTCCTTATCCATATCTTTCGATAGCTGATTTGCTACAATATCAACTAGAAAAAACAGACGAAGCTGAAAGCTATCTCAAAGAAGGCATGAAGCATCTCCCAAGCGACATGACAATTCGAGGAAGACTAGGCGATTTATACGTCGCGAATCAAAGGTACGAAGAAGCTATTGCTCTGTATAAAGAAGGCTTAAAAATAGAAGAAGATGCCCTTATGTATTTGGGCTTATCTTATGCGTATCTAGAAACAGGTGAACATTTAACGGCCGTTGATACGCTCACGCTTATTGCGCAGAAGTTTTCATCGAACAGCGACGTCCTGTTGGATGCAGGCAGTATGCTTTTAGATGCTGCAAAACAACAGGAGCTAGACAACCAAACGATAGAGTTTGGATTTGCTCTTTATGAAGAAGGAATTCATTTTGCTCAAACAGCGTTAGATGAAGTGTTAGAAGCATATACGAGTTATTTAGAAGACACGGCTTTACTGACTCGTGGAATTAAGTTTTTAACCGCAGAATATCAAGAGCACCCTAATGAGATTTTGTACATGTGCTATTTAGGCATATTATACGAACAAGCCAAGCAGCTAACAAAAAGTGAGAAACTTTATCAACAAGCGCTTCGTATCAAGCAAGATGCTTTACCATATTATCGGTTAGGTGAAATATATCAATCAATGAATCGCACTGCTGAAGCAAAAGAGGCCTTTCAAAAATGCTTAACTCTTGATAAAACATTTGAAGCCGCTTGTATGAAGCTTGCTGAAATGGCTTGTGAAGAACAAAATCGGACGGCTGAAAGGAATTGGCTGCTTCAATGGATACAGCTGAATCCTATGGAAGTAAACGTTGAGCACGCAGCTTCACTTTGTGAAACAGAGAAAGAGTATGAAGAGCTGTTAGAGGTATTAAAAAGCGTAGAGGAAATCGTTTTGCCTCAGTGGCTTGCTGACAGCCAGGCTCATGTGTATCGCCTAAAAGGAGACATTTCACAGGCTGAAACGTATTTAGAGAAGGCGCTTGAACTAGATCCACAGAATCCTGCTATTCGCCACCATCAGGCAAAATGGCTCATCATGGAGCATAGATATGAAGAAGCTAGAAAAATTCTTACAGAGTTACTAAGTGAGGATCCGGAAGATTACGCTCTATTTCAAACGTTCATGTCGAGCTTTCCAAATGGAAAAAAACTGTCCGGGCTTACGGCAGATTTAAAAAAGATAAAAATGGAAAAACACAGAAAAAGCTTGTTATTTAAAAACGCAGCCGAGGCTTTAAATGAGTATGCCGATTCGATCGTAGAAGAGCAGCAAGGATCTATCTTCAAACGAAGCTTAGCAAAGTTCAAAGCAAAAGCAAAAACGGTTACGCTGCTTGGCTTAACGATTGAACTGTATGAACTGGCTATAAAAACGGATCCGAATAATAAAGAGGCTGTGCATGCATTTGCGGCTTTTTACGAAGAGAAAGGATTAATTGAAGATAGCATCACCGTGCTGAAAAAATCGCTGCATCAAAGCTGGGATTTTGATGTTGCCTATCATTTAGCCAATATACTCGTTAATATCCATGAAAATGAACAGGCTGCACATGAAGCGCTAAACTTAGTTCAAAAACTGCTTGAACAGCAGCCGTATCATATAGATTTGCAGATATACCGAGCATTTATTTTGAGTAGCCTTGAAGAGGTAGAAAAATCGGAGACAGCTTTTCAAGAATTACTTCAACAGGAGATTTATCAGCCTGACATATATGCAGGACTAGCAAAACTGTATAATAAAACAGAACGTTATCATGAAACTGTTCAACTTCTTCAAAAAGCGATTGAACAGCGTCAAGAGTATGAAGGGATGTATACTGATTTAGGTATCGCGTATCATTTAGAAGGTGAAACGGAAGCAGCAGCTTCGCTTATGATAACCAGAGTAGAAAGTGGAGACGAAGATCTTTTTATTCGCTATAACTTGGCATGCTATCTAGCTGTTCTTGGAAAAACTGCTTGTGCTCAGGAAGAGTTGGATTATGTTTTAGCACACGATGAAACGGGAGAATTTTATGAAATGGCTATGGAAGACGATGAACTAAAAGGATTAACGGTAAGAAGGTAAAAAAAAAGAAGCTGGGTTTCAGCTTCTTTTTTTTATCCCTCTTTTGCACCTTGTCTTTTCAAAGAAATGGATTCGAAAATTTCCAGTGCAAGAATGATAATGGTGCCAAGAACTAATCCGTTGCTTAAAAAAGTAGTAACTAAAGGTGGCAGTGTTGAAAAAGCTTGAGAAGGCAAAAACATAACCCCTATTCCCGACAGCAACGCAATACCGGCTTTTTTCATTGCTTTTTCGGGCTGTTTGGCATGCTTGAATTCTCCAATTCCAAGAGCCATCATACCTGTAAAAACAGGAAAGATTGCCGCGTATCCGACGGCAGGAGGAAGAGCGGACATAATGGATGTTAAAGGAGTAAAGATACTCAGAAAAAGCAAAAGACACGATGCTACAATAAAAGGAACTCGGCTATAAAGATTTGTAGCTGAAATAAATCCACCGGAACCGGAAATAGGCACGGCACCGACACCTGAAAACAATCCTCCAAGCAGCTGACTTATACCCGAAACCATCCCCGAACGCTTAATATTGTCTTTTTCAATTTTTTCTCCTTTGTGTTTATAAACAGACTCAACAACACGAATAGAAGCTAGCATGTTTGTAATTAAAATGAGCGTCACAAAAAAAGCAGTGACAACCATATTCCATTCAACGCGAGGAGCTCCAAATACAAACACTTTAGGTATGTAAAATAAATGCGCCTGAAACTCGATAGGTTTAGCTAACCCTAGCATTGCAAATACTCCCCAGCCTACACCAATACTAATAATAATGCTGAGCTTATTTAACGTCCGGTGCGATAATAAATAAAAAGTCAGCAGCAAAATCGCAGCTGAAGCCAGCGCAATAGGAAGTTTAATAGCTGAATTCGTTTCTGTAATACCAAACATTCCTTTTAAAAAGGAACCGCTGAGCTGCGTCACTAATAAAATTAAATATGTACCGGTAACTGTCGGGGTAAAGTATTTTGCTAGTTTATCAATGAGACCAAGCAGGCTCATCAAAATAGCAATTATCCCGCTTATAAGGAGGGTGAACTGCAGCACGCGGAGCGTTTCAGAGTGAGAACCAAATAGAACGGTTCCAAGACTCGCATACAGAGAAAAGACGCCCCACCAAACACCAGCTGGCCCTTCCATGATGGGATATTTATGCCCTATAAATACCTGCAAGAGCCCGGATAAAGCTAAAATAAATAACGTTCGCTGTAAAAATTGAATAGAATCCGCTGCGTTTAAATGAAACTGAGAAGCAATTACAATAGGAACAATCATACTATTAGAAATCATAAATAAAAACCATTGTAGTGAAGCAATGGAAACTCGAAACATTCTTAACACCTCAATTAATGCCGACGAGCGGCTGAATGAACCAACAGGCTGCTCTATTATTTTACCATGGGATTTCCAATTTGTAAGCGATATCTTGTTAAAAGGAAGATGAGTAAAGTGTCAAAAAATTCAATATATTGTTGTAAAAAGAAGAAAGATAATTTATAATTTTCTTACAATTATAAATTATAAACATAAGAATAATTTATAATGAACTGACTAACAGTCAAGGAAGGAGGAGGAGTAAGACAAATGAAACTATATCTGTCGGTTGATATGGAAGGAATTACGGGACTCGTCGATCACACAAATGTTCTGCGGCAGAAAGAAAATTATGAAAGAAGCCGCAAAATAATGACGGATGAAGCAAATGCAGTAATTTATGCAGGATTTAGAGAACAGTGCTCAGAAGTTGTGGTAAATGACAGTCATTCGAGTATGAATAATCTCCTTGTTGAACGGCTTCATCCAGAAACTCAGCTTATTTCAGGAAGCGTAAAACCATATTCAATGGTACAGGGATTAGATCAGACTTTTGATGGTGCTATGTTTCTAGGATATCATGCTAAAGCATCCATGCCTGGTGTCATGTCTCATTCGATGATATTTGGTGCTCGCAATATGTACATAGACGATACGAATATTGGAGAGTTAGGCTTCAATGCATATGTCGCAGGCTATTACGGCGTGCCAGTTTTAATGGTAGTCGGTGATGACCAAACGGCGTTGGAAGCACAGCAGCTTATTCCAAACGTGACGACTGCTATCGTCAAACAGGCCATTTCACGTTCTGCAGCCAAAACATTAACCCCTAAGAAAGCAGAACAATTACTTCAAGAAAAAACAGCCGCAGCTATTCAACATAGACACCTTGTTAAACCTTTACTTCCACCTAAACATCCAACCTTACGAATAGAATTTGCAAATTACGGTCAAGCAGAGTGGGCGCACTTAATGCCGGGCACAGAAATTGAGCCTGGAACGACGACTGTTCGGTTTCAAGCAAAAGATATTTTAGAAGCTTATCAGGCCATGCTTGTTATGACTGAATTAGCGACGCGCACAACATTCTGTTAGAAGGTGGGATAAAGGTGAAAAGTTATATTTTGAAACGATTTTTATCCATGCTTGTTACGCTATGGGTAATTGTGACCTTAACCTTCTTTTTAATGCATTCGATTCCTGGATCTCCATTTAATGAAGAACGAGCGACAAGCGATGCAGTTCAAAAAAACCTGGAATCATTTTATCACTTAGATGAGCCGCTAGCTGTGCAATATATTCTTTATTTAAAGTCCATTGTTACCTTTGACTTTGGTCCTTCCATTAAACAGCCGTCTCAAACGGTTAACGACCTTTTAGGAAGAGGGTTTCCCGTTTCATTTGAACTTGGAATGGTGACGTTAATTCTTGCGGTGACTTCCGGTATTACACTAGGCATTATCGCTGCTCTTAGAAGGAATGGAATAATTGATTACGTGGCGATGAGCATAGCAGTTATCGGATTGTCGGTTCCAAATTTTGTTATGGCCACGTTGTTAATTCAACAGCTTTCTGTTAATTTGAAAATTTTACCTGCCGCTACGTGGACGAGCCCTTTACATATGATTCTTCCGACTCTAGCTCTTGCCACAGGTCCTATGGCTATTATTGCACGTTTGACTCGCTCAAGCATGATAGAAGTACTAACTCAAGATTATATTCGAACAGCGCGTGCAAAAGGGCTTTCACCAGTAAAAATTGTATTTAAGCATGCGCTTAGAAATGCTTTAATGCCCGTTATAACAGTTCTTGGAACGATTGCAGCCAGCGTATTAACCGGCACATTTGTTATTGAACAAATCTTTGCTATTCCTGGCATGGGAAAATATTTTGTGGACAGTATTAATACGAGAGACTACCCGGTAATTATGGGCACGACGGTCTTTTACAGTTCAATTCTCATCATTATGCTTTTTTTAGTAGACATTGCTTACGGAATACTTGATCCACGAATCAAACTGTATAAGAAGGAGGGATAACGTGCTGGAAAAACAGGAGTATAAGCAAATTCCTGATGAGTGGTTTGTGCCAAAGAAAAAGAAGAAATCTGAAGCTGAAGCAGTTGTAAGGCCGAGTCTTTCTTATTGGCATGATGCTTGGCGCAGGCTTGTAAAAAATAAGTTGGCCATGCTGGGTCTCTTTTTTTTAGTCATTCTCGTTGTGATGGCTATATTCGGTCCTATGTTTTCACCCTACAGTGTAACGAAAGCTTCTTTTACAGAGCAAAATCTTCCTCCTTCAGCTAGTCATTGGTTTGGAACGGATGACTTAGGCAGAGATATGTACACCCGGACATGGTACGGGGCTAGAATCTCTTTATTTGTAGGACTGATGGCAGCGCTTATTGATTTTATCATCGGTGTCATTTACGGGGGATTCTCAGGCTACAAAGGCGGAAAAACAGATAATGTCATGATGCGCGTAATTGAAATTTTATATGGTCTTCCTTATTTATTAGTGGTGATTTTACTAATGGTAGTCATGGGCCCCGGGCTTTCTACGATTATTGTGGCACTTTCCGTTACAGGTTGGATCGGGATGGCGAGAATTGTACGGGGGCAAGTATTGCAAATAAAAAACTATGAATACGTGCTTGCATCCAAAACGTTTGGAACAAAAACTAGTCGTATCATTAAGCGAAACCTGCTTCCAAATACGATGGGACCGATTATCGTTCAAATGACACTAACCGTACCAACTGCCATTTTTGCTGAAGCTTTTTTAAGCTTTTTAGGGCTGGGTGTACAGGCTCCTTATGCCAGCTGGGGAGTAATGGCAAACGATGGTTTATCAACGATTCTATCAGGCTATTGGTGGCGTTTGTTTTTTCCCGCTTTTTTTATTTCTCTTACCATGTTTGCTTTTAATGTCCTTGGAGACGGACTGCAAGATGCACTTGATCCGAAATTAAGGAGGTAAGCAAATGGAAAAAATGCTCCAAATCAAAAACTTACACGTACAGTTTTCAACTTACGGAGGGCGAGTTCAAGCTGTAAGAGGCGTTAGTTTTGATTTACATAAAGGAGAAACACTAGCGATTGTCGGAGAGTCAGGGTGCGGAAAAAGCGTAACATCTCAAAGTATTATGAGGTTAATTCCGACACCTCCGGGCAGGATCACAAGCGGATCTATTTTATTTAAAGGCCAGGATTTAACGAAACTATCAGAAAAAAAAATGCGAGACATTCGAGGCGCTGATATTTCGATGATTTTTCAGGATCCCATGACTGCGCTTAATCCAACTCTTCGCGTAGGTGAGCAAATTGCAGAAAATATTATGCAACATGAAAACATTTCAAAAGAAAAAGCCAAAGAAAAAGCATTTGAAACGCTGGAGCTAGTCGGAATTCCAAATCCTAAAGAACGCCTAAAGCAATATCCTCATGAATTTAGCGGGGGAATGAGACAGCGTATTGTCATTGCAATGGCTCTTGTATGCAATCCCGAAGTGCTAATTGCTGATGAACCTACCACAGCTCTTGACGTCACGATACAAGCGCAGATTTTAGAATTGTTTAAGGACATTCAGCAGAAAACGGATGTCTCTATTGTTTTAATTACTCATGATTTAGGTGTAGTTGCTCAGGTAGCTGACCGTGTTGCCGTAATGTATGCAGGAAAGATTGTAGAGATTGGAACAAGAAGAGACATCTTTTATACGCCGCAGCATCCGTATACAAAAGGATTGCTGCGTTCAGTTCCTCGGTTAGATTTATACGAAAGTGAACTTGTGCCTATTGCAGGATCACCTCCCGATTTATTTGCACCTCCATCCGGATGTTCGTTCGCACCTCGCTGTCCTTACGTAATGGAAGTATGTGACCGCATGTATCCTGCGTCGACAAAGCTGAAAGAAAGTCACCAAGTGCACTGCTGGCTTCAAGATGAGAGAGCCCAAAAATTTGTAACAACTATAAGCTAGATTTATAGATGAATAGAGAACTTATGAAAGAGGGGGAAATGATGAAAAAAATAGGGTCTTTACTAATGATGTGTGTACTTATATTTGCACTTGCTGCCTGTACGGCCACAAAAGATTCAGGCGCGGAGCCAGAAAAGAAAAGCAGTACAGAAAAAGAAGACGGTAAGGTCCTTTATATGAATAATGGCGCAGAACCTACGTCTTTTGATCCACCTATTGGATTTGATTCATATTCATGGAATATGCTTAATAACTTAATGGAAGGGCTGACTCGTTTAGGAAAAAGCGATGAGCCTGAAGGAGCAATGGCCGAGAAATGGGATATCTCTGAGGACAAAAAGGTCTATACGTTTCATTTACGAAAAGATGCTAAATGGTCAAATGGAGATGACGTGAAAGCAAGTGATTTCGTATTTGCTTGGAAGAGGCTTTTAGATCCTAAGACGGGTTCACCAGCGGCATTTTTAGGTTATTTCATCCAAGGTGGAGAAGAATTTAATACGGGTAAAGGTAGTGCTGATCAAGTAGGGGTAAAAGCGCTAGATGACAAAACCTTTGAAGTTACGCTTAAAAGCCCTCAAGCCTATTTCTTAAGCGTAGTTTCCAATCCAGCGTTCTTCCCAATTAATGAAAAAGTAGCAACAAAAAATCCGAAATGGTTTGCAGAAGCAGATTCGTTTGTTGCGAATGGTCCCTTCAAATTAACTCAATGGAAGCATAACAGTAATCTAGTCATGGAAAGAAACGATCAATATTGGGATGCTGAAAATGTAAAGCTCGACAAGGTAAAATGGGCAATTGTTGAAAATACAAACACAGAATATCAAATGTATCAAAATGGAGAACTAGATGTTTCTGAAATTCCATCGGACTTAAGTGAAAAGCTGCTGAAAGATGGAGATGTTCATATCGAAGACCAAGCGGGAACTTACTTCTATCGCTTTAATTTAGATAAAGAGCCCTTTCAAAACAAAAATATCCGTAAAGCATTTGCAATGGCTGTAGATCAAGATCAAATTGTTAATTTTGTTACAAAGAATAAAGAAAAACCAGCTCGTGGGTTCGTATCTTACGGATTTAAAGATGCAGATGGAAAGGATTTCCGTAAAACGGGCGGCGATTTATTAAAAACAGATGGCAAAGAAGCAAAAGCACTTCTGAAAAAAGGAATGAAAGAAGAAGGATATAAAAAGCTGCCAGCTATTACGCTAACATACAGTACAGACGATACGCATAAAAAAATAGCAGAAGCACTGCAGCAAATGTTCAAAGAAAATCTAGGCGTAGATGTGAAGCTTGCCAATATGGAATGGAATGTTTTCCAAGAAGAACAAAAAGCGTTAAAGTTTCAGCTGTCACGAAGTTCATTTTTAGCTGATTATGCAGATCCAATTAACTTTTTAGAGAGCTTCCAGACGGGTCATTCAATGAACCGTACAGCTTGGAGCAATAAAGAATATGATGAGTTAATTAAACAAGCTATGAACGAAACTGATAATAAAAAACGTTTTGAGCTTATGTATAAAGCAGAAGGTATTTTATTTGATGAGATGCCGATCATTCCTATCCATTTCTACAACTATGTGTTTTTAATCAAAGATAACGTATCTGGAATTGTTCGTCATCCTGTTGGCTATTTAGATTTGAAGTGGGCAGATAAACAGTAAAGTGGAACTTTTCGTCAGAGGGGATTTCAATTCCCTTCTGACCCAAGTTTCACTTTCTTCATTTCTTTACACAAAAGGAGTGTGACAGATGATAAAACCAAAACCATTACAAAAAGGTGATACAGTAGCTGTTATTGCGCCTGCTAGTCCGCCTAATCAGCAAAATCTAAAAAAAGGAATAGAATATTTAAAGGGAATAGGATTAAACGTAGTAACAGGCGCACATTTATATAAAAAAAACGGGTACTTGGCAGGGACTGATGAACAGAGAGCAGCCGATATACATGCGATGTTTGCCAATAAGGAAGTAAAGGCAATTATTTGTGCATGCGGAGGGTACGGGACTGCTAGGCTTGCCTCGCAATTAAACTACGATTTAATCAAGCGAAACCCAAAGATTTTTTGGGGATATAGCGATATTACGTTTTTACATACGGCTATTCATCAGCGCACAGATTTGGTTACCTTTCACGGGCCAATGCTTTCGTCGGATATCGGAAAAGAAGATGTTCATATAGAGACGAAGCAAGCTTTTTATCAATTATTTTCTCACCGTTCTTTTTGCTATACGGATCAAATTAGTTCGCTCGACACTATTTGTGAAGGAGAAGCAACTGGTCAGCTGATAGGAGGAAATCTTACTTTGCTGGTAAGCACGCTTGGTACACCATTTGAACTAGATACGAAAAATAAAATTTTATTTATTGAAGATATTGATGAAGAGCCGTATGAAATTGACCGCATGATGACACAGCTGTATATGGCCAATAAACTGCAGGATGCAGCGGGAATTATTATCGGAGATTTTCATAACTGCTATCCTAAAAAACGTACAGAGTCGCTTTCATTGGAAGAGGCATTAACAAGTTACCTAACTTCTTTAAAAAAGCCCGTTATGAGAGGGTTTCGCATCGGACATTGCTCTCCTCAAACAGCTGTGGCGATTGGAAGTTATGCCACGATGTCGACGTATGAACGAATGGTGGAATTTGAATCCGGTATTACATTACCAAAAGATAAAGTCGAACGCTGAAGGTTAAACCTGCGGGGAGGAGAAATAAGTGATGGATAAAAAAACGTATTACGTTTGTGTGGCTGTGGCGACTGTGTGGACTTCCTATGACTCTTGCAGAGAAATAGATGACAATGCAACAAGTGTCCCAGTAAAACTAGATAAATGGCTAGAACAATTAACGTATACACGTCGGTTGGAGCTTTGTGAGAAAAATTTAGTTCAAACGCAGCTGTTACTAGGAGAAGAAGTATACGTAACGGAACGGAAAGGTAAATGGGCAAAAATCGTTATTCCTTCTCAGTTTTCTTCTAAAGATGAAAGAGGATATCCCGGGTGGGTTCCTTCCCACCAACTGATTTCCCAAGCTGAATATTCTCCATTGAATAAACCAACGGCAGTGGTAACAGCAGCGATTGCGACACTGCAGCTAGCGGAAGAAGCCTTACAAATTAGTTATCAAACGCAGCTGCCTCTTTTAAAAGAAGATAAAGAATGGCTAGAGGTTCAAACGCCGGTTGGCAGTGGGAAAATAAAACGTCAAGATGCTGTTGTAATAGAGGATAGAAACCGTAAAGCAACAAAAGGAACTGGAGATATGATTATTGCAGCAGGAGAACAGTTTTTGAATCTTCCATATTTATGGGGTGGCATGAGTGCTTGGGGATATGATTGTTCCGGGTTTGCCTATGCTACTCATAAAGCAAACGGCTATCTTATTCCAAGAGATGCCACCGATCAAGCAAGGCGAGGCAAAGAAGTAGGATTAGACTCTATTCAACCTGGAGATTTATTGTTTTTCGCTCATGAAAAAGGTGAAGGTTCTATCCACCATGTTGGTATTTGGTATGGTAACGGAAAAATGCTTCATTCACCTAAAACGGGTAAAACCGTCGAACTCATTGAATTAAAAGGAACGCTTTATGAAGAAGAGCTGTGCGCAGCCCGGCGCTATTATTAGGAGGTGGCAGTTATGACAACAAAGCATTTGTTAGAAGTAAAGCAGCTGAGCAAGTATTTTTCGATTACGAATAAGCAGGTTTTAAAAGCAGTAGACGGCGTGTCTTTTCATATTTCAAAAGGAGAAACCTTTGGACTTGTTGGTGAATCCGGCTGCGGAAAATCAACTGCCGGGCGAACAATCATTGGGTTGTATAACCGTACATCGGGAGAGGTGCTTTATAAAGGAAAAAACGTGCATGAGCTATCAGAGAAAGAGAAATTTGCTTTTCATCGTAATATGCAAATGATTTTTCAAGATCCATATGCTTCACTAAACCCTCGTTCTACCGTAAAGGAGATTATCTCAGAACCAATGGAGGTTCACGGACTTTATTCGAATAAAAAAGAAATGCTGAACCGGGTGTATGAGCTGCTAGAAGACGTAGGGCTAAATCGTGATCATGCCAATCGCTATCCTCATGAGTTCAGCGGCGGGCAGCGCCAGCGCATAGGAATTGCGAGAGCTTTAGCGTTAAATCCAGAATGCATTATTGCAGACGAACCTATTTCTGCTTTAGATGTATCTGTACAGGCTCAAGTAGTTAATTTATTAAAGAAACTCCAAAAAGAAAAAGGATTAACTTATTTATTTATTGCACATGACTTGTCGATGGTAAAGCATATAAGCAGTCGTATTGGAGTTATGTATTTAGGGCATTTAGTAGAATTAACAACAAGTGCGGAGCTGTATCAAAAACCGCTTCACCCTTACACTCAAGCTCTACTGTCAGCTATTCCTATTCCTGATCCTGACGTTGAGGATAATCGGAAGCGAATTGTTCTTAAAGGAGAATTGCCAAGTCCAATGAATCCGCCCTCGGGCTGCGTGTTTAATACGCGCTGTCCTCTTGCAGTAGCAGCCTGTAAGACTCAAAAGCCAGAGTGGCAGGAAGTTGAAGACAATCACTTTGTAGCCTGTCACTTATATAATCAAAAGATAATGAGTAACAACTATATTGAAACAGCTGCGACAAAATGATGGAAAAAGCGAGAATGAAAATCGAAGATGCAGTTACTACGTGGAAGCGGAGTAATAATGGACTTATACGTATTCATATTGAAGGAAAAGAATCCATACGGATTAATTCTTTTATCCAACAACGAGCAGCAAGTACAATCAAACTGCTGCTTACAATAGAAGCGTTTCGTCAAATTGATGCGGGCATCTTGGCTTTAACATCTGTCATTCAAAGAATGGAAAAAAACACGGTTGGCGGAGCAGGCGTACTTAAAGCTCTTCCGCAGTTAACACATATTAAAGTGGAAGAGCTGCTTACCCTTATGATAATTGTTTCTGACAACACAGCTACAAATGAGCTCATTTCTTTAGTAGGATTTGAAAAAATTAACGAATGTGCTAAAAATCTAGGATTAAAGAAAACCGTTTTAAACCGCTATATGATGGACGAAATCGCTGTTGAAAAAGGGATTGATAATTATACGTGTGCCTCTGATGTAGTAAAGTGTCTAAGGGAAATATATGAAGGAAACCTTTTGCAAAAATCTAGTCGCGAAAAAATAATGAGAATGTTAGAAATGCAGCAGTTTCAGCATAAGCTTCCAGCACGTATAGGATCAGCGTTTCAAGCTGCGAATAAGACTGGAGAACTACAGGGAGCAGAACATGATAGTGCTATTCTCATGCGAGGTAACGAAACGTATTATGCCGTTGTTTTGATAGATGGACTAAGTGACAATGAACAGGGAAGGAGATTAATTGCTGATATTGGATATCTTCTGTCATCTAACATCTAAAAATCTTTTGACCATATACTTCAATAAGCGGGATTGGTTTGCTCCCTTTTATTTAATGTCTTCTATCAAAGAAAAACGCACATTTACTAATAATAAATGCTTGTCTTCTCAGATTTTGGCGAGACCGTTGTTTACTGCGCTGGATTTGTGCTAGTAATAGATAAACATGTTCTTTTTCATAAAATTTTATGAAAAAATAATGATAAATCATTCATCCTATACCAACTTATTCATATTTTTTATATAATAGAATAATAGTATATATTTTAAACGAATAGTGAATGTCTATGCAAAGCAGCAAGGAGCATGAAATTATTCGATTCATAGATGGTGGTGTATGTATGGCAAACGAACATGTAATGATAGATATTATAAAAGCATTTAAACGCAATTCAACTGAATCCATTGCCATGGATTTAATTAAGGAAGTGCGAGGGACATTTAGTCCATTACCTAAATATATAGCGGATTTAATTGATGAGCTGAGAAAATTAAATTTAAAAGACGAAGTGATCAGTGTAATCTTGTATCAATCTGTATATGTGGCAGATCATCAATTTAATATTAAAGATACCATTACCAATCGTCAGTTTGTAAAAGATACGATTGAAATGGGCAGAAGATGGGTGCATCAGTACGGCCGAATTGAAACAGTAGAAGAAGCAATTCATATTGCAGAGCAAGTGTCTACAAAAGAGGACTTGCCTCATCATTTGCAAACAGCAACAATTGACGAAAAAATTACGCTTGAGGTGCAGCTTGATCATCAAACGTATGAAATGTTAAAAAATATAGCGGTTTATTATGATCATCATTCCTATGAACAGTCAATGACTGTAGCAATTAATCGTTTATATACGCAGCTGCGCGATGCACAATCAAAAAATAGTTAAATGTCAAATCTCACATGTTTCGTGCACCATGTGAGATTTTTTAAGATGTGAAAGAGGCGCAGATGAAAATGTCTTGCTCCATCATTCATCAAAAGGAGGAGAACATAGATGAGGATATATTTATCTCCTCTTCAAAAAAAAGATGCTTCTAAAGTTTTTGAATATTGGTCGGATGAAGAGGTTACTAGATATATGAATATTGAGCCCTTTACGACGCTTTATCAAGCGGAAAGCATGATTGCACTTCTCCAAAGTTTGACGAAAGAAGGGAAAGCAACACGCTATGCTATTCGATTAAAGACTTCCGATGAGATCATTGGAACCTGCGGTCTAAACCGTATTGATTATGTTAAAAAGCAAGCAGAGATTGGGTATGATTTAGGCAGACCTTTTTGGAAAAAGGGCCTCATGACAGAAGCGCTCTGCCTTTTGCTAGAAAAAGCTTTTGAAGAGTTTCATATACAAGAAATTGAAGCAAAAGTTGATCCTAATAATAAAGATTCAATTACTCTTTTAAAAAAATTTTCGTTTCAACTAGAAGAGGCGTATGAGTCAGATGATTGTACTTGTTTATACACCGTCAACAAGGAAAAAGTGAGCGTGATATTGTCAGGACGTTCAAAAGGTAAGAAGTAAATCGAGCATAAGTTCTTTTGAAATAGTAAATATTTTTAGGCCTTAACCGATAACAAAGAAAAGAACGAATTGAAGGAAGGTCATGAATGAATCATCATACACATTTACTAGAAGGGACGTACAATGAGTTACTCGTTACACTCTCTTTCCTTATCGCTATTACTGCGGCGTACGCTTCTTTTGGGTTAGCTAATCGTGTGAAAATTTCCCAGGCAAAATTTATTCAGTTTTGGTTAATCAGCGGGGCATTTACATTGGGGATAGGCATTTGGTCAATGCATTTTATCGCCATGCTTGCTTTTCACCTGCCCGTAGATGTTTCATATAATTTATGGTTTGTTCTTCTCTCAATCTTGGGAGCGATAACGGGATGTTATATAGGCCTCTACCTCATTCACAAACAAAAGAAAAGTATAAAAGCACTTATCACTGCAGGGAGCTTTATGGGAGCGGGAATTGTTTTTATGCACTATTTGGGCATGATGGCTATGGAGCCAATTATGATTTCATATGATTCATTTATCGTTTTTCTCTCTATTCTTATTGCTGTTGCTGCTTCTAATACAGCTTTGTGGCTTGGTTTTTATTCAAAGCTAAATGAAGGGAAGCTTACCGTTTTTGCTAAGGTTATTTGTTCTACTATTATGGGCATTGCTATTGCAGGTATGCACTATACGGGCATGCAGGCAGCTTCTTTTTCAGGAATGTCAATGGCTGAACACTCAAACGGTTTTGCCTTAAATCCAATATATTTATCCGTCGTTATTGTTTTTTTTATTGTCTGCCTATTTACGGCTGTGTTTTTAACCATTTTTATGGATCGACGCGTACAAAAACAAGAAGTTTTAAAATGGGCTTTTTTTGAATCCGCTTTAGATGCTATTTTGGTGATCGATGAAAAAAGACATGTTTTATCGCTCAATTATGCAGCGGAAACGCTTTTCTCTCTTAAAGCATCAGATGTAATCGGGAGTAATGTTGTTAAGCTGCTGCCCTTCTATGAGTCTTCTTCTCTACAAGATGGACGAACTGAGCACTCCCTTTTGATAAGTAATAGAGAAGTTACGGTTGAGATAACGGTGATGGCGGTAGGAATTGAAGAGACGGTTGAGTATATGCTGTATATCCGCAATATGACGCAAGAGCGCGAAGCGGAAAAAACGTTGATTGAAGCAAAAAATCGCTATGAAAACTTGTTTTACTCCTCTCCATTGGCAATTATGGTCCATCGAGAAGAAGAGGTCGTGTCTGTGAATGATGCTATGATTCAGCTTTTAGGAGTAACGGAAGACCAGCTCGTTGGTAAATCGTTATATGATTTCTTTTCATCTGAACAAGTTCCTGATATTAAAAAAGGATTGAAGGCAGTAAAGGATAGAAAAGATGAGCCAAGATCTCCATTAGCTCAGTTGAAAATGTTTAATGCGTTAGGTAAGGAACTCTTCTTAGAAGTAAAATCTACGCTCATTCAAATTAATGGAGAGACGCTTTTTCAGACAGTAACTAGAGATGTAACGGAACAGAAAAAAGCTCAAGAATCGCTTCAATATATGGCTTTTCACGATATGCTAACAGATTTACCAAATCGAAGTATGTTTTCAAGCATTGTAGAGAAATCCATTGATTCAGCAGCTGCTTCAGGAAAAAAGCTTCATTTCTTATTTTTAGACCTAGATCGTTTCAAACAGGTAAATGACACGCTTGGTCATCATGCTGGAGATCAGCTTATGCTTCAGGTTGTTGATCGAATGAAGAGCTGCATAAGAAACCAAGATGTGCTTTCGCGTTTTGGAGGAGATGAGTTTTTAGTTTTACTGCATGATAGGACTGATGAAGAAGTGAAAAAAATCTGTCAATCATTAAATGAATGCTTATCCACTCCTTTTGTAGTGCTATCGAGAGATGTTTATTTAGGGGTAAGCATCGGAGTTAGTTTATTTCCTAAAGATGGAAAAATGCTTGAAGTGCTAGTTCGCCATGCTGATTTAGCGATGTACGAAGTCAAAAAACAAGGGCGTAATCATTATCTGTTTTATCAAAAAGAAATGCAGGTTCATACTACGCGACGAATGAGAATTGAAGATGGGTTACGCAAGGCTTTTGAGCTGGGCGAAATGGAGCTTCACTATCAGCCGAAAGTCAATATTCAAAGTGGCCATATTGTTGGGGTGGAAGCTTTAATCCGGTGGACTCATGCCGAGATGGGCGTCATTTCTCCAGCAGAATTTATTCCGATTGCTGAAGAAACAGGCGTTATTGTTACACTGACGAAATGGGTATTAAAAAAAGCGTGCCATCAAAATAAGTATTGGCAGCTTCAAGGACTTCCTCCCTTAAAAATGAGTGTGAACATATCAAGTGTGGATTTTGGGACAACTGATTTTGTTGATTATGTGTTAGGTGTCTTGCGTGAAGTAGAGTTAGAATCACGATATTTAGAACTTGAAATTACAGAAAGTGTAACGATGAAGCATGTTGAGCAAACAATCGAAAAGCTACAAATCTTAAAAGATGCAGGAGTATTTATTTCGATTGATGATTTTGGCTCAGGATACTCCTCGTTCAGCTATATTCAGAAGCTGCCTATTCATACGCTGAAAATTGACCGGTCTTTTATTAAAGATTTAGATCCTAATACAACGGAAGTATCGATTGTCAGAGCCATTATTACACTAGCCAAAAGTTTGCAGCTATCCGTCGTAGCAGAAGGTGTAGAAGAAGTTGAACAAGTAGAACTTCTTCATAAAGAAAAATGTGATGAAGTGCAGGGATACTATTTCTCCAAACCGATTTCAGCGGAGGAATTTTATGAGAAATTTCATAAAATCGAAGAAAAAATGGAATTTGTTCATTAATGTAAAAAGCCGTTCTTATTTAAAAGAACGGCTTTTTACATTTAAGGTCAGAGCTAACAGTTTATACAATACATAGATTCCAAGGTATGCACCGGTTAATAAAAAAGCTGAATTTAAAAAGATTGCATGAATGCTCGTCATAAAAACAGTATGGTTTTTTAAGATACGATAGATAGAAGCAGCAGCTATATTTCCAAATACTAGCGCTGAAAGAAGGGCTAACGTATTAAAAACTAGCTCTGCTCCTTTCCATTTGAGTGAGAAAAAGAGCATGATAATAGGAATAATAATACTTCCAGAAACTAACAGAAAAATCAATGGACCATCTCCAATACGTTATCTTATTACAGTTACATAAGATAATGTTTTTGCTTATTTTTAGATAGTCTTCCCTTTTTATAGTCTGTTAAGCTTTTTTCTTCCATTTTTTACTTATATAAAAAAGTAAGATGATGGATAAAACCATTAAAATGATTTTGCCTTGCATAGATCCTTGTGAAATATGATAAACCGAATAAACTTCAATAAAAAGCGCTGGAATTTTTCCAAGTGCGCTAGCAGAAATGAATACCGCAAAGGAGCCTTTTCCTATAGCGCTGAGGAATGTAATGAGGCCTGATGGAACAAAGGGAAGTAAACGCAAAGAAAGAATCAATATAAAACTCTCTTTCCCTTGTACGCGCAGCAGCTTCAGCGACTTGGAGTGAGAAGGTGTTTTTGTATGAACAAGTGTACGGAAACCTTTTCGATACAGCCAAAAAGAGAGAGCTGCACCTAAAACTTCTCCAATAAAAGAAAGCAAAAATCCGTTCCAAAAACCAAATAATTTTACGTTTACGAACGTAAGGGGTGTACTTGGAAATACGCCCGTAATGCTAATAAGGATGTTCAAGAGAATGCTGATAAACCCAGCTGCTTCTAAATGTTCAAGCAGAAATGTTTGAAGATAATCAGTCATGGTTATACTCCCATTTATGTTTTACTTTTAGGGCTATTTTAGATGATTTTCTACTATTATATAATTTTTGGCATGAAATAAGTAGGTAAGCAGTTTATAAAAAGCAAAACAGGGTAACTACTTACTAATGAAAGATGATTTACTGATTTGAAGGGATGGACAACTCATGTTGAAATTTTTGCTTGTTATTGTAGTTGTATTATTAATTATTATGATTTTTAAACGCTTTATCCGAAAATAAAAATGCTAAACTAAGCAGCTCGTGGGATCTTTCTCACGAGCTCTTTTGCGGAGCTATTCAGTAGCTCAACAATACACTTTTTACCTGTGATGAATATCACTGCAGCTAGGGAAATGAAGGGGTAAGATAGAAATGGGAGGGAGGTATATGGAATTATTATTCTATCTCAGCACTTATTTATCAGGGGGAGCTATCGCATTATGGCTAATTAATGCAGCATTTAATGGATTATTAAAATAACAGAGGGAGAGAAAATGAACGATTCTAAAGGTATATTTAACGATAAAGAAAGAAAGCTTGCTCGCTATTTGGAGACGTACACAACTGAGCAGATTTTAACTGAAGCAGGCATGTCTTCGTCTGCTGCGCTATATGAGTTGAAAAAAATAAGATTACCGCGGGCAGTTGCTAATACGATTGTTTATTACGTACTGGCAACAAATAATCAAAAGCTGGTTATGTACAAACTGCTCATGTTAGCTGGCGTTTGTAAAAAGCTTGGCATTCAAGATGCACAGGCAGCCCTCACTTTTATCAAAAAATATTACGTTTGTCATCAGCATTTACACTAGAAAGTACATTTGTCTGAGGGGGAAAAGAGATGAATATTGTCCCGTTTAAGCAGCGTTCATCTGCAAAAAACGATCAAGGCAGAGAACAGCCGTTTCAATGTTTCATTGAGGGAGATCGATTTCAGTTAGATTTGTATATGACATATTTATTTCATCGCTGCCATCCTAGCAGGTATAGATATAACCGTGCTAACAGAAAGGGTAGGATGTAATGATAAGATACCAGTGGTAGCGGCTTCATTTTTCCTGATGGAATAATGAAGCCGTTTGTTGTGTTAGAAAGAATGATTTACTATGATGTAGTTAATGATAAAAGAAAAAGGAAGGGAAGGAACGTAATGGATTTACATAAGTGGGAATATTGGATTTCAAAGCTCGAGCTTCAGCCTCATCCAGAAGGAGGGTATTATAAACAAACCTATCGCTCCAACGATGAAATTTCTGATAAAGAAGTGTCATCGCAGTTTGATGATAAACGCTTCCTATACACGAGTATTTACTTTTTATTAAGGTCTCAAGATGTATCGCATTTCCACCGGCTGCAATCAGATGAACTATGGTACTATCATGGGGGAAGTCCTTTAACCATTCATATTATTTACCGCGACGGAACCTATCAAGAAGTAAAACTAGGTACAAACTTAGAAAATGGAGAAGTTCCTCAATTTTTAGTTCCAAGAGATACGATTTTTGGTTCCTCTGTGGCAAATGAGAATACGTTTTCTCTCGTTGGATGCATGGTCGCACCAGGTTTTGATTTCCGTGACTTTGAATTATTCACAAAACAGCAGCTGCTTGATGAATTCCCCGAGCATGTTGTGATCATCGACAAATTAGGGTACGATAAATTGCCAAATGATTGAAAAGCATGCATCTCGGTTTGATGCATGCTTTTTTCATTTGAACCAGCCTTTTTCCTTAAAGCGAGTAATGGCTTCAATGCGGTTCTTTACTTCAAGTTTGTCTAGAATGGTAGAAATATAATTGCGCACCGTTCCAGTCTTAATAGATAGTTCGTCAGCAATTTCTTTTGTGTTTTTTCCATCAGCTACTAGAGCTAATACTTCTTTCTCTCTAGCTGTAAGAGGACTGGTAGATTCACTATATAAGTCATCCACTAATTCTGGAGCATAGAGGCGTCTGCCTGCCATCACGCTTCGAATGGAATTTGCGAGTTCTTCACTCGGACTATCTTTTAGCAAGTATCCGCTTACGCCGGCTTTCAAAGCTCTTTGAAAATAGCCGGAGCGAGCGAATGTTGTCAAAATGATGACTTTGCAGTTTAAATCTTTCAGTTCCTCTGCAGCTTCAAGCCCAGTTTTAAGAGGCATCTCGATATCCATTACGCATATATCTGGCTGGTGCTGCTTAGCAAGTGATACTGCTTGTTCCCCATTTGAAGCTTTTCCGACAACTTCCATGTCATCCTCTAAATTTAACAAAGAGCCTAAAGCCCCTAACATCATTTGCTGATCTTCGGCAATGACAATTCGAATCATAATTGTTCCTCCTTAATATGTTTAACGATGTTTGGAACTGTAATATGAATAATCGTCCCCCCTTGACTGGAGATATCAAGATGGCCGTTTACAAACTCCAGCCGTTCTTTCATTCCTAAAAGACCATTTCCTTTCCAGCAGGTTTTCTTCGTATTGATACCAATTCCATTGTCTTCTACCGTTATGCCTACTTCTTTTGCAGACTGATGTAAAGTAATCGTGCAAACGGTGGCTTGACTATGTTTGACCACATTGGTTACTGCTTCTTTTAAGCACATGCTAAGAATATTTTCAATGAGCAACGATACATTCTCTAATGAAATGGCCTCTTCTCCTACAAACTTAATTTCGGCAGCTTCTAAAAGCTCTTGAACGCGTTTTAGTTCTTCACTAAGGCGGATTCCACGCATTTGAGAAACCATGTTTCTCACTTCATTAAGAGCCGTGCGCGCTGTTTGCTGGACATCTTTTAATTCTGATTTTGCTTTTTCAGGATCTTTTGTAATAAGTTTTCTTGCTAAATCACTTTTTAGACCGATAAGAGACAGCTTTTGGCCTAACGTATCGTGCAGATCGCGAGCTATCCGCTGGCGTTCTTCCTGTTTTACAAGTTCAGAAATACGTTTATTTGCATCTTCAAGCTGTTCTTCCAGACGGTCTCGCTTCTTCCGATTATAAATGCTAAATGGCAGTACAATCACACTGATGGAAATTACAAAAATGAAAGGCAGCTGTTTTAAAAAGATCTCCTCTTGCATAACAACGTTAAAGTTTACAGAAATAACGGTGCTAATTAAATGAACAGCATACAAAGTGAAGAAAGCGAGTCGTTTTTGGATATTTCCAATAAAATAAGCGATAAAAAAAGCAAAGTAAAAGGCAAAGTAAATATAATTGAAAATAGTTGTCAGGGCTAAGGAAATAACGATTAACAAAGCCGTCCATACGTAAACGGACTTGCCTGTTGAAACAAACGCAAAACGATAGAAAATAAAAAATAAGATGGTGAGTAACGAACCAACAATAATGTGATTCATGGATGAAGACTGTAAAATAAAATAAAATGGTAGAATGACAAATACCGTCCATATGTAAGGAGATAGCCCAGTGATTTTTTGGAAAAACGTATATTTTTTCATAAAGAACCTCGTTTACTTGTTAAAATACACTATTAGTTTACCACAAAGTAGAACGAAATAAGTTTAGAGAGATAGATAAAACAGTCAAGCTTTTGAAAGCTTGACTGTTTTGTTTTATTTTATTAAAGTTCTGCTTTTGTTTGAGATGAAATTCTGCTTGCTTTTGGTGCAGCTGAGCGTGTTTTTATTTCTTTAAAGCTCACAAACATTTTGTTTTCTTCATCCCATAGACGGAATCGAAGAGAGCGAAGACTTGTTGCGAGTGTAATGGTTGGTACATTTTGAAGAGGCTGTGTGTGTTGATGAACAGCTTCAAGCTTATAGTTGGGCACTCTTGGGCTTAAATGATGTACATGGTGAAACCCAATATTGCCTGTTAGCCATTGCAATAGTTTTGGAAGCTTGTAAAATGAACTTCCTTCAACGGCTGCTTTTACATAATCCCAGTGCTCATCTTCTTCAAAATAAGAATCTTCAAACTGATGCTGTACATAAAACAGCCAAATTCCAATTGAACCTGAAATGAAGAAAATCGGTCCTTGAATTAATAGGAACGCCTGCCAACCTACCAACCAGCAGGTCGCTGCTGCTAATGCAACGATCAATACATTTGTAAGATACGTATTCATTCTTTCTTGTTTCTTTGCATTTTTTTGATTGAATCGGTTCGTAATCAAAAATACATATATAGGTCCCACGCCGAACATAATGAACGGATTGCGATAGATACGGTAAGCGATTTTTTTCCATATAGAAGCTTCTTTATATTCTGTTACGGTTAACACCCAAATGTCACCCGTACCTCTTTTATCTAAGTTGCTGCTTGTTGCATGGTGAATTGCATGGCTATGTCCCCATTGACTGTAAGGGAACATCGTTAAGACACCGGTAATGGTTCCGAGAATTTTATTGTGTTGTCTACTCTTAAAGAAAGAATAGTGACAACAGTCATGAAAAATAATGAATATTCTTACTAAAAATCCTGCTGCGATAACAGTTAGCGGAAATGCTAAAAAATAAGAAATTGAAAGGCTCTCATAAGCGAGAAACCACAGTGTGAAAAAAGGTAAAAAAGTATTAATCAATTGTCTTATGCTGTCTTTCATTACTGCTTTTTCAAAAGGTGCAACTTGTTTTCGTAAATTTTTTTGTTTTTGTATAGTCATATGAAATTCCTTTCATCACCGTATATTACCCTCAGTATAAAGAGATTTTTCTGACTATTTAAGACATACGTGTCATATAGAAACTATGACAGTTGTCATATATACGTAGGGGGAAGCTGTAAAAAATGAAAAAAAGCGGTATTTAACAGTCTGCGGTTCTGATAAAATTATACAGTGAAGGCTTATTGCTACAGAGTATTTAAGAAGAAAAAAGGAGTTTGAAATGAATAAAAGAAATAGATGGGTATATCTTCTTCTAGCTTTTGTGATCATGGGAGCAGGCCTTTTATCAAGAAAACTTACCGCGTATCTTCCTCACATCGTAAATATATATGCGGGAGATTCGTTATGGGCCTTAATGATTTTTGTCAGCGCGGGTTTTTCGTTTCCTGCATGGAGGACAAAAATGATTGGTATGTTTGCTATAGTGTTTTGTTACTTCATTGAATTTACACAGCTGTATCATGCTCGGTGGATTGATGAGATAAGAAAGACTCCGCTAGGAGGGCTCATTCTGGGGTATGGCTTCTTATGGAGCGATATACTAGCTTATTCGATTGGAGTCGGGGTAGGAATGAGCTGGGAGTATTATAGACATCGATTTAAAAGATCCGCCTAGCAAATACGGTTCAACGAATCTTAGAACTCAGCTGAGGATGGAATAAGCCGTAAGGTTATGAAGCAGGACGTATATACATAAAAATAAATTTATGCATAAAAATTTTTTACTTAAAACCAATTGTCTATTCGTTGAAGGAGAGGAAGAGAGGGGATTATTTGAACTTAATAGCCTGGATGATTATTGCATGTGAAATCGCTTTTTGGATAGTCATCGTTTTAGGATTAGCAGCAAGGTATATGTTTAAAAAACAAAAGCTCAGTTTTTTTATTTTAGCTCTAACACCTGTTGTTGATTTTTTTCTTCTGATTGTGACAAGCATAGACCTTTACGGAGGTGCTAGAGCGACGTATGCTCACGCTATTGCAGCCGTGTATATTGGAATTTCGATCGCTTTTGGAAAAAGTATGATTCAATGGGCAGACGAACGCTTTCAATATTATGTGATGAAAAGCGGAGAAAAACCTCGTAGGCGCTATGGAAAAGAATATGCAAAGCATTATTTTAAGGCATGGCTACAGCATCTTGTTGCTTACGCTATTGGAGCAGCTCTTTTAGCGGCGATGATGTATATAGTACCAAATGGAAAAACCAACGTGCTGAAAAGTGTAGTGGAATTTTGGACAGTTATTGTAGGAATTGATTTCTTATTATCTCTTTCTAATTTCGTTTGGCCTAAAAAAGAAAAAGAGTCCGGTTATACCAACTCATAAAAAGACATCGTCATGCGTGTAAAACAAAAAACCTCCCCGTAAGGAGGTTTTTTGTTTTACCATCCAGGGTATAGGTATATGAATGATGCTTGTCTGAGGTAGTTCAGTTTAGTTGCTTAAGCGGCTAAACTGCTTTTTGTGCAAATATATGTACAATTTATGTAGCGTGCATGATAAGAATTCTGTGTATTCCATATACTACCTCATATGAAAGGTAGACAAGTGATACAATACAGTTTGTTTTTAGGAGAGCTTTTATGAAAAAACGCCGGTTGGACTTTATTTTTTTATTTATTATTTTACTTTCCATTTATGCTTTCTTTTTTACCTCTATTGATGTTCATTGGAAGTATGCCTTAGTTGGATTATATGGGGTCATCATTTTCATTTGTATGTATTCACTTATGCTTGAAAATCGAACGCCTGAAAGTACGTTGGTTTGGATATATGTCCTCTTTTTCTTCCCTGTTGCAGGCTTTTTCTTTTATTTGTATTCAGGACAGCTCTATTTAAAGGGGCATATGTTTAAAAAAAAGCGTATGCATAACCGAGAGATGCTTAGAAAGATGGCAGACAAAGAAACGACGCCTGATCTATCGCCGCTTCAATCGCACCAGCGTTACTTTGCTCAGTATCTTCAATGTGTATCTTTGACGAAGATGAATGTTCATACAAAAACCTACGTCCTTAAGAACGGGCAAGAAACGTTTAATGAAATCAAAAAGCATTTGCAATTAGCAAAACAGTTTATTCATATGGAATACTATATGTTTCACTCAGATTCTCTAGGAAAAGAAATCATTGATATTTTAATAAAAAAAGCAAGCGAAGGTATAGAAGTGCGCTTTACATTCGATACAATGGGAAGTTTTACACTATCGGGTTCAGATATTAAACGAATGAAAAAAGCGAATATTAAAGTGCATCCTTTCTTACCTATTAAGTATGGATTTTTCAATCAAAAATTTAACTTTCGAAACCACCGTAAAATAGTCGTAATTGACGGGGAAGTAGGTTTTGTAGGGGGATTGAATGTTGGGGATGAGTATCTAGGAAAAAACAAAAAAATTGGTTTTTGGAGAGATACTCATCTGATGCTAAAAGGAGAATCTGTTCAAACCTTGCATTCAATCTTTATGTTCGATTGGGAATACGTTTCTGGAGAATGCTTAATTAACAATGAAGCGTATACAAAGCCTCATCCTGTCGAAGGAGAAGGCTTTGTGCAAGTGGTGGCGACAGGGCCGGATACGCAGGAAAATATGAGTGATTATTACTATACTATGATTACAAGCGCGACGAAATCAATCTGGATTTCAACTCCTTATTTTGTTCCAAATGAAGCCATAAGAACCGCCCTTCGTATTGCGGCTAGAAAAGGTGTAGAGGTACGGATTATGGTACCAGAAATTAATGATGGCTTTCTGACTCAATATGGAACGAGGTCATATTTTGCAGAACTTCTTCGCTGTGGAATTGAAGTATATTCGTATAAAAAAGGTTTTTTGCATCAAAAAATTGTGATTATAGACGGAGACATGGCTTCGGTCGGTACTGCAAATATGGATATGAGAAGTTTTCATCTGAACTTTGAAGTTAATGCATTTTTAATTGAAGGAGAGACGATTCAAACGCTCATCAAAAATTACGAAGAAGATATTGAAGACAGTCATTTGATCAAACCAGTAGCATTTTACAAACGAAGCTTAGTAGAACGTTCGAAAGAATCATTTGCTCGCTTATTTTCAGGTGTTTTATAAAATAAAGTTTGTTTTCAAAAAGCAGGAGGAAACGTATGGGTGAATCTCCATTTGTTAAAAAAGATACGTTTGGTCGAAAGTTACATCGCTTAAAAGAACGTACTAAGCCATTTGTCGTGCGTTTTTCACGGTTTGGTCATGTGGCTCAAGGTGTGGTCTATTTTATCATCGGTATATTAGCAATTCAGACAGCTTTCGGATTAAAAGGCGATTTAGTTACTTCTCAAGGAGCCCTACACACCATTGCAAAGCAGCCGTTTGGATTTTTAATTTTAATTATTTTGGCAGTAGGTTTAAGTGGATATGCGTTTTGGCAAATCATTTCTGCTATTTTTGATCCTCACCACGTTGGGCATGGCGTAAAAGGCGTTTTTACTCGTTTAGGCTATTTAGTGGTAGCCACGTTTTATATTAGTCTTTGTGTGAGTTCGGTAAAAATTTTGCTTCATGCTCACGTTCATACGTCAGGTAAGCATTATCAAACGGTATCAGCCAAGTTGTTATCTTATCCCTTTGGGCAAACCATCATTGCGCTTACAGGTATCGGCGTTATTATCTTTGGGATTGGACAAGTATATTGGGCTCTTTCAGGACGCTTCCTAAAAAAACTAAAGAAAAACGAAATGTCAAAAGAAGAGTGGCGATGGAGCGGGCATATTGGAAAAACAGGTATTATTGCTCGAAGTATCGTCTTTGGCATTATTGGCTTCTTTCTGATTCGCACGGCTCTTCAAGCAGATCCAGACGAAACGAAAGGGTTAGATGGAGCCCTTGCTGAAGTAGCACAGCGTCCTTTTGGGTCTGTACTGCTGGCTATCGTATCAATCGGGCTTATGGCATACGGAGTATATATGTTTGCAGAATCAAGGTATAAACGAATTGATCCTTAATAAAATTAAAAAGATGAAAAAGCTACTTTTTGGCCTTCTGCTCATATCATATAGCAGATAGATAATGAACAGGAGGAGAGGCAGATGCCATCGGTAGTAGGAGCCGTAAATATCTCAAATGTATTGGTTTCATCTTCAGTGGAGTTTGGTGATTGTCTGGCTATTAAGCCAAAGAGTACAGCTTTTACAACAGTCGGTTCTGGCAGCGGGAACACAGGGAATTTTATGAATATTACAAGCAGTACCAGTACCGCTAATACAATTGATATGGATATTAAGGATCAAAATGTAGTGGGAAATGCATAAGAAACGAAAGCTTATCGTCATCGGACGGTAAGCTTTTTTATTTGAATTTCACGTATACCCAGACGTTTCTTTACCACAATGTACCTCTAGGATTCTATCTTATAGGAGTAGTAAACTAGACAGGTGATGTCAAAAAGTGGGGAGGCGAAATTATAAAATGAAGAAAATATGTATGAGCCTGATCGTTCTCTGTCTTTTCAGTGGAGGATTGGCCCCGATGAGTAAAGGAGCCGCTGCTTCTTCAGTGGGCACTGTCAAAGGTGACAACGTAAACGTATATCATTCTCCTTCCTTACATTCTTCTGTTATGCAAACAGTGAAAAAAGAAGAAGAATTTCCTGTCATTTCATCTGAAGCTGGAGATGCAGCTCAAGTTACTACTCATACGGTAGTGCCGGGAAATACACTATGGCTACTAGCTAAGCAATACGGTGTAACAGTCAGTGATCTAATAAAACAAAATCAGCTAAAAAAGACGGAGCTGATTCCAGGGCAAACGCTGAAAATACCACCAAAAGGCTTGTTACATAAAGTAGTATCAGGAGATACGCTTTGGAAAGTCTCCGTAAAGTACGGTGTAAAAGCAAATGAATTAACAAAGTTAAATCAGCTATCCTCAACAAATATTAAGCCCGGACAAACGCTTATTATTCCTGATTACTATGTACAAGTACAGCTTTTGGAAGGGAAAAAGGGCTGGATCAAAAAATCTGATTTAGTGCAAAAGAAGCATCAGCCTGTAGTTATGGGTTGGAGCTTTAATGAAAAAACAGCAGGCTATACAGAATCGATGAAGCAAAAGAATTTAGACGTTGTTTCACCTCGTGGGTTTACGCTAACGTCGAATGACAAAGTTGTTTCATCTTCTATAAATGAATCATATGTTCAAACGGCTCATAAAAACGGCAAAAAAGTCTGGCCGCTTATTGGTAACAATTTTGATGATGTACTTACAAGTGATGTGCTAAGCAATAAAGCAAAGCGGAAAAAGCTTGTATCATCAATAGAAAGTTCGCTAGTAAAAACAAACAGCGATGGGATCAATGTTGACTTTGAAAACATTAATATTAAAAACAAACAAGATTTTGTTTTATTTATTAAAGAATTAAAAGCAGCGTTAAAACCTCATGGTATGACTATTTCAGTAGACGTAACAAGAGAAAATAATGATCCTTTTTGGTCGGGAAGCTTTGATAGGAAACAGATTGGTCAAGTGGCAGACTATGTCATTATGATGGGATATGAAGAACACTGGGGAGGAAGTCAGATTCCAGGATCTGTTGCTTCACTGCCTTGGGTGAAAGAAGGCACACAACTTCTTATGAAAGATGTACCTGCACACAAAATCCTTCTGGGAGTTCCTTTTTATACGCGAGAATGGAAAACGGACCTATCGACCAAAAAAGTTGTCACAAAAGACTTAACGATGAAAGAAGCCGAAGCTGTTATCTCTTCTAAAAAGTTAGCTAAAAAATGGGATAGCCAAGCCTCACAGTACTATGTAGAATACACGGAAAATGGTACGAAGCATCAAATATGGCTCGAAGACAAAGCATCTATGCAGCGCCGGGTTAAATTAATTAATGACTATCATTTAGGTGGGGCGGCAGCTTGGTATATTGGTTCAGAAACCTCAGATATATGGGAGTTATACAACTTTTAAATAAAAAACACACCTCTTGCTTGATTTAGTGAGGTGTGTTTTTTATTTGCATCATAATGAAGCGCATACATCTATTTACAAACGAGAGAAATTTTACAATATTTGTTTTTCTTGAGTTAATTTATAACTATATTCCAAAATGAGCCTATTTAACCTTTTTTTAGTTGAAAACGCTTAATGACTTTACGATAAAGATAATTTATAGTAAATTCAGTTTCTATACAATAAATTTACTAAATGAACAATTAAGTAATTTAATTATTAATTAAGTGAAAGGAATGAATATTATGGGAAAAGTATTAGTAATAGGCTTTCCAGGTGAAGGGCATGTGAATCCTTCTTTAGGAATTGTAAAAGAGTTGATGACTCAAGGGGAAAAGGTCGTCTATTACGGCATTGAAGACTATGCTGAAAAAATTCGGAAATCAGGCGCGGAATTTCGTGAATACGAAGATTTTCGTCCAAGTCTTGATATGAGCAACCGGATGACAAACGAAGAGTCTTATGACCGCTATGAAATAATGAATTTGTTTTTAAATGAATCTGAAAATATTATTACTAAAATTATGAGTGAAACGAAACATGAAACATATGATTATGTACTTTATGATTATCACCTTTTAGCAGGTTCCGCTGTGGCCGACCTTCTTCAGCTTCCGAAGGTTTCTCTTTGTACAACATTTGCGTTAAATAAGGAGTTAGCAACTTGTATGATGCCAAGTGGTCAAACAGAACCTGACCAATCTTCCTTTTATCCTCAATTCGAAAAATCATTAAATAAGTTCAACAACCAATATAATACCCAGTTAAAAGATTCCATTGACATTATGTCGAATCCAGGGGATATTACGCTAGTATTTACGTCAGAATTCTTTCAGCCAAACGTATCTGAATTTACGAGTGAGTACAAGTTTATTGGTCCTTCAATTGTTAAACGATTAGACATTGAAGATCCTTCTTACTTACAAAATGAAAATGAAAAAATTATTTTTGTTTCTATGGGAACTATTTTTAATCAGCAGCTAGAAATCTATAACTTATGTGTAGAAGCATTAAAAGATTTTGAGGGTAAAGTTATTTTATCTATTGGTAAAAATACAAAACCTGAAGAATTAGCACACATTCCAGAAAACTTCGTTGTGAAACAATACGTACCGCAGCTAGAAATTTTAAAACGTGCGGATTTATTCATTACTCACGGCGGAATGAACAGCAGCAGTGAAGGGTTATACTACGATACGCCCCTTGTCGTTATTCCAATGGCAGTGGATCAATTTATGGTTGGCGATCGCGTGCAGGAGTTAGGAGCAGGTGTAAAATTAGATAAAAATAATGTATCTGCTGAGCTAATCAAAAAGACAGTTAACGACGTTTTAACTACTCACACATATAAACAGCATGCACAACAAATTGGAGAATCACTTCGCTCAGCGGGAGGATACAAGCAAGGAGTGAAAGAAATTTTCAATGTGGTGCCTGTCAAAGCGTAATAGATGTAAGGCAGCTAGATAACTAACAGAGAGGAGTAAATATAATATGCAGACTATAAAAAAAGCAGTTATACCAGCAGCAGGGTTAGGTACTCGTTTTTTACCCGTTACAAAATCTATCCCAAAAGAAATGCTTCCAATTGTAAATAAACCCATAATTCAATTTATTGTAGAAGAAGCCTTAAAATCAGGAATCGAAGATATTTTAATTGTTACAGGAAACGGGAAACAAGCAATTGAAAATCATTTTGATCACAATATTCAGCTGGAGCACTTGCTTCATCAAAAGGGAAAAACTGAACTATTAGAAGAAATGGAGCATATCTCTGAACTAGCGAATATTCATTACGTTCGTCAAAAAGAAATGAAGGGCCTTGGCCATGCAATTGGCTGTGCTCGACAGTTTATTGGAAACGAACCGTTTGCAGTTTTACTTGGAGATGATTTAACAGACCCAGATCAGCCTTGTTTAAAACAGCTGATTGACCAGTATAACCAAACGGGATCATCGGTTATCGGCGTACAGCGCGTAGAGGAAGAATCCGTTCACCGTTATGGGATTATAGATCCAAAAGCAAATGAAAACCGGTTATACGAAGTGAATGGTTTTGTAGAAAAACCATCATTCGAAGAAGCTCCGTCTAATTTAGGAATTATTGGACGCTATGTATTTACACCTGACATTTTTGATTATCTTGAAACGCAGGAAGCTGGAAAAGGCGGGGAAATTCAGCTGACAGATGCTATTCAGCGTATGAATATAGACCGTTCTATTTATGCTTACGAATTCGAGGGCGAACGTTATGATGCAGGAGAAAAATTAGATTTTATTTTTACGACTCTTGCTTTTGCATTAAAAGATGAAGAATTAAAAGCACCTCTTTTGACCAAATTCAAAGAACTTATCAGCAAAGAAGAACAAAAAGAAAAAATTGCTGTACAAATTGGAAAATAACCTTCATTTACACACCTTTCTTCTAATTTTTCTTGAAGAAAGGTGCATTTTTTTGCGGAAATGGAACGTTTGACAGCTGGATAGAAAGGGTTGAAATGAGTTTATGTCAAAAACAGAAAATTCGTTTGTATCAGGCATAAAGATTGTATTTACAGACCGGGATTTTCGAACGATTTTTATTTCATTATTTATTATTGGATTATCTGTTGGCGGCTTTATGCCTTATCTAACGGTTTGGGCAACAAATACATTGCATGCCACTTCTTTTCAAGCAGGATTTTTATTTGTGCCAATGAGCATTATTGGTTTAGTCGTCTCGTTTTATTTAGCTTCGTTATCAGACAAATGGGGGAAACGAAAGCCATTTATTATTTGGGCGTTACTGATTGGAACCATTTCAAGAATGCCGTTAGCGTTTACGCATTCTTATACAATAGCACTCGTTTTACTTGCTATAGGAGGGTTTAATGCGTTCTCTTTTTTCTTTGCCCTGCTGAATGATTTTATTGTTAAAAAGCAAGAAAGCAAATCGCAGGCAGGTACGATTACTGGTACCGTGCGAATGGCTTTTTCACAAGGCTATATTTTTGGACCTATGCTTGGCGCTTTAATTATTGACCACGGAGGGTATACTCTTTTATTTTTATTATCAGGGTTGTTATCGCTAGCAACTTTAGGGTGGGTTCTTTTTGCGCTTAAAGAAGACAGTATGCCTCAAACTTCAGTTCATGGATCTTCAAAAGCGCCAGCCGGTATACCTTCTGTATTAATAGCTGTATTCGTAGCAGCTCTTTTCATTTTTGCGGGTGATTCCGGGCGTTCTATGTATTTGCCACTCTACATAACGGATACGTTAAAACAATCCGTTTCGATTGTAGGGTTTCTCTTTACTGTTACATCTGTTTTTGAGCTAGTATTTATGCCGTTAGGGGGCTATTTTTCTGATAAGATCGGAGTTAAACGATTCTTTATCATTGGAATTGCTTGCCAAGTGCTTTATTTTATTTTAACGAGCCTTCATTTACCGCTGAGTGGGTTAATTGTGCTTCAAGTATTTTATGCTTTTATTCTGTCCGCTACAATGGGAGTGGGAATGGTGTATGCTCAGTCACTCTCTCCGCGTCAAATTGGACTAGCCACAACGGCATATATGACCGCTATACAAACTTCAGCAGTTGTCAGTAGCTTAGCTATGGGGTCGCTAGTCAGCGTGATTCCGCTGCCTTCTACTTTTTACATTTTAGCTGTTTTCTCGGTTATTTCAGGTGTGATGTTCCTGTTTATGAAGCAAAAATCAGCTGAGGAAATGAGTTGAAAAGAAAAGTTAAGAAGAGGTTGAGACATTACCAAATTAATTCAATCTAAAGGCGGACAAATAGTATACATGAGCTGGACTGCTTGTGCCACCGCAGTTGATTTCCGTACAAGTCTTCGCTTTCCGCGGGTGGCGGATGAGCCTCCTCGTCGCTTGCGCTCCTGCGGGGTCTCATCTGTTCCACTTTTCCCGCAGGAGTTTTCGCCTTGCTCTCCAATCAACTGCTAGAAGGACCTAAACAAATGACACATACGTTCACCATAACAAAAAAAAACGAACCATTGATTAATGGTTCGTTTTTTTTACTTTCTCTAAAATATTTTTGCCCCCGCCTCTTTTTTATGAGGCTGTTTCTTGAATTTGTTCGCTGCGATTTTTATTTAAGATTTTGCGGTAGCGGTAATTAACAAAAGCTGCCGCTGCCATACCTACTACTGAGAGCATCGCATCAAAAATAAAGATAATTGAAATATGTCCCGTTTTAGACATGAGCCCTGTTGCTAAAGGCAATAAAATAGCAGCTAATCCAGCAGCCGTCGCGACAATTCCGGTAACCGTTCCTTTTTTGTTCCAGAAAAGCTCGGTCATAACAGTAATCGCTAATTGAAAGACCCCAGCCGTAGAAAATCCCATGAAAAAAGCAGCTGCAATTGCAATAGCAGGTACTTTAACAAAAAGAAGCGTAAGTACGGCTATAAGGGTAATCATCGGGTAAACGAGAATAACCGTTACAGGACGAAGCACTTTGCTTAATAATACAGCTAATACTAAAACAGAGATTAAAGCTCCGATGCTGTAGTAGCTTAAAAGGCGGACCGAGCTGCTTTCAGCCATACCTAATACTTGTTGACCATAAGTAGGGAGCCAAATTTGAGCCACCGTAAAAAGCGCTGTAGAAGTAAATCCAATCACAATAAGAGCAATTCCTTCTTGTTTCATTTTAGGAGCAGAGATAAATTTATTCTCTGCTGTATTTAGCTGTTGAACTGTACTCTGTTCGCGTTTATGATTGGGAAAAGGCAGTTTGAACATAAAGATCATATTTAGTAAATAAATAAGAGCAGGAAGAAAAAAAGCATACCCATAAAACAAATCACGATCTGCAAAAAAGGCAATCATAAACGGCAAAAGTGCCGCTCCTGCAGAAATAAATGCTTTTACAAGAACACTGGCTGAACCTGAAGATTTAGGAAAGACCTCAATCAAAGCAGGGTACGTTCCAGCATCCATAGCAGAGTTTGCAATACCAGCGATAATAGCAAAGATAAAGGCTGTTTGATAATTTGGCGATAATGGAATGCCAATTAAAAAAATCGCCATCGTCAGAGACGAAACAATAATCAAAGGCTTTCGTCCGACTTTATCAGACAAGACGCCTGATAGAGAATACGAAAGCAATTTTCCAATTCCGATAGCAGAAATGATATAGCTGATTCCAGCACCGTCGGTATTTAATTGTTTTGTCAAAAATGACATATTTGATGCAAGCATGATATTGACCATGCCCAGTAGAAAGTAGTTAATATACATACCTGAAGCTGACAGCATGTACTTATTTTTCATCTTTTACACATCCTTACGTAAAAAAGCTTATATGAACTGGATAAAAGTAATCACCCGTTCCTCCTTTTTTCTTCGTTATTTATAAACCTACTTCCATGATAAGTTTATGAAGACATTACCTTTATCTTTATCTTTTATCATTACATCTATTTAGTCCTTTTTAGTATGTGACTAAATGCCTGGTGCTTCAAATCAATATGAAATCTATTCTAACATGTTTTTAGTGCTTTAAACTAAAAAAGTGATATTTTATAAAAAAATCCTGTCTTCTTTTGCGGATTCACAAAAGAAACCCACAAAAAATGTTCACTTTAAAGCCAGGCTGCACAAGAAGTGCCTCCTAATAGTGGTTATTAAAAAGGAGAAAAGGGTATTTATAAATTAAGGAAAAAGAAACAAAAGAAGAAAGGTGGAAACAATGAAACACAAAGTATTTTTTGATGCGCAATGTCCTTTATGTTACAACGTAAAAAAAATAATTAAAGCGCTGGACTGGACCAACCGAATCCAGTGGATTCCAGTTCAATACATTGAACGAACGGAGTATAGTTACTTAAAAGAAGAAGGAAGAGACTTATATGATCAAATTCATATGGTGACCAAAAAAGGAGAAGTTCTAGCAGGATTTGAAACGGTCAGACGCCTTTTAGCTGTTTTGCCTCTTACATTTCCAATAGGTGTGCTTTTGCATTTACCATTGATGAACAAAGCCTTTAGCCCGCTATACAAGTGGGTCTCCACAAACCGGTACGACTGGTTTGGGCGCTACGATTCTCCGCGAACCACATAAATATATAAAAGGGACAAGCTTTGAAAAAGCTTGTTCCTTTTGTTTTGAAGACATTATACTTTATACATACTTTAATTTTAAAAAACGTTAATTTAGTGTGACTTAGACGCGTAAATTCTAGAAAAACAGCTATAGCTGAAAGGGAGAACTTATATGATAACAAAATGGACAGCTGAACGAATGCCCGATGTAACGGGAAAAACAGCCCTTATAACAGGAGGAAACAGCGGTATTGGATTTGAAGCTGCAAAGGCTCTAGCTGCGCGCGGAGCAGAAATCATTCTTGCTGTACGTAATGAAGCAAAAGGGAAAGAGGCTGAAAAGAGAATTAAAGCGGCTAACGGGAATGCTAAAGTGACGATTATGTCATTAGATCTCAGTGACTTGATCTCTATTCGACATTTCACCAATCAATTTCTTCAACAATACTCGTCTTTGAATCTTCTCATTAATAATGCAGGCGTGATGGTGCCGCCTCACAGCAAAACGAAAGATGGATTTGAACTGCAGTTTGGCTGTAATCATTTAGGGCATTTTGCATTGACGGGTTTGCTTCTTCCTTTGCTAATGGAAACTCCACATTCACGAGTCGTAACGGTAAGCAGTATAGCTGCTAATTCTGGAGAAATCTATTTTGATAATCTAGACGGGGAAAAAGGCTACAGTCCAATGAAGTTCTATAGACAAAGTAAACTCGCCAACCTGTTGTTTGCAAAAGAATTGCAAAAACGTTTAGAAGCAGCGGGATCAACGACAATTAGTGCGGCGGTGCATCCAGGCATTTCGAATACTAACCTATTATCACGCGGTTCAGGCAAAGAGCCAAACGCTTTGTTGAAGCTTTTGGTCAAGCTATTTAGTCAATCTGCAGAAATGGGCGCGCTGCCTACCCTTTACGCAGCCACTGAAGCAATAGAAGGCGGTGCGTATATTGGGCCGGACGGAAAAGATGCTAAAAAAGGATATCCTGTAAAAGATATGATGGGAGACGTTTTATTTAAACCGGACGTAGCAGAAAAACTATGGAGCGCATCGGAAGAGTTAACAAAAGTGACATATATATTCAAGAAAAGGTAAAAACCAGCGGCTATTGGTCGCTTTTTATCTTTTTTTTGAATCAAAACATTATAACGTTATATTTACTTATTTAATTCTTTATGTTATTCTACATTTGTAAAAGCAGAAAAATAATTAACATTAGTGTAAGCGTCATCATAAGGGGAGTGAACGAAATGGAGAATCGGTTTCTATTACGGAATGTCAAATCGGTCACTGAAAAAGAGTTTGATATTGTTATAGAAAATGGAAAAATCTCTGAGATAGCAAAAGCTGGTGAAGGAAAAGCACCGCTTGTTTATGATTACTCAGGAACCTACATATCAAGCGGATGGATTGATTTACATGTTCATGCATTTCCAGATTTCGAGCCGTATGGAGATGAGATAGACGAGATAGGAGTGAAACAAGGAGTAACAACACTTGTAGATGCAGGTAGCTGCGGTGCTGATCAAATAGCAGATTTAGTTCAAAGCCAATATGCAGCAAAAACTAATTTGTTAGCGTTTTTAAATATTTCGCGTATTGGTCTAAAACGCACAGATGAGCTTTCAAATATGGAGTGGCTAAAAGCGGAAAAAATTTTGGAAGCCATGAAAGCATATAGAAGCATTATTGTAGGTTTAAAAGCCCGTATAAGTAAAAGTGTAGTAGGTAAAAGCGGTATTGAGCCTTTATATTTTGCTCGAAAAATGTCTAGTGAAATTTCACTTCCATTAATGGTTCATATCGGATCTGGCCCTCCTGCTATTGAGGAAGTTGTTTCGATTCTAGAAAAAGGAGACATTATTACTCACTATTTGAATGGAAAAGCTAATAATCTATTTGATAATGAAGGAAAGCCGCTTCCACTCCTAATGGAGGCCATCCAACGAGGTGTTCATTTGGATGTAGGGCATGGAAATGCAAGCTTTTCGTTTCAAGTAGCAGAAGCTGCCAAAAAGCATAATGTTAAATTCGATACAATCAGTACAGATATTTATCGGAAGAACCGACTAAATGGGCCTGTATATAGCTTAGCTCATGTATTATCTAAATTTCTTTATTTAGGATACAGCCTTGAAGAAGTAGTTAATGGTGTTACTGTTAATGCGGCAAAATGGCTTAACAGACCCGAGTTAGGAAGGATACAAGTTGGAGACCGTGCCAATTTAACTCTCTTTACTATAGAAGACGAGCCTGTTCTGTTTATTGATTCCGAAGGAGAGCAGAGAGAAGGTAAGCAAATAATTAAAGCAAAAGGAGTAGTTGTAAATGGAACGTTCATTGAATGCTAAATATGGCTTGAAACGAGTAATTAATGCGAGCGGCCGAATGAGCATCTTAGGAGTATCAGCACCAACTGATACAGTAATGGATGCAATGAAGCAAGGAGGACAAAATTACGTTGAGATTGCTGATTTAGTTGGTAAAGCAGGTGACTATATTGCTGACATTCTAGGATCAGAAGCAGCTGTGGTTGTTAACTCAGCTTCAAGTGGAATTGCTCTCTCTATTGCTGCTCTTGTTACACAAGGAAACCGCCGTAAAAGCGAGCGCCTTCATCAAGAGGTCATCTCCAAAAATGAAATTATTATGCTGAAAGGTCATAACGTACAGTACGGGGCCCCAGTTGAAACCATGGTTTATTTAGGTGGCGGAAAGCTTATTGAAGTTGGCTATGCTAATGAGGGTAGAGCGACTCATATTGAAGAAGCGATTTCCGAAAATACAGCTGCTATCCTTTATGTGAAGTCTCATCACACTGTTCAAAAAAATATGATTTCTGTGGAAGAAGCGTGGGAAGTTGCACAGAAAAATAATATTCCATTGATTGTGGATGCCGCGGCAGAAGAAGACCTTCAAAAGTATGTAAAATACTCAGACCTTGCGATTTATAGTGGTTCAAAGGCAATTGAAGGTCCAACATCTGGAATTGTTGGTGGTAAACGTAGCTACATTGAATGGTTGAAAGTTCAATTACATTGCATTGGAAGAAGTATGAAAGTTGGTAAGGAAACAACGTTTGGATTACTTCAAGCTCTTGATGAGTATCGCGAGAAAAAAGATAAAAGTGAACAAGAAAAAGAAAGTTTACAAGCATTGATGTCATTAAAAGATATAGAAGGCGTGAATGTGACAATTGTACAAGATGAAGCAGGTCGAGCTATATTCCGTGCACGAATTCAAATCAGTCCAGAACGGGCTAATACAACTGCGAAAGAGGTTGTAAAAGAGTTGTGTGAAGGTGAAATTGCTATTTATACACGCGATTATGGGATAAGACAAGGATATTTTGATATCGATCCCAGACCTTTAAAGGGCGATGATATACATGTAATTGAGTCTAGAATACGCGAAATTGTAGGAGGAAAGTGACATGTCAAACATTACAAAACGTTTTTATAAAGAGCGCGCAGCGTTAAACGTATTAGCAAACAGTATCGAAAATGCCAAAGAAGTATTTGAGGCTGCAGAAGGGCATGTCTTAGTAGGCGTGTTATCCAAGGATTATTCTACTGTCGAAGAAGCAGTAAAAGCAATGAAAGAATACGGAAAAGAAATTGAAGAAGCAGTATCAATCGGTTTAGGCGCTGGAGACAATCGTCAGGCAGCTGTAGTAGCAGAAATTGCAAAGAATTATGCTGGCAGTCATATTAATCAAGTATTTCCTGCTGTTGGAGCAACACGTGCTAATCTAGGTGAAAAGGATAGCTGGATTAATAGTTTAGTGTCCCCAACCGGCAAAGTCGGCTACGTAAATATTTCGACTGGCCCAGTTAGTGCAGCGCATGATGAACAAGCTATTGTACCGGTCAAAACAGCTATTTCCCTAGTACGTGACATGGGAGGAAACGCGCTCAAGTATTTTCCTATGAAAGGGTTAAGCTATGAAGAGGAATTCCGAGCTGTGGCAGACGCTTGCGGGGAAGAAGGATTCGCTTTAGAGCCAACTGGCGGAATTGATAAAGAAAACTTTGAAACAATTTTGCGTATTGCTTTGGAAGCAGACGTTCCAAAAATTATTCCGCATGTTTATTCGTCAATTATTGATCAGAAAACAGGAAAGACAAAAGTAAATGATGTACGCGAGCTTCTTGAAAAGATGAAAAAGTTAGTTGATCAGCATGGCTAAGAATTTTGCAGCATTTGGAGAGGTAATGATGCGTTTACAAGTACCAGGATATGAATTACTTTCTCAAGCTCATACATTAAGCTATTCGTTTTCTGGTACAGGGGTAAATGTAGCGGCGGGGTTAGCTAACTTCGGATATACGGGATATTTGATTTCTGCTTTACCGGATAACGCTGTGGGAGATGCGGCTGTATCTTATCTTAAAAAGTTAGGTATTTCACAGTCATTTATTAAACGCAGCGGAAAACATGTCGGTATGTATTTTTTAGAAAATGGATTTGGGTCCCGATCTAGCCGGGTTACATATACCAATCGTTTAGAAAGCAGCTTCAACAGAGCTCCTGAAGGCATATATGATTTTGAGAATATTGCGGAGAAAGTAGATGTGATGCATTTTTGCGGAATCTCTCTGGCAATGAATGATTCCGTCCGGTTCCATATGAAATCATTTGCCAAAGCGGTAAAAGAACGCGGTGGTATGGTCGTATTTGACTGTAACTACCGTCCGTCTCTATGGGGAGATGGAGGATATGAAAGCGCAAAACCTCATTATGAAGATATGCTGTACCTTGCAGATATCGTAATGATGAATGAACAAGATGCTATGCACATTCTTAAGATGGAAACAGAAGAAACAAGCAGAAGAGAGCAGCTGATGAAACTAATTCCAAAGGTGGCAAAGAAGTACGATCTTTCTGTCGTAGCCGGTACGCACCGATCTATTAATAAGGACAATAAGCACTCTTTGTGCGGTTTTATATATAAAAATCATACATTTACATTTTCTGATACGATTACTTTTTCTGTCTATGATAGAATAGGCGCAGGAGATGCCTATACAAGCGGCATTTTATATGGCGAGTTAGAGGGCTTTTCGACAGAAAAGACTGTTGCATTCGCTGTAACAGCGGGAATGCTTGCTCATACAATCGTAGGCGATACTCCTATGTCATCCCAGTACGATATACAAAAAGCGATGACAGAATCAGTAGGCGATGTAGAAAGGTAGAGGATGTAATAGTGAACGTATCTCGAAAAAAAGGACCATTGTATTTGCAAATAAAAAATATCTTAAAAGATCGAATTTTGCATGGCGTGTATCCCATTCAAACAAATATTCCTTCTGAACCGCAGATGGAAGAGGAATTTCAAGTAAGTAAAATTACGGTTCGAAATGCTATTAAAGAACTTGTGAAAGATGGATATTTAGAAACAAAAAGCGGTAAAGGAACAAAAGTTATTCGAAATACATCCATTTCAAGGCTGTCAAAAGGAAAACGCTTTACCGAAGTGTTGGTGGAAAAAGGGCATATCATTCAAAAAAGGCTGCTTGGGGCAGAGACAATTGAAAATGCACCAGAAACAACTTTATATAAGCTGTTCGGTGAGCAATGCATTCGAATAGAACGTCTTTACTATTTAGATAATGAACCTTATATTCATTACACGCATTATTTAACCATGCAGCGCATGGAAGGGATAGAATTAACACACTTAAATGCACAATCGTTATACGATTTGATTGAAGAACAGGATATTACATTGGAGAAATTTCGAGATCAGTTTGCTGTTGCAAAAGCTGATTCTTATGTAGGCGAAAGACTGAATGTGCAGGCCGGAGAAGCGCTATTAAAAAGATCACGGTATTCATATGATGAAGAAGGAAATATCATTGAATACAGTGAGGGCTATTATAATACAGAGATGCAGCAATACATTGTGAATTACGATATTTAAGAAGTGCGAGAAGAATACATATTCTTTTCGCCTGAAAAAATGAGAGCGTTTACTAAATGGGGGAAAAGAGGAATTTAGTATGGATATGTATCTATTGCTTGTGACATGCCTAGCCATTGTTATTGTTGTATTAGGGGTCTCTTGGTGGAAGTGGCACGCTTTTATCAGCTTAACCGTTGCCAGTTTATTTCTGGCTATTATGTCAGGGCTTTCAATGGACAAAATTGTGGGAGCTTATGAAACAGGAGTCGGCAGTGTTTTAGGTCACCTTGTTGGAATCTTGGCGCTTGGAACGATTTTAGGAAAAATGATGTCAGACTCAGGTGCTGGCATGCAGGTCGCGGAGTTTTTTATTAGGTTTTTTGGAATCAAAAAGTTGCCGTGGGCGATGCTCTTTGCCGGCTTTATAATAGGCATTCCGGTTTTTTTTGAAGTCGGAATTGTTATTTTACTGCCGTTAGTAATTTCTATTCATAAAACAACAAGACAGAATATTCTACTAATTGCACTGCCTGTAATTGCAGGACTATCGATTGTACACGGTCTGGTGCCCCCCCATCCAGGAGCGATGACAGCCATTGGAATATATAATGCAGACTTAGGAAGAGTTTTGCTCTATTCATTGGTTATTGCTCTTCCAGCAGCAATAGTAGCAGGTCCTGTATTCGCAAAATGGGTGCATAAACGTGTGATTCCTGAAGGGGAACCTGAATTAATTCGTGTCAGCACTTCATCTGAAAAATTACCTAACACAGGTATTTCATTTTTCATTATCTTATTACCTGTGTTATTAATGGTGTTATCTGTTATGGCTCCGTATATACCGCTTTCTAGCTTTTTAACTAAATTTTTTGTATTTATCGGCAGCCCTGTCATCGCACTTTTAATTTCTTGCTTTGCCGCATTTTATCTTTTGGGCATGCGTCAGGGAATGAAGAAAGATGTGATTAAAAAATTAGTGGAAGAATCTTTACTTCCGGTCGGATCTATTATTTTAATTATTGGAGCTGGAGGGGGATTTAAACAAATTTTAATTGATAGCGGTGTAGGTACATCAATTGCTCAAATGTCTGAGCAATTATCGCTTTCTCCTATTGTCTTAGCATTTATGGTAGCAGGATTAATTCGTATTGCTACAGGATCGGCAACCGTTGCATTAACAACAGCTGCGGGCATTGTTTCACCAATCATTGTGCATATGTCTGGAGTCAATCTGGAACTGCTGGTTATTGCGACAGGAGCAGGATCACTAATGTTCTCTCATGTAAATGACGCAGGCTTTTGGCTAGTAAAAGAATATCTAGGTCTAACAGTAAAAGAGACGTTTAAAACATGGACGGTACTAGAAACCCTGCTTTCGTTTATTGCTTTTGGAGGCGTTCTATTATTTGATGTTTTTATTTAAAAATTGCCTCCTTCTGATTATTTTGGAAGGAGGTTTACTAGTTGACTTGAAATATAGTATTTGTAGAATAAGGAGGCAATGTATATGACCTGGTTAAAAGAAATACTTGGAACAGAAAAAGCTATTATTGCTATGTGTCACTTGTTACCGTTGCCCGGAGATCCATATTTTAATAATGAAAAAGGCATGGACTATGTGGTAGAAATGGCAAGAAAGGATTTGCATGCTCTTCAAGAAGGCGGAGTGGATGCCATTATGTTTTCAAATGAGTTTAGCATGCCATATTTAACGGATGTTAAAACGGAAACTGTAGCTGCGATGGCCCGAATTATAGGTGAATTGATGTTGGAAATTAAAGTGCCTTTTGGGGTAAATGTATTGTGGGATGCTAAGAAATCTTTGGATTTAGCGGCTGCTACAGGGGCTAAATTTGTTAGAGAAATTTTTACAGGCGTATATGCAAGTGATTTTGGTACTTGGAATACCAACGTTGGAGAAACAATTAGACATCAGCATCGAATTGGGGCACAAAACGTTAAATTATTATATAATGTTGTCCCTGAATCTGCTGCGTATTTGGCTGATCGGGAAATTGAAAGTATTGTTGCATCTACGGTATTTAATAATAGACCAGATGCACTATGTGTATCTGGATTAACAGCAGGGGCCAAGACGGACGTGCAGTTATTAATACGCGTAAAGGAGGCTGTTCCCAATACAATTCTACTTGTTAATACAGGAGTTAATTTCACTAATTTCAAAGAACAGTTATCTATTGCTGATGGGGCAGTTGTAGGTACAACATTTAAATACGACGGCAAATTTGAAAACCATGTGGATGTTGATCGTGTAAAAAAATTCATGGACAAAGTAAAAGTTTTTCGTGACAATCTTTAAACGAAAGAAGGGGTAAAGATGAATCAATTAGCTTTTATTTTTGATATGGATGGCGTAATTGTCGACAGTGAACCTGTATACCGCATCCGTAATAAAGATACCTTTAAAAAGCTAGGAATAGAAGTAGATGAGGATACACAGCTCAATTTCATTGGAGGAACAGCTAAAAGAAAACGGACAATATTAAAAGAGCAATTTTCACTGTCCTTACCCAATTTGGAGAATACAAACTATCTGGTCAATTAACTTTTATTGTAGCAACGATTTAATAAAAAACGAGCCTTTTCATATTAATTAGAATCTTAACTATACAAATTAAACGTAAAAACAGCTCTGTAATCGGAGCTGTTTTTTGTTGCCTGAAAAGCTGTTTGTTAGAGATTTAAATAAAAAAAAGAATGTTGGATAGCATAATGATAAGTAAACGTACAATGAGTATGTTCTCTTTTGAACAATAAAAGCACTCAATAAAGCTGAAGAAGCGGAGGGAAGTAACAGTGCCTGACAAACCTAGTATTACCTCAAGTGAAATTGGAACGCTGTGGATGACATATCAGCAGAAAACGTTAATTATTTGCTTGTTAGATTATATGATTGAACATGCGGATGATGAAGATGCTAAAACAATTATGACGGACTTGCGTGAGCAGCTTATTATATACATACGAAAAATAAAAACAATATTTGAAAAAGAAGGAGCCGTAGTGCCAACCGGGCTTTCATCTCAAGACGTAAACGTACAGGCTCCAAAACTATTTACTAATGGATTTGATATTATGTTTCTTCGTGTCATCAAAGAAATTAGTATGGGGATGTATACATTAAGTTTAGGCAAGGCCTACAGAGAAGATGTGGTGAAATTTTATCAGGATTTAACAAAAATTACGCAAGAGTGCTACGATTCCTGTACGCAGTACTTATTGAGAAAAGGAATTTTATCACGCCCACCCTATATTCCAATGCCAACTACCGTTGAGTTTGTTTCAGATAGAAAATATCTGAGCGGCTTAAATGTATTTGCGGACAAAAGAGTACTAAATACGATGGAGCTAGCGCAGATTTATCATGGAGTCGAAACAAACATTGTCGGGATGAAGTTAATGAAGGCTTTTTCTCAAACGGCTAAGGATACCGAAGTGAAAAAGCATTTTTTGAAAGGAAAAGAGGTCAGTAAAAAAATTATTACGCGACTTGAAGAAATAATTATACAAGACGATATTTCACCTTCTGTTGCCTCAACAGGAAGCATAACCACTTCTGAAACGCCTGCTTTTTCGGATCGTTTGATGCTGACATGCGATATTTTACTAAGTAACTTCAGTATCGGAAGTCAGGCGTTTGGAGCAGCATTTAGTTTTCGAAGAGATATTGTGGCTAAAATGATGCTGATAGGAGAAGATGCGTTTCAATATGCAAGCGAAGCAACAGAAATTATGATTAAAAAAGGCTGGCTTGAAGTTCCGCCAAGTATGGATTAGCTAAAATGAAAGCCTCTTTCATGCATTGTAAATGGAAGTTTATATATCTTTACACACCTTTAACCTTTTATTCAAGTTGATTTAACAGACTGCGTGTACAGTTAAGTTATGTCAATAATAAACAGTAAAGGGTGTAAACAATGAAAAAACGTGCAATTGGAGCGGCAGTATTATCAGCGGTAACTGTAGCAGCGCTGGCATTTGGAACAAATTCACCAACAGATGCTAAAGCAGCTAAAGGCGTAAATAACCAAAAAGCTAAAAATGTTATTCTTTTTGTTGGAGACGGTATGGGTACCGACCATCGTGATGCAATCCGACTGGCCGCCGTAGGAGCAAATGGAAAGTTAGCAATGGATGATATGCCGGCAGTAGGGAGAGTCCATACATCTTCAGGAAATTCATTTGTTACGGATTCTGCAGCAGCTGCTACAGCCATGGCTTCAGGAGTTAAAAGTTATAATGGCGCTATTGGCGTAAATATGAAAGGAAAGCCTGTTCAAACAGTTTTAGAAAAAGCAAAATTAGCTGGGAAAACGACGGGGCTTGTGACAACAAGTCAAGTAACAGACGCAACTCCAGCTGCTTTTGGCGCACATGTTAAAGATCGAAGTGCTCAAAGTGACATCGCCAAGCAGTATCTTGAAAACAGTAAGATAGATGTGATTCTAGGTGGCGGAGAAGATTATTGGTACACAAAAGGAAATGAAGGTGCACACTCAGATGCCCCGCCAGAAGATAAAACTGAAGGAAGCAAAGGAACGCAAGGAAACTTAGTAAACAAAGCACAAAAACTTGGGTATACGTACGTTAATAACGAAAATGAATTAAAATATGCTAAGGGAACAAAATTGCTTGGTCTGTTTGCTAATGAAGAAATGTTTCAACAAGCTCCTGAAGGCCAAGGTGATGTGTACAACCCTCAAGTATCTCTAAAAGACATGACAAAAAAAGCAATCAATACGCTATCACAAAATAAAAAAGGGTTCTTTCTTGTAGTAGAAGAGGAGGCCATTGATGAAATGGCTCATAATAATAATGCTGAACTCATGATTAAAGCAGGTAAGCAGCTTGATGATACGGTGAAGATGGCTAAAGCTTATGCTAAAACACACCCAGACACTCTCGTATTAGTAACAGCTGACCATGCAACCGGAGGTTTAGCACTTGAAAAAGTAGACAATAAAGATAACGGTGGAGATGAAGTATCAAAAGAAGATGGGCCATTTGCAATCGCTCATTCAAAAGAGCAGTTCGTTGCGGATTGGACAACTGAAGAGCATACGTCATCAGACGTTCCTTTAAATGCAATGGGTGCCGGCTCAGAAAGATTTACCGGAGTATATGAAAATACGTATTTACATGATGCTCTTCTAAAAGCAATGAATTTAAAATAGGTGAGATAAAAGCACCGTGTTGATTGAATACACTTAGTATGTAAATCAACACGGTGTTTTTGCTTTGTTTGAGCAAGTTATGATGGAGTTTCTTCAAAGGTATGCTACGATAAGAATTATCTTGAATTGAAGAGGTGTCACAATGAAAATAGAAGTTTGGTCAGATTTTGTCTGTCCTTTTTGTTATATTGGAAAGCGCCGATTAGAACAAGCGCTTCAGCAATTTGCACACAAAGATGATGTGCAGGTTGAATTTAAAAGCTTCGAGCTAGATCCAAATGCCCCAGTTAATACTGGCAAAACGATTAATGAAGCTCTTGCTGCTAAATATGGAATGACCATTGAACAAGCAAAACAAGCAAATGAAGGTATCGGGCAGCAGGCAGCTAGTGTGGGCTTATCCTTTAATTTTGACGATATGAAGCCAACTAATACATTTGATGCTCACCGCTTAGCTAAATTTGCAAAAGCTCAAGGAAAAGAAGCAGCCATTACAGAAAAACTCTTATATGCATACTTTACTGAATCAAAACATCTAGGTGAAGAAGAGACGCTGGTTGCTGTTGCAGAAGATGCAGGTCTTGACCGAGAAGAAGCACGTCAAATTCTCGCGGATAAAAACGCATACGCAAATGAAGTGCGCAGTGATGAAGCAACGGCTCAGCAATATGGCATTAGCGGTGTTCCATATTTTGTTGTTAATCAAAAATATGCGATTTCAGGTGCACAGCCAGTCGAAACATTTGTAGGAGCTCTCCAACAAGTATGGGAAGAAGAAAATCCGACTCCCGCTTTGAAGAGCCTTTCTCCAGAAGGCGCAGATGATGCCTTTTGTGCAGATGGTCAATGTGCCGTTCCTGATTCCTCTAAAAACCAACAATAAATAAAAAGCAGAAGCGGAAATTTCGCTTCTGCTTTTTATTTATTTGCAAAAAAATTCACAATAACACAAACACACGTTCTGTTTTTGTGTTATAATAAGTTTAGAAGCAACAAACCTCGATGAGTAAGCTCCAAAAATAAGCGATTAAAAGTGATCCCACCATGAACTAGCTTCCATTTAATCCTGCAGGGGGAATCTGAATGAAAAGCAAAGTGCGCATTATCCCATTTCAAGTAGTTGAACAATTGAATCAATTTAATGAAGTCCCAAAAGGAGTCGCTCTAATTGGAGCAGAGCAAGTATGGAAGCAAACAAAGGGACGGGGAATAACCATAGCGGTTTTGGATACCGGCTGTGATGTTACACATCCAGATTTGCAGGAGCGAATTATTGGAGGAAAAAACTTTACACAAGATGATCAGCAAAATCCAGATATTTTTCAAGATTATAATGGTCACGGCACTCACGTAGCAGGCACAATTGCAGCAGCGCATAATGGAACGGGTGTTGTAGGAGTGGCTCCTGAAGTGGGCTTACTTATCCTAAAAGTACTTGATGGAAATGGTTCAGGTCAATACGAGTGGATTATTCAAGGTATTAACTACGCCATCGAGCAAAAAGTAGATATCATTTCGATGTCGCTTGGAGGTCCGTCGGATGTGCCTGAGCTGCATGAAGCGATTCAAGATGCTGTTGATCAGAATATTTTAGTTGTCTGCGCAGCGGGAAATGAAGGAGATGGAGAAGGCTCCACAGATGAGTTTGCGTACCCTGGCTCATATAATGAAGTGATTACCGTAGGGGCTGTTGATTTAGAGAAACGATCTTCGGTATTTTCCAACTCAAACAACGAAGTAGATGTAGTAGCTCCGGGAGAGAAGATCGTATCAACTTACTTGAATGGAAAGTATGCCGCACTGAGCGGAACCTCTATGGCAACACCTCACGTAGCAGGGGCCTTAGGATTGATAAAAGTTCTTTCAAATGAAATGTTTGGAAGAGAACTTACAGAACCAGAGCTTTATGCACAGTTAATCAGAAGAACCCTTCCATTAAATGAATCACCAAGAGAAGTAGGAAACGGATTTGTGCACTTGACCGTTGTTGAAAAGCTGTTGCGTGAAATTCAAAGTCAAATGACTTCAGAGGTGATCAGATGAGAAGCAGTTTAGATATGTTAATGATGGAAAAGCAGCAGGCAAAAGCTCTTTATCACGAATACGTAAACAATCGAAGTTATTATGATGAAAAGACGGATGAAGAAAATAAAAATCTTTATTATCAAGATACGCTCTTTGAAAGAGAAGCCATGCAAACTTTGTTAACGGAAACGCATCAGCATTTGCTAAGTTATTCGCCGCATAAATATGTATATCCATGGGTGGATCTACAGGAGAATGGGGAGCTGAAAAGTCTATACTCAGGGAAAGGGATGGATCCGTTAGAAACTATACAGCAAGATATTGATCAACTTCAATCGTTTAGTAACTCCTCTCTTTCAAGCAATGACATACTGCTAAACTGTGAGCACGTTGTCCCGCAATCTTGGTTTGGAAAACACGAGCCTATGAGAGGTGACCTGCATCATTTATTTGCGTGTGAACCTTCTTGCAACAGCCGAAGAGGTAATTCTTCTTATATTGACTTCGCGGATTATACGCCGGAAGTAAAGCAATCAGATGTGAAAGAAGGATGTGGCAAAGCAGAAAAAGGTAAGTTTGAACCTGAATATGGAAAAGGAATTGTGGCTCGATCAACTCTTTATTTTTTAAGTCGCTATCATAATAAAATTGACTCTTCGCGAGTAGATCTTCCTCTTTTACTAAAATGGCATGAAGAATTTACTGTTTCACTTTATGAAAAACATCGCAATGCAGCAATCTTTGAGTTGCAAGGCAACCGAAATCCTTTTATCGATTTTCCTGACAAAGCAGGTGCGTTAATGAGTTCTGCTTTCTAAAATAGCGAAGAGCTCCGCTTCAATTCGAAGCGGAGCTCTTTTGGATAATCTAATATGAAAATCCATATTTATCACTTAAAAGGGCGTCCATTTTATTTAATAAGCGAAAATATTCTTCTTGTTCTTCTACACTTAGAGCTGCTAGCATATCTTTTAAAAATCCATTTCGCTTCTCTGTAATCATTGAAACAAGTTTCTTTGATTCATCGGTCAATGAAACCCACACGACTCTCCGGTCTTTTTCGTCTCGCACGCGCTGAATGAGAGATTCTTCTTCCAATTGATTTAATAAGCTAGTTGTAGCGCCCGAGGTTAAGTGAAGTTTATTTGAAATATCTGCTACCATATACTTTGTGCCGCTGGCAATGTAGTTTAAGATATAAAATTTAGTGGGTGTTAAGTGATAAGGCTGTGTTTTTAATGTTTCTTCGACTAAATGTCGCATATATTGAAAAAAAGATGTGTTAATTTGATAAAGGTGTTCAATTTTTGAATCTAAATTGTTATCCATGCTAGCTTCCATCTCCTTGTACACTACGGACGTATATAAACTAACTCTAAAATAAAATGAAACAATTGTAAAGGATGGCAATGATTATCTTTAACCACCATTATTATTTTTAAATTAATACCTTTACGAAAAAATATCTTTATGATAAAGTTATTTAGGCGGTTAACCAAATAGATGATTGTAAAGAAACATATCTCATAATAGATGGAGATAATATCTTTATGAAAAAGCTATATAAAAAAGTAATTTTATTAGTGAAGTATTAAGGAGGAGTAATGAATGTCTAGAAGTCGCTTAATGGTAACAAATTTTATTGGAATCATCGTTATTTTAGCTTTATTAATTGGAGGAGGATATTATTACGTTCAAAAATCCAACTATATTACAACGGATAACGCTAAAGTATCTGGAGATGTATACAATGTAGTTGCACCTGCAGCAGGTAAAGTAGCAAGCTGGACAGTAGAAGAAGGAAATGATGTATCAAAAGATGCTGAAATTGCTAAGATTCAAGCTGAAAAAGGCTCTATAGCTGCTACAGTACCAGCAGATGGAAAAATTATTCAAACAAACGTAAAAGAAAATCAAATGGTTCAAGCTGGACAGCAAATTGCAACCGAAGTAGATATGAAAGACCTATTTATCGTAGCAAATATTAAAGAAGATCAGCTTAAGGATATTAAAGAAGGCGACGATGTAGATGTAACGGTAGACGGAGACAGCAGTGCAAAAATCGACGGCAAAGTCGAAGAAATTGGATATGCAACCAATTCACTTTCATCTTTAACATCGAACTCAAGCTCAGATGGAAACTACACAAAAGTATCTCAAACGGTTCCTGTAAAAATTTCTATTTCTAATTATTCAGAGCATGTACTGCCAGGTATGAACGCCGAAGTAAAAATTTCGAAAGACTAATTCTTACTACAACAGTTCAAGAAGGGAGGAAATATGATGACAGCCAGTATAGAAAACACAAGTGATGGGTCCATCAAAAAGCATATTCCGCTATTGATTGTTTTAATGCTTGGTTTGTTTCTTGCCATATTAAACCAAACGTTACTGAACGTAGCCATCCCGCATTTGATTACTGAGTTTGGCGTAACGGCAAATACAGCTCAGTGGTTGTTAACTGGATATATGCTTGTGAACGGGGCATTAATTCCGCTTTCAGCTTTTTTAATTGAACGATTTGGTGTGCGTCGCTTGTTCTTATTTGCAATGTTTTGTTTTACAGTAGGATCATTGATTTGCGGAATTGCACCTACGTTTTCGATTATGCTTACCGGCCGTTTAATTCAAGCTATTGGCGGAGGTGTCTTATCGCCTCTTGTTATGACCATTATTGTGTTTATTTTCCCTCCTCACATGCGAGGAAAAGGGATGGGGATTTTTGGTTTAGCCATGATGTTCGCACCGGCTATTGGACCAACGTTATCTGGATGGGTTATTCAAAACTATGATTGGCACATCCTTTTTAACGGCATGGTGCCATTAGGTGCCATTGTATTAATTATTGCTTTCTTTCAATTAAAAGACATTCAGCCTCCAAAGGATGTAAAAGTTCACATGCCTTCTGTTGTGACATCACTTGCAGGTATGGGATTATTGCTTTACGGATTTAGTGAAGCTGGAAATGACGGCTGGACGGATTCAGTTGTTCTTTCTACAATCATTGGCGGGGCAGTTCTTTTAATTATATTTGTTCTTCAACAAATTAAATCTGAAAAGCCGCTATTGGATATGCGCGTGTTTAAATATAATATTTTTTCACTATCAAATATTATTAGTATTGCGATTACAATCAGTATGTACGCAGGTATGTTCTTGCTTCCAATTTACTTGCAAAATATCCGCGGATATTCTGCTTTTGATTCAGGGCTGCTGCTGCTTCCTGGCGCACTTGTTATGCTGGTTATGTCGCCGATTTCAGGTACATTGTTTGATAAAGTTGGACCTCGTCCGCTAGCAATCGTTGGTATGCTCATTACATCTATTTCAACGTTTGAATTTACGAAGCTGACGATGGATACACCGTTTACTCATATTTTAGCGATTTATATTATCCGCTCGTTCGGTATGTCACTCTTAATGATGCCGATTATGACAGCCGGTTTGAATCAGCTTCCGCAGCGACTAAGCAGTCACGGAACATCAATGTCTAATACGCTTCGTCAAGTAAGTGGTTCAATTGGTATTAGTTTAATGACGACCATTTTTACGAATCGTACAACGTATCATGTAAATGAAATCAGCAGTTCCATGAATACGTCTGATCCATTCTTTATGAACAGCTTTCATTTATTTGTACAAAAGGTAGCTGCTACTTTGCATTTATCACAAGATGAGGCTCAGCAGCAAGCGCTGACGATTTTATCTGGAAAAATGACGCAGCAAGGTACGATCCAAGGTATTAACGATGCCTTTTACTGGGCAACAGCAATTTCTGTTATCGGTTTAATTCTAAGTTTCTTCCTTCGTGACGTACGTAAAGATAAAGTAGTCGAAGAAAAGAAATCAGAAGCTCAAGAGGAAGATATTCGTATGCTTCCAGCTCCTAAAAGTATAAATTCATAAGGTGCTATAGAATCAAAAGTTCCTCATAAAAATGTTGGGGAGAAAGGGGTGGTGAGGTGGATGGAGCCATTGATATTTGGTGAAGAAATTCAAAGAATTTCAATATCTTTAAACAAAAAAGTAATGACAAATGTAAAAAGCCTTTTACATCATTACGGAATTACCCCTTTTCAATATCATATTTTACTGATTGTTGAACGTGCACGTACAATGCCTGTCACCAAAGTGGCAGACGAGATAAAGGCGAGCCCAAGTGTTATTACAGCATCGATTACACGTTTGTATGAATTGAATCTTGTGGAGCGCTACCATTCAAAAAGAGATCGGCGTAAAGTTATGGTCGAGCTTACAAACAAAGGGAAACAAGTGATTCAAGCTGCTGAAAAAGACATGCAGCAAGGGGTTGAAAAACTGTTTGCTTGCTATAAAGAAGAAGAACAGCAGCAATTTCTCACGCTCTGTCGACAGCTAGATGAACATGTGACTTGAACTTGAGTAGAAAAAAGTATATTGAGTTAAGCGGAGTGAGTGTAAATGAATAAAGAAATGGTAAAAAACATTCGGAAAAACTACAATATGAATCAGCGAAACTTTGCTCAAGCAGTGAACTGCAGCTTTTCTTTAATTGCACTGGTTGAAGTGGGGAAGCGAAGAGTAACAAAAAATTTGGAAGACAAAATTAAGCAAGCATTTCAATTGAACGATGATGATTTAAAAACACTGCAAGGTTAATACAAAAAGTAGGTGTGAAACGAGCGCACCTACTTTTTTTCGTCTTGTTTTTTTGTAAGTGGATCTACCGTATGTTTGTAATCATAAGCTTTCGAAGTAGTCACTATGCATAGCAGTAAAATAACAAATACAATGATAATAGAGAGTGTAATAATGATGATCATATAAAACGTCCTTTCTTTTTCTTATTACGTATGCTTTCGGTCTTATTGGTAAAATTCCTTCTTTCTCCACATAGTGCAGAAACGACAAACGCATACTAGTAACAATCTAGAATAAAGGAGGGTTTATAATGAATGAAAAAGAGTTGAAAAAACAATTAAAAAAGGTAGCGGATTATCCTGCATCTAAAGCAGATGGAGTAGACGAAGAGTTTTCTCGTGAATTAGCAGACCAAGACGATTTAGAAGCTCAGGCTAGAGTGAACGCTGCAGATGAGAGACAAAAAAAGCAAAAATAAAGCTGAGATAAAAGTATTTTAGCCCAAGTGAAAAACGAACCACTAATTGAAATGTTTGATTAGTGGTTCGTTATTTCTCAGCCTCGTTTATTATCTTTTCAAAAGCAAATAAATAAAGTAAGGAGCACCGATTACGGCAGCAATAATTCCTGCTGGTAGACCGTTAGGATCGGCAATGTTATGTCCTATTGTATCTGCAATCAGCAAAAGCCAGCCGCCAAGTAAAATAGCAACGGGAATAAAAAGCTGATTTCTCGGTCCGACTAAGCCTTTGGCAATATGAGGAGCAAGAAGCCCAATAAAGGCAACCCCGCCTGTAACTGAAACTGCGGCTGCCGCTAATGCAACCGCTGCTAAAAGCAATGTTACACGTTCTTTCTCTATAGCGATGCCGACTCCAATAGCTGCAGCTTCATTTAAGTTAAAAATATTTAATGAATTTGCTTTGTACAATATAAAAGGAATCAAGACAAGAAGCCAAGGCAGAAGTGCCCATATAAAAGGCCAGTCTGTCCCCCAAATGTTTCCTGCAATCCATTTAGCAATAAAATCAACTTTAGCATGATCAGCTGATGACATAATCACCACCATCATTCCAGAAAGAGCCATCGAAAAACCTACGCCTGTTAAAATAAACTTTACAGGCTGCAGCCCTTGGCTTTTACTATATGCACAAAGGTAGATAAGGCCAGCTGTAAACAAGGCGCCGATGAACCCTACTAACGGAAGAGCATACACGAAAGAGCCAGCTTCAATTGGAAAAAATAAAAAGAATACGGCAATTGCGACGCCTGCTCCCGAATTAATTCCTATAATTCCAGGTTCCGCTAAATCATTGCGCGTAACACCTTGTAAGATAGCGCCTGATAAAGCTAGAGCCATTCCTGCTAAAAGAGTAATGATAATTCGCGGAAGTCGAATTGAAAAAAGAACAAACTCATCCGCAAAATTCCCTTTGCCAAAAAGAGTAGGAAACACTTTATTATAAGGAGGGGAGGCATCACCAAGCCCCACTCCTATCACAATCGTTCCAAGAATCAAAACAGTGAGCAGCATCATAATTATTCGTTGTTTTCTAATAAGGGCTGGGTGGATCATGAGAATGCTTTTCCTCCTTTACGAACAATGATTAAAAAGAAAGGTAAACCAATCATGGATACAACTGCTGCTATTGGTGTTTCATAAGGCGCACTTACGGTTCGGCCCAACGTATCAGCGAGCAGCATAAACGCTGCGCCAGTGATAGCCGACATAGGGATAATATAACGATAGTCGGTTCCTACAATTCCTCGTACAATATGAGGAATCATCAAGCCGATAAACACCATGTTTCCGACTAGCGCAACAGAAGCACCTGCAAGAAGAACCATGACAACAAATAAAATGGTTTTGACCTTTGTTGTTTGCTGACCTAACCCCACAGCAACTTCTTCATTTAAACTTAAAATAGTAAGCTGCCGAGAAAGCAAAAGGGCAATGAATATACCTCCGACAATAAAGGGAACAATGATTTGAAGCTGTTCCCAAGAAGTGCCTACCATTCCGCCAGCAGTCCACATCGATACATCTTTTGAAATTTTAAAATAAATACCGACGCCTTCTCCAATCGCATAAAGAAACGCTGAAACGGCAGCCCCGGCTAGTACAATTCGAAGCGGAGAAAAACCACCTCTTTTTATAGCGGCAATTCCAAACACCAAAATTGCGCCAACCGTAGCTCCAATAAAGCAAGCAATCGTAATACCTAAATAATTTACAGAAGGGATAAAGGCAATGGTTACAGCTAAAGCTGCATTTGCGCCAGAAGTTAAGCCTAAAAGTCCTGGATCTGCAAGAGGATTTTTTGTCATACCTTGCATAATCGCCCCTGATACTGATAAAGCAGCGCCAACAAAAGCAGCGGCGATTTCACGAGGTAGGCGAATATCTCGGATGATCGAAATCTGTTCGTTTACACTGCTTGATGAAAGTGCTAGCCACACATCTTTTATCGATATGTCAGCAGCACCAAAAACCATGGAAAGACCAAACATTACGATGAATACGAGCAGCATACCTATTAATTTATATAAGAAAGGAATGAACCGCTGATTGTCTATTTTCATAAAACACCCATCTTTTCATATAAGAATAAATTTAGTAAAACAAAGTAAGAGGAATTCTAAAAAGAATTCCTCTTGAATGAATTACTTGCCAAGAAATTTTTGAGTAAAGAAATCTAGTTGATAATCTAATGTGATTGGATCATTAAAATAAAATTCTTTTGCATTTGCTTCAAATACGTGATTATTCTTTACAGCAGGAATATTTTTGTACGTATCTGTTTTCTCAAATGATGTATCTCCATCTTGGTTTTTGCTGAAGATTAAATAATCTCCGGCATATTCAGGAAGAACTTCTGGCGAAATCGCATAGTATCCATCTTTCAAAGCCATTTTCTTTACTTTCTCTGGCATTTTTAATTTCATTTCTTGATAAAGAATTTCCGTTCCGCGTCCCCAGTTATCGCCAAACACATACAACTGCTTGTCAAAGTTCTCAATAACTGAAACCGTGGTATCTTCGCCAATTTTAGCTTTGATGTCAGAACCAGCTTTTGCCGTACGCTTTTTAAAATCGTTTACCCATGACTGTGCTTCTTTTTCTTTATTTAATAGTTTTCCGATTTCTACATGCTGAGTAAGGTAATCTACTTTATCGTATGTATACGTAACGGTAGGAGCAATTTTTTTCAATTTATCAACGTTTTTTGTAGTAGATAAGCCAATAATTAGGTCGGGCTTTAATTTAATGATCTTTTCTAAATTTTCATCTGATACTTCTTCAACGCCTTTTAATTTCTTTTCAAAGCGGGGATTCATTTTAGACCACGAATCAACTCCGACAATATTGACACCTAACGACATGACGTTACCTGCGTAAGAGCCTAACACTACGACACGTTTCGGGTTAGCCGGAACTTTTACAGGACCGTTTTCAGATTGATATGTGATTGTCTTGGATCCGCTGTTTCCTTTATTAGAATCGTTTTTGCTTTCAGTTGAACCGCTGCTGCAGGCACTAATAAGTAGTACGAATATGAGCATGAATGGAAGCAGTAATTTTTTCATTTAGTTATCTCCTCTTAATAAGTTATACGTGATGCACATTGGTTTATTGGTTCTCGGGTCTCGTCCGATTTCAGCGTCGATATGAAACACTTTTTTTAGAACGTCATGCGTAATAACTTCGTTACACGTTCCAGCTTTAACAATTTCTCCATCTTTTAAAGCGATAATATAATCTGCAAAGCGAGCGGCTTGATTTAAATCGTGAAGCACCATTACGACGGTACGTTCTTGCTCTTTGTTTAGTTTTTGAAGCAGCTCAAGCACTTCTAACTGATGGGCCATATCTAAGTAGGTAGTCGGCTCGTCGAGGAATATAATGTCGGTTTCTTGAGCTAAAGCCATTGCAATCCACACTCGCTGACGTTGACCGCCTGAAAGAGAGTCAACGAGACGAAACTTGTAGTCTTTTATGCCGGTGACTTCAAGCGCCCAGTCAATCGTTTGATAGTCTTCTTTTGATAGACGTCCAAAACCTTTTTGATAGGGAAAGCGCCCATAAGACACGAGCTCGCCAACAGTCAACCCACTGGCACTTTCCGGCGTTTGAGGGAGAATGGCCATTTTTTTAGCGAGTGATTTTGTATGTTCTTTTGAAATGTTTTCCCCATCTAAAATAACGGAACCAGATTGATGAGAAATAATGCGGGTAATGGCTTTTAAAAGCGTTGATTTGCCGCATCCGTTGGAACCAATAATCGTTGTAATCTTTTTGTCTGGAATGTTAACGCTTAAATTTTTTACTATTAGACGTTCACCATAACTAATATGTAATTTCTCTGTATATAGGCGAACCATATCTGAACCTCCGTTTATATTTAATACAACAAATATATGATAATGATTATCAATATCGTTTTCTTTACATACTATAATTCGAACGTTTTCGTATGTCAATAGTTATTTTTATTGTCAAAACGGTGAAGAAGATGTATATTTAAATGAGAATGATAATCAATAACGGTTGATTATAAGGAGTGAACGTGCATGACACACCATGAACTTTTTGATGTGACAATTATCGGCGGGGGACCGGCTGGCCTTTACTCGGCCTTTTACAGTGGACTAAGAGAAATGAAAACAAAGCTGATTGAATATCAGCCAAAGCTAGGCGGGAAGCTTCACGTTTATCCTGAAAAAATGATTTGGGATGTGGGCGGACAAACTCCTGTGGCTGGTGCAAAGCTTATTGAACAGCTTGTTGAACAAGGGCTGACGTTTGATCCAACTGTTGTTTTAAATGAGAAGATTGAATCCATTTCTCGCTTAAAAGATGGTATTTTCCAGCTAACGAGTTCTTCAGGTGAACATCATTACTCTAAAACTATTATCCTTGCTGTCGGAGGAGGTATTTTAAACCCGCAAAAGCTCAAAATTGAAGGAGCAGAACGATTTGAAGTAACAAACTTAAACTATACAGTTAAATCTCTGCAGCATTTTAAAAATAAAACGGTGATTGTTTCCGGTGGAGGCAATTCAGCCATTGATTGGGCAAATGAGCTAGAGCCCGTTGCTAAAAAAGTGTATATTACGTACCGAAACAGCGAACTAAATGGTCATGAAGCACAAGTGAGACAATTAATAAATAGCTCAGCTCGGTGTCTGCTTAACACATCTATTACAAAATTAGTGGCTGATGCGACGCATGAATTTATAGAAAAAGTTGAACTGACTAATCATCAAACCGGTGAAATTGCTTACTTGCCGATTGACGAAGTTATTATTAATCACGGCTATGAAAGAGACACAGAGCTGTTAAAGGGCAGTGAACTACATATCAAAACTATTGATGACTATTACATCGCAGGTAATGCAGCAAGCGAAACGTCTGTAGAAGGCGTGTATGCAGCGGGAGATATTCTCATGCACGAAGGAAAAGTCCATTTGATTACAGGTGCTTTTCAAGACGCTGCTAATGCCGTAAACAAAGCAAAAAAATTCGTTCAGCCCTCTGCTGCTAAGGCGGCTATGGTTTCTTCTCATAATGAAGTATTCAAAAAACGTAATTCAGCACTAATTAAACAAATGATGAAGTAAAGCGAGGTGCAGGGTGCATGTCGCTTCTTTCTCTACGGTGGAATTATCTACATGGAGAGGCAGGGAACGAAAAAAGAAAAGAGAAATATAATAAAAGAAAACGCTTACATTTTTCAGAAATGACATAGTGCTTGTGTGCATAAGGGGGAAGCCGTATGAACGAAAAAGAGAAATATCAGTTTGAAACAAAAGCCATTCACGCAGGGTATGAATCAAAACATCATTTTGATAGCTTAGCTCCGCCTATCTATCAAACGTCTACATTTACATTTTCATCTATAGAACAAGGTGCAAACCGGTTTAGCGGAGCAGAAGATGGTTATGTATATTCCCGGTTATCGAATCCAACGGTCACCATTTTAGAAGAGCGTATGGCACAGCTTGAAGAAGGAGAAGCCGCTTTGGCATTTGGATCGGGAATGGCTGCAGTATCCGCTGTATTGATTGGACTTACAAAAGCAGGCGATCATATTTTATGTTCTAAAGGAGTGTATGGATGCACATTTGGTCTCTTAGAAATGCTTGAGGAAAAATATCAAATCCATCATTCTTTCTCCAACTTGGAAACTGAGGAAGAAATTCTTGCTGCTATCAGAAAAGATACAGCATGTATTTATATTGAAACACCGATTAACCCGACTATGACTTTAGTAGATTTAGAGTTAGTTGCTTCTATCGCTAAACAAAAAGGAATTCCTGTGGTAGTAGACAATACCTTTTCAACTCCTTATTTGCAACAGCCGCTGAAGCTTGGGTGCGACTTAGTCATTCATAGCGCAACAAAATTTATTGGTGGACACGGAGATGTTGTAGCAGGAATTGTAGTAGGGAACGAAGAAGTTATTTCCGTACTGCGCAAAACGACGCAAAAAGATATCGGAGGCATTCTTTCACCGTTTGATGCTTGGCTATTACTCCGAGGCTTAAAAACGCTGGCCGTTCGAATGGATCGTCACTGTGAGAATGCTGAACATATCGCAAAACAATTAAGTCTCCACCCCAAGGTGAAAGCCGTTTATTATCCAGGTGATAAAAAAAGCACTGCTTATTCTCTCATGCAAAAGCAAATGAAAAAAGGAGGGGGGCTTCTCTCCTTTGAAGTGAAAGGAGGTTATGAAGAAACCGTAAAAGTGGTTAATCAGCTTAAGCTCATTTCTATTGCGGTGAGTCTTGGAGATGCTGAAACACTTATTCAGCATCCTGCCTCGATGACGCATGCAGTTGTGCCGGAACAAGCTCGGAAAGAAATGGGAATTTCAAACGAACTCCTTCGTTTATCAGTTGGACTGGAAGCATGGGAAGATATTATGAGAGATTTACAGCAGGCATTAGATAGTATATAACAAACGTTCAAACAGCGCTTGAAGTATCTTAAGGATATTTCAGGCGTTGTTTTTTGAATATCAACCGCATGTCATCACTCATACATCCTTTTTTGCGAATAGAACTTTACCTACATCTTTAGACAAATGTCCTAGACAGAAGAGATGCCTTTCAATAGACTAAAGGTTATCTGTAAAAATACAATATTTAGGTGAGGAAGGTGCTCTGCTATTATGCTTCATAACCCAACTGGAAAAAAACGTCTAGGATTGGCGTTTCTCCTCAGCACGCTTGCGATATTAGGTCCCCTTAATATCGATATGTATTTGCCAAGTTTCCCTGCTATTGCTGATCATTTAGATGCGCGAGCTTCACTTGTTCAGCTTAGTTTAACATCGTGTTTATTAGGCCTTGCCATTGGTCAAATCGTGATTGGTCCAATCAGTGATGCGAAGGGACGAAAACGGCCTTTACTTATCTCCATCTCTTTATTTATGATATCGTCCTTGCTCTGTGCTTTGGCTCCTACTATTACAGCTTTAGTCATCGCACGCTTTTTACAAGGGTTTACGGCTTCGGCAGGAGTTGTTCTTTCTCGAGCCATTGTCAGAGACGTTTTTAGTGGAAGAGAGCTTACGAAGTTTTTTGCTCTGTTAATGGTTATCAATGCCTTTGCGCCAATGATAGCACCAATGGCCGGAGGTGCTATTTTACTTCTTCCTTTTGCAAGCTGGCATACTATTTTCTTGTTTTTAAGTTTAATAGGTCTTTTAATTGTTCTAACAATCTCAATGCGTTTAAAAGAAACTTTGCCAATTGAAAATAGAACGCCAAGCTCAATTGGTCATTCCGTTCGCACGATGGGCAGTTTATTACAAGACCGTTCTTTTATTGGGTATGCCTTAATTGTCGGACTGGTCCACGGAGGAAGCTTTGCTTATGTATCAGGCACTCCATTTGTCTATCAAGGGATCTACCATGTTTCTCCGCAAATTTTCAGCATTTTGTTTGGGATTAACGGCTTGGCCATTGTGACTGGAAGCTTTATTATAGGGCGCTTTAGCGGAATTCTTCATGAAAGAAGCCTGCTTCGCATTGCCGTGATTACGGCTGTAAGTGCTACTAGCGTACTTCTTATCATGACCATGCTTAAAGGGCCGCTAGCTACGATTGTTATTCCCATTTTTATTTACATGATCTCTATAGGAATGACGATCACAGGCTCGGTGACATTGGCAATGAAAAATCAAGGACATAGAGCAGGAAGTGCGAGTGCCGTGTTAGGCATGCTTCCGCTAACTTTAGGATCAATTGTTTCTCCTTTAGTGGGTATTAACGAAACCACAGCGATTCCGATGGCTGCTATTTTATTTAGTACGGCGCTTTTAGGTTTTGTAGCTTTCTTTACGTTAACTAAAAACAAGAAAGAAACAGAAAAGTGCGAAGTTAATGAGTTTAAAACGGAGGTTTCTCCGTAATCACTTTTTTGATTGTTTGAAAGCATCACTCCTTTGTGAAAATGAGTGGTGCAAATTTATTCAAGTATTGGATAATATATGCTAACCTTAGGGCATGATCGAAAGGAGTGGATAATAATGAGTAAAGTAATTCCTGAAATAACCCTTAATGACGGGGTAACCTTGCCTGCTATAGGTTTTGGTACATATAAGCTTAACGGAAATGAAGGAGTCAACGCTATAACGAGTGCGATTGATGTAGGGTATCGTCTAATTGATACAGCTTATAATTACGAAAATGAAGGCACCGTGGGCCAAGCTCTTCGAAGAACACCGGTTTCTAGACAAGAACTATTCGTTACATCTAAACTCCCAGGGCGCTACCATATGTATGATAAAGCAATTCCTACTATTCAAGAATCTTTATATCGCGCGAATTTAGACTATTACGATTTGTATCTTATTCATTGGCCTAATCCTAAACAAGATCATTATGTAGAAGCTTGGCAAGCATTGATTGATGCGAAGCGCTGGGGCTTAATTCGTTCAATTGGTGTTTGTAATTTTCTTCCCGAGCATGTTGAGCGCTTGGAAAAAGAGACCGGCATTTTGCCAAGTATCAATCAAATAGAACTGCATCCTTTTTTTAATCAACATCAATATCGAAATTGGTATCAGGAGAAAAACATTCAAATTGAATCTTGGAGTCCGCTAGGGCGAGCAAGTGCTGTTTTAGAAAATGAAACAATTAAACAAATTGCCGACCGTCATAATAAAACAGTTTCACAAGTAATTTTGCGATGGCATTATCAGCTAGGAGCGATTTCAATTCCAAAATCGTCATCTCGCAAGCGGCAGCTTGAAAACATATCCATTTTTTCATTTTCTTTAGATGAAACTGAGATGAATATGATTTCAGAATTAAATCGCGAGGATGGAAGACTTAATAATCAAGACCCCTCTGCTTATGAAGAATTTTAATTATAAAGCCTCACTTACTTTTTAAGTGAGGCTTTTCTTCTATTATGATTTTTAGTTATTTAAGCTTGAAAATAGTCCGTTTAGTTCTAACGATTGTAGAAGAAAATGTGTTAAAATATTCCGAAAAAAGGAGTGGTGAACTATGGAAAAAGTAGTAAAAGCGATTCAAGACGAATATCCGGATGATTTTGCATGGTGTTACGGATGCGGCCGATTAAATCAGGAAGGCTATCATTTTCGGACAGGATGGTTAGGAGAAAAAACTATTACCCTTTATACACCTAAGCCTGAACATACAGCTATACCAGGATTTGTTTATGGAGGACTTCTTGCATCACTGATTGATTGCCATGGAACAGGCTCTGCTTCTCTTGCTCTATACCGTAAAAATGGCTACGAAATAGGAGATTCAGCAGAGCCGCCGCGATTTGTTACCGGTTCTCTCCACGTGGATTTTAAAAAACCAACGCCGCAGGGTGAAGTACTAAAAGCAATAGGAACGGTTGAAGAAATTCACCCGAAGAAATGGAGAGTTAAAACAGAAGTATACGCGAGTGACATCATTGTTGCGACCGGAGAAGTTGTAGCAGTTGTTATGCCAACTACGTTTAAACAAAAAGAAGACTGAAAAATGTAAAACAGTTACATAAAAAGGGAGGAAAAGGTATGGGTAAATGTAATTTAGACCACTCGGTAGAAGATGTACAGCAGAAGTTTAACTCGCAGTCACAATGGCTGCCAGAAGATATTCGCTCGTTATTTCATGAGTTTCTCGTACGAAATCCTTCGCAAACAACATTAAACGAGATGTTTCATTTGCTGAAGAAATATGATTTGGTTGATGAACAAGAAAGAAAAGAGCGAGATCGAAAAATCAAATGGCTGATATTAAATAAAGAAAATACGAACAACTAGAAGCAACTACATGCAGTAAACCTACGTTTACGACCACAGTGAAAAAGTCCGAACGAGTTGGATTCTCCATCAAGAATCTCGCTTCATCGTTCGGATCTTTCTTCAAATAAAATGCTTTTACCCCAGCCTCTTTTTAACGAGATTAAAAGTAATCACCACCACTTAAACCCGTCGTCTTCTAACAAATGATTTGAAGCCGCTGGTCCCATCGTACCCGCAGGATAAAAATGAAGAGGAAAGCGTTCATCATTAAAAACTTCTAAAATAGGTTGCACCCATTTCCAAGATAATTCAACTTCTTCCCAATGAGCAAAAAATGTGGAATCTCCCTGTAAAGCATCAACTAACAGCAGTTCATAAGCTTCGGGTACTTCTCTTTGATTTGTTGAGAAATTGATAAAAATAGGTTCGATTTTATTATCATTCAAAGGGTTTTTGCTGTTTAATTGCAGTGATATACCTTCATTTGGGCTGATTTCGACAACCAAAAGGTTGGGAATAACTTCTTCGTCTGTATAAACATCCTTTAAAGGATGTTTAAATTCAATGACGATACGCGTGCATTTTTTACTCATTCTTTTTCCTGTGCGAAGATAGAAAGGTACTCCTTTCCAAAGCTCATGATCAATCCATACCCGCACTGCTATAAATGTATCATTAACGGAAGCAGCATTGATGCCGGGCTCATCTTTATATCCTATAACGGAACGATTTTGGATTTTTCCCGCTTCGTATTGACCTCTTATGACGTTCGAATGGATAAACTCTTTTTGTAGAGGACGAAGGCTTTTCATAATTTTTATCTTTTGTTGGCGAGTCTTTGCGATGTTAAGTGTCTTTGGCAGCTGCATGGCAGTCATCATAAGCATTTGAAGCATATGGTTTTGGAGCATATCCCTAATTGCACCGGCCTGATCATAGTAAGGCGCTCTTTCTTCTACACCAACTGTTTCACTAGCTGTAATTTGGACATTTGCAACGTAGTGATGATTCCATAGTGCTTGTAAAATAGGGTTTGCAGATGCTAAAGCCTCCAAATTTTGGATCATTGGTTTTCCTAGATAGTGGTCGATACGATAAATCTCTTCTTCATTGAACGTTTCAGTAAGCTTTTGATTTAACACTTGAGCAGATTGTAAATCGTGTCCGAAAGGCTTTTCGATAATAAGACGTTTCCAGCCTTTTGTAGATCCTAATCCGCCGCTGTTTATATTTGAAGCAATGACGTCTACAAATTCAGGAGCCACTGATAAATAGAAAAGACGATTTTCAGGAATATTTAATTCTGCTTCGCCTTCTTGAATAGCATGCAGCAACTGGTCATATCCATCACTATTGGTAACATCCATTTTATGATAGCGAACTGTCTTAAGAAATTCTTTTATCTTGGATTCACCTTGTCTAAAGCGCCTTGAAAAAGTCTTTACTGATTCTTCTACATATATTTGAAAGGCATCATCAGACCAGTTGCTTCTATCCGTACCAACAATAGAAAAGGAAGAAGGAAGCTTTTTATCTAAAAATAAATTATATAACGCAGGAAAAATTTTTCTTTTAGCTAAATCTCCTGTTGCTCCAAATAAGATAAAGGTCATGGAATCCACTTCTAACGCTTGTGGTGAATGAGACTTGAGACAATTATCACGTGAACGAGCTACACTGCCCAATTGATCTCCTCCTTTATTTTAACGGTCTATTGCAGTGAATATAGTCTTTTACCACCTTTACAGATTACAGTATAGCAGGTACAATTTTCCTTTATAAGTAGACACTTTATTTTCATATAGTGTCTAAAACTATACTATTACGCATAAAAAGGGAGGAAAAAGGATTGAGCAGACTTTTTAGCAAAACGTTTAACTGTGAAAAGGAATTAACGTTAACGATTATTGGAGGCAAGTGGAAAATGCTGATTATGTGGCACCTAGGAAAAGAAGGGACGAAACGATTTGGGGAGTTAAAGTCCATGATGCCGGGAATTACTCAGCGAATGTTAGTAAGTCAGCTGCGAGAATTGGAAGAAGATCAAATCGTTCACCGAAAAGTCTATCCGGTTGTCCCTCCAAAAGTTGAATATTCCTTGACTGAACACGGGAGAAGCTTGATGCCCATCCTTGAGAGCATGGATGAGTGGGGAAAAAATTATATGGAAACCGTTATAGAGCCTGAAATGAATAATTCCAGCCATATGGGTTAAAATCTTTTGGTGAGAAGGATAAAACCACTCTTATTATTCAGAATTTTCTAAAACAAATACAAATGATACGCTGCATTGAAGCGTCCATAGTATATTTTTAGTGACTATATGTTTTAAAAGTGCCTACTTTTTTTTTGAAAGTAACGGTTTTACAATGAATTCATGCTAGACAACCCCATTTAATGAAGGAGTGAAGTAAGTATGGAACTTCAATTAGCATTGGATCTTGTAAATATTTCAGAGGCAAAAGAAGTAGTGCAGGAGGTTCAAGAGTATATCGATATTGTAGAAATTGGAACTCCAGTTGTAATTAACGAAGGGCTAAAAGCAGTCAAAGAAATCAAGGAAGCCTTTCCGTCTTTAAAGGTATTAGCTGATTTAAAAATTATGGATGCAGGTGCTTACGAAGTAATGAAAGCTTCTGAAGCGGGTGCTAGTATTATTACGATTCTTGGCGCTACTGATGATTCGACTATAAAAGGCGCTGTAGAAGAGGCCAAAAAACAAGGAACACAAATTCTTGTTGATATGATTAATGTAAAAAACCTTGAGCAACGTGCAAAAGAAGTCGATGCGCTCGGTGTTGACTATATTTGTGTACACACAGGGTATGATCTTCAAGCTGAAGGAGAAACCCCGTTCGAGCAGCTTCAAACGATTAAACGAGTTGTAAAACATGCAAAAACAGCGGTGGCAGGAGGTATTAAACTGAATACACTTCCTGAAGTCGTGCAATCACAGCCGGATCTTGTGATTGTAGGCGGGGGGATTACAAGTGAAAAAGACAAAAGAAACGTTGCAGAAGAAATGAAAAAAGTAGTCAAACAAGCAACTTTGGTCTAAAAATAAGCAAAAGTATTTAAGCCTTCAAAATTAATTAATCGGTAAATGGTTTAAAAAGAAGATAGCTAAGTTATTTTAGCTATCTTCTTTCCGTCATTTTTGATATAACCATTCATTGATAAGTGTCATTTTGACAGATAGATAGTTTCTTTAAAATTCGTTATTCGAAAGAAAAAGACGGCAGTTTTTCTGATATTTTAAAGTTAAGAAAGCGTTATCCGAACATTAGCGGAAGAAAGTCTAAAAAAATCTATGTCACACTTTTTAACAAAATACTTTGAAAATTATGAATCTTAAAAATATAATTAACTATCGACAATATTTAACATCTTCAAACCAAAAAAGGAGGGAGATATAAAGTGATGGAACATAAGAGGATAGTAGTGATAGGAGCTGGAATTGTCGGGTGCAGCATTGCCTACTATTTAAGTAAAATGGGGCAAAGAAACATAACAGTGATTGAGCAAGGCCCTTTGTTCGAAACGGGAGGATCTACTTCTCACGCTCCGGGGCTTGTATTTCAGCTTAGCTTTTCAAAAGTCCTGACAACACTAGCTTCTCAAACAGTCGAGACCTTTAAAGAGTTGAGTACAGATGAACAGCGCTCGTTTTATCCTGTCGGCAGTTTAGAAGTTGCCCGTACACCAGAGCGATTAGAAGACCTAAAGAGAAAGGCTGGTGTTGCCAGCTCATGGGGAATCGAAGCTCTTCTTCTTTCACCGCAGGAATGCGCGGAAAAAAATTCGTTGATTTGTCCTGATCGTATTTGCGGAGGTCTCTATGTTCCTTCAGACGGTATTGCCAAACCTTTGCATGCCGTTGATAAAATGACTCGTTTTTCTAAAGAGTGCGGAGTAGAATTTTACGGTCATACAGAAGTGACGAATATCGAAGTGACAAATGGTCAAGTAAAAGCAGTGTACACGAGTGCTGGAAAATTTGAAGCAGATGTAATCGTGTGCTGTGCCGGATTTTGGGGACCTCGCATCGGAGAAATGGTCGGTGTAACAATTCCTCTTCAGCCGATGGCTCATCAATATGTGTTTACAAATGATTTACTTGAATTAAACGGAGAAACGGAAGAAGTCGCGACTCCTCTTATTCGAGATCAAGATAATGCAATTTATTTTCGTCAGGTAGACAAAGGGCTTGGGATTGGGTCATATCAGCATGAGCCGTTTCCAATCGAACTCAGTGACATTACAAAATACGGAGAAACAAAAGAAATGCCTTCTGTTAAACCTTTTACACCAAAAGATTTTGAAAAACCGTGGGAAGATGCATTGGAACTAATTCCGGCATTAAAACAGCCAGGAATAAAAAAAGGAATGAACGGCATTTTTTCCTTCACACCTGATGGGATGCCGCTGCTTGGCGAATCACAAGCAGTAGGGGGATTTTGGGTAGCCGAAGCCATATGGGTAACGCACTCTGCAGGTGTCGCTAGGCAAATGGCTGAATGGCTGATGAATGGTGCACCGACTGTGGATTTGGAGCTATGCGATATTAATCGTTTCGATACGTATGCATGCAGCCCTGTTTATTACAAACAGCGGTCTATTGAAGAATATGAAGAGGTTTATAGCATTCATCATCCATTTATGCAGCGAAAAGTATCGCGAAACATGCGCGTAAGTCCATTTTATATGCGTCAGCAAGAACTAAAAGCGTATTTTAACGAAAAAGCAGGGTGGGAGCAGCCGCAGTGGTATGAAGCTAACTATCCGCTTATATCCACATATGAAAAGAAGATGGTTATAAGAAAGGGGTGGTCGGCTGAATATTGGTCACCGATTATCGAGGCTGAACAGTTGCATACTCGTCAGTACGCGGCGATTTACGATACAACGGCAGCAAAGAAAAGGTTGGAAATTAAAGGGGAAGGAGCTCTCCAGTTTTTACAGAAGCTAACGACAGGAAATATAGACATTACAGTAGGGCAAAGCATACGTACGTGTATGTTGCATGAGCGAGGCGGCATAAAAGATCAAATAATGGTTATTCGCAAAAATATATCCACTTTCTTGATTGTTTGTACGGGAGCCGTAGAAGCAAGCTGGATTCAAAAACACGTGCCTCAAAACGGTCAAGTTGTTTTTCAAGATGTAACGTCAGGGACATGCAGTATAGCATTAATTGGTCCTAAAGCTACAGGAGTAATGAAGTCCGTGGTTCAATGCTCAGAACTTAGCAGCACTTGGATTGAAGGGCAAGCGAAAACCTTGTTTATTGAAAAGAGTTCAGTTCTTGCTCTGCGTGATTCCTACGGGGGAATGGAGAGCTGGGAGTTGATTACGACTTCTGATCAAGGTCTGAATTTATGGGATGTATTAATTGAGCAAGGACAGCCTTATCAGCTGATTGCCGCGGGAGACCGAGCTCTTGAAAATCTTCGAATTGAATCTTTTTCCTTAAAAAGCGGGAAAGACTTTTGGAGCGAGCATCATCCATATGAAGTTAACCTTCATGAAATGGTTGATTTAACAAAACCAGTTTTTATTGGAAAAGAGGCATTGCTTGATCGTCAGCGAAAAGATTCTGAAACAGTATTAGCGACGCTCATATTAGATGATCCTTCAGCGATAGTAATGGGATATGAACCGGTCTTTTATGGAGAAACAGCCCTCGGATTTGTGACAAGTGCCGGCTATTCATACAGCTTAGGAAAAGGAATTGTACACACTTTATTATCTCAAGCTGTACATGAAGAAATGGTTTTAGAAGTTGAATACTTTGGACAGCGTTATAAAGCAACAATGATGACACACTCCCCAGCGGTAGTTTAATTGATCAATCGAAAGACAGGAGGAATGCAGATGTCAACACATTATGATGTCATTATTATCGGATTAGGAGCTATGGGGAGTACGGCTGCTTATCAGCTCGCCAAAAAAGGTCAGCGGGTATTGGGGTTAGAACAATACGGTCCCGCTCATGACCTAGGATCGAGTCACGGCGGTTCTAGAATCATTCGACAGTCGTATTTTGAAGACCCTGCTTACGTTCCATTATTGCTTCGCGCCTACGAATTATGGAATGAAATTGAAAGAGAAAGCGGTCAAGAAATTCTTACGATTACCGGTGGACTTATGATGGGACCTCCTGATAGTTTGACGGTTTCTGGAAGCATCGAAAGCTCTAAACAGTGGAATCTTGCGTATGAGATTCTAGAAGCAAAGGATATTTACAAACGGTTTCCGGCGTTTACACCTTCACCTGCTACGGTTGCTCTATATGAAGAAAGAGCTGGATTCGTTAGGCCGGAAGCGAGCGTATATACTCACCTTCTTCAAGCAGAAAAGTACGGAGCTGAGCTTCATTTTTTTGAGGAAGTGGTGTCGTGGGAAGCTCATCCTTCTGGTGAAGGCGTGCGCGTTATAACAGCTAATGGAGTATATGAAGCTGGAAAAATCATTATTTCTGCAGGCGCTTGGGCACCTGATTTATTACGGGATTTGGGTGTTAGCTTACAAGTAGAGCGTCATGTGCAAATGTTTTTTGAACCAACACAAGGAATAGATATTTTTTCAGTGGGAAAACAGCCGATTTATATTTGGGAAGCAGATGATTATGTACAGTTGTATGGTTTCCCTTCGTTTGGATTAAAGGCTGAAGGAGCAAAAGTGGCGTTTTTTCGAAAAGGAACAGCGTGTACGCCGGAAACGATTGATCGAAATATATATGAAGACGAAGTGAACATGATGCGGCACTATCTAGCTCAAGGTATTCCACAGCTTAACGGTCGATTTTTACAAGGGAAAACGTGCATGTATACCAATACACCAGATGAACATTTTGTCATTTCACTGCATCCTGAATATCCTCAAGTAGCGATTGCAGCTGGATTTTCTGGACATGGTTTTAAGTTTGCAAGCGTAGTAGGAGAGATTTTAGCAGATTTAGTGATAGAGGGAAAAACTAATCACCCAATTGATTTGTTTACTCCGCAGCGATTTGCGGCGAATAAAATAGTATAAATCGTCGTCAGCTCTTGCGAATGGTTCTATTTAAATGTTTCTAAAGAAGCGAAGGAGGAATAGTAGATGGTTATGGAACATGGTTTAGTGAATGATAATGGGAGACTTGAGCCCACGTTGAGAGGAGAGCTGTATACATCTTCAGACATTTTTAAGTTAGAAAAAGATCATATATTTTCTAAATCATGGAGTTTAGTTGCATTTGAATACGAAATAGCGGAACCAGGACAATATATTACGACGAGAGTTGAAGGCGAAAATATTTTAATTACTAGAGGAAAAGATCACGTGCTGCGTGGATTCTTGAACGTATGTCGGCATCGAGGAGCTAAGCTGTGCAGCCAAGCATCCGGTAAAGCAGGTGTTATTCGCTGTCCATATCATTCGTGGAGCTATAGCTTAGATGGTGATTTAGTGGGTGTTCCTAACACAAGCCGCTGTCGAGAAGAACTCGTGCATAATGAAAATTACGGACTAACATCCGTTCACATTAAAGTGTGGCACGGCATGGTTTGGGTTAATTTATCTGACAATCCTATATCTGTTGAATATCAGCTAGACGCACAAATTTTTGATCGTTTTGGAGAACTTTATACGTTTGCTAGATATGAAATTCAAAACTTGAAATCCGCTCATCGTGAAGAATATGAAGTCGAGGCAAACTGGAAGCTTATTGTAGAAAACTTTCAAGAGTGCTATCACTGTTCCTCTATTCATCCTGAACTTACGGCAACGCTGCCTGAATTTCGTTCAGGAGTCGGCACTCAAAGTTCCGTGGGAGGCGGAGCTAAGTTTGGGAATGAATTAGAAGCTTTTTCAATCAGCGGGAAAGGAAGCCGTCCTATGCTAAAAGGATTGCTTCCGGAAGATGACCGCACGTATTTTGGCATTACCGTTCTGCCGCTTGTATTTATCAATTTAACACCGGATCACGTTATTATTCATCGTATTATTCCAATTAGTGCGGAAAAGTCTAAAGTGATTTGTGAATGGTTATTCGACCCGGAAGAAATGGCTAAGCCTGATTTTGACCCAAAAGATGCCGTGGAATTATTTCATCGCGTTAATTTACAAGACTTTGAAGCGTGTGAGTGGTGTCAAGAAAATATGAGCTCAAAATCTTATAAAGAAGGAGGTATTTTAGTACCTATCGAACAGCACGTTTCTCAATTTTACAATTATGTATTGGAAGCAATCGGTATGAAGGTCGAATAGTAAGTAGAAGTGGTCTGACACGTTACCTTGAGGTGTCAGATCACCTCTAACAATCTACTTTAAAAAAAGGGGGAAATAAATTGAGTACAAGCTCTAAACTAACAGAACCCATTATCCGCGTTACCGATGTTTCAAAAGTATTTGGCCGTCAAAAAGAACAGGCTCTTAAGCTACGAGAAGCTGGAGAAAGTAAATATGAAGTCGAACAAGCTACTAAGACAACCGTTGCTATTTACAATGCTCATTTCGAAGTGAAAAAGGGAGAAACCTTTGTGTTAATTGGATTATCAGGAAGCGGGAAATCTACTTTACTTCGATGCTTGAACGGGCTTGTAGAACCGACAGAAGGGACGGTATATCTAGAAAACACAGATATTTCTCATATGCCAAAAAGACAGCTTCAGGAAGTCCGGAGAAATAAAATTGGGATGGTCTTTCAAAATGTGGGCCTCCTTCCAAACCGCACCGTGATTGACAACATTACATTCGGTCTAGAGATACAAGGTGTATCAGCAAATGAAAGAGAAAAGCGAGGGAAAAAGGCTCTTGAAATGGTGGGCTTAAATGGACAAGCTTATAAAAGAATTTATGAATTATCAGGAGGTATGCAGCAGCGGATTGGACTAGCGAGAGCTCTTGCTTCTGAACAGGAGATTTTGCTGATGGATGAGCCTTTTTCAGCTTTAGATCCTCTTATTCGAAGAGATATGCAAAAGCTATTTCTTGATATTCAGGGAGAAGTACAAAAAACAGTTATTTTTGTGACGCATGATTTAGATGAAGCATTAACTTTAGGCCACCGGGCTGCCGTGATGAAAGACGGGGAAATTGTACAACTTGGAACCGCTGAAGATATTTTAAGTCAACCGGCAACCGGTTATGTAAAGCTGCTTGTTCAAGACGTTAATTACGGCAAAATTCGCCTTGCTAAAGATGCGGTGGTTCCGGTAGAAACGGCTGCCTATGAGTATGAATCACCGCAAGTCGTATTAAGAAGAATGAGAACCAATCATTTATCTACTATTTTTGTTCTTGATAGTGCTGACCGCTTATTGGGCTTAATGAGCATTTATACGGTGATGGAGCTGATAGAAGCTCATAAGCATGATTTAAAAGGCAAAGAAATGACACAGCCCCATTGTGTTAATCCAGATATGTCTTTACAAGAAATGATTCCTTTATTTACAGACAGTCATTCGCCTGTAGTCATTGTTGATAATCATCATCGCCTACAAGGTATGATTTCCCCAAGCACTCTTATTGCAAATCTCACTGAACGTACTGCAGTGACTGAGCAACAAGAAGTTAAGTCATATCAAATGGAGGTCCGATAAATATGATGGTAAATTCCGCGACGATTCCTCGTATCCCTTTAGATAAATGGGCAAACTCATTTGTTGATTACATGATTGATAGTTTTTCAGGTGTATTTACTGGAATCAACCAGATAATGACCAGCTTAATAAGCAGTCTCGAATGGGTATTGACCGCTTCTCCTCCGTTAGTAACGGTCGTTGTTTTTGTTCTATTAGCGCTATGGCTAACAGATTGGAAGATAGCTGTATTTACGTGTTTTGGTTTACTTCTTATTATTAGCCTGAATTTATGGGAAGCATCGATGCTGACCTTATCTCTCGTTTTAGCTTCTACTATTATCTCACTTCTATTTGGCGTTCCTTTAGGCATATTATCACACCGCTTTAACAAAGTTGGAGCAGTGATAAGGCCCATTCTTGATATTATGCAAACAATGCCTGCTTTTGTTTACTTAATTCCGTCCGTACTTTTATTTGGATTAGGGAATGTTACAGCTCTTATTGCTACTTTTATTTTCGCAATGCCGCCTGCCGTTCGTCTGACGCTGCTTGGACTTCAGCAAGTTCCCCAAACCACTTTAGAAGCGGCAGAAGCTTTTGGAGCGACGGAATGGCAAAAATTAATTAAAGTCCAGCTGCCGCTCGCTTTGCCTATGATTATGTCGGGTGTAAACCAGGTTATTATGCTATCTCTTTCGATGGTTGTTATTTCTTCAATGGTCGGTGCAGGAGGCTTGGGTGCTGAGGTATTAAGAAGCATCAGTATGTTGGATGTAGGCTTAGGATTTATCGGCGGGATTGCAGTTGTCATTATTGCCGTTATTTTAGATCGTCTGACGCACCTTTCTACTCAAAAAAGAGAAGGTATTCAATCAAGTAAATAAAATGAATAAAGGTGGGAGTATATGAAACAATCAAAAAAAGTTCTTTTTATTATGCTAACAATCGTCATTATGCTGCTTGTCTCCGCATGCGGCAATAGCAATACGGCAAGCAGCGCGACGACTAAAAAAGAAATTACAATTGGATACATACCATGGGACGAAGCCGTAGCTGTTACGTTTCTATGGAAGGAATTATTAGAGGAAAAAGGTTATAAAGTTAAAGCAGTTCAAAGTGACGTAGCTCCGCTTTTCTCAGGAGTTGCTCAAGGAAACATTGATTTATTTTTGGATGTATGGATGCCGACCACCCATAGCTCTTATATGAAAAGATTTGGAAAACAAGTTGACGTGCTCGGTACTTGGTATGATCAAGCAGATAGCGGATTGGCCGTTCCCGACTACGTAGACGCGCAGTCACTAGCTGATTTAAAAAATAAGAAAGATGAGTTTAACGGAAAGATTATTAGTATTGAACCAGGATCTGGAATAAACGGTCTTACTAAAGATCATGCGATGCCAAGCTATGAGTTAAAAGACTGGAATTTAGTAGAAAGCAGCACAGCCGCCATGTTATCGGAATTAGATAAAGCCATTGCTAATAAAGAACCCATTGTTGTTACGTTATGGCGCCCGCACTGGGCTTTTGAAAAGTATAATCTCAGATACTTAAAAGATCCCAAAAATACGATGAATCCAACTGGACCTGAAAAAATACAGTCGATTAGCAAAAAGGCATTTAAAGAAGATTATCCAGAAGCAGCAAAGTGGCTGAAAAATTTTTCTATTAGTGCCGATCAACTAGCATCTTTAGAATCAGAAATTAACAGTGCAAAAGACGAAACAAAAGGTGTGAAAAACTGGATTTCTAAAAATAAAAAAGTGACGGAAAGCTGGGTGAAATAATAGAAGGAAAAGAAAAGGCTGTCTCATAAGTGAAGCTATTAACTTAGAGACGGTTTTTTTGTGAGAGAACTTTTTATCTGCAGCTTTTCTAACGGATTAAGTTCGGGAAAAGCTCAATAAATGAAAGTTTTTTAACCTGATATGTAAATTAAAAAAATATATTTAAATTAAAAAAAATGGCATTGCTTTCTACTATCCAAGTACAATTTAAATAATGAATGCTTTACGTTTCGCATGTAAGTATTTATTTACACCTATGTTCTCATAATTTATGTGATTCCCCAAAGCATAAATTACTTTTCATTACCTTATTGTGTACAAAAATATTGTAAGATAGGCTCATGCTTTTAACAGCATGGGCCTATTTTTATAGACAGCTTGAAAATAGATATTTCCAAACTGGAAAATTAATCTTTCCCTCTTGTACAATAAATATTCTTCTGCACAAAAATAGAGTGTATAATAGGAATGTTGAATTGATAGGAAAAAGAGAGAAGCCCTATCAAGTAAAGGAAGATGGAGTGGAGAGTGTGTACTGAAAGTAAAATTGTCCAGCGGCAAAAATAAACATGTTTTTTGAATGCTTCTAGAAGAATATCTAGAATGAAAGTAGGAACATTATGGAAAAGAAAATAAGGTTTGGCATCAAATCCAAAATTATTATTGGGTATTTAATTGTTATTGTCTGTTTATTTATTGCATTTATTGTTTTAAACAGTCAAATTTCATCTTTGCAAAAAGAACGAAATTTTATCATTGATCATGATATTGAAGTGCATGATCTGACCAATCGAATTGAAAAACACCTGCTCGATATGGAAACCGGACAAAGAGGCTATATTATTACAGGAGAAGCGAGTTACTTAGAACCTTATAACAGCGCAGCATCAAGTTGGGAAAAAGATTATAATGCACTGTATCAGCTTATAAATAATAATCCAAATCAGCAGGAGAAACTGGAGAAGATTAAAGGAAGCATTCAAGACTGGATTGAAGCCGCTGGTGAACCGACCATTGCATTAAAAAAAGAAAATAATACAAAAGAGCTTCAGCAGTTTTTTGAGAAAGATCCTGGGCGCCAGTATATGGATAATATACGCAGCCAGTTTACTTCTTTTAGAAATGTAGAGAAAAAATCGACTGAAACAAGAGCAACAGAGTTAGACGAGAAAAATCAAAAAATTAAAATTGGACTTTACGGTTTGCTGTTATTTGTTACGCTTATTTCACTTGCTATCGCTATTGTTTTGTCCAATTCCATTGTGAATACGATTAAAGAAGTTACGCAAACGATCAAACAAATTACGGCTGCAAAAGGCGAGCTAAAAGGAAGAATTAAAGTTCGATCTAATGATGAAATTAAAGATTTAGGGATAGCCACGAACGCGTTGTTAGAAAATATTGAAGAGCGAAACTGGCTGCAAACGAACATTGCTCACGCTGTAACGATGTACCAAGGCATAGCATCTGTAGACAAGCTTGCGGAAAAATTTCTCTTTACGGTTTCAGAAATGACAGGAGCTTCTTTCGGAGCATTTTATGTTCGAGAAGAAAATGATAAAGGAGATCTATTCGTCAAACAAGCTGCTTTTGCAGATAGAAAAGGCGACGCGGGAAGAGAGAGCTTTTTAATAGGCGAAGGGCTCATTGGACAAGCTGCTTTAGAAAAAAGAACCCTTGTCATAAACGATGTACCTGACACATACCAGCTCATTGCTTCAGGATTAGGAGACGTAAAACCTAAGAGTATTTTTATTGTACCCGTCTTGTTTGAAGATGAAGTAATTGCAGTTATCGAGCTGGCATCGCTGCACGAATTTACAGTTTTAGAGCAAGAACTTATTAGTCAAGTGATTGAAACGTTTGGTCTCACTATCAATGGTGTAATCAGACGTATGGAAATTGCCCGTCTATTAAAAGAATCTCAGGCGATGACAGAAGAGCTCCAGGCTCAGTCTGAAGAACTTCAAACACAATCAGAAGAACTGCAAATGCAGTCTGAAGAGCTGCGTATGATTAATGAACAGCTAGAAGAAAGAACAAAAGATGCAGAAGAAAAATCGTTTGAATTAGAGGCTGCAAAAGAAGATTTAGAAGAAAAAGCGCATCAGCTGGAATTGAATTCTCAATACAAATCTGAATTCCTTGCTAATATGTCGCACGAGCTTCGAACACCGCTTAATAGCATTCTTATTCTGTCTGAAATGCTTGAGGAAAATGCGGCTAAAACGCTATCTGAAGATGAAGAAGAATATGCTCGTATTATCCATTCTTCAGGAAAAGACTTGTTGGCGTTAATCAACGATATCTTGGATTTATCAAAAGTAGAGTCTGGAAAACTAGATGTCTTGCTTGCTGAGATGAATATGAGTGAGCTTCCAGATCAAATTGAACGTAATTTCAGCCACGTTGCTGAACAGAAAAAAGTACAATTAAAAATTAATAAAGCACAAGATGTACCGGACATCATTCACACAGATGAAAAGAGATTCCAGCAAATTGTAAAAAATCTTTTATCAAATGCATTTAAATTTACGGAATCGGGATCTGTCACAGTATCCATTCAACGAGTAGCTGACCATCGTCTTACAACAGCTATGCGTACAGTGGATACGGATTGCTGGCTAGAAATAGCTGTAGCTGATACAGGGATTGGTATACCAAAAGAAAAGCATCAGCTTATTTTTGAAGCGTTTCAGCAGGCGGATGGAGCTACGGTTCGCAAGTACGGAGGAACGGGACTTGGCTTATCTATTTGCAGTGAGTTTGCAAAATTATTGGGCGGCTGGATTTCCCTAAGCAGTGAAGTAGGAAAAGGAAGTACGTTTACACTCTATCTTCCTAGTCTCTCTAACGGTCTTGTTGACTATAAAAAAGTAAATTTTGCATATGAAGAAGTAGCAGTATCTGTAGAAGAAGCTGAACCTGAAGCAGAAATAACTGAAATTGACCATCCTATACAACCAGTTGAACTTTCATTGCAAGATGATGAAAATGTGTTTCAGGATAAGCGAGTGCTCATCGTAGATGATGACCAGCGCAACATCTTTGCCTTAAAAACTGCGCTAGCTAAACAAGGTATGACCATTATGACAGCTCATAACGGAATAGAGTGTCTTGAAATGATGAAGGATAGTGAACCATTTGATCTCATTTTAATGGATATTATGATGCCGCAAATGGACGGATATGAAGCGATGCAGAAAATTAGAGGAGAGCTAAAGCTTGTTGATTTGCCTATTATTGCATTAACCGCTAAAGCGATGAAAAATGATCGTGAAAAATGTTTGGAAGCTGGAGCATCAGATTATATCAGCAAACCTTTAGATTTAAATCAGCTGTTCTCCGTTATGCGTGTATGGCTAGTAAATTAAGCGGGGTATGAAACATAAATGGATATGAAGCACCTAGATTTAAGTGAAGACTTAGTTATGAATAAAAAAACAGATTTAGAGATTGATTTACTGCTGACGGCTATTTATCGATTAACAGGATTCGATTTCAGGCAGTACGCTAAATCTTCTATCTGTCGTCGGGTCTATAATCGAATGAAAATTGAACGTATTCCAACTGTATCTCGATTGTTAGAAAAAGCGATTCATGAAGAAGAATTTATGAATCAGCTTTTAAATGATTTTTCGATAAATGTAACAGAGATGTTTCGCGATCCAAGCTTTTTTAAAGCATTTCGCACAAAAGTGATTCCGGTATTAAAGGATTATCCAGAAATTCGCATTTGGCACGCTGGCTGTGCAACGGGCGAAGAGGTATTTTCTATGGCGATTCTTTTAGAAGAAGAAGGGTTAATGGATAAAACGGTCATTTACGCAACCGATATGAACGAAGATGTATTAGAAAAAGCAAAACAAGGTGCTTTTTCTTTACGTAAAATGAAGTCATATACAAAAAATTATATTCAAGCCGGTGGAAAGAACGCCTTCTCAGAATATTATCAGACGGACCATCACTATGCATATTTTCATCCGTCGCTGTTAAAAAATATTATCTTTGCTCAGCATAATTTAGTCACGGATCAGTCATTTAATGAATTTCACGTCATCATTTGCCGAAACGTCCTTATTTATTTTACAGCTCAGCTGCAAAATCAAGTGTATAATTTATTTTCAGAAAGCCTGTGTGCAAAAGGATTTCTTGGGCTTGGTGATAAAGAAACGCTTCGCTTTGCTGAAGGAGGAGCTTCTTATATCGAGTTTGCAGGGAACGAGCGCATTTATCAAAAGCAATAAAAAAAGAAAGACCTCATTGGTGAGGTCTTTCTTTATTGTGCTTGTGCTTGAATCATAAGCACGCACATGTCATCAGGCTGATTTAACTTTTGTTCTTCTGAAAAAATTTCATTCATAAATGTCTGCGGATTTGTCCATTTTTGTTCAGTAAGCTTTTGAAGACGAAGAGCAGATTCATTTTCGCAAGGGCCCATTGATTCAAGAGCTCCGTCTGTAAATAGCAAAATTTGCACATCGTTCTCAAAGCTGACAACAGATTTCTGAACGTCCATTTCTTCAAAAAACCCTACAGGGCAGCTTCCTCGTTGAAGAGGAACGAGCATATGTTCATCCACTAACATATAACCTTCTGGATGCCCGGCATTCACATATTCTACTGTCTTAGCTTCCGTATCAATCACTAAATAAATAGCAGTGAAATAGTAAGGGATTTCATCTTTTTCGCTGTGCAATAATTCCATGTAGCGATTCAACTCTGTAATAACCTGCTCAGGGTCTACGAGGGACTTGATAGCTTCTCTGAGCACAGACGAAATAAACATACAAACAAGCGAGGCAGAGATGCCGTGCCCCATCATATCAAAAAGAATAATTCCGTACCGATGCTCGTCAATTTTGTGCCAATAGTACATATCACCTGCTAATTTAAAAGAAGGATAATAAGAAACTTCCATTTGAATATCTTTCTCTCGTAAAGGGGGACTAAGTAAGTTTTGCTGTACGTGCGTAGCTAAATCTAACTCAGTTTGAATTTTCTTTTCATGTTCCGTGTGCCAGTCAATTTCTGCTTTAAGGCGTAAGGCTACCCGCATACGAGCCAGCAGTTCCACTTTATTGATCGGCTTTGTGACGTAATCTGTTCCACCGGCGTCTAGAGCTTCTACTAATTTGCTGCTGTCTTCTAGAGCTGTGACAAAGATAATTGGAATATGTTTTAAGCGTTCTACCTGCTGGATTCGCCTGCAGGCTTCGATTCCATCGATTTCGGGCATCATAATATCAAGTAAAATTAAATCGACCGAATTCGTTTTTGAGTTCTCATCGTCCAGGTTAAGATAGTCAAAAAGGGCATGGGCAGACGTAAGAGACACACAGTTATCGTAGCCAGCGCCTTTTAAAATTTTTTCAATCACAAATAGATTGACTTGATTGTCATCTACTAGAAGAATGGTCATGCTTTATTTCCCCTTATTATGTTTGAAGACTAATGATTGAGTATGTAGTTTTCAAGCATTTTTTATACTTTTTCTGTTTTTCTATTTATCTATTATACAGAAAACACAGCGTTTAGGGTATTTTTTAAGATTATTCTTTTCTATTTAAAAAGCAACTTGTCCCCAGAAAAGGAGATAAATTACTTTTTATAGCAACTTGTATAACGCAAATATCCCGAAAGTCAGTACAACCGCTCCCGAAATATGATTTACCCAAATCAAGCTGTTATTCGTAAACTTCGACCGGGCAAGACTAATAGCAAAACTGAGCGAAAGCCACCAGCAGGCCGATCCTAAAAATACGCCTGCAACCATTGTCAACGCAGAAGCAACATCAAATGCTGATTTACTAATGCCTACACCAGAAAACACGCCAATAAAAAATAAGATCGTCATTGGATTCGTAACCGTTAAAAAAAGAACGGATGTATAAGAACGAAGCAAACCTTCTCCTTTAGCAGCAGCAGCGTGCTCTGCAGGTTGAGAACGAAAAGTTTGTACACCTAAATAACATAAAAATAATCCTCCAATCAGCTGAAGCCAAATCTTTTGGGTTAGTAAAAAGGTTGTAATGAACGTTAGGCCAAACGCAGCGATGCATCCATAAAGAGCATCTGCTGTAGCTGCCCCCAGCCCGGATACAAACCCATGCAATCTCCCTTTAGATAACGTGCGATTAATGCATAAAATACCGATGGGACCGACGGGTGCAGCAACGGAAAAGCCGATCACTAACCCCTTTAGAAAATAAAATAAGTTCATCTTTTAAGTTGCTCCTAAGAAGTTTTTCTTTAGTATAGTACAAAAGCAATCGTGAATGAAGCCAATTTTGAGAAAGTTGTTAACACATATTTTTAGTCTGTTCGATTACATCATAATGATGTTATAAAAAACATCACTAGCAAATTTATTTTAATCATTAAAAAGTTAAAAAACTAAATTATTTTACACAGAAAATTAAATGTAGTAAAATAATTCACTGTTACATATATAGAAAGATCTACCACTAAAAAGTAGTCATTCGTAATGAGATGAAGAGAGGTTAGTCATCATGAGTAATCTGTTTGCAAAAAAAGATGTTAACAAGCTATTAGAGGAAAATGCGGCAAAAGAATCAACTAAGACACTAGGGTTATTTGATGTGATTTTGATGGGAGTAGGAGCAACCATTGGGACAGGAGTTCTGGTTATAGCAGGGTTAGTTGCCGCGAGGGATGCAGGGCCCTCGGTCTCCATTTCCTTTGTTATTTCTGCAGTAGCCTGTATTCTTGTTGCGCTGTGTTATGCAGAATTTGGTTCAGCTATTCCAAGTTCGGGAGGCGCATATACATACATATATGTTTCACTAGGAAAATTTGTAGCGCATTTGATAGGATGGTCCATCGTAGGATGCTATACGGTATCTTTAGCTTCCGTAGCGGGCGGATGGTCATCTTATGTGAATAATGTGCTTACTGAATTTGGTATTAGACTTCCTGAATCGTTCACGGCCATACCAAGCGGTGGAGGTATTATTAATCTTCCTGCGGTATTTATTGTCCTGTGCATGTCGTTTTTATTAACAAGAGGGGTAAAAGAAAGTAAAAAAATAAATAACTTAATGGTTTTAATCAAGATAGGTATTGTTCTGTTATTTGCAGCCGTCGGCGTCTTTTTTATTCATACAAATAACTGGCATCCATTTACTCCTTTTGGTGTGAAAGGAATCTTTGCAGGCGCAGCTTCCGTCTTTTTTGCATATAACGGATTTGATGCCATTTCTACTTCGGCAGAAGAAGTGAAAAATCCGCAAAGAAACTTGCCGCTAGGCATTTTGATTGCACTAAGTGTTTGTGCAGTCATTTACGTAGTAATTGCATTAGTATTAACAGGAATGGTTTCTTATAAAGAGCTAAACGTAGGCGATGCGTTGTCATATGCGCTCAATAGTGTAGGACAAGAATGGGCAGCGCTCATTGTATCTATAGGAGCGGTTATTGGTATTATGGCCGTCGTATTTGCTTATTTGTTTGTCGTGCCTCGCATACTGATGTCAATGAGCCATGATGGATTATTGCCGTCTCTTTTTGCGAAAGTAAACCGAAAAAACAGCGAACCTGTCATATCCACATGGCTTGTGGGCGCGTTAGGCGCTGTTGTAGCTGGTTTTGTTGATTTAAAACAGCTGGCAGATTTAGCGAATATGCTAGCGATTGTCACGTTTGCTGCCGTTTCATTTTCGATTTTGGTTCTGCGAAAAACTCATCCTAACCTAAAGCGAGGTTTCAAAGTACCTTTTGTACCATTTATTCCGATTATTGCTATTCTTTGCTGTATCTTTCTTATGTTCAACTTATCAATGAAAACGTGGATGTATTCAATCGGCTGGATGCTGATTGGCGTCTTTATTTACGTTGGATACGGTAGAAATAAAAAGAGCGTTTAGCAAAAAAAAGACTCTAAGCGAACAAGCTAGAGTCTTTTTGTGTATATATTTATCTTGAAAGTGAGCTATGAATATAACGTAAAAATTTATTTGAGACATATGTCCTTTTTATTTTAGGAAATGTTATTGTTTAATAAAAGAAACCGTTATGATGGAGAGGAAAACATGAGGGAAATTACGAGTGAGAAAAAGCTGATGGAGTATATAAATACTTATAAATTAGAGTCGGTTTTCAAAAAAGAGTTACTACCGCATTTGTCACTGTATGATGTTGAGGCAGGAGAACGTCTTTGTTCTCAAGGAGACGCGTCTCACTGTTTGTACATATTGGTGAAAGGCAAGGTTAAAGTTTATACCATATCGCCCGAAGGCAAGACGCTTGTTCTTTCCTTTAAGCAGCCCCTTGAAGTAATAGGCGATATTGAGTATATACAAGATGTTGATATTATGAATACGGTTGAAGCCGTTTCACCTTTAGTTGTTATCGGTATATCATACAAACGATTAAAGCAGCATGCGAGCAATGATCCACAGCTGCTGACGTTTTTACTGGAAATGCTCACAAAAAAGTTTTGCGCAAAATCGAACTCGCTAAGCTTTAATTTAATGTACCCAGTTGAAGTGCGGCTGGCTAGCTACTTGCTCTCTATTTTTTGTGAAGAATCACATTTGGTTATGAACCAAAAAACAGAAAGCCTAAAAGATATAGCTAATTTAATCGGAACGACTTACCGGCATTTAAATCGTGTTCTTCAGAAATTCGTAGCGCAAGGAGTTATTGAAAAAAAGAAAGGCTCCATTATTCTTAAAGATAAAGAAAAACTGAGCTGTCTAGCAAACGACAATATATACGAGTAGACAAAGTAATAGATTAGTTGAAGGAGAGAGAGAAGAATGAAAACATACCGAACGCTTCTATTTGACATTGATAATACGCTTTTAGATTTTAACGCAGCCGAAGAGCAGGCTTTACAGCTTCTTTTTGCTAACCACGATATTCCGTTGACTGAGGAAAGCAAAAAACGTTATAGTTTGATAAACCAGGGGTTATGGACAGCTTTTGAAGAAAATAAAATAAGCCGTGAGCAAGTTGTAAATACTCGCTTTTCTACTCTATGTAAAGAATATGGAATAGAAAAAGACGGAAAGCTACTCGAAGCAGAGTACCGAACGTATTTGAACAATGGCCATCAGCTAATTGACGGAGCATTTGAGGTAATTAAAAACCTGAGCTGTCACTATGAGTTATATGTTGTTACAAATGGCGTATCGGCTACGCAATATAAACGCCTTCAGGACTCAGGTCTATATCCTTATTTTAAAGAAGTATTTGTTTCAGAAGATACGGGCTTTCAAAAGCCTATGAAGGAATATTTTGATTATGTTTTTTCACGTATAACAGAGTTGTCCGTACATGAAACATTAATTATTGGAGATTCTTTGAGTGCAGACATTCAAGGCGGGCAGCTAGCCGGTATTGATACGTGTTGGTTTAATCCGCAGAAAAAAAAGAATGATACAAATTGGAATTCTACCCATGAAATAGGATGGCTTCAAGAGCTTTATATCCTGCTGAACGTAAATAATGAAGTAGCTTCGGTACAAGTGTAAAAGTGTATAAACGTTAGAAAACGCAAAAAGTGCTAACCTTTTCTTTAAACAAAAAGGGTTGGCACTTTTTCTATTTTACGGCTTTCAAAGGCTTAAAATCTGCTAGGGATATTGGTCTATAAATAGGATGGTTAAAGTAATCAATACAAATTTAAACAGTTTTATCTCAAAAGCAATAGGGTATTTTACCAATATCCCAGATAAAGTAAGTAACTAGGAGGTCGTAAAAGATGATTAATGGAAAAAGTTTATCTCGTTCAGGAAAGAGTTCATATAGAAGAGAAACAGCGGTTGGAAAAACAGGAATGGTAGCCAGTGCCCATCCAATTGCAACCGACGCCGGAGAACAGGTACTAAGAGCGGGAGGTAATGCAATTGATGCAGCAATTGCCGTTCAGTTTGGGCTCAATGTTGGAGAACCGATGATGACCGGTATTGGAGGCAGCGGCTTTTTTATGGTATACCACAATGAAAGCAAAACAACTAAAATTTTTGACGGGCATTCTCAGGCTCCTAAAGCAGCTTATCCTGAAATGTTTCTTGATGAAAATAAAGAAGTTATTCCGTTTAGAAAACGTTCTACTCATGCAACGGCAATTGGAATTCCAGGGATTTTAAAGGCGATGGAAGCAGCTCGTAAAGAGTATGGAACAAAACCCCTTGCTGAATTGATTGAACCGGCTGCCAAAGCAGCAGAAGCAGGTGTGGAAACAAACTGGGTTCTTGGAGATATTTTAAAAACATACGCCTATCGACTAGGAGAACATGCTAAGCAGCTATATTCTCCAAACGGCAAGCCTATGCAAGAAGGAGATACAATTAATAAAAAAGATCTTGCTAAAACCTTTCGCATTCTTCAAGAAAAAGGTATTGAGGCTTTTTATGAAGGTGAAATTGCAGAAGCCATTATTTCAACGATCAAAGAGCACGGCGGTTTTATGGAACTGTCGGATTTGAAAGAATACCAGATTAAGATTGATGAGCCAGTGTGGGGAGATTATAAAGGATACCGAATTGCTTCTTCCAACATGCCTAGTGCAGGAGGAACCACCGTGCTGCAAATCTTAAAGCTATTAGAGGACTTTGATGTGTCCCAGTACGACGTGAAATCTTGGGAAAAGTATTATTTGTTTGCAGAAGCTATGCGTATTGCATTTTCAGATAAAATTGCATTCTCTGGAGATCCAGCCTACAGTGATATTCCATTAAAAGGGCTTTTAAATGATGAATATATAAAGGAACGTCAAAAATTGATTAATTGGAAGCATAAAAATGAGAAAGTTGATTTTGGCAACCCGTGGAATTACGAGAAAGGCCAAAAAGTGAATGTTGTACGTCAGCCTTATGAACCTGAACGTGAGCTTAGTGAAACAACTCACTTTACGGTAGTTGACCGCTGGGGCAATATTGTCGCTTGTACATCAACTGTGGAACATCCTTTTGGTACAGGAATTATGGTTAAAGACCATGGGTTTTTACTCAATAACGAGCTTACTGATTTTGATGCTATTCCTGGAGGGTTAAATCAAGCGGATGCAGGAAAGCGTCCGGTTAGCTGTAAAAGCCCAACCATCGTTTTTAAAGACAGCGAACCGGTACTCACTTTAGGGTCTCCAGGCGGACCAACGATTGTAGGGTCTGTGTTTCAAACGCTTATTAATGCCTTAGACTATGGAATGAATATAAAAGAAGCGATTGAAGAACCAAGAATTTTTAATAGTACAGGATCACTTATCGGTTGGGAAGCCGGAGTGGATATGAATGCCAAAGGAGAGCTAGAAGCTATGGGTTTTAATTTTGGAGATGAGCCATTTCCAATCGGAAATGTTCAAGGTATTCAAATTGATAAAGAAACCGGCCGTTTATTTGGAGCAGCTGATTCCAGCCGTGAAGGAAAAGCAACTGGTTTAGACTCTTAATATTCAAAAAATGCATTATACGCTCTCTCTTTTTACAAAAGGGAGAGCGTATAATGCATTAAAAAAGATAAAAATGAGTAGGTAAAAAGAAGGAATATTTTTTTCTGAAAACATACTTTAGACCTTTATTATTATCATCCTAATCTTTAGAAAGGAAAAAGAATAGAACGTTTTCATGTCCGGCTAATAAAAAAAAGGTACTGATTTTTCAAGAGATTGATAAAAACAGAATGGTCGGAAAGTATAAAAAACGGAATAGCGTTTTCAATGCTGGAAAGATAAAGTGTTTAACCATGTAGAAAGTATCAAACGCAACGTCTGGAAATCGTGGTTTGAAATGTAAAAAAAGCCGTACACTTTTATTGGAAAAACGGTTACATAAAAAAGGCTCTTACACGTAAACTTTGGTCCTAGTTACAGCTCAATGAAAAAGATAAAAATGAGAAATAGCTACATTTGGCATGTTTGACTTTCGTCATTTATCCAAGTAATCTTTTGGTTGAACGGAACCGGTTCTGTTTTCGGATTTTTGATAGCTAATTGAATTAATAAATTTATATTCTTTACTAACACAAAAGGAGAAAACATATGAAAATGAAACGAGTTGCTAAGCATACAACTGCTGCTACATTGGCTGCAGCCCTACTAGTAGGAGGGGGATACCAAACATTTGCTAAAGGAAACGACAGCAAAGACTTTAATAATAGCTACGGAATTTCGCATATTACTCGCGATAATATGGTGAAAATTCCACAGCAGCAAAACAGTGATCAGTTTAAAGTTCCTGCTTTTGATGAATCAACTATTAAAAACATTGCTTCTGCTAAAGGAAAAAATGCATCAGGAAATACAATTGACTTAGATGTATGGGACAGCTGGCCATTACAAAATGCTGATGGAACAGTAGCGACTTATCATGGATATCAAATTGTGTTTGCCCTAGCAGGTGATCCAAAAGATTCGAATGACACGTCTGTTTATCTTTTCTATAAAAAAGCTGGAGACAAATCAATTGACAGCTGGAAAAACGCTGGAAGAGTGTTTAAAGACAGTGATAAATTCGTTCCCAATGACCCGCATCTTAAAAATCAAACACAAGAATGGTCTGGTTCTGCCACGTTAACAAAAGATGGTAAAGTTCGTTTGTTCTACACGGATTATTCAGGTAAACAATACGGAAAACAAACGTTAACGACAGCTCAAGTGAACATGTCTCAGCCAAACGATAATACGTTAAAAGTTGATGGAGTAGAAGATTACAAGTCAATCTTTGACGGTGACGGAAAGATTTATCAAACGGTTCAGCAGTTTATTGATGAAGGCGGTTATGACACAGGGGATAACCATACGCTAAGAGACCCTCATTACATAGAAGACAACGGACATAAGTACCTTGTTTTCGAAGCTAACACAGGAACAGAAGATGGCTATCAAGGCGAAGACTCTCTATATAACAGAGCATACTACGGAGGAAACAATCCTTTCTTCCAATCTGAAAAGAAAAAGCTTCTTGAAGGATCTAATAAAGAAAAAGCTTCTTTAGCAAACGGGGCTTTGGGCATTATTGAGTTAAATGATGACTATACGCTCAAAAAAGTAATGAAGCCACTTATTACATCAAACACAGTTACAGACGAAATTGAACGTGCAAACATTTTCAAAAAAGAAGGAAAATGGTACTTGTTCACCGATTCTCGCGGATCTAAAATGACGATTGATGGAATCGGACAAGATGATGTGTATATGCTAGGCTATGTTTCAAATACGTTAACAGGAAAATATAAGCCTTTAAATGATACAGGATTAGTTCTTCATATGGATTTAGATCCTAATGATAAAACATTTACGTATTCTCACTTTGCTGTACCTCAAACAAAAGGCAATAATGTCGTTATTACAAGCTACATGACAAATAGAGGCTTTTATGAAGACAACCACTCTACATTTGCACCAAGCTTCTTAGTGAACATTGACGGTTCAAAAACATCTGTTGTAAAAGATAGTGTTCTTGAGCAAGGTCAGTTAACAGTAGATGAAGACTGAGCGCTTTGCAATAGCAACAAAAGAAAATGGTGATTGTAATCACCATTTTCTTTTGTTTTATTCGATGTAGACAAAAAAGAGAAAGGTGGGGTTTGTTTGAAGAAAAAAGGTGCTTATAAATGGATAACGCTTGCCGTTGTTTTAGTTGTAATAGCCGGACTCATTATAGCAGCCGTATCCAAAAAAGAGGATACAAAAGACCAAGGAAAAGAAAAAGAGAATAAAAGTGAATCCACTTATCGTCCGGTGTATCACTTTAGTACGCCTGATAAATGGAAAAATGATCCTCAAAAGCCCATTTATTTTGACGGGAAATATCATTACTATTACTTATACAATCATGATTATCCTAAAGGGAACGGGACGGAATGGCGACATGCAACGTCTAAAGATTTGGTTCATTGGAAAGATGAAGGAGTAGCTATTCCAAAGTATACAAATAAAAATGGCGATATATGGTCCGGATCCGTTGTAGAGGATAAAGATAACACAGCAGGCTTTGGTAAAGACGCAATTGTAGCGATTATGACCCAGCCTTCTGCCGATGGACAAAAGCAAGAACAGTATCTATGGTATAGTACCGATAGAGGAAAAACCTTTAAATCATATAGCAAAAATCCTATCATGCCTAATCCAGGCACCAAAGATTTTAGAGATCCCAAAGTCATATGGGATAATGAACATGACAAGTGGGTTCTCGTCATGTCAGAAGGTGAAAAAATTGGATTTTATGAATCTTCTAATCTAAAGGATTGGACGTATACGGGAGGATTTGTAACTAAAGATATTGGCATTACCGAATGTCCAGATCTTTTTCAAATGAAGGCAGATGACGGGACAGTTAAGTGGGTTCTCGGGACAAGTGCAAATGGAAAAGAAAGCGGAAAGCCAAACACCTATGCTTATTGGACAGGAAATTACGATGGAACAACATTCACTCCCGATATGGACGAGCCGCAATGGCTCGATCATGGCTTCGATTGGTACGGAGGAGTCACGTTTGAAGACGGTAAAAATAAAGATTCCTTAGAAAAGCGCTACGCTTTTGCATGGATGAACAACTGGGATTATCCAGATAAGACGCCAACGATGAAAGAAGGGTTTAACGGCTTCGATTCAGTAACCCGTGAAATTACGCTTTCAAAACAAAACGACGATCAGTACAGCCTGTTATCAAAGCCTGTCGAAGAATTAAATCAGCTAACTGATTCAACAAACTCTGTTGAACAAGTAGAAGTAAACGGAGAGAAAAAGTTAAAGATAAAAGGTGAAGCTTATCAGCTTGATACAGATATTTTATGGTCAGATGCAGAAAATGTAGGCTTACGACTTCGAGAGTCCGCAGATCAAAAGCGGCACATTGATGTGGGCATTTTTGCAAAAGATAACGTCTCATATGTGAACAGAAGCTATAGCAATCAGCCTGATCAAAGCAAAAAGTATGTGGAAAGCCGTGATTACTTTGATGCAGGCAAGAAGAATGTTCATTTGAAGATATTGGTAGATAAAACAAGCATTGAAGTTTTTGTTGATGATGGAAAAACCGTGCATTCTAGCGAAGTGTTTCCGCGTCACAACGACCAAGGAATTACGCTTTTCTCTCAAGGAGGAACGTCTCTCTTTAAAAATATAGAAATCAAACATCTTCGCTCTTTTCAGTAATTTCCCTACTTTTAAAAAGAAGGAGCAGAATATCGCCTTATTGTGGTTTAGGACTAGATAGAAAGGGTACATGTCTACTAACAGCAAATGAAAGGGTGTTTATTCAAATGGAAGAGAAAATGAGACAACTAATAGAGGGACTTAATACCGATTTAGCGGGTGAATATTCGGCGGTTATTCAGTACACTTACTATGCGTCTACAGTAACCGGCCTAGAATATCAAATTTTAAAACCTTTCTTTGAAGGAGAAATTCCTGATGAGCAAGGACATGCCCTTTATTTATCAGAAAAAATCAAAAACCTTGGCGGTGAGCCAACAACAAAGCCGGCTGAGGTGAAGCACGTCTCAAACGTGACGGAAATGCTTAAAGAAGCGAGCAAGGCTGAAAAAGAAACTATCCAGCGCTACGAAGAGCGTAAGAAGCAAGCAGAAGAGTTAGGTTTAACAGAGCTTGTTGTAAAGCTTGAAGATATGATTGCAGATGAAACAAATCATATGGAAGAAATGGAACGTTTATTAAAAGATCCCCGATTAAGTTGATCATACAAAATACGTAAAAGCATCCCGTACCAGGTGTTACGGGGTGCTTTTTTGCAATTTAAAAAGGAAATAAAACATCATGTACGCATGTTTCTATCAATGAGATGAAAGTCATATTTTTGAAATTATCTATCGCTTTGAAAAAATTTATAGTAAAATAATTATTTGGCTGCATATGGCAGCAACTATATGCGGGGCATCACATACATATAAAGGCTAAAAGGGTATCCGTATATTGAAACCGCTTTTATCTTCTATAAGAAAAACCATGGTATGCCCGCAGTTGCAAGGAGAGAGAAAGATGAGGAAACGAATCATGACAGCGCTGCTGCTTGTCACTGTTTTAGCTGCAATGGAAGGAACCATTGTCAGTACGGCTGTTCCAAGAATTACAAGTGATTTGTCGGGCATTGAGCTAGTTAGCTGGGTATATGCCATTTATATGCTGACAACTGCTGTATCTACACCTATATACGGAAAGTTAGCGGATCTATTCGGCCGCAAAAAAGTTATGCTTGTTGGAATCATTATTTTCTTAATCGGATCGATACTTTGCGGACTTAGCTTTTCGATGCAACAATTAATTGTCTATAGAGCTATCCAAGGGCTGGGCGCCGGGGTCGTTATGCCGCTTACAATGATTATTATTGGGGACTTGTATGAAGAAGCAAAAGAAAGAGCCAAAGCGCAAGGGTGGATTAGCGCAGTTTGGGGAGTTGCGGGAGTTCTTGGGCCTCTTCTTGGGGGATTCTTAGTGGATACGCTGTCTTGGCGCTATATTTTCTTTTTAAATATACCGTTTGGACTAATGGCTTTTTTTGTTCTTTTAGTAAACTATAAAGAAGAAGTGGTAAAAGAAAAACGCTATATCGATTATATTGGAGCGGTGACGTTTTCAGTGGGAACAATTGCGTTTTTATACGCGCTTTTAACCGGAAGTCAGCATCAAAACTGGGGAGATCCGACCATTATAGGGTTATTTGTTCTAGCTGTTCTAACATTCATTGGCTTTATTTATATAGAAAAGAAATCTCCCGAACCTCTTATCCCGCTTGAACTGTTTTCCATTCGAAGTGTATCTGTTATAAACTTATTAACACTTCTTGTGGGATCAGTAGTTATTAGTATTACGGTCTACCTTCCAATTTGGAGTCAAGGAGTGCTGGGGAAAAGTGCAACCGCTGCTGGTTTTGTATTAATGCCTATGCCAGTATGCTGGACGATTGGTTCACTGCTTTCAGGGAATTTAGTAGGGCGTCTTAAAACGCACTCTATCCTTACGCTGGGCACGGCAATTGTAAGTACAGCTTGTTTTATGCTGTTTTTAGTTTCCACCCACTCACCCGTATTTTTAATTTATGTAGCCGTTGGGGTCCTTGGGTTAGGAATGGGAATTATTACGCCTATTTTTATGCTAGTTATTCAATCAGCGGTCCCGGCTAGCAAAAGAGGAGTAGCGGTGGCTCTTAATACGTTTACAAATACATTTAGTCAAACGCTAGGTTCTGCGGTGTTTGGTACAATCTTTAATTTAGTGACACTTTCACAAGCAAAGAAATTAGGGCAAGAAAATTTAAATGCTTCGTTTGAGACAGGCGGAGTACCAGCAGAAGAACTGTCAAAGCTGCATGAAATTCTTGCATCAGGTGTTCACATTATTTACAGTGGAACGTTTTTAGCTGCATTACTAAGCTTTGCTGTTTCATGCTTATTAGTAAAAAACGGACATAAAAAAATAAAGAACATCTCTATGCAAAAGTAACGGAAGAGACTGCTACAAAAGTATTTTAATTGAAGGACAATCCGAACGAGTTTGATTAAGGACCAAACTCGTTCGGATTTTTTTATTGGTATGGTGAATGTAGGTTTCATGTATGGAGGTGCTTTTAGCTGTTGATTCAGTTATGTATCAGTCTCTTTTTTAAAAGAATTATCAAAGAGAGAAAAAAAGATATTGTCTAATAACGTTCCGGAAAAATCGTTAACAGGAGGAAGAATTTTTATTATTGACGAAAATTTCTTATTTTTTGTTTTTTTAGTATGGACATTTACCTAGTTGTTTATTATTATGAATTCTATAAGTATTGGATTTTAAGCGCTTCCAAAAGAAACATTTGTCTTTCTCAGGAATACACTTAATTTTTAATTCATATACTGTAAGTGCTTAGATTAATCTTTTAATGGGGAAAAGAGAGGTTTATAAGACGTATTGAACAACGATGAGGGGGTATGGAAGATGACAAGCAGACGTTTAAAAGAATTCTTGAATAGTAATTTAGAAGATTTAAAAGATAAAGGATTATACAATGTCATTAATCCGGTAGAGGGGCCAAACGGACCTGTGATTCAAATTGAGGGAAAGCAATTAATTAATTTATCATCCAACAATTATTTGGGTCTTGCTACAGACGAGAGGCTTATTAACGCGTGCAACGAAGCTACTGAAAAATACGGAGTGGGGGCTGGAGCTGTCCGAACGATTAATGGAACTCTAGATATTCATATTAAGCTAGAGGAAAAGCTAGCCGAGTTTAAGCATACAGAAGCAGCTATAGCTTATCAGTCTGGCTTTAACTGTAATATGGCAGCCATCTCCGCGGTTATGGATAAACATGATGCGATTTTATCAGATGAGCTGAATCACGCTTCAATTATTGACGGATGCCGGCTATCAAAAGCAAAAATTATTCCTTTTAAGCATTCAGATATGGAAGATCTTCGTGCAAAAGCAGGCGAAGCACAAAAATCCGGTTTATATAATAAAATAATGGTAATTACCGATGGTGTATTCTCAATGGATGGAGACATTGCTAAGCTTCCGGAAATTGTAGAAATCGCAGAGGAATTTGACTTAATCACATACGTAGATGATGCTCACGGGTCGGGCGTATTAGGGAACGGCATGGGCACAGTCAAACATTTTGGCTTATCTGAAAAAGTAGACTTCCAGATTGGAACATTATCAAAAGCGATTGGAGCTGTAGGTGGGTACGTAGCCGGAAAAAAAGACTTAATCGACTGGTTAAAAGTAAGAAGCCGTCCGTTTTTGTTTTCGACTGCTATTACACCAGGCACGGCTGCTGCCTGTATGAAAGCAATTGAAATCCTAAGCACAAGTACAGAGCTGCAGCAGCAAATGTGGGAAAACAGTCGATATTTAAAGCAAGGATTAAAAGAACTAGGCTTTAACATTGGAGAAAGTGAAACACCTATCACTCCGTGCATCATAGGAGATGAAAACCAAACGCAGATTTTTAGTGAGAGATTAATAGAAGAAGGGGTATACGCTAAATCAATTGTTTTCCCAACCGTTCCAAGAGGGACAGGACGCGTTCGCAATATGCCGACGGCTGCTCATACGAAAGAAATGTTAGATGAAGCACTTCGTATCTACAAAAAAGTAGGCAAGGAAATGAAATTAATCTAAACGTTTAATCTAGGCAGTACACGAGGAGGATATTGACATGAAAAAAGTATTAATAACGGGTTCTTTAGGGCAAATCGGTTCTGAGTTAACGACGAAAATGAGAGAGATATATGGTTCAGAAAATATTATTGCCACCGATATTCGCAAAACGACGAGTGATGTCGTGACTTCAGGTCCATTCGAGATTTTAGATGTAACGGATCAGATTGCGTTATTTACGATCGCTAAAAAGCATAAAGTTGATACGATTATTCACTTGGCTGCGCTGTTATCAGCGACAGCCGAGCAAAAACCGCTTCTAGCTTGGAATTTAAATATGGGCGGATTAGTAAATGCGCTCGAAGTAGCACGCGAGCTTCAGTGTCAATTTTTCACTCCAAGTTCAATTGGTGCATTTGGTCCAACGACTCCAAAAGACTGGACGCCGCAGGATACAATTCAACGTCCTACCACGATGTATGGTGTTAATAAAGTAGCGGGTGAATTACTTTGCGATTACTACCACCATAAATTCGGAGTAGATACACGAGGGTTGCGTTTTCCAGGCTTAATTTCATACGTAACGCCTCCAGGTGGAGGAACAACGGACTACGCTGTTGAAATTTATTATGAAGCCGTTAAGCATAAGCGATATACGTCCTATATTGACAAAGGAACATATATGGATATGATGTATATGCCTGATGCATTGAATGCTGTTATCCAACTAATGGAAGCAGACGGTTCTAAGCTTAAGCACCGAAATTCATTTAACGTTTCTGCCATGAGTTTTGATCCAGAACAAATGGCGACTGAAATCAGAAAAACGATTCCGGAATTTGTTCTGAATTACCAAGTAGATCCTGTTCGACAAGCAATTGCTGAAAGCTGGCCTAACCATATAGATTCCAGCTGTGCGATAGAAGAGTGGGGATTTAAAACAGAATATAACCTAGAAAAAATGACGAGAGAGATGCTGGGAAAGTTAAAAGTTGAATCGCAGCTTGTCTTAACGTAAGTAGAGAAAAATGATTTCTTCCTTGAAAATAAAGTAAGCGCTTACTAAAAGGTAAGTTAATTGTTTATGCAAGTTCTACTTCGTAACAGTGGTGGACAGTACACATAGATCTCCTGATCCTTTAAGTGAGCGCTCGTTCGTTGAATAATCAGCACCTTTTTAGGTGCCGTCTGTTAAAATAATAAGGGGATAGAAGGGAGGGAATGACAGTTGAGCAATAAATTTCAACAAGTTAATGATTTTTCAATGGGAAGATTAACATCTTTACTCGTTCTTTTACATAATACGGAACTAGCTGAAGGTATTGAAAAGGAAATTAATGAGAGAGGATACAGCTATACAGTAGGAAAAGTCGGAGCGATGGAGCTGTCTAAAGTCGTGGCGGCAATTGAAACGAGCGCCAAGACAAACAAAATTATTAATGCCCAGTCGTACCGGGAAGTTCACGCTCTTTATCATGCTATACTTGAAGCCATTCAAGGAGTTAGTCGAGGAACGCTTCAGTTGGGTGATATTTTACGAACGGTAGGACTCACATTTTCAATCGTGCGCGGAAAAATTGAGTTTTCAGGATCAAGCGACGAATGGATTAGCGTTTGTGTGTATGGAACGATAGGTGCGCCTAAAAAAGGCTTTGAACATGATACATTAGGCTTTGGTTTTAACCACATTTAAAAAATAATGAACGAAATAGTATGAATGTAAAAAGTGAGAGATGTACATAGCTGCTTTAAAGAAGATATTTTTCTTATTGAAAGGTTCTGTGCGGCGTGTTAACATAATGATTAATATAATAACTGCCTTTAAGACGGTCCAGAGAGGCCGAAAAGGACGGATCACTCATTTACTGCTTCTATGCCTATCTGTGCCCTTTTGCCCTCTGCGACAAAAGGGCTTTTATGTGTTACTTACCTCTTTTAAACGAAGTCCAGAGAGGCTTCAAAAGAGAATGGAGATATGTTATTTATCCATTCCTTCAAAAAAGAAAGAGCGTTGATACAGAAAGAATACACTGGAGGGTGGAACAACATGAATTATCGTAACAAGACAGTTGTAGCATCAGTAGCAGGTTTGACGTTAGAAGGGATGGACATTATGTTTATCTCGTTTGCTATGTCAATGATTATTGCTGAATTTCACATTGATTTAGCAACAGGTGGACTTATTTCTTCTATTACGAATATAGGAATGCTGATAGGTGGAGTCATCTTCGGAATTTTAGCAGATAAATTTGGAAGAGTGCGGGTTTTTACCTACACGGTTCTTCTATTTGCAGTCGGAACGGCATTAACAGGTTTTGCAGCAAATGTTGAACAAGTGTATGCTTCGCGATTTATTGCCGGAATTGGGGCTGGAGGAGAGTATGGGATCGGTATGGCTCTTGTAGCAGAAGCGTGGCCGAAACATAAGCAAGGACGAGCTTCATCCTATGTTAGTATTGGCGCACAATTTGGAGTGATCCTTGCGGCGCTTTTAAGTTCTCTGATCCTGCCGATTTTCGGATGGAGAGCGCTGTTTTTTGTCGGAATCATCCCCGTCATTTTTGCTTTTATCGTACGAAAAAATTTAAACGAATCTCCTGAGTGGCTACAAGCTCAAAAAGAGAAAACAGCGGTTGTTAAAAATAATGGTAAGCTTCGTCAATTATTCGCTACGCCTAGGACGGCGATGACGACTATTTCGCTGGCAGTGATGGCTACAGTCCAAATTGCAGGCTATAACGGACTTATGATATGGCTTCCATCTATGCTTCAGCAATCACAAGGCCTCTCTGTTTCAAGTTCAGCTCTTTGGACAATCAGTACAGCCGTTGGAATGATTATAGGCATGCTAACATTTGGTCAATTTATGGACCGTTTTGGATCGAAACGTACTTTTGGAATCTTTCTTCTTGCTTCAGCTTGTGCGGTATTTTTATACTCGTATGCCGAAGGAAGTGCAGGGCTGCTTATAGGAGGAGCTGTGGTCGGATTTTTCTCAAACGGAATGTTCGCGGGATACGGAGCGTTGATCAGCAGCCACTATTCAGTAGAAGTGCGTAGCACTGCAACGAACACCATTTTTAACTTTGGGCGAGCGCTCGGAGGGTTATCACCCATTCTTGTCGGCTATCTTTTGCAAAGCTACGATATGACAGTAGCGATGACGTACTTGGCGGGGCTGTACTGTATTTCGTTTATTTTTATGGTAAGTCTTAAAAGAACGGGAGAAAAGAAAGTGAAACAAATGAACGCTCAATCTGCTCTTTAAAATAAAAGATAGATTCTATGCTTTTCTGGAAAAAACCGCGCTTATTCAAAAGGGCGGTTTTTTTGAGTGTATAAAAAATAAATTCAGATGTTATATGGTTGTTTTTTCGCAGATGCTTTATTAACAAAGACACATTAACTATAAAAATATTTATGGATAAGCATATATTTTCTAATTTGTATTATAGTAATTCCTCTCTTACAATAGGGTGTGTAAGGCGGAAACAGAAAATACTATCTTTATTTACAGGAGGACGTTACTATGTCTAAACATATATTAATGGTCGTAACAACGGCTGACAAAATGAAAGAAAATCATCCAACAGGCCTTTGGCTTTCAGAATTTGGTGAAGCGTACGTAGAGTTCGAAAAAGCTGGATTTACGATTACTGTAGCAAGTCCTGTAGGAGGAAAAGCGCCGGTGGATGCTCGCAGCCTTGAAGGGGAGACTTCTCAAGAAATCTTAAATACAGCTAAGCATCTAGAGAATACCCTAAAACTTGATACAATTACAGACAGTGCTAAATTCGATGCTGTTTTCTTACCAGGCGGTCACGGCACAATGTTTGATCTGCCAGATAATCAAACGCTCCACGCTTTAATTCGTGAACTATACGAAGGAGACAAAGTAGTAGCCGCTGTATGCCACGGACCCGCAGGCTTAGTAGGTGTTACATTATCAGATGAAAAGCCGTTGGTCGAAGGAAAGGATGTCGCTGCGTTTACAGATGATGAAGAACGTGAAACAACATTGGACCGCTTCATGCCGTTTCTTTTGGAAACACGTCTGCGTGAACTTGGGGCAAATGTAGTAACTGCTCCAAACTGGACAGATAATGTACAAGCGGATGGCAACCTAATAACAGGGCAAAATCCTCAGTCAACAATCAGTGTAGCAAAAGCAGTCGTGCAGCACTTATTGAAATAAGATATAAAAAAGCCTGTAGGCTACAAGCCTACAGGCTTTTTTTATCAACACATCAAGAAAGACCGATGTGTATAGCATGGATGTTTTGCTGTCTTGGACTAGAGAAATCAATCATCATACAAAAAATATGATGGTCAGTGTAATAAATTCAAAAAGAGGGAAGCTTTTTATGGAGAATATTTTTTAGAGAAATGAGGAAAAACGATGTCAGAAATTATTATTAACGCCATTTTGCAAGCCAAGCCAGGAAAAGAAGAAGAGCTTCGATCAGAGTTAGTAAAAGTTATTGAACCATCAAGAGAAGAAAAAGGATGTATTCAATATACTCTCCACCAGGATACAGACAAGGAAGGCACATTTGTTTTTTATGAGAAATGGAAAAGCAAAGAAGATGTTAAAGCTCACATTGAAACACCTCACTATCAACAATACAGACAGCAAACAGAACCGTTAATTGAAAGCAGAGCGGTACATCGTTTACAAGAAGTACGTTAATACAAAAAGTGGCTGGACCAAAAGTGTTTTAGTGGAAAGAAGATCCGAATGAGGAACCGAGATTCTTGATGGAGAATCAAACTCGTTCGGATTTTTTGTGGTTATGGTAAACGTAGGTTTCATTTAGTGAGACCACGCTGAAACCTACGCGATGAGGAGACTTATCGATCGCCCGCGGAAAGCGAAGGCTTGCACGGAAATCAACAGCGGTATAACAAATAATCCATACTAGCTCCTTTATCCCACTTGTTCATCTTTAGATGGAATTGATTTCGTTATGACTCAATCTTTGTTTGTTATAAAGAACTAAAAAGCTGCAGAGGAAAAATAATTTCAGCTGCGAAAAGCGGATTCGAAAAGGGGTAAGGCAGTGAAGGAAACAACAAATAATAGAAGCGGTGTTTGAGAAGCAGACAGGCGGGTAGATAAAAATTAGATGACATAGTTCAACAATTAACAAACTAAAAGGAGAGATCAAATCAATGCGTACAAATTTAAAACACTTTATTAACGGAGAATGGATTGAATCAACAGGAAACGAAACGTCAGATGTGATCAATCCTGCTACTGAAAAATCAATTGGTAAAATTAGCTTAGGTACAAAAGAAGATCTAGATAAAGCCGTGGCAGCAGCTAAAGCAGCTCTTCCCACATTTTCAAGAACAACAAAAGAAGAGCGAATTAAAATGCTTCGCAATATTGCAAAAGGATATGAAAAGCGTAAACAGGAGCTTATTGAAGTTATGACTGAAGAGCTTGGCGCTCCTTTAAAGGTTTCAGAAGAAGTTCACTATGAAATGGGACTTAGCCACTTTAAAGAAGCAGCTAATGCACTTGAAGATTACACATTTGAAAAAGATCATGGAAGCTACAAGGTCGTGAAAGAGTCTATTGGAGTAAGCGGACTTATTACACCATGGAACTTCCCAACAAATCAGACCTCTACTAAAATTGCAGGAGCTATTGCAGCAGGAAGTCCAATGGTATTAAAACCATCAGAACTTACACCGTATGCAGCGATGATATTAGCAGAGATCATTGATGAAGCTGGTGTACCAAAAGGTGCCTTTAACCTTGTAAACGGAACGGGAAGCACAATCGGTGACGGTATTAGTTCTCACCCGGACATTGATTTTGTATCATTTACAGGATCAGGTGCTGTAGGCGAGAAAATTATGCAAAATGCGGCTAAAACAATCAAAAAAGTAGCGCTTGAGCTAGGCGGGAAATCACCGCTAGTTGTATTAGAGGATGCGGATGTAGAAGAAGCGGCTAAAATAGCAGTTTCACACATTGCAATGAATACGGGGCAAGTATGTACGGCAGCAACGCGCATTATCATTCCTGCCTCTATGAAAGAAAAATTTGAAGAAGCAGTGAAGAAGGTTCTCCCATCATTCCCAGTTGGTGATCCATTAAATAAAGACAACGTAACTGGACCGCTCGTAGCGGAAAAACAGTGGGATCGTGTACAGGATTATATTAAAAAAGGAATGGACGAAGGTGCAACACTTCTTACTGGCGGAACGGGCAAACCAGACGGCTTAGAGACAGGATACTTTGTTAAACCGACAGTCTTTACTGACGTTTCAAATGATATGGTTATTGCACAAGAAGAAATCTTTGGACCTGTAACAACTATTATTACGTATGATGATCTAGAGCAAGCTCTTGAAATCGCAAATGATACAATTTATGGACTTGCAGGCTATGTGGTCGGAAAAGATCAAGAAACACTTGACTATGTTGCTAAAAATATTAGAGCTGGTCAAATCATCGTCAACGATGCCGAGCAAGACAGAGCTGCACCATTTGGTGGATTTAAGCAATCTGGTATTGGACGCGAGTGGGGAGCATTTGGTATTGAAGAATATCTAGAGCCAAAAGCGATCATGGGCGTTAAAGTTCCGGCAAAAGTATAATTGATGTAAAAAAGAAAGGAGTTTTTCTCCTTTCTTTTTTTATGGATACATAAAAGAGAGCCAGTTAAAAAAAGAATAACCAAAGCAAAGGTGGATAGCATAAACGTGTATCACATATATGAAGTGACACGTTAAAGGAGGGAATTATAAATTGAATAGAGAGATGCACGGAAGTTCATCAACGGAAAGTTTCATTCCCATGAGCTCTATAGCCAGTGGAAAAGGAGTCGAAGTGGCACCGGATATCTACAGCTACACTACACAGATTGTTAACGTATGTTTTATAGGAAATCCAGACAAAGAAAATAGTTTTGTACTTGTGGATGCGGGAATGCCTAATTCGGCTTCTATGATTATCAAAGAGGCAGAAGAAAGGTTTGGAAAAGAAAAAAAACCAAAAGCAATTATTCTTACACATGCACATTTTGATCATATTGGATCTATTATTGAACTAGTGGAGAAGTGGAACATACCGGTATATGTACATCCACTTGAACTTCCATATGTGACGGGTAAAAAAAATTATCCTACACCAGATGGCACAGTGGAAGGCGGGCTCGTGGCAAAGCTTTCTCCGTTATTTCCAACGGAAGCCATTGATTTAGGCTCTCACGTGCAAGCTTTACCAGCCGACGGCTCTGTACCTCATATGCCGGAATGGGAATGGATTCACACCCCCGGTCATTCTCCAGGACATATTTCTCTTTTTAGAAAGCAGGATCTGGCGCTTATCGCAGGAGATGCTTTTGTTACCACTAAGCAAGAATATTTACTGGATGTACTAGAGCAAGAATTGGAAATTAGCGGTCCTCCTCGTTATTTAACTACGGACTGGGCATCTGCCAAAAGATCAGTTGAAGTGCTTCAGTCACTGCATCCGTCTGTGGCGGTGACCGGACATGGAAAACCAGTTTCCGGAGAATGGCTTTCAACCAATTTATTGAAGCTTACGAAGAATTTCGATGAAATTGCTCGTCCTGATTACGGCAAGTATGTATAAGGCTAAAGAAAAAATATTACTCTTTACGCAGCTCTTAAAAGCTGCAGGTGAAGATCAAAAGCTCTACGAACTCAGTGAGTTCGTAGAGCTTTTTTAGTTTTTCGTATAAAAGTAAAAAAAGTTATAACTTCCTTTATTAAAAATTTTGCTGAATAGCCTGCTGCGCTTCGCGTAAATGTCTTAGGTGTTCTTCCATTCGTTTTAATTCTTTATCACTAGACGCCTGTTTTTTTTGTTCGTTAATTTGCTGCTGAACGATAGTCAAATGCATTTGAGCATTTTGAAAATTAGCTCCATTCAAATTCATCTGCCCTTGATAAACAGCCTGTTCAGCTAATTGTAATGCTTCTTTAATATGAGTGTATGAATTCATGCCTCTCATCCTTCTGTATAGTATTTACAGTTAACATGCGCTGGTTTTTCGCAGCTATACAAATGATTTAGAAATAAAATAAAAATTACGTAGTACAAGCTAAGCAGGCTGCATACATTTATCATAGTTCAATTTATAAAATCTCAAAAGTAATGGAAGAAGGGATGTATGTGGGAGCTTTCTTTAGCTATGTATTATTAGGACTCTCGTTGGCGGCACCAATTGGTCCAATAAATGCAGCGCAGCTTGATAAAGGAATCAAAAATGGTTTTTTACATGCTTGGTTCTTAGGGATAGGAGCAACCTCGGTTGACGCTCTTTATATGCTTGTAGTTTATTTTGGATCCGTTCATTTTTTAAGCAGCGATTTTATGAAAACGTTTCTTTTTTCGTTTGGATGCTTCGTATTAATTTATACCGGTATTGAAGGGTTAATGAGCGCAGGGAAAATTACACAGCATCGGAACGCAAAAGGAGATTCTGTAGTAAAGTGTTTTTTTTCAGGTTTTTTAATTTCATTAACAAACCCGCTTACTATTCTTTTTTGGCTCGGTATTTATGGCTCTGTTTTAGCCAAAACAGCTAATACATACGAAACAGAACAGCTCATTTTATACAGCTGTGCTATTTTTACAGGGATTTTATGCTGGGATATTGCGATGGCAGCATTAGCAAGCACTTTTCGAAGGTACTTAGCAGCGACATTTTTGACTGCAGTTTCTGTTATATCCGGCCTTTCTCTAATAGGATTTGGTATATATTTCGGCTGGCAAGCTGTACAGCAATTGATTATTTAAGAGGGGAAAAAGCAGAACTGAATTTAAAGAGTTTTCTATCTGTTGAAAAATAGTAGAAAGCTGCCTCTTTTTACGCATAAATTTTTCAAACTATCACACACTACATCGAGGCGTAAGGAGTGATAGTATGAAAAAGAAAATAGGCTGCGGAAGTCAGGTTGAAGGGAAATTAAAATGGTGGCAGCTGTCTTTAATCGGAGTAGGGTGCATCATCGGTACAGGCTATTTTTTAGGATCAAGTATTGCAATAAAAGCCACGGGTCCCTCTGTATTAATTGCTTTTTTACTAGCAGCAGTATGTACATTTATTGTATTTGACGCTCTTGCTAAAATGAGTGCTCAAGATCCTCAAAAAGGTTCGTTTCGCTCCTATGCTAAAAAGGCTTATGGAAGATGGGCAGGATTTAGCAGCGGATGGGTATACTGGAGTTCAGAGATGTTGATCATGGGGAGTCAGCTCACGGCTTTATCTCTTTTTACACGTTTTTGGTTTGACGGTATTCCGCTGTGGGTATTTGCCTCTATTTATGCTGTTTTAGGCATTGCTGTTGTATTAATCGGAACAAAAGGCTTTGAACGAATGGAAAATGTATTTGCTGTCACAAAAGTGGCTGCCATTTTAATGTTTATTGTATTAGCTAGTCTCGCTTTATTTGGATTTCTAGACGAAGGTGCCAAACAAGGGATGCCACGAACGATGAGTGAAGTATTTCCCCACGGGTTTTTAGGTTTATGGGGGGCTTTGCTTTATGCTTTTTATGCTTTTGGAGGCATCGAAGTCATGGGGATCATGACGGTTCGTTTAGAAAACAAAGAAGACGCGCCGAAAGCGGGAAGAAGTATGCTTATTCTCCTTGGAGTTATTTATATTGTTTCACTGAGTTTAGCTATTTTAATTGTCCCATTTCATGATTTTCATGGAAATCAAAGCCCTTTTATAACGGCTTTGGAAACATATCATCTTCCATTTTTTCCTCATGTGTTTAATGGAGCAATGATTGTTGCTGGTTTCTCAACGATGTCAGCGTCTTTTTTTTCTGTAACGACAATGATTGTCACTCTTTCAGAAGATGGAGATGCCCCGGCATTGTTTTCAAAACAAAAAAAGAAAAAGCTGCAGTTTCCTTTACCGGCTTTACTTTTAACAACAGCAGGATTAGTTGTTTCTATTGTTCTTTCCTTGCTATTGCCTGGGAAAATTTATGAGTACATTACAACAGCAGCGGGACTGATGCTGATTTATAACTGGTTCTTTATTTTAATTTCTTTTCATCGCTTAATCAAACAAACCGTTTGGGATAAAGTAAAACAAGCTGTTGGCCTCTTATTAATCCTGCTAGCAGTAAGCGGTACGCTGTTAGAATCTGCAAGCAGGCCGGGCTTTTTTGCAAGCTTAGGCTTTCTAATTGTTATAAGCCTTGTTATTTTAAAACTGCGCCATAAGTGGAAAGAAGAAGAAGCCGCTAGCTAACATATATTTAATCTTTATGAGGGACACTATGCACGTTGTACAATTACAAAAATAAAAGGTGGTTATGATTATGCCAAAAAACAAGCAGACTCCTTCTTCACAAGTAGATCAAAAACAAGTAGTAGATGACAAAGCAAAAGCGCTACGAGAAAATAATTATGAAGATGGTCATATTCGCAAGATAACTCAAAGCGGAGCAGACGGCCAATAACAAAAAAAGACGCGTTCGCGTCTTTTTTTGTTGAAGTGTATCATCCTTACCAACGATGAGCTTTTGCATTACTTCGCAAGATGATGTTCGTTTGAGACATCTCTGTATGTCCATTTACTTGGGACTTTGAACGCTTCGGTCTCGTCCAGTTGTGGCGGAATAGTTCTGAATGCTGATCTACTTGATTTTTATCATTCATCATAATCACCTCAAGGATAGGATACTTTCACAAGATATTTACGGTGAAATATCTCTCTTATAGAATGGGATAAAAAAGAAGAAATACACCTAACACTTTTAACCATACATATAAAGGGAGTGCCTATTCATAAACTATAAAGGGCAACTTCTAACTTTGGGTTAAGCTTCGGATTTATAAAGTAAAACTGCCTTAGTGGGGACTAAGGCAGTTTTTTAGTGGAGTAATCAAACTTCAATAATGACAGGAAGGATCATAGGTCTTCTTTTGGTTTGGTTATATAAAAATTGGCCAAGCGTTGTCTTGATTTCTTTTTTCATAATGCTCCATTGGTGAACATGAGCTTTTTGTAATTGATTTACAATTTTAGTCACTTGTCGGTTAACATCTTTTAATAACTGCTCTGAATCTCTGGTATAAACAAAGCCTCGTGAAATGGTATCTGGGCCAGACACAATTTTCCCTTCCGCTTTATTCAGAGTAATAACAATAACCAGCATACCATCTTCTGAAAGCTGTTTGCGGTCACGTAAAATCGCGTTGCCGACATCTCCAATGCCAAACCCATCTACATATACATTACCTGCAGGGATTTTTCTTGTTTGAACAGCTGCTCCGCCCTTGATATCAACAATATCACCGTTATTTATAATAAAAATGTTCTCTTTTTCCACCCCGACGGATTCTGCTAATAAGCTGTGGTGATGGAGCATTCGAAACTCACCGTGAATAGGGATAAAATACTTTGGCTTCATCAATGTAGCCATTAATTTTAGCTCTTCTTGATAGCCATGTCCTGATACGTGCATACCTGTTGCGCTTCCTGAACCGTAAATCACATGAGCCCCGAGTGTGAAAAGGCTGTCGACAATACGAGAGATATTACGTTCATTGCCAGGAATAGGCCCTGCTGATAAAATGACCGTGTCTTCAGGAAGAATCTCTACTTGTCGGTGATTTCCGCTGGCTAATCTAGATAGAGCGGCCATCGGCTCGCCTTGGCTTCCAGTGCAGAGAATAGCGACTTGTTCAGGTGCAAGTGAATGTACTTCATAAGGTTCAATTAGCATCCCTTCAGGAATGGTTAAATACCCTTTCTCTAACGCAACTGATACAACGTTAACCATGCTTCTTCCTAGCAGCGCAAGTTTTCTGTTCGTTTTAATCGCTGCATCTACAATTTGCTGTACGCGGTTAACATTCGAGGCGAAAGTAGAAATAATCACTTTTCTCTTTGCTTTACGAAAAGCTTCTTCTACATGTTTGCCAACTAACTTTTCTGAAGGCGTAAATCCAGGGCGTTCAGCATTTGTACTTTCGGATATTAAAGCCAGTACACCTTCACTGCCGATTTTCGCCATTTTATGAAGATCTGGATATTGGTCGTTAACAGGAGTTAAATCAAACTTAAAATCCCCGGTATGCACAACAGCTCCTTCAGGCGTATGAAAGACAATGCCAAGACAATCTGGAATGCTGTGATTCGTTTTAAAAAAAGAAAGTGGAATATTGCCTAATATAATTTCTGACTCTTCGTTGATTTCAATAAGCTCCGTCTCTGCAGATAATTGATGTTCCTGGAGTTTAATGTCAATTAATCCAAGGGTAAGGCTTGTTGCATAAATGGGAAGGTTCAACTGTTTTAAAAGATAAGGAATACCTCCAATATGATCTTCATGACCATGCGTAACAACCAGTGCTCGAACTTTTTCTCGATTCTCTTGCAGGTATGTAATATCAGGTATAATCAAATCAATTCCTAATAAACTTTCGTCAGGGAATTTAGAGCCGCAGTCAATTACAATGATGTCATCATCATATTGAACGGCATACATGTTTTTTCCTATTTCATTAATGCCGCCTAAAGCAAAAATGGATAGTGTGTTTCTATTTGTACTCACACTTATTTCCTCCTATATTTTCAAAATCAATATGCAGAATTTCTACTCTTAGTATGAACATTTATTTCTGGTGCATTCTGTTAAATATGGAGATTTTATTTTTATTTAATAAGAGGGATGCAAGTAAAAAGAAAAGAAGGTCATTTTCCTGATACTACCTCTTATTTTCTTTTTATAACTCCATAAAATATAGACGTTACACATGGAGGTGGATGGAATGAGTAAACAAAATAAAAGCAAAAACCAAGGAGTCAGCAGCAGTGCAGCTGCTGTCGATAATGTGAATAAAAGTATTTTATCAAACGATATTCATACAGATGAGCTTCAAAAAGCAAAAGTAAGCCGTCATAACAAATAAAAGAATGACAACCAAAAGAGCAGCTTTGAGCTGCTCTTGATAAAATAGAGATAGGGAAGTGAAAAAACGTGTCAGAAAACAAAAGTTCTCAATATAAAGAAGAAAATAAGTCAACGCCTAGTCGTCCTCTTGAATATAAAGAACGCACAAATCAATCACAGAGTACACGTCAAATGCTGCGCAGCATTCTCGAATATTCGAGTCGATATCGTTAATAAAATTCTACATATAAAACTGTAAGGATAAGCGGGCAATATAAAAGTTGAAGCACCGCTTTAATACAAAAAAGCAAGCAGCTATGCTTGCTTTTTTGTATGTATAGCCTTATACATATTGAAAAAAAAACATACATACGGTATTTTAGATAAACGTATGTATAATGGTAAACCTGTACATGTATTTTTTGAGAAAAGAAGTGGGGGATTTTATGAATTTACATGATTTTGTTCATGGAGTAGATCCAACAATAAAGCTAGTTATTGAAGATGAGTTTCCTGGAACGCGGTGTGTAGGTGGAAAGTACGTTCCTAGCACACATTCTATTTTTTTATATGAAAAAGATATTAACATACAGTGTCAGCACTTATTTGGTTCAAATGAGTGTTTAGAATCTTATCAATGGATTATTTTAGCTCACGAATTAGGTCATGCGCTAGATGAAGACCTTTTATCTTTGAGTGCAAAGTTTGATCAAACAGACGATATAGGTCTTTTGTATCGAATTGAATGTAATGCTTGGGAGATAGGAGAGAAATTGATTCCTTTTATTAATTCAGAACTATTCTCATTCATAAAAGATCAATCGTTAGCCCATTACCATAAAGAGATGGAGAAGATTAGTTAGAAGAAAAAAAGTTCCTGTGACTTGTACTATAAGGAACTTTTCTTCTTCGAGTTGTTTATTACTTCAAATACTAGTTAATTATTACGCTGGCTGCTGGATCTGCCGCCTTTTTTTCCAATTTCCTCGTAAAATTCTTTACCTTGATTTTTGGAAGTAGCTTCTCCGCCTTTTTCACCAATTTCTTGGTAAAACTCTTTGTCATGATTTTTGGAAGTAGCTTTTCCGCCTTTTCTTCCTGCTTCTTCACGACTCATTTTTTCATTCTTTTTATTAGTTGCCATCTTGCATCCCTCCTAATAAATTTGAATTCATAGTCTGTCTTCCCGGTCAAAAAAGGATTAAACTGGTTATTTTATATTTTTTCTAAAAATTAGATTTTTCTCAAAATTATCAGACCACGAAGCCCTGTATAGCAGTATTTATTAAGTTGAAATTAATCTTAAAAAATTTTATATGAAATATGATATGGTTAAGAGAAATAAGAAAAAGGAGCTTAGAAACATGTCAAAATATGTAGAAATGGATACCGCTTCGCTGCGACGGAAAATACAAGAATACAAAGAATTAATTTGGAGAGTAGGGCCAGGAAGTGAAAGAACTATAGAAGCTGTTCAAGAGATTCAAGGAATGGAAAAAGAGTTAAAAGCACGCAATGCAGAATTTGAAGCTACGGATTGGAAAACTTTTACTCAGGAAATAAAAGAAAACTACGACTTTACTTATTAAATAAGACACATTCATAATAATGTGATGAGGATAAATGTCTCCAAGTAGAAGGCTGTCTGTTTTCTACTTGGAAACGATAGAAGTAGTATGAAGACGATTAAGAAAAATGATCCAGTATGAGTGAAGCAAGTAATCCAAGTGCAGCAATCAATCCTGTAATAGACCCTCCCTCTTCATAGGCCTCTGGCATCATTGTAGAACCTACCATAGCAATAATACCACCGCCGGCAAAAGCAGCAATAGCAGCCATAAATGTCTCAGATGCATGGTCTAAAAAAACAAATCCTGTCCATGAACTAAAAGCTGAAATGAACAAAACAGCTGCCCATAGTAAAAAAATTTTCTTTTTAGAGAATCCGCTTTTCACTAGACCGGTCGTACTGGACAGTCCTTCAGGAATATTACTTATAAAAATAGCGATAACAAGAAGCCAGCTAACGGTTGCATTTTCAATTAAGCTAGCTCCAATCATAATGGACTCTGGGATTGCATCCATTACGGTTCCTATAAATATAGCAATTCCAGAACTACTCGCAGCCATTTGTTTGGTAGACCGCTTTCTTTTATTCGCTCCTTGACGTGAAATTAGATAGTCTAAAAAAGTAAAAACAACAGCCCCGGCAAGAAAACCAAGAGAAGTAGCTTTTAACCCGCCGTTATGAACCGAGTCTCCAAGCAGCTCATAGGTAGATGCTCCGATTAATACACCTGTCCCAAAAGCCATAATATAACCAATTATCTTTTTGCCGATAGGCAAAAAAACTGCTGCCAAAGCACCAAGAAGGACAGCTGATCCTGAAATTCCGCCCCACATCGCAGCTTGCCACATGAAAAATCCCTCCTCATCTCTATTTTCTATGGATACTTTCCCTAAGAAGAGAAAGAAGAAACGTAAAAGGAGAAGAAAGGATTTTTTTCGATTAAGTAGTGGTTTCATTTCGTTCGACTTAAAAAATAGAGTGTTCTAGCACCCTGAGTCTATATTTATTTTAAATATTCATAAAATTTAAATTATACTGAAATAAAAAAATATTTCACTAAGATGATTGATTTAATAAAGGTAAAAGGTTTTGTTAAGTGTTTTTCTGAAAAAAACAATTGTATTTCTGAGGGAAATTTATTATTATAAAATAAGTAATTATACAGTCGAATAGCTAAAAATAGAAAAAATAGTTTAGTTGTAAAGGTACTAGATAAAAATGGAAGGTTTTAAAAACGATAGCTGTTCCATCAGACACAAAAAGTATCTTTCCTAACAGAGCTATAACAAGTTTAGGAGGAGGAAATGGAATGGCAGACAAACAGCTAAAAAGAGGCTTAGAATCCCGTCACATTCAAATGATCGCGCTAGGCGGAACAATTGGCGTTGGATTATTTATGGGATCAGCAAGCACCATCCAATGGACAGGTCCATCGGTATTGCTTGCTTACGCAATCTGCGGAATGTTTATTTTCTTTATTATGCGTGCCATGGGCGAAATGCTGTACATGGAACCAAGCACAGGTTCATTCGCTACATTTGGCCACAAATATATTCATCCATTAGCAGGTTATATGGCTGCGTGGAGCAACTGGTTTCAATTTGTAATCGTAGGGATGTCTGAAATTATAGCGGTAGGAGCATATATGCATTACTGGTTCCCACATCTACCTGCTTGGGTACCAGGTATTATTGCCATGTTGATTTTAGGCACAGCCAACTTAGTTTCAGTGAAATCATTTGGAGAGTTTGAATTTTGGTTTGCGATGATTAAGATTGTAACGATTATTTTGATGATTATTGCAGGGCTCGGGTTGATTTTCTTCGGATTTGGAAACGGGGGAGACGCTATTGGATTATCAAACCTTTGGGCACACGGCGGCTTCTTTGCAGGCGGATGGTCAGGTTTTTTCTTTGCACTATCTCTTGTTGTTGCAGCTTATCAAGGAGTCGAGCTAATTGGTATTACAGCTGGTGAAGCAAAGGACCCTAAAAAAACGTTAAGAAACGCAATTCAAAGCATCATCTGGCGCATTTTAATTTTTTATATTGGAGCTATTTTCGTTATCGTGACGGTATATCCGTGGAATGAATTAGATTCTTTAGGGAGTCCATTTGTATCTACATTTGCTAAAGTTGGTGTTACGGCAGCTGCAGGTATCATTAACTTTGTTGTTATTACAGCAGCTATGTCAGGCTGTAACAGTGGAATTTTTAGTGCAGGACGCATGCTTTATACGCTTGGCGTAAACGGTCAAGCACCTAAATTCTTCACAAAAATTTCTCGTAACGGCGTTCCAATTTATAGCACACTCGCTGTTATGATTGGATTGGTAATTGGTGTTGTTTTAAACTACATCGCTCCCCCGAATGTATTTGTTTATGTATACAGTGCGAGCGTGCTTCCGGGAATGATTCCTTGGTTCATCATTCTTATCAGCCAAATTCGTTTCCGTAAAGCTAAAGGTGCTGAAATGGATAGTCATCCTTTCAAAATGCCTTTTGCACCTGTAACGAATTATGTAACTATTGCCTTTCTACTAATGGTGCTTGTAGGCATGTGGTTTAATGATGAAACGCGTATTTCACTTATCGTAGGAATTATTTTCCTTGCTCTTGTTGTCATTAGTTTTTACGCATTTGGAATAAATAAGCGTATGATACCTGATACAGAGAACGGTCAAATAAAGAAATAAATATGCTTTTTCATAAGTGAAAGGCAAAACAAAAAACGGCTGAGAAAAGCCGTTTTTTTGTTTTGTTTAAATGAAAGATACAAGAAAAATGTCATTGTGTGCTGATAGTTTGGATAAACTATATTCGTTCATATAACGTAAAGGAGCGAATGTTATGAGAAGCCACAGATATATTATCAAAGATTCACTAAAAGCTGATGAAGTTGCCAAGGATTTGGAACTGCAGCTGGATATAAACCGAATGTCGGATGTCAGAATTTTTTCGGTAAATGCACAAAACGAAATACTCGTTCAAATGCAGGAGGAGAACGAGGAAGCAGGAGATGTTATTGATGTATTTATGAAAGAGTATAAAACAGGAGAAATTATTGAATAGCATGTAATTGAGAAGAATATTGAGTGGTTTTGTTGAATAAATAAAAAGAAAACACCTTTATTTTTTATTGAAAAAGAAACGGACGTAAGAAAACTTCTTGTTTATCAAGAAGTTTCTTTTGTATCTGAACAGTAGTTTGTATACGTAGGGGAGAGGTGATGAAGGTGAAAAAAAATGGTGAAGGCCACGTCCTTTTTATTATTCTCGGAGGTCTGTTTATTTTAATAGGCACACTCTTTGCAAATACTTCCGTTTATTTTCTCATCTCCGGATGGATAGCAGCCGTCTGTTGTTTAGGAATCAGCGCTGTACTAAAGAAAGAAAAAACAAAATCAGTCAGTAAAGAGGAGGAAGAATAATAATTTTTATATAAAAATGGAAAGTAAATATATGAAAAGGAAGAATGGATATCCATTCTTCCTTAAGTCATGGTGTGTATGAAATTGTCTTAGAAACGTCCGCCGCCAAGTTGTTGCTCAGCTAATTGTACAAGACGTTTTGTGATTTCGCCGCCTACTGATCCGTTTGCACGTGCAGTAGTGTCAGCTCCTAAATTTACTCCGAACTCGCTAGCGATTTCATATTTCATTTGATCGATTGCTTGTTCAGCCCCGTATACTAATAATTCATTATTATTGCTGCTTTTGTTGTTCGCCATTGTATTCAACTCCTTTCTGTAACGTTAAGGTGTGAATAAAGGAAGAAGAATATGCAATAAACTGATATTTATTTTATAAAAAACGTATTTTTACGTTGTTTGTCCTTCTAGAAGCTTAACGGGAAGGCAGATTTCACGAGGTATATTGCTGAATTCTCCTTCAATTTCTTTTATTAAAATATCAATGGCTGTTTGAGCAATCGATTCAATGGGCTGTTGAACTGTAGTTAGACCAGGTAACAAAGTCTGACTGGCCTCCGTTCCGTCATAGCCCACAATTTTTAAATCTCTTGGGATGTTTTTTCCTCTTTTTTGTGCTTCTGCAACTACTAAAGCTGCAAGTAAGTCATCACTTGCAAAAATACCATCTACTTCCGGATTTTCTTCAAAAACCTTAGAAATAGTTTCTCTCTGGATGTTGCGGTCGAAGGTATTTGAAATTTCATACGTGATAGGCTGTTTTCCGTACTTTTTCATCACGTTTTCATAAGCTTTCCTTCTTAAGTTAGCTGGAGTTTCGAGTTTAAGGGGGCCGTTAATATGAATAATATGCTTACAATCTTTTGAAATGAGCAATTCCGTGGCTTGTTTTCCTCCAGAATAGTTATCAGAAGATACGGTAGGAATATCTGTTGATAAATAATGATCCACTGCAACTACAGGGAGACTTTGACTTTCTGAATCAAAAATACCTCTATTATAAGTAACGGCAATCACACCATCTACCTGATTTCTGATGAGCATCTCTACATATTTTTTTTCTTTATCAATTCGATTAAGACTGTTGCAAAGAAGTACTTTGTAGTTAAGAGAAGCACATATACTTTCAATGTGAAAGGCTAACTCTCCGAAAAAAGGGTTGCTCGTTTGCGGGACAATCATACCGATTAAATTTGTTCGTTTATTAAATAATGAACGTGCAATATCATTTGGGAAATAATTAATTTCTTTCATTGCTTTATAAACATTTTCTCGCGTTTCTTTGCTTATGTAACCACGGTTATTTAATACACGAGAAACGGTAGTCGGTGAAACACCTGCAATTTTTGCTACATCACTAATCTTGGCTTTCATCTAATTTCCTCCTAATTTCTCCAAAACATTGCTTTTATAGTATATATCAGACATGTAAAAGCCTTAAAATAAATTGCAATTAAGCAAATAGCTTTCAGTCGTTACGTTTTCTTTTGACCAATAAAAATCTATGTAAAGATTGTAAACGGTTTATTAAACAATTTAAACATACCACAAAGCCCACTTTTACACCTAATACAATCTTTTTTTAAAATATAAAATGTGAAACCGGTTGACATGTGAAACCGGTTGACATAAAATCAAATTGAAAGTGCTTTCATTTTGTTAGATAAAAGATTTTATATCTTAAGCTAAAGGGGTAACTAAAATGAAAAGTTCAAAAAGTTTATATTGGAAGCTGAGTGCATATTTTTTCTTCTTCTTTTTTACGTGGTCGTCCAGCTACTCTTTATTTTCTATCTGGTTAGGGCAAGAGATTAAGTTGAACGGATCAGCAACAGGCTTAATCTTTTCTGTGAACGCTATCTTTGCTTTGTGTATGCAGCCTTTGTACGGATATATATCTGACAGGATAGGTTTAAAGAAACACGTTTTATTTTTTATTAGCTGTCTTTTAGTGTTTGTAGGACCATTTTATATTTTTGTTTATGGACCTTTGCTTCAATACAATGTGTTGATAGGGGCTATTATTGGAGGCTTATATTTAGGAGTAGCGTTTTTGGCGGGCATCGGAGCGATTGAAACATACATAGAGAAAGTCAGCCGAAAATATAAATTTGAGTACGGAAAATCTAGAATGTGGGGGTCATTAGGCTGGGCTGCAGCTACGTTTTTTGCAGGACAATTATTTAATATTAATCCTCACATTAATTTTTGGGTGGCATCTGTTTCAGCGGTTATCCTAGTGGCTATTATTTTTTCTGTAAAAGTAGAAATGAGCAGTTATGAAATGGAAAAAGCTGAATCCGTCACGCTAAGAGATGTAGGTAGTTTATTTTTATTGAAGGAATTTTGGTTTTTTATGATTTATGTTGTTGGTGTTACATGCGTATATGGGGTATACGATCAGCAATTTCCTATCTATTATGCATCTTTGTTTCCTACTGAATCGATAGGTAACCAAGTATTTGGCTACTTAAATTCGTTTCAAGTATTTTTAGAAGCTGGAATGATGTTCGCAGCACCGTTTATTGTAAATAAGATCGGTGCAAAAAATAGTTTAATTTTAGCAGGATTTCTAATGGGATTTCGTATTATTGGGTCAGGGCTTGTTGTTGGTCCAATCGGAATATCTTCAATGAAACTCATTCATGCATTAGAACTTCCTATTATGCTCATTGCCATCTTTAAATATTTGGCAGCTAACTTTGACACGCGCCTATCTTCCATCCTTTATTTGGTTGGATTCCAATTTGCTTCGCAAATAGGTGCTTCAGTTCTTTCACCCATAGCGGGAGGATTATATGATAGCGTAGGTTTTTCCCGTACCTATTTAATTATGGGAGGTATGGTTTTGGTATTTAACGTTATTTCGATGTTTACACTACTAAACTCTAAAAAACATAGATTTATAAGAAAAGATGTACAAGAAAACACGCAGATTATATAGGGGGATATGATGATGTTAACGATAAATAAAATCGAGCAAGCTCAACATTCATTAAATGAAGCAGAGAAAAAGGTGAATCATCAATATCGGTTAGGGTATCATATTATGGCGCCAGCGAACTGGATTAATGATCCGAATGGGTTGGTTCAGTATAAAGGAGAATATCATGTTTTTTATCAACATCATCCTTATGACGAAAATTGGGGGCCAATGCATTGGGGACATGTCAAAAGCAAAGATCTTGTTCATTGGCAGCACTTGCCGATTGCTTTAGCTCCTGGAGATTCATTTGATAAAGATGGATGTTTTTCTGGAAGTGCCGTGGATAACGAAGGAGAGCTTACGTTAATTTATACAGGACATAATTATATAGACAAAGAGCTGGATACTTTTTTTCAAAACCAAAATATAGCTGTTAGTAAAGACGGCATTACCTTTGAAAAAGCAGAGGCCAACCCAGTTATTGCTGAGCCGCCAGCAGATAGCTCTCATCATTTTAGAGATCCTAAAGTATGGAAGCACGAAGGTTTCTGGTATATGATTCTAGGAAACTCAACAAAGAAACAAGAGGGCCGTGTTATCTTATACCGGTCTTCAAATTTACAAAAATGGGAATATGTTGGTGTTCTTGCTAAAAGCGATGGAGATCTAGGATACATGTGGGAGTGTCCAGACTTCTTTGAGTTAGACGGAAAGCATGTGTTAATGATTTCTCCTCAAGGGATAGAAGCAAAAGGTGATTCCTATCACAACCTTTTCCAAACGGGATATTTAGTTGGAGAATATAATTATGGAACCAATACATTTCATCATGGGTCATTTACTGAATTAGATTACGGCCACGATTTTTATGCTGTTCAAACACTTTTAGATGATAAAGGACGGCGAATTGCAATTGGCTGGATGGACATGTGGGAAGCTAATATGCCAACGAAAGAGGATGGATGGTGCGGTGCGCTAACGCTCCCGAGAGAACTAACTTTAAGAGAGGATAAAGTGTTAATGAACCCCGTCCAAGAGCTTACATCACTTCGGAAAACTCAGTATAATATGCTAACCAATAAAGCTCTTTCTAACAGCTATGTAGTAGAAGTAAATGAAGACTTGCTAGAGATACAAGCTGTATTTGATTTAGCGGACTGCCAAGCTTCATCGGTAGGAATAAAAATTCGTGGAATAAACAACGAAGAAACGCTTATGTGTTACAACCTTAATGAGCAAAAGTTATTGCTTGACTGTACTCACTCGGGAAAAGAAGATGGAGTGAGGAAAGTAGCGCTACAAGCAGGTGAGACACTAGCTTTACGAATATTTGTGGACCGTTCTTCCGTTGAAGTATTTGCAAACGAAGGACAAGCGACCATGACGAGCCGTATTTATCCAAAAGAAAGCAGGCTTGGAATTGAGTTATTTACTGAAGGAGGAAACGTAATCGTAAAAGAGTTAACGTATTGGAATTTAAAAGATATTTGGGGGTAAAATACAGAGGAAGAAGTATATTAATACTTCTTCCTTTTTTGAGCATTTAATAGCTCGTCAACAAAGTGGAGGTATATAAATGGACAAGGCACTTTAGATTAAAAGTACGGGCAAATACGATATAATAGTAAAAGAGATAATGAATGAAAGAGCAACTGTCCTGCTCTAAGATGCCCAGAAGAAAGCAGGATAGAGCAAGGCTACTGCGCTTATAAAACAACGATCAGTAAAGAAAGAATTATGTTTTAAGACACAAAAAGAAAAGGAGATACGATGACTAATCAAAAAGAAACAGGATGGAATTTACGTAATAGCTATGCGGAGTTACCAAACATCTTTTTTACCCCTCTTGATCCTAATCCAGTGAGTTCACCTAAAATAGTTAAATTTAACGACTCTTTAGCCGCATCTCTAGGGTTACAAAAAGAACAGCTGCAAAGCCCAGAAGGAGTTAGTATTTTGGCTGGAAACAGTTTTCCAAAAGGTGCTTTCCCGCTTGCACAAGCTTATGGGGGGCATCAATTTGGCCACTTTAACATGCTAGGAGACGGCCGGGCTTTGCTGATAGGGGAGCAAGTTACGCCTTCGGGTAAGAAAGTAGACATTCAGCTTAAAGGCTCAGGCCGAACTCCATATTCCCGCGGAGGAGACGGCCGGGCAGCTCTAGGACCTATGCTGCGTGAGTATATTATTAGTGAAGCCATGCATGCTCTTGGTATTCCGACTACTCGGAGCCTAGCAGTCGTAACAACAGGTGAATCCATTGTTCGTGAAAAAGAACTGCCGGGGGCGATTTTGACGCGTGTAGCTTCCAGTCACCTTCGTTTTGGCACATTTCAGTTCGCTGCAAAATGGGGAACGGTCGAAAACCTTCAAGCTTTAGCTGACTATGCATTAGAACGTCACTTTCCCCACATAGAAAAGAATGAAAAAAAATATTTATCATTGCTTCAAGAAGTGATTAAGCGTCACGCTACCCTAGTTGCTAAATGGCAGCTTATTGGTTTTATTCATGGCGTCATGAATACGGATAATATGACAATTAGTGGAGAAACAATTGATTATGGGCCATGTGCATTTATGGATACCTATGATCCAGAAACTGTATTTAGTTCAATTGATGTACAAGGGCGCTACGCTTATCAAAATCAACCAGGCATTACAGGGTGGAATCTTGCGAGATTTGCCGAGGCTTTATTACCGCTATTGGATCAAGATATAGAAAAAGCAGTTGAAATAGCGCAAAGCGCTGTGACGGAATTCCCAAAATTCTATCGGGAAAACTGGCTGACAGGTATGCAGGCTAAACTTGGTCTTTTTAACGAAGAAAAAGAAGATGAAGCATTATTCCAAGACCTTCTTACAATAATGAAAACCTATAAAGCTGACTACACAAATACGTTTCGTGCATTAACCGCTGAAAAGTTAGAAAACAGTGATCTGTTTGAAAGCAAAGAATTTGCACAGTGGCATGAGCTATGGCAGAAAAGATTAGGTAGACAAAAACAATCTAAAGCGGAGTCACAAGAGCTTATGAAAAATAATAATCCGGCTGTCATTCCTCGAAATCACCGAGTGGAAGAAGCGTTAGACGCAGCACAAAAAAAAGACTACAGCGTCATGGAAACCCTTCTTGAAGTGATTTCTAGCCCATATGAATCTCCGGGTCAGCCAGAGTATTGTACACCGTCTGCTCCGTCTAAGCAGCCTTATCAAACGTACTGCGGAACTTGATTCTTAAATAAGAACTGCTATTTAAAAACAGCACAAATGATATCAAAAAGAGCTCTTTATAAAGAGCTCTTTTTGATTTTCTGAAAAATGTATTATTGATTCATTAAAATGATAGCGATTTCTCGTGAAAAGCTACATAAAATTTAACAGGATAAAAGAATCAAATTGAAAAGCAATTATCTAATTCTTTTATCCCTCATTATTCCCAATAGGAACTATTATATAATAAATTATTCCACTAATTCACAAAAAATACATTAACAATATTTTTTTGAAAATGGCTTACTTTAACAATTGTAGAAGAGCTTATAAAAAATAGCAGGTTAAATATGATGGTGAATTTGCTCATTTAATTAAAAAGTTGAAGGTTTAAGACTTTATAACCAAATGAAAGATATAAGAGAAGAAAAATGAGATAATTACTCCATTTTACCTATTTGACTTTTCAATATTATGCAAGTAATCTTGGAAAGGTAATGGAACCGGTTCTGTTATTTCGCCAGATTGATATGACTTCTCGATACATAGAAAATGAATTGCTTGTGAGTGACACAAGAAAAGGTATTATACAAAAGGGAGAAAAACAGATGAATATTAAGAAAATCGCAAAGCAAACTACAGCTTTATCTTTTGCTACAGCTCTGTTAGTAGGTGCTGGATCTCAAACATGGGCTGCTGAAAGCAATCATAAAGATACCAACAATAATTATGGAGTTTCCCATATTACACGTGATAACATGCTGAAAATTCCTCAGCAGCAAAAAAGCGAACAGTTTAAAGTTCCAGCTTTTGATAAATCAACAATCAAAAATATTGCCTCTGCAAAAGGGTATGATAAATCGGGCAATTTAATTGATTTAGACGTATGGGACAGCTGGCCTCTGCAAAATGCTGACGGAACAGTAGCCAACTATCATGGTTACCAAGTTGTATTTGCACTAGCAGGCGATCCGAAAGATGCTGATGATACATCTATTTATGTGTTTTATCAAAAAATCGGTGAAGATTCGATTGACAGTTGGAAAAATGCAGGAAGAGTGTTCAAAGACAGTGACAAATTTGTACCGAATGATCCTCATTTGAAAAAGCAAACACAAGAATGGTCAGGATCTGCTACTTTAACATCAGACAGAAAAATACGCTTATTCTATACTAACTTTTCAGGTGCAAACTATGGAAAACAAACCATAACAACGGCTCAAGTAAATGTATCCCAGCCAAGTGGAGATACGTTAAAAATTGATGGTGTTGAAGATCATAAATCCATTTTTGATGGTGATGGTAAAAAGTATCAAAATATTCAGCAGTTTATTGACGAAGGCGCATATGGTTCAGGAGATAATCATACGTTGAGAGATCCTCACTATGTAGAGGATAAAGGGCATAAATACCTTGTATTTGAAGCAAACACAGGAACTGAAGATGGTTATCAAGGTGAAGATTCCCTTTACAATCGAGCTTACTACGGTGGAAATAATCCATTTTTCCAATCAGAAAAAGAGAAATTACTTCAGAGCTCTAATAAAAAGAAAGCCTCTTTAGCAAACGGTGCATTAGGCATTGTTGAACTAAATAACGATTATACCTTGAAAAAAGTAATGGATCCACTGATTACTTCAAACACGGTGACAGATGAAATTGAACGCGCAAATGTATTTAAAAAAGATGGGAAATGGTACTTATTCACAGATTCTCGCGGATCTAAAATGACGATTGATGGTATCGGCCAAGATGACGTATATATGCTAGGGTACGTATCAAATACGCTGACAGGAAAATACAAGCCGCTAAATGATACAGGACTTGTTTTACATATGGACCTCGATCCTAATGACAAAACGTTTACGTATTCACATTTTGCAGTTCCACAAGTGAAAGGAGACAATGTCGTAATCACAAGTTACATGACAAACAGAGGCTTTTATTCAGAGGAACATTCTACTTTTGCTCCTAGCTTCTTGTTAAATATTAAAGGATCAAAAACAGCTGTTGTGAAAAACAGTATTTTACCACAAGGGCAATTAAGTACGGATAAATAATTTTTAAAAACGAAAGAAGATGGCGGTAACTGCTGCTGTTTTCTTTCGTTTTATTATTTAATCAAAAATGTGCTGTAAACGCAGTGCTGATTAAAATAAAAAAGCAGTATATAAATTAATAGTTATTTAAAGAAAATGAAACATTCAGACAGACTATAATTTCAAGAATGAAACCGGTTGACATGCAAGTTTGACTAACTTAATATATTTACATATAATGGTTTGAAACGTTTTCATAGATTAGTATCACATGAGGGTACTTGTAGATGAAATAGCTTGTAGTAGTAGGGAATGATCATTTCTTTGAAAGAGAAAATTCCAATCGTGAACTGAAAATAAAGAAGGTGCTTCTAATGAAACGAATTGATAAGGTATACAATCAGCTGTTGAGTAATTTTCAAGAGTTTACAGAAGTGGAACTTTTACATAAACAAGGAAGCTCAGCGATTGAAATTGCTGAACAGTTAGATTTAGAGAGATCTAATGTAAGCCTTGAACTTAACAAACTTGTCCGCCTGCAAAAAGTAATCAAAATTAAAATGTTCCCCGTTCGCTACGTTCCGCTAGAGGTTGTTGAAACCATTTGCCGTCACAAGTGGGATACGAATAAGATGGAAGTAGAAAAACTAGAGCAGCTATCTAATGGGGGTAAAGAAGAAGCTCTTCCTGCTAATCCTTTTGAATTAATGATTGGAGCTACCGGAAGTTTGAAAAAATCGATTTCTCAAGCAAAAGCTGCTGTTCTTTACCCGCCTAATGGATTACATATGCTGCTATTAGGTCCCACGGGATCGGGAAAATCTCTTTTTGCAAAACGAATCTATCAATTTGCCTTATATTCAGAGAGGCTAAAAACAGATGCTCCGTTCATTACCTTTAACTGCGCTGATTATTACCATAATCCTCAATTACTTCTTTCTCAGTTATTTGGTCATAAGCAAGGGAGTTTCACCGGAGCAACTGAAAGTAAAGTAGGTTTAGTAGAACAAGCAAATGAAGGGATTCTCTTTATGGATGAAGTACACCGGCTTCCTCCTGAAGGCCAAGAAATGCTTTTTTACCTCATTGATCAAGGTACGTACAATCGCCTAGGGGAAACAGATCATAAGCGAACGTCTAAGGTATTAATTATTTGTGCTACAACTGAAAATCCCGGTTCAGCCTTACTGCAAACTTTCTTAAGAAGAATTCCGATGACTATCCATATTCCCTCATTAGAAGAGAGGTCTTTAAAAGAAAAAATTCGCCTCACCACGTTTCTTTTAGAACAAGAGGCTAAGCGAATTAATAAAAAGCTAAGTGTCCACATTGATGTATTAAATGCTTTAATCCACACTGAAAAATTCGGGAATGTAGGGCAGTTAAAGTCGAATGTGCAGCTCGTTTGCGCACACGGATTTTTAAATAACCTTGATAGTAAACATATGGTGGAACTTACAGTGCGAGATCTGCCTGACGATATTAAACGAGATTGGATTTCAAATAGTAAAAATATGGAGCGCAGCAAAAAAATTTCTGAATATGTAAACCTTAAAACGATTATCTCCCCGGCTATGGAGAGCCAAGAAATAAAAATGGAGGAAGACGTATCATTTAATTTATATCAGTTAATAGAAGAAAAAGTAGATGTTTTAACAAAAGAAGGTTTATCTCAAGAAGATATCAATCAGTATATTCTTACCGACATTCATTTGAATGTTCGAAGCTTTTTTAATCAAAAAAATGGCCAGAGCTCTAATTTAATGAAATTCGTAGAAGACGATGTGATGCAGCTTACAAAAGAATTAAAACAGTTGGCTGAAAAAGAATTGAACTGTAAATTTGATCGCAGGTTTATTCATTTTTTAAGTATGCATATGGAATCCTTTTTAAAGCGAAAAAAACAAGTAGACGTATTAAATACAAAGGAGATAGATGAAATTCGCGAAACATATCCAAAAGAATATGCGGTAGCACTGCTTTTTAAAAATCGAATTGAAATGTGGTTTAACATTAGCGTGCCAGAAATAGAAGTCATTTATCTCACAATGGTTATTCAATCAATTCGAACGTTAGAAGAAAATAAACGAGTAGGGATTGTAGTTGCTGCCCATGGAAACAGCACGGCAACTTCTATGGTTGAAGTTGCTACGGAGCTTTTAGGAAGCACTCCTATTATAGCTATTGATGTGCCTTTGACGGTATCTCCGGTTGAAATTGTAGACAGGTTAATCCAAGGAATTAAGAAAGTAGATGAAGGAGAAGGCGTATTAATGCTTGTGGACATGGGCTCGCTTGCCATGTTAGAAAGCAAGTTGGAACAAAAAACAGGGACTAAAATTAAGACCATCAGCAATGTGACGACGTCTATGGTGTTAGACACCGTTAGAAAAGTAAATTATTTAGATTTAAATTTATATGCCATATTTGATTCGGTGCAAAAAGACTTTATGGAATTTATAGATAAGCAGCAGCACGTGTTTGGAAAAAAGAAAGCACTTGTTTCTATTTGTACAACAGGAAGCGGTACAGCAAAACAATTAGAAAAAATCTTAACGATTATTTCACGCAAAGTATCTCAAGAACCTATTAAAATTCTAACCGTTTCTTCTATTAAATTAGCAGCAAACATTCGAGAAATTCAAAAAGAATATGAAATTGTTGCAACGGCAGGCACTAAAAATCCAAGGATTGATGCGCCTCATGTATCATTAGAAGTTCTCATTGAAGGGCAGGGAGAGCGAATACTTCAACAGGCAATTACAAAAGAAACGATAAGCTATGATGACGAGAAAACCGAAGCGAATATTGTGGTGCGTGAACTTTGCGAAGAAAACTTGCGAAAGTACCTTCTATTTATTAATCCGTACCTCATAAGTGAAATTCTGTTAGAGTGGTTAAGTCATGTACAAGATGAGTTAGAAATGGAATTAAGCAACACTGTTATGATTCGAATTGTGATGCATACAGCCTTTGCTTTAGAAAGAATGATAAAAAATGAACCTCTTACTTTTCCCGAGGATGAAGAAATCACTCACCAGTTAGAAAACATTTATCAAAAAACGGAAAAAACATTACAAGCCGTCGAAAAAAAGCTGAAACTTACCTTAACAAGAGATGAAAAATTATTTATTGCCACCATTTTTGCGGATGAAATGTAAAAATCATATTATAATTCTGAGAAACTAGTTTGATTTATATGCCACTAGTTTCTTTTTTTATCCCATTTTTTAAATAACAGAAAAACCTGTATTAAAACGCATGACGTTTTGATACAGGTTTGTTTATTTTAAGGAACCTGTATCAACAACACAGAAAAAGGTATTGAAAAATAAATGAAAGCGCTTAATACTCTTTGTTGGCACGATACTTGCAATAAATAAGTGTAGAACGTAAAAGAGAGGAGCAAGTGTACATGATTTCAGTCATTATTAGTGGACATGGTGATTTCGCGCCAGCGTTAGAGGGGTCTTCCAAAATGATATTTGGTGAAGAGAATCACGTAGTAGCCGTACCTTTTCTAAAAGGAGAGGGTATCCAAACCCTTGAAGAAAAATATAAGCAGGCATTAGAGGAAATGCCCTTAGAAAATGAAGTGCTTTTTCTAGTCGATATTTTCGGAGGTACACCCTACAATGCGGCTACTCCATATATCCTTAAAAATAAAACAGCGGATATGGTATCCGGAGTTAACTTGCCTATGTTATTAGAAGTATTAGCCATGAGGGAACATGTTACATTAAAAGAGATGCTAGGAAGATTAAAGCAGGTAAATGAAGAAAGTTTTCAAGTGTGCAGTGAACATTTGAAGAAAATCCAGCAAGCGAACCAAATCGGAGAGGATGGATTATTATGAAAATCGTTTTAGCAAGAATTGATGACCGCTTTATTCACGGGCAGGTATTAACAAGATGGATCAAAACAAATGCAGCAGATCGAATTATCATTGTTTCAGATGAGGTGGCAGCGGATGAAATGCGAAAAACGCTTATTCTTTCTGTGGCTCCTTCGAATGTAAAAGCGAGCGCTGTCTCGATTTCTAAAATGACAAAAGCATTTCACAGCCCTCGTTATCAAGATACAACAGCCATGCTGCTGTTTGAAAACCCCGCAGACATTGTCGCTCTTGTTCAAGCGGGCGTACCTATTGAGACAGTAAACGTAGGGGGCATGCGTTTTGCTAATGACCGAAAGCAAATCACTAAATCTGTAAGCGTTACCGAAAAAGATATCGATGCTTTTGAGAAACTGCAGGAACTAGGCGTAAAGCTTGAGCTGCGCCAATTACCTTCAGATTCTAGTGAAAATTTTATTCAACTACTGAGAAACGAAACAAAAATCAAATAAGGAGATGAGTTTATGTCTTCCATACAAATTATTTTATTATTAGTCATTGCAGCAGTAACTGGCATCGCAAGCGTGTTGGACGAAGGGCAATCCCATCGTCCTCTCATTGCCTGCACGTTAGTAGGCTTGGTGCTTGGAGATTTAAAAACCGGCATTATTTTAGGTGGAACACTGGAATTAATGGCTCTTGGATGGATGAATGTTGGATTGGCGATGGCACCAGATACGGCTATTGCTTCTGTTATTTCAACTATTTTAGTTATCACAGCTGGTCAAGGGATTGGTGAAGGCATTGCGGTAGCCATAGCTTTAGCAGCTGCAGGGCAAGTACTCACCATTTTTGTTCGTACCATTACGGTATTTTTAATTCATCGAGCTGATAAGTACGCGGAAGAAGGAAACTTTAAAGGAATTGAAATTATGCATATTACTGCTATGGGTTTTCAGGCTCTCCGCGTTATGATTCCAACTTTAATTGTTACATTAATCAGCGTAAGCGCCGTGCAAACTTTCCTCGGAAATATTCCGGAAGTTATTACAAAAGGCCTGCAAATTGGAGGAGGCATTATCGTGGTCGTAGGATATGCCATGGTTATCAATATGATGAACATTCCTCATTTAAAGCCCTTTTTCTATATCGGGTTCTTATTGGCGGCATTTACAGGGTTTAACCTGGTAGGATTTGGAGCGCTGGGTCTTTGTTTAGCACTTCTTTATCAGCAAGTAATGCAGCAGCGAAATCAAATGCAGCCGGCAGGCGTTCCCGCAGCTACAGGGAGCGAACAGGTATATGATGATGACGATGATTTAGATGCCTAAACGGCGAACTTAAGGGAGGGATAGAGATGGAAAATGAAAAAAGATTAACGAAAAAAGATATCTTTAGCATGTTCATTCGTTCGAATTTTTTACTTGGTTCATTTAACTTTGAACGTGTTCAAGCAATGGGCTACTGTTATGTTATGATTCCAGCAATCAAACGCTTATATGGACCAGGAGCTCAGCGAAATGCAGCATTAAAGCGTCACTTAGAATGGTTCAATACACACCCATGGATTTCCGCACCTATATTCGGCGTCACGGCAGCAATGGAAGAAGAAATGGCAAACAAAAAAGATTTTGATGAAAAAGCTATCAGCGGAATGAAAATTGGATTAATGGGCCCGCTTGCTGGTGTAGGAGACCCTATTTTCTGGGGAACGCTTCGACCAGTTCTCGCAGCCCTAGGCGCCTCGCTTGCGTTAGGCGGTAATATTGCCGGGCCACTGCTGTTTTTCATCTTAATTAATGCCATTCGATTAAGTACAAAATATTATGGATTAAAATATGGCTACTTAAAAGGAACAGAAATTTTAAAAGATTTAGTAGGCAATCGGATTCAAAAACTGACGGAAGGTGCATCCATTTTAGGACTCTTCGTAATGGGAGCGTTGGTTTCGAAATGGACCACTATTAATATACCAGTGGTTGTTTCTAGGATCAAAGATGATTCTGGTAAAGTTGTGGTAAAAACCGTGCAAGACGTACTTGATAGTATTCTACCGGGGCTGCTTCCTTTAGCACTAACTCTATTAGTAGCATGGATGCTTCGAAAAGGTACAAATCCGCTGCTTATTATTTTCGGTATTTTCTTAATTGGTATAGGGGGTTATTGGATAGGCTTTTTAGGATGATAAATAAGAGGAGTCATCTATTCTTCTAGCATCTGCTGGTGAAAATGTTTTATATAACCAGTATGCAAATAAAGGAGGAAAGGAAGATGAAAAGAACCGTTAAAAAGTTATTGATGATTGGAGTCGCTTGTTCCATAAGCTTGTTTTCTGCATGCCCTGTATTAGCTGATAATACAGGGTATTATCAAGAAAAATACCGGAATCAATTTCATTTTTCTCCAGAAGCGAACTGGATGAACGATCCAAATGGAATGGTCTATTATAACGGAGAGTATCACCTTTTTTATCAGTATTATCCTTACGGTACCACTTGGGGACCTATGCACTGGGGGCATGCAGTTAGTACAGATTTAGTGAAATGGAAACACCTGCCGATTGCTCTTTCTCCAGATGAGAACGGAGAGATTTTTTCAGGAAGTGCCGTTATCGATTGGAATAATACCGCAGGGTTTGGAAAAGAAGCAATGGTAGCTATCTTTACACACTCGGGCAGAAAAGGACAAGTGCAAAGTCTAGCATACAGCAAGGACAGCGGAAGAACGTGGATCAAGTATGAAGGAAATCCTGTTATGCCGAATCCCCCAGTTCCTGACTGGCGCGACCCAAAAGTGTTTTGGCATGACCAAACCAAGCAGTGGGTGATGTCTTTAGCTGCTAAAGATAAAATTATGTTTTATACATCACCTGACTTGAAAAATTGGAAATACACAAGTGAGTTCGGACCTGATGGAGGCATCCAAGCAAACGGTCAAACTGGTGCCTATTCATATACTTTATCCGAACAAAAAGGTCAATCCTTTACTCTGGAGGGAGAAATTACGCTTGTAGAAAAGAATGGACGCGCAGGCGCAGGCGGTCTTGTTTTTCGTTCTAATAAAGACGCAACAAACGCATATACCGTCAATTTAGATGCAGAAAAGAACCTCTTAACACTTAACAAAGTAGAGAAAGGAAACGTAACGACCGTTGTTTCAAAGTCGATAAGGCTTGATACATCACAAGCATATCATGTAAAAGTAGAGGCAAACAGTCACTACTTTAAGGTACTGTTAAATGGAAAACAAGTTCTAGAAGGCAGTGATGCATCTTTTGAAAATGGTCAGTTTGGATTAACAGCATGGAATTCCACAGCTGTCTTTCGTCATGTTAAATTTACGAATCAATCTAATTTTATAACCAATCTATCTAACTGGAAACCTGTTACGGGAACGTGGAATGATACTGCTGATGGAAAAACCGGTAAATCTGACAGCGACGGATATACCATGAGTGAAGAACAGGGAGATCAGTTCATTTTTAAGTCAAATATGACATTTTTAGATGAAAACCCTGGTTCAGGTGCATTACTCTTTCGGGCAGACGCGGAAGCCAAAAACGGATATATAGCTAGCGTGGATGCTTCTAAGGATACAATCAAACTAGTAAAGCTTCAAAATGGCATTTCAACTGTCCTTGCCGAAACAAACGAAAAAATTGATACGAGCAAATCACATCAAGTAAAAGTAACTGCATCGGGAAATAAACTTGATTTGTATATAGACGATAACTTCACCCTTACTGCAAAAGATGAAACTTTTTCAAAAGGATTGTTTGGATTACATGTTCATCAATCTTCAGTCCGGTTTCAAGATGTTAACATGACCAAGTTTATTGATACAGATGAAAAGGAAATTAAAAATAAAAGTTTTGAAACAGGCGATCTCACCGGCTGGAAAACGATAAAAGGAAATGCATTCACAAACGATCATGTAACGGATGCAACCGCAAATTGGAGCGGTCTCTTTGAACAAAAAGGAAAATATCATTTATGGGGGTTTTCCGATAAGCAAGATGGCGATAATGCCACTGGAGAATTACATTCATCTTATTTTAAATTGAGCGGCTCAGGTGAAATCAATTTGTTAATGGGAGGCGGAAACGACCCCGCAAACCGCTATGTAGCCTTAGTCAGGGCCTCTGACGATAAAGAATTGATTCGTCAAGCGAATACAAAGTTTGCAGATGAAAAGTATCAGCGCTATGTATGGGATGCTTCTAAGTATATAGGAGAAGTATTGTACATTAAAGCCGTTGATCAAGCTGTAGGCGGATGGGGGCATATTAATCTAGATGATGTGAATGTATTTAATACAGAAAAAATGCCGGATAAAGTAGACAGTGTAGCAAAAGAACCGGAGGAAGTTAAACAAAGGGAAAGCGGAGAGCTTTCAGATTGGAACACAGTGTCAGGAGAATGGGTGAAATCAACTCATGGAAGCAACGGAGGGATTTGGGAGTGTCCTACTTTACTCGAACTGCCGGTTGATGGAGACAGCACAAAGAAAAAATGGGTGCTGCAGGTCAGCATCAATGATGGATCGGCAGCTGGAGGTTCAGGTATGCAGTACTTTGTTGGTGATTTTGACGGAAAAACATTTAAAAATGAAAACCCGCCAGAGGAAGTGCTTTGGACAGATTATGGTGCCGACTTTTATGCTGCTGTAGATTGGAGCGGAGTTGAAGGAGATAACGGAGAAAAGTATTGGCTAGGCTGGATGAGCAACTGGCAATATGCAAACAATACTCCCACTACTACTTGGAGAAGCTCTATGTCAATCCCAAGAAAAATAGAACTCACCAACACAGCAAAAGGGCTTCGTTTAAAACAAATACCTGTTTCAATTGATTCAATTCGCAATAAGCAAGAAAAAAAGGTGTTGAAGAATCTGATGGTTACTGAAAACAAAAATCTTCTTTCAGGCATACAGGAAAACAAATATGAAATTATGGCAGAATTCGATGTTTCAAATACAGATGCACAAGAATTTGGTTTTCAAATTCAAAAAGAAGGCAGTGAAAATACAAAAGTCAGCTATAACATAAACAAACAGCGATTATCTGTTGATCGAACAAACTCTGGAAGTTTTGATTTTGGTGAAAATGTGAAAGGCAAACACTCTGCTTCCATGCTTCCAAAAGACGGAAAGGTTAAGCTTCATATGTTTGTAGACCAGTCGTCTGTAGAAGTATTTGGTAATGACGGCACGGAAGTAATAACAGATCAGCTCTTTCCAACGCTTTCAAGCAATAAAATAAGGCTTTATAGCAAAGGAGGCGCTGTAAAATTAAATTCTCTTAAGATGTATCCGTTAAAATCAATTTGGAATAAAAGTCCTGTTGAGACAAACTTATCAGGGTGGAAAAGCATTAGCGGACTATGGGCCGATACGATTAATGGAAAACAAGGACGAAGCAAAGAAGATGCCTTTGCTTTATCATCAGAAAAAGCAAAGAATTTTATATATGAGGCAAAGATAAAGGTGTTAGCCGATTCTGTTTCAAATTCTACAGGAGCAGGAGCGCTAGTATTCCGTTCGGATGAACAGGCAAATAACGCTTATGCTGCGAATGTAGATGTGCTTAATAATCAAGTAAAACTCATTGCGTTTAGAGACGGAATAGGCAAGGATCTCATTATTTACGATGATGGGGGAAAGTTGGATTTAAAGACAAATACGGATTATCACTTGAAAGTAACGGCTGAAGGAGAACACATTCAAGTTTATCTCGATGATAAGCTTGTGATTGATGCAGTGGACCATACCTTTTCAGAAGGCTATGCGGGGTTGAATGTGTGGAATTCTACTAGTTTGTTTAATGAAGTGAAGCTTGAAATAGTGGATTAAGGGATTGTGAAAGCTGCCGTTTACTAAGGCAGCTTTTATATAACATAAAAAAGTATGCTGCGGTGAAGTAGCATGCTTTTTTGAATTTCATAGGTTAATGAAGAGGATTTTTACATATGATAAATATCTTACTAATCTAATTAATCATACATTTTAGTTCTTAAAAGGTCTTTTGAAAAATCCTCATAAAAATATGATAAAATCGGATAGGATATATATTTCGAGGAAGGAAAGTGTTTTTTATGATTATTGGTAACGAACAAGATTTAGAAAGTTTACGCAAAATTGGACGCATCGTTGCACTTGCGCGCGAAGAGATGAAAAACCAAGCAAAAGCAGGTATGACAACAAAAGAACTTGATATGATCGGTAAAAAAATATTGGATGAACATGGTGCTATTTCTGCACCTGAAAAAGAATATGATTTCCCAGGTGTAACGTGCATTAGTGTAAACGAAGAAGTGGCTCACGGTATTCCGGGAGACCGCGTATTAAAAGAGGGCGATTTAGTAAATGTGGATGTATCTGCCGTACTTGATGGCTATTATTCAGATACTGGTATTTCATTTGTTATTGGGCAAGACGAGGAAAAAGAAAAGCTGTGTCAAGCTGCAGTAGATGCATTTTGGGCAGCTATGAAAAAAGTAAAAGCTGGTTCAAAACAAAACCAAATTGGCCGTGCTGTTTCTAACTTTGCACACCAAAACGGATACGCGGTTATTGAAAACTTAACGGGTCATGGTGTTGGCCGCAGCTTGCATGACGCTCCTAACCACATTTTAAACTATTATGATCCAATGGATAAAGCACTTTTGAAAAAAGGTCTTGTTATTGCTGTAGAACCGTTTATCTCTATGAAAGCTGATCATATCATTGAACGCGGAGACGACGGCTGGACGTTTGTTACACCTGATAATAGTCTTGTAGCACAATGTGAACATACGATTGTTGTAACAAACGGTGAACCGATTATTTTAACTGAACTATAATCAAGTTCCACACGTCTTCTTATTTTTATGGATTCCATTAATTAAATTAATAAAAAGCTACTTCACTTAGCAATGTTTTTTTATTGTGTTATAGTGAGGTGGCTTTTTTGATTTATTATGCAATCAATGATGATCATATTAATTTGCTTTATTCAGATAACGTTTGAAAGGTAGTGTAATTGAATATGCTCAAGGGAATGCTAAACATAAATCAAAATGAAAAGGGGTATAAAATGTGGAATATGTAAAAAGAGAAACGGCTATAAGTGAACTGACGCATCATATGGATGACATTTTAAACAAATATAACCTTCAAGGCGTCTCCGTATATGAAGAAGAAGGAGAAGGTAATCACTATTATCTTGGCTACACAGTAAAAAAGAATGATCAGGTGTTTATGCTTAACAGACCTTATCTAAAAGATAAAGACGGGAAACTAGCAGTAGAAAAGCAAGAATGGACCATTCAAGATAACGAAGGAGAAACAAATGGATATGCTTCGCTTGAAAATGCGTTTCAAAAAATTGATGAAATCATACATTAAATAAATTCGATAAATTTCACTGCGGATGCTGTTCTTTGAACGCTTGAGTACGAGCAGTAGAAGCGCTAATAGGTAACGGGTGTCTTTCATCTATACTATCTAAATTTTCTTTGCTTTGAAATCTAGAAAATTATATAATGAAAAATTGTTTTTTTAGGTTTTACTATATAAATACGGGGTACACATATAGTACAGCAGCTATCATGCAAATGGTTGTTGTGAAAGGTTAAATACTTAGCGTTTGAAGGGACTGATTAGTTTTGAAAGGCTTAACAGCGACTTCAGCAAATGTATTACCGCAAATTGAAAGCAGATATTCGTATCTGACACAAGGCACTTTGGTTATGAACCGATATACGTAACGAAAGGGCCTGAATAGGCAAACAAAGGAAAGACTGAATCAACGAGAAGAAGCCTGCATCTAAAAATGTAGGCTTCTTCTTTTTTACAGATGAAACTAAGATGACGAATGAGTACATAGCGGGTATGAATTCAAAAGATTCACATTCAATCAATTTTCCGTGCACGTTTTTCTTGAAAAAAGGTCATAAGTTGAAGATACTGTATATAACTATGTAAAAGAATTTTTGAAGACAAAATAGTAAATCTGCTTGAGGTGAAAATGATGAGAAAAGCAAATAAAAGTGAATTTCTGTGGAATACGTTAGACGGCTGGCTTTTTATCCCTAGGAACATTCCTTTACTATTCCTTTTTGTATTTCTCTTAGGGGTTTCTTACCTAGGTTGGGTTAAGCTGTTTCATAAATTCGTTTAGATACACCAACAAGCTGAAACAAAAAATTGTTTCAGCTTGTTGGCGTTTTGATTAATTATATCTGCACCGTCATTCACATAGATTATTCGTTCCATCCTTTGCACACATCAACCCATTTTAAGGATTTCGAAAATTCTTCTAGTTCGGGTATTGTTAATTCGATTGCACTATTTCCACTTCCACAGGCAGGGAAAACGGTAACAAACCGTTTCAGAGATTCATCTAAATATACGTTAACACCTTCATTAACAGCAAACGGGCATACTCCGCCTACAGCATGACCAATCAGCGTTTCTACTTCACTTGCTCCAAGCATTTTTGCTTTGGTTCCGAACTCTTCTTTATATTTTCGGTTATCAATTTTCGCATCTCCTGCTGCCACAATCAATAGAACAGTTCCTTCGGCGTTAAAAGAAAGACTTTTTGCGATCCGTTTCGGCTCGCATTTTAAAGCTTGCGCTGCTAGTTCTACAGTAGCACTGGACTCATCCATTTCGATAATTCGATTCTCCATACCGTATTGTTTAAAATATGCTTTTACTTTTTCAATCGCCATTTTTTATATCCATTCCTTTCGTTAACTCTTGAAAATATGTATGATTGCCTTACAGAGAACGTGCAGTTGTTCTTTACAGTGAAAAAATCTTATTATTTTAATATACAGAAATTATACACAACTTTGAAGTTAAAAGCACATATTCGTTTTAATTAAAAAAGTTACGTAGGTAAAGTATTTTTAGCCGATTGAAGCAGGATTACAGAACCCTTTGACGAATGTAACTATGTCGGCTGCGAAAACATAGGCATTAGAACAAAAGATAAATGATGAAATTGAAAAGGCGCAAACCCCTTGTGCCGCGGGCATGGTCTTTTAAATTTCGATTTGGAGTCATGGTTATAGGAATCCCAGTCGGCATTATAATGGGCCAGGTTGCTATGCTGATCGGCTGGCACCATCATTAAAACTTTGAACTTTTTAACAAAAAAGGAGACGTGTAAAATGAATATTGTTACATTAAACAACGGTTTAAAAATGCCTCAGCTTGGATTTGGCGTATGGCAAGTAGAAGACAACAAAGCAGCAGCTGCAGTGTCAAAAGCAATTGAGGTTGGGTATACCTCTATTGACACAGCTATGATTTATAAAAATGAAGAAGGAGTAGGCCAGGCGATTAAAGAATCTTCTGTTCCTCGAGAACAGCTGTTTATTACAACAAAAGTTTGGAACAGCGACCAAGGCTATGAAAATGCATTACGTGCATTTGATGAAAGCTTAGAACGATTAGGACTTGATTATGTCGATTTATATTTAATTCACTGGCCTACGCCTCAATATGATGAGTACGTGGAGACGTATAAAGCATTAGAAAAGCTTTATCACGACGGAAAAGTAAAAGCAATTGGCGTCTGCAACTTTGAAATTGAGCATTTAGAGCGCTTGTTAAACGAATGTGATGTAACACCGGTTTTAAACCAAATTGAGTGCCATCCGTATCTTGCTCAAAACGAATTAAAAGAGTTTTGCGCTAAACATAATATTTTTGTGGAAGCATGGAGTCCTCTTGATCAAGGCGGAGAAGTGTTACAAGACGAGGTTATTCAAAAAATTGCTGAAGTACATAGCAAAACTCCCGCTCAAGTTGTATTGCGCTGGCACTTACAGAACAACACAATTGTCATCCCTAAATCAGTTACACCGTCTAGAATAGAAGAAAACTTTAACGTGTTTGATTTTGAACTAACTGCTGATGATATGGCAGAGATTAATGGGTTAAACAGCAACCGCCGCAAAGGTCCGCACCCAAGTGACATGAACGTCCGATAACGTTTAAAAAATAAAATTATGCAGCCGTGAATCATCGCTGCTATAAGAAAAAACCATTTTATTTCAGATTATTTAAAATTTTCTTAAATAATGATTGACAAATGATTAATTCAGCGTAATACTTAGTGTAGATACTCTAGTTGCTTTAAGATGTACAGCTTAAAGTGTATAGTGATTTAGTCATTTAGCGATTGTATGTATAAGTGAAATACTGATTATTAATAAAAGCCCATAGTGTAAGTAGGTTAGTTTATAGGGGGCTATATCAAAAGGAGCTTGTTTCCTCTTTGATATAGCCCCTTTTTGTGTTCAAAAAGAAAAGGTAGTCTACAGTTTAACAAGGGAGCGGGTATGATGTTTATTCAAATTGATGGAAATTCACTGACGTTCGACCAAATTTACAAAGTTATTTACCAAGGATACTCCGTGAAAATTAGCGATCACGCAGTTGAACATATACAAAAAAGCAGAACGTTAGTTGAAGAGAGCATTACGAACAACAACGTCATTTACGGAGTCAACACGGGATTTGGAAAGTTTAGCGATACGGTTATTTCAAAAACAGACTTAGCTGAGCTGCAGATTAACTTGATTCGCAGTCATGCCTGCGGACTAGGAGAGCCATTCTCGTTAGAGATAAGCAGAGTGATGCTGCTTTTACGAGCGAACGCATTAGCTAAAGGGTATTCAGGCATACGACTGGAAACCTTGCAGCTGCTTATCGATTGCTTAAACCAAAATGTAGTGCCGGTTATCCCAAGTCAAGGTTCACTTGGAGCTAGCGGTGACTTAGCTCCATTATCACATCTAGCGCTGCTGTTAGTTGGAGAAGGAGAAGCTGTATATAATGGTCAGCGAATGCAGGGAGGAGAAGCTTTAAAGCTAGCGGGGCTTGAGCCTATCCAATTACAAGCAAAAGAAGGGCTAGCTTTAATCAACGGCACTCAGGCAATGACAGCTGTAGGAGTAGTTTCATACCTTGAAGCTCAAAAGCTAGGTGATCTTGCTGACGGGATTGCAGCACTGACGTTAGAAGGCCTGCAAGGCATTTTAGATGCATTCATGCCCGGGTCTCATGCAGTAAGACCTTATCCGGAACAACAGCAGGTAGCTGCTCGAATTCTTTCGTATTTAGAAGGCAGTCAATTAACTACTTCTCAAGGTCAAATAAGAGTGCAAGATGCTTATTCATTGCGCTGCATTCCTCAAGTTCATGGTGCTATTTATCAAGTTTTAAATTATGTAAAAGAAAAGCTGTTAATTGAAATTAATTCAGCAACCGATAACCCGCTCATCTTTGCCGACAGCGGCAAAGTAATTTCTGGAGGGAACTTTCACGGGCAGCCCATTGCGTTTGCTATGGATTTTCTAGGAATTGCACTGGCGGAGCTTGGGAATATTTCTGAACGGCGCATCGAACGAATAGTAAACCCTCAGCTTAGCGGGCTGCCGGCATTTTTAAGTGCAGACCCTGGTTTAGAGTCTGGGCTCATGATTACTCAATATGCTGCTGCTTCATTAGTTTCCGAAAATAAAGTATTAGCGCATCCATCAAGTGTCGATTCCATCCCATCTTCAGCGAATCAAGAAGATCATGTCAGCATGGGAACGACTGCTGCACGTCATGCTTATCAAATTATCCAAAATACACGAAGAGTTTTATCAATTGAAGCAATTTGTGCGGCTCAAGCAGCTGATATTCAAGGGGTGGATAAACTGGCTTCGGAAACAAGAAAAATTTATTCCAGAATTAGAAAAACCGTACCAACCATTACTAAAGATCGCATTTTCTCACGTGATATTGAAGCGTTAGCAGCTGATTTCAAAACCTTTGTGCAAGATACTAATTATGAACTAGCGCTGTAATAAAAATGTTCGTTTAACAGTTTTTCATTTTTATAGAGGAGGAAAACAAAATGGAGACAAAACAAAGTGGAATGAAAGCACCTCGTGGGACGAAACTAACGACAAAAGGCTGGGTACAAGAAGCTGCTCTTCGCATGCTTCTAAACAATTTAGATTCTGAAGTAGCGGAGCATCCGGAAAAGTTAGTCGTATACGGAGGAATCGGAAAAGCAGCCCGTAACTGGGAGGCGTTCGATCGTATTGTCGCAGCGTTAAAAGAGTTAGAAGAAGATGAAACGCTTCTCATACAGTCCGGTAAGCCTGTTGCGGTTTTTAAAACCCACAGTGATGCACCGCGTGTTTTATTAGCGAATTCGAATCTTGTTCCTGCTTTTGCAAATTGGGAGACGTTCCATGAGCTTGATAAAAAAGGGTTAATGATGTACGGACAAATGACTGCAGGAAGCTGGATTTATATCGGAAGCCAAGGCATTGTTCAAGGAACGTATGAAACATTTGCTGAGTGTGCCAACCAGCATTTTAACAGAACTTTGAAAGGAACGATTACGGTAACAGCTGGATTAGGAGGAATGGGAGGTGCACAGCCACTAGCCGTTACGATGGCAGGCGGCGTTGTAATTGGAATTGATGTCGATCGCACGCGTATTGAAAAACGTATCGAAACAAAATATTGCGATACGGTAGTCGAAAGTGTAGATGATGCAATCACGTTAGCTGAAGATGCAAAAAGATTGGGCAAAGCGCTTTCCATTGGATTAGTTGGAAATGCAGCCGAGATTCTTCCTGAAATGATAGAGCGAGGATTTATCCCAGATATTGTGACGGATCAAACATCGGCACATGATCCACTTAACGGATATTTGCCGATTGGAGTCAGCTTAGCAGAAGGAGAAAGATTGCGGAATACAAATCCAAATGAATATATAAAACAATCAAAAGCAAGTATGGCTATCCACGTTCAAGCCATGTTAGAGATGCAGAGAAAAGGCGCGGTTGCTTTTGACTATGGCAATAATATTCGCCAAGTGGCGCTTGATGAAGGCATCACGAATGCATTTGATTTCCCGGGATTTGTCCCAGCATATATCCGTCCGCAGTTCTGTGAAGGAAAAGGACCGTTTCGATGGGTCGCTTTGTCAGGAAACCCAGAGGATATTTATAAAACAGATGAAGTCATTTTACGTGAGTTTTCGGATAATACGCATCTTTGCAACTGGATTAAAATGGCGAGAGAAAAAATTGAGTTTCAAGGATTGCCGGCTCGTATTTGCTGGCTAGGCTACGGAGAAAGAGCGCGCTTTGGAAAAATTATTAATGATATGGTAGCAAACGGAGAACTGTCAGCGCCTATCGTTATTGGCAGAGATCATCTAGATGCCGGTTCTGTGGCGTCGCCAAACCGTGAAACTGAAGCGATGAAAGACGGCAGTGATGCAGTAGCAGACTGGCCGATTTTGAATGCATTAGTAAATACGGCAGCAGGCGCAAGCTGGGTATCTGTTCACCACGGAGGAGGAGTAGGCATGGGGTATTCTCTTCACGCTGGGATGGTTGTAGTAGCAGACGGGACGGAAGAAGCAGCCAAACGTCTAGAACGTGTTTTAACAACAGACCCAGGCATGGGTGTAGTTCGTCATGTAGACGCCGGCTATGATAAGGCCATTCAAACTGCAAAAGAAAAAGGAATACAAATTCCGGCGTTAAATGAATAAAAAAGGAGGGATACGTATGACTATTACGTATATCAAATGTGCTGCACAAGTCATTACGGTTAAAGGAGGAAGTCAGCCTAGACGATCGGAGGAAATGTCAGATCTAGGAATCATTGAAAATGGCAGCGTACTCGTGAAAAATAGAAGAATTGTATTTGTTGGGCCTGACGTCAAAGCGCAGGAATACCTTGAGCATATTCATGAACCTATTAATATAATTGATGCCGAAGGAAAAATCGTAACGCCTGGGTTGATTGATCCACACACTCACCTTGTGTTTGGCGGCAGTCGTGAAAAAGAATTAGAAATGCGCTTAAACGGGGCAAAGTATATTGATATTTTAAAAGCGGGAGGAGGAATTTTACAAACAACCGTTAGTACACGACAAGCAACAGAACAGGAGCTAATCAAGCAATCTACAAAACGTTTAAATAAATTCCTGCAGTACGGAGTTACAACTGTCGAAGCCAAAAGCGGGTACGGTTTAAATCTCAAAGATGAAATCAAACAATTAAAAGTAGCGAAGAAACTGAATGAACAGCATCCGGTAGATGTTGTTTCAACCTTTATGGGAGCTCATGCGGTGCCAGTTGAGTACAAAGGAAATGAGGATGAGTTTGTTCGTTACGTTATCGAAGAAATGATACCAATCGTTGCAAAAGAAGAGCTAGCGGAGTTTTGTGATGTATTTTGTGAAGAAGGCGTGTTTACAGTTGAACAGTCAGATCGTATTTTACAAGCTGGAAAAGCATACGGACTAAAACCTAAAATCCACGCCGATGAAATTGTGTCTTTTGGCGGGGCAGAATTAGCGGCTAAAGTGGGAGCTGTGTCAGCAGATCATTTGTTAAAAGCATCGGATCAAGGAATTAAGCAAATGGCTGAAAGCGGAGTTATAGCCGTCCTATTGCCGGGTACTGCATTCTTTTTAATGGAAGAGCCGGCGCGTGCTAGAAAAATGATCGAAGCAGGAGTGCCGGTTGCGTTATCAACAGATAGAAACCCAGGGTCTTCTCCTACGGAATCGCTGCCGTTTATTATGAATTTAGCTTGTTTAACGATGAAGATGACGCCAGCAGAAGTGTTAACGGCCTGTACAATTAATGCAGCTCACGCCATTTGCAAAGGCGATCAAATTGGAAGTATTGAAGTAGGGAAAAAAGCCGATTTGGTGCTATTTGACGCTCCAAATTATCAAACGCTACAATATAACTATGCGGTAAATCTTGTAGACACGGTATTAAAAGATGGAAAAGTAGTGGTTGAAGGCGGTGTTTTGCATGAACTATCCGTACCCACAGCTTGATCGTCCACCTTTTTGCTGGCAGCGTCAAAGCACTCATGACCCAAAAGTAAGCGACTGGATTCAAACAGTTGAAGATGGGAGCGACTTTGATTTTACACCAATAGATATTACGATCTTAGGGGTGCCTCTTTCAAGGTCTTCCATTAGCGCTTCTGGAGCCAGTGAGACGCCAATGGCCATGAGGAAGCTCTGGAAATTCTTTAATCCGTATCATATTGAGTATGATACGGATTTGACTTCCTTGTCAGTGTTGGATTTAGGAGACGTCAAGCAGAACGTCACGGATATAGAGAAATCCCATCAGCATATAAAAGAAGCGATGATGTCTATGCGGAAATATCATCCGCATGCGCTGCCTGTTATGCTTGGAGGAGACCACTCTATTACAGCTATGTTAGTAAAAGGGTGGAAAGCGTCACATCCCGAACAGAAGATAGGGATTTTACAGTTTGATACGCACTTTGACTTACGCAGCTTAGAAGATAACGGTCCTTCTAACGGAACCCCTATACGAAATTTAATTGAAAGCAACACGATTGATGCAAGACATGTATGGAATGTCGGACTTCACGGGTTTTATAATTCAAAATCGTTAAAGGAATATGCGGATAGCAAAGGCGTTCATTATGTAACGTTACTGCAAGCAAGAAAAGCAGGAATAAATCATACCGTGAAAGAAGCATTAAAACAGCTGAGCAAAGAGGTAGACATGATCTATTTAACCGTTGATATGGACGTGTTAGATATCGCTTACGCACCGGGAGTGCCAGCAGGAACGACCGGCGGAATGAGGACAGATGAGTTGTTTGAAGCAGTATACACCGCCGGGAGTCATCCGCTTGTTCAAGCAATGGATATTGTATGTCTAGATCCGCTGCGTGATGTAGGAGAAATTACCGTGAAAGCAGGCGTACACGTGTTTTTGAATTTTTTAGCGGGCGTTGCAAACAGAAAGTAAGGAAGTGTTATTGTCGCTTCAATCATTACGGTAATGCTCAATCAAAAAGCGAAAAGAACAGCTAGATAGTATGAATAAACGTAAGACAGCACCAGCAAGTCACCAACTCAGCTATGGTGCTGCCTCTCGTTTATAAAGTTTATTTTCTAAATGAACATTACGAAGCTGAATATGATTTAAGAGCTTCAAGCATCAGATCCCAAAATCCATCCACATCAAGGGTTAAACCAAACTTCGCATTTGCTTTCCTTCCTGTAACTCCAAGCAAATCAACTGAAGTCGTTCCAGCCGTGTATTCTCCGCGTGTTTCTACCACAATATTAACTTCCTTTAGCGTAAATAGTTCTGGAGCTATGCAATAAGCAACGGTTAATACATCGTGAACAGGAGGACCATCAAAGCCAAACGTTTCTTTATAGGCAGATTTAAAAAATGCTAATAATTCACACACCTTTTTTGCTACGTTATTATCAATGTTCATCACTTGGTTAATAACATTATCTGTTGCAACGGCTTGATGCGTAATATCTAACCCCATTACTATCAGTGGAATGCCGCTATCAAACACTTTTTTAGCCGCTTCTGGATCTGCCCAAATATTAAACTCAGCTGTTGGCGTCCAGTTCCCGAAGGTTCCGCCGCCCATAAGGATAATCTCTTCAATATTTTCTTTAATTTCCGGAGCTTTTATTAAAGCTAAAGCAATGTTCGTTAATGGACCGGTAGGCAAAAGCGCAACGGGATCTTCTGACTCTTTGACCATTCGTATAATAGTATCTACTCCGTGTTCTTCGCTCCAGCTGCGAGAGAGAGCCGGGAACTCAGGGCCGTCTAATCCTGAATCCCCGTGTATACTAGGCGCGTTTTCACGTCTGCGCATCATTGGTTCGCTTGCTCCTTTTGAAACAATTACGTTATGTAACGATACTAAATCACACACTTTCAAAGCATTCAGCGTCGTTTTTTCAATTTCTGCGTTTCCTGAAACAGTTGTAATCGCTAAAATATCTAATTCCGGTCGTGCAGCAGCCAAAATAATAGCAATAGCATCATCATGACCTGGATCACAGTCCATAATAATCTTTCTTTTTTTCATTATGATCACCTCTATAGAATGGATAAATTCCTGTTAATTTTACATGGATTTTATTTTTTCTAAAATAGCTTCTGTAAACTCCGACGTAGAGGCATGTCCGCCTAAATCTTTCGTTTTCACTTCAGCTTGGAGCGTTTGATAAAGTGTGTGTTCTACTGTAGCAGCCACTTCTGTAAGTTTGTGATCCGCATGTTTTTCAGCCAGCCATTTCAGTAGCATGGCTGCTGAAGAAATAATACCGGTTGGGTTTGCTATGTTCAAACCTGCGATATCTGGCGCAGAACCATGAGCTGCTTGTGCCATAGCGATATGTTCATTTGCATTAAGAGAAGGGGCTAATCCTAAGCTTCCTACAAGCTCGCCGGCTAAATCTGAAAGAATATCACCGTACATGTTTTCGGTTACAATGACATCAAAATCGGCTGCACGACGTACGAGATGAGCAGCCATGGCATCGATATGGTAGTCGTCCACTTTTACTTCAGGATATTGCTCAGCTACTTCTCGACAAACGTTTAGAAATAGTCCGGTACTTAATCGTAAAACATTTGCTTTATGTACGATTGTCACTTTTTTACGACGCTGCATAGCCAATGCAAAAGCTTCATGCGCAATTCTTTCCACGGCTTTTCGCGTAAATACGCCTGATGTCACAACGACGTCTTTTGTAATCTGCCATTCGCCGTGTCCAGAAAACATATTTCGGTCAGCATAGAATCCTTCCGTATTTTCCCGGACAATCACTAAATCAGCTGCTTTCACGACGCTTTTAATACCTGGCATTGTTTTAGCAGGGCGAATATTTGCGTAAAGATCTAAACTGTGACGAAGCTCTCCGCTAGGATTACGCTTTTCTTTGTGCTCGAGAGGGTAAGCCGCAGAATCGTGCGGGCCAAGTATCCATCCATGCGTATGTTTTAAAGCATCTATCGTTACTTCTGGAAGAGGATCGTTATATTGTTTAATTCCTTCCCATCCCATCGGCAGATAAATCCATTCCATTTTTGCTCCTGCTTTGCAAGAAGCATTTTTAACTACCTTAACTGCGGCATCGACAATCTCCGGCCCGATGCCATCACCCCCCAATACCCCGATACGATAAACAGTCATTGTTTTGAACACCCTTTCATTATGCGCAATGCTTTTATAAATAGATTGAATTTTTATAGTATTAATCTACTTAAAGGAAAGACAATAATAAAATAGTATTTTTTTATGTTTATAGATTAAATTCTTTTATCTTTCTTTTTGCTGCTTTTTTTAAAAAGAATTAGCTAATGCTTCATGCTCCAGATTTTCTATCAAACAGCTTCTTAATTGGTGATATTAAATTTTAAAAAACACCCAATTACCACCTAAGACATGATTTAATTATATCATAATTCAGAAAATTAAACGGTTCTACGTTGGCACGAAAATTGCTTGTACTGTATATGAGGAATACAAAAGAAAGGAGCAATATGTAGTTGCAGATAAGGAAGCTGCTTTTAAAGAACGAGAAGTCTGTTTAAAGTTATTATTTCACAATGAAGGGGAGAAGAAGAATGAGTGAACCGCAAAAAGAAATGAGTTCATTAAATCAGGTAAGGAAAAAAGAGAGGAAAATAAACGTTTTTGCTTTATTGTTAGGCTTTCTTGTGATTGCTACCATTTTAACGTATATCTTGCCAGCTGGAGAATATGCGCGTGTAGAAGTAGACGGGAGAACAACGGTAGATCCTCAATCGTTTAAATGGATTGATTCTACACCTGTTGGATTCTTTGATATGGTCAAGGCAATACATACAGGAATGGTAGAAGGAGCCGACATTATCTTTTTTGTATTAATTATCGGCGGTTTCTTTGGTGTACTAAGCGCTACGGGTACAGTAGATGTATTAATTACAACGATGGCTAAAAAGCTTGCTACCCGAGAAAAGTTATTAATTCCTGTTATGATGCTATTTTTTGCGGTGGGAGGATCTTTAATGGGAATGGCGGAAGAAACGCTAGCCTATATTCCTCTTTTAATTCCCCTGGCACTTGCTCTTGGATTCGACGCATTAACGGGAACTGCTATTGTGTTAATTGGAGCATCAGCTGGTTTTACTACGGCAGTTATGAATCCGTTTACAGTGGGTGTTGCACAAGGAGTAGCAGAGCTTCCTATGTTTTCTGGAATGGGCTTTCGCCTTATCTTATTCGTAGTTGTTTACGCTGTTTCAGTATGGTTTGTCTATCGATATGCGATGAAAGTTAAAAAAAGTCCTTCGATTGGAACGTACGGAAAATACAGCATAACTAATGCAAATAAACTTTTAAACTCCGATGCCAAGTTAACTAGAAAGCATAAATGGATTATGGCAGCATTTCTTGTTAACTATGTAATTCTTGCTTTTGGGGTTATTAAGTATAAGTGGTACATTACCGAAATTGCCTCTCTGTTTGTCATTTTGACTATTGTGATTGGGGTTATTGGGAGACTGTCTGTTGAAAATACAGTTAAGTCGTTTACAAACGGGGCAGCAGCATTAGTTGGAGGAGCGCTAGTTATCGGAGTTTCTCGTGCTGTTCTTGTTGTTTTGAATGAAGGTCATATTGTAGACCCTATGCTTCATCAAGTATCTGGAGCTATTCAACATATTCCAGGATATTTAAGCGTCATCGGAATCTACAACTTCCAAGCGCTGATTCACCTTATTTTAGCATCTGGAACAGGTCATGCGATGCTGACAATGCCAATCATGACACCGCTTGCAGATTTGCTTGATATTACGCGACAAACAGCAGTATTATCTTTTTCTTTTGCAGACGGCATCGGAAACATTATTTTCCCGACGGCTGGAACGTTGATGGCTGGTTTAGCGATTGCGGGAATCTCATGGACAAAGTGGGCAAAATGGGTGCTGCCGTTAGTCCTTATTCAATATGTGATTGGTCTAATAGCCGTTGTGATTGCTTATTTTATCAATTACGGACCATTTTAAGCATTAAAATTATATAGAAAAATATTATTCGCAAGTCGAGCTTACTAGTAGGAGGAATAGACGTTGTTAACCTTAATCAAAAATGCAGAAGTATATGCACCACAGCACTTAGGAAAAAAAGACGTATTACTTGCAGACAGCAAAATCATCCTTATAAAAGATTATATTGAGCATTTAAATACGTCCATTCCTATTGATGTTGTAGACGCCGCTAATCACATTATAGCTCCAGGCTTCATTGACTCACATGTTCATATTATTGGCGGAGGAGGAGAAGGTGGATATAAAACACGCACTCCTGAACTAATGTTAACCGATGCAACGACTGCCGGTGTTACAACTATTGTAGGTGTACTTGGAACAGACGGTACAACAAGAAGAATGGAAAGTCTTCTTGCTAAAGCAAGAGGATTAGAAGAAGAAGGAATTAGCTGCTTTATTCACACAGGTTCTTATCAAATACCAGTAAAAACGTTAACTACCAGCATCGAAGAAGATCTTATTTTAATTGATAAAATTATCGGAGTAGGTGAAATTGCCATTTCTGACCACCGTTCCTCTGAACCGACATTTGAAGAACTGGTAAAGGCGGCTTCTGCTGCCCGCAATGGAGGGATTTTATCAGGGAAAGCCGGAATATTAGAAGTTCATGTAGGGGATGGAAAACGGAAATTATCTTTATTAAATCAAATCGCAGATGAAACAGATCTGCCAATTCGTCAGTTTCATCCTACACACATTAATCGAAATGAAGAACTGTTTAAAGAAGGAATTCAATTTGCAAAACGAGGTGGCTATGTAGATTTTACAACTAGCACCATTCCATATTTTTTAGAAGAAGGCGAAGTTAAGTGCAGCAAAGGGTTACGCATCATGCTTGAAGAAGAAGTTCCGATCTCAAGTATTACGTTTTCATCCGATGGAAACGCGAGCCTGCCGTTTTTTGATGATAACGGAGATTATAAAGGGCTTCAAGTTGGAAAGGTGTCTTCTTTATTTCAAGAAGTACGAGATGCAGTACTAGAAGAATCAGTACCGTTAGAAACAGCTCTTCAAGTCATTACTTCTAATCCTGCCAAAGTATTAAAACTGTCCAATAAAGGGCATATTCAACCTGGAAAAGATGCAGATTTAGTCCTTTTAGACAAAGAGACACTAACAATTAAAACAGTTTTTGCTCAAGGTAAAGTAATGGTAAAAGACGGTGTCCCTGTTGTGAAAGGAACGTTTGAATAACAGGTTTTAAACATCATTTAACGAAAGTATCGAGAAAGGATACGAGCTAGTCAGAGAAAGATATTAAAATTTGCGTGGAAAGGATCTTTCAAATGAAAAAGAAACTTGTTTCATGTCTTATCAGCTTTACATTACTTTCTTCTTTAAGTACACCGCTGCTTGCAAAAGCACAAGAAAATACTGAAGACATTAAAGGCAGCCTTGTTATTGCAGGCGGAGGTGTAGGAACATCCAATCACGACATATATGAAAAATTCCTCTCGCTTGCTGAAGGAAAAGAAAAAGCCAGAATAGGGATTATTCCAGCTGCTAGCACCACGCTGCAGTCTTCTGAAAAGTTTAAGGAAGACCTCGTGAAATACGGAGTAAACTCAGATTCTATTCAAATACTTCCCGTTTCAAATCACGATTTTTCTGACACAGAAACAGATGAATCAACTTGGAAGAGTCAAGTAAACGATAAGAAGTTATCCAGTACAATTAAAGGATTAACGGCAGTTTGGTTTGTTGGAGGAGACCAAACAAAAATTGTAGATTCCCTTCGGCAAAATAATGGAAGCGATTCCGAAGCGTTAAAAGCTATTTGGGATATATACCGTAAAGGTGCAGTAATCGGAGGTACAAGTGCAGGAGCTGCGATTATGAGTGACGTCATGATTACGGGCGGAGACAGTCTAGGAGCTTTAAAAGAAAGTATAGGAAACAAGGTAAATAAGCATGTAAATGAAGGGGAAGATGGTAAAAAAGAGTACGAGCCTTTATCAGTTCAAAAGGGGCTGGGTTTTTTCCAACACGGCATAATCGATCAGCATATGGATGAACGAGCACGACTTGGGCGACTTGCAGTAGCTGCGTATAATTCTGAACGTGAGAAAGAAAAAAACTTTGCATACGGTGTGGACGAAGATACAGCTATGGTTGTTAATAATAAAGATCAAAAAATTGAAGTTGTTGGACGAAGCGGAGTAGCTGTCTTGGATATGAGCGAAGCTAAGCTAAAATCAGCTTCAAACTATACATCTAAGCAAAAAGCGCTTTCAGGCTTAACGAACATAAAAGTTAGTTACTTATCTCCTGGAGATCAAATTGACTATCATTTAAAATCATTTGAATTTCCAAAAGATAAAGTAGAAACGAAGGGATTTGAATATAATTCTTTTAATGCACTGCCTGCTACGGGTGTTCTTACACCCTATGGAAGATTAAAGGCTTATTTATCATATTCTTTTGTTGACAATAAATCGATGAAATCTGCTAGCAGCTATGTTTATGACAGTAGAGGGTCGGGATATGAAATTGCTTTTCAAAAGGATAATGACACAAACGGTTACTGGAGATATACTGACGGACAAAAAGATGACTATTCCATTGTAAATGTCAAAATGGATATTACGCCCAAAACCTTCAAATTCCAACCGGATAGAAAAACTAGTTTAACGTATAAAAAACCTACTTTTTCTTCATCTGAAAGTCCTGCATACGATTCGATTAAAGGTAATCTCTTAATTGCAGGAGGAGCGCTTGGCAGCAGCAATTCAAGCGTGTATAACAAGTTTATTAATCTTGCAGGAGGAAAACAAGCCAAAATAGGAATTGTGCCTGCAGCGAGTACTAAGTTCGACTCTTCTAATCAGTTTAAAAGTGATTTAATTAAATACGGAGTGAAAGCAGAAAATATAGAGATTTTACCTATTTCGAACCATGACTTTAAAGGAACTTCTGAAAATGAGTCGACTTGGAAAACAAATATGAACAGTGATAAACTAGCGCAAAAAGTTAAAGGGCTAACGGGCATTTGGTTTGTAGGAGGAGATCAAACCTTGATTACGGGCTCCTTGCGTAATGAAAATGGTTCGGACTCAAAAGTTTTACAAGCTATATGGCATACGTATAAAAACGGGGCAGTACTTGGCGGTACGAGCGCCGGCGCGGCAATTATGAGTAATACTATGCTCGCAGGCGGAGATAGCTACGGAGCGCTTTCATACGGATTTACAAACACATATGATGATATGAATCAGCAAGAAGGCGGGCCTGCTTATTTGGAAAAAGGTCTTGGCTTTTTCCAATACGGTCTTGTAGATCAGCATTTTGACAACAAAGCAAGACTCGGACGTCTTATTGCAACAGCATATGAAAAAGGAAATAAAAATCAGCTTTCATACGGAATTGATGAAGATACTGCTATGGTGGTAAATAATAAAGAAAAACAAATAGAAGTTGTGGGAAGAGGGGGTATTACGCTAGTTGACTTAGCGAAGGTACAGGCAAATGACAAATTTCCGAGTGATTATAAAAATATTCTTATCTCTTGTATCACTCCAGGCGACAAAGTAAATCTCACAACAAAAGAAATCGTCATAAACCCAGCTAAAACATCTACTAGAAAAAATGAATACTACAGTGAAAAAGTTGGACCAAATACAGGTCTTTTCTCTCCGCACGGTGTACTAAGAAAGTTTTTAGCTTACGATCTTGTTGATAACGCTCAGAGTAAAGAAATAAAGAGCTATGCGTTTAACCAAAACAAAGGTTTTGAGCTTACCTTCCGAAAAAGTGCTGAAAGCAATGGTTATTGGGCTTATACAGACGGTCAAAAAGACGATTACTCCATTGTAAAGGTAGCCTTAGATATCAAACCAATAGATGTAGATATTAGATGAAAAGAAAGTAATTCAATGCATCTAGCACTTTAGCATATTGTGCCTCCACCTATTAAAGCGGAGGCACTTTTTTCTACTTGTTTTTATTTACAATAGGGACAAACGTCCGCTAGATGAAATGCAGGGCAACGTATAAAATGATAGGTACAGTATTCCAAGACTAATCTCTGAAGGCAAGCAAATTTAAAGGCCTGTAGAAAGGTGTTCATACGATGAAAAAGAAATTAGTTTTAATAACAGGAAGCAAGCAAACTAGAATCATTTTGCACGATCAATTAAAAGAGTTGCTAGACGATTACATTTTTATTGAATGCTTTGCGATTGACGAAGAATTACCGGGGGAAATTGATGGCGATGTTGTCCTCTACTCATCAGAGAGTATAAAGCACGAAATGAAGGACAGATTAGACGTTCAGCATGCACATGAAATTGTAGGAAATAGAACGATTCACCATAAACATATAAATGAATTGCTGCAAATCCCCGCCCATACAAAAGTATTAATTGTAAACGATGACGATAAAGAAACCCTTAAATTAATAGAATCTCTCTATCAAGTAGGTATTAATCATGTTCAGTTTATTCCTTTTAAAAAGCAAAAAACCTATTACGAAGGTGTGGAAGTTGCTGTTTCTCCAGGTGAGATTCACTTATGTCCACCATATGTAAAACATGTAATTGATATAGGCGTTAGGCTTTTTGATATGGCGACCATTTTTGAACTTATAAAATCATTTGGTTTTAATCAGTCTAATCATTCAATTATTTGGGATCGCTATTTACGAAATATTATTGAGCTGCAAAAAAAGCTAATAGAAGCAGAAGGGCAAATGAAAGAACTTCACCTCCATGTAAAGAGTGTTGTAAATGTAGTAGAAGATGGGATCCTGGCCGTGGATTTCAATAAAAGAATTACGTTATTTAATAAAAGGTTAGAATCATTGTTTCAGCTATCTTCTTCTGATGTTGTAGATCGTGAAATTCAACATGTCATTTCTAACGAAGGCCTTGTGGAGTTTATTACATCGTCCGACGAGAAAAGTCAGTACTTTAACGTAAACGGATACGAAATGGTTATCTATAAGTCTATGATTCAGGAAAGCAATACTACGGTAGCAACGTTTAAAAGTGTGAATCAAGCTGTTGAAATAGAAGGAAAAGCGCAGTCAGAACTTAGAAAAAACGGCTTTTCTGCTAAGTATAATTATCAAGATATTATCGGAGAACACCCAGCTTTGCTTAAAACGATTGAAATTTCCCGGAAAATGGCGGTTACTGAGTACCCTATTTTAATTCAAGGAGAAACCGGTACAGGAAAAGAGCTGTTTGCTCAGGCTATCCACAATCATTCTACACGTAAAAACGGACCGTTTCTTGCCGTGAATTGCAGTGCCATGACCGATACATTGCTAGAAAGTGAGCTGTTTGGGTATGAAGAAGCCAGTTTTACAGGAGCCCAAAAAGGTGGCAAAAAAGGGCTGTTTGAGAGCGCTGATAAAGGTACGATCTTCCTGGATGAAATTGGTGATATCAGTCCGCGTTTACAAACTCAGCTTTTAAGAGTGCTTCAAGAAAAAGAAATTAGACGGGTAGGAGGGACAAGAGTTATTCCGATCAATGTAAGAATAATAGCAGCTACTCACAACAATTTACTACATAAAATGAAAGAAGGGTTGTTTCGAGAAGATTTGTACTATCGTTTACACGTATTATCTTTAACGATTCCTCCTTTAAGATATAGAAGAACCGATATTCCTTTACTGATTCATCATTTTATTTCTAAATCAAAAACGTGGACGCATATCCATCCAGAAGCGATGAAGCTGCTTATCGAATACGAATGGCTAGGAAACATAAGAGAATTAAAAGGAGTCATCGAATATTTGCTTACTGTCTGCGATGAAAACGAAGTGAAAGCAAAAGACGTAGAGTATAGGCTTAGTAGTCAAAAGGAGGAGCATACTTTACATGAAATTGAAAATGAATCGGTTGACTTGATCGAACTTCAAGAAAATCACGCTCTGTTAGAAACGATAAAGCAGTGTAATGATACAGGAAAAGCAGCAAGCAGAAAGTGGATTACACAGCATTTAAAAGGCTTTACTCTTACAGAACAGCAGGTGAGAAATCGTTTGGATGTACTAGAAGAAAGAGAGTATATTATAAAACGCAGAGGCAGAGCAGGAACGAAAATAACAGAAAAAGGACTGCATTATCTATATCATTTAAAAACAAAACAGCACTTAATCAATCCTTAATATACGGAAGAAAGGGAAACTTCACTAATCAAGTTTCCCTTTTCTATAAAATAGTGTCGTCATAGACTTGGCGTTTACGGCTGATTTCCTCCGTATACTTTTCCTGTAGAGGAAGTAATAACACCGCCGTTTACGTTTAAAGTATAAGCTAACCCTCCAGAACCCATCCAAGTGGAAAGATTAAAAGTGCTGCCATTAAATAGTTTATAGATAGAAACGTTATTAAACGTCAGCGGCTGACCGCTTATACAAGTAGCAGGCGCCTTATTCGTTTTAGCTAGATAAACAGCTGCGTTTGTAGAGCCTGGCTGTGTTACTACTTTAGCTGAACCATCTTTTTCTACCAGAAGCGCTGACTGTTCATTAACAGCAATTCCTTTGGCGCTTGTTCCAGTTTCTTCTCCGTCTTGGATATTACGTGCAAGAAATGTTAAAAAGCGTCCCATTCTATCTCGTTGTTCAAAATGAGTGTCTGTTTGAATGTTATTATTATGCGGGGTTTGAATCAAATAATCTGTAAAAGAAATAAGAGAACTATAGGGATTGTTTAGCGCTGTTTTCGAATCTAAAGTTGTAGAGCCTGCTGAGATAGAGTCATAAACGTGATCACCTTGAATCATGGTGCCGGCACTTGTTCCTCCAAAAGGAATGCCTTGATTAATACGATTATTTAAGGCTGTAAGAACTGGGGATCCTTCTAAGAAATCTACGTAATCAGCTTGATTGCCTCCAGCAAAAAAGATGCCTTCTGCCTTGTTAATTTTGTCAATTAAAGAAGAGTCTGAACCTGCTCTTATTAAATCATCAACGACAATTGTGCTAACAGAGTTAAGGGGCTTACCTATGCTTTTGGCGAGGTCATAGATATATGAATTATAGGCGTCAGTACCCGTCGCTCTTATAACCAAGAAATCTCCGCCGTTTGCCTTTTGAATCATCCATTTGAATGCTTCATCTACATCGATGCTGCCGCCCATATAGACTTGTCCGAAGCTTGTACTAGTAGCTTTGTCTGCGGTACTTCCGACTTGATAAAGCGTATAAGGTGCAGAAGCAGCGGAAGTGGAGATTGGAAGTAAAAGAGATGCCGCGAGAACAGCACAAGTAATGACCTGCTTTTTAATACTTTTCTTACGTTCAGCTTTTTTCATAAAGTTCTCCTCCTTTAATAAGTGTTCATAAATGAACATGCAAGTTTTATACCAACTTATTGAACACCGGCAAAATAGTGAAAGAAGGCTTTTTTTAAAAGCACTATGTGTAATATAGGTTATTTATGGGTCATTATTAAGGTTTTTCACACCCGAAAAATGGCGAGAACGACTCTAACTTGGATATCTAATAGTGAAAAGAAATTGCAAAAGGTATATTACAAGATTACATCCCTCATTGAAAAATAATCTTTAAAAACTTAAAATTGTAATAGAAAGGAAAAACAAGGATAAAAAGAAGAGCTGTCCGCAATAGCGACTTATTTATCAAACAGACCTTCATTCTATCAATATCTTTATCTCTTAAACATTTTCCACCAGCATTTCTACGCAGAAAAATTATACATGAGAGGATCTGTCAAAATGAACAAACAGGAAAGTAGCTACAGATGGGTTGTTTTTGGAACCGCTTTATTAGCGTATTATTTGATTGTCAGTCAACGAACAGCCCCTGGACTTATTACAGAACAGTTAATGAAAGATTTTCACGTTTCAGCATCCGTTATAGGATTGATGACGAGTATACAATTTTTAGCCTATGCAGGCCTTCAGATTCCTGTTGGCTTACTTTCTGATCGGTACGGCCCAAATCGATTTCTCATCATTGGATCCCTTTTAACCGGAATAGGAAGTCTCATCTACAGTACGTCTCCCAACGAATATATCTTAATTTTCTCTCGTTTGCTAGTCGGTACCGGAGACTCCATGATTTTTGTCAATTTAGTGTTAATTTTAAGTCAGTGGTTCAAAGGAAATGAGTTTGTAAAGCTATTAGGTTTAATCGGGCTGGTAGGAAGTGTGGGGTCATTATCAGCTACTGTGCCTTTATCTATGTGGATTTCCTTTTCAGGCTGGAGAGTTCCTTTCCTTAGCATAGGTCTGGTTTTAATGGCGGTATCTTATCTGCTTTATGTCGTTTTAGTCGTAAAGCCTAAACGATTATTTGTAGATGATGCTAAAGCAAATAAATCCTCTGTTAAGACTCCGGAAAGTGTATGGGCAATCCTAAGGAGAGTGATGACGACTCGCCAAGCCTGGGCAACATTTCTTTGTCATTTTGGTGTAGTTGGTACATATATCGGTTTTATTGGTTCTTGGGGAGTTCCTTATGGAATGAATGTGTTCCATTTATCCCGCGCTGATGCAAGTCAGCTTATTATGTATGGTCTGTTTGGTGCTATGATTGGCGGACCTTTAATCAGCTGGATATCAAGCAGGTTAAATTCCATTAAAAAAATTTATTCACTTATTCATCTTATTGTGGTGCTTAGCTGGACTGGATTATTATTATCCGGCATAAAACCTTCATTCATGCTAGTCGTTATTTTGCTTTTTATCATCGGCTTCGGAAACGGCGCAAGTGCTTTGACTTTTGCCGTAGTACGTCAATCTTTCTCACTAAAAGAAGTAGGAGTTGTATCAGGTTTTGCCAATATGGGAGGCTTTTTAAGCGCCGTATTATTACCTAGTATTTTCGGAAATGTCCTGGATTTATTCCCCGAGCGTTCACTGCATGTTGGTTATCATTATGCTTTTATGATTCCCATTTTGTTTTCAATGATGGGGTTGTTAGGTGTCTTACTAATTAAAGAGAAGGAAAAAAAGGAGCAGAAAGTGCTGAATGCTTCTTAATGTCTTATATAATGAGAGTGAGAGACACGCAAAAAAACGGGGCTGTCTGCGCCCACTCTGCGATACTACGAAAAGGAAGGTATTTTACCGTTTATCGAACGAAATGAACATGATCAGCTTCTATACAACGACCAGAATATCGAGTGGGTCAAGTTTGTTTTAGCTTTACGTGCAACAGGGATGCCGCTTGCCGAGATTAAGCAGTATATAGAGTCATATAAAAAAGGCGAAAGTACAATTAGCGAACGTAGAAACATGATGCTTCAGCATAAAAAGAAAGTGGAAGCAGACATGGCACAAACCTATCTGCATTTAGAACGAATCAATTATAAATTAGCGCTGTGTGATACGTTGGAAGCCGGTTTAAACAATAAACAAATAAAAATCTAAATGCTGATAACAAAGAGGCTCCTCTTTATACACAAGCTATAGACCTCAGATGTGAAAAGCTAGGAAACAAAGAAAACAAGATAACTGCCCAGTTATCTTGTTTTCTTTGTACTATTTTAATATGTACTGCTTAAATAAAGAGCTACATCGCGAATTGCTTTATCAGTTTCACTTTCCATTAACTCTCTGTTCTTTGTATACGAATAAAGAGTGTCGCCGTGAAGAAGGTGGTCTGATAAATTTAACAAGCCGACAGCGCGCTTATTAAATTTATGAGCAATGGCCAAAGTAGTAGCTGTCTCCATATCCACGCCGAGAAAACCTGCAAGCGACCATTCCTTTACCATGTCATGCGTCTCGATCAGCATGGCACCCATACTGACCGTATGTCCTTTTATATAGCTGTAGCCTTTTTGTTCACAATATCTACAGGCGGCTTCCACTAGCTCTTTGTCAGCTTCCACAAGCGTTTGTTCTGGTAAATACCAGTTTGATACGCCATCCTGCATTTTTGCTGCAGATACAATTAAGATATCTCCATATTGTACAGTGGAAGATAAGCCTCCAAAATAGCCCGTTTGAATAAATAAGTCGGTTCCGCTGCCGGCAAATTGATGTACGATGTTTGACGCCATCGGACTGCCATACACATTTGCAAATCCTATATTTCTGTTATTTAACTTACCTATTACCGTGTTCCATTTAGGCATATGCACATCAGTGGATAAGATCTCTTTCCATAAATTTATATTATCTTGAAATACCCACTCACCATGAATAATAAATGCATTAGGCAGCTCTTTTTCTGATAGCTTTAATACATTTAGCCAATCTTCTTTTTTAAAATTACCATACAGCTTCATCTTTTTCTCCTTATTATCTCATTTAGACTAGTTAGAAAAGAATTCTTCATTATTAGCTTTCATTCCTTTAATTTTTATAACTAACAAATATAAAAGAAATGAAGGTTCTGATTTTAAAATGAAGTTATACGTGCTTTTTTTACTCATTTCTCGACAAATATTTAGTATTAAAAAGGAATTCAGTAATAATAAAAGAAATTTCTTACTAGCGGTTATTTAAATTAGATAAAGCTGTGAGAAAAGATCCGTTTAGTTAATGAATGGATAATAGGAGGGAAGGTACAGGTGTCAAATTATTTTCCCGTCATTAAAACAAAAAGGCTTACCCTAAGGGAATTTGAAACAGAAGACGCAAGCAATATTTTAAAATACTTATCTGATAAAGAAGTAATGAAACACTACGGACTAGAGCCTTTTAAAACGGTTGAAGATGCTTTAAATGAGATTGCGTGGTATAAATCAATCTTAAACGAAAAATCTGGAATAAGATGGGGTATTACTCTTAAAGAACAGGATGACATTATTGGCAGCTGCGGATTTCTTAATAGAGTTCATAACCATTACCGTGCAGAAATTGGATATGAGCTAAGCAAAGATTACTGGGGGAATGGGATTGCTAATGAGGCATTGGGCGCCGTTATAAAATATGGTTTTACACATTTAAATTTGCGGAGAATTGAAGCATTAATAGAGCCCGCTAATGCTGCTTCACAAAAATTAATAAAAAAGCATGGCTTTATAAAAGAAGGTCTATTAAGAAGCTACGAATTTACGGGTGGGAAATTTGATGATTTGTATATGTATTCTTTATTAAAGCAAGACTTTGAGAAGCTTCAAGCTTAGATAACGACATTAAAAATACAAATAGCACTATGACAGAGAAGGGGGAAAATGTATGGCCCATTTTAATGTTGATATTGTTCACTATCATCCTCAATTTGCTGAGGCAACGGTAAAAATGTGGAGAGATAGTAAAGAAAAAGCGATTGAACAAATGGAAATGCACAGTTTTGACTGTCATGTCTATTTTTTAAATCATATATTGTCAGCACACTATAAAATTGAATTAGCGTTAATGGATGAACAAATAGTAGGAATGATTGCTTATCATGCTGATGAAATTAGCCAGCTGTACGTTCATGTAGATTATCAAGGAAGAGGAATCGGACAGCTTTTACTCGAAAGAGCCAAGACAGAATCAAATGGAAAATTAATATTACGTACATTCGAACGAAATAAAAATGCCCAGAGGTTTTACGAGAAACACGGCTTCAGTATTATAAAAAGAGGATGTGAAAACGAAGAGCAATTACCCGATATTACATATGAATGGACAAGCAAATGAAGCATACGTAATTTTAATAAAGGAGCGGTTAGTGTGAATACGTTAGCACATGAAACATAACAATGCTGTCTATATGTCCGTGGTCCGCCTTTTACGAGTTTAAGATAGATGATTAATGCTAGCTATAAAAAGGAGGAGTTTAATATGATAACGGACAAACATTTTTTAAACGCTGTAAACAATACAAATGTTGATTTTACTGGATGGGATTTTTCTATTATTACTCGTACTGGTCATATGGATAGCGACATGCTTTCGTGGTCATACGGAAGTGAAGCTTTTCGTCTTATTCAAAACTCTAATGTCGCTTTAGATATGGGAACAGGAGGAGGAGAATTTTTATCTTTGTTACAGCCTTTTCCTCGCGTTATGTATACTACAGAAGGATAAAAACCTAACGTTCCAATCGCTAAAAAACGTTTAGAACCGCTTGGTGTCAAAGTTGTTGAACGAACTGAAGACGAAAACTTACCGTTTAAAGATGATACATTTGATTTGATTTTGAACCAGCACGAATCTTTTTATGCTTCAGAAGTAAGAAGGATTTTGTCAAAGGAAGGCACGTTTTTCACGCAGCAAGTGGGAGGGTTAGACTGTTCACGAATCAATGAATGTATAGGGGTTCCAATAAATAAAGAGTTTTGTAATTGAAATTTAAAGAAAGCAATAGAAGAGCTTAAACAAAGTTCTTTTAACATTATCTCTTGCAAAGAAGAGTTTCCTGTACAGAGATTTTATGATATTGGAGCGCTTGCCTTTTATTATTAAAGCTGAAGCAAAGTAAATAGTGTAAACTAATCACATATAAAAATCGGATCTCTAACTGGAGATCCGATTTTTATATGTGAATGATGATTGTACATAAACGTTCTATTTCAGTTATGTAATGGAGCGTTTATGATCTTTAGTATGATTTTGTGATATACGAGAGTTTGTTAAAATGCAGTCTAATGCTCTTTTAGTAATGGGCATAAAAAAATTAAGCAGCACGCCGCCTAAAAACACGGTTAATAACGTTCCAACACCAATTGGTCCGTTTAAAATCATTGCAGCTAGTAAAAATGTGAAGTAAATCAATGTTCTTGCGAGAAATAAATTTGTTTTAACTAGTTTTTGTATGATTAATGTTAAGCGATCAATTGGAATGGGTGCAAAATTTGTATGTAAATAGGCAGAGGTTCCTACACCTATAATGATTAAACCAATTCCATAACAACATAATTTGCTGTACCATATCTCAAAGGGAGCCCAACTCTCTAATAAAAAAAGCCATATATCAATACCAAGACCCGTAATGAATGCGGTCAACAGTCCCAGTACTTCCGGCTTTTGTTTGCTTAAAAGAGCATTGACGCAAATTAAAACACTGGCAAGTATCATTTCCCAGCTTCCAACGCTAAGGCCTACGTTTAGGGATAGTCCAACTAAAAGTGCATCAAAAGGTGAAGCTCCTAGGTTGGATTGGATCGTCAAAGCAATTCCCAGAGTTAATAGTAAAATTCCTCCTGCATAAACAACATATTTCACTGTAATCAGATCCTTTATTCATTATTTTTTGTTGCAAATGCAACTATTTTCAGGTACATTAAACGTATATTATTTTTATTGTATTTGCAACAAAAATATGTGCAAAGGAGATATTTATGAGTGAAATTCTGCGTGAAATTGGAATGATAGCAAGAGCATTGGATTCGATTAGTAATATAGAATTTAAAGAGTATGACCTGTCTAAGGGGCAGTATTTGTATTTAGTGCGAATATGTGAAAATCCCGGAATCATTCAAGAAAAGTTAGCTGAGATGATAAAAGTAGATCGAACAACAGCGGCTCGGGCTATAAAAAAGCTTGAAATGAATGGTTTTATTGAGAAGAAAGACGATCTCCACAATAAAAAAAATAAAAACCTTTTTCCTACTGAAAAGGGCAAGAACGTATATCCGTTTATAAAAAGAGAAAATGATTATTCTGATAAAGTGGCATTAGAAGGTTTTACCCAGGAAGAAGCAGATACCATTCTTAAGCTGGTTCAAAGAGTAAGGAAAAATATAGAAACAGACTGGGAGTTTGTCAAAAAAGGAAATAAGAGAAATTATTGAGGATATAAAGGAGAGGCGCATGTCAGTGATGATGGATATAAAAAAATGTACTCTTGAAGATGTAAATCACCTTCAAAATATTAGCTACAAAACATTTAATGAAACGTTTAAAGATCAAAATTCACCTGAAAACATGAAAGCTTATTTAGAAAAAGCATTTACAGTCGAACAGTTAGAAAAAGAACTATCAAATACGTCCTCGCAATTCTTTTTTATGTATGTTAATCATGAAATTGCAGGTTATTTAAAGGTTAATACGGAGGATGCTCAATCTGAAGAGATGGGGGAAGAAGCGCTTGAAATTGAAAGAATTTATATAGGTAACAGCTTTCAAAAACGAGGGCTTGGTAAACATTTATTTAATAAAGCAGTAGAGATAGCAACGACACTTAATAAAAAGAAAATGTGGTTAGGCGTGTGGGAAAAAAATAAAAATGCGATTGCTTTTTACAAGAAACAGGGATTTGTTCAAACTGGATCTCACTCGTTTTATATGGGAGACGAAGAACAAATAGACTTTATTATGGTTAAAACACTTTTATAGTTTTTTAAAAGATAAATAAAGTATGATAAGGATTATTCACTAATTTAACTGGTAGAGGATAATCCTTATTGCATACAGAGATTTTATGATTTTTTTCAAAGCAGATGCTTTTAGGGTAAGCAGTAAGCAAACTACTATGGCTGCTGTGCCAGCATATAGGAGAATGAAATTAATGTCACATGTTACAAATGGACATACAATGGAAAACGGAGAGCTTGCTGGTATTTGGCTTACAGAATTCTCTGAAGCATATTTAGAATTTAAAAAAGAAGGATACGAAGTAGTCGTAGCAAGTCCAAAAGGCGGAACATCGCCTGTGGATCCTAACAGCTTAACAGATGATGTGACGGACGAAGACAAAGAAGCAGGAAAGCTTTTAGAGAATACAAAATCATTAGCTGATATAAGTTCACAAGAATTTGCAGGTATGTTTGTACCTGGAGGGCACGGGACAATGTTTGACTTTCCAGACGATACGCACTTACATCGTTTGCTAACAGAATTTGCTGAAAACGACAAGCTAATTGCAGCGGTATGCCACGGACCGGCAGCTCTTGTAGGCGGAAAGCTTAAAAACGGTGAGCCGATTGTAAAAGGAAAACGTATTACAGCGTTTACTGATTCAGAAGAGAAAGATACAACGTTAGATAAATACATGCCGTTTCTTCTTGAAACAAAGCTTCGTGAGCTAGGCGCTGAGTTTATTGCAAAAGATAATTGGACAGATCATATTGAAGTAGACGGAAAACTTTTAACAGGACAAAATCCACAGTCTACTATCAGCCTCGCAAAAGAATCTGTACGTGCTTTAAACGCGTAAAAGTATGCATGACCTTAAATAGGGTGAAATAAAATAGGAATTAAGGAAAATAAAAAGGGCAGCTATTTAAATAGCTGCCCTTTTATTTATTAGAAGATTTATTTCTGAAAATGTATGTAGTAATTCCTGTCACAATGATAACAGCTACAACACAAATGATCAGACGAACAATCTGTGTCACAAAGATATTATCTGCAATACTCATGTGTTTCGTTAAAATTAACGTTCCATAAGCAGCTAAGACAGATAAAAACATATTGACGATTCGTTGAGCCATGTTGTCGTTACTCCTTTCGCTTCACTACTTTACACTTTAACATATGTGCTCACTGTAAAAAATATCGAATTACAAGTATGTCAGAAAATCAGCACTCTAGGAAAAGAATCTACTTGTAAGGAAGTAGCTGATATTATATTAGTTATGGCGACTAAACGCAGTTCAGGGAAGGAAACGAGATTCCTTTAGTCGAATTTAACATGCTTATATTCTTTTTTTAGATAGGTGGGAAAAGCTTGTTTGATAAATTGAAAAAGCTATTTATGGATAAACAGGATCAGGAAGCAGATGACAAATACATTTTAGTCCCTGAGAGTGAAATAAATGAGACTTTAAAAAGAGATATAGTGAAGTTGGAAGAAGTAGGAGAGGCATACTGCAAAAGTCTTCAGCACAAATATAGAAGTAAATTTGAATGTGATGGTAAGCAGAACTTAAAAATATGGGTGTGCCGAGATATTGATGGCGACCAACTGCCAAATCTAAGTTCGAAGCAGTGTTTAGAAAAAGAATATCGTTCCCAGATTGCAATAAACTTTGATGGATTTACAGATGAAGAAGATGCATACGTTTATTACATCCAGTTGTGGTATTACTTTGGTGGGTATTTTAAAGGGACAGGCACTTTGTATGATTTGTCAAAAAATCATTTAGAAGCTGATATTGAAGAAAAGTTAGAAGAATTACTAAACCAATTATAGATTTCTATTTAGCACTGAGATTATTTGTTAATACACAGGGGGAAGGAATATGAGGGGGCGGCCAGAGTTAGAAATAGAAAGGGAAAAAGTTTATAAAACGAAAAAAAATCCTAACGGAACATTTATAGCGCGAATTATTCAAGTGCCTAAGGAAGAAAATATGTTAGATTTTATGCTAGAAATCAAAAATTTAAAGAAAAAGGAACTTTCTTATAGAAGTTTATTAGTAAGGACTGAAAACTGGTACTATTCTTTTCGTCTTGCTAGAGGAGATCTGAAATGGGTATCTTTGCATACAGTAGCGGTATGGGACCGGCTAGGACATAAATTAGTTGAGGTAGCGGCCCCAACCGGTAAGGAAAATTATCGTATTTCCGATGAACACTGTTCAGTTTACCGAGAAAAGTAATAGTGACCATATAGTTAAGGAGAAAACGAATGAAAAAGCATTGCTGCGATTATATGAATTATCATGCGAACTTTACGTGTGATATTCATAGTGATCCGTTTGATTGTCCAGATAATCTTATCTTATTTGATAAAACAAATAAGGAATACGGTTTAATTATCCATGATGATGGTTCATCCATCATTGGAATTTCATTTTGCCCATGGTGTGGTAAGAAGATTTAACTTAAGTATGAAGGGGAGATCTTCTTCATTTCTGGAATGGGGGATGGGGCTTGATTTTTCGTTATCTAGCTATGTTATCAGGATTAGGAAGCGTTTTATTAAACCTTTTTGATCCTATACATCAAGGGGTTACGCGCTGGTTGATGGTCATCTGCGGTTTATTCATCTTTAGTAGCCATTTAAAATTCATCTTAGATAAGAAATCGAAAACAACGGATAATCAAAAGAAGACCTACTAATAAGAATTTCTTTTGAGGTTGTACCTTTGATAATTATGTAAATGAAAAACCTAAAGAATATGTAGTAAAGAAATAAAAAAGAAAATCATATGTTATAATAATCATAAATATCCAAATAAAGGAACATTATGTTGTTATGAATCGTAAATTTAATTCTCTATTTATAGTCTATCCTATCGGTTTCTTTGTAGTGCGTACTGTTTTTTCTTTTGTGAAAAATAGCGCTGCGGAATCTGTCTATGAGACGTTAGCTATACTTGCCATGTATTACTTTGCAGTTAGTGTTTTCTATTCGATTGACTTGTATATGCAAAAGAAAAATAGTTAATAGATTAGAAAATGCTGAGAGTCAGAGTAAAAACAAACGATATAAAGGAGTCTAACAGTGCGCATTAAGAGCTATTTTTTGTTTATTTTCCCACTCATTTTACTATTATTAGCAAGCTGCGATCCATCTTCTACACCTAAAGAAAAATATTATTCAAGCACCAAAACCACAAATCTTGAATTAGAAAACGTTAAGGCAGTATCAATAGGAAGGTCTAAATATGACGTAGCAAGTTGTTTGAGGAAGAAACCAAAATTTATAGAGGTTACTGAGCAGCTTCCGTACACTACCTACATTTATGGAAAAAGTACAGAAAAGTATGATGTTGAATTTAAAATAGTAGATAATAAAGTCAGCAGGTATGACTTGATTAGCAGCAAGTATAGTACGGAAAAGGGAATACATACTGGTGACAGCAAAAAAGATGTTATTAGGGCGTATGGAGAAAATTATTACGAAAGAGAAGATACCGGAGCAACAATAGTAGGGTATTTTGATAAAAATCATAAACTCAATATTGAGTTTTCTTTAGATGACAAGGATAAAGTTGGAGGCATTTTGGTTCAAAAAATGAATAATTAAGATGAGTAATAATCATTTTTGCTGTAGCTTTTAATATGTACTCATTTATGTAAATTGAGTATGTTTGAGCTATAAATCTAAAACAAATAAACAGAAAGGTTTTTTTCCTATTGAGTACGTTTACTAAAGTAGTACCGTCAGCTTTTATACTTCTCTATATAGTATTTTTCTTTTTAGATATTTCTTATCATTATGGTGTTCCTTATTCATATAGCTTTTTTCTTTTTTTATTTTTGTCGTTAATATCTCTAGTCTTATGTTTAGTAATATGGTTTAAGGACAAGGAACGTCTTTTTCTATTTTTGAGTGTAGTTTCAACCCTCCAACTTACGTTTACTGTCTTTATTTATCTTTTTCCAGAAGCAGGAACTAAACCATTAATTTATGAAAAAGTAATCACAAAAGAAGATGTTTTACATAAATAAGCTTACACAAAAAACTTGAAGAATGTGTATCTAGTATAAGGTTATTAAAGAGATCCCTTAAATAAAGAGGATCTCTTTGGTGTAGGTTTTTGTAATAGTAATTATATTAAATAGATCTGTATACTTCTTCATTACAACGTGGTGTTTCATACTTATTAAAAAAAGAAATGTGTACAGTTAGTATAAGAAAAGGGATCTAACAAAAACCATTAATTTATATTTTAACCATAATATGTTATAGTATTTTAAAAATGGTGGTGTAACAATGAACGAAGATAAAGAAACACCTGAAAGAAGAAGAGAGAGATTAAAACACGAAGAGGTAAAAAGAAACCCTGCAGGGAATATGAACGATGCATTTAATAGAAATGAAGCTGGAAACTTATCTGGTTTAGCAGGCAGCTTAGGATGGAAGGGGCTAGGTATACTTATTACTGTACTGATTATAGGCTTTATCGTTGTGTCCCTATTTTTAAAATAATATGAGGTTTATAAATTAAGAGTACTGGAGGAGCCATTTTGAAAAATTATGCAGTGTTTATTGGTAGTTTTATAGTGTTACTGTTTGCTTTTCAAATTGTTTCTGGGCTATTTCTTACACTTACATATGTACCTGAGACTTCACAGCATTTGAGTAGCTCAACGATCAGTATTTTTTCTTTTAATTATCCATTTTTAAGTTCTATTATAGCAGCGACTTTTTCATTTATTATTTCAAAGAAAGTATGTAAAGTTAAAAAGAGCACCTATAAATGATTAGGTGCTTTTTTGTGCTGAGAACATTCATTATGGTTTTTAACAACTGTAGGTTTTCCTTTTTATGGTATTATATATAGATACCTATTCAATACTGCCGAAAGAAGGAGATAATGAATGTTGCAATCACTAATCTTTGATATGGATGGAACGCTGTTTCAAACAGATAAAATTTTAGAGTTATCACTTGATGATACCTTTAACCATTTGCGTACACTTAACCAATGGGACGCTAGTACTCCTATTGATAAGTATCGTGAAATTATGGGTGTACCTTTACCCAAAGTATGGGAAGCTTTATTACCTACTCATTCGTATGAAATCAGAAAGTATACGGATGACTATTTTTTGAAAAGCTTAGTTGCAAACATAAAAAAAGGGAAAGGTGCTTTATATCCCAATGTAAAAGAGGTCTTTAGCTATTTAAAAGAAAATAATTGTTCCATTTACATAGCAAGTAACGGTTTAAAAGAGTATTTACAAGCAATTGTAGATCATTACGATTTGAATAATTGGGTGACAGAAACATTTAGTATTCAACAAATCCAAACCCTCGATAAAGGAGAGTTAGTCAAAACGATTATAAAAAAATATGATATCAAATACGCTGCAGTAGTAGGAGACCGCCTATCTGATATCAATGCTGCAAAGGATAATGGTTTAATGGCAGTGGGGTGTAATTTTGATTTTGCTCAAGAAGCTGAGCTTGCGCAGGCTGATGTGGTAATAAATGATTTGAAGGAGTTAAAAAGGATTATATCTAACATAAATAGTAGCTTGTCAATCTAATAGACTGATCTTTGTACATAACCATTATAGATGGTTAATGTCTCAATTATAGACCTAAATCTACTGAAGTTGAAACATAAATAATGAGCGGTTCTCCCGTAATTTAAAATGTTTACATAATCTTTTCTTGTCATTAATAAATGGTTTACAATACTGAGCTATGCTTAGGTTAAGATTTCCAAATTATTTTTATATTAAAAATAATTCTATGAGAAAGGAGATTTTTGATTATGACTTCGCATATGATTCGTAAATCTGATAGCGCTCAGTTATATATTAGAGGATATAAGATAAAATTGACACTCAGCCAGTGGAAGCTTGTAAGCACTCAGAGATAATGGTTAACCCAACTATAAAAAAGGAAACCTCCACCTTAATTTAGGTGGGGTTTTTTGCATTTCTTCTATTAACCTTTTAATTGGTTAACTATTTAGACTTTATAATAAAAAAGACTAATAAAAGTTAAAAAATGTAATAAAAAAGAGGAATATTATTTAAGTGAAATTAAAATAAAGCACAACTAAATATGCATTTTTTAAATGTTTTACCACTTTTTATTGACCATAAAAATTTAAAAGAATTAAAATAAAAATAAACATAAAGTAAGTAGTTACTTACATTTTAAAACTAGTTTTTAGGAGGATGAATATTTTTAATGTATAGTTTAAGTTTTCAAAAGGTGGACGAGGCGAACGAAAAAGTTGGAGCAAAAGCTTTAAACCTTATAAAAATGAAAAAAGAAAATTTACCGATTCCAGATGGCTTTGTTATTCATACAGAAGCTTTAAAGCGATATATTGAATGGAATGGGATTGAGCGTCACACGGATAATATTCACGAGAGAATTTTGCAAGGGGAAATTCCTATTGAAATTGAATCGGATCTTATAGAGGCATTTCGAAATCTAAAGTGCTCTTATACATCAGTAGCTGTTCGGTCATCATCCAGTGCTGAAGATTTAGAAGGTGCATCGTTTGCAGGCCAGTATGAAACCTATCTTAATGTGAAAAGCCCTGAGGATTTTTTAAGTAAAGTGAAAGCGTGCTGGGCCTCATTTTTTACTGAAAGAGTCGAACAATATACTCAAAATATGTATGCTGATTTTGATGAAATTTCAATGGCAGTTGTTGTTCAAGGGTTAATTGAGTCCGAAGTATCGGGAGTCATATTCAGCCAAAACCCCGTTACTCATAATACAAAAGAAATGATGATTAATGCCAGCTATGGACTAGGAGAAGCAATCGTATCAGGCTTAGTAACACCTGATGTTTACCTGATTAATAAACAAACCTTTGAGATAGAGAAAGAAAAAGGGCTAAAGGAAGTAAAAATAATTCCACTTGATGAAGGCGTTGAAGAAATCGAAACAACGGAAGATGAGCAGCAAAAGTTTTGTTTAACAGACGAGAAAATCATTGAATTGGGCGAAATAACAAAAGAAGTAGAAGCTCTTTACCAACATCCCGTAGACATAGAGTTTGGTATTCAAGACAATCAAGTATATCTATTACAGGCAAGAGCGATTACCACATTAACAGAGGCCAAAAAATTAACTCCTTTCCAAAAAGATATATCTTTAAGTTTCGAGGATATGGAAGAGTTTTGGATTTTAAATGACACAAGTTTTTCTCATGCTGTTAGTCCTTTGTACGCTTCATTTATTATTCCGGCATTTTCTGAAGGAACAGCTGCTAGTTTTAGAAAGTTAAAGTTTATGTTTAATAGACTTAATTTAAAACTTTATAAAGGTCATATCTATACAAAAACGGAGCCTTTTAAAGGAGATTCTAATAAAAGATTCCAAGCAAATAAAGAATTGATGGAAAGTATTTATCCAATCCTAACAAAACGAATGAATCAAATGATTAAAGAACAATTCCTGCCTTACTATAACAAGTTAGATAGCTTTACCGGGGGAAATCTCCATCTTCAGAGAGGAAAAGAGATTCTTCAAAGTTTGACTGATTTTTATAAAACGGCATATGACTTGCATTTTGACATTGTTATGCCTCAAATGTCTTTAAATACTAAGGTTGAAGAATACTATAAAAACCTTACAAATAAAAAATCCGGACATGATGTTTATGAGCTATTGACCGGGAAAATGAACAAATCGTTGGAAACGGATCAACAGCTTTCTAGACTTGCTTTAACAGTTAAAGACGATGCGGAACTTACTAAGATCTTTGAAGAAGAATGTACAGAAACTTTATTAAAGAAATTAGAGGAAAATAAAGCAGCAAAAAGCTTTATGGCTGAAGTAGATACCTTTCTAAAACAGTATGGATATCGAAGCGTCGTAAGTCACGATTTTGTAGGGGAAACTTGGCTAGAGAATCCTCTTCACGCGTTATCGATTATTCAAGGATATGTTAATGACGGTTACAACTTTGATGAGAATTTCAAACAGACGGTCAAAAAACGTGAACAGAACTATAATGAATTTCTGGAACAGATAGCGGATAGCACACACAAAGAAGAGTTTAAAAAATATTATCAGTGGGCATTAGATGCATCCGTTATAAGAGATGACCATCATTTTTATATCGATGCAATGTTGGATGCAAAAGCTCGTTTATTCCTACTCGAGCTAGGTGATTTACTAGTACATCATCATGTTTTTCTAATGAAAGAAGATATTTTCTTCTTATATCTTGATGAGGTAGAGTCTCTTTTAGAAAATCCAGTAGACGTGACAGAATTAGTTGAGAAACGTAAAAAAGAACACGCAGAACATGAACAAATGTCTAATTTGCCTAGATACTTCGGAGTCCCTGAGCCAGCTCACCTAAAAGAAGCTGAGAAATATATGGGAGCTATTGAAGAAAATGACGCTAACAGCGAACATTCTATTAAAGGGTTAGCCTCTTCCTCGGGAACATATACCGGAAAAGTAAAAGTCATTTCAAATACGAAGGAATTTTCCAAGCTGGAAAAAGGTGATGTTTTGGTATGTAAGACCACTACTCCACTTTGGACTACTTTATTTCAGACTGCGGGGGCTGTTATTACTGACGCTGGAGGTATTCTTTCTCATTCGGCGATAATTGCACGTGAATATGAAATTCCTGCAGTAGTTGGTACGAAAATAAGTACGGATAAGCTAAAGGATGGCGATATGGTTATGGTGGATGGTACCAATGGAATTGTCACGCTTTTAAATGAATAAATAGTTCTCTTCGCTTCCATTTGACAACAGCTCTTTTTCCTTTATATACTGCCTAATGGAAAGTAAATACTTACATTCAGGAAGCATAAAGGATGATCAATATGAAAAAAGATGAAACAAAAAAGAAGATAACAAAAGCTACAATAGAACTGCTTAAAGAAAAAGGCTACAAAGGTACTACCACTAGAGAAATTGCAGAACAAGCTGGCGTTAATGAATTAACTGTTTTTCGCCACTTTGGCAATAAAGAAGGCATTATTCAAGCTATTGTCAAAACAACAAGCTTTTCGCTTGAAATTTTTGATAAATCAATTGAGTGGGAGCTTGAAAAAGATTTGACGAATTTCGGTTACCTGTTACTAAAAGACTTTGATAATAACCGAGACATGATTTCAATTGCTTTAAAAGATCCTTTAATTTTCTCACAGGCGCACGAAGAAATTTTAAAAAAAATTAATGATACGAAAGAAATACTAAAAGAATACTTTGAAGAAATGCAAAAGAAAGGATATATCAAAGAATTAGATTGCTGCACACAAGCAGAGATTTTCCTAAGTACGTATTGGGGATATTTTATGTATAAACTAAATTTCGGAGACAAAGCCTTACATGCAGATTATCAAGATATGATAAAAAACAGTATAAACACGTTTATAAAAGGAATTTCTCTCCGTTAAAAGGAGGCAATAATGTTTGGGTAAACATAAAGAGCTTATCTTGATTATTTCATTACTAATTGGGACATTTCTTGTACCAATTAATTCAACCATGATTGCTGTTGCTCTATCAACCATATCAGCTCATTTTAATGAACCACTTGCAAATATTTCGTGGGTAGTAACTATTTATTTAATTGTAATGGCTGTTACTCAGCCTATCGCTGGAAAGCTAGGAGATTTGTACGGAAACAGAAATATCTATTTATGGGGCGTAGTGTTCTTTCTTATAGCATCTTTAGGCTGTATATTTTCAACCAATCTCATTTCCCTTATTATCTTTCGATCACTGCAGGCAGTAGGAGGAGCTTTACTTACTCCAAACACTATAGCAATCATTAGATATGTGGTACCAAAAGAACGGCTCCCTAAAGTTTTAGGTATATTTGGAATGGGGATGGGTTTGGGTGCTGCAATTGGACCTTTATTAGGGTCTGTCCTGCTTGAAAACTTCAATTTGGAAGCTATATTCTGGGTCAACGTTCCTTTTCTTTTCTTAGCTTTGATCAGCGGAATAGTTATGATTCCTAAATTTAATGTTAAAAAGCAAACAAGTACTTTAGATATTCAAGGTTCCATTTATTTAGCAATTAGCATTTCTTTATTAATCTTGTTGACACACGGTATGGAATTTACTAAGGCTTTAATAATGGGAATAATATTTATTCTATCTACAATTTTGTTTATCAAAAGAGAGAATACGGCAGAAAACCCAATTATCGATTTTTCTTTATTTAAAAATCCCACCTTTACAAGCGCTAATTTATCTATTATGCTTAGCAACTTTGTTATGTATGTGATTTTATTAATTATGCCTCTGTTAATGAAGTCTCAATTTCATTTATCTACAGCGCAAACAGGGCTTGTTTTATCAGTTTTTTCGATTTCAATGTCTTTAAGCGGCTGGATAGGTGGATTATTAAACAATAAGTTTAGTTCTAAAAAAGTGATTGGGTTTTCTTTTGCTATGATTATTGTCTCTAATATTCTTTTTCTATCTTTAGAGAACATTGGATCTATTCTTTTTCTTATAGTGGCTTTAATTATTGGAGGTTTTTCGACCGGAATAGGTTTAACAAGCATGCAGGTTGCCTCGTTGGACTCCGTAAGCAAAGAACAGTCTGGTACAGCCTCTGGCATTTATTCAACGTTTCGTTATTTTGGAAGTATTATTTCGTCCACGCTTATTGCTCTTGTTACAAGTTATAACTACATCTTCATTATTTTAGGGATATCGGGGATAGTAGGTATACTAGTAGCTAGAAGCATTAAATCTAGTAGCCAAGATGTAATAAGCAGCAATAATTCTCGTGCAAAAGCATAGTCGTTTTTTGATAAAGATTTTGTTTATATACACAATTTACCAATCAATCAATAAAAAAAGTACTGCTTCTAAAATAGGAGCAGTACTTTTTTTGCTTGAAATCTTAGAGAAAACAACATACGAATTTACAAAATGACTTGTTTTAAATAAAAAATTCTAATAATTCAATCTTGTTATTGACGAACTCGCATTTCAGATGTACACTTAAGCCACAAAGCTACTTAGTATACAAGTTACCTAAGTGTACTAAATTATATGTTAATGGATATATCATTTAGAAAACAGCAAGTCATAAATTAATGAGGTGACTAAAATGAAAGAAATTAGTATTGAAGAATTAAAAGAAAAAGCCATTCAATTAAGAAAAACAGCTCTTACAATGATTTATGGAGCACAGTCTGGCCATCCAGGAGGTTCACTTTCTGCGGCTGATATTATGGCAGCGCTTTATTTTAAAGAAATGAATGTTGATCCGCACAACCCTAACTGGGAAGATCGCGATAGATTTGTACTTTCTAAAGGTCACGTTTGTCCCATTCAGTATTCCGCTTTAGCTTTACGAGGATTCGTTCCCTATGAAACGATATACACGTTAAGAGAATACGGTTCTCCGTTTCAAGGGCATCCAGATATGAAAAAGTGCAAAGGTATTGATATTTCAACAGGCTCACTAGGACAAGGACTTTCGTGTGGCGTAGGTATGGCAATCTCAGGTAAACGAGATTTTAAAGACTATAGAGTTTTTTCTTTAGTAGGAGACGGAGAATGTCAAGAAGGACAAATTTGGGAAGCTGCTCAAACAGCAGTTAAGTACCAATTAGATAATTTAGTTGTATTTGTAGATAATAACAGACTTCAAATCGATGGATTTTGTGATGAAGTTATGCCATTGCAAGATTTAGAGAAAAAATTTGATGCATTTGGTTTTGAAACAAAGCGAATTAATGGACACTCCATGGAAGAGATTGTAGCAACATTGGATGAAGTAAGAGTAGCGAAGAATGGAAGACCAAAATGTATCATTTGTGACACGGTAAAAGGTAAAGGCGTTTCGTTCATGGAGGATGTGGCTGATTGGCACGGAGTTGCTCCTAATGAAGAACAATATCATCAAGCAATAGAAGAAGTAGCAGGAGGTTTAAGATAATGAGCATACTAGAAAAAGATCTTACTGTAAAAAAAGCTACGAGAGAGGCCTTTGGAGATGAAATCGTAAAATTAGGGAAAGAAAATAAGAATATTTATGTCATTGATGTAGATATCGCAAAGTCGTGTAAAACAGTAAACTTTATCAAGCAATTACCTGACCAGCATATTAATGTAGGAATTGCAGAGCAAAATGCAGCTGGGTTAGCAGCTGGACTTGCTACGACTGGTAAAATTCCTTTTGTAAGCACTTACGCGGTTTTTGGTTCGTTAAGAATGCTTGAACAAATTAGACAAGAAGTCTGCTATCCTAACTTAAATGTAAAGATTGCTTGTTCACACGGGGGGTTAACGCCAGCTAATGATGGCGGAAGTCATCAAGCTATAGAAGACATGGGTGTATTAAGATCGGTTCCAAATATGACCGTCATTATGGGAGCTGACTATTATTCTACTAGAAAGCTAGTAGAACAAGCTGCTAAAGTGTACGGACCTGTATATCTTCGTTTTACTCGCGATAAGGTTCCAATGATTTACGATGAAAATGAAGAGTTTACAATTGGAAAAGCGAAGAAAATTAAAGATGGAAGCGACATCGCTATTATTGCCAACGGCGATACAGTAAGACTCGCTTTAGAGGCAACGAAAGAATTAGAGAAACAAGGCATATCTGTGAAATTACTAGACATGCATACGATTAAGCCTTTAGATCGAGAAGCAGTGGTTGATTGCTTAAATATCGGAAAAATCATTACGGTTGAAGATCACAATATTCTAAATGGCCTTGGCAGTGCCGTATGTGAAGTAGTTGCGGAAGAGGGAAAAGGTACGGTTCGAAGAATTGGTGTACAGGATCAATTTGGACAATCTGCACCTTATGAAAAACTGTTAGAGTTAAATGGAATTACTGTAGAAAATATTATCAAAACAGCTAAAGAACTGATTTAAGACTAACTAAATTAAATAGAAGAAGCTAATAAGATGGGGGAAATATAATATGTTTGATTTAAAAGAGAGAGTAGCAATCATTACTGGTAGCGGTTCCAAAAAAGGAATTGGACGTACAATCGCCCTGACACTTGCAGAGCAAGGAGCAGCTGTTGTTATAGCAGATATCAATTTTGATGGCGTGCAGGATACCGTAAATGAAATAAAAGAAGGGGGCGGCAAAGCCCTAGGAATAGAGTTAAATGTAACAAGTAAAGATTCTTGCGATGCGATGGTTAGAAAAACACTTGAAGAATTCGGCAGAATTGATATTTTGATTAATAATGCAGGAATTTCTCAAAAAGTTACAGTTCAAGATATGACGCTCGAAGACATTACAAAAGTGTTTAACGTCAATATGTTTGGATTGTTTCTATGTACGCAAGCAGTATTAGAAACAATGAAAGATCAAAAGTATGGTCGAATTATAAGCCTGTCTTCTGTTTCGGCTAAAAGAGGTGGAGGAGTTTTTGGAGGACCGCACTACTCGGCATCTAAGGCCGCAGTACTAGGTTTTTCAAAGAACTTAGCACGCGAGGTAGCCTTAGATGGCATTACAGTTAACTGTGTAGCTCCTGGACTCGTTAATACAGAAATTTGGAAGTCACTTCCTGAAGAAGATGCAAAGTCTGTGATTGATAGTATTCCTATGGGTAGACCAGGTGAAGTGAAAGAAATCGCAGCTACAATTGCCTTTTTAGCTTCAAAAGAAGCTTCTTATATTACAGGAGAAGAAATTGATATAAACGGTGGCTCACATATGGATTAATATTCAGGTTCGTTATACAGGCATGCCATTATGGTATGCCTGTATAGCTGTTTATTAATAAAATCAATAGTAAAATGGTAAACTGACTACATAAATAAGGATTTTTTTGCTAGAAGATACTAGGCTTGTTGCCCCTAAAAATAGAACAGTATATAATAATTATGTCTACTTAATTATGAATAAAATGAGCTAATAATTATAGAGAGAAGTGATTTCCATTAGTTTTAATCCAGTTTCTAATAATAAATTATATATTCAAATTTATAATCAAATTCTTTCTGAAATTCAATCTGGAGCGTTTCAAGTAGGAGATAAACTCCCTGCTGAAAGGGAGCTGTGTGAACAATTTGGTGTAAGTCGAGTGCCTGTTAGACAAGCCCTTAGCGCCCTAGAATTGAACGGTTTTATCTATTCTCGTCAAGGAGAAGGTGTATATGTTAAAGAGTTTCAAACAGAAGCTGAAAATTCTCAATCAACACTTTTAACGGACTCTACCTCCCCTGAAGACATTGTGGAAGCAAGAATGAACATAGAGCCTCTTATTGTACGTTTTGCAGCTTTGAGAGCTACAGAAGAAGATATTAAGGACCTGCGTGCAACAATTGATAAGATGGAGGAAGAAACGAACGCAGGCGTGTATGTACCTGAAACAGATGAAGCCCTACATAATGGTATAGCAAAGGCTTCTCATAATGATTTATTTATTAGTATTATGGCAGCTATTAGCAATGCGATGAAACAGCAGGAAATGTGGAAGTTTATAAGAGATCGAACTGTCACTAGACCTGACTACCGGGAAGTTAATTTTAATGAGCATAAATTACTTATTAATGCAATTGAACAGCATAATGAAGAAGAAGCTGTGAGAATTATGAGTTTTCACATGCAAAATTTATATGATCGTTATTGGAAAGCTTAATTCCAACTAATTTTTATAAAGACAATACCAAATATAGAGGTAAAAGGCAGCTAAAGTGTAGCTGTCTTTTTGCTGTTGAAAAGACAGCATAAAATGAATAAGATTCAGTGTTTTCTTTCCATACAAACTGTATATTTCTTTTTATTTTTAATTAAATTCAGAAAATATTAAATATAATAATTATATTGACAATTTATAGGTATGTAAGTACACTGTTTATATAAGGTAACTTAGTATACAAGTAGCTAAATCTATAAAACGGAGGTAATGTAAATCTTAAAATTCATTATTCTTTACAGCTCGATATTTTTTGAAGAGATTAGCAGAAGGTTTCAAAAATGTAAGCGTTTTTTATCGTTACCGTGCATTACAAATGTTTTGGATTATTAGGATAGAAATTAGAAAGTAGATTTATAGTGTTTTCATATCGTTAATAAGGTTTTTGTATATAATATTTTCTAATAGTTCTTACTTTTTTAAATGATAAATAATACAGGGGGATACTTCGCTTTTTCATTTTTTATATTTCCATATGAAAGGGATTACAGAAGTAGTGACTAGATTTACTTAGACTTAGAAATAGATCAATCATCTTTTATGTGAACTTTTAATTCTTACTGTCAATTAGCCTAGAGCAAACACTCAGGTCAAAGACCGAAGAGTATGAAGAATAGAAGGATGGTAACCCAGGGAGGAATTATTTTGGATCCAATTAACTTAGAACGTTCAACTACTAAAAAAGTAACGTTAAGGCTCATTCCATTTCTATTTTTATGTTTTACCATATCGATACTTGATCGAGTAAATATTGGGTTTGCTGCATTACAAATGAATAAAGATTTAGGTTTTTCTAATGCTGTTTTTGGATTAGGGGCAGGGATTTTCTTCCTTGGCTATTTCCTTTTAGAAGTACCTGGAAGTGCTATGATGACGAAAGTCGGAGCTAGAAGATGGATTAGTAGAATCATGATTACATGGGCAGTAATTGCTATTTTAATGGCTTTTATCCAAACACCATGGCAGTTTTATACCGCAAGATTTCTTTTAGGAATTGCTGAAGCTAGCTTTTACCCTTGTATGGTCTTTTATCTAAGTGGTTTTTATCAAACAAAACATCATGCAAAAGCAATTGCTGGATTTATGATTGCAATCCCTGGTGCTAATGCAATAGGATCTCCTCTTTCTACTTATTTATTAGGTATTGACTGGTTAAACATGGCTGGATGGCAATGGCTTTTCATTTTGGAAGCGATTCCAGCTTTGATCTTAGGTGTAATATGCTTCTTCTATCTTGACGATAAGCTGGAGGATGTAAAATGGTTGACGAACGAGGAGAAAAAATGGTTAATCGACGTTACAACAAAAGAAAAGTTAGAAAAGCAGGAAGCCAAGCACTATACATTTGCTCAGGCCTTAAAAGATCGTGACGTATTAACCTTATCTTTAGGATACTTTTTCTGGATGGTTGGCTACTATGGCATCGTTATGTTTTTACCGACAATTTCAGAAGGTTTATCTAAAACGACTTCTCTTAGTACGCATGCGATGGGGTGGATTTTAGGATTAATGTATGTTTGTGCAATGGTAACCATGATGTTGGTTAGTAACCACTCTGACAAGAAAAATGAAAGACGCTTTCACGTCGTTGCTTGTTTAGTAACAAGTGGCGTGGCATTAATTATCAGTAGCTATGTTGCAAATATGAACATTGTTTTATCATTTGTATTCTTAACGATCAGTCTTTGCGGAGCGTTCGGAGCATATTCTCCGTTTTGGGCAATTCCACCGTCTTTCTTAACGGAAGCTGCTGCTGCAGGTGCGATTGCTCTTATCAATAGTATTGGTAACCTGGGTGGGTTCTTTGGACCTTACATCGTGGGATACATTAAAGATCTAACAGGATCTTTTAATGCTAGTATGACATTTCTAGGTATTAGCATGTTCATAGCGTCCTTTATCGTAGCTTTTTTATTAAAACAATCAGGAAGAGCTATTAAAAAAAATACAGTCGATCAATTAGAAAAAACTAGTTAATTCTTGTTGGAAAGAAAATTTGTGCTACTAGGAGAGGCTGAAAACTGGTTTTTTAGCAGCTGTCAGCCAACTTTCTTAGATGGACAAGAATAAGCAGGGGTGTATGGCAATGATGAAGCTAGGAGTTTTAACAAGTGGCGGAGACGCTCCAGGAATGAATGCTGCTATTAGAGCAGTAGTAAAAACAGCTGATTATCATAACATCGAGGTAATGGGAATCGAGGGTGGTTACCAAGGTTTAATAAAAGGTAAACTTCATACATTAACCTCTACGGATGTAGACTACATTGCGGATAAAGGAGGGACGTTTTTAAAAACCTCCCGCTGCGCAGAATTTATGAAAGAGTCAGGCAGAATGAAAGCCTTAAGTGTATTAAAGGATTATGGAATTAATCATTTAGTGGTAATCGGCGGTGAAGGCTCTTTTAAAGGAACACATAAATTACATCAATTAGGTGTAAATGTCATTGGTATACCGGCAACGATTGATAATGATTTATCTTACACAGATTATTCAATTGGATTTGATACTACATTAAATACGATATTAGAATGCCTCGGTAAAATTAAGTCTTGAAGAGATATGTTCCAAACTGAACGAGAAAATGAAAAGCGGCAAAAAAGATAACCTAATCCTGATTACTGAAAAAATGTACAATATTCAAGACCTGCAAAAATATGTCGAAGATCGATTAGATATTAGCGTCAGGACAAGTATATTGGGTTTTATTCAAAGAGGAGGACAGCCGTCCGCATTTGATCGTATATTAGCAAGTAAAATGGGGATCACAGCAGTAGAATTATTACTCAAAGGGTATTCTGGTAGAGCTGTAGGAATCAAAGAAAATGACTTAATTAATGTAGATATTGAAAAAGTTCATTCGAAGTTATCTAGTAACGATGATAAATACAGCTTACTGGATACCATTCTAGCTTAAGGATATCTTTTCTAACATACAATGATTGATCTTTAAAAAAAGGTATTTGAATACAAACGAATTTTTCTAATAAAAAGGAGGAAATAGAAATGAATAAGCAGGTTAATTTAAAACAGGGAACTATCGTTTGTCAAGTATGTGGGAAAGTTATTGAGAATGTAGATAACTCTGAAGGAGTTAAAACATGGTACGGGAAGTGTTCTGAAGATTGTTCTAGGAAATAACGTATCGGTAAAAAGAGACTCCAAAAATCATTAGAATTTTAATTAAGACTATAGCTGAACAAGGAGAGTAATCTTATGAAAGTTATAATTGCTTCAGATCATGGTGGGATAAACATTCGTAAAGAGATTATAAATCTATTAGATGAAATGTCCATAATATATGAAGATCTAGGCTGTGAATGCAGCAGTTCAGTCGATTATCCGGACTATGCGATTCGAGTTGCCCAACGAGTAGCAAATGAAGAAGCGGATTTTGGAATTTTAATCTGCGGTACGGGAATTGGCATGAGTATTGCCGCTAACAAAGTAAAAGGAATTCGTTGCGCACTTGTTCATGACGTTTTTTCAGCTGAAATGGCGCGTGACCATAACGATACGAACATTTTAGCTATGGGGGAACGAGTAATTGGGCCAGGTTTAGCCCGCGAAATTGTGAAGACTTGGTTAACCACCCAATTTGTTGGGGGCCGTCATGAATATCGCATTGGTAAAATTACAGAATACGAAAATGTATCAGAACCTTCTCTTGAAAGAAAATAAAACCAGAAAAGGCAAGAATCAATTTGATTCTTGCCTTTTCCTATTATTTCACTTACTGATATGATGATTATAGATCCTATCAGAATAGCAAAACTAACCATTCCAATTCCCATACCAGTTAACCTTCCGTAAAAGCAGCTTATTATGACAACACTGAGACTAATTATTTTTGCAATCAAAATAGATGTAATAAAATATGTCTGATTTATGCTTGGGAGTTAAAGAAGTGTGTTTGCTGATGAAGAAATCTGTACGGTTAGTATCTATATATAGGAATATAGGAGGAAGCGAATATGCAGGATAAAACGATGATAACAAAAGTTATGGCTTACATAACTAGATTCAATGAGCCCTATACAGAGTTACTAGTTTGCGAACACAAAGATTATCCAGAAGCAGGAGTTCAAGTTCCAGCCGGTACTGTAGAAGAAGGAGAAACAATTGAAGAAGCTTTATATAGAGAGGTCAAAGAAGAATCTGGGTTAATGGAGTTTTTATCGGTGATCAAAATAAAAACATACGTCTATCATCATGAAAGTAAAAGTCAGTATCATGAACGACATGTTTTTCATTTAGAAGTTCAAGAAGAAACGGCAGAACGGTGGGAATATAAGGTGAATTCTGAAGGGGAAGATGCAGGATTAATCTTTTTCTATTATTGGGTTCCTGTTGGAGCTGTTCCTAAACTAGCTGCAAATCAAGATGACTGCATTAATCAGTTATTCGTATAGTTTTGAATTTACTCATAAAAGAAACATGCAGTTAAACAAAAAATAAAACCGATTTTCACATTATTTTAAACCGTCCATAAGGAGAATAGGAAACATGCTTAATCAATTAAAGCTTTGGGCTAAAAAGTTAAAAAAGCAGCTATTTATCTTATACTTAGCTTATAAAGATGAACGAGTATCTTGGTATACCAAATTATTTACTGCTTGTGTTGTTGCATATGCCTTCAGTCCAATCGACTTAATTCCTGATTTTATACCGGTTTTAGGCTATATTGACGATATAATCATTGTTCCTTTAGGAATTATGATTGCTTTGAAGATGCTGCCTAAAAATGTAATAGAGGACTGCACACTAAAAGCAGAAGAGCTCATTCAAAATGAAAAACCTCAAAACTGGGTTGCAGGTTCAATTATTATCATAGTATGGATACTTATTTTTATGTGGAGCTGTTTTATTGTTTTTAAGTTTTTAAACTGAATGTACTCTTATAAAGAAAAAATATATTAGGTTTACTATGGATCGTTATGATACAAAATGGTAAATGATATATATAATTGAAAGGAGTACATTAGAACACATGCAGCAAATTGATATTCAAGAAAAAAAGATAGACAGAGCTCTCTTTCAATTTGTTTTCCCTTTTTCCTTAAAGCAAGGAACAGAATCTACTATTGTAATTTTATTATTAAAAAATGAAAAATAAGCGAAAAAACCAATATTAATACAAATAAGTTAAAAAATATTTAAGTTTGTATAAAATTCATTTGATTCACGAAAATATTGAGAAAGAACGTTCGTTGAAATTTTTAATGTTAACTTTTATATAAAAGCTGTGATTGCTTACAGAATGCAAAGTTTTTTTGAAAGCACCTTTTTATTTTTATGAATATTGAGCTTTATGATACGATATGAAGTGAACTTTTTAAATGAGGGTCTATATGCAAAAAATTAAAGGTAAAAGAGTAAAAATCAGCATATTCATGCTGGGATTAGGGATTATTTTTTTTCTGTTTGCGGGGAAAGAGCTTGTGGTAAACGAAAAGCCTGTAAAATCTGACGTGATTATTGTGTTAAGTGGTGATAATGATCGACTGGAGAAAGGAATTGAATTATATAAAAAAGGCTATGCGGCTAATTTAATCCTTTCGAATGGTCAAGAGAATAATTTTTATCATCAAGCCAAGGAATCAGGGGTACCTGAGGATTCAATTATATTAGAAAATCACGCTACAAGTACTACGGAAAATGCTAAATTTACAAAAAAGCTAATGATGAACTATCACTTTCAATCCGCTATCGTTGTTTCTTCAAACTATCATATGAAAAGGGTAGAAAAAAACTTTAATAAAGAATTTAAGGATACCCAAATACAATTAACCTATTGTTCTAGTGGAAGTCATTATTATAATCCACAGAGATGGTGGGAAACTGCTTTAACTAGAAAAGTTACTTACACAGAATACGTCAAACTGATTGGCAATTATTTTGGTTTTAGCGGAAAGAAATCTAAAGAATTATTAAGAGAATTTATTTAACAAAATCGTATAAAAAGTCCATAGGGGATGCCTCTATGGACTTTTTGCTATTTGAAATTCCGGCTAGTTTAACATAATCTTGTAAGCTCATATGAAACGGAGTGATAGTGGATTACTTGTTTAACATACAGGAAAGTACGGTGCCCCATATAAAGATTACTAAATAGAATAATCTTTGCAGCAGACCAGTAGGCATAGGAACGAAAAATACAAGCATAATGAGTATGAGAATGATTAGTAGGGCGATTAAGCAGCCATAAGTCCAATACTTGCCGCTGGTTAAAGAGGATGCATACATCCAAAGACCAGCTAAAACAGTAACCATACCAAGCTGAGCGAATATTGAATGCCAAAATAAATTTATATCAGCCGGTATAAAGCCTGAAATAATATTGCCTAAAGCTAATATAAGGATAAACGCTGTTGCTAGTTGGGTTATTTTTGTTTTCTTTAGGTTTTGTGAAATGTACAGAACACCAATTGAAAGTGTTAATCCGTTTATAATAAACAATACATTCATCCAGAAATGATGAGGAGAGCAAATTTCATGAGGTGCAATTGAATAGGTGTAGGTTCCACAAAAAGTTACGCCAAGATCACTCATTGCGTGATGTAAAAAACTGTAGGGAGCAGTTGAAGTCAAAATAAAAAAAGGTTCAACTAAAAAATACAAGCAAGTAGCAAACCAGCTTAAAATGCCAAGCTTTTTCGATATATACAGAATCATCACCTCTTAAAAAGTATTATATACGAATTGTATATCCAAATAATGTTAAATAGAATGGTCTTGAAGCCTATTTTTAAGTAGGGCTTGAGGTTGATGCGAGGAAGGAGGACAAAGTGTTTAAACTTGAAGGTGCTTAGGAAAAGGCCTCTTTACTAATGTTTTGTAGCGGTAAAGAGGTTCAAAAGCTGCTTAATTAGAAATGAATAACGGCTGATTATGCACCCCCATACGTAAAGTTAATGTATTCCAAACGCGGTGACATTCAAGACATTTTCTCTAGAATTTTATAATCTGATGTTTTTTGAATATCTACATCATATTCATGTGCAAATGTTTCTAATTCCTTAAAAACATTTGGTGGATTAAATAATGCTATTCGCATATTCCACCCGTTTTTTACTTTTACTACTGCCAATTTTGTTTTCCAACTTAACCGTTTAAATACAATTCTTTTAATGTCCATTGGTTTAACGGTTTTTGCATATACTTTAAACCATAATATATATGTTCTATAGGTTAAAGTATCTTTGTCTATTTGAAATTCATATCTGAGGCACGGGGAAAGAAACGAACAAAGGATAGCAAAAAGAAGTAAAAAATCAAATGCTTTATATTGAACTGCTTGAATGCATAATAAAGCATTTAAAGGTAATAGAGTGAAAGTAATAGTTTTTTGAGCAGTAGCTTTAAATAACATAGAATCTCCTTTCTTTAGTAAATAAGCCAACTGGTTTTTTCTATGATATTATTTAAGTGTTAATTTAGATTAGATTTATATGGGGAGGTCTTTTACATGTATAATACCATTTCAGATTTTATCAAAGAATGGAACAACGAAGCTATGCTAACTCAAAAAGTTTTGGATAGCTTAACAGATGATTCATTGAAACAACAAGTTTACCCTGAAGGACGTACGTTAGGAAGAATTGCTTGGCATTTTACAACCAATATTCCAGATTATCTAACTGAATTTGGACTGAGCATAGACAGAATAGAAAGTACAGCAAGCGTTCCATCTTCTGCCCAGGAAATCGCTATAACCTTTAAAAATGTAAGTTCTCACGCTGCTAAAATCATTGAACAGCAATGGACAGATGAATTCCTAGAACGCACTCAAGAAGCGTTCGGAAGAACCCAATCAAATGCCACAATCTTAATGGGACTAATCAAGCATATTGTTCATCACCGAGGTCAAATTACCATTCTGATGCGTCAAGCAGGACTAAAACCCCCTGGAGTTTATGGGCCTCCAAAAGAAGATTGGGTTCATTTAGGTGTGGAAAACCCACCGCTTTAATAATATCAGGTAAATAAAAAAGAGGCTGTTCATAGAAAATACTATAAAATTTTTTCTAGGCAGCCTTTACGTAAAACCTAATTAATCAGTTAGTACTTACTCTGAAAAAGCTTTTGAGTACTGCACAACACCTTGCATATTTTTTAATAATCCCTCTGTTAACTCTAAGGTCATAAAGAATTCTTCAGGCACGTCAAAATGTTCTTTCTTATCGCTGTATTCTTCATTTAAAAAAGCGCTTTTCACAACTTCTTCAGTTTTATTATATTCTTCAGTGGGTTCTTGTTTAATTAAGATATCCATAATTAGTATGTATATATTTTATAGTGTTATATTTTATGAGTCCACCTTTAACACATAATATTTGTGAATTTTATGGTAAAATATACTATATATTGTTAAATTAGAGGGTGTGAAGAAGGGGTAATATCTGATGTTGAACGTATTATTTATATGTTTAGTAAGCTGCTTCATTATTTATATTGGGAAACGTGTATGGAAAAAAGGTAATACTAATTTCATTGCTGGGTATGGAAAGATATTCACACCTAAGGATGAAAAACAGCTCGCTAAAGGAATTGGCCTTATTATTATGTTATTTGGCTTTGAATCTATAATATTCCCCATTCTTTCTTTGTTTTTTGAGGGGATTGGCTTTTATTATGGATTGCTGGTTGTATTAAACTTCTTCGCTATATTTGGACTTATGATAAAGGATCAGGTGCAGGGAAAAGTCTAAGGAGGAGAAAAAGATCAATAAAAATATTCGACTTATGATTGGTTTACTCAGCACTATTATCCTGTGTTTCTATGGAGTAAGAGGTTTATTCATACATGAAACAATACCGTTTTCTTCTTACCTCTTTGCGGTAGGTGGAGCTATCTCCACCATTACTCTTATCTGGGAATTAAAAAAGAAAGATACTGCTTAAAAATGGAAGGAGTGATGATGTGAAAAGACGATGGATTTCCTGGTGGATAGCTAATATAATTTAGATCATACTTTTCGTCGTAGGCACAGCTGTTGTCTGGACAAGAGAAGTGGATGGAGCGGGTGTTACCCAAACACCAGAGCTAAAATTGTTCGCATTTATAGTGTTGCTAATTGTATTTATTTTCCCTTTGATTATTCAAGTTATATGGCTAATTATTAATTTTAAAACTAGTAAGCATGTACTATAGAAACTAGGAATGATGTTATGGAATAGAGAGGGATGATGTGTATGTACAGCAAAAAGTGCTCTAAATGTGATTCAACTCTAATCAAAGCTCGTATTCAATCATCACCTGGTACAGTAGGTGTAAATAAAACACCGAGCAGCATATTAAACAACAATCACAATTACAGTGAGTTAATACCTTATGTTTGTTCAAGCTGCGGTTATGTGGATTTTTATGTGGAGGAGCCTGGAAAGTTTGTTTAATAGAACTTTTAGGATTGTTCGTTTTCGAATACATTATGATACGTTACTGAACTTGGTATATCCTCTAATGTCTATTTTAATTAAAGGGCAAGGAAAATGATTTGCGGAGGCTGCTTATTATGAAGAGAACACTTAGTTTTCTGTCAGTAGTTTATTTAACCGTTCTAACTGCATGTAACCAAGAAAGTACAGGAATAAATATAGAGAGCTCTGCTATCATTGTGATAGTTGGAAATAAGGAATATAACGGAACAGAAGATAAATTAGATCAAACACAAGAAATAGGAGACCAAATAGGAACAATAGAAAAGAAAACTAAAGCAACTAAAATGCCGGCAGGTAATAATCAATCAAACTATTTTACAGTTGGTTCAGAAATCTATTCAGTAAAAGGAACAGAGGAGTATATTATAGTTAAAGATAAAGATCATAAAAGTCAGTTAATGAAAAAGGTAGCCCAAAAAAGGTGAGTATTATTTAAGTTGACTACTTTATCTTTTAGAAAATACGTTCTATGTGAGCGTATTACATATATCAAAACCTAATTATAGTAAAACAAAAAAAATTTAAGAGGTCGAAAGTGAATAAAAAAATTCGATGGAGCTTAGCTAGTTGTATAACAATTATAGGGGCGTTAAGTATATATTTTTTGTTCTTTTCTTACGATAAGTTTTATGTAACAAAAGACGAGAATATGTTTAACACAAAGCTTTTAAGTGATACATATGGAAATTATGAGTGCGTGGAGATGGCTGATTAAACAAAGTATGACTCTAAGAAATATTTTAGAGCCTTTGGTAAAACACAAAATGGGGATATTGTTTATGCTATTAAAGGTGATCCTAAACATAAACAAGTGCTGCTAGTTGAAAACACAGAGATGCCTATGTGGTTTTTATATTCTAGTCAATAAAGGGGCTAAAGTGTCTACAAAATCCATTATGTTAATTAAAGAGGATTTATTATTTTTCTCTTGAAATATAGTTGGAATAAAGAAGGCGCTGCGTTATGAAAAAGTTCTCTCTTAGTTTATTTATTGCTTTTCTAGTATTTATAATTTCAGCTTGTTCAAATACAGAGTATGTAAACAATGTCGAGCACTTAAAATTACAAAAAACAGAGGTAAGGCTAACAGATGATAAAAAAATCGTTGGGGAGATGATAGTACCTGATAAAAAGAATAAAAGTAAACGTATCGTTCCAACCGAGTTATACTATACATTCACGATGGAAAACACGTCCAATAATATTATGGCTCTCTCTGATCTCGATAAAACAAAACTTCGCATAGAACCAGATAAGGAGTTAGTATCAGCTGTAAAAGAAGCAATTGGTTCAAATATTTATAATATGGATAACAATAAGTTAGGTATTGGTATGAGTATAGGAGAAATTCCATCTAAAGGAACAAGTGAATTTACTCTTAGTTATACCTTAGGAGCAAAACAAAAAAATAATGAATTACCTCTTTTGCCAGCTGAAGAAAAACTAAAAAAGCTACAGGCTAATGCATTAAAAGGCACACTCATTATCTCTCAAGATGACAAGGACATTGCGGAGTTCAGGTTAGATTCAAGACAATAAACATGATTTCAAGTGTAAATAAGCGAATAATCCACTTACTCTGGCAACATACGGAGTTAGTGGATTATTCTTTTATATTTAAGCGCTTTTATGTGACAACTTTTTTTACGTGTGAGATTAGTTTTAATCATTTAGTCACGATAAGCGCTCGAATAATTTCATTCCAATAGTATTTGAAGTTTTTTTCGCTGGTATCTTTTTTCGCTAGACTCATTGATTCCTTCGTATTCTCTTTTTTTATAGACATTATGATTTCCCCTTATCTCTTTATATTTAGTATGTTGTGGTTTGATTTACCATATTTTATAATGAAATTAGCAATCATTACAGATGAACATTACGATTGAATCAATCGAAATATCCGATTATATAGAGGTGAGGAAAATCGAAATAAAACAACTAATTACATTTAAAACAGCTGCAGAAAATTTAAATTTTACCTATACAGCTAAAGTTTTAAATTTTGCTCAATCAAGCGTTACCGCTCAAATAAAAGCGCTTGAAAATGAACTTGAAACGCCTTTGTTTGAACGTTTAGGGAAGCGCTTAGTTTTAACAGAGGCGGGTAGAGAATTTAAAAGATACGCTGATAAAATGATTCAATTGACTAAGGAAGCAAAAAACGCTGTAAGTGGAGTGGAGGAGCCTGCGGGTACACTTATTATTGGATCTTCTGAAAGCCAGTGCACGTACAGGTTACCTCCAATATTAAAAGAGTTTAAGGATCAATTTCCAAAGGTTAAAATGATTTTTAAGCCCATTTACTCTCACACACAAACAAGAGCGCAGCTACTAGACGGTACTCTTGATATCGCCTTTACAATGGAGCCTATTCAGCATCATGATGCAAATTTACATACACAATGTCTTGTTGCAGAAGACTTAAAAATTATTGCTTCTCCTCAGCATCCTTTAGCTGATAAAACGGATATCTACTTAGAAGAGCTTGAAAATGAGACTCTTTTATATACTGAGTCGGGTTGTTCATATCGGGTAGTATTGGAAAACTTGTTTCGCGAGGCAGGTATTTGTACATCAACTAAATTTGAATTTGCAAGCGTGGAAGCTATTAAGCAATGCGTCATGCTGGATTTAGGTATTGCCATATTGCCCGAAGTAGTAGTAAAAGGAGAGCTTGAGAAAGGCATATTAAAAGAATTGGCTTGTACTAAAGTTGATACGCCCCTTTATACACAAATGGTTTGGCATAAAGATAAATTTATGTCTCTTCCTTTACAATCTTTTATTCAATTGGCTTGCAGTACTTTTGGTTTAAATTATATAGGTATCCAAAGTGAAAAACTCTAGGTACGTTAATTATGCTGACTAAAGAATTACACAGGATATATAAAATAATCTAATGTCTTTCCCAATAAGATAAAAGGTGAAGGAAATCTTCATTCCTTCACTAATATATAGATGAACCTTAATAAACTAGATTTTAATTGGTGAAATCTGAGTTAGGAGTTGATCTGATTTGGAAATGAGAGTAAATCAAATTGAACTAAATGGTTTAACATTTCAATATCGAGAGGCGGGTGAAGCTTGGGCACCCGCCATTATTGCACTTCACGCTTTGGGAATGAGTGCAGAGTCTTGGGATGAAGTAGCAGCTGTATTAGGGAAGGAATATTGGTTTTTAGCTTTAGATCAGCGAGGGCACGGTGGAAGTGAGAGAACCGGCACCTATACGTTTGAACTTATGTGCGATGACTTGCTTCAGTTTGTAAATGCGATGAATTTGAAGAGCTTTACGTTGATTGGGCATTCTATGGGTGGTACGGTGTCCTATCTTTTTTCTGAAACATTTCCAGAAAGGGTAGATCAATTGATTGTTGAAGACACTCCTCCACCTTTTACAGGAGAAAAGTTCGAAATTCCTGCCAAAGCGCCTGGTCCTTTACCGTTTGACTGGGAGGTTGTACCTTCAATTCTTCAACAGTTAAATAACCCCAATCCTAACTGGTGGGAAAGTCTTACAGAGATAATTGCACCTACTCTCATCATAGGAGGAGGATCCAGCCATATTCCTCAAGATAAATTGCAAGAAGTTTCTAAGCGCATTCCAAATTGTAAATTAGTAACGATAGAAGGGGCTGGACATGAGGTGCATGCAGGAAACTTATCCGCTTTTTTAACTGCTGTGAAAAGCTTCCTTGATTCGTGACTTTCTGGAGCTTTTATTAATTTGAAAGTTTGGTTAAGTAAATAGAAAACAAATAAAGAGCCTTAAATAAGGCTCTTTATTTGTTCTTATTCTTTTACGATAGGAACATTCTTAAAAAATTGTTCTCGAATAGTTGCCGATTTAACTGCTTTATTAATCTTCTCTTTATTATTATCTATAAATTGCTGTGCGTTTTCTTTATCAAATAACTCATTGCTACTTGGTAAAGTTTGAATGTTTTTGGAAATGAATTGTTTCATTTCTTGTCTAGATACTGAGAATTTCTGATCATCTATTTTAAAACTGTACCCTTCAGCATTAGGTATTAGTATCGTTAAATAAATAGCATTATAAAGAAAGTTTTTCTCTAGTGTATCCTTACCGTCGAGCCAATATTTTAATATTTCATCTTCTGATAAAGAGTCCTCTTTAGTACCATACATTATTTTTGGTGTTTTATTATGTAAATTAATTTCTTTAAACGTTTCTCCTCCAGGCAATGCTCTTACAATAGCTACTACGTTAGAATTATCTCCAACATAAGTTCCACTGTGGTCTTTAAGATCTTTTACATCAACAGTGTTAATGCTTGTGACTTCTTCTTTTGAAGAACAGCCGGTTATACCTACAAGTATTAATAAGATCAAACAAAAAAGCACCTTAAAACATTTCATAAAAACCTCCATTTTCTTACTTTAATACCCTTATGTGGATATTTCACGAATTATCAGTGTATCGTAAATATGATGTTTTGAAAAGATGTAGGTACTTTTGTACAAAATACTCTTTGCTATAGGAAAAGTTTTTTCTACTGTAAGTAGAAGGAAGGAACTTTGAAACATGAAAAGACCCCAAAGCTTTCTTAAAAAAGCGCTTTGAAGTCTGCATATCTCATGTTTTGATTTTAGGAGCTAATCTCTACAATTGATTTGATGATTTGTTCCCAGTCTTCACTATGGACTTCATGTCCTGTACGCTCAAGAGCTATTAGATTAGCATGAGCAATAGCTTTTGCAAGAGCAAGTCCATGTTCGTATGGGAGTGCCGGATCTTCTGTTCCATGAATAATCTGTGTAGGTATAGTAATTTCACTCAGCCTGTCATAATATTGTCCGCCTCCTTGAAGCAAAGCATGATTAAATCTACTCGGCAGCTGTTTAGCACGGGCAGCTTCTCTTTCTGCTAGCTTATACATTCTTTTCTCTTCATAAGGTTTTGTTCCACTTAAAATTTTCCATCCACCTGCAAGGTAGGGAACGGTTTCCTCTTGATTTGACCAGTCTATGGAAGTGCTCTTCGTGTGGTAATCAAGTATCTGCTGATCCATTGGGGGCAATTTTTCCGCCTCCGTTCCAAATACGCTTGATGCAATTAAAGTAAGGGAGTCTATGCGATCCGGATATCTAAGAGCAAGGATTTGTCCTATCATCCCGCCCAAAGACATTCCCACAATATGAGCTTTGTCTATAGAGTAAGCATCTAAAACACCAATTGCATCGTCAGCCATATCCGTTATTGTATAGTTAGACGTACCGGGTGGATAAGTGGTAGATCGCCCTAAATCACGATGGTCGTAACGAATAACAAATCTCTCATGTTCAGCGAGGCGAAGACAGAAGTCTTCATCCCACCAATCTAACGAAGACATTGCTCCCATTATTAAAAGTACAGCAGGATTCTTGGGGTTTCCAAAACTTTCTGTACAAATCTCAACGTTATCAATTTTTATTATCTCTTCATTCATTCGTGTACCTCCTTTTAAGTGTTAGAGAAATGAAAAGCAGTCCTTTATTCAGTTCTCTAACATAGGGATATTTCCTTTTAGAATTTTATTTAGGAAATCGGTTATTCTACCTATCTCTTTACCTTTTTACTAAAAAGTAAAATATAGCGTTCTTGAAAATGTAACTAAGGAAAGAGCCTAAACTTGTTGGAGACTAGGGGGATTCAGCTTTTGCTGTCTGAAACATGTTGATAAGGCAGGAAAGTTGAATGCATGTATGGAAAAATACTTATGTGAGGTGAAATAAGAATGAATGATTACTATGGAGAAAATACCTTTTAAACTTTAATTACATTTTTTCATTTATTACAACTTGATAGATTAATATACATATACGGGATTGCTGAATTCGTGTGCTATTGATAAGCATATGAATTCAACGTTCTCATAAGGAGATGCTTTATGAAGCGGTTAATAAATAAAATTGCGATTGTTACTGGTGCTAGTCGGGCAAAAGGTATTGGTACTGAAATATGCAGGGAATTAGCTAGAGAAGGCGCAGATATTTTTTTCACTCATTGGTCAAAGTATGATCGTTTAATGGATTATTTTAATGAGGATGATTTTAAATGGTCGAAACATCTTATGGAAGAGATTCGCAGTCTGGGAGTGCGATGTGAATCAATGGAATTGGATTTATCGCAACCCGATGCACCAAGAAAGCTGCTTGATGAAGTTCAAAACAAACTAGGTTCTCCATCAATCCTTGTAAATAATGCAACACATTCCGTGGACGTAGATTTTCGTTCTATAGATGCTGATATGCTTGATGCTCATTATAACGTGAATATTAGAGGGACATGTCTTTTGACTGTTGAGTTTGCACGTCTAATCGAAGGCAAGCATGGCGGTCGAATTATTAATATGGTTTCAGGTCAAGATAAGTCACCTGAGCCTGGGAATTTGGCTTATGTTGCAACAAAAGGGGCTGTTTCTACGTTTACTAAATCAGTTGCTATTGAATTAGCACCTCTTAAAATTACCGTTAATGCTGTAGATCCTGGACCAACTAACACTGGCTGGATGAGCAGTGAATTAAAGGAAGAGCTACTGCCAAAGTTCCCAATGGGTCGACTTGGTGAGCCCCGGGATGCCGCAAAATTAGTTATCTTTTTAGCAAGTGAAGAATCAGCATGGATTACCGGACAAATTATTCACTCAGATGGAGGCTTTTGGTGATTTAACATAGTAGCGGTCTTCCACTTTTTAGCGGATTTTTGCATGAAACAAGCAGTTAAAAGGATCTTCGAATGAAGATTCTTTTTTATAATGTAACGTAATATGACGATAACCGATTTTCTCCACTTTATTAGTCAGTCCCAAAGGATTGTTGATGGGCTACAAAAGAAAAAGTACGGGCTTTTCTAAATCAGTTGTAAAATGAGATATTTCATTTATGACGAATGCTTTATCATTTTCACTTATTGACGACAAATAGGATATATTCAGGGGGAAGGTTTATATGTCAAGCTTTGAGGACGAAGAAGTGCTAACAGGAGGGAATGTCTCTAACGTTTATCGCTCGGGAGATACTGTACGACGAGAATTAAAATCAGATAGTCATAAATTTCATAAACTATTAAAGCATTTAGAGAACAAAGGTTTTAGTTATGCACCAAAATTTTTAGGCATTGATGAAAAAGGGAGAGAGGTCTTGTCATTTATTGAAGGTGAAGCTGGTAATTATCCCTTGAAGAAATATATGTGGTCTGATGATGTTTTAATAGAAATAGGGAAAATGCTCCGTCTTTATCATGATTCAGTGAGTGATTTTTCATTTGATGACAGCTGGAAATCAATAGATAACACTCCTAAACCATTTGAGATACTATGTCATAATGATTTTGCCATATACAACATCATTTTCAAGCACGAAAGACCAGTAGGCATCATTGATTTTGATGTTGCGGGGCCTGGTCCAAGAATTTGGGACATTGCTTATACTCTTTATACGTGCGTCCCTTTAAGTAGATTTTATCTTTCTTACACAGGTGAGAGGATTTATTATAATTCATTGCAGCATGCTCAACATATAAACCGAAGAGTGAAATTATTTTTTGAATCTTACGGCGAAGAATTACAAGAAGGTTATTTGGAAGTGGTATCGCTGCGATTAGAGGGGTTATGTAAAACAATTACAAGAAAAGCCAGCGAAGGCGACAGTGCGTTCCAGAAAATGATACACCAAGGGCATCTTGAACATTATCAAAATGATATTAAATTCATTTGTGAACATAGGAAAGAATGGGTTTAAGGATAAGTTTTAATTAAAGAAACAACACACTTTTATTAAAAAGCATGTCTATAACACCCTTTATGTAAATGATGGTTGTTATTCTTTGTAGAGGAGCACTTGTTATGCGAATTATTAATATTAGAGAACAGGTAGAGTACAAAGATAAAGCTATTGAATATATTCAGAGTAAGTGGGCGAGTAAAGAGAATTTAAGACTTTATGAAGACTGTATTATACATAGCTTAAAGACAAATAGTTGTCTTCCAGTTTGGTACTTGTTAGAAGATAAAGGAGAAATTATCGGCTGTGCAGGGCTTATCACCAACGATTTTATAAGTCGAATGGATTTATGGCCCTGGGTGTGTGCTCTTTATATTGAAGAAAGTTATTGAGGTAAATCCTTAGGTGAGCAACTTCTTTTAAAGTTGAAAGAAAATACGAAAGATGCCGGATTTGATAATCTTTATTTATGCACTAACCACGTTGGATACTATGAAAAGTATGACTTTATATATATATAGGTGATGGTTATCATCCATGGGGGAGTAGTTCAAGAATCTATAGGGCTAACTTAATTAAACTGTGATTGTATTTAATAGATTAACTATTAATTTTTATTTGAAATGTTTTTAACTGTTTCAATCAGTGAATAGCGGGTATAGGTTGATTATACAAGCGTAGTGCCCCCCAGGAACATGCATGTATATTTCTTTTTCTTACTTGCCCTGTTTGAATCCTCTTTTTATGGAGGGTTCTTCTTTGTGTCTAAAAGATATAACTTTTTAAATTATATATATCAAACACTTTAATCATATATGTATTTTATACTCACTGAATCTAGGAGTGAACGTAGTTAAAAGAGGAAGGGATTTATCTAAAATTGCTTTTACCTTTGATGATGGTCCGAATCCTATTTATACGCCGATACTTCTTGATTTACTGAAGTAAACCACGTGCCTGTCCCTCAGGAGGAGAGGTTGAAGAGGCACAGCAGGCGTCATCAAACAAGCTTATCCTATTTTCGGACCTATAGCGCGCATCATGCTGCCAAGAAAATGTAGCGTTCGGTCCAAGCTTAAAATCACTTTGTTTTCCACCAAGTTGCCAAATTACCTTTCCCGTTTTTTTATCAATGTTATAAATGGCCCACATATTACGCATACTCACTAGAAGTGTATTGTTTGGCCCTTCTTCGACTGAATTTACGTGGTAGCAATCCCATATATTATTAGAACTTGTCGCGGATGAAGCAGGTACCACTGAATCAGCTGGATTAATATGTTCAAGTGCACTCCAAAAGAAGAGAAGCTCTCCCGTCTCAATGTCTGCTTCTTGAATAGAGTAATCATCAAAATACCCGCGTAATGGTCCACCATACTTAGATAAATCTGCAGGTACTTGTTTTACTGCCGTAAACAAAGCCGTATTCCGTTCGGTGATTGTAAACTCATGCACATCAGCTGTAAATCCTTTTTTAGCAAATAATTTTTTAATGAGCTTATAATGCTGGTTGATAATTTGAAAATAAGCACCAGGTTCAGGATCGCCTGCTGGAAGGTTTGGGGTTGCGGTTTGAGTTCCTGAAATTGTTCCTTGCCACATCGTAAGAACAGGATTCCCGCAGTACATTTGTACTCGAAAGTCTGTGTTTTGGATATATCTACTAGCAAGTGGTCTAAACCACATTGGATTCCCTGTCTGATCCATAATTAGTACCCCAGTTTGGCCAACCATCGCTGCTTCATATACCGTATAGGGCGCAACAAATAATAGGCCTGGAGCTGTTCCAGGCTTATTAACATTAATGGTAACCTTCATGGGGTGTAAATTAGAAGCCGAAACAAAATTCCATACTTGCGGGTTTGAATGATCAGTGGATGATTGTGAATTAAAATTATCCATTCCCACTCTCATCTCCTCTAAATTTTATTATTAGCACTGTCGAGCTATTAATATGTCATTTACGTCAGAATATGTACATATGTTTTAGGTTTACTTGTGTCTTTTGTTTATTTTAAATGCTTGTATATAAGGGCAGATGAAATAGATGTAAAAAACGAGCCCTTAGCAGATAAGAGCTCGTTTTTCTTGTTCATATACCATTATATATTATCAATGCAGCAATATTTTAATCGTGTTTAAAGTTGAACTACTAAACAGATAATAAGAGATTTCTTTTATGTCTAAGACACAGACAATTTCAAAAACTTTATGTATAATAAATGCTACATTTGTATTAATAGCTAAGATTAGGAGGTATAAATAATGATACAAGAATTTAATAAATATACGCCCCTTGATTATAACCAAATAAAAAATAACGAATTTGTTCATAGATGGATGAGACCTCTTTCTGCTAACCTGGCAGTAGGTCAAACATTAAAGGAAGCCTTTCATTTACTAGATATGCACGGTATTGAGGGTTTACCTGTGGTTTCTCCACAGCAGAAAGTTGTAGGGGTGCTAACAACTTCGGGATTAATAAGATCCTTGACTGAATGCCACACCCTAAATACCAAAGTTGAAGAAGTTATGAAGCCTGCATTAATTAGTGTTAGTCCTCATGACTCTATTGACAAAGCTTGGAGAATGCAAGTAGAAATTTTACCTGTTGTAGATGAAAAAGAAAAATTGGTCGGGATCTTAACTAAAACGGATATTCTTCATTCTTATTCGTACTATCTAAAGCATCTGCATGAGAATCTTTATGCTGTTGAAACATTAGATGCTGTATTAGAAAGCGCTTACGAGGGGATTGTTATTGTTGACACGGATGGAATTATTAAGGAGTTTAATGCGGCCTACTGCCGTTTTTTAGGGAAAAAACGTGAAGAAGCTATTGGAAAGCATGTCACAGAGATTATAGAAAATACCCGAGTGCATATCGTTAGTGAAACGGGGACAGATGAAAGGGGTTATGTTCAACGTATCCAAGGTCAAGACATGATTGTTCATCGCATTCCGATTAGAAAGGAAGGGAAAATTGTAGGAGCAATTGGCATGCTTATCTTCGAAGGCGTCAGTGAGCTTTATAATATTTTAGGACGTATGCAGGAATTGTCCCGAAAAGTAACAGAGGCTCATTTGCCTAATCATGAACAAACAGAGAATAACAATCATTTTGATCAAATTATTGGGGAAAGTCCTGCAATACAAACCGTAAAAGAGATTGCTAGAAAAGCAGCAAAAACACCTTCTACCGTATTAATTACTGGAGAAAGTGGCACGGGAAAAGAATTATTCGCAAAAGCAATTCACTATTCTAGCCCATTTTCAGAAGGACCCTTTGTTAGTATCAATTGTGCCGCTATTCCAGAACAATTACTTGAAGCAGAGTTATTTGGCTATGAGGAAGGAGCATTTACAGGAGCACGCAAAGGAGGAAAGCCAGGTAAATTTGAACAAGCTCATAAAGGTACCTTATTTCTAGATGAAATTGGAGACATGCCCCTACTTATGCAAGCTAAGATACTCCGAGTATTACAAGACAGAGAAGTGGAGCGAGTCGGAGGAATGAAAAGTCAACATGTAGACGTACGAATTATTGCTGCTACTAATAAAAGGTTAGAAGAGCTAGTTAAGAAGGGAGAGTTCCGTGAAGATTTATATTATCGTTTAAACATTATTCGTTTGAGTATTCCACCACTTATAGAAAGAAAAGAGGATATTCAAATATTACTCATACACCACCTTAAAAATTTTTGTGAAAAGTTTGGAATCATTAAAAAAAGCTTTTCTTTTGAAGCAATGCGGTATTTACAAGAATATCAATGGCCAGGAAATATACGGGAACTTGTCAATACGGTGGAAATGTTAGTAAGTCTAGTAGAAAATCAAGAAATTAGGGAAGAAGACTTACCTGCTCATTTTCGAAAAAAAGATACAAGCTCTTTTATAACAGAAAAAAATAGTGATACAAACAGACTCTTAAAAAAGGTAAGAGAAGATATTTTATCTAGTGAAAAAGACACTATTTTGAGAACGCTTGCTGACGTGAACGGTAATAAGGCTGCTGCCGCGAGAATTCTTGGAATTCAGCGTTCTACTCTTTACATAAAATTAAAAAAATACGGATTATAGTTCAAGTGTCTGTATAATCGGACATATATCAAACACTTATGTATTTAAAAATGGACACTTTAACTAAAAGAAGCCTTTGGAATTAAGCTTTTATAATTGGCACGGTTCTTGCATTAATAACAGTGACGTTAATGTAAGGAGGGATTTTATGAAAGGGTATTCAAAATTTTGTATGCCTAACTCAGTCTTTTATGGGGAAAATTCTTTAGCTCAGCTTGGAGAGCAAGTGAGAGCTTATGGAAAGAAAGTACTTTTAATTAGTGATCGTGTTATGGAAAAAATAGGACATGTAAGAAGTTGCGAAAAAATACTAGAGGATTTAAATGTTTCTTATGCTGCATACTTAGATGTTAATACAGAGCCTACGGATTTACACGTTAATGAAGCATTAAACCTGTGTCTAAGAGAGCAATGCGGCATTATTATCGCAATAGGTGGAGGAAGCTGCATTGATGCTGCCAAAGCTGTAGCTGTAGTAGCAACCAATGGTGGTTATATTGGTGATTTTGCAGGCGGAAAGTCTCCAATTACAGAAGATCCTCTTCCGCTTATTGCAATTCCAACTACGGCTGGAACGGGTTCAGAAGTAACAAATGTTACCGTAATTACGAATACTAAGGAAGATATAAAAATGATGATTAAACATCAAGCATTTCTTCCGAAAGTAGCGATTGTAGATCCAATTTTCACAATTTCTACTCCTCCACAAGTTACAGCAGCAACGGGAATTGATGCACTTTGTCATGCTGTTGAAGCTTATATATCACGTTTATCTCAACCGTTAACGGAAACATTGGCTCTTTCATCGATAGAAGCTATTTTGAACCATTTAAGAAAAGTTTATCAAGATGGAGAGGATTCAGACGCAAGGGAAAAAATGGCCATTGCTTCTATGGAAGCTGGACTTGCTTTTAGTAATGCTTCTGTGACGCTAATTCATGGAATGTCCCGTCCAATTGGTGCTTTATTTCATGTACCTCATGGTATTTCAAATGCAATGTTACTTCCAGCGGTACTTGAATTTACAAAGGAAGCTGCTATCGATTCGCTAGCAAAAATAGGACATCTAATTTATCCAGAATCGAAATCATTAAACAAAGAAGAGCTAGCTGATGTGGCTATTGAGAAAATAAAGCAACTTTGTTGTGACTTAGATATTCCTAATATGAAAGCATGGGGAATAGATGAACGAGAGTTTCAAAAAGTAGTTGATAAAATGGCAACGGATGCACTAGCAAGCGGCAGTCCTGGAAATAACCCAAAAGTGCCTACTCATCAAGAGATAGTGGATTTGTACTATTACTGCTATAACTACAATTTTTCAAGAAGCAAAAGTACTGTTGAATCTTAAAAATCTACTAGTTATCTAAAAGGAGAATGGAAAATGGAAACTACAACTAATACAAAAGTAATTCAAAACTATATTGCCGGTGAATGGGTAGAGTCATCTACAAGGATTAGAGAGAAAGTCTATAACCCTGCAACTGGAGAAGTAATTGCAGAGGTGCCTCTTTCAACAAAAGAAGATGTAGATCAAGCTGTCCGAGCTGCGAATGAAGCATTTAAGGGCTGGTCCAAGACAGCAGTTCCAAAACGGGCGCGAATCTTATTTAAGTATCAACAGCTATTAGTAGATAACTGGGATGAATTAGCAAGGTTAGTGACGATTGAAAATGGAAAAAGCTTTAATGAAGCACATGGTGAAGTACAACGTGGTATTGAATGCGTGGAATTTGCTGCGGGCGCTCCTACCTTAATGATGGGGAAACAGCTTCCTGATATTGCGACAGGCATTGAATCTGGCATGTACCGCTATCCAATTGGCGTAATTGGAGGGATTACACCGTTTAACTTTCCAATGATGGTTCCTTGCTGGATGTTCCCTCTTGCGATTGCTTGCGGTAATACATTTGTCTTAAAACCATCTGAGCGTACGCCGCTTTTAGCTGCAAGATTAGTAGAATTATTTGAAGAAGCTGGATTGCCAAAAGGCGTATTAAACATTGTAAACGGCGCGCATGATGTGGTAAATGGTCTTCTTGAACATAAATTAGTGAAAGCTATTTCTTTTGTTGGTTCTCAGCCAGTAGCTGAATACGTATACAAAAAAGGTACAGAAAATTTAAAGCGTGTTCAGGCTTTAGCCGGTGCAAAAAATCACTCAATTGTCCTAAATGATGCTGACTTAGACGTAGCAACAAAGCAAATTATTGGTGCTGCCTTCGGCTCGGCAGGTGAGCGTTGTATGGCCGCTTCTGTTGTAACGGTACAAGAGGAAATTGCAGATAAATTAATCAATCGTTTAGTAGAAGAAGCAAACAACATCGTCATTGGAAACGGCCTAGAAAAAGATGTCTTCTTAGGACCCGTTATTCGTGAAAATCACAAAGAGCGTACGCTTAGCTACATAAAATCAGGCATAGAGGAAGGAGCTCGGTTAGTTCGGGATGGCCGTGAAGATAGTGCAGTAAAAGATAAAGGCTATTTTGTAGGGCCAACTATTTTTGATCATGTCACACAAGAAATGAAAATCTGGCAAGATGAGATTTTTGCACCAGTATTATCGATTGTACGTGTAAAATCACTAGAAGAAGCAATTGAGGTAGCGAATAATTCCCGATTTGCAAATGGTGCTTGCATTTACACAGATAGTGGTGCGAGCGTCCGCGAGTTCCGTGAAAATATTGAGTCGGGCATGTTAGGAGTCAATGTAGGAGTGCCAGCTCCTATGGCGTTCTTCCCATTCTCGGGCTGGAAAGACTCTTTCTACGGTGATCTTCATGCAAACGGCACAGATGGCGTAGAGTTCTATACAAGAAAGAAAATGGTTACGGCTCGTTACTAAAAAGATATTTAGAGACAAAGGGGAAGCTTTAAGTAATTCTCATTAATATTTTCCAAAAATAAATGTGTTTGATATTAATGCAAGGGAAATAAAAATCACATAGTCGCAAAGACCTTTTCCACTAAGGCTTTGCGACTTTTTTGTGTTTTAATAATATTATAGAGACATTTGCCTGAAAATTGAAATGTCACGGGATTATTTTAATTCCTCTTAGTATTTATTAAACCACTTTTTTAATACCTTTTCTCAAAAAATGATAATAATAATATAATAGTCAATTGTTAAAATAGAGAAATATCTATAATATAAATATATCTAGTCTAGTTATTAACGAGTTTTTATATTAAGAAAACGTACTATAGAGGGAACAGGGAGAGGTAAATGTGAAAAAAAAACAAATTAATGCAATAGAAGTGGCTAAGTTAGCTAATGTATCACAATCGACGGTTTCTAGGGTATTTACTCCAGGTGCCAAGGTGTCTCCTAGGACACAAAAACGCGTGTTAGAAGCTGCTCAAAAAATAGGATATCGCCCAAATGCTTTAGCAAGAGGATTAATAACTAATAAGACTAATATGATTGGACTTGTAATGGGTAATATTCAAAACCCTTTTTATCCAGAAATCCTTGATGAATTCACAAAAAGTTTGTACGAAAAAGGGTATCATGTACTTTTTTTTCATACAAAGAATGATGCAATTACCCAAGATGAAGTATCTCAATTTCTTGAATACAATGTAGAGGGTGTGATAGTGACAGACGTTTTGCTATCTTCAAATGTTGTCTCCAAACTTTCTACACATGATATACCTATTATCCTTTTCAATCGATATAACCAAGATTCTACCTGTCATTCTGTATGTTGTGATAATTATTCAGCGGGCATGAAAATCGGGGAGTATTTATTTAAACAAGGTCATCAAAAGTTCACTTATATTACCGGTCGTACCAATACATCAACGAGTCGTGATCGTGAGAGGGGATTTGCTGAGTTTCTTTTACAAAAAGGAATAAAACCGGTAATTGAAGAAGGTGATTACACTTATGAAGCTGGTTACACTGTAGCAATGCGTGTACTAAAAAATAGAAATCGTCCGGATGCTATTTTCTGTGCAAATGATATTGTAGCTTTAGGAGTAATGGATGCTGCTAAAATATTAGGAATATCTATTCCAAATGAATTGTCAATTGTAGGATTTGATGATATTTCAATGGCCTCCTGGCCTCCTTATTCTTTAACAACTTGGCAGCAACCAGTAAAAGAAATGATTGAAGCAACTATTAATATGTTATTAAACACAGTGGATGGAGAAGCGACCAAGCCTCAATCTCTACTTTTTTCAGGCAAGCTTCTTGAGAGAAAGTCTGTAAAACTTCTCAAAAATAGTTGACAATGAAAGGGCTATCATCTATGATTTAGTAGACACAATAGTGTGAATTGTGTAAATAATATGTTTTTTCTAAAAGGGATACATAATATCTCTTTTGTAACTAAAAATGCATACGTATGCAAATAGCTTTTTATTAAAGTTAGGAAGCTTACTATTAATTGAATTAATACTACTATGATTTTAAAATTCTGTTTCAAAATGCATACGTATGCATTTTGGGTATGTTGTTAAATGAAGCATGAATTTAATGCATACGTATGCAAATAAAGGGAGAGATTTGTCATGGCGAAAGTTTTTAAACAGGGGAAAAGTCAGGAAGAAATTAATCAAAATGATATGCAAGTATCAGCAACAGTAAGTCAAACCATTAAAAAAATTGAGGACGAAGGAGATAGTGCAGTTAGAGAACTATCAAGAAAATTTGATAATTGGTCTCCGGAAAATTTCAGATTGAGCAATCAACAAATCATTGAGATCGTGAATAGTGTACCAGAGCAAACAATTGAAGATATTAAATTTGCTCAAAATAATGTAAGAAGATTTGCTGAAGAACAGAGAAAATCTATGCTAGACATTGAAGTAGAAACATTACCTGGTGTTATTTTAGGTCATAAAAATATTCCAGTTGGAAGTGTTGGATGTTATATTCCAGGTGGACGTTATCCTATGGTTGCTTCTGCACATATGAGTGTACTGACAGCAAAGGTAGCTGGAGTAAATCGAGTGATTGCTTGTACTCCGCCTATTGGAGGAGAAATTCCATCAGCTACAGTAGCAGCCATGCATTTAGCAGGAGCCGATGAAATCTACATTCTTGGGGGAATTCAAGCAATGGCTGCCATGGCTGTTGGTACGGAAACAATTGAACCTGTAGATATGCTGGTAGGGCCAGGTAATGCTTATGTGGCAGAAGCAAAACGTCAATTATACGGTCGTGTTGGAATTGATCTCTTTGCAGGCCCTACAGAAACATTAGTTGTAGCTGATGAAACAGCAGACGCAGAAATGATTGCCACTGACATTTTAGGACAGGGAGAACATGGACCAACTTCACCGGGAGCATTAATTACAACATCTGAAAAGTTAGCTCAAGAAACTGTAGAAGAAATTGAACGTCAGCTCGAAAAGCTCCCAACAGCTGATGTAGCACGTGTTTCATGGGAGGATTACGGAAAAATCATAATTGTAGAAAATGAACAGGAAGCTTTAATAGAAGCAGACAAATTAGCTTTTGAACACGTTGAAATCTTAACTGAAAATCCAGATTATTTTTTAGAAAACATGAATAATTACGGATGTTTGTTTTTAGGTCCTGAGACAAATGTAGCTTACGGTGATAAAGTCATTGGTACAAACCATACGCTTCCAACAAAAGGAGCTGCACGCTATACTGGTGGACTGTGGGTAGGTAAATTTTTAAAAACATGTACTTATCAAAAGGTTACAGAAGAAGCTAGCGCGCATATTGGGGAATATGCAGCACGCCTTTGTCAACTAGAGAACTTCTCTGGGCATGCTGAACAAGCTTTACTTCGCGTACGTCGTTATGGAAAAGTAACAGCAAAATAACCAATAAAAGGGATGCATAAACTTTTTATGTATCCTTTTTCAGTAAGCTTTTGTTCTTTAGATGAATTACTGATTATCCCTATTAAAATATTGAAAGCGTTTGCTTTTGGAGGGCTAGCGGTAGAAATACTAGAGCTTAATATGGTTTAAAGGCTAAAAATTTAAACTAAGAAAGAAAATATAATAAGTTGCGACGAGAAATATAGGGGGAGAAACAATGGATTTAGTCATCATTATACTTGCTTTAGGGCTCTTAATGCTTATTGCTTACCGAGGTTTTTCTGTCATTCTTTTTGCGCCTCTATGTGCATTACTTGCGGTTATATTAACGGAACCTAGCTATGCTTTACCTTTCTTTTCTAATATTTTTATGGAAAAGATGGTCGGCTTTATTAAGAACTATTTTCCAGTCTTTTTATTAGGAGCAGTTTTTGGAAAGTTAGTTGAAATGTCTGGAATTGCTGAATCTATAGCTAAAACAATCATAAATTTAGTTGGTCGAAAACGAGCTATTTTAGCTATCGTTCTCATGTGTGCAATATTAACTTACAGCGGAGTCAGTTTGTTTGTAGTAGCGTTTGCCGTTTATCCATTTGCAGCGAACCTTTTTCGAGAAGCTAACATTCCTAAGCGACTTATTCCTGGAACCATTGCTTTAGGAGCTTTATCTTTTACAATGGATGCTATGCCGGGAACACCTCAAATTCAAAATGTAATACCGACTTCTTTTTTTAAGACAGATGTTTATGCAGCTCCTATATTAGGAATAACTGGATCGCTCTTTGTACTTTGCCTAGGACTTCTTTATTTGGAAAGACGCCGTAAAAAAGCTCAAAGTGCAGGTGAAGGTTATTTTGGTTTTAATGGTGCTGGGGAAGAGATAGCTGTTGCTGCTGAAACAGTTAATATGTCAGCTGCTCCTTCTACTAATTCTGCTAGTATTGGGCGTCAGGTATTAGCATTTGTTCCCCTGATTTTAGTTGGAGTGGCCAATAAATTTTTCACTATATCTATTCCAAAGTGGTACCCAGAAGGTTTTGATTTTTCTAAGTTAGGTTTAGAAGCATTTGGAAAAGTAGATTTAGCAACAGTAACAGGAATTTGGTCGGTAGAGCTAGCTTTAGTGCTAGGTATTATTACAGCACTTGCCTATGACTGGAAGCGCGTGACTAGTGGATTTCAACAAGGTATTAATGCCAGTATTGGCGGAGCTCTGCTAGCAGCTATGAATACAGGTTCTGAATATGGTTTTGGTGGAGTTATTGCATCTCTTCCCGGATTTGCAACTGTACGGGATAGCATCTCACATACTTTTACAAATCCACTTATTAATGGAGCTGTTACAACAAACGTATTAGCTGGAATCACGGGTTCAGCATCTGGCGGAATGGGGATAGCACTGAGTGCTATGGGAGATAAGTATATACAAGCTATTACACAATATAATATTCCTCCTGAAGTTATGCACCGTGTCGTAGCGATGGCATCGGGTGGGATGGATTCCTTACCTCATAACGGAGCCGTAATTACCCTACTTGCTGTTACTGGATTAACCCATAAACAAGCTTATGGAGATATCTTTGCAGTGACTATTTTTAAAACACTCGCATGCTTCTTTGTAATCCTTGTTTATAGTTTAACTGGTTTAGTTTGATAATAGAATCTATGAATCTAATAAAAGGAGGATTATAGTGACTTATTTTTCTGAACTCAAAGGAAAAAAAGTGCTGGTTACTGGAGGTAGTAAAGGAATTGGTAAGGATATTGCTTTGGCGCTAGCTAAACAAGGGGCAGACGTAGTCATTACAGGGCGTAACGAAGCTGATTTAGTGTCGACTACAAATAAATTAAAGCGGATTCATCCCAATTCTTTCTACTTAAAAGCAGATATACAAGATATACAAAGTGTGCATGAAATGGTAGATAACGCAGTTTCTACATTAGGTAATATTGATATACTCATAAACAATGCAGGGATTAATATTGCAAAACCAGCACTAGAAGTAACCGAAAAAGATTGGAATCAAGTCATAGACACCAATCTTAAAGGAACCTTTTTCTGTGCACAAAGAGTAGGCAAACATATGATAGAACAAGGAGGAGGAAAGATTATTAATATGGCGTCCCAAATGGCTTTTGTAGGGTATATTAAGCGCTCTGTCTATTGTTCTAGTAAAGGCGGCGCAGTTCAGTTAACAAAAGCACTTGCAGTTGAGTGGGCACCCTATAACGTAAGAGTAAATGCTGTGGCTCCTACTTTTATCGAGACAGATTTTACGAAAGAAATGTTTGAAGATGAGGAATTTTATCAGGATGTTGTTTCCCGTATCCCTTTAGGAAAATTGGCTCAGCCCTCCGATGTTACAGGAGCAGTTCTTTTTTTAGCTTCCGATTTAGCTCAGTTTATAACAGGAGAAACAATTAAAGTAGATGGAGGGTGGACAGCAATATGAGTGTTTCTAAAGAAGAATTAGCAATTATAGGTTCTGGTACAATGGGGCATTCTATCGCTTTATCTGCATCTATAGCAGGCTTCAACGTGAAAATTTGGGGAATAGATGATAATGATATTCACCGTGGGAAGCAAGGTATTGATGAAAAATTGAATTTGTTGACAACGTATGAGGTAGTGGATTCTAATGAGATAAAAAATATAAAAGAACGTATCTACTTTACAAATTCATTAAGAGAGTGTGTAAATAATGCGAGTTTCGTGATTGAAGGAATTCCAGAAAACTTATACTTAAAACAAAAAATGTTTCAAGAGTTAGATGAATTATGTTCCCAAAATGTAATACTTGCGAGTAACACATCCGGTTTGAGTCCAACTGATATTGCTGCTCTTACATCATATCCGGAAAGAACAGTAGTTACACATTTTTGGAATCCAGGACATTTGATCCCTCTTGTAGAAGTAATACGGGGAGAGCAGACGTCAGAACAGACTGTTAATCGATCGCTTGAATTACTTGAAAACTTGAATAAAAAACCTATTGTGGTTCAAAAAGATATCCTTGGTTCAATTGGAAATCGACTGCAGTATGCTTTATTCCGTGAGGCTCAATATATTCTTGAGCAAGGGGTGGCCTCAATCGAGGATATTGATAAAGCTGTTTGTTACAGTATAGGTAGACGTTTGTCGGTGACAGGCCCATTTATGACAGCTGATATGGGAGGACTAGATGTATTTGATTCTATATCAGCCTATCTATTCCCCGATTTAAGCAATCATAATAAATCGTTTAGCAAGATAAAAAAACTTGTAGATGAGGGAAATTACGGACAAAAAACGGGAAAAGGATTTTATGAATGGTCACAGCAGCAATCAAAAAAAATGAACAAAGAACGTGAACAACAACTTATTTATTGGCTGAAAAGAGATTTAGAAGAGGAAAAAGAACAAAAATAAGTTCCTTTAATGAATAAATGAGCAAGTAAACCTTGAGAGGAAGTTATGAAAAAGAAAAGGATGATCCAAAAGGCCATCCTTTTCTTTTATTTTGATACTAGAAGAGGCTTTGAGGTTTTCGGTTTTATACTGACAAGTATTATACTGAAAATGACTAATAAGAGACCTACTAGTAGATTCATTGTAATTGGTTCTTTTAAAAATAATGAACTTGCTGTAATAGAAATAATAGGGATTAAAAAAGTATAGGTGGAAACTTTGCTTGCTTCTCCTGAACTAACAAGTGTAAAGAAATCAAGCCAACCCAGAGCAATGACGAACACAGATATGAACAACAATACGGCGATAAAAGCCGGATTCCATGAAATAGATGACCAGCTTTCTGTAAGTGTTCCGGAAGCCATTAAAAATAATCCACCAATAATAATGTGCAGTGTAGTAAGCCAAATTCCATCAACTTTATTAGAGGATTTTTTCATAAATACAGTACCAAAAGCCCAGCTTAAAGCAGAGCCTAATGCAAGACAAATGCCTGTAATAGAAATATGGCCTTTTAAACCTCCAAGACAAATGACAAGAACGCCCGCAAATCCTAAAATAAGACCTAATATTTTGAAGGGATACATTGATTCACCAAGCCAAATCCAAGAAAATAATCCCATTAAGATTGGTTGAAAGAAAACAATCGCGGTAAAAAGTCCGGCCGGTAAATAATTTAATCCAATCGTCTGAAGTCCATAGAATAAGATGATATTAAATAGTGCGGATATAAAATAAATAGGCCATGTCTCTTTAAAACGAAGCATTTTATATCTAGGAACGGCAATTATGAGTAATATGATTCCGCCGATAAACAATCGTATACCTGCAAATAAAAGTGGTGGAGAGTAGTGCAGCGCGAATTTCGTTAGAGGCCAGTTTATTCCCCACATAAAAACAAGAAATGCAAGAAAAAATCCAATTCGCGTTTTAGAATATTGCTTCATAATAAAACCTCCTTGTTATGATTACATTAAACATGATACGATAGGAAGATAAATAAAGAAAATGAATGTTTTTTATAAGGAGTATAAGTAATCACTTATGATAACAATTACACAACTTCAAGTATTAGTAAAAGCTATTGACACGGGAAGTTTTACAAAGGCTAGTCATGTTTTGAATATGACTCAGCCAGCTGTCAGCCATGCAATATCTAACTTAGAAGCTGATTTGGGCGTTAAATTGCTTCTAAGGGATCGTAAAAGAGGTCTACTTTTAACTGATACTGGGGAACGTATTTTAGTACATATTCGAGCAGTATTAAATCATATTGAAAAAGTGAAACAAGAAGTAGCAGCTGAAAAGGGGTTTGAAGTAGGAACAATAAGAATAGGAAGTTTTCCTAGTGCATCTACGAAATTTTTACCCGGAATCATTAAAGTTTTTAAACAAAAATATCCTTCTCTCCAGCTAATTGTTCATGAAGGAACATTAGATGAAATTAAAAGTTGGCTCAAATCTAAAGCTATCGATATAGGGTTTATCGTTCTTCCAAGCACAGGTATGGATATTGTGCCAATTGCTAAAGATGAAATGGTAGTTTTAGTACCAAAAACTCACGCTTTATCTGAAAAAAATTCTATTAGTATTAATGACTTAGATAATGAGCCATTAATTTTGTGCAGAGGAGGGTTTGAATCTCCCATTATAGATATGTTTAATAAAGCTAAAGTGAAATTAAGAGCTGAATTTACGGTTTCTCATATCAATACTCTATTAAAAATGATTCAAGAAGACTTAGGCTTGGCCATAGCTCCTAAATTTTCATTAACAAGTGTACCTGAAGGAATTGCTATAAAAAAATTAGAACCAAGGTTTTGTAGAGAAATCGCACTAGCAGTTCCAGCGTTAAAAGAAGCGTCCATTGCTGTAAAGTTGTTTATTAAGGAAATGAGAAATCTAGATAGTGAAGCTGAATAAGAAAATGAAAAGCCTCTCCAATATTTTACCAAATTAAAGTCTTCTTCAACTAATAGAGAGAAAAAGAATAGCTAATAAAAAACATTTCTTAATTTTGAGGAATCACTTCATTCGATACTTGATTGGATCTTTCACTTATTTACTGGTAACACTTGTTATAGCATGGAATATAGATTTGTCTTGATTATTTCTCTATATGATATGTATGTTAACTTGAAAATCGTGTAATAAATTGAGTAAATAATGATAATGAAAGCGAGAGAGAATTAGAAGAGGCGAAAGCTCAATTGATTCATAACATACAAAGGAATCTTTATTAATGCAGAGGATAGGGAATATAACGACTCGGCAATAAGAGGCTAGTTTGAACGAATCTAAGATGACTAAAAATGGTTAGTTTTCGTATTCTCTAATAGAGTAGAACTAGTTAAAAGCGTGGATTAAATCTAACCCACACCCTTTTTTAATCTATTAAGAACGCTTGGACAAGAAACTTAAGGATGGTTATCACTTGTTTCCATTTACCGTAAAGCTAACAGATAAAAAAGAGAATAGATGGAAGTGAAGTAAAAAAGCAAAGAGAATATTCTCTTTGCTTTTTTCTTGTTTTCATATTCATAGAAGCTACATAGTAAATTATATATATGACATCTTTGTTCAAATACTTACTGCTCTTTTTCTGATACCATTTCAACTTTACCTGGCCAGAAAGCAAATCTTCCTAAAACCGTAGTAATCGCAGGTACAAGGAATGGTCGCACAATAAATGTATCTAACAGAACACCTAAAGCCGTGATAATTCCAAACTGAACCAGAACTTGAATAGGCAGTGTTGCTAGAACCGCGAAGGTAGCAGCTAAAATGATCCCAGCTGATGTAATAACACCGCTTGTTTCGCTTACGCCTTCTTTAATTGCTTGCTTTAATGGCATGTGCTTCTTTTTCTGCCAGATGCTTGAGATCATAAAGATATTATAATCCTCACCAAGCGCCACTAAAAATACAAATGCATATAAAGGAATCGCTCCTTGGATAGCATCTGCCCCCATGATGTTGTGAATAATGAGCCAGCCTAATCCTAAGGCTGCACTGTAGGATAAGATAACCGTTCCAACCAAGTAAAGCATGGCCACAATGGAACGCAAGTAAGCCAATAGCAGGAGCGATATAAAAATAATAATTAATGGGACAATGATACTGTCGTCTTTATCACTAACTGTCATCGTATCATATTGCGTTGCTGTTTGACCACCGATCCATACTTTGGATTTGACTGTGGAAACTCCGGACTGTGACAGTGCCTTTTCAGCTGCATCTCTCAAGTCTGGAATAGCTTTCATTGCTTCTATACTATATGGATTCACATTAAACATAACGTCATATACTTTTAGATCCTCATTATTTGTACCACTTTGAGGTGCAGAAACAGTACTAATAAGGTCATTTTTCTTTAATGCTTTTTCAAGGTCAACCGATTTTCCTTCCGTATCAATGACTACTTGTGCTGGTGCTAGTTCACCAGGAGAGTAAGCATCAGAAATAATCGTAAATCCTTCACGAGAAGGCATATCTTCAGGGAAAGAAGACAATAAATCATATGTGTACTTGATTTGACTAGAGTAAATGGATAAAGCTCCAAAAAAGACTAGACAAGCTACAATGATTGTCCATGGTTTAGTCGTAACCACATTACCAATCCAATTCCCGAAACGGTTTTTCGCTTTTCGGTCACGCACCGGTTTTCCTTTCTTTTTCGCCAATTCCTCTTCCATTTCAGGAGTACGAGGGACGAAAGGATAAAAAGAACCTCTTCCCATAACCGAAAGCAGGGCGGGAATAAGTGTTAAACTTGCTAATCCCATAATCAGAATAGATAAGCTAAAAGGGATTGCAAAACGATGGTAAGCACCGTATTTTGCTACGATTAAAGCTAAAAGAGAGATGACAACCGTAAAGCCACTCATCGCTATAGCACCTGAAGCACCTTTAAAGGCGTTGATAAGTGCTTGTCTCTTGTCTTTTACTTTGCGAAGCTCATCGCGATAATGAGAAATTAAAAATAAACAATAGTCTGTTCCGGCTCCAAATAATAAAACAGTCATAATGGATATGGACTGCGAGTCAACTGTAATCCATCCTTTATCTGCTAAAATACCGAGAATTGGACTCAGCACCCCATAGGCAAAACCTACGCCGATTAAAGGAATAATCGCTAAAATTGGGGAACGATAAATGACAAGAAGTAAAATTAAGACCAATAAAACTGTCGCAATTAGTAACGAAATGTCTGCTCCTTCAAATAAGCTCGTTGCATCTACTTGAATTCCTACAGGACCCGTAACGCGCGTGCTTAATTTATCTTTTTCATCGATATCTGTCGCAAAAGAATCGTATGAAACGTTTTCTTTTACTTGTTTTTTAACCGTATCTAGATTTTTTTCTAGTACATCCGTCTCAACGTTTTCTTTAAAGAAAATAGGCTGTACAAGCGTGGTACCATCTTTTGATATCATTTTTTGTAGAGCTGCTAACGGTAATTTGTGCAAAGGCGGAGTAGACGTTTGTTCTTCTAATGGTTTCTTTTCTAAATCTGCCGCCACTTGCTGAATAGATTCTAAGTCATCGGTATTCAAACTTGAATCTTTATGCCATGTAAGCAGGGCAGGAACCCCTGAAGAGTTAGGGAATTCTTTCTTTATAAGATTTTCAGCCTCTACGGAAGGTGAATTCTTACTTAAGTTTGGTGCATTGTTCACTTCCGTTTTATTAACGGCAGGCCAAGCAATTGTTAGAAATGCAGTTGCCAGAATCCATACGGCAATAACAACCCAACGACTCACTTTTCCAGTCATCAATCGACTGAATGTTGCTAAAGGTGATTCTTTCATTAATTCTCCCTCATTTCCAAATCTGTTTGTTTCTATTACAATATATATAGAACCTTCAATAATTATATATACCAGAAGGTTAATTAATCAACTAGTTTAAATGTGCCAATTTCTTGAACTAGAAGGAGGGCCCTTATGAATACTGATAAGACACCGAAAAAAAAGCCTGGCAGACCTAAAATAACAACTGAAAATAATATAACAAGAGAGCAAATTTTAAAAACAGCTGCCCATCTCTTTACGGCATATGGATACGAAAAAGTTTCAATGGAGCAAGTGGCTGAAGCAAGCGATGTGACCAAGGCCAGCGTTTACTACTATTTTAAAAATAAGGCAACTTTGTTTACCGTTTCGGTATCAAGCATGTTCCAACGTATCACAAAACAGACAGAGAAATTATTACAAAACTCCAAAGGGCTGAAACACAGATTATATGAGGTAACATTAAATCATTTAAAAAGACCGCATATTGATTTTGAAACATTATTGCAAGAAGCGACTTCTTCGCTTACAGAAGATCATATTCATGAAATTCGTGAAGCGGAGAAAGCGATACATGAGGCATTGGAGAACGTATTCAAGCAAGCTGCAAACAGCGGAGAAATCGTCGTAGCAAGTCCCAGATTGCTTGCGCATACATTTTCCACGGTAACAATGATTCGGAACAAAAAAGAATTAATTACAGAATTAGGAGGCCCTGAAAAAACGGCTCAGGCTCTAGTGGACCTGTTTTGGGTGGGGATTAGTCCTAATTGACGTTTTTATTCCAGCGTAAAAAAAAGAAATAAAAAGCGGCTAAAACATATTGATCAATATGTTTTAGCCGCTTTTTATTTGGCTGTAAGTACTTTGTGGAAATCGGTAAATGATAGCGATTACATGTTAAGTGACAAACTTATAAATAAATGGTGGTTCAACATTTTCATTAACAACCTAACAAGGCGAAGTTATATGATGAAAACGTAAAAATTTAATAATTTGGTTTTTATTTGTATTTTAAATAATACTTTATAAAAGGTTAGTGTTAAAATAATGAAAATCCTAGCTTTTAGAGTTGCGTTTAGTATATATGGTTATTCTATTGTAAACAAAACCTTTAGTATAACAGCTTATATTTTGGAAAGGGGAAAATTGGATGGAATCTATTTGGCTTGAATATGTGTGGGCACTATTGATTCTAATCGGGTTAGAGGGGTTATTATCAGCCGATAATGCTCTTGTACTAGCAGTTATAGCTAAACATTTGCCCGAGGATCAGAAAAAAAGAGCGATTAATTACGGAATTCTTATGGCATTTATTTTTCGATTTGGAGCTCTTTTTGCCATTTCATTTATCGCCAACGTCTGGTGGATACAAGCCGTAGGAGCAGTTTATCTTCTGTATTTAGGTTTAAAGCATGTCATTCAGGCGCGGTTTGGGAAACATAATGAGAATATTCATGATGATGATGAGAAGGAGTCTGCTGGAAAGGGGTTCTGGCCGACAGTTGGGAAAATTGCGTTAGCTGACCTTGCTTTTGCCATCGATTCTATTTTAGCTGCAGTGGCCATAGCTCTTGGACTTCCGGATTCACAGTTTGGAGAAATCGGTGGGATGGACGGAGGGCAGTTTGCAGTTGTAGTTCTTGGAGGAGTTGCAGGCCTTATCTTAATCAAGTTTGCAGCAAGCTGGTTTGTAAAACTCCTTGAAAAACGACCTGCCCTAGAAACGACAGCATACGCCATTGTTGCCTGGGTAGGTGTGAAACTTGCTGTTATTACTTTTGCACATAAAGATATTGGTGTCTTAGATCCCCATTTTCCTCATAGCACCATCTGGACTCTAATTTTCTATGGAGTATTAGTTGGTATTGCTCTATTAGGTTGGTTTGCACCTGGCAATAAGTCATCAGAAAAATCATCGGCCTAGAAGGAATCGAGTGTGATAATCACCCTGAATTCATCAATTAACCTTACTCTTTCCTTCCAAACGGATCCTTTAATATTTAAAAGCATGCTTAGATTCTATAGAAAGGTGAGTTTTGGTGATTCATGCGTAACTATCAAGTGCGTTAATCCAAGCTGGGTTAACGCACTTTTTAAATGAAATGGTTGCGCAAACGAACTTGGTTATTTTATTTATGATTTTTGTGCCTTTTACGATAGTCAGTAAAGCAGGAAATTAAGAAAATCCCAATAAAAAAACCAATAAAAAGACCGATAAGACTTTCTATTTGAACATCTTTTCCTCCAATTATTTGACCGTAAATTACCCTGAATATAACATCAACAAAAGAGAGAACAACAGCCTTGATGGTAATATGTAAAAAATTAATAAAATCGCACCTTTTACAAAATCTATTACGCAATTTTAAACGATTAAAAAGGTCCAGAAAGAAAGACTTACAATTTAAGGTTCATTGAAGGGTTACATATTACACCTAAAGGGATTTATTCTGCAAGACAATAGAAGGTCAATTGCAAAAACAGGTGATTATTTTTGTTAGTTTTAATATTCCTGTTTCTTTTTCTGGAATTTTTAAAAAATAACGAATACTTGTTTAAATGGAAATGATTTGGGAATATAATTTACAAGTCAAAAAAATGACAAGGAGGATGAAAACATGGCAAAGGGACTAGCTATGCACGAAACGCTAGAAGTTCATGAAATCTTAACGCTTAAAACATCATGTGTAACAAAAGGAACAGCGATGTTGGAATTGGTAGAGGATGAGGAATTAAAAAAGATTCTTGAAGAAGATGTTCAAACATCTACTGAAGCGATTAAAGAATTGAAAAAAATCTTAAAGAAAGCTCAATAAATAGGAGGGGTAGAAAAATGGCCACTAAAAGTACTCTTACTAAAACGTTAGACGATCTTGCTATTGCGACTGATTTATTATTATCAGCTAAGAGTGGTGTACGAACATATGCTGTAGCGCTTACGGAAACAGCGACGCCGGAAGTTCGAAAGGTATTAAAAAAACAATTAAATGAAACCATCGAGCTTCATGAAAAGATTGCTCAATATATGATTGATAATGAAATGTATCACGCCTATGATGTAGAAGAACAAGTAAATCACGATTTAAAAAAGGCAGATAAAGCGTTAGATTTAGCGAAAGGTTAACTAAAATTCCCCCTCTGACAATAGAGGGGGAATTTTTTAAGGTTACATAAAAAGTTCTCTTTTGATATTTCTACAAAGGAAAAGAAGTCTATATTTTATTCTCTTAGAAGTAGATAACTTACCCCACTTTATACAATATTTAGATGATATTTTATAGTCTTTTATCCCATATCCGAATAAATTGGTTTTAATTGGCTGCTGAAGGATATACCTATTAGTAGAACGACATATTCTATGGGGATAGAGGAGGAGAAAATAGTGAAGGAAATTAAAGTAGCAGAAAATAGTGGTCAGGCAAATAAGTTTATTGAAGAGTTTTTTGCCAACGGGTTTAGTAAAAACGAAATTTATTTATTGACCTATAATAAAGAGCGCTCGGAATATTTAACAAATACAACAAATACAAAAGAATATCGAGCTTCTGAACAAGGAGTTTTTGAATCCGCAGTTAATAAGTTATTTTCTCGTGAAGATGAACTTCATTCTAAAATGGCCTCGTTAGGTTTAACCCAAGAAGAAGCTAAACAGTGTGTCGGGGAAATGAAACAAGAACGTATAATCATTATTGCAAAAAAAGATATGTAATGGTTTTTCCTGGGAATAACTTTCGAAGACACTAACTGATCGAGAACTATTAGTAAATCATACTAGCATGTTGCTTTATATATAATATTTGTTCTTCTGTACAAAGAGTTCATGAATAGGAAAGATACCGAACGAAAAGTATATTACTAGAGTCGTTTACTACTCATATGGAGGTGAAAGGATAATGATTCAATTTTTTGGTATCCACATAGGGACGTTATACTTTCCTACAAGTATCCTTCTAATTACTTTATTAGTTTTAGTAGGTTTTATTATCTATTTTCTTAGTAGAAGAAAAAGAAACAGAGATCAAACGATTCATTCAAATGAGAATAGGGTAAAGGGCAAAAGAGGAAAAGATAAAACTCTGTAAATGATCTAAAAGAAGAATTAATATATTTCGTCATCAAAAAGAATTTCAGTTTGAAGTGAAAGTAAATCATTCTCACCTTACAGTTCCTGATAAGCCTTACACCATATTTAAACCTTGAGAAGGTATGATTTAAATAAATGCAGAGAGGGCCCTTGAATTCATTTCGAAGGGCTGTTTTTATTTGTATTCTGTAAAGGACAGACGACCTTTTAATCTTTTATTTTCTTACTATTTCTTATTTATAACTTCAAAAGAAACTTTATTATCGTTTTTTAAGATCTTAAACAAGCAATTGAACCCTTGATAAATTTGAAATAGTAGTCTAACCTTCATATTAAGGAGTGAAAATTATGAATGAAAACATTTCGGGTATTGATTATCAAGAAGTCATTGAATATGCGTTAGATCCACTCATTATTCATTCAAATCATAAGATTATATATGTTAACCACGCAGCTGAACATTTTTTTAGAGGAAAAAGGGAAGATATCATAGGTGCCAGTCCTTTAGATATATTTCAAGAAACATCTAAAGCAGCAATAAGGAAAAGAATCCAATCTGCTTATGAACGTCCAGCAGAGCTTATTGAGGAAACCATATTTAGATTGGACGGGACAACTGTTAATGTTGAATTATATTGTCATCCCTTGCTGCTGGGAGATAAAAAAGTAATCCAAACCTATGTGAGAGATATTACGGTAAAAAAAGAGAGTGAAACAAGACAAAAAGAAATAATAAAGCAAATAAATGAACTGTCTACAACCCTTGTTCCTCTTTTAGAGGGAATCGCTGTACTTCCCTTAGTAGGATCCATAGATGAGGAAAGAGCAAATCAACTTTTAATGGCTGTTCCAGTAAAAGTGCAGACGCAAAATATAAATTGTTTAATTATAGATTTTTCCGGTATTTATACATTGAATTCAATTGTAACGGAGCATCTTTTTAAAATTAATAGCGTTATGTCACTACTTGGAGTGCAATGTATCTTAACAGGATTAAGGCCAGAATTATCTCGCTCTGCTGTACAGCTAGGTATTAATTTAGATTCTACCCGGACAATGGCTACTGTAAAAAACGCACTTCATTTTTTGGGAATTACTTCTAGTAAATAACCTGTAAAATGAAAATAACTAAAATAACTTCTACGTTTTTAAAGATACATATGATATAAATCTTTAGATAGTGCTACTTTCAGAGGAAGTTTCTGATTAAAGAAATAGTGGCATCGTCTTTATGGTTTCGTGCTGTTTTAAATATTTTTAAATGGTTTTTTAAAATTAGATTTGTATCTTGTATACATTAGAAAAACAAAAGAAACTCCTGAACATATACCAGGAGTTTCTTTTGTTTAAAATAACATATTGTGCAATCGCCCGTTTGTTAAATAAAAGATAGAAGAATCATTGAATCGCTTTCTTCAGTTTAAGATCTTGTATAAAGCTTCAGAAGCGTTATCTATATCATAATCGTTATAATTTAAGGTTTTTTGATCCGTAAGTGTAGTGATTTGAAAAATCTTAGATGTTTTACAATACGACAGTTCCAGTACTTGAGGAATGGTATGAGTAATAGCACTATCCTCATACTGAATCAGAGTATAAAGCGTCTTTTTTATTTCAAGTATATTCATAAAAGTACCTCTTTCCATTATAAGGAAACCTAGGGTACAAAGAGACCATATAATTTTAATTTATGTTCTTTCTCTATTGTAACATATGAACGTATAGAAAAATACCTGTCGAGAACAGACAGTATGGTAACTGAAATTGTAAATTCTATGCACTTCTAATTTTGCTAGCTGGTCAGTTAAAAAGGTGACCATTAACAGAACATGTTCTTCTTATAATAGAATTATCTTGAATAGATTCAGTAATAAAAAAGAGTAGATTATTAATCTACTTTATGGCTTTATAAACAACTGGTGAGGAAAGTTTAATCAATGTAGATGGCTGCCCAAAAGCCATAGATTCATCAATGAATGTTTCAAGAGATTGAACGGAATTAGTTAAAACTTTTACTAAGTAGTTGTATTGACCTGCCAGACGATGACATTCGATAACTTCAGGGTGTTCTTTGCAATATTCTACAAATTGTCTGCAGTTTGTATTGCTGTATAAAATAAAAGCAGTTACAGGTTTGTTAAAATTTTCAGGATTAATTATTGCTCTATATCCATCTATTATATTTTTTTCTTCAAGTTTTTTTACTCTTTCATTAACAGCAGGGGTAGATAAACCAACCAGCTTTCCCAACTGTGTAACGGACAAACGAGCATTCTCTTGTAGATGTAGTAATATATTTTTATCAATTTCATCCATAAAACATACCCCGCTTTAAATTATAAATTAAAATAATAGGTTTTCCGTTAATATTAAAGTTATTACTTAGTAATACAATAAGAAACATATGTAAAAATAGAAATTTATAGAATACAATTTAATTATATCAAAAGGAGGGATTTAATGGCTTTAGAAATGAGAAATACATGCGAAAAGTGCAATAAGAAACTCCATAATAGCTCTGTTGCTTATATCTGTACACATGAATGTACATTTTGTGATAAATGTAGTGAAAACGAGATGTATATTTGTCCTAACTGTGGAGGAGAACTAGTTAAAAGACCAAGGGGTAAAGAACATTCGTTAAGTTGCTCACTGAGCTTGTCATGAATTTAGATGCAACACTACATAGATAGTGCAGTCAAAACAGCTACTATCAATGAGGTGGGCATTCAACAGCGAGCCGCAACAGGTTTAAGTACGGAACAAATTATAAAGCATCATAGTGAAAGTTTACATGGTCATTGCAATGTTGCACACTTTCAATTGTCAGAAATGCAAAAGAAGACTTGCTTCGTCTGACATATTATTCTTATAGGTAATTAATTGCACGAAGACAAAGATTTTTAGAGTACTGAAAATCGAATTCAGTAATCAATTGATTTATAGATAAAACAAAAGGTAATAGCACATAACTAAAACAAAGCCCTAAAAGTGTCTAATCGACGATTCTTAGGGCTTTGTTTCTGCCAATCATTGGGGATCAATCGGTTTTTATTAAGCAGGAAAGCCTCCTGTTGGCGGTGGCCATGCTCCATTTAACCTTCTCATAATGACAATTTCACCTAGATGATAGCTGTTGTGAGAAGCAATATTACGCAGTAATCCCCCTGGGGTTTCACTTGGCCAAGTATCCAGAGGTTCTTCGATTGCTAATGTATCAGCTAAGTGACAAGCTTCGTCAATTCCATCACAAAAATGCTGGATTGTCTTTTTCCATTCTTCCTCATCAACCGGAGCAGGGTGTTCAGGCCAGCTTTCACTTACACTTTTCGGTCTTTCAGGGTTTTCTCCTTTAGCAAGGGCAAGTAAAAAGTCTTGCCAATAGCTCATATGCTTCACTAATTGATAAATAGAATAAGGTAATTCTTCTTGTTTATGTGAAGCAAGCTCCATATTAATATCAGTTATTGCGTTAATCGTCGGAAGATGGCCTCTTTCACCTCGCAGTGATTTGATAAGCGCATTACGAAATGCTGTATTCGTTTGTGTCATGTTTTTTCAGCCTTTCTTTTTCAAAGTATTAAGCTTGTAACAGTCTAACACAAATCAGTTTAATATATGTACTTCTGTGATTAACGACTTACTATAACAAAGCCACTAAAATAAATAGTATCAATCACAATTTTTTGTTTGTAAGTCACCTTTATATGAAGAAATATGGTTTAATATAAAATATATAGAAATAAGTAGAAAAAGGTACCCTTTATGGAAAGCGAAAAAGATTATGTGATTTTGAGAAAGACGATAACAACTCTTTCTACAAGCTTTATTTTAGCTTACCTTTTGACAATAACAGGTCTGGTTCAATAGCTAACTGACGGAGAAGAACTATCGTATCATACTGGAAATGACATGGCAGGATGGTTCCTTGTATATCTTTTTTATGTAGGGGCAGTTATTGCTGTATACGGAAATTTTGTCTCAGTTATACTGGACGCTATTCGAAAGAAATGGCTTCCCAACATGAGATGGCTATTTGTCTTCTTCCACGGCATATTAGGCTTAATTAACGGCTTGTTTTTTCAAGATACATATTTGGCTTATTACGGGATGGCAGCTGCTATGTTATATGCATGTATAGATTTGTGGATAGAAAGAAGAATTGACAGGGAAAAAAGTACAAAAGTATTGCTAATTATACCTCTTATTCTTTTACTTCTCAGTTGGAGTATACTAGAAGCAATATCACCTAGTCTTCCGCCATTTACGAAAGAAGATGCCATAGAGTTTGCGACAAGTGGTGAAGGAACGGATATTGATCTATTTCCTGATAAAGCGGGAACGTGGAAAGGAACGTTTGAGGGATATCACGTTCAAAGAAGCACCCGTGCTAAAAAGTTAAATAAAGAGTTATACCTTGTGACCTTTGAGGAAAACTGGACCCACGGGAAACGAAAAGGACACTATGTAATGTCTTATAAAGTAAATCGCAGCAGTGTCTCAGGGCATGGCGGAAGTGGTACAACACCTCCTTATTATGAAAAGGTATTAGAACAATAAAATAGTAAAAATTAAGTTTATGAATAAAGGAGCTTTGATCTATGTCTAAAATTTCCCTAGCAGAGGCTGTGAAATTGAAAAGTGTATTATCAAAACGAATACACGAATTAGAAGAAGAGATGGATCGTGTTGCATTTGTAGAGATTGAAAAAGGGGAGAAGATTCCTCCTCAGGCTCGATCACTATCTGATGTTGAACAGGATTTAGAGGACATTCGAAAGGATTTGCGCCTACTTGATAAATTAATGTATCAGGCCAATATCCAAAATAATATTACTTATAATGAACACAAACTAACAATTGTAGAAGCGATTGAATATGCCACTCAATTACGTGCTAAAGCAAGAAAATACAAAGAGTTTGGATCATCATCTAAAGAAGAATATCCCTACTATGGAGAAGGGGTATCCATTATTAAAGTGGCTACATTTGATCCTGAAGAATATCGTCTAAGGGGGCTAGAGGTTGAAAAAAAAGCAAATAGATTATCAAATTTAATTAACGCTAAAAACTATCAAATAGAGTTAGAGTTTGATGGAGATAAATATTTTTAACCCTTGAAGAGGTGAGACTCCCTTCAAGGCATAGAAGGAGAATGTTTAGTGTACTCAAAGTACTATTGTGATGGCAAGTGATAAAACCAATAATCCAATGACCCATTACACTGTTACTATTTACCAATAACCAACTACAGTAATGGACGGTCGATGACCCATACCTCCTTGTTTTTAACTCCTTCTATGGTGCCCTTACTTGTAAGTTAAGTAAGGGCCTTATTTATCTTATTTTTATTAGAAAGCTTTCAGTATAATAACACCTGTAATAATAAGAGTAACCGAGATAATCTTTCTTTTGTTTTTTGATTCCTCAAATATATAAATACCTAACAGCGTTGTACTAACAATCGTCAGCCCTGCCCATATAGCAAAAACGATTCCAATTTCAAAATAGTGCGTCGTTAGAGAAATAAAATAAATACAAGCAATGAAGAGTAGAAATGCGCCTATCGTGGGAACAGTTTGTCTAAAGCCTTTAGATAGTTTTACACACATTTGGCCTGCAATGCCTAAAACTAAGCCCATCGTTAAAAATACGTATCCCATTACGCTGTCCTTCTTTCTTTAGAGCTCCCTTTAATGTTAAGAGAAACTGCACCGATTATAATAAGAGAAACTCCTAAAATTTTAGATAAAGAAATAGTTTCATCAAAAAAGATAATACCTGTGACAACAACAAGTACAGTTGCTCCTCCTGCATACAAAGCACTTGCTACTCCTACTTCACCTTTGGCGTTAAGTAGCATATAAGCAGCAATTGAAGAACAATAAAATAGTATGGCGAGAACAGTAGGAACAAAGTTTGTGAATCCATTTGTAAGATTAAGAAAAAATACTGCGATTACCTCCAAGATGATGGCAAGAAACAATAGTAAATAAAACAATCAGATCTCCTCCTTTCAGTCACCTCATTTTAAGAACTTTACGTAATTGCTACTAAATAATTGCAATAGCACTCGGATGTCATTATTTTATCTAGAGCTTGATATCTTGTAAAATAATGATAAATGATTATAGATATCACTATTATTAATACCTAAATCAATGTAAGTGGAAAGAAGGATGTTTATGGAAGTAGAAGATATACGCATATTTATGGCTGTAGCAGAATACGGCAGTGTAAGCCTTGCCGCTGATAAGCTAGGCTATGTCCAACCAAATGTAACAGCACGTATTCGGTCTCTTGAACGAAAAATTGGACACCCATTGTTTCATCGTCACAGACGAGGAATGGCATTAAATGTAGAAGGTCGAAAACTTTTAACATATGGAGAACAAATGATGCGGCTGATGGATGAAATACAGAAAGCATTTCAAGATGAGCGTAACCTTGTTGGATCATTATGTATTGGATTAGTTGAAACGGTAGTAGGGTTTCCTGAAATCATTTCTTCCTATCATAATAAGCACAAAAATGTGGATATTTCTCTAGTGTCAGGAGTAAGTACACAATTAATAGAGAAAGTTCTTAAGTTTCAGTTAGACGGGGCATTTGTAGCAGAACCAGTAAATGTGTCAACGCTTGATCAAATTCCAGCTTTTGATGAAGAAATTGTACTTGTATGCAGTGCAAATGAAAAAGGGAAGAAGCAGATTCAGTCTGCCAAAGAGTTGCTGCACTTACCATTCATTTTATTTAATGAAGGCTGCCAATATAGAGAAAGACTACAGCAGTGGTTAAAAGACGAACAAATAGTATCACCAAAAATCATGGAATTTGCTACACTTGAAACGATTATGGGGACAGTAGTTTCTGGTCTTGGTGTGACACTTATAGCCCGGTCATTAGCGGAAAGATATGAGCGGGAAGGGTTAGTACAACTCTTTCCAATACCTGAGCCTTACAGAAACCTCAGGATTGTGTATGTTCGTCGCTCCGACTCCTATCTAGGAGTAACTGAGGGTGAATTTATAAAGACAATCAGCGAAGTAAGAGAAGGGAAAAAGCAGAAATAAACAGACGGTTTTTTCATACAGAGCTTTTTTATTTACCCTATGTTTAATATGAATGCACCAAGTGTTAACTAGAAAGGTAAAAGTGAGTTTTTTAGCTCACTTTTTATATAGTATAAATCATAAATGCTTTTAAAGGAGCCAGCACAGTGAAAATAGAGGACCAAAAATTTGCAGAACGAGTACTGAAACACTTACTTATTGGCAGTCAAATAGACGGCCTGAAATTTGGGATTAATAGTTCTACAACTCTATTGTATTTTACTAATTATAATAGAAAAGATGACGGTGATTTTGTTTTAAACATCGAAACAAATTGGACTGTATATCCTGAAGCCTGTGATACATACCCATCATCAGAGGGTGAAGTGCCCTTTAATACAGAGGAGCAACATTTTAAGCATATTTGGGATATTAGGAGACAAAAAGTAGTAAACGTTCAGCTAGATACTGTATCGCCTCATCTTATCATTTCTCTAGAATCGGGGAGAGTTTTATTTGTGAATGGCTACGATCCTACCTACGAATGCTGGCAATTAGGAGACCCTTTTGGAGGAGTTGATTGGCTTTTAGTTGCAACTCCGGGCGGTGACATAGCTATTTGGTGTCCTAGTGAATTTGAATGAGCGTTATGTTAACTATTCTTGTATATAGTGTACAAAAAAATCACTTAGGAAAATGGTAAAACATATGGAGGAAACATGCATGAATACTATCTTAGAGAGCTTTTATGATTTAAAGGAAATAGTAAGTTCTTTTAATAATCTCCATGAGAAGTACAATTGGTTGTTGAGTGATTTAGATGGATCTTTTCCAGATAAGTATCTTCATTACTTTACTGACTACAGAATTTACAACAACAGAACGAACACTAGTACATACTGGATTACAGGTGAAAAGCTCACGGAGCTTGCTAATAAAGAGGATATCTATTTTATATGGGGAGTTTTCTCTGCCTTTGATAAGAAAGAAATTATAAATTTAGATGTGCTTAAAGAAGAGCCTTATGCTGATGGTAATCCAGATTTTTGGATTGAAGCACCAATAATTCAGCACCCTAAAGCAATTATAGAATTAGTTTTTTGGGACTCATCTTTAATTTTACTTCTGAGCAAGGACGAAGAAATATCTAGGTATTTTAGAAACAAGTTTGCAAAATGGAAAGACCTAGAGGAGTACAATAACGAGTAGTCTTATAACTTATATATACTATAAAAGAAAAAACATCTATCGGAACTATCCTCAGGAAACAGCCACGGTTAAATGGATAAATGACGAAACAGTTGAAATCAGTGACCATACATTAAACGTTAAACAAGATACATTTAATGCTAATGATCGGAGTAACTAAATACTATTTTTAAACAATTAAGAGCTTTTGGTATTAATTATTTAAAAACGGGCTTAATAAACAAGCAAAGCTGAAGCATCAAGCTACACTTATTTACTGTTGCTAAAATCGTTTCCTAGCGTTCGTCTAGAAAACAGCAGAGTAGACATTATTTACATGTAAAAGAATAAGCATTGGTAATTGGATTATGTATTCAAAAGGGGGAGAACGGAAGAGGCAGCTGAATATGCTTTACATATTCAATGTTCTTGGCGTATTGCCAAAGGTAATAAAATTGTAGTAGGGTCAGGGGATTTCTATTCTCCAAGAACAGGATTGGAGAATGAAAATGAGCACTTTGAATGGGATATCCAAGGAAATAATCGATTTGATGAACGAATTGCATTTTTTATAAAAGATATAAACGAACACACGATTGTAGAAAGAGTTGACTCGGACGAAGTAGGAGGGCTAAAGATTTTTTTATCTCAAGGTTATTTATTAGAGGTGTTTCCAGATACGTCAGAAGACGATGAATACAGCGAGTTCTCGAGACTTTTCAAACAGAAGGAAGACAGCTCTCACTTTGTTGTCACAGGAAATGGTCTTAAAAACGAGTAATCCTATAATTAAAGAAATGAAAAAAGCACAAACCCGTTGGAAACGAACGTTTTTGTGCTTTTTTCTTATTTTATAGTGAGTTACATATAATCATAAGCGGAATCATCAAAATAGAGCCAGTGATAATATTCAACCTGCGGATCTGTCATCTTCGAAACTTCTTCTTCATTGAATTTTTGATACTCAACTAATTTCTGCACTTTAGAATTTCTTTCCACTTGGCTCATTTTAAATCCTCCTTATAGTTTGAGAAGTAACAATGTATTTAAATGTAGAAAGCGTTTTCTTTTTCTTGTTTTTATTATATATCTCAATATGAGATTAAAACAATATCAATTATAGATGATTTTTCAAAAAACAATATAGAAATGGTATCATGGCGTCGGATAGGGACAACAAGGCTTCTGCAACCGAAATTAAATAATAGGTGATTCCCAATGGCAAGGCTAAAAATTTTTTGTTAGTATCGTTGCTTAATCCCTAAAAAACATTATGATAACTAGCTCTATAAATTAGAAATAAAGCTAACTGTGTTAAGCTAGCTTTATATTTTTATGCTGTTTTCCAGAGCTGTAAATTTTCAACTATCGTTCACTTTGTTATAAAAACTCTTTAACATTTTCATCATGTTACGCCCTGAAGTTCTTGACATCTGATTATTATCTTCATCATCATGAGAACTCAGGTACCAACTTCCTTTGTTATCTTCATTTAATCTATATACCTTATTCGTTCTACTATCTGTATAAAAGTTTCCATCCTTCAGTCTCACACAATCCCCCCTCTACCAAGTGTTATCCTGTATTATGCCCAAGATATCAATTTTATGAAAAAATTCATATACACAAAAACAGCAGATTTCTTAATACGCTTATTATTTTGTAAGTAATATACACAGGCGCAAAAAAGGATAAGAGCTATGAGTGAGAAAATATTTAGTGATGGAGAAATAGTAAATAGAAGAGTATGGAATGAATTAGTGACAATTTTAAAAAGTCATTATGTAAAAAAACACGAACTATAATTATTGATGAATAAGTGTTGATATAAAAATCTTTTTAAGTAAAAACAGACTCTGAAAATAGAGTCTGTTTTTTAGTATGGTTTCTTATGCTTTATTTACGTTTGTCGCTTGTGGTCCACGTTGTCCCTCTTCGATATCAAAAGTCACTTCTTGCCCTTCATCCAAGGATTTAAAGCCTTCACCTTGAATAGCTGAGAAGTGAACAAATACATCTTCTCCACCTTCGCGCTCAATAAATCCAAAACCTTTGTCAGCATTAAACCATTTCACTTTACCATGTTCCATTTTTTGTTGCCTCCTAAAATGTAGAAAATAAACCAGATTATCATTAAATCTAGCTTATTTATATATTATCCCAATGGAGACATCTTAAACTTAAATTAATTTGATCTTTTTAACTTTCTTTATCATCACTCATTCCATTAAAATGTAACAAGTGTATGACTATAACATCATAGTGAGGTTCTCGTGCAAAAACTTCAAATAAACATGGAAATGATAGAAGTCGAGTATTAGCCACTGTTCACCCAATCATTAAGGGCATTGCATTCATAAATATGAACCTCAATTAGATACGAGAGCATAATGGGAGCTGTCTGTCCAAAAGAAAGGGAAGTTCACTCAAAAATTTTTGAATAGTGGTGTAAAAATACATTCGATTAGATAGAAATCTATATACCTTTTTCATATAAATACAACCTTCGTACTAGAATCAATAAACTTGTTTCCAAATAAAAAATGACGCCGTTGGAGGCGCCATTTTTTATAGGATAGAGAAGGACACACCCTATGCACCTATGCACGGGCGGTACTCTTAACACATCGTCTTGATTTAATAATACCCAGCGTTTAAATTTACTAAACCTTTGGTTATGATGCTTTATGCAGAATATCTACGTTTACCTATTAAAATTATTTATTAAATTTCTTTGGAAACTGCTTCACAACTCCCGCAGATATAGTATCTGCCATTAAGATAATATGTGATACTCCTTCATCAATTGCAACGATTCTCGCCTCCCAATCTCTTTCTAAGCTTGCAGATAAATCATTTGTCACTAATTTTAGATGCATATACAGTAATTTTTTCAAATCTTCATTTTTTAAATAAGGGTTGGCCTGGCTAAGGAACGCTGCTATATCATCAGCATTTCTATACCATTCTTGGTTTAATTGATTCACCAAGGCTTTCTTTCCCGTTTTAGCCGCATCTACAATCTTGCCAGCAATCACAATATGTTCCTTGAGCAAATCCGTAAGTTTATTCCCAGCTTTTTCTCCGTATATCGGCTTCACAGCATTCCCGATATCTTCTTGATTTTTTAATAACCTTGTCAACACTTGTTTTTGGTCTTCTGATCCTGCTGTTGTTGCACTTGTAATATAATTGCTTGTCCACAGTACATGATCCATCCAAAGTCTTCTGAATTCATTTTCAAACTTTATCTGAGATTGACTAACACGATGTTCTTGTGTTTCAGCACGAGCACTACTTGGTTCAACTAGCATGTTTAGCGAAAATAACAACATAAATCCCATCAATAATAATCTTTTCATAAAAACGCTCCCTCCAATTTAAACGAGTATGCGCCTTATTATTTGTATATGGGATTTTTCACATTCCTCAAAATGTTACATTCTAATAGTGATTTTTTATAGGGTATCTCCATACTTTCAATCAGCCAACATAGAGGAAGGGGGAGAGAGAATACCTTTTTGTAAGGTTAGAGCAGAAAAAATAAAGCTTTTTTTGTTCACTAACAAAGAAACAATCATTGAGGTCTAATTTCCTTCCAAGTTTTTTGACTCATTCAATTATTTATACATTCTCTAAAAAATGTCTTTAACATAAGAACCTAATGGCAACACTATAAACAATAGTTAGTGAATAGGATTTCTTTGCATAAATTTGGGGTTTTTGCGAGCTGAAACTCAAAAAATGAGATAAAGATTAATGAGCTATTCCTTTCACATAAGCTTGTCAGAATACTATCTAGAGAGAGGTCGAACAATATGAAAGTGACGGATACACTTGTTCAATGTTTAGAAAATGAGGGAGTTGAATATATTTTCGGAATACCCGGTAAAGAGACCTTGGACTTTATTGATTCCTTATCCAACTCTAAACAGATTCAATTCGTGAATGTGAGGCATGAGCAAGGAGCTGCTTTTATGGCAGATGTATACGGAAGGTTAACAAACAAAGTAGGGGTATGTTTATCAACATTAGGCCCTGGAGCTACTAATTTATTGACAGGTATATCTAGTGCAAAGCTAGACCATTCTCCTATTGTTGCTTTAACAGGACAGGCTGCTTTGGGAAGGCAGCATAAAGATTCGCATCAGTATATGGACATTATCAAAATGGTGGAACCGGCAACGAAGTGGGGTGTTCAGATAAAAGATGCACAAACGATTCCTGAGATTATTCGAAAAGCATTTAAAATTGCACAAATGGAAAAGCCAGGACCCGTAGTAGTAGAATTGCCAGAAGACTTAGCAACTCAAATCGTTCCCATTAAACCTATTTCACTTACATCTATACCCGTAAGTATACCTATAATGGAGTCCATTCAGGCTGCCAATACTCTTATTGAGCAGTATGAGAGACCTTTTGTTATTATCGGTAACGGCGCTATTAGACAGGAAGCCGTGGATGAGCTTCAACGATTTATTGAACGCCTTCAATCACCGGTTACCCATAGTTATATGGCTAAAGGTGTACTGTCTAAAGATCATCCACAAAATTTCTTTACGTTTGGATTTAATGAAAAAGATGAAGTGCTCGCAGGCTTAAAGGAAGCTGATCTACTTATTGTAATTGGGTTTGATCTTGTCGAAAGGTTACCCAAAGAATGGAACACAGAAAAAACACCAATTTTACATATAGATACTTTACCGGCAGAAGTAGATGAATATTACCCTATAGAGGTCGAATTGGTTGGAGATATAAAGCAGACTTTACGAGTATTCAATCAGCTTGATATTCCTTCTAAACCATGGATTCCCTCTGGTAATCTCCAGAAACAAATTAAGCAATCTTATCACATTGAAGAGAAAAAGATAGATAGCGATTTGCTGCCTTTGACAATCGAGAATATCTTGCATATTATTGACAAGCTCTCTTCAGAGAAAACGATTGTGATTTCAGATGTGGGAGCTCATAAAGTATCTGTAGCCCGAACTTATCAACCTAAAAACCCTAACAGGCTCATTATATCAAATGGTCTAGCTGCCATGGGTATTGCTCTACCAGGCTCAATTGGAGCTAAGTTAGCCTGCCCTAATGATCCAGCTATTTGTATTACTGGAGATGGAGGAGTTTTAATGAATTTTGCTGAAATAGAGACGGCAAAGCGCTTAGGGCTTTCATTCATCATTATTGTTTTAAACGACTCTACATTAAAAATAGAGCAGGAAATGATGAACAAAAAGTTTGGTAAGAGCTATGGAATAACTTTTACAAACCCAGATTTTGTTCAACTGGCAAAAAGCTTTGGAATTAAAGGCGAACAGGCAAATAGTTTAGTTGGATTTGAAAATATAATGAAAAGAGCCTTACAAAGTTTAGATGAGATTGTCCTAATTGACGTTCTTCTAAAAAGCTGATTGCGATTTCTCCATTATTTTAACGAGTTATCTTTGTTAAGGGATTAATTTGTAGATTCACTAGGAAATAAATGTTTTTAATTTTTTGAAATAAGCTAAGCTGAGTTCAACCCAAATCCAACTATAAAGGAAAGTAAATACAAAAATTAAACCAGTAGTAGAAAGAGAAAAATTTTTAGAAATCACGGGACCTAGTACTGGGAATTTGAAACCGTACAATAGGGTAATAATCCCAACAGTTAATAGAGTGGCCCCACTTATAATAATGTACAATCTCTTTTTAAAAAAGTAAAAAGCGGCTCCTATGCCCATTCCCAATATTCCTGTTGTAAAAGGAAAAATAATAAGTTCACTTGGCTGGATAATCAGAAGAAGCAGATTTGTTAGTATATAGGTAATAAACCCTAGAGGGAGCGAAAGTATAAAACAAAAAAGAATGGGTGCAGTAGAGAATGGACTAATAAAAACTCCTATTCCGGGTAAGAAACCTCCTGCTGATTGAAAAAGGGCTGCTAAGCTGGCGAAAAGAGCGCCTGAGACAAGCTGCTTAGTTTTAGATAGTCTATTAAAAAAAAGCTGCGCAGATTTTACTTCACTTGAAAGAGACTTTAAAAAGTACATGAATTTCACCTCGGTTAACTGTTTTTACATTATAAGGGGTTAAAGAGAGATTTAGATCATTGCCTGATATATCAACTCTTACATGTAATATATAAAGAAATTAAGCGGGAGGACTAATAAGTCGCATTTACTTTTAAAGGAATAGGCCATATCCGTTAAGATAAATTTCTTTATCTTTCTAAAGGTATGTACTGTAGCCCATAAAATGAATCTTTTATGGGCTTTACTGATTAAAGGCTTTTTTATTTTCTAGAAAGTTCATTTGTTCATTCCTACAAAATAGCTGGTAAAAAAATTAAGCTATAATTTTTAGGAGAAAATCAATACCCACTCGAATTTTATAAATATAAATCATGGAACAATTTCAAAAACAGTACCTTGATTAAAGTCAGACACTTTCATAGAGCCATAAACTCCTAAATAAAGCTTGGTTTGATCCAGGTTCGTTCCCAAACTAACGTAGTAAGCTGATTGGGAACCAAAATTATAATCAACTTCCACAACACTAAAATCATTTAGCTTACAATCTGTACCTGCTCTGGTATAAGCTAAAACTCCTCTAATTGGGGATTGAGATTCTTTAACCTGTGCAATATCCGTAAACATAACGCTTCCTGTTAAGCTAGAGATTTTATTCCCCATATATGGCTGAACTCCTGTAAGGGAGGTCCCTCCAAATTTATTGGGGCGGGGATCTTTGTGAAAATAACTTGTTAAAGGCTGAATACGTCTCACTGAAGTTTTTACCGCTTCATTGTAATAAGCAATTATTTTCTCATCCAAGGCCGGATTTTCAGAACACCTTTTTATAAACGAAGTCGGAAAATCTCCTTCCCATCCCCGCCAGCCAAGGTTAATAAATCCTTCTTGGCTGGGTTTGGCTCTCATTAAAGAAGCTTGAACAAGTTGAGGAACAGGTATTGGCTTATAATGAACAAATGAAAAAATCGACTCTACTACGTCTTGTCCAACATTTCCCACATATTTGATGTACTGATTATAAAATTTTTGAAATGAAATACCCGTTATATTGCGAACACCCTTAGCAATGAGCGTAAGAGTTTCCTGAATAGGTGAGGGGAGTTCACTAAAACGTGTGACTACGGGTGGATTATGGATAAATGTATTCTTACCTACATCAATTTCAATTATTTTCCCGTAAATTTCTATATCATCCTGACTTAAGTTAAAGGGGTCATAGCCTGATCCACCATCTCCGGTTGTAAAGATAAGTTTTCCAGTTTCAGGTGAAAAATTTAAGCTGTTGACACCATTATGATTAAAAAATGGTCTTCTTAAGTTAAGTAACGTCCGTCTTTTTTGAGGCTGAGCATTTGGTTGGAAAACCCATTCTTCCACTGTATCAATATGATCATATTTAGTTTCTCTATTTATCCACCTTAAGTTTGAAGTTTTAGGATCACACGGGTTAGGCCTATAATGTTCGGAAAGTGCACCTGGGCCTTGTGTTCCAGCAGCTGAGTAATGAAGATAAAACAGACCATTATAATAAAATTCTGGATGAAACGCTAGCCCTAGCAATCCTCGTTCATCATATCCTCCGCGGGAAACACCTGGTTCAGACGTACCTAATTTTATGATTCGTGAGCGAATATCTAAAAAAGTCTGTATAGCTTCGTCTCTTATGTAAAAGATCTCTCCTACTTGGGTTGCAATAAATAAACTTTCAAATGAGTCACCAGGAAGTATAGCTGTTTTCAACACAGTAGGTAAATTTATTTTACTAACAATAGGCCGTAAACTAACCTTAGCTTTTATCAACTAACTTGACACTCCTTTTTAATGGTTTCTTTTATAAGAATATGATTGTAACTGTTCTATTAGTATCAATACTATTTTATAAAGTTAGGCAATTTAATGGAATTTGTGCTTTCTATAAATAGAAATAAAGGAAAAACAATGATTAATTTAAAAAAATAGTGATATTATTTTATGAATTGGAAAAGAATATGGCTTATAAAAGGAGTGAATGCAAATGTCTGTGAGAAACTGGTTAATGGGATTAGTCGTTTTGTTTACGATGGTTATCAGTGTGATGACTTCAGGATTACTCGGTGTTTTGGCTGAATCCGACGCGGTAAGACAGAAAACCATGGAGGTTCAGTTGAACGATGATTTCTTTAATCCAGAAACCATCACTATCCCGAGTGGAAAAACGACAACATTGATATTAAAAAATGAAGGTCAGAAAGAGCATACCTTCACAGTAGAAAAGCTCGGAATTGACGCTGAAGTCCAGCCTGGAAAAGAAAAAACCATTACCGTAAAACCACAAAATCCTGGTACATATGAACTGATATGTAGGTATCATTTTAATAGTGGAATGGTGGGGAAAGTAATAGTCAAATAACAAGCAGGGCCAATCGGTCTCTGCTTTTTGAATTGAATATAACATACTTTCTTAATTAACATAATAGATTTTAAAGGTATAAATAAATCGTTCACAATTTCAAAAAAGTAATAAATATTTATTTCAAATATATACTAAATGAAGAAAAAGCACAGGAAAGTATAGAATAAAAACAGCATTTATATCCAGGTTATTAAAAAATGTATCCTTAATGAGCAATGAGCATTGTTTAATTAAAAGGAGGAATTTTATATGGTCGATAATCAATCAAATAATTTAGAACAGGTATCAGAGAACAATACAGATGAAACCAAATTAGGTGATCTTGAGAAAGAGTTTGTAACAAAGCCTGCTAAGTCGTCTTCTGATCCTTATCCGCATAAATATTATACTGGAGACATTTCTATGGTTTCTAATGCTGTGCCACGAAACGATAAAGAATAAAAGTTTCTTATATATTAATATATAAGAGAAACTTTAGACCATTTAAGCTTAAGCTCTGTATTTTTTCAGAACCAAAATACATCTCATAAAAAACAGTTATGTTTCATTTGTTATTTTAAATTCGAAGTAATCGCTTTCATTTTTTGCTTTCTCGAAATCATTTGATAGGTTATAATAAATATCTACAGAAATATTAAATGATATGTAAGTAACAAGCAATTACACCCTTAATATTTAAAAAAAGAAAAACTCCCTTAACGTACTAGGGGAGTTTTTCTTTTTTTATATCCAATATATTCCATTTAAACTCATCAAAAAAGAAGTGTTCACTATTTTGAAGCCCGTTAAACTATTCTACTTAATATATGAGTAGGCTACGAAATGTTTATATACCTGTAAATGGGGGATTTACCATATAAGAACATTGATACTTAATTGGAAGGAGAATGAAAAATGAACAATAATACTGAAACTGTTGAAAATAAAGTAGAGGATAAACTAAATGAAATGAGTCAAGAGAAGAAAGACAACATCCTTTCTAGTTTTAACGAATTTAAAAGTTACTTAGGAGATAAAGTCACAAAAGGTGAGAAACTAGGGTTAAATGATAATCAATTAGCTCTAGCAGCTAAAAAAATAGCTGACTATCTCGCAGCACATGAAGAACCACAAAATGAAGAGCAATACTTGTTACATGAGTTATGGAAAGTTGGAAACGAGGAAGAACAACATCATCTTGCTCATATGCTTGTTAAATTAGTCAAAGAATAATCTAAATCAATTATAGATTGCTTTTTGCCATTATTTATTAGGGGGTCAAGCGTATTCAATCAACGTAGCAAAGAGCCACTTGCGTAAAACAAGTGGCTCTTTATAATGGTTAGGTGTCAGGTAATATCGTTGCAAAAGTAAGAATAAGCCGAAATCGAAATATGTTATCTGAAAACTCTTCTATTGTCAACTTAATAAAAATGCATAACTACAGAAAAGAAATAAGGGTCGGTTATTTTCTTCTCTTTTTATTCATTTTCTTTAGAATCTTCTTGATAATGCTCATTTAAGTATGGGTTCTCTGTCGTAGCAAAATTAACAGATTGAAGGCTAGTTTCAGGATCCATTCCATAATAGCCTTTTAGTTCCGCATTTTCTAGCTCGCCACTTCTAAGTTTTGGTTCTTTTTTCTCTTTCATGCTGCACCTCTTTTTTCTTATAAATAAAGCTTACAGAAATATGGTATCAGTTATTGGGTTCTATTTGGAGATGGAAGAAAAGAATGTAAAAAACTACATTCTTTCTTTCCGACTTTTTATTTTTCTTCTAAATCAAGGACTGGAACCATACGGGCTTCATCATGTGTTCCTCTCGCATGAACGGTAGCCATACTTGATGTTTCATCTACACTTTTAATCCAAATAGGAACTCCGTGGTAATGAACATCAATTTCCTTGGGGGAAGAAAGAATTTGTTTAGCTCGATTTATTTCCATGTTATCACCTCATTTTTTAGTATGTCCTTGTGATGCATCAATTAAAAGATAAAGCTATATTTCCTCACCAATAACTTGACTACATTCTATAACTCACTTCGTCAAAAATTAATCTATCCTTTAACCTTACAAAAATCGAACATCAATGGGTTTGCTTAACCTCATTTTATTCTTTAATTCGAACACGTATAAATACGAAAAATGAGCACATACTGTACCTAATCAGATTCCTCCTTTTGCTGACGAATCGTTTCTCCTTTAATATGTTAAGTTTACAAAAAACATCTGTCTTCACAGGTGTTTTTTATTTTGAGAAAATATATTATTTGTATACAAACTAAGTTTTATTTTACTTCTAGTAGGGGAATAAAATAGTAAATTAAATCGGAGAGGATGAGGGATTTATGATAGAGATGGAGGTAAAGAACCTTCAAAGGTCAGAAACTAAATTTAGAAAGGCTGAGTCAGAATACTTAAATAAGGCAATCGAAGAATATTTCGTTCGTCGTACATACCATAATGCACCAGTAGTTGATGCACTTCGATATGTACTAACGATTGATAATAAAAGGGAACGTTTAGAAAGTGCCGTTGAACTTTTTGGAGATAATATCAAAGAAGTAAATAACCAAGATATTATAAACTATTTAAACCAATGTAGATGTTATAAGGAAATAAGAGATACAGTCTAAATTTGATGCTATCTTATGAAAAAATTTATAGTTCATAAATAACCAAAAGAGGATTGGAGATATGAACTATAAACAAAAGGATTATTATATTAGCGCAAAAGAAAATGAATATTATAAAGTACTAAATGTAGTCGATTGGATTTGAGTCAATAATCCGGAGGCATTCTCTCAAAAATAAGGGTAAGGACTTAATTACATGGTGTCCATAAAATTATACTTAAATGATTCTTGCGTGAAAGGAAATTTACTGTTATATTAAATTCAATTAAATATTTTCTTATTTCAATATTTTTTGAAGTGAGGATAGAGGTGCAAAGATCATAAGTATACAATTTGAGGAGAATGAGATCCAATGACAATTGTGGAAAGGGGTATTTGCCGAAGCTGAAAGAATCTCATGTTCTTGAAGCTGGTTCTGCTGTTGAATAAATACAGAACTGTCATATGGGAAACTGTATGGAGGGCTATCTTACGCACGGAAACTATTTTTGATAAATATTGTTTCTACTGCAGCAACGAATCCCTCGTTGCTGCTTTTTTGCGTTTCTTATGAATGGCTCTGACCCCTCTAATTTTAAAAATTTTATAAAGGGTGTGTAGTTATGAATTTTGGCCAAGTATTAACAGCAATGGTTACCCCGTTTGATCAGAATGGCGAAATTGACTTTAACGCGACGAAAACGTTGGTTGAGCATTTAATTACAAATGGCACAGACGGCTTAGTTGTAGCTGGTACAACTGGAGAGTCTCCAACATTAACCACAGAAGAAAAAATTGAATTATTCAAATGTGTTGTAGAAGCTGCTGCTGGAAGAGTCCACGTCATCGCTGGAACTGGCTCAAACAACACGCAAGCTTCGATGAGCTTAACGAAACTTGCAGAGGAAACAGGAGTCGATGGTATTATGCTCGTTGCTCCATACTATAATAAGCCGTCTCAAGAAGGCTTGTACCAGCATTTTAAAACGATTGCCGAATCAACCTCTCTACCAGTTATGCTTTATAATATCCCAGGGCGAAGCATAGTTAACATTTCTGTTGAAACAGTTGTTCGTCTATCAGAGATCCCTAATGTTGTGTCAATTAAGGAAGCAAGTGGCAACTTGGATGCCATGGCAGAGATTATTAGCAAAACACCTAGCGACTTTACACTATACAGCGGCGATGATGGGTTAACAATACCAGTATTAGCAATTGGCGGGGCAGGAGTTATTTCAGTTGCTTCCCACATCATTGGCAATGATATGCAAGAAATGATTAATGCCTTCAAAAATGGCGATGTCCAAAAAGCTGCTGCTACACATCGCAATCTGCTTCCAATTATGAGAGCATTATTTATTGCGCCAAGTCCTTCACCAGTAAAAGCTGCATTAAATCTAAATGGAATACAAGTTGGCGGTGTTCGTTTGCCAATGGTTCCTTTAAGTAATAAAGAGCAAAGTGCACTAGAAAAAGTTCTGCAAGCTAGCGGCATTAACGCTACCTGTTGAAATAAATAAAAACAGGTTAGGAGAGAGAGCATAGCTAAAACGACCGATTCAATCGATACATTAAGGCAAGATTGGTACCCAAAGCTCAAGATGGATGAATCATCATTTAGCTAACTTCTAAAAATAGAAAAACTCCCTTAACGCATTGGGGGAGTTTTTCTGTTTTTTTATGTATGTATACTATATACATCTTCAGTTGCCATCCAGAGGGAGACCCATTTCACTATATGTTCATTCTTCTGTCGGTATTGGTGCAAGAACTTATATCTTAGTCAACACGATTCCGCATAGAGTAAGAATAATTCCTATTAATTGATATTTTTTAAGTCTCTCTTTAAAGATAATTAAGCTCCCAATTAAAACAACAATACAATTTAAACTAATGATTGGATAAACCACACTGGATGGACCTTCCTTTAGGGCGAATAAATAACAGCTGTAACCAATCGTACTTAATATACCAACTAGTATACCTATCTTTATTTCAATTTTATATGCAGTTAATTTTTTAAATTCTTTCCGAGCTAATAAACTTAAATAGACAGCTCCTCCGCCATACATTGAAACAAGCATTTCACCCATACTAAAGTGCTGATACGTGCTGAATTTCATAATAACACCAACTGTGCCGATAGATAGAAGAGCTAAACAGCAGCTCAAAATCCATAATTTATACTCTATGTGTGCCGTTTTGTTTGGTTGATACTGAATAATACAAGCTGCCAATATAATAATGACGATACCAATCCAATTTGTTAAAGGAATGGATTGAGGAAATAATAAGGATGTAGCTATAACAACAATGACTGTATTCATCGCAATAATGGTAGATGTAATACTCGCAGGTCCTTTCTCAAAGGCTTTCGACATTTGGATATTGCCATTGGCATTTAAGATACCGATTAGTGCCCCCGTTAAAATAGGTAAAATGTGAAATTCAAAACTTCCTTTAATAAGAATAAATAATAAGAGGATAAAAAAAGAAATCCAATAAAAGAAAAGTTGAATACACACTTTAGATAAATGTTGAAGAGCACCCCATTTAAATAAAGTATTGTTTACTCCGAAGCATACAGCTGTCCCTAAAGCAGATATAAACCATAACATAGTGTGTAATTCCTTTCTAGTAGTTTTTATACTACTAAATTATACAATTTATATAATAGTTTTAATATTTCAATTTAATGAAAAATAGCTTCGAATAACTCTTTTGTAAAAGTATAAAGATGAGAAGAAGAAAAGTATAAATTTATTACGAACCAAAGGGTTGTGCTCTTTTATTAAAACCTCGTTTCCTATCATTCTTACACCTTTTTACTGTCCAATAAAATGCGATGAATTTTTCAAATCCATTCACCATTTTCTTCTCATTAAAACCTAAAGCTTTGTATCCTAAAACTCAAATGGACGTTTTAGAAGATGAGGTGCGGGAATCAAGTGAAGTAAGACAATGATTAAATAAAGGAGGAGTTGCTATGAATATAACAGAAGTGATGACTTCTAATATTGAGACAGGTAACCTTAAAAGTTCATGTGGTGAGATAGCTAATATGATGAAGAATGTAGATGTAGGAGTTATTCCAATTTGTGAAGATGATAAGCTAATAGGCTTAATAACGGATCGTGATTTAGTTGTCAAGGGATTAGCTAATAATTTTAATGCGAACACACAAATATCTGAAATGATCAATACTGATGTCATTACCGGTACAAAATACATGTCTGTAGAGCAGGCTTCATATCTCATGTCTCAGCATCAAATACGCAGACTTCCTATTGTAGAAAACGGAAAACTCATTGGAATGGTTTCTTTGGGAGATTTAGCGGTAAGTAATACTTCAAATAAAGAAACAGGAAAAGTTCTTGAGAATATTTCAGCTCCTGCTGAATTTAATAAATAAACAAGCAACAGATTTTATTTATAAATAGTTTCTTTTTTAGTTTTTAAAATAAGTATGAAGAAGGAGTGGACATGACTCCTGTCAATAGAAAGTAATAAACGAGCCTTTTTTGTACTTCATGCTATAGGTAAGGGTAAGCCAATGAAAATTAGCTTGCCCTTAATTTATACATGACAAAGATTAATTGTAAATTTACCCCTTCTAGTCTCGTTGCTATGTTTGCAGTGAAAAAGCTATTTTAAATTGGAAATAATACTATTAAATTGCAATCGCTCTCAGCTTATTATAGATTAAAGATATCGAAACGTTTCGCCTGGAGGTTTTTAAATGGCTACAATGAAGGATATATCTAAAAAAGCTAATGTTTCCCTTTCTACCGTGTCAGCTGTAATTAATCAATCAGCATATGTCAGTCCGGCACTTACCAATAGAGTGATGCAGGCAATTAAAGAATTAAATTATAAACCAAATGCAGTAGCACGAAGCTTGAAAAAAAAGAGAACTAACACGGTTGGTGTCATAGTTTCAAATCTTTCAAATCCCTTTTATCCCCCATTGATCGAAGGTATAGAAGATGTATCGTTTAATAATAATTTCAATGTAATCCTGTGTAATGTATCAAATGGACATAAAAAGATTTTGACTTATTTAGAACTAATGCTGGAAAAGCAGGTTGACGGTCTCTTATTAGCTAATATTGCTAATTCGGAGGATCTAAATGAAGTTGAAAAATCAGGATTAAAATATGTTTTAATCAATAGAAAACCCTCATTTTATGATAAAAATTTTGTCGGAGTTAATAATCCACTCTCTTCTGAGCTAGCAGTTAATCATTTAGTAAGACAAGGCTATAAAAGAATCGCTTTTTTGGGAGGTGATTTGGGAATCAATACTGCGAGAGAAAGAAAAGCAGGATTTATGAGTTGCATGACTCTAAATGGATTGGATATTGATCCAATGCTTATCTTTGATGGAGAATATTCCTTAGAATCAGGATATACCAATGTAAAAAAGATGATTGAGCAAGTGGAAGTATTACCAGAGGCCATTTGTACTGCAAGTGACATAATAGCTTTCGGAGTGATAAAGGGGCTAAGAGATTCTGGTATTCGTGTTCCAGAGGACATTTCAGTTATTGGAAATGATAACAATTCCTTTTCTGAAAATTTCCTTGTTCCTTTGTCCAGTATTGACCATTCTACATATGATATGGGTAAAATATCCATGGAGTTTCTATTGGAAATGATCAAAGAAAAAGATGAAACTCGGGCTAGACAAATCATACTTACCCCATCTTTAGTAGTTCGCGAAAGCTGTGGATATAAAAAAAATAAGATTGATAAACTTTATTAAATCAACTTTAGGGTAACAATATAAGAAAGTTAAAGGGGTTAAATTAATTTAATGTCATTGATACTAAGAAGTAAAAACACAGGCATCATTGAAAAGCTAAAAATTGTTTTTCAAAAACGTATTCACATATTTGATGGACGCGTCTCTATAACAGTCGTTATAGAGACGCGTCTTTAATTTGTCTTAATATTTAACAGCTTGCTTATTAATTTTTTCTTTGTAAAGGAGTATCGTAGAGTCAAACCACAGAATATCAATCAATACTAACGTATGCATTCATCTTTTTATGGTTATTAAACCATTTAATAGTCCTGGTTCTTTTAATATTTTGTGGGTGTGATACCGAAGAATTTCATGCTAATTTTCTTGTTTTTATAGATTCTAAGACTCTGAATGTTGTCTAAGTATTAGTATGTAATATAAGTAACTAAATTGTTAAACAAATATAGAGTATCATCGCACGTAACTGCTTATTATTTCGATAGTAGGGGGTAGATCACCAATAATATTCTGAATTTTCTTTAGAAAGTTCTTGATTTTGCAAACGCTAACAAATTATAATAAGTATTGACGAAACGTTTCGCTAATATATTTATCAAATTTAAATTAAAACTTTTTAAAAGCTTGTAAAATAGGAATTTAATAATAAAATTTGGTTATTTTTTATTATTTATGTGACTTTTATGTTATGTTTTCATCGAAACGTTTCGCTAAAACACCAGTAATGTTAAACAAATGGAGGGGTTTTTTTGGAAAAATTAATTATTACTGTTGCTCCAACTGGGGCTCAGACAACTCGCAAACATACTCCTTATGTACCTTTTACTCCAAAGGAAATTGCCGATTCTGTTTATGAAGCGTGGCAAGCAGGGGCGTCTATAGCCCATATTCACGTAAGAGATGAAGACGGAAATAATTCTCTTGATTTAGGTACCTATGTAGAAGTCGTTAATCGCATAAAGGATAAATGCGATATTATTATTAACTTAACGACAGCTGGTGGAGTGGCCATGAACGATGAAGATCGTCTTCGAGTATGTGAATTAGGATCTGAGTTGGCAACTTTTGATGCTGGTTCAATGAATTTTGGTAGTGATGTATTTCTTAATTCACCTAATTTTCTGGAGCGCTTGGCAAAAAAAATGAAGGAGTATGAGATAAAGCCTGAGATTGAAATATTCGATGTCGGTATGATTGATAATACCTTGCGAATTGCTAAAAAGGGCTTCATCGACTCCCCCTTTCATTTTCAGTTTGTTTTAGGTATAAGGGGAGGGATGGCAGCTACACCCAAGAATTTATTATTTTTAGCTGAAAGTATTCCTGCCGGTTCAACTTGGTCGGCAATTGGAGCAAGTAAAGATCAATTAGCTATCAACACAATGAGTATTATAATGGGGGGACATGTTCGCGTAGGAATGGAGGACAGTGTCTATTATCGACAGGGTGAATTGGCGAAAACCAACGCTCAATTTGTAGAAAGAATTGTAGGTTTATCTCAAACTTTAGGAAGAGATGTCGCTACTCCGAACCAAGCTAGAGAAATTTTAGGTTTGGATAATTCAAAGCGCTTGAAGGGATTAAGTAGCATTGGTAAATAATCTAGGAAATCTTGGCTGCTCTTTGCTTTTCCAAGCATCAATCCGGTCAGATTCTTTTAATTCTCCTTAAAATGAGTAAAAGGAGAGGATGAGCACCTCTGAATAAAGTAATATTGTAGATTGAATAATTTCGACCCATCGTGTGGGATCGAAGAAGACACAAAAAAGGCATTAAAAGAGAGCATTATAATTATTCTGAAACTTTAAATTTTAATAGCCTTTTTATTTATTTATCAATTTTAGTAGAAGAAAATGCACTTAATAAACTTGAGTTCATTCAATAAATTAATCATTCTCCAGGGAGGAATACATATGAGAATTGCAATAATGGGTTCAGGTTCCTTAGGAACTATAATAGGAGCCTTAATTACTGCAGGAGGACAAAAAGTAGATTTAATCGATATCAATAAGGAACATGTATCCGCGCTCAATCATTCCGGTGCAAAGATTACTGGCTTTATGGATCTTTGCGTTCCTGTAAAGGCCATGTTACCCCATGAAATTACTGGTCAATATGATTTAGTTTTTTTATTAACTAAACAGGTTTACAATCAGGCTTCTTTAGAACAATTGCTTCCGCATCTTCACTCTACTAGTATCGTCTGTACGTTGCAAAATGGTATACCTGAGGACTTCGTTGCTGCTTATATTGGACATGAAAGAACCATTGGTGGTGTTGTAGGATTTGGTGCTACCTGGCTTGGTCCAGGTGTATCCGAACTTGCAACAGAAACTCGAATTTTAAAAAAATATGCGTTTGATATTGGTGAATTAGATGGATCAATAACTCCTCGACTCAAGGAAGTAAAAAGAATTTTAGATTTAGTTGGTCATTGTGATATCTCTTCTAACATCATGGGAATAAAATGGGCAAAATTATTAATGAATGCAACATTTAGTGGCATGTCAGCTGCATTAGGCTGTTGTTTTGGGAAGGTTTTAGCCAGTGATCCAGCAATGGTTAGCTTAGCCTACATTGCAGACGAAACTATAAAGGTTGCCCATGCTTATGGAATTAAATTAGAGAGGATTCAAGGAAAAGATATGAAGGTTCTTGAACTTCAAGATGAAAATGATATATCTAATAAAATGGATTTTTATCAAGAGGTTTGGGGACCACATAGTAATACAAAAGCGAGCATGTTACAAGACTTGGAAAAGAAAAGAAAAACTGAAATTGACTTTATCAACGGTTTTATTTGTAGAAAGGGGAGGGAGGCAGGAATAAAAACTCCTTATAATGATTTAGTTGTCAAATTAGTGAAGGAAGCTGAAAAAAAAGGTAGTTCTCCAAGATTTACAGATAATATAAAGCACTTTAATCCCAATTTATTAAGTATGCGTAAAATGAGCTTCAGAGAATAGCGTGCTATATAGTCTGAAGTAAAGCCTCCACGGATTTACAGAATAGGGAAGAGGAGCAACCAATAAATAGATTGTGTATTCTATGGGACTTTAAATAATAGATGTTAGATCACTTATAGGCTTCTGAAAATTTCGTAAACGGTCCTTTTTTCATGCGTTTTATATTGTAAAAACTAACTATTTATTAAAAATAAGGAGGATTGTATGGATCTTATTGTTATTCTTTTATCTTTAGGACTGCTTATGTTTATTGCTTATCGAGGGTTTTCAGTAATTCTTTTTGCGCCGCTTTGTGCGTTGTTTGCAGTCTTGTTGACTGAGCCATCATACGTACTCCCTTTCTTTTCTAATATTTTCATGGAAAAGATGGTTGGTTTTGTTAAGTTATATTTTCCGGTGTTCCTTTTAGGAGCTATATTTGGAAAAATAGTTGAAATGTCTGGAGTGGCAAAATCTATTGCTCAAACTATAATCAGTTGGGTGGGACCTAAACGAGCAATTTTAGCTACTGTACTACTAAGTGCAATACTGACTTATAGTGGTGTAAGTTTGTTTGTTGTTGCCTTTGCTGTTTACCCGTTTGCTTCCAACATATTTCGTGAATCAAATATTCCCAAACGCCTGCTCCCCGCAACTATTATTTTAGGGGGCGCAACATTTACGATGGATGCCTTACCTGGAACGCCACAAATACAAAATGTAATTCCTACTACCTTTTTTAAGACAGATATTTACGCTGCTCCAATGCTAGGGATAATTGGTGGGGTTATTGTTTTTTCTGTTGGAATGATTTATTTAGAATCACGTTCTCGAAAGGCTCGCAAAGCTGGAGAAGGATATTCAGGTTTTGAAGGTAATGAAGTAGAAATGGCAGCCACTATCCAGGCTGAAGAGGAGAATTATTCAATAAACCTCAAGACTTCAAACAGCCGTTCTCGTGAACTTCTTGCATTTGTCCCACTAATTCTTGTTGGGGTCACTAATAAATTTTTCACTACGATTATTCCTAAGTGGTATCCAAACGGATTTGATTTCTCTTCCATCGGCCTAGATTCTTTTGGGAAGGTCGAACTTTCCCAGGTTACTGGAATTTGGTCAGTAGAACTTGCCTTATTATTTGGAATAATTTCTACGATATTATATAACTGGAGAGAAGTACAATCCAAATTTAAAGAAGGGATAAGTATTAGCATTGGTGGAGCTTTACTAGCAACCATGAATACAGCCTCCGAATATGGATTTGGCGGTATTATTGCTGCACTTCCTGGCTTTAGCGTTGTTCGAGATGGTGTTTCGCATATATTTACGAATCCACTTGTCAACGGAGCCGTAACAACTAATGTTTTGGCGGGAATTACCGGATCAGCTTCCGGAGGAATGGGGATTGCACTAAGCGTGATGGGTGAAAAGTATATGGAGGCGGCAGCCCAATATAACATTCCTCCAGAAGTCATGCACCGGGTAATTGCAATGGCTTCCGGAGGGATGGATTCACTACCCCATAATGGAGCAGTCATTACGATCCTTACCGTTTGTGGTTTGACACATGTTCAATCGTATCGTGATATTTTTGCTATCACTATTTTGAAAACGTTAACTGTCCTTATAATCATTGGAATCTATAGTTTAACTGGCATCGTTTAATATTTTATTTATTAGTACGTTTAAGATAGTATAAATAGGAATGTTATTTTGTATTAAGAGGCTCATTAGCTTTCTGTCCAAAAGTTTCATGAACAAAAAAACTACTGATACCTTGGGGTCACTCCCCTGGTGAGTCAGTAGTCTTTTCTGTTTTAGATTGTATGTAGTACTATTCTTAGTCACCAGAATTATGATTAGAATAAGTAAAAAGCCCCTAAAACTAATAAGGGCTTTTATACTTGGTATTATTTGACGACTTCTTTTTCTACCAATCATCCGCATTATATAAACTGACTTTGTATGTGCTATACATACTTTAGTGGTGAATGTTTTTACTGAATTTTCTTTTTACAGACTCAGCTATAGATATAATTAGTAGGGAGATAAGTGATGAGATAAAAGCAGTAAAGCTAATTGTTCCTACTCTCATACCAATCCATCCTCCGATAAGGAAACTTAAGATAACAATGCCAACACTAACCACTCCTACAACTAGAGGTGCTATATATTTAATAGTAGGTTTTTTTCTGCTGAGTGCATATGAAAGTACAATTAAACCAGCAATTATAATTGTAGAAACTATCTGTAAGTCACCCATTATTAACAGCCTTTAAATTCAAGATATCCATACTAGTATATTCTCCTAATGAAGTATCAAATAACACCTTGCTCAATCATAGCATCAGCAACTTTTATAAATCCGGCAATGTTTGCACCTACGACAAGATTACCAGGAGCGTTGTATTCTTGAGCAGCTTTCTTGCTATTTTGGTATATACTTTTCATAATCGCATGTAATTTACTATCGACTTCTTCAAAAGTCCAAGAAAGCCTAGTACTATTTTGAGCCATTTCTAATGCTGATACAGAAACACCACCAGCATTTGCTGCTTTAGCAGGGGCAAATAAAATATTGTTCTCTAAGAAAATCTCGACAGCTTCTAATGTAGATGGCATATTTGCACCTTCACCAATTGCTTTTACTCCATTGGAAACTAATAATTCTGCAGAGTTTTGATCGATTTCATTTTGAGTAGCACATGGTAAAGCAATATCACATGGTACTGTCCAAATCCCATTACAACTTTCCACGTAAACCGCTTCGGGATGATCATTTACATAAGTACTTATGCGTTTCTTTTCTACTTCCTTAATCCGTTTAACTGTCTCTAAGTTAAGACCATCTTTGACATAGATATAACCATCCGAATCGCTGCACGCGACCACTTTAGCCCCTAGCTGCATCGCTTTTTCAATTGCATAAATTGAGACATTTCCTGACCCTGACACAACAACTGTACTGCCTTTAAAGCTGAGATTATTATCTTTTAACATTTCTTCAACAAAGTAAACTGTTCCATATCCAGTTGCTTCTTTACGAGCTAAACTTCCACCATAACTAAGGCCTTTTCCTGTTAGAACGCCTGCTTCAAAGGTGCTACGCATTTTTTTATATTGCCCAAACAAAAAGCCAATTTCTTTACTTCCTACACCAATATCACCCGCAGGAACATCCGTATCAGGTCCGATATATTTGCTAAGTTCTAGCATAAAGCTTTGACAAAAACGCATTATTTCTCCATCTGATTTTCCTTTAGGATCAAAATCAGCACCGCCTTTACCGCCGCCAATTGGTTGACCAGTTAAAGAGTTTTTAAAAATCTGCTCAAATCCTAAAAATTTAATAATACTTGCGTTGACAGATGGGTGAAATCTTAATCCGCCTTTATATGGACCAATTGCGCTACTATATTGGACGCGAAACCCTCGATTCACTCTAACATTTCCCATATCATCGACCCAAGGTACACGAAAAGAGATGACTCTCTCAGGTTCAACGATTCTCTCCAGAATAGCTTGGTTAATATACTGAGGGTTTTTAATAAGAACAGGTATTAAAGAATCGAATACTTCTTTGACTGCCTGATGAAACTCACTTTCACTTGGATTTCGTTTTTTTACTGTTTCAAATACTTGATTAACATAATTCTGCACGCTTTCTGTATTCGCCGATTGATTTTTTTCAATTGTTATCATACTTATCCGTCTCCTATTTATTAATTTATAATGAAAATTTAAAAAACTCGTCGTAATTTTTAGGGTTGTTAGTATAAAATATTTTATAATTGAAATAATGATCGAATCAATATAAAGAAACGATAATATCAATGCGTTTTATGCATTAACTAATAAGGAGGATATAAAATGGACTTTAGACAAATCCGTTATTTTATGGAGGTTGCTACACGCGAACACGTAACTGAAGCCGCCCATTCTTTACATGTAGCACAATCCTCGGTAAGTCGACAAATAGTAAATTTAGAAAATGAATTAGAAGTCGATTTGTTTATCAGAGAAGGAAGGAGGGTACATTTAACGCCAATTGGAAAAATATTTTTTGAACGAATGAAACATGCCATGAATGTGATAGACGATGCGAGACGTGAGGTTAAGGAATATTTAGATCCTGAAAAAGGAACAATACGCATTACTTTTCCGATAAGTTTAGCAGCGTATACATTACCAACTGTAATCTATGCATTTAGATTGCGCTATCCGGAAGCAAAATTTCAGTTAAAACAAGCGCTTTACCTGGAATTAATTGAAGGTGTGATTAAAGGAGATTTTAACCTTGGCCTGATAGGTCCACTTCCTCTTAAAGAAAAAAAACTTCAACAAAAAGTTTTATTTACGGAAAATATTGTGGCTCTTTTGCCAATTCACCACCGCCTTGCAAAAGAATCCTCCGTAAAACTTCAAGAACTAGTAGACGAACCGTTTGTTTTATTACCTAAGGGTTTTGTCTTTCGAGATATTGTTGTGAATGCTTGTCAGAACCTTGGCTTCACACCAAATGTTGCCTTTGAGGGGGATGATATCGATGCGTTGAAAGGGTTAGTTTCTGCTGGTTTAGGTGTAACACTCATGCCAGAAGTCACGCTAGTCGATAGCTTGCCGCGCTCAACAGTTAAAATACCACTGGTTGAACCAAACGTAACAAGGACTGTAGGCGTTATTACCCCAAAGGAACGAGCACTACTTCCAACAGAAAAGTTATTTTATGATTTCCTACAGGAATTTTTCACTAGATTAGATGATTTTAAGAGCTGATTTATACTCAAGAAAAAGCACGTGATTAGCAGAGAAAAGAGATATATTACATTTTTTGTTACCTGGATCCCTTTTTTGGGAATATGAACAAAAAAAGTCCCTTGAAAACAAGGGATTTAAGAAAGGCTACGATTACGAATTATGCAGCTTTTATACATATGCTTATTCTTATAATAAATCGCTTTTACGAAAAAATATGGTGTGATTTACTTACTAACGCACATTTCATATCTAGTTTTATAAAAAGCTGCCTCTCCTGACGCTCCGAGGCAGCTTTTTATCTCGTTAACATATTAACAATAGCTGTTCAGTCAACGTTACTTTGGTTTGTATAACAGTTTTTAAATACTTAAGTCTTTTGATTTTTTCTTAAATCTCAAGGGGTTTTTCTTTAAAAAGGGCAAGCATTCCGTCCGGAAAAGTTACTTTCACAGATAGATAACAATATTGAAAATAAAGTTTTCAATATTACATTGACAAGAATGCGAATCCTGCTTACAATTGAAAACGATTATCAACATCAAGTAGGAGGAGACACCGTTATGTCTAAGGGGAAAATTAGTCTGAAAATTAAGTTAACATTTGTGTTTATTTTAATTTTGTCAACATTATTAGTTGGTTGTTCAAATAATAATAATGGGGAATCAACATCGAAAGGCAGTCATGATAATATGCTTACGATTGCTTGGCCGAGAGATGTAGGGGAAATGAATCCACATGTCTACAACCCTTCACAATTATTTGCTCAATCTATGGTGTATGAACCATTAGTAAGCTATCAAGCTGGCGGTAAGATAAAACCAAGTCTAGCTAAGTCATGGGAAATCTCTGAGGACGGTAAAGTATACACGTTTCATTTGCGTGAAGGTGTAAAATTTTCTGATGGGACAGATTTTAATGCAGAAATTGTTAAAAAGAATTTTGATACTATTTTGAATAATGCTAAATTACATAGTTGGTTAGGTTTCATTACGAAAGTATCTCAAACAGAAGTAGTGGATAAAAATACTTTTAAATTAACGTTGACTGAACCATATTACCCAACAATTCAGGAGCTAGCTGTAGTTCGACCAGTTCGCTTTTTAGGTGAAGCTGGTTTTCCTAAAGATGGTGATACTTCAAAAGGGATTGTTAAACCCGTAGGTACAGGTCCATGGATTTTAGAAAAGTATAAAGCTGACGAATATGCTATTTACAAACGCAATGAAAATTATTGGGGAGAGCTTCCAAAAGTAGCAAAAATCAAAGTGAAAGTTATTCCGGATGCGGAAACGAGAGTGCTGGCATTTGAAAAAGGTGACTTGGACATGATTTATGGAGAAGGAGTTATCAGTCTAGATACGTTTAAACAATTAAAGTCTACTGGAAAATATGAAACTAGCGTTTCTGAACCGATTGCAACAAGACAGCTTGTTATGAATACAAAAACAGAACAGCTTTCAGATGAACGTGTACGTGAAGCGCTGCATTATGGTTTTAATAAAGATGCAATGGTTGAAGGAGTTACTTCAGGTTTAGAAGAGGAAGCAGACCATATCTTACCTGCAAATCTACCTTATACTAACGATATTGATGTTAAGTCAGTAGGCTATGATGTAGAAAAAGCAAAGGCACTATTGGACAAAGCAGGATGGAAACTTCCTAAAGGAAAAACGGTTCGTGAAAAAGATGGAAAATTGCTTGAAATTGAGCTAATGTATGATTCAGCAGAATCCGTTCAAAAGGCAATGGCAGAAACTCTCCAATCTGAATGGGCGGCAATTGGTGTGAAATTAAACATTGTGGGCGTTGAATTAGCAGACCAAGTTCAAAGATTTAAAGATAATAAATTTGATATTAATTTCTTTAGTAACTATGGAGCTCCTTATGATCCTCATACATTTTTAAACATTGTCGCATCAAAAGGATATGGATTTAATGAAGCTATTTCAGCATATCCAAATAAAGATGAGTTAATCAAACAAATGGTGAAGGTTCCTCAAACAACAGATGAAAAAGAACGTCAACAGCTTTATGCGTCTATTTTAAAGTCGCTACAAGATCAAGGAGCTATTATTCCTGTTTCTTATATTAAGAAAACAGCCATTTATCAAAAAAACGTAACAAACTTTAAGTTCCCTGCTAATCGTGACGAGAATCCATTCACAGGAATTAGCATCAAACAGTAAATAGCAGGAGGTTTTCATGGGCAATTATATACTAAAACGAATTATGTCCATCGTTCCAGTTTTTCTTTTGGCTGCACTTCTCACGACTGGCATGATTCATCTTTCACCGGTGGATCCAGCTGAAGCTTATTTAACAGCAGCACACATCCAGCCGACTGATGAGATCTTGGCTCAAAAAAGACATGAGTTTGGTTTAGATCAGCCATTCTTTATTCAATATGTAAACTCTATTATGAAGATATGCCAACTTGATTTTGGCATATCTTATGTTTCAAATAAGCCCGTTTGGAATGAAGTTATATATCGAATACCAGCTACCGTTCAACTAGCCATAGCAAGTATATTAATAGCGGTGTTTGTCAGCGTGCCTCTTGGGTTTCTCGCAGGAGTAAAGAAAGGCAGCGTTATTGATCATTTTAGCCGTTTACTCTCCTTTTTTGGTGCGTCTATTCCAACTTTTTGGCTAGGCTACATACTGGTTTTTTTCTTTTCTGTTAAGCTTAATCTTTTTCCAGTAGAGGGAATCGGAACATGGCAGCATCTTGTACTGCCTTCCATTACGCTAGCTCTTCCTTTAATAGCAATGTATACAAGATTGTTACGTGCGAGTGTTCTTGAAAACTTGCAACAACCATATGTGCTATTTGCTCGAACTAGAGGACTTAAAGAAAAAACGATTATGACAAAACATGTGCTGAGAATTGCTATTTCCCCAATGATAACTGGGCTTGGAATGAATCTTGGAAAATTGCTTACGGGCACAATTATCGTTGAATCGGTTTTTTCTTGGCCTGGATTTGGGCGTTATTTCATTGAAGCTATTTTTAATCGTGATATACCTGTTATACAATGCTACGTGCTAATAGCAGCCAGTTTGTTTATTTTGAGTAATTTAATTGTAGATATAGTTCAAATGTATATAGACCCGCGTATTTCCAGGAAAGAAGGACAGCATCGATGATAACAAGTATACGTACGATATTTAAAAGTCAAAAAGTAATTCCCATATGTTCAACAATATTAGGTATTCTTTTTATCATCGCCATATTGGCCCCTTGGATTACACCAAATGATCCCATTGCCGTCAATTTAGCTTATAAATTGCAGCCTCCAAGCTGGGATTTCCCATTAGGAACTGATCATTTAGGAAGATGTAACTTGTCACGTATTTTATATGGAGCACGCATCTCATTAGGTTTTGCTATACTTATTTTCATTTCATCGTTAGCAATTGGTTTAATTATTGGAACGTTTTCAGGTTATAAAGGTGGTTGGATTGATCATATTTTAATGAGATTTTGCGATGGTGTTATGGCTTTTCCAAGCCTTATTCTTGTACTAGGATTGGTTGGTATATTTGGACCTGGACTGTCACAAGTAATCTTAGCGCTGATGCTTGTACAATGGGTTTATTACGCGAGAATGTTCCGAGGAATGGTCCTTAGTTTGAAAGAACAGAACTTCATCTCCGCTGCGAAGATCAGCGGTTCTTCTCAATGGAAGATCATTAAAAATCATATTATCCCCAATGTGTTACCTCCGCTTGTTGTAATGGGTACGTTGGAAATGGGATGGGCTATCATGGATATATCTGCTATGTCTTTTCTGGGATTAGGCGTCCAGTCTCCTACACCTGAATGGGGAGCAATGATTCACGAAGGAAAATCATATATTCGGACGAATCCAGAACTGATGCTTTATCCAGGTTTGTCTATTATGCTTGTTATTGTTACATTCAATCTATTAGGCGAAGCGTTATCAGAACGTTACGGTGTCAAACGTCGATTTTGAAAAGGAATGAAGAAAGTTGGGAACAGAAGAGTCAAAAGTGTTACAAGTTAGAGATTTACGTGTTCAAATAAAAACAAAAAATGGTGTTGCAACTCTTGTTCAAGATATAAATTTTGAACTGAAGCCTGGGGAAATTCTTGGTCTTATTGGTGAAAGCGGTTGTGGTAAAACCGTTACAAGCATGTCCATTCTCCAGCTCCTCAATCGTAAGGAAACAACAATTGAAGGGAGCATAACGCTAAAAGGCCAAGAATTAAATGGTTTAGCTGAGAAAGAAATGCGTAAGGTTCGTGGAAAGGATATAGCCTTTATTATGCAAAACCCGATGAATGCTTTTACGCCAGTTTTTACTATTGGACACCAATTTATTGAGACTATTCGCTCTCATACGCATTGGAATAAAAAACAGGCAACAGAGCTTGCCGTTGAGTCAATGAAACAAGTGAATTTACCTGACCCTGACAAGCTTTTGAAATACTATCCTTTTCAACTGAGTGGGGGTATGCTTCAACGATTAATGATTGCTATTGCCGCAAGCCTGCATCCAGCTATTATTATTGCAGATGAACCGACAACCGCGTTAGATGTAAACAATCAGAAGAATGTACTACATCATTTAGATAAAATTCGTTCTGAATATGGTTCAGCAATTTTATTAATCTCTCACGACCTAGGAGTTATCTCTGAAATGGCAGATGAAGTAGCCGTTATGCAACATGGGAAAATAGTAGAAAAAGCAGGTGTATTTCAGCTATTTGATTCACCAACGCATGAGTATACAAAGAAACTGCTAAATGCAAGACCAGCATTATATTTAGAAGAACCTGTGATCAACTTAATTTGATATGTAAAAAGCATTTTATAAGAGGTGAACAAGTGAGTTTATTACAAGTAAATGAAGTCACTCATAGCTACGGAAACCGAACGTTTTTCAAATGGCAAAATCGTTCTAAGAAAGTACTTTCTGATATCTCCTTCTCTATTGAAGAAGGGACATGCTTAGGAATGCTTGGTACGAGTGGAGCCGGTAAAAGTACTTTAGGAAAAGTAATTCTCGGCTTGGAAAAGCCACAGCATGGACAGGTTCTTTTTCAAGGACATGACATCTATACTGTAGATAAATATACTCGCCAAAAAATTCGGCGTGATCTTCAAGTTGTTTTTCAAGATTCGTACTCAGCAGTTAATCCCCGAATGACGGCTGAACGTATTATTGCAGAACCGTTAGAAAACTATGAAAAATTAACATTGGCTGAACAAAAACGAACCGTGATTGAGTTATTAGAAAGAGTAGGGCTTGATGAAAAAGACTTAAAAAAATATCCGCATCAATTTAGCGGCGGTCAACTGCAAAGGATCAATATTGCAAGGGCAGTCTCTCTTAAGCCAAAGCTCATTGTTTTAGACGAATCTGTAAGCAGTCTAGACATGGTTACGCAAACTCTCATTTTAGAACTATTAAAGGAGTTAAAAGAAGACTTTGGTCTGTCGTATTTTTTTATTACACATGATATCAAAGCTGCTTATATGATTAGCGATACATTAGGTGTATTAGAAAAAGGAGAATTAATCGAATACTATAATTCGAAAAATCAGTTCTTTACTTCAAAAAATCCTGTGGTAAAAGAGATGAGAGGTTCTATACTTGCAGAGCATCCGCGTTTTCGTTCAATTAGAGCAAGAAATAATCATATCTAATTTAAAGGTGTACCCATGTATTTAAAGGCCTCGATTTCATCCACGTAATCGAGGCTATTGCTTTTGTGTTTAACTCAAAATGATAGAAGGAGGCCGGTTGGATGAATCATCGTACGTATCTTACTTTGGCGATTCCCCTGACAATCTCAACGATGACTACGCCTTTATTAGGTGCGGTTGATACTGCTGTTGTAGGGCAACTTCCAGCTCCAGCTTATATTGGAGGAGTTGCGGTAGGAACTCTTATTTTTAATACGTTATATTGGGTATTTGGTTTTTTAAGAGTTAGTACATCCGCCTTTGCCGCACAAGCAAATGGGGCAAGTGATCCAGATCAGGGAGTACTTGCTTTATCCCGGCCATTTTTATTAGCTGTAATAGTAGGGGTGCTTTTTATTCTTTTACAATGGCCGATTGAACATGCGGCTCTCTTAGTAATTTCTCCTGATGCTGATGTAAGTAGGTTTGCAGTAGAATATTTTAGGATTAGAATATGGGGAGCACCTTTTACACTGATGAACTATGTGATTCTTGGTTGGTTAATGGGAATGGCTAAGATTAAAGAATCTCTATGTTTACAGATACTTACAAATGTTTTGAATATGCTTTTAGCTATTCTTTTTGTCCATGTTTTTTCTTTTGATGTACAAGGAGTCGCTACAGCAACCTTGATTGCTGAAGTTACAGCCTTCATATTAGGAGTATTCATTATTTTGAAAGCATCTCCGTTTAAATGGAAAATGCCATCAATTCAGGCACTTATGGATACAAATTCTATGAAGAAGATGTTTAATGTTAACAAGGATTTGTTTATTCGTACTATTTGTTTACTGGTCGTTATTAATATGTTCACAGCAAAAGGTGCTTCGTTTGGCACAGAATTTCTAGCTGCAAATGCTGTATTATTTCAAATCCACTACATAATGGCTTATTTCTTTGATGGATTTGCTAATGCTTCCAGTATTCTTGTTGGTAAAGCAGTAGGGTCAAATGATAAAGAGCTATATAAAAAAATACTTACTTTATCTAGACAGTGGTCGGTAATAACAGCAGTTACTATAGCCAGTTTATATGCACTTTTTCAAGAGCAGGTTATTGGGCTATTTACGAATTTGCCTGATGTGATCGAACTTTCACTTACGTATGGAGTATGGCTTATCATCTATCCCTTTGTTGCTTGTTTTGGCCTTGTCCTTTATGGGGTTTTTACAGGAGCAACTGAAATTGCTCCCGTTCGAAATTCTATGATTTACGCGATGATTGTCTATATCATTATACAGATTACAGCAACTCCTATCTGGCATAATCATGGCCTATGGCTGGCTTTCATCATCTATACTATGGGGCGATCAGGGTTCCTAGTTATGTACACTCCTCAATTAAATAAAAAATTGTTACAGCTAAAGGGAGAAGGCTGAAAAATTTATAACAAAATAGCGCCAGTTCATTCATGAGGGAATCCTTCAAAAGCGGATATACTAACGGTGCTGCTACTATCCTAAATAGATGGGTTATTAAGAAAGTAGCCAGGGAGGACGGCCTCCTTTCTTAATAAAGGTGTGTTAAATGATTAGTGGATTTTTATCTAAGTAAAGCAAGAAATAAGCAAGCCGCCAAGTGCTTTTTTAAGAAAGCTTTGGCTTTTTTATACGTTTCCAAAGTTTAATTCTCTTTTACAAACAATTGTCCTTGCTCTAAAAATATATAGATTTCTACTAAGAAATAAAAAATTCGTTATCTGTCCCCACTGAATAAAAAAATTCCATTCATCATCTTATAATAAATTTCTTTATTGAAAACAGCAATACGAATCTAACGGATTCGTATTTTCCAGTGACATTCAAAATACTTCCCAAGCAATAGAAAGAAGAGGTTTTGAACGTTTATAATTAGGTTAAACATAAGGTAACAAATTATTTTTTATTTATTCTGTATATTTAAATTATTCGTTCGTAGTGGTACAATAAAATGATGGAAAGAAGATATGATGCTTCTTTCTTAATAAAGGATGAAGAAATATGGATATTAAGACTCTGCAAACAAAGCTGGCGAATAATGTGGGCAAATTGTTACGAGATAACTTTGGAAAAGGCCCTGAGGCTGTTCATGTTACGATATATGAACCTTATGTTGTTATTTATGTCAGTGGCTTCGTATCACCTATGGAGCAAGTACTGTTAAACCAAAATGAAGAACTTCAGGTTATGACTACAAGAGAGCTGTTGGTAAAGACTCTTGAACCTCAAATCACTGGGCAAATTAAAGGGATTACAGACCTCGACATACAGCACTTATATTATGATTGGAACTTAGATCACCACTCCGGAATTTTTGTGGGAGTGTGTCTGGACGATTTGAAAGCCGATTTGACTGAGGGGGACCCTTACCCAGGAAAACAAGCAATTCATGATCGAATTATAAAGATGAGTGAGATTGCCCAAAAAGGACCTGAAAAAATTTCTTCATATAAATTAAGCGATCGTACATTGGTCATCGTACGCGAGGGAATACTGGTGGCTATTGAAAAGCAGCTAATTTCGTTAGGTTTTGATGACACCTTACGCATCTCTAAACGTCCTTTGGAAAAAGGAATCTTACGACAAAACGATGACTATGATGAGATATTAAATGCGGACATTCTTGATATTTTTGTAGATTGGGATTTTGAAAAGGATAATAGTATTATTACACTTATCTTAAAACCAAAAAATTAATGAGGCAGTAATGAATTGGACACACTGTGCCAAACATAAGCCGAGGAAGCAAAGGACATACCTTTTCTTTTTCGGCTTATTTTTGTTGTCTAAAAAGAGTAAGTCCTTTTGTAACGGAATAATCCCCTAAAACAGCACCTAAAAATAGGATGTGCCAACAGAAAGGATTTGGTCGGGATGGCTGATAATCATGAGATTGTATTGTTTATGAAAGAGCTTCATCGATTGTTGCAGGATTACCAAAAGTATGACAATGAATTACACAAAGAAGAAATTAGCAAGGATATACTACTTTTAAGTACCATTATCTATGGAAGTAAAATTGGAATTTTAAATAAAAGAAGAATCTTTAAACACAGGAAATACAAAGCTAAACAGAAACCAATCTATTAAAGTTATACTAGTATGCCTCGTTTACACTTTATAAAAAGTGAATTCTTATTGCCGAAAATGATCTTATGAGGAAGAAGGATTTTTCATAAAACATCACGAATAGTATACCTTATGAAACTAGAAACTAGGTGCACCATCTATGGATAAAACGAAACTGGAAAAAGAATTAAGTAGCTATATGGGAAGGTTACTTCGTGAAAACTTTGGAAGAGGTCCTGGAGGTGTATTCACCATCATTTCTCCTCCTTTTATAACCGTTTATTTTAAAGCCTTTTTATTACCTTTAGAAAAGACTTTGTTAGACAAGGGACAAGTTATCTATGTTCAAAAAACACGTGATTTGTTAATGGAGACTCTAATTGAAGAGATAAAAGGATATATACAATTAAATATACATTTAGATATTGAAGAATTTTATTATGATTGGAATTTAGAGCTGCAGTCTGGGATGTTTATCATGATCCATTCGGATAAAGAAAACATAGCTAATCATTCCTATAAAAATCAGAAATTGCTGCATAAAGAAGTTGAGGAAGTAACTCAAAAAGCAGAAAAGTTCCCTCACAATGTTTCTTCTTATCTATTAGATCAGAGAACACTTCTTATAATCAGGGAAGGTATTATGGTAACTATAGAGAAAGAATTAGTTCAATTAGGATTTGAAGAAAACCTTACTTTGGCTAAAAGAAATCTCGAAAAAAGGCTACTTCATGAACATAGTCAATCGTTAGAAGTAATTTTAGATTCAAAGGTAACAGATATACTAGTAGCATGGGACTTTCATAAAGATAAAAGTACAATTCTTCTGATTTTAAACCCAACTTCATAACGGCATTGATAAGCTAGGCACTGAACTAGATGTAGGCCAAAAAGAAAGGTTATGTAACCTTTCTTTTTGGCCTATTGTTTTTTTACTACTATTAAAATAAAGAAAGTGGTGATAATTATGCTATTTCAATCGGATGAAAGAAAGGAACTTTTAACTGTTGAGATACACACGGAAGTGGATATAGTAGAAGCGCGTCAGAAAGGGCGAATGTTTTCTAACTGCTTAGGCTTCAGCGCACTTGATCAGGCCCGAATTATTACGACTATTTCAGAATTATCCAGAAATATATATAAATATGCCACTAACGGAAAAATTACAATGGAAATAATAGAGAAAAAACCTGAAATAGGACTCAAAATAATAGCTATAGATAAAGGACCAGGCATTAAAAATATTCAAAAAGCGCTAGAAAGTGGCTATACAACGTCAGGAGGGTTAGGCGTTGGTTTATCAGGGGTGAAAAAATTAATGGACGAATTCACCATATCATCTCAAGAAGACCATGGCGTTAACATCCAGGTTATAAAATGGAAAAAAAGAAATAAGTAAAAGGAACACAAGTTAAACTGTAAACATTTATCTACAACAGTAGGTAAAGATTTGTATAGATTTATCAGTAGTCAGACTGAAAAATCTATTTTTCATTAAGCACTATTAAGGTCAAAAAATTTTAAAAAGTTTAAGAAAGAACGGACTTCCTCTTTACAAAAGACTCCTTTATTGAATAGGAGATAGCTTCTAAAAACATCATCCCCTGATGATCCTGCTCTAGGATAAGGTTAAGATATTTCACATGCGTGAGTTGGTACCTTCAGCATGTGTTTCTCCTCTATTAACTCTTAGCAGTAGGACAAAAATGTTTCTTCGTAGTAGTCACAAGAGGCTTAGAAACATGAAAAAAAGGTGTAGAAAAGTATGAGCAATTGTATTTAATCGTTAAAATAATTGATCATAATCAAGCCTCAAAAACCGTAGATTCTTGGAAATTATTAATAATGATAATTGTGATATAAACAGTGCAAGTATATAATTGTGTGAAAAAAGGATGGATACTATGCCGATTAATTCGTTTGAAAACTATCCGATGAGCTGGAAACCATCTGTTGATAAAACAAGAAAGCCTATTTACCAAGCCATTGCAGGACAATTGGAACAGGATATTATCAAGGGAGTTTTATTACCTGGAACAAAACTTCCTCCACAGAGAGAGCTAGCCGATTATTTAGATTTAAATTTGAGTACGATTTCAAAAGCATTTAAAGTGTGCGAGCTAAAGGGTTTATTAAGTGCTACTGTTGGAAGCGGTACATTCGTATCGTATGATGCGTTATCCAATGCGTATTTACTCGAAGATATAAAGCCTAGCCACTTAATTGAAATGGGCGCGACACTGCCAGACAATGATTCATACGAGCCACTTCTCCTTCAACTAAAAGATATGCTACAAGAGACTGATTACGAAAAGTGGTTTAGTTACGGGAGGCCAGGTGAAAGTCTTTGGCAAAAAGATGCAGCTGTAAAGATAATGAGAAGAGGTGGATTCAAAACAACAGTTGATCATATTTTATTTGCAAATGGAGGACAAAATGCAATTGCTGCAATACTAGCGAGTCTTTGTCAGCCTGGAGATCGCATTGGTGTTGATCATCACACTTATCCAGGTTTAAAAACGGTTGCAGCTATGCTTAGTGTGCAATTAGTACCGATAAAATCAAAGAATTATGAAATGAGTCCAACTGCTTTTGAATATGCATGTAAAAATGACAATATTAAAGGCATTTACTTGATACCCGACTATCATAATCCAACTGCTTGCTGTATGTCCGTTAAAAACCGAGAAAGGCTTGCTGTGATTGCAAAAAAATATAACCAATTTATTATTGAAGATGCAACGTATCATCTCCATCATGAGCGACCAATGCCAGCAGTGGCATCATATGCACCAGAACAAGTCATCTATATTGCGAGTTTATCAAAATCAATAGCACCAGGATTACGACTAGCATATGTAGCAGCACCTAGTCGATTTAAAGAGCCTATTTCAAAGGCACTTTATAATTTAAATATATCAGTTTCACCATTATTAGCAGAGCTAACAGCACGTATTATTGTGTCAAATCAATTTGAATCCTTAGTAGAGAATCATCGTGAACAAGCTATTCTCAGAAATCGAATTGCAAATCAATATTTAGAAAATTACACGTGTTTAGGTATGGAAACTGGTATATTTCGTTGGTTACTATTACCTGAAAAGATTACAGGTGCAGAATTTGAAACATTAGCTGCGCAGCAGGGCGTACAAGTGTATGCAGCAGAACGCTTTGTAGTTGGAAACAGTTGTCCAGAAAGAGCTGTAAGAATCGCTATCTGTGCACCAAAAACGATTGGAGAGCTTGAGCAAGGATTGATTATCCTTAAACGTTTACTTAACGACTATTTATAATATTGTTTGCCATACAATTATAATATTGTATGGATTTTTTATCCATGTTATGATAATCCAAATCTAGTGAGAATATTTTCAAAAATAGAATGAGTTTTCTGAAAGGAAGGTTATGATGGTAAACGAGGATCATATAAAAGCTTTAGACAACCAATCAACTTGTTTACAAGAATATGTTAATTCACCAGAGAAACAAAAAGCTTTATATAAACGCACCTTATTCGTTGTAAGTGTTTCTCAAATCTTTGGCGGTGCAGGATTGGCAGCAGGAGTTACTGTCGGTGCACTTATTGCACAACAAATGCTTGGTACAGATGCCTATGCGGGAGTACCGACGGCTCTATTTACTTTAGGATCTGCAGGAGCTGCTTGGTTAGTAGGAAAGCTTTCTCAAAAAAAAGGGCGACGTGCAGGACTTACGACGGGTTTTATTCTAGGGGGAGTTGGAGCGATTGGTGTTATTTTTTCTGCCATTCTTAATAGTATTTTTCTTCTTTTTCTTTCGCTCCTCGTTTATGGATCAGGAACAGCTACTAATCTACAAGCGCGTTATGCAGGAACAGATTTAGCCAAAGCAAAACAACGGGGGACCGCTGTTAGTATGGCCATGGTTTTCACTACATTTGGAGCCGTTGCAGGCCCGAATTTAGTTGATGTGATGGGAAATTTTGCTCTTTCTATTGGTGTCCCAGCACTTGCAGGCCCTTTCATTTTAGCAGCAGTTGCATATATAGTAGCTGGTCTTGTATTTTATATTATACTGCGTCCGGATCCGTTACTGATTGCAAGAGCAATAGAAGCGAATAAACAAGAACGTAACGCTCAAAAAAATTTAACAAATACTCAGCAATCAACGAACAAAAAAGGAGTGGCTGTTGGGGCCACAGTTATGGTCCTTACTCAAATTGTGATGGTTGCTATAATGACCATGACACCTGTGCACATGAAACATCATGGCCACGGGCTAACTGAAGTAGGAGTTGTAATTGGCTTTCATATTGGTTCTATGTATCTTCCTTCATTATTTACAGGGGTTTTAATTGATAAAATTGGACGAACGGCGATGACAATTGCTTCAGGAATTATCCTTCTTTTAGCTGGGCTGGTAGCAGCTATGGCACCGAGTGATTCAATGGTTCTTCTAGTGGTTGCTCTATCGTTGCTTGGATTAGGATGGAACTTAGGTTTAATTAGCGGGACAGCTCAAATAGTGGATGCTACAGAACCATTAACACGTGCGAAAACACAAGGTACTATAGACGTTTTAATTGCTTTAGCAGGAGCTTCAGGAGGAGCCTTATCAGGAATAGTTGTGGCTCAATCAAGTTATGCCGTTTTATCATTAAGTGGAGGAATTCTATCTTTGATATTAATTCCGGTTATCATATGGGCTTATAGGAGTACAGGTGAAAATAAAGTTAAAGTAGGTCAAGGACTTTAATTTATCTGTGGTATGGAAGCCTGGCTCTCAAATAAATGATGTTACTCAAGTTTACTTGTATTCTTCCACTTTCGTTTAAATAATAAACTTATCGGCAATCAATAAATTTGTTACCTTTCTTACAGACGATACACTAACATTTCAATCACACGAAAAACCTTCTACCTAACAGAGTAGAAGGTTTTTCGGTTTCAATTATTCATTGAAAATAGGTGTTTTTTTAAGAAATGTTTGGTGAATCCCCCCATGTAAAACTGTTTTAAGACTAAGTTTAATGTTCTCTTTTACTCAGGCAAACGTACACTCGCTATAATTGTGAAAAGCAAACTCTCATGCTAGAGAGCTTGCTCTTTTTACTTCCTAATATATAAATCCTGTTTGACAAAAAACGATCTTTTTCAAGTACACCAAAAACGCACATTTATGATACATAGATTTTGAGTAAGTTTTAAAACAGGAATAAGATATGATTATGAAGGAAAAGAATTGATTATAATCAATTCTCAAAAATCATGACTTGTAATATAGTCTTCTACATTTGAATAAAAAAGTGGTTGACTTTTCAGAATAATTAGTATTATAGTTATATTATAAAATTGTTTGTAATAATAAAAACAAGTTTTATAATATAAAACAAAAGGGTGAAACTCCATGCCTATTATTCAATCAGTAGATCGCGCCCTTCGTATCCTTGACCTATTTGATGAACATACGACAGAATTGAAAATAACAGATATAAGTGATCAAATTGGTCTTCACAAAAGCACTGTTCATTCATTATTGAAAACGCTTCAACAACGTGGCTACATTCATCAGAACCTCGAGAATGGAAAGTATGGACTAGGGATGAAACTTTTTGAAAGAGGAAACTATGTTATTCAGTCTTTAGATATTAGACAATTAGCTAAAAAATATCTGATGGATTTATCAGCAAAAACAGGACAAACTACACATTTAGTCATCTTAGATGGTAAAGAAGGAACGTATATTGATAAAGTTGAAGGTCCTATGGCTGTTATTCTTTATTCCCGAATAGGAAAAAGAATTCCACTTCACTGTTCTGCAGTAGGAAAAGCTTTGATTGCTTTTAAAGAAAAGGATGAACTACAGAAAATTTTATCTGGGTATGAGTATACTGAGCAAACCGAATTCACCATTACAAATGAAATTGAATTTTTGCAGGAACTTGAAAAAGTTCAAAGTCAGGGTTATGCCGTCGATAATCAAGAGAATGAACCTGGTGTCCGTTGCATTGCAGCACCTATTAGAAATCACGAAAATAAGGTTATTGCCGCTATAAGTCTTTCGACACTTATCGCAGGAGTAGATGACATTCAGTTAGGAATCTTTGTTCAGCAACTGAAACAAGCAGCTTCCGAATTATCAGAGCAGATGGGGTATGGGATACCGATTTAATAAAGAGGTTCCCTTCTCTTTTGTCTATATTAAAAAACTGAGTTTTATATTATAAAACAAATGGAGGTTATTTATATGCGTATTATTCGATATTTAAGTGAAGATTCAAAACCTGTTTTGGCAGCCCTTACATCAGAAGAAACAGTTTACCCTCTTGAGCAGGAAGGGTTTATAGAACTAATTCATCAAGCGAACGCACAAAAGATCTCTCCTCTTTCTTTTGTTCAAAATATGATTTCTAAGTCTAAGCCTATCCCACAATCTATTGAAGAACTTTCATTACTTGTACCTATTATTGCTCAAGAAGTATGGGCTTCCGGAGTTACTTACGAACGTAGCCGCGATGCTCGAAACTATGAAGCTACAGATGGAAAATTAGACGCTACCACATTTTATGACAAAGTATATGACGCAGAACGTCCAGAAATTTTCTTTAAATCTACAGCTGCTCGCACAGTTGGACCCAATCAGGAAGTTTATATTCGTAGTGACTCTAAATGGCAAATTCCTGAACCAGAACTAGGTTTGATTATTAGTCAGGAAGGTAAAATCCTTGGTTATACAATTGGAAATGATATGAGCTGCCGTGATATTGAGGGAGAAAATCCTCTTTATCTACCACAGGCAAAAATGTGGAAGCATTCTTGTTCTATTGGACCAGCCATTCTCCTCACCGAATCCGTAAAAGATCCATATGACTTTGATATCATATGCCGTATTTATCGTCATGGAAACCTTGCAGTAGAGGGAACAGCTAGTACACGTCAATTAAAAAGAAAATTTGAAGAATTGGTTTCGTTCTTAGTGCGTGATAATGAAATTTTTGATGGCACCGTATTATTAACTGGCACATGTATTGTACCACCAAATGACTTTACATTATTAGAAGGGGATCAGATTGAAATTGAAATTCCTAGCATTGGTATATTAAAAAATAGTGTAAGGTTATTAAGCAAAATTTCGGTCTAATTAAATGATTTCAAACTTAATTATTAAACTCAAATTATTTTTTTGATTTTAAATATCAGAAATTTATGAATTTATTAACTTTTGATTCAGATAATATGGAGGGAAATATGATGAATATAACAACAGAAGAGAAAATGTATTTAAACTATATTGATGGAGACTGGGTAACGGGTTCTGTGGAGCAAGTGGATAGCAGTACCAATCCTGCTAATCGACATGATGTAGTCGGTTATGTACAGCATTCTGAAAAAGAAGATTTAGATCGTGCTGTTGCTTCTGCTAAAAAAGCTCAGGTTTCCTGGAATAAACTGTCCGGGGCTGCTCGTGGTGAATATTTGTATAAAGTAGCAAATATGCTTGAGCAGCGCCTAGATGAAATAGCAAAGACAATGACCCGCGAGATGGGAAAAACATTTCCAGAAGCAAAAGGTGAAACTGCAAGAGGGGTCGCAATTCTTCGCTACTATGCAGGAGAAGGTCTAAGAAAAGTAGGAGATGTCCTACCTTCAACAGACTCTGAAGCATTTATGTACACAACCCGTGCTCCTCTTGGGGTAGTGGGTGTTATTACACCTTGGAATTTCCCAGTAGCTATTCCTATTTGGAAGATTGCTCCTGCTCTTATTTATGGAAATACTGTTATTTTGAAGCCAGCTCGAGAAGCAGCAGTTACTGCTGCAAAAGTTATGGAATGTTTTGCAGAGGCAGGTTTGCCACGTGGTGTGATTAATATGGTAACGGGTTCTGGTTCTGTTATCGGACAAGGTATTATTGATCATCCAGATATTAATGGGATTACGTTTACAGGGTCTGATGCAGTCGGTAAACAAGTTGGTTTAGGCGCACTAAAACGTGGTGCAAAATATCAATTAGAGATGGGCGGAAAAAATCCAGTTATCGTTGCTAACGATGCCGATATTGAACAAGCAGTAGAGGCAACTATTAGTGGAGGATTGCGTTCCACTGGACAAAAATGTACAGCTACAAGTCGTGTAATTGTACAAAGTAAAATTTATGATGAATTTAAAGAAAAGCTGATTGAACAAGTGAAAGAAATAAAAGTTGGAAATGGCCTTGAAAAAGATGTTTGGATGGGGCCTTGTGCAAGTGAAGACCAGCTTAACACGGTACTTGCCTACGTAGAAAAAGGTGTTGAAGAAGGGGCTTCGTTAGTTTATGGAGGTAAACGTCTAGTTGAAGGGAATTTGGCTGATGGTTTCTATATGGAGCCTACTATATTCGAAAACGTGACTAGTGGTATGACTATCGCTCAAGAGGAAATCTTTGGTCCAGTACTTGCCCTTATGAAAGTTGAAACGTTAGAAGAAGCACTGAATGTTGCAAATGATGTAAAGTTTGGACTCAGTGCTTCCATTTTTACGAAATCAATTGGGCGTATGCTTTCATTCGTAAATGAGATGGATGCTGGTCTTGTGCGTATCAATGCAGAATCTGCCGGGGTAGAATTACAAGCACCATTCGGAGGAATGAAACAATCTAGCTCTCACTCTCGTGAACAAGGTCAAGCTGCAATTGAATTCTTTACTTCTATTAAAACAGTATTTGTAAAACCGTAACTCCATTCTTTAATCATTGTATGAAATTAAATAATGATAAGGAGGTGCATAACTATCACTTCGTTTGTTTTCATCTATTTTAATTGATTAGGAGATAAACAAATGCAAATTGAAACTAAAGAGCCCGTGCTTTCTACTGCACCAAAAAAAAATTGGAGATGGACGGTTGTAATCTGGTTAATTATAGGTGGGTTTATCAACTACCTAGATAGGGCAAATCTATCCATTGCTGCTCCGCAAATGATGAAAGAGTTACATTTAACAAAAACAGATATAGGACTTTTAGGTACAGTTTTTTCATGGTCTTATGCTTTAATGCAACTTCCTGCTGGTTGGCTAATTGATCGTTTTGGTACAAAAAAGATATATTCAATTGCAGTTTTGTGGTGGAGTGGAGCTACATTTATGATGGGACTCTTTAATAAGCTACCTTCATTTATTATTGTAAGGTTACTACTAGGGGCTGGTGAAGCACCTTGCTGGCCAACAGGTGCAAAAATAACATCTTATTGGTTTCCAAAAAAAGAAAGAGGATTTGCAACAGGCCTCTGGGATTCGTCATCGAAATGGGGTCCTGCTATTGCTCCTCCTCTTTTAGTCGCAATCATGTTGGCTTTTGGATGGAGATCATTATTTTATATTACCGGTATTGCAGGAGTGTTATTTAGTATTGCTTTTTGGATTTTTTATAAAAACCCTGAACATAGCAGAAAACTTTCTAAAGAAGAATTCGAATATATTCAATCAGAAGGTGCTGGCTTTGAGGAAAACCTAGTAAATTCAAAAATTAAATGGAGATCGTTATTTAAATACAAAACTGTTTGGGGAATGATTTTAGGATTCTTCTGTACCATTTGGATTTGGAATATCTTCTTAGTCTTCCTTCCTCTATATCTCGTTGAAGTGCATGGGGTTACGCTTCAAGAGCTAGGCATTTATGCAAGTATCCCGTGGGTGGGTGGAATATTTGGTGCTATTTTTGGAGGGTATCTTACAAAAAAACTAGTAGATAAGGGCATAACGTCTCCAGTTAAGGCAAAACGTGCGCTAATTAGTATCTGTGCTATATTAGCTGCTATTGTGGTGATTTTTGTTCCTTTTGTGGATAGTCTTGCTATGAAAATAACTTTATTCACACTAGCACTTTGTTTTATTTCCGCAATTACAGGAAGTGCTTGGGCTCTTGCTGGTGATATTGCCCCTCCTTCTATGGTTGCATCTGTAGGCGCTATACAAAACTTTGGAGGTTATTTTGGAGGTGCACTCTCACCCTTTATAGCAGGTTTAATTGTAGATAAGACTGGATCTTACTCTCTTGCCTTCATATCAGGTGGTATTATTGCAGGATGTGCAGCACTTTGTTATTGGTTTTTAGTGAAAAACCCTATTCAAGAGAGAGTAGAATAATAAAATGACTATAAATAATGTGATATTAAGGAGGCTAAGCAAAGATTTATAATAACATTGCTTAGCCCATAATAACTAAATTCTTATTAGGTTAATTAAAGCATTTAAAAAGAAACAATTCTAGCTACTACACGTATCTAAAGAGACCCTTTATTAGAAGAAAGTCAATTCTTAACAAATAGAAGATATAGTAATCTCTTATTATCTTTTTGCCAAAATACAAAAAAATTATATTTAAACAATTAAGTTAAGTTTTTATATGAGCTTAAAAAATTTGTTTTTATTAAATTTTAAAAGGATGGAAATATAATGAAAAAAACAACAAGGTTTCATGGGGTAATTCCGCCTGTCTCTACAATAGTAGATCAAAATGAATGCTTAGATGAAAAAGGAATGAAAAATTTAATTGACTTTCTAATTGAGTCTAAAGTAAATGGGCTGTTTTTTTTAGGGTCGGGCGGAGAATTTAGTCAAATGTCAACTTCTTTAAGGAAGAAAGTAGCAGAATTTGCAGTTCAATATGTAAATGGACGTTTGCCAGTTTTAATTGGCACTGGTACTCCAAGCACAAAAGAGACTATCTCACTAAGTATGCATGCAAAAGAAATAGGGGCAGATGGGATCGTAGTTATTAACCCATATTATTGGCCGTTATCCGAGGATAATCTCTTTCAGCATTTTGCTCAAATTGCTGAAAAAGTAGATATGCCCACCCTTTTATATAATTTCCCAGCATTAACAGGCCAAGATTTATCGCCAGAATTTGTTCTTAAACTAGTCGAATCTTATCCTAATGTTGTAGGCATTAAAGAAACCGTTGATGCAGTCTCTCATACAAGGGAAATGATTTTAACTGTAAAGGCTGCCCATCCTGATTTTGCTGTTTTCTCAGGATACGATGATCATTTTTTAAACACGTTATCTCTCGGTGGAGATGGCTCCATTCCCGGCACTGCAAATTTTGCACCAGAGTTTTCTGTAAATATTTATCAATCTTTTATGGACAAAGACTATGCTCGCGCAATTGAATCACATCGTCTATTGTCAGGTTTATTATCCTTATATCAAATAGATAAGCCTTTTGTAAGTATAATTAAAGAAGCTCTTTCTTTAAGGGGGATAAAAGTTTCTACAAACATGATAGCTCCAGCTCGCGAACTTAGTGAAAGAAAGAAGGAACAAGTAGAACAAATACTAGGCCAGGCACTAGGGACAGAAAAATTTTCATAAATTATTAATGAAAGATGTTTTTTTCGAGGAACCTATATTCTCCAATTAATCGAAGATAGTATGTGCAACATAAAAATATATCTTTTTTATAAAAAATCTTATTAACGGAGGAATACATATGTCATTGCAATCCATATTTGGCGAAGAGGATGTATCTCTTTATAAAATTCAAACTCATGCGAAGGGAGCAGATGGTTCACTCCCACTTACACCCGAAATGTTGCTAGATTCACCAAGTGGTGACCTTTTTGGATTATCACAAAATGTTGGTATGGGCTGGGCACCTTCAAATCTACTTGGAAAACAAGTTCTAATTCTCGGTACTCAAGGTGGAATCAGGAATCATGATGGTACTCCAATTGCATTAGGCTATCATACTGGGCATTGGGAAATAGGTTTATTAATGAAGGCATCAGCCCAAGAGATCAGTAGACAAGGTGGCGTGCCCTTCGCAGGGTTCGTAAGCGATCCATGTGATGGGCGCTCCCAAGGAACTGCTGGTATGTTTGATTCCCTTCCTTTTCGAAATGACGCGGCTATAGTTTATCGAAGATTAATTCGCTCACTGCCTACTCGCAGGGCAGTTATTGGAGTAGCTACATGTGATAAAGGTCTTCCAGCAATGATGGTAGCTCTGGCATCAATGCATGACTTGCCAACTATCATTGTCCCTGGAGGTGTTACTCTTCCACCTACAAATGGAGAAGATGCAGGAAAGATTCAAACAATTGGGGCAAGATACGCAAACAACGAAATTACTTTGCAAGAAGCTGCTGACCTTGGATGTCGTGCTTGTGCTACACCGGGAGGAGGATGCCAATTTCTTGGGACAGCTGGTACCTCTCAAGTTGTTGCGGAAGCTGTTGGAATGGCTTTACCCCACTCAGCACTAGCACCTTCAGGCCAGTCAGTATGGATGGAGATGGCTAAGCAATCAGCACGTGCAGCTTTAGAAATGGAGAAGAAAAAGATTTTCACCAAAGATATAATTACAGATAAAGCTATAGAGAATGCTATGGTTATTCATGCAGCTTTCGGGGGTTCAACAAATTTATTACTTCATATTCCAGCAATTGCTCATGCAGCTAATTGTAAGATACCTACCGTTGAAGATTGGACTAGAATCAATAAAAAAGTTCCTCGTTTGGTCGATGTACTACCAAACGGTCCTGTAGGCCATACAACTGTTAAGGTATTCTTAGCAGGTGGAGTACCGGAGGTGATGCTTCATTTGAGAAAATTAGGTGTTTTGCATGAAGATGTACTAACAGTTACTGGAGAAACTCTTGGTTCAAACCTCGATTGGTGGGAAAAATCAGAAAGACGTGCAATTATGAAAAAACAATTGTTAGAAGCTGATGGAATCAATCCTGATGATATTATTATGGATCCAGCCAAAGCAAAAGAAAAAGGTCTAACTTCCACAGTTACATTCCCGAAAGGAAATATTGCCCCTGAAGGATCAGTAATTAAATCAACTTCTATTGATCCATCTGTGGTAGGAGAAGATGGGGTATATCGCCATATAGGAAAAGCAAAGGTCTTTACTTCAGAAAAAGCAGCCATAAAATCGATTAAAACAGGAGGCATAGAAGCAGGAGATATAATGGTGGTTATGGGCGGTGGTCCTTCAGGAACCGGAATGGAGGAAACATATCAATTAACATCGGCACTAAAACATTTGTCTTTTGGAAAACATGTCTCCTTACTTACAGACGCGCGTTTCTCTGGTGTCTCTACTGGTGCATGTATCGGACATATTGGACCTGAGGCATTAGCTGGGGGACCAATTGGAAAATTGCGTGATGGAGACATAATTGAAATCATTATTGACCGTAATCAATTAGTGGGTTCAGTTAATTTTGTTGGAACAGAGAATACGAGACTTTCTTTAGAAAAAGCAACTAAAGTCCTGCAAGAACGTGACCTTCATCCAGAACTAAAACCGGATCCGGGTCTTCCAGATGATACTCGTTTGTGGGCTGCGCTTCAATCGGTTAGTGGAGGAACGTGGCGTGGAAATATCTATGACACAGATCGAATTATTGAGGTTCTAAAAGCAGGCGTAGAAGCATTAGACAAAGAAAAAACATTAGTACAGAATTAACCTATTAATATTAATTTAATTTAGGGACTTAATTGAAAGCGTTTACCAAAGGGCGTTTTTTCGAATAATTGTACTTTATGACTAGTAAACAAAATAGCATAAGCGTCCTAGAGTTACTTACTAATTAAAATATAAAGTTAGTGTTTCAATAAGTGGAGCAAGTAAAAATATTTTAATTATTTTTTGGAGGTATATCATGCCATTATTTATAGTAGCGATTGGGATTATTCTGTTGCTAATTTTGATTACTGGATTTAAATTAAATACATTTGTTTCATTGATAATTGTATCTTTTGTTGTATCTTTAGCACTTGGAATGCCTATGGAAAAGGTTGTCACATCTATTGAAGCTGGATTAGGAGGTACACTTGGTCATATAGCTTTAATATTTGGGCTTGGTGCAATGCTTGGGAGATTAATTGCTGACGCAGGGGGAGCTCAGCGTATCGCCATGACTCTAATTAACAAATTTGGAGAAAAAAGAATTCAGTGGGCTGTTGTAGTTGCTTCGTTTATTGTAGGTATAGCTTTATTTTTTGAAGTAGGATTAGTTTTATTAATCCCAATTGTATTTTCGATTGCGAAAGAATTAAGAGCCTCTATCTTGCACTTAGGTATTCCTATGGCTGCAGCTTTATTAGCAACTCATAGTTTCCTTCCCCCACACCCAGGACCAACAGTCATAGCTGGTGAGTATGGTGCTGACATTGGATTAGTTTTACTCTACGGTATTATTGTTGCAATACCAACCGTCATCATAGCAGGTCCTTTATATACTAAGATGGCTAAAAAAATTGTACCTGATGCATTCAAGAAGACGGGTAATATAGCTTCTTTAGGTGAACAAAAAACATTCAAACTTAACGAAACACCAGGTTTCGGCATAAGCGTATTAACTGCAATGTTTCCTGTTTTATTAATGTCTATATCTACAATTCTAGATATGATTCAAAAATCAGTAGGATTTGAAGATGATACCACGATTGAAATAATTCGTCTTATAGGAAACCCTTCATCTGCAATGTTGATATCTTTAATTCTTGCATTTTATACAATGGGAATAGCAAGAAATACTCCTATAAAAGAAGTTATGAACTCTTGTACATCATCAATTGCTGCAATTGGTATGATGCTATTAATTATTGGAGGTGGGGGTGCCTTCAAGCAAGTACTAATTGATGGTGGTGTAGGAGATTATGTAGCAGAATTGTTTAAAGGAACTTCAATGTCACCTATCATACTTGCTTGGGTAGTTGCTGCGTTATTACGTATCTCTTTAGGGTCAGCCACAGTTGCGGCTATATCCACTGCAGGATTAGTTATTCCAATGCTGTCTCAATACGATGCTAATTTAGCCCTAGTCACTCTTGCAACGGGAGCGGGAAGTGCAATTTGCTCACATGTTAATGATGCAGGATTTTGGATGATTAAAGAATATTTTGGATTAAGTATGAAAGAAACATTTTCAACATGGACAATACTTTCCACTATTACTTCCATAGCCGGATTAGGGTTCATTTTGTTATTAGATGCATCCTTAACTATCTCGATAATGTTAATAATTTCCATTAGTCTAGTAGCAATGTATTTCAGTATTTTTAACCAGCCTTTCAAGCAATCTAAGGATAAAAGCGATGTTTTGGATGTATAAAGTTATATATATAAAGCCTTTAAAAAAATAAAAGATTAAAAAGGCAGCCAAATATTTGGCTGCCTTTTTAGCAAAATCGCACAACTAGACTATGCTTTTAATTACCTCTACTTTATGATCCAATCCCAGTTGTTATACTAGCTTTGATCATATTCGGTATTTCTCTGTATAGAAGAAATGATCCATCGTTTTCTGTATGTAAGGTAACCATTTAGATTGTTTTATAAACGCCTGCCTCTTTATGTTATATAAACAAACAATCCTCATATACATTTATTGAATGGCTTCTTTAAACTTGTCACGAAATAAAACATAAGTTGATAAAGATTACATAGGAGGAGAAAACATGTTTGTTCATATAGTTCAACCTGGTGATACCCTGTCTTCAATAAGCAGTAGATATGATTATCCCATTGCGCAGCTTAGGAGGGTAAATGGGTTAGAAGAAACAAATATTGTTCCAGGTCAAGCCTTACTTATAGCTTCTTACGTGTACACAGTTCAACCTGGTGATACGATGAGGAGTATTGCTAAAAAAGCTTATGTATCCTTAGAACAATTAAAAGGAGCTAATCCTTCAGTCCATTATAATTATTTGCAGGTGGGAATGAAAATGAAAATCCCTAATATATCAGACTATATTGCAGGTACACTGGAGTATTATGCCGTTCGAAATCCAGAATTAGATCGCGATTTAATTACTGATTTTGCAACTTATTCCTCGTCCATTTCTATCTTTGAATATCATTTTGGCACCAATGGAGATATTATGAATGATTTAAACGATTTAGTAGCAATTGAAACGACTTGGAAAAACCGAGTTACACCGTTAGTTACGATTACTAATCTAACTTCTGAAGGGTTTAGTTCTGATCTTGCCCATCAAGTTTTAAATAATCCTCAAGCAAGAAACAATCTTGTTAATAATATTTTTTATTTAGTATCTAGAAAAGGATACGGCGGGGTGAATATTGATTTTGAACGTGTAAAGGCCGAGGATAGAGATTTTTTTACAGGATTTTTACGTCAGCTGGGTGAACGTTTAAAACCTGCAGGGTACGTACTGACCATAGCGGTTCCAGCGAAGACAAGCGAAGATATTCCTTGGTTAAAAGGATATGATTACGGGGGAATAGGTGCCGTTGTTAACTATATGTTCATTATGGCATATGATTGGCATCATGCAGGCAGCGAACCAGGGCCTGTTGCACCTATTACTGAAGTAAAAAAAACAATAGAATTTGCGATAAAAAGTGTTCCGCGAAGAAAACTTATCATTGGAGTCCCTTTGTATGGATATAACTGGTCAATTCCTTACAAGCCCGTCACAGTAGCATCTGCTATATCCAATCAAGATGCGATTAAAACAGCGATGAAATATCAGTCTCCCATCCAATATTCTAAGGAGTATAAATCACCATTTTTTCAGTATAGAGATCAAGGGGGACAGATGCACGAAGTATGGTTTGAAGATGTAAGAAGCATGAGTGAAAAAATGGTGTTAGTTCGTAAATTTGGTTTGCAAGCAATAGGAGCTTGGCAATTAACACTTGGATTTACGCCAGGGCCTTGGCTTTTAAAGAAATTTTTCACTATTAGAACGGTATAAATAGCACTAATTTTTATGAATCAATTTAGATATTTTTCAGTTAACAGTTATTCGATATACGTGGTTAACAATAAAAAAATTCTATTTATATTAACTTATAAGAGATTGGAGGTAGTGCTATGGCAAAAAGGATAGATGTCTCAATAAAGCAGCATCAATTAAAACTATATGATGGAGCTAAATTAGTAAAGACATATCCGATTGCTGTAGGGAAAATGATTACTCCAACTCCAACCGGAAAATTTAAAATTATTAATAAAGATACTACCCCTCCAGCTGTATTTGGTCCCTTATGGATGGGACTGTCAAAACCTACATATGGAATACATGGGACTAATGATCCAGCTTCTATTGGCAGAGATATGTCACATGGATGTGTCAGAATGGACAATGAAGATATTCTAGAACTTTCCTCTGTAGTTCCCATTGGAACGCCGGTTTACATACATAAATAATAGTTTAAGAAGAGTGTGACTGTTTACATTTAGCTAATTGTCGAGATCGAGGGTATCAAAGTTTAAGTAGATGCTATACAATCACGGGCTCTTTGTACGAAAACAAAAAAGTACCCCGATTAACAGAGGTACTTTTAGCATTTTAACTTATTTTGATGCTGGAGACGTAGTAACTTCTGGAGACGTTACTTTGTCATAAAAATCTACGAATTTGTCACGATCCTCGCTATCACGGTAAGCCATAGCAACACGTGGATGTTCATTCAGTACACCAGAAATCATGTAAGGAATGATATACCCCCACTCCCACTTTTGACGCATTTCAAGCATATGTTTTTCAATTACTCCAAGAATCGGCTTCATCTCATAGCTTGGTTTTGGGATGTAGCTAACAAGCAGCTCTGTGTTACAGTTACCAGCTGCACGGCCCATACCATAAACAGATGAATCAAGGAATGTAACTCCATTACGCATCGCAGTTAATGTATTAGCAAAAGCTAACTGCATGTTGTTATGCGTATGGATCCCAAGCTGTTTGCTAGGAATCATGGCTTGAAACTTTTTCACTTGATGCTCAATATCCGCAGGGTCTAGGCTTCCAAAGGAGTCAACGATATATACAACATCTACGGGGCTTTTCTTTACCATTTCAAATGCTTCAATAAGCTGATTTTCCGGTACGCTAGACAGTGCCATAATGTTAAGTGAAGTCTCATAGCCCAAATCGTGAAACATTTTTATAAGCTCTAAGCCTTTATCTACTTCGCGAATATAGCATGCCACTCGAATCATATCTAACATACTTTGTTCACTCGGCAGAATGTCGTTTGGATCTACGCGCCCAATATCTACTAAGGCAGATAGCTTCGTAAACTTTTTCTCAGGGATAATTTCTTTGAGAAAGTTATCGTCAAGAAATCTCCATGGATTGGGCTCGGTTGCTTGAAGAAGCTTAGGTGAATTTTTATAACCGACCTCCATATATTCAACGCCGGCTGCGCTTAGGCCGTTATATAAGTCTTGCACAAATTCAACACTAAAATCCCAATTATTAATTAAACCTCCGTCACGAATGGTACAGTCTATAATTTTGCTATTATGTCCCATGGTAGTTGTTTCCTCCTATGTATTCTATTTATATAAATATTGTTTTAAACTTTATCGCTTTTATGCTTTTAAGTGTTAAACTTTCCTATTGTGTTTATACCATGACTAATTCAGAGGCGTCAATGTATTTTCTAAATGTTTCACTGCTTTACTGCATTTCATGGTAGGAGATGCTTCGGCTTTTTATCCGCTTGATGCTCTTAAAACAACACCAAGTTCAGCACTACAACCCCTAGTATATACAAACACAACCTTTATTACATCACTACTTACTGCAATAAAGATTGTTTTTTAAGTGAAACTGTTTATTAGGGAGGGAACTGCCATTAGTATCTAGATTATAGGTTTAGATTGCTCTATAATTAATCCATAAATTTGGGAAGAAATTTAAAACCTGAGAAATAAGAAACTTTTTTTGCATTAACAGTTGTATAGGAAATATTAGTTGTTACTTAATCATTTTAATTTACTTGTCTTTACATCGTCCAAAACGTAAGAAATGATAAGAGTATAGAGGTAATAAACATCGCAATCAACGGCTTTAATGCTTTTGTTCGAAGAGCTTTCAAACTTACATTTAACCCTAGCCCGACCATAGCCATTGTTAAAAGAAAGGTAGTTAGAGTTGAAATATCATTCATGATCGTCTTAGGTATTATAAGGTGCTTACCAACGACATAACTCCCAAAAATACTCATGATTATAAAACCTATTAAAAACCAAGGGAATTCAATCTTGGTATCCTTTTCAATTTTTCCTGTTCGCTTCATCCAGTACATTAAGATAAAGCTTAATGGCACAAGTAAGAGCACTCTGCCTAACTTAGCCAACAGTCCAATAGCTAGAGCATCGCGTCCAGACGGTGCTGCAGCTAGAGCTACATGGGCAATTTCATGGAGACCTACGCCTGACCAAATTCCATATTGAATATTTGTTAAATGTATATAAGGTCTTAAAATGGTATATCCAATCGCAAATAGGGTTCCCACTAAAGCAATAACACCAGCTCCGATAGCTGTATCTTCTTCTTTTGCTTTTACAATTGGAGAAACAGCTGCAATAGCTGCAGCACCGCATATTCCTGTTCCTATCCCTAAAAGAAGGGATAAACCGCTATCAGCCTTCATCCATTTGGCTAGAAAAACCGTTAAAACAATCGCAAATACAGCCGTTCCCACATCGCGAAGCACCAATCCTAACCCGTGATGAATAACAACATCAATATTAAGCTTTAGTCCATATAAAACAATCGCATAGCGCAACAGCTTTTTAGAAGAAAACTCGATTCCAAATCTTATTTTTTCAGGGTACCCCCAAATTTGACGATAAATGACTGCTATTATAATTGAACAGGCTAGTGGACCAATATGATCGAATCCCGGGACTTTCGCTAATCCATAAGCCAGTAAAGCAAAAAGAAAAGTAAAAGCAATTCCTCCGGCCCATAAAGAAACATTAGATGACGTCTGGGCATTTGTTCGTGAGAATAGAGTCCGTTTTTGGGCTTTATTTATATTTAACATACATTTCATCTCCAATATGAATTCTTATCAAGTGCAGCTTCACACAAGAAGAGGATACTTTAACTATAAAAGAAGGTTTATTATTAGTAAAATATATATAAATCATAATTTCGATTAAAAATATTAATAACTAATGCGTAAAAGCAGCAAGTTGATCTTCAGATTCATTGAAAATCAACTTGCTGCTTTTATTGGTTTTTTAGTTCTCATTACACGTTTTGATATCTGAAACATAGTCCATCAACTACTAATTTTACAAAACTGCATAAAAATATCGGTTCTTATGAGAGAAAGACAGCCTTACTAGTTGCCAAGCCTTTTTTGCGTCTATACCATAGCAGAATCAAGCTGCCTAGCACACAAAGGAAAGAAACTAATTGAGCTATTCTGATATGAGAGATTAACATTAAGCTATCTGTACGCAGTCCTTCTATAAAAAATCTTCCTATCGAATACCATAGCAGGTAAGTAAGAAAGACTTCGCCTCTTTTTAACAAGGATTTTCTTAGTACGATTAGAACAAGCACACCTATTATGTTCCAAAGTGATTCATAGAGAAACGTAGGATGATAGTAAGTTCCATTTATATACATTTGGTTAATAATAAAATCAGGCAAATGTATAGCTTCTAAGAACTGACGTGTAACAGGTCCGCCATGTGCTTCTTGATTCATGAAGTTTCCCCACCGGCCAATAGCTTGGCCTAATAATAAGCTAGGAGCTAAAACATCAGCCATTTTCCAAAAAGAAAGATTCTTTTTTCTGCAAAACCATATAGCTGTTAATACAGAGCCAATAATTCCACCGTGAATAGCTATGCCTCCATGCCAAATTGCTATAATTTCGCCTGGGTGGTCTTTATAATAACTCCATTCAAAAAGTACGTAGTAAATTCGAGCAGTAATGATAGCAATGGGTAGTGCTAGCAGAAGTAAATCAGAGATGGTTTCTGAAGAGATCCCTCGTTTCTTTCCTTCTTTCGAGGCTAACAAGAAGCCTAAGAAAGCTCCTATTCCTATGATAATTCCATACCAATGGACTTCAAGTGGACCAAGATGGAAGGCGATAGGGCTTAAAGGTTGTGTGTGTTGGTTCATGTCTTTTCTCCTTTACTTCATATCGATTTTCTTACATTTTTTAAGAGTAGTATTAAATTAGAGTGCCTTTTTAGTATATCTAATTGGATAAAGAAAGGACAACTTTTGCTTACGAACGATCATGATTTCTTTGCCTACTTTAGTGTAACAGAATAATCTCCTTAGAATAGTCAAAATTAAAATAGACAGTACATTGACTTAATTACCAAAATATACTATTCTCATTTTAGACAATACACTGTCTAAAATGGAGGGTGAATATGGATATTTATAAAGAGCTTTTCTTAATGCAGCAAACTTACGCTACCTTATTTTCTCTGGCAAATAAAATTCAAGTAAAAGGTGATAAATCTCTTGAACTTTTAACATCAAGACAGCATATGGCTATGGTGGCAATTGCTCATTTACCTGAAGATGAAACAACGTTGAATAATATTGCTAGAAAATTAGGAACTACAAAACAAAGCGTCAAACAGTTAATTACCATTATGGAAAAGAAGGGTTATGTTGACGTAGTTCCTAGCAGTAAAGATAAGCGTGCAGTTAACGTAAAAATTACAAAAGCGGGAAAAGAAGCACTGCTTGTTGTCTCAGAAAAAGGAATTTTCTTTTTGGAAGAACTTTTTAAAAAGTTCTCAACTGAAGAGTTGGAAATAATGTGGAAGCTTTTGAAGAAACTCTATAGCTTCGATGGGGAAGAACATGATGGATTTGAAGAAGAAGGCAACATCAAAATGGATGATGATCACGATGAATTACAGTTGAGAGTAATAGGAGAACTTGAAAGTCGAAGAGTTCAAGCAATTGATAATATGAGAAAGAATATAAAAAAAACTCGATAGGCTAATCTAACTTAAAGCATATCGATTAATCCTTTTAAAATTTTAAAAATAAAGGATAAGGGAGAGCAATCATTATGTTTGAAATCAGCGAAGAAACATTACGATTAATTAATAAAACCTGCAAAGGAAAAAAGCACTTGAAACTAACCGTTGGCTACTTAACGGACAATCAGTCTATTATAAAAGTCTATAATGAAAGCGGTGAAATTGACTCGGCAAAAAGATATCATTATGAAATTGGTTCTATTACGAAAACTTTCACTGTATCGCTGTTATCAAAATACATATTTGAAAACAAGGTGTCGTCAAACGACTCTATACAAAAATACATAAAAGAACTTAAAGAAGATACGTGTTATCCTACATTGCTCCGCCTCGCTACTCACTCTTCTGGATATTCAGGAAGCTTACCTTTAAATAAACGGGAATATTTTAAAATAATTTTAAGTGTGATTTTTGGAGGAAGCGATTTGAATAAAAATAATCCGTTGCACATGGATTTTAACAAAATGAAAATGCTAATTGAAAGAACTAAATTGAAAGAAGTAGATTATTCGTGGAAATATTCTAATTTCGGTATTTCACTTATTGGATATGTGTTAGGAACTGTTTCAGGCAAAGGATATTGGGACACTATGAATGACTTTCTTCATAATGAGCTTAGACTAAAGGATACTTATTTAGGTACTTCAAATAATAATTTACAAGGTTATGACCGCCAAAATAATGATTGCGGCAACTGGCAGTGGGACAAAGAAAACTTTATATCACCGGCGGGGGCAGTATCCTCAACGGCTGAAGATTTACTTGAATACGCAAAAATAAATATGTACGAAGATAAACCATATCTTTCTTCTTGTCATAAAAAACACGGTAATGGAACAAAGAAATTTGATATGGGTCTTGGATGGTTGCTTTTAAAGAGAAATAATAATGTAATGTTGCACGGCGGTGGAACAGGATGCTTCAGCTCATTTTTAGGGATTGATAAAGAAAATAAAGGTGCGTCCGTCGTTTTAGCTAATTATAGACTACGTAGAAATAATGATGAACATATAGGAATGTCTTTATTAGAAAGCATGCAAAAGTCAAAAGATATATAAGAATAGTCTACAAAAAAACGAAGAAAATTAGTCTATTACAGTTCACCTTACCTCTTTACTCTCAATTAATTGAGAGATTATCATCAATATACCGACCTTCAAAAAGCATAGATACCGCTTCTTTTTTTGATGAAACCGTGCTATTATCATTAAGGTTTATAAAGAACAGAAAATTTGTGTCTTTACGTACATTCTTTTGGTATAGTGTTAGAAATAAGGAGTGGGTAAGTTGGTTTTTACTGAATTCTTCCAGCAGTTTCCCGTAAAGGTTTTAACGGTAGCGCTGCTGATTATACTTATCGTTTATTTTATTCGCAAATTCATTAAGCTTTTCTTTGATAAAACGAGCTTTTTAGATGAAAAACGAGAAGAAACCTTAATGCATTTTTCTAATCAGGTGACAAGAGTAGTAGGCCTGGCTTTTTTCTTTATTTATGTGCTTAGCCATTTCTTTGACTTCGGAAAGATTCTCACTAGTTCAGTAGTGTTGGCCAGTGCCCTGGCAATAATCCTCCAGCATATTATTCGTGATTATATAATGGGACTGACTTACTTGTTTGAACGCCAGATCCATCACGGAGATTATGTTATTCTCAACGGAAACCGCCAAGGAAAAATAGAAGAAATCACCATGCGCTACTTAAAGATTCGCCAGTATGACGGCTACCTCTATACCGTCTCATATAGCAACATTACGGAACTTCAGAACGGAACCCGAGGAAGACGCCGGGTAAATGAAAGTCTTATTCTCAACTATAGGCAAAACCCGGACGATGCTTTTAAAGTAATGGAGCAAGTAGCACAAACATGTAACGAGAAATATGGCCAGTATTTGCTGAAAGATGTGAATGGAATTCCTATAGAAAGTTTTCACTTCAATCAAATTACTGAACTGAACGTAGGTTTTAAAGGTCACCAATATTCATTATCAGGCCTTGTGAAGGAAGCTGATTTTGTGGAAGCGAGTCAAAAGGTGAGATATGAACTCGCAATGGCTGCCTACAAAAATGACCTAATGATGGCTGAAAGCTTCGAGACAAGCCATTAAAAATAAAACTCGTATCTTGTTTATATACAAGCTTTTATACTTAAGATAAAAACACCCTTTTAATTTTTAAAAAGGGTGTTTTTATTTTTAAAAATATCTATTAAGTACTTCTCCAGTACAGATTAATTATCTGAAACGGAAAAAATAAATTAGTATATCTAAATTATTCTTCTAGCGACATGGTAAAATTAAACAAAATACTAAAAGAGGTAAAGGGGGAGTAACTATGTCACAAAAAGCTAATTATACAAAAATCAACTCAAAAATGTGGGATGAGTGGGCTTCAGCTGGAGGAGAATGGTCATTAGCTATTAATCATCAAGATTTCGCAGATGCAACTCAAGGTATTTTTGATATTTACTTAACACCTTGTAAGCCTGTTCCACATAACTGGTTTATTCCATTTAAAAAAGCAAAAATATTGGGACTTGCTAGCGGAGGAGGACAGCAATGCCCAGTCTTTGCAGCACAGCATGCGGAAGTTACGGTTTTTGACTACTCTGATAAGCAATTAGAATTAGAAAAAATGGTGGCTACTAGAGAAGGCTATTCCATTGATTTAGTTAAAGGAGATATGAGTAAGACATTCCCCTTTGAAGATGAGACGTTCGATATGATTTTTAATCCTGTATCAAACTGTTATATTCAAGATGTTGAACACGTTTGGCAAGAATGTTTCAGAGTTCTTAAAAAAGGTGGCGTTCTGCTATCTGGCTTTGCAAATCCTGCTCTTTATTTATTTGGAGAAGATGAGAAAGCATTGCAAGTGGTTAATAAATTACCTTATGACGGAACTAAAAACACTGTAGAAAATGATGAAGAACTTATAAAGAATGGCGGTGTACAGTTTAGTCATTCTTTAGAAACTCAAATTGGGGGACAGCTAAAAGCTGGATTCATTCTACAAGATCTTTATGAAGATCATCACCACAAAGGGAAAATCACTGAATATATGCCTTGTTATATTGCGACTAAATCTATTAAATAATAGTTGGTTATCATATTGAATGAGCTACCTCAACTTTTTCCAATACGGCGTCATAGTAGAATAATGGCTCAAAAATGAGATGCCATGTTCACCGAGAGAAATGGCAGAAAAAGTGGGCGAGCTTTTAGAAAAAAACTTATAAGCCTATTTTTGGTTGAACAGATGCTTCAAAAGAATGAAATGGTTTACCTCCTATTTTTAATTACAGTATTTTTTGTTTTAACGTGGAAAAAAAGGGTAAATATTCTAAGAATCACCTAAAAATAGGAGGAGATCAAATGAGAAAAGCGAAACAAGCTGTTGTAGCTTCTGCCGTAGGTTTAGCTGTGTTAGCGACGCCATTAGCTCTACCGAATTTAGGAGGTTCTGCAGGCTCCGCAGAAGCTGCAGAAGTTGGAGGAGACGTAACAGTTGATCCCGTAGCCATAGGACAAGCGATTGCAGATGCGGCTAAAACAGCCGACAATCGAAATGGTTTCGTCAAGGGAGCAATGGAAAAAGCATTCTTTGAATCAGGTCAACAATACAATGTAATGGTTATGAATTTGAGCCAAGGGTATAATTCAGATCAATTACAAGGTGTTCAATATTTTGACACCGTAGATTATGATGGTATTACCTATGGTGTCTGGGTATTTGAAGAAGGAACATTTATTAATGAAGGCGATGGAGGTTATGATAACTGGGCTTTCAGAGGATGGTTTGAACGAACAGGAGATGACGAGAAAACAGTCAATTTTCATAGACCTTAATTAAAAATAAAGATAAAGATAACAAGAGATTCCCATTAGGGAAGAGCATAGGAAGAGCCTTTACCGCCATGGTAAAGGTTTTTCTCATTGAATAAGTTTGCATTTTCAAGTTAATATAGTTTCGCGGATACTACTTAATTAAGTACTTATATTATAAAAAAACAAGGCGTTATTAATAAAGAAGTAAAATATATTTAAGGAGTTTATTTAAAAGGTTACAATTTTTTTAATTCTTCTTCCTGCTGACTTATATAAGCATTGCCCCACTTCTCTAAAGATTTTAGTATTGGAACAAAGCTTTCTCCAAGATCTGTTAAATAATATAAAACCCTTTTAGGGTTATCGTTTGTTTCTTCTCTTTCAACCAATCCGTTTTTTTCCATATCCCTAAGCTGCAGTGTAAGGATACGCTGGGTAATACCCGGTATTTCACGGCGCATTGCATTATAATACATGGGTGATTTTGATAACAAAGATAAAATAATACCTTTCCATTTACCACCCATCATATGCATCGTTAACTCAATTGGACAAGCACGCTTTACAGTTAACGTACAAGGACCGTATTGATCACTTTTAAAGTCTGACATTTTTTCACCTCAATGGCTAGTAACAAAATTGTGCCTTCTTGTTACGTCTATTTTTTCTTACTAAACTTATATTATCAAATAAAACAAAAGAAGGTGCATCAATTGGAATTTGTCCAAATTTCTAGACATATTTACAAACTTACTTACAAAACTGTTGTGGGAATTCCTGTAAAAATTAATACATGGTACGTGCTAGATGGTGAGAGTGTTCATATCATTGATACAGGAATGAAAGACTATGCACATACTCAGTTAAATATAGCAAAATCTTTAGGTATCCCCAAAAGTATTTTACTCACACATGGCCATTTAGATCACATTAATGGCGCCAAGTATTTAAGAGATAATTTAAATATTCCTATTTACGCCCACGAAGTTGAAGCGCCTTTTATCAATGGCGAAAAACCATATCCAAATAAGGCAGAAAAAGAAACAACAGGGGTGGAACATCAAGTCGAAAGTCTAAGTAACAACATCATTAAAAAGTTACCTGTAGATGTGTATTTAACACCCGGTCATACACCAGGACATGTGATATACCACCATAAAGATGACAATGTGCTGCTAACTGGAGACTTATTCTTTTCTAATGCTGAATCCTTACATCCGCCGATTCGAAAGTTTACAGTTGATATGGGTGAAAATATTAATAGCGGACGAATTATAGATAAAATTAAACCTTCTATTATTTCTTCATCACATGGCGAAGATGTCAAATACAACTGTGATTTATATCCTATTTATAAATTTATATATGAAGAAGAGGGAGAAAAATGAAAATACAATTATTTCAAACAGAGATTATAGAAGGTGAAGTTAAGCATAACGAAAACCGCATTGAGTCCTTATTTGAAGAAAAGCTGCATATAGATACTGAGATTGTTGTGATACCTGAAATGTGGAATACAGGTTATGATTTAAAAAATGTAGCAGAAAAAGCAGATATTGATTTAAAGAGAACTTTTCCCTTTATTCAACGTTTAGCAATTAACCATCAAGTGAATATCATTGCAGGTTCAGTTTCAAATAAAAGAAATGAAAATATTTATAATACAGCCTTTGCTGTATCAAAAACGGGTAAGCTGCTCTATCAAAAAGATAAGATACATCTCGTGCCGATGTTGGATGAACATCATTATTTAACAGGGGGAGATGAAGTCCCAGATGTCTTTGAGATTAACAATATCAAAGCCAGTCAAATTATATGCTATGATTTACGTTTTCCAGAAATCACACGCTACCCAACGTCTCAAGGTGCAAAAGTCATATTCTACGTTGCACAATGGACTACCAGAAATATAGACCATTGGAGAACACTATTGAGGGCAAGAGCTATAGAAAATTGTGTTTATGTCATTGCATGTAACAGCGTGGGAAAAGTGAGTAATGAAAATCATGTCGGCAACACTTACGCAGGGCATTCAATGGTCATTGATCCAAATGGAAACATCGTAGAAGAGGGGGGAGATCAAGAAGAGATTATAACAGCGGAAATTCATATACAGAAAGTTACAGAACAACAAACATACATTCCAATATTTGAAAGTCTGAGACCGGATGTTTATAAGCATGCAGAATAGAAAATTGTATATCATCTCAAATTTGGATGTTATCAGACTATCTTATGAAGGTTTACTAAAAAAAGAGGAAATTTCACCTGAAAATACTATATTTTTTAAAATTAACATATGTATAAAAGGTGCACTTCTTATACATTAGTTTCTCATCCACCTACTGAGAAAACGTTGATCAGTCAACAATGTATAAAAAGCTGCATACTCCGGAAAAAGGGCCCTTGGAAGAACTATCCTTCGTCAAGGGTCCTTTTTTATAATGTTTTCTGGAAGAGTGATTGTGTTAACAAATTATGTACGCATTATACATACGCTTTTATAAGGATTTTAATATATAATTAAGGTAAAAAAGAATTATTTTAGGAAGAGGAAAATGTGTGAAACATAGTCGATTGTTGCTTTTATCGCTAATTAGTAGTTTGTTCGTTATTTTAGTGTCCTTGTTCCAGTGGGATATGGTTGATATTATAACAGAATTTTTAATGTTACCTATTTGGTTATTTGTATATGCTTTCTTTATCATAATGACTATATGGACATTAATTCATCTTTTTAAAAAGAGAAAGTGGCAGCCGTTTGTTATTCAGCTCATTACTATCTCATTATGGTTTTTATTTCCATTCAATCAAGTCAACTTAGATTTCAACTTTAAAATCCATCAAGATAAGAGAGAAGAGGTTGCAACTAAAATAGAAAATGGTGTTATTAAACCTAATGTATCTGATAGTCCATCACTTATTCAATTACCTAAAAAGTATACTCAATTGTCTAAAGGTGGGGGTGACATCGTAGTAGAAACGAAAGGAAAGGCTAAATCAATTCTTTTCTTTACATACCGTGGGATGCTGGACAATTTTTCGGGATTTGTATATAACCCAAACGATAACAAACCTTCAAAAAGCGATTTTAACGGGGATTTTAAACAAATAAAAAAAGTACATAAAAACTGGTATTATGTATCTTCTTATTAAAAAGAACCTGCTGTTTTGATAGCAGGTCCTTCTTGTTACTTATTTCTTTTTTAACCTTTTAACAACTTTAAAAGCTAGGAATCCTATTAAACCAATAATTATTAAGAATAATAGCAATCCTGTTGGATTAAATGTACTCATAATACCATCCTTATGGTTGCTATAATTTACAATTTACAATGTTATCATATTTAAATGGTTTGCACATTTCTCCTTCAGGATTTTTTACTCCTATAATAGAAGTCCAATTTCATTCTTTCTTCTTTTTTTGGTGACCAGGACTCTTATACTAGTTCAACCTTAGTTTTTATTTTTTGTTTGTAAATATTCTTTTTGAAACATACACATTCTTATAGCGTTATGATAGCTTCCATCAACAAAAAATTCATCCTTTAACTCGCCTTCGATAGAAAAACCAACCTTCTTATAGATATGAATTGCTTTTTCGTTTTCCTTGTCTACAATTAAGTAAAGTTTATGCATATTCAATACCGAAAAGGCATAATTCATTGCTAGGTTTGTGGCAACCATTGCGTAGCCATGACCTTGATACGTAGGGTCGATGATAATTTGAAACTCTGCTCTACGATGAATATAATCAATTTCGACTAATTCCACTAGTCCAAGCATATCCCCGTCCTTTTCAAGGATGAAACGACGCTCACCTTGATCGTGAATATGTTTATCATATAAGTCCTGTAGCTCTACAAAAGCTTCATAAGGCTCTTCAAACCAATAAGACATAATGTTTGCATCATTATTGAGTTCATGGACAAATTTTAAATCTTCTCTTTCCAAAGGACGTAACTTAAGTTCCTTATTCATTTCTCAAACCTCCACATTCTAGCATTACTTTAGCACTTTCCGTTTTAAATGTAAAAGTTGCTGTAGTTTTAAAAAATAACAAGACATGGTGCGATGTTTTACATCCTTATTAAAAGAACCATAGTATAATTTAAAAATCTCGCAAGTGAAATTCATTAACTTTAAGGAGGATCTTATGAAAAAAGCAGTTGGTATTCTTTTTATTTTACTATGCTGTATAAACCAAAGGGTTGAGGCAGCTAATCAACCTTCAGCAGTTCCTATAATACATCATGAAATTTATGTTTCTCCTACAGGGGATGACAAAAACCTGGGTACTAAAAGCAAACCTTTTAGAACATTAAGAAAGGCAAGTGAAGTAGCTCAGCCCGGAACTATCGTTTACATCAGAGGCGGTATCTACTATGAACAATTAATTATTAGCCATTCAGGTACTAAACAAAAGCCTATTATCTTCAGGAACTATAAAAGTGAAAAGCCTCTTATTAGTGGAGAAAAAATAAAAAGCCGTTCTACAGATGGAGGGCTAGTTAGCATAAAAAATAAGAGCTACATAACAATTCAAGGTTTGAATATAGGTCATTCGTCTACTTCTAAGGCACAAAATACACCATGTGGTATTTTAGTAGAAGGAAGTGGAAAGCACCTTCGAATTATTAATAATCATATTTTCGATATTAAAACTGCACATAAAAATGGAAACGCTCATGGAATAGCTTTTTATGGATCCAAAGCGCCGCGTTCGTTAGAAAACATTGAAATATCGCGAAACCTACTTGAAAACTTGACCTTAGGTTTTAGTGAAGCACTAACTCTAAATGGAAATGTTAAAGATTTTATCGTCAATGCCAATACAATTCGAAACGTTGATAATATTGGGATTGACGTAATTGGCTTTGAAAAAGTAGCTCCTATTGAGAAATATGACCGAGCTCGTGGAGGACTCATTAGTGAGAACCATATTTACAACGTCAGCAGTTATTCAAATCCTGCTTACAAACATGAATACTCCGCTGGGGGAATCTACATAGACGGAGGAAAAGATGTTATTATTGAGCATAACGTTTCAAGTCATAACGATCTAGGAATAGAAATCGCAAGTGAACACTATGGTAAACAAACTAGCAATGTTCAAGTTATACGAAATATGATTTATAAGAATCGTTTTACAGGAATTTCAATTGGAGGCTATGATAAAAAACGTGGAGGGACGATAAATACTCTTATTGAACATAATATTTTATATGGAAATGATATGATGAACATGGATGGTGGCCAATTACTGATGCAATATCATGCAACTCATAATACTATTAACAATAATGTTATGGTTTCAGTAAAATCTAATTTGCTTCTGGCCAATCTTCATTACTCAAATAAATATAATCAACTTAATCATAATGTGTACCTAAATAAAAGTAGAGATAAAGCGAATCGATGGATATGGAAGGGGAAAGAAATAGAAAGTTCTACTATCGTATCACCTAGGCTTTTTTAATGAAAATTTCTTTTTAGAAGATATTCTTTATTTAGTTGCTCGCTGGGATTCTATTTAAGGCCGAAAAATTATTCACTTCACTATCTGCTGATTATACTTTTTATTTCATTGAAACAAAGAGAAAGGTGCGTTCGTTGTAAGTATACCAATGGATTGCAAGAAGATTCATGCTGTTTCTCTATATGAGTAGTGTTTATTTAGGTACAACTCAATAGCCTTGACATAAAAACACCCCCATCATTAGAGTTTTTTTATCTAATAATGGGGTGCAGTTCAAGCCGTGAGAAAGGTGTTTTATGCCTTTATTGGTTTTCGTTTTCGCTATCGTTATCTATAACATTATCGTTATTAATATTATCACCATATTTGAAATCAATAATTCTTTTTCTAATTTCTTCTCTAATTTCAGGGTTTTCTTTTAAGAAAATCTTAGCGTTTTCTCGTCCCTGTCCTAAACGCTCCTCATTATATGAAAACCAAGATCCAGACTTTTGAACAATATCTACTTCAGAACCAATGTCTAAGATTTCTCCTTCTTTTGAGATACCTTCTCCATACATAATATCTACTTCAGCAATGCGGAAAGGAGGTGCCATCTTATTTTTGACTACTTTAATTCTTGTTTTATTCCCAACTATGTCATTCCCTAATTTAAGTTGTTCAGCGCGGCGAACCTCAAGACGAACGGAAGAATAGAATTTTAGTGCTCTTCCACCTGGCGTTGTTTCCGGGTTTCCAAACATAACGCCTACTTTCTCCCTGATTTGGTTGATGAAGATAGCAATGGTTTTAGACTTATTGATTGCTCCAGATAGTTTACGAAGAGCTTGAGACATCAAACGAGCTTGTAAACCTACGTGAGAATCTCCCATTTCTCCTTCAATTTCTTTTTGCGGAACTAATGCTGCTACTGAGTCAACAACAATAATATCTACAGCACCACTTCTAACTAATGCTTCAGCAATTTCAAGTGCCTGTTCACCAGTATCTGGTTGAGATAACAGTAACTCATCAATATCTACACCTAGTTTTCTTGCATAAACTGGATCCAGTGCGTGTTCAGCATCAATAAAGGCAGCGCGACCTCCATTTTTTTGTACTTCTGCAATTGCGTGTAAGGAAACGGTTGTTTTACCTGAACTTTCGGGCCCGTAAACTTCCATAATTCTTCCTTTGGGATAGCCATTAATTCCAAGAGCTATATCTAAAGCTAATGAGCCTGAGCTAGATGCCTCAACTTTTGTATGTGTGCCTTCTCCCATTTTAATAATGGATCCTGTACCAAATTGTTTTTCAATTTGTTTTAGAGCCATATCTAGTGCTGCTTTTTTATCATTCATAATTTGAAACCTCCGATTGTTATTACGTTTACAATAAACGCCAAGGTATTTCGATAAAGAATAAGAGTTGGCTCAAATGTTTTTGCTCCGTGCGAGAAAATTTTATGTTTAATTGTCTTAGTTTGTTTTGGTGTTTCTTTATTCATCTCTAAACCCTTAGTATCGAACAAATGTTCCTGTTGTGTAATCATACAATAAACGCATCTAATTGTAAAGGCGAAAGTTTTTCTACAAACTAGCTAAAAGAATATCTTATATTTATAAAAAGTAAGTGTATGCTTTTACTGTTATATAAGTAGAATCGATTACAATCTGCATTTTTAAATTTGTATGTATATGAATCTACAAATCTGGTTAGACTACTAAAGTATATCTTACATTCCTAGTTACTATAAAACAGATTTCAGGAAGAAATAAAGCAGTCTACACAAATAGACTGCTTCTTGATTAATTATTTACCTGTTTCAGCAAAACGTTGAATACGTTCAGCGATTTCATCACGTACACGCTGGAAAAACGCCCATTTTTCTTCTTCTGTTCCTTCAGCTTTTGCTGGGTCATCAAATCCCCAGTGTTCACGCTTCACGTGGGGAGGCGTTACTGGGCAGTGATCTGCTGCATGGCCGCATAATGTAACGACCAAATCCGCATTATTTAGAATTTCAGGATCAATGACATCAGATGTTTGATTTGAAATATCAACACCAGCTTCTTTCATTGCTTTTACAGCGTTAGGATTTAATCCATGAGCTTCTAATCCTGCACTGCGTACATCCCATTCATCATTATTTAGATATTTTTTTGCCCATCCTTCAGCCATTTGACTACGGCAAGAGTTACCTGTACATAAGAAATAAAGTGTTTTTTTAGACATGTGTAAAATCTCCTTTATGATGTGTTAAGAAATAATTGATAACCAAATATATAAACCAACAAGCGTAATAAACAATGTTGGGATGGTTAAGATAATACCTGTTTTAAAATAGGTTCCCCAAGAAATCTTAACTCCTTTTGTCGAAAGAACGTGGAGCCATAAGAGAGTGGCTAGAGAGCCAATAGGTGTAATTTTTGGTCCTAAGTCCGAACCAATGACATTTGCATAAATTAAGGCTTCTTTAATTGTACCTGTTGCAGAAGTTGCATCAATGGCCAAAGCATCAATCATCACGGTTGGCATGTTGTTCATAATCGATGAAAGTATGGCTGCAATGAATCCCATGCCAATGGTTGCAGCAAATAATCCATGGTCAGCCGTTGCTTGAATGAGGCTTGCTAATACTTTAGTTATCCCTACATTACGTAATCCATAGACAACAACATACATACCAATCGAAAAGAAAACAATCGCCCACGGAGCTCCTGCTAACACTTTTTTAGTGTGAACAGCGGGACTCTTTCTTGCTATTCCTAAGAATAAAATCGCAATAATACCTGCGATAATAGAAACAGGAATATCGAAAAACTCACCAATAAAGTAACCAAGAACTAAAATGAATAAAACGATTCCTGATAAACGGAACATTTTCTTATCTTTAATGGCTTCAACCGGTTTCTGTAAATCATCTAGATTGTATTTCTTAGGGATGCTTTTACGAAAGTACAAATATAAGACAGCAATACTTGCCAAAAGTGAGAACAGATCTGGCACAATCATACGTGATGCAAATTCAGAAAAGCGAATACCAAAGAAATCAGCTGATACAATGTTGACCAAGTTACTTACCACAAGAGGTAACGATGTTGTATCTGCAATGAATCCACTGGCGATAATAAAAGGAAAGACCATTTTATCTTCAAATTTAAGTGCTCGTACCATGGCAAGTACAATAGGTGTTAGAATTAAGGCTGCTCCATCATTTGCGAATAATGCTGCTACTACAGCTCCAAGGAGGGATACATAAACGAACATGCGAACGCCATTGCCTCCTGCAGTACGCGCCATATGTAAAGCTGCCCACTCGAAAAATCCAATTTCATCTAAAATTAAGGAAATAATAATAACTGCAATAAACGTTAATGTTGCATTCCATACAATTTGAGTTACATCCAGCACGTCATGGAAATCAACCACACCTGCTAAAAGAGCTAATACTGCGCCTCCACATGCTGACCAACCAATAGACAAGTTCTTTGGCTGCCAAATGACAAAAATTAATGTCACTAAGAAGATGAGGGAGGCTACTATAACTGATACCACTTTACAGACCTCCTATTATTAGCAACAATTAATACGTAAACCTTGCTTTTCTAGTTCTTTTAATCGTTCATCTTCGCTTGGTAAAGAATCGAGTATATCAAGGACAAACTGATAATAGCTGTTTTCTTTATTTAAGGAATAGAAGATCCAATGTCCTTTTCGTCTTTCACTTACAAGTTCGATATCTCTTAATTTACGCAAGTGTTGGCTAATAGCCGGTTGACTTGCTTTATAAATTTCAACTAGCTCACAAACACAGCACTCGTTATTTTGGAGCAGCTTCATCATTGACAATCTTGTCTTATCTCCAAGCAACTTCAGTATCTGTACTGCTTTTTCCACTTCTACCTGCGCTTTTACATCCATTATGACTCGCCTCCTTATCTTTAAATATAATTATATAAGTATTTTATTATATACTCAACAAAAATATACATTTTAAACATTAATCAAAAAAAGTTGATTAATTCCTTGATTTATCTAAATTTTCCAGATATGATGAATACATCAAAAAAAATTGATTAATAAGAAATGAGGGTTATAACAGTGAGAGTCAACAACTCTGGAAACTTATCTGTTAAGTACTTTCAATCGTATTTTTATTTAGTTATGAATACTCAAGGTATGAATCATAAGGAAGCAAGAAATCTTATTTTTCAGCGCTTTTTTCATCAAGATCCTATGTTAAGAGGGAAGACTACATACATCAACTTTGAAAAAGCATACAAAAGTTTTGAATTTTAAATCAAAAAAAATTGATTAAGGAGAATGACGGTGGAAAAAGTCAACGAGGTAAAGCAAACATTTAAGCAATATGAAAAAAAATTTAAAGCTCTTGCCGATCAAAAAAGATTAGAAATTATGTATGAGCTTTGTCAGCGAGGGCAGACATGCGTATGTGATTTAACTGAGTTCTTTGGAATGTCTCAATCTAAGCTCTCATATCACTTAAAAATTTTATTAGATGCAAATCTCATTGTTAAAGAAACAAAAGGAACATGGAGCTATTACGATCTAAATGATAAAGAAGTGAATCATATTCTTTCTGAAGAGCTTTGCTGTTTATTTAGAAAAGATACGAGTAAAAGCTGTTCATGCTCTTAATCTAAGGAATTCAAGTTAATAGTATGTATAAGACGAAGGAGGAATTTTAAATGAAATATGTTCATGTAGGAATTAATGTAACCAATCTAGAGGCATCCATTGAATTTTATCAAAAAGTATTTGGTGCTAGCCCTGTAAAGGTTAAAGAGGATTATGCAAAATTCTTATTAGATGAACCAAGATTAAACTTCACATTAAATATACGTGACGAGGTACGTGGAAACTAAGTTAATCATTTTGGATTCCAAGTAGATACTCAGGAAGAAATATCTTCTCATAAAACACGATTAGAAAAAGAGGGCTTCTTTGCTCGTGAAGAAACGGATACGACTTGCTGCTACGCTGTGCAAGATAAGTTTTGGGTAACAGATCCTGACGGAAACGAATGGGAATTCTTCTATACAAAATCAGATAGCGAAGTTCATAAGATTGAGGATAACGTTGGGCCAAATGAAAAATCACCTTCAAGTAATTCATGTTGTTAATCCTTAATTAAAGAATACAACTCTTATTGGATTATAAATTCTGTTTTTGAGCAAACTACTCAAGACGCCGTGAGGCTTCAGTCCTTTGGTTAAATAATGTAGCAGAAAAAACTACCCTATCACACACCAGGGTAGTTTTTTCTGTTTTTTAGCTGCATATCACATACGATCTCAGTTAACATAATCACCGTTACCGGTAGAAAAAAAGGACAACTATTTAGTTATCCTTTTTTCTACCAATATAAAGTAAATGTGATGAAATGCCTAAAGTATAAGGGTCGGTTGCTGTTTTCTTTAATAATTCAATTAATCGATCAACTTCGGCTTGTCCCTTATTTGTCCAGTAATCCCATTGTTCTTTAGATAAAAGGGAACCAATACTAGATGATCCCACTACACTTAGAGTTTCAAATCCATTAGATTCCATAAAAGGATTAATTTCTTGTATATCAAAGTAATAAGCTCCTGTAAATCTTCCTTCATCCTGATGATTAAAGTCTCCAGTAGCAATAAACTCTTCGATGTTATCAATTGTATTATTTGGTTTCCACATTTCTGGATGTAATAATGATGAGAGAGTATGCCTAATTCTAGACATAAAGGCAACAAATACAACTCCTTCATTTTTTGTCACACGATATAGTTCTTTAACAGCAGCATCACGATCTTGTTCATTCTGTAGATGATACATTGGCCCCATCATCAAGGAAGCGTCGAATTCTTTGTCTTTTAATAAATTTAAATCCTTTGCATCCATAATATGAAATCCATTAAATTGATTAAAAAGATCAAGCTCTTTTGCTTTATTTTCAGCTACTTTTACTAATTTAGGAGTGAGATCAGTTAGCGTTACCTGAAATCCTTTCTCGGCTAGTTTCATTGCATATTTACCTGGGCCAGCCCCATTATCTAAAATACATCCGTTTTCCGGTAGATACTTTTGTATATAATGCCAGTTAATTTGAAACTCTAACGGTTCCCTATCTAGACGTCCCCACTCGTCAAATGTTGAGTAATAATCCATTACTTTGTTCATTAATTAAATCCCCTTTTATGTCTTATACAACTTCCAATATAAGTATTATTCGTTTTGTGAAATTTGTAAACTATTGATGGATATGAGATACAAAATCAATTAAAGTAATGTATTAGTTGTATCGGTATCTTTTCAAATTTAGTTAGTTTACCTTTTCATACACATGAAAGTAATGTTCATAATGATTGTTTTCATCCTCAGTACCTTTCTCAACCGATAACTCTTTCCATAGGGAGAGATCAACTTCTGGAAAAAAGCGATCACCCTTAAAATAATGATTGATCCTAGTTATGTATAATTTATGAGTATAGGGTAAGAACTGGCGATAAATTTCTTCTCCGCCAAGGATAAATACTTCTTCTCCTTCACACATGGAAAGAGCATGTTCAATTGAATATGCTATATGACAATCTTGAGCTTTATAATTTTCATTTGTAGTCATGATGATATTTTTACGTCCATCTAAAGGTTTTCCAATAGATTCATAATTTTTCCTACCTAAAATAATTGAATGCCCCATAGTAACTTTCCTTAGATACTTCCAGTCATTTGGGAGCCTCCAAGGAATATCGTTATCCTTTCCAATTACATTTCCTTTTCCTACAGCAACCATTGCAGATATAATCATATTTTTTCATCTCCTCCACTATAATTTTACCAAATGTAGAAATCATTAACTTATAATATATATATAGAAATGGTAAAGGAGGAGATATAATGGATTTCAATCGGATAGATGTAGCTTACAGTCTATTATTAGACAAAGATAAAGAGAAAATCTTAGTGGTATTAAACAGAAATAATACATGGTCCCTTCCAGGTGGAGGGGTAGAGAAAGGAGAAACTCTAGAATAAGCAGCAATCCGAGAAACAAAAGAAGAAACGGGATATGATATCAAAGTAGATGGTATCGTTAGTTTGAATGAAGCATTTATAAATAATAATCACATTCTTTTTATAGTATTTAAAGGGCAAATCATCCAAGAGCCAAACCAAATTCCTCTGGAAGAAAACATCCTGAAGGTGGAATGGGTTGATTTAAAGACTGCAGATAAACTTATGCCTTATTATCCTAATGGCATCAGTACTTTAATTAGTTCTCCAACTGCTCAATACATAGTTCAAGAATAAAAATTAATTATGCAATTTAGATTTTACTTAATATATATCATATACAACCTTAGTTTACGTAATGGATATTATAAGAAGCCAAACTCTTTGTAAGGATTTGGCTTCTTATAATACCTGTTATGTAAACGAAAAATTTATATGGTATATATAGTTAATTTTTTACTTTTTAGGTTTAGGCATCTCTATGTAGGTTCATTTTATAGCGCTTTTTTAACCAATAATAAAGAATGAATTCGCTGATAATAAAAATAAGTACACTTATAAATGTAGTTGCTAAAAATTCGAATATATTAAGAATAGACATAGAGTGGCTCCACCACCAATATCTAAAATTTGTTCCGAACAAAACGAGATGGATAAAGAGAGAAATTGCTTGAACTTCTCCTATTGATCTATTAGATTTCATAATCAGTATCTTTCCAATAAAGAAACTGATTATAAAAGATAGAACAATGAATACAAAATAAAAAGAACTAGCCAATAAGGCTTCTTCCGGTGAATACATTGTAACCCTCCTTTTATATACATTATTTTACTATTAATTATAATTAAAGAAAGTCAGTTTTTGTATTAAGAATTGATACCGGTAACTGTAATTATGTTAACTCATTTTATGTAGGTTATTTAAGAAATAATATATAAAATTGCCTATATAACAGTATTGCAACTGTAAGTTGACAATGTTCATCTGTAATAAGATGGAAAAAGAGCGTTGTATTTGAGATGATTAACCTAATAAAAGATAGGAGGTCATTACTATATGACGTTTGGTGAAAAACTTTTTAAATTAAGAAAAGAAAAAGGTCTCTCACAAGAAGCTTTAGCTGAAAAGGTAAATACATCAAGACAGGCGATTAGCAAGTGGGAAAATGGCCAGGGCTTTCCGGAGACTGAAAAGCTGTTGTTGTTAGGAAATATATTTGAAGTCTCAATTGATTATTTGTTAAAAGATACAGTCGTACAAGAAAGCAACACTGAAAAAGGCTATTATGTAAGTAAGGAAATGGCTGAAGGATTTTTAGCCTTTCAAGGGAAAACACACAAATATGTATCTTTGGGAGTTAGTTTGCTCATCCTATCGACCATACCTTATTGGTTGTTCGATCCAAACAAAGAACTTTCTACATTTTTAATTATTCTAATTGCTACTATAGGAGTGGGCGCTCTCGTTTCTGCGGTTTTGTTAGGAGGACATCAATATAAGGTACTTAGTAAAGAACCTCTGTTACTGGATCATCATTATGTAAAAGAATTATCTCTAAAATACGCTCATACTAAAAAGAAGTATGCTGTTGTAATGATTGTAGGTTCTTGTTTATCTATAGAATTTAAACTTAGTCAAAAACCATCGTTTTTGGGGAATGGTTTTTGACAGTTGTTCTTTCTCAGTTAACGCGACTTATGATAAACTAATCTTATCGGAATTTTCAGAATAATGGAACTCCCATTGTTCCGTTAAAGGGCCAGTTTAAAGGAATTAAATTAAATTGGAGGGAATAGAAAATGGATGCAAAGACACTTTTGTTACAACAATGGGCAAGCTGCTTAGATGAAGAAGACTGGTTTCCACCACTTGAAAAAGTGCTAGAGGATATTACTCTTGAACAGGCAGTTTGGAAACCAGCTGATGGGACAATGAATTCCATTTGGGAATTAGTTTGTCATTTACTTTTCTATGAAAAGAGACTTCTGATGCGATTTCTTGGTGAAACAGAGAATGAACCACAGGCAGAAGATAATGGATCTACATTTCGATTACCAACTGAGACGGTTCAAAATTGGAAGGAAACAAAGCAAGAATACTTTTATGTTCATCGTGAACTTGAAAAAATACTAGCAAAATCAGAACATGAAGATTTGTATAGACAGATCCCTGGAGAACGATCATTAGTGCTTGAACTGAAGAGTTTAGCAATGCACAACGCATATCATATTGGGCAAATTGTATTCCTAAGTAAAATGCAAGGAGCTTGGGCAGCGAAACGCAGCTTTTAAAAAAGCTTCATTAGCTTTACAGTTATTTCATTATGGAGGGCTTTATTGGAATAAGAACGGGAACATCCAAATCGGACGTTCCCATATTTTATACCTAAAAAATAATTACATCTCAAAAAAGCTATGTCTTTCAACTTTACAAACTCTAAAAGAAAAATTTTTATACCATTCCGTTTTCCCTTTGTTTTGTGGTGCAATATGAGCTGAGTTTTCTTTCCAAGCTTTTATCGACTCTAAAGAATCCCAATATGAAACTGTGATTCCTAAATCTTTATCTCTGGCACTTTCTACTCCTAAAAATCCTTTCTGGTTAGAAGCGAGTTCTACCATTTTATCTGCCATTACTCCATATCCCTTATCTCCTTCAGTTCTCTGCGAAGCAAAAATCACTGCAAAATAAGGTGGTTCAGGGGTTTTTGCGATTCCAACCATATGCATTTCCTCCTTGAAAAGTAAAATCAAATCCAATATAGTAAATTTTAACATAATTCAGATTGTCGGCACTGAAAAAGATCTTCGTTTAAAAGATTCTTTTAACTGCTCATTCAAATGCTTATCCTACCATATCGGTCTAGATTAGTAATATACTGGTTTTACATCTATAAAAAGAAAAGGGGATTAGCAATGAGAAAACAAGTATATATTATCCATGGATATGGAGCCTCACCATCTAATCATTGGTTTCCGTGGCTAAAAGAAAAATTAATAGCAGATAATCATCAAGTTTCGGTTCTTCACATGCCAAATTCGTCCGATCCCAAGAAAGAAGAATGGTTGGAAACATTGGCTAATAAAATAAAGAATTTAGATGACAACACTTATTTTGTAGCACATAGCTTAGGATCTATCACGCTATTGAACTATCTAGAAAAATTAAATCCGTTACCAGGGTTTGGAGGATTTATTCTTGTTTCTGGCTTTTCTGAACGATTATCATCTTTATCTTCACTAGATCCTTTTACAGTTAAAGAAGTGGATTATCAAAAAATAATTTCTGCAACTAACTCACGTGCTGTTATTGCTGCAAAAAACGACTATATTGTTCCTTTTCAATTAAGTCAAAGTTTATCAAACCAATTAGATACATCATTTTATCCAGTTGAAAAGGGTGGTCATTTTCTAGAAGATGATGGTTTTATTGCTTTCCCATTGGTTTATGATATTTTAAATAATATGATGAAAACCGTATAAATAATGAGGGAATAGGGTGATACCATGAATAAAAACAGAATAAAGATACTCGCAATCTCAGGGAGTTTGCGTAAAAATTCTTCCAATACAAATGTTCTGTATGCTATTTCTAATCTAAGACCTGAAAATATTGATTTTCAATTTTATGAAGGATTGGGACTTCTTCCTCATTTTAACCCTGAAATAGATACTGATAGTCCTCCTGACCCTGTTAAGGACTTACGTAACCAACTGAAATTAGCTGATGGTGTAATAATATGTACACCAGAATACGCTAGGGGAGTTCCAGGGTCCCTAAAAAATGCTCTTGATTGGATTGTATCCTCGGGAGAATTTGTGAATAAACCAGTAGCTGTTATTAGTGCTTCTTCACGTAGTTCAGGTGGAGATAAAGCTCACGAGTCCATTTTACTTACATTAGAGATGATTGAAGCGAAAATCCCAAAAGAAAGCACTTTACGAATTGGTGCTGTAGGAACCAAAATCAATAATAAAATCGAAATCTTAGATTCTACAACGAGTGAACAGTTAAAATCGGTATTGAATTCTCTCATTAATAAGCAAGTCCCCGTCTCCTCTAGAGCTAGACTTCTAAAGGGGACTATTTTTCATGGTGAAAAACTTCTGAATACCTACACCTACATATTATCTAATCAAGGTTTCTATTTTCATGAGTCGTCGTCTTAGAGTTAGAGGTAGGTTCTTTGCCAAGTCTAGGCTTCCAATTTCCTAACTTATTTTTTAAGTACTCCTTTAAAAAATCACGTTTCTTTTTTCGTCTTTTATCTCTGTTTTTCATAAAAGCTCACCACCTTTAGGTTACTGTTACTTAATAGTTGCAATTTATCCTTATTATAAATATGGTGAAAAACCCACTCTTTATGCTGAATTATAAGTAGGACATCTTACTACTAGAAAGTACACTTTTTTCGGACAGATAACTCATTAATGTCTGCAATTTTTGTATTTTATTGTGATTTTTTGATATGTTTTGTAGAAACCGTTTTCATTTTAACTTATATTGCTCATAATATCTTTTGTTGGCTCTATCTTTTTATTATGGACCTACTAAATTTCCTAGAGACTGAAAAATTTCGATGAGGTGAGAAGAAACTATGTCAATGATAGTTCATCCAGTAGGTCAAAAAGAAGACTTACTAAAGTGTATTGTGAAAAAAAGAAAAGAATTAATTGATCTAGGTAGTAATTATGGATTTTTAGATAAAAGAACAATTAAGTGTAGTCAAGATTTAGACAAGCTTATAAATTTACATATGAAATCTTATTCTGGTTCAACTAACATGTTTTTAGATAACGGAGGAGATCTACCTAGAATGAGACACTCTTATGGTAATTATAAAGGTAGTGATTTCAAATATGAGGTAAAAGCCGTTGAGTTTGCAAGAAGTAATATTCGTATCTGTTCTGCCCAATTGATTGCTCATTCAAATCTAGCAACATTTGGAGTATGTACTGCTTTAGTTTTAGTTGGTAACGGAACTAAGGCAGGTTTTGATGCCCTTCAAAATTTCCGACGGTTAACAACTCATTCGTGAAAATCTGTCTTTTCTAACGCTTTAAACTAAGTTTACTTTGTATATGTAAAAAGAGAAAAGCCACTGGGCCTAATCAGTGGTTTTTCTTATGTATTTAAGTTATATGTCTAAGATCAAAAGATCTTAATTTTTAAGATTTTCACATCTTGAATGAATGCTCTTTCCTTTGTAGATATATCTAATTTAGCTAATTTTACAATTTTATCTGTATCCTTAACAGATTTTATCAGGGCAAAGCCATTAACTATTTTATTATTTTTTAATACTGATTAGTCCAACTTAAACATTTGTAGGTTTTCCGGCTTGTTTTTTAACATTATAGTTACCTCTTTTTTAGTAATTCTTATGGCATTAATTATACGTAGTCTAGTGTATATTTCTATATGTATTATGAAGGATTATTTGTAATATATATATTAAATACTTTTTATTACAAAAAAACAAAGACCCTATATCAAAACATGGTTAGAATCTCTGCTTTTTTTATATAAATGCTGAAAAAAGACTACCTCTTCTAGTCAAAGAGGCAGCCTTTTTCTAACAGTGATTGAAATGTTGTGTTGACGCTTTGTTGTATCTTGATTAATTTGCCCTAGGTAGTAAAAAATATGTATATACATAAAAAATTGAGTGTATTTTAAATTTTGTTTAAATTTATGTTTTGAAATATACAAGAAAGGGAAAAGTAACTTGATTTTATTCCAGATGAATTTTGAATAAAAAAAATGATTAATATGTTGAGTAAACTATGATAGTGAATCTGGAGGGAAGGTATGTCAATTAATAAAGAAGTTTTATATCGTGGTAAAAGATTTAAGATTATTCATATTTATAGTTCTGGTTATTGTGAGCTTAGAAAAATTAACGACCCTTTCAAAGTAGAGCTAGCTTTATTAAATGATATCCTACTAACATGATAATGGTTGCTGCATATTTTTATTTTCCTAACCAAACTGACTCAATTTGATTTTTGTTATTAAATAAACATATTAATCATTTTTTGATAAACACAGAAACCAAATTCTTAATATATAAAGGATTTGGTTTCTTATAATGCCCACTATGCTAACTAAAGTTTTATAGCATATACAGCCTGAAAACAGAAAAACCTACTGCTTATACAGTAGATTTTACTCCAATATCATCCAATGCATTGAAAGCCTTAGAACTTCTTGAGTAGTTTTTTAAACTATCATTAATTATTCGTTTTATAATCATAAAAAAAAGAAACAGATCAAAAAAACTGTTTCTTGTAAAATTCCAATCCAGATTAATACATTACCCTTTCGATTAAGAAATAAAACATAATTATTTTATATAAAAAAAACATAAAATGCAGAAAAGAGTTTGTTAGAGAGTCTGTAATAAGAATAAATCTATTTCCAGCATGACAAACCAAGAGCGAAGGACGTTTGACCAATTTTTACTGGAGAGATATTTGAATATCAGAGTCTAGTGCTTGAGCAAGGTTCGATTTAATTCTTATATTTTCAAATGAAAGACCAAGTTGAATAGCTGTTTGGGCAACTTCTGGTCTAATACCAGATAAGGTAGACTTCACTCCAAGTAGACCAAGGGCATCAATTAATTGAAATATTTGATGCGCAACCATTGTGTCAACAGTAACAACCCCTGATAGGTCAATGTAAAGGTGAGCAATACGTTTATCACCACATTGCTGTAACGTACTCTCTAAGATTATTTTTGCTCTTGTAGTATCAATATCTCCAACCAGTGGCAAAAGCGCGATATCTTTTTTTATGGTGATGACCGGTGAACTTAATTCATGAATCATTTCTTGTTGTGCTTTTAATTGAAGGGAGGAGGTTTCCTGAGCTGCTGTTATAAAGTTTAATATGGTAATGTCAAAAATTCGAATGACATTTTCATTCCATGCGTTTATCAGTTTAGGATCAATAAATCCTTCATATGTACTTACGAACTCTTCTATACAATCACAGTATTGCTTACGAATACATTACAGATATATAGACGAAATTCATAATCTTGTTCTTTTAAGGTTTGAATAACTTCAGGATCAGTAGAAGCATAAACTCCTACAGCCTTTTTTTTATCTAATGAATCGTACCATTCTTCCGTTAGGCGTTTAGCGTTATCCAGTAAAAAGGTACGTAACTGTTCATTGTGATTCAATTTTGTTCTCCTTTCACTTCATTTATTTACTCTAATACTAATCGATTAAGCGATTAGTATACTTACAAAATGATAAATTAGGAAGGATAGTAGAGTCAAATATTCTATATATGTAATTAGCTGAACAAGCTGTCTGTGTTGTTCCAAAATGGCACCCGATTGTGGAGAATTTTTATAAATAAAAGAATTCTTTATATGACCCATTTTTCCTAGTACGCTATCCAACATGGTAATTATTGTAGGTTTTTGGTTTCATTTTCCTTAGAGTATATTGTGGGAAAAATTTTTTTGTAGTATCCTATCATCGATTTGGATGCCATCGAAGTAATGAACCTAGTTTATTGTTTGCAAAGAAAATTCCTCTAGTTGTTTCTAAGACAACATTTTATTCCAAATCAAAAATAAGGGAGGGATAAGATGTCCAGGTTTTATAGACGTATCGTTTTATCTGTACTTTTTTTGTTTTTGGTTACAGGAATGATTTCACCGGCACAAGCGCAGTCTGATTCAAATGGCGGGGGTTATTGGCTCCCAAACAACAAGGAGAAGATTGAAAAGGCAACTAAACTTATGAAGCAAGGCAAGTCAGTTGAAGAGATTGGGATCAAGCAAGATCAGATCCAGAAAAAAGAAGGCATCCAGACATTAGATAAATTGATGGAGGAAGACCAGCAAAGTGACACAACATACAGAGCGAACATAGCGCCTCCGATTAAGACAGCAGCCGGATGGACACCCCCTGATTTCGACTATGACCATATCCTTACTACGGAAGAATGCCAGAGAAGTCCAGACAGCAGTTCAGAAACAGGGTATATTAAGAACCGGTATTCCTTCTGTTGGTCCCACGTCGCCACATATCAAGTCCCAACAAAATGCATTGGTGGGTTCTGTTTTTACGAAGGCGTTCAATTTCAATTCACTGAAATAGGTTATGGCTCCAACCAAAGCCGAAAAATGAGGGTCTATTATACACTTGATGATATCCTCGTTACTCATCCATCCTTGAATGGAGCCAAGTTGAAAATTGATATGGTATGTGAATCCAAGGTGAACGCAGGTGACTGTAAAGAGGATCCTGACTTTCCGCCGACGGAACGAACAATCGCCCAATGGAAAAACACAAACTTCAGCACAGAAATTTTCACATCAGAAGCACCTCCACCAACTGACGCAAACCCTGATCAGTTAGGGTACATGGAATTTTGGCCAAAACTTACCCTTACACATGCGCCAAGGAAATTCAAAAAGAGCATTGATGGTATTAAACAGACCGTTCGTTACGATTCTGCAAAATATATGTTTGCTTTCCCTGATCAATATTTCTGGCAAGGAGCCGTATTCAGTAAAGCCACACCAATCTTCAATGTTCCGGTCACAAAGCCAGAATTTTCGATGTTAGCCGAAGCTGGACAACATTGGAAGTTTGCGATGGATCATCCAGATCAGACGAAGCCTCAAATGGTTGGAAAGAAAATACCGGGAGCTGTGGGAGACAGCACACTGACACGGATGTATACGAAACGTCATCAGGATGGATATAATCGCAATAGGAACAAGACAAGAAGGACTTGTGACAGGGAATTCGGAGATGAGGATCGGACCGGCAAACAGTGTGACGAATATCCGTTTGCTTCCACCTGGGAAGGTTCGGCGACCAATGGATCGGATAATTTTTCAGTAAGAATGATTTCAAGCGAATCGAACGGTGCTGCAGGGACATGGCTTGGTGCCTGGTACGCCTATGACAGGATTCTAGATGGGGATACTTTCAATGTGCAGGTTGAAGCCCCTGAGAAAATAGCGACGATCCGATCGGAAGGCCAGCCTCAGGACGGACAGGATAACCGATCAAGTGATAACTTCACGATCGGGAACATTCCTTCTTATGCGACCAAGTTACAATGGAAAATCGTCGATGGTCCTACTAATGCGAAATTCGATGTCATGAAAGACATCAGCTTCGGCATTGACGAAACGATCTTTAATGACCTTACAGACGGATCTGAGACAGAAATCAAAACGAGCGAAGATTTCTACGTCGCTAGACCGGAAAACACCGATGGAGAAAGCTTCACTGTCGAGGTTTATGCCATCCCATAATAATAACTTAGAGGCTGTTCTCTAAGTATGTAACACTTAAAGGCAGCCTCTTTTAAACCATTAGAGAATCAGATCCAAACCTACTGTTTCAACAGCTACCTATGGTCGATTAAAGTAAAGAGGATTAACTATTTAGTTGTAATATAGTGGTTGGTCACTATAAAACAAGATTTTAAGTTGAAAACAACAGGTGAATGATAAATAATTATTTATGTGGGAAGGTGTTCAATTATGAAGAAGTCTACAGCAGTTCTACCAGAAGAGTGGATGAGGTTAGTTAAAGACGCAATGAATTTAAATGTGAGCAAAGAAGAATTTAAACAGTTTCTAGAAGAAAAATCTCAAAATAACACTACAGCAAAAAACATTAGATAGCTTCTATATCTAATGTTTTTTTGCTGTCACTAAATTTATTTACTACCTAAGAATGCTTTTTTAACAGGCATTTTTGTGCGTTTGAATAGTAAAAGGCTATCATATGAACAATGTATAAAAAGCTGTATATTGAAGAATATCTATCCTCTCAAGAGTCTTTGTCCTCTAAGGAATCTATGGTTAAATTTAAACCAAGAAGTGCTTGTTCTAGGTTTGCTTTTATAGTTATTTTGCTAAAATCAATTCCAAGTTGGATCATTGTTTGAGCAACTTCAGGTCGGATACCAATTAGTATCGTTTTTACCCCAAGAAGACCTAACGCCTCTACAATTTTAAAAATTTGATGGGCAACCATGGTATCTACAATCATCACGCCAGAGAGGTCGAATAGCAAGTGTGATAGCTGTAGTATATTTGCTTTCTCTAATGTTTCTTCTAATAAAAGCGTGGCTCTTTCCGGATCTACCTCTCCAACAAGAGGGAGTACAGCAATGCCTTTTGTAATTGGAACTACAGGTACTGATAATTCAAGGAAAGCACTCTTTGCTTTTTTTAATGTTTCATGATGAATATTCACATAAGTTAAACTAAAAGCAAAAACAGCTTTATCTAATAAGGGATCAATAATTGAGCTTAATTCAAATACTGTATCTATTGACATATTATTCTTTTTTATTTCTTCTTTAAGTATTTCCCATATGAATGTTCGATAATAGGTTGTATCTTCTAAGGCCTCATTAAGAGAAACCCCTAAATTTGATGCAAATTCTCCTGATTGCTTTCCCCATTTCACTATCTGATCTAACAGTGTTTTTTGATCGAGCTTTTCCATGATAGCCCGTCCAAAATAGCTGATGAAGTTTGCTCTCAACTCAATAATCTCTTCATCTGTAAGATTAACGTCTTTTACTTCTTTAAGGTCAGCCCTTCTATGTACGTGTACCATTTTTGCAATTTCATATTTTTTTTCTAAAATTTTCTCTCCTAGAAAGTGTAGATTATCCATTGTAGTCTGTCCTCCAGGCTTAACTTCTGTAAAAAAGTTGTTTTAACTATTTTATCATTTTAAAAAAGAGTACGTAATTAAGTATGCAAGATAATTGGATGATTTCAAAGGTAACAAAAGTCATTAATTCCGGTAACATTGATTATGTTAACTAACTTTGTATACCATATACGGCCTAAAAAGAGAAAAAACTACCTTTAACTAAGGTAGTTTTCTCTACACACATTTGTTGTTAGGACGATGTTTTGTAACATCATGAGTAGTCTGCTCATGATGTTATTTATTATTCATTTTTATAATTATTAAATAAAAAGAAACAGACTTGTTAGGAAGTCTGCAACTGCAACAAGAAATTATACAACAGGTATTGTATATGATCCAACGAACTTTAGCAGTCTGCCCTATTGAGGAGATTCTATACTTTATTAACCTTATGTTAACTAAACATGTACAGCATAAAAACAGAAAAACTACTGACCATGCTCCAGTAGTTTTTTCTGTGAGTAGTGAGTAATTAGAAGTTGTTTTTGAAATCATATATTGACCTCTGGATTAGTTTGCTCAAGGTGCTATTTATTATACGATTGTAATTTTTAACATTTAAAATAATGGATACATAATTAGTTTTTTAAGATAATTAGATTGTTCCCAAGGTAGTAAAAGTCATTTTAATTAACTCTTTAATTTTGAGAATTCGCTTTATGTTAACTAGCTCTATAAACTACAAATAAAGCTAGCTGTGTTAAGCTAGCTTTATATTTTCATGGCGTTTTTCTATAAGTTTTTCAAGCTTTTCAATTGCTTGTTTATCTTTAAGCAATTCTTCTTTATTCTCTTTTACTAGATCTTCAAATGATTTTGTATGCTTACGCATGTTAGCACTTCTTTCTTTTGTATTGGATCGCTTTAACTATACCTTATCTAGGAAATTTTAGGTAATAAAACAACTTCACTATTTACAATGGTTCCCGTACAAAATAAGTATATCCTATTTATTTTCTCCAATTTTGAATTTCGATAAGATTCCCTTCAGGGTCTTTTGCAAAAACAATAGTTATAATAGCAATATCTCGGTACTTTTTCAACTATCTCCTCCACTCTTGGTACAAAAACCAGAACTTCCTGAGTGATGATACTAAAAGACGAAAAGAAATGATTTAATAGTAAGAAAATCTGACAAAGTGCTCAATTGAAAAAGCCCGAATAAGGGACACTTTTTATGTAGTGACCCTTATTCGGGTTATAGTTCAGCTAATCCAGGTATTTTTTTATTAAAATTGAATGATTTTATCGTATGGATATTCAATTTTTATCGAGGTTTGGTCTTTTGTTATTCAAATTCACACGCGATTTTTCATTGTCTAGTAGATGCTTAATTTCTTTGAAGCTTACAAAACGTTTATTTTGTTGATCTAAAAGTCGAAAACGAAGAGACTTCAAGCTTGTGCTTAGTGTAATGGTTGTTGCTTTCTGTAATGGTGGCGTAGACTCATGCGCCTTTTCTAAATTATAGTTTGGAACTCTTGGAGCCAAATGATGTACATGATGGAAACCAATATTACCTGTTACCCATTGTAAAACTTTAGGAAGCTTGTAATAGGAGCTACCATCAACCGCAGCCTTCACGTAATCCCACTCCTTTTCGTTTTCAAAGTAGGAATCCTCAAATTGATGCTGTACGTAAAATAGCCAAATTCCAAGTGATCCTGCTACAAAGAGGATGGGAGCTTGAACGAGCAGAAAAGCTTGCCAACCAATGCCCCAACATAAAAGTGCATACACTGCAACAATTGAGAAATTGGTTAAATATGTGTTCAAACGTTCCTTTCGTTTCGCGTCTTTTCGGTTCAAACGGTTAGAAACGAAGAAAAGATAGATGGGACCTAATCCAAACATAACAATTGGATTGCGGTAAACTCGGTAAGCCAACCGGCCCCAGTAGGAAGCTGCAACATATTCATCAACTGTCATGACCCACACATCACCAGTTCCTCGTTTATCTAAGTTGCTGCTCGTGGCATGATGAATCGAGTGGCTTCGTTTCCACTGTTCATACGGAAACATGGTTATAACCCCACTGATTGTACCAAGGATATTATTTGCTTTGCGGCTTTTGAAAAATGATTGATGACAACAATCATGGAAAATAATGAAGATTCGGACGACGAACCCGGCTGTAACAATAGCTAATGGCAGGGTTAGCCAATAAGAAACGGACAAACTTTTACAAGCTAGAAACCAAAGTAGTAAAAACGGTAGGAATGTGTTTATTAATTGCTTTATACTCGATTTCGTATTGGATTTTTCAAAAGGTGCTACATTTTTTCTTAATTCAGTCGTTTTTTGTTTGCTCATGTGTTCCTCCTTACATCTTTACCATATTTAATATACAACTCTTCTTTACATTTATAGTAGAACATAGTAGCTGGTAACAAAAGATATAAACGTCAAGTAACTAGTATGACAACTGTCATACATGTGTGAATGTATTTTCTTAATAAAAGGAAAAAGTGTGTGGGAAAAAATCAGTTTGATTAAAGCATTAGGATTATTGTAGTCCTAGCTATGTAATGGTGCTTGTAAGCCTGTATCTTACCAACAGGTTTTGAGCCACTATTTTTTAAATATATTGCGAATAAAAAACTACCTCCTCTAAATGATGACGAGGGCCGGTAGTTTTTCAGAGCTATGAATGTTCAACTTTTGTTCATTTTGGTATAAAAACTCTTTAACAATTTCATCATATCACGCCCCGATGTTCTAGACAGTTTATCATTATCTTCATGTGTACTCACATACCAGCTGCCCTTGTCATCTTCATTTAATCTATATACCTTACCGTTTCTACTATCTGTATAAAAGTCTCCATCCTTCAGTCTCAAACGATCCCCCCTCTACCACGTATATACCCTGTATTGTACCCAAGATATCCATTTTATAAAAAATTTCATCTACACAAAAACAGCAGGTCTCTTAACACGCTTACTATTTTGTATGTAAGCTACATATGTGGAAAGTCAATTGAATTTATTTACTCCTAGTAGATCTTAAATTAATCTTTTTACAATAGGATTTCACGCTTGAAAGGGTCATTTTTCCTGTATTTGCTATATTCGGTTTTATATGTTACGATTAAGTTAATTATTTTTGTTCGGTGTAGGATTAAGAGAAGAGAAATCTCTTCCATAGAAATTTTCATCTTAAGATAGTATAGTTGGACAAGGGTAGTAATATAAGTGTGGAGTATTCTACACTAGGAGGCAATATTATGGAACAAGGTACAGTGAAATGGTTTAATGCAGACAAAGGGTTCGGTTTTATCGAAATCGAAGGAGGAGACGATGTATTCGTACATTTCAGCTCTATTCAAAGTGAAGGCTTTAAATCGTTAGACGAAGGTCAAAAAGTAACGTTTGATATCGAACAAGGCCAACGTGGAGCACAAGCTGCTAACGTTCATAAAGTAGCATAATTAAAATGAGTAAAAAAGACTCCACCTGGGAGTCTTTTTTTACTTTTGATTCCGTTAGCTAGCAAAAAGCGTATTATATCTACTTTTAAAATCTAGATATAATAGAAAAACCAGAGTTTTAAGTCTGGTTTCTAGATAAAACGAACGGTACAAGGTATGGACTAGTTATACCACATATTAGAAATATAAAGCAAATATCGCGTGTTTTTTTGGTAAGAAGTTTAATTTCAGTTAAAGAAGTGCCAGAAATTTTTTAGGGATTTATCCAAAAGGCAGCCATAAATTATTTTTGATGGGGATTAGGTGACGCATCTAAAAGTCGTTTTTCAACTCTCATTTTATGGCCACATAAAGGACACTTTTGTCGATTTTCATAAGAGAAGTTTTTTCTCATCCAACCATTACACTCTTCTGACTTACATTCCCAAATCATTGTTTGTTCTTTTGGTAAGGGTTCTTGATCTTTCTTCCTATGGTTATAATACATAACTACATCATCCTTCCTCCTAAGTAGTATACCTTTTAAAAAAGAAATAGTAGGAACCATATCTTTCTAAATTACATTACTCTTTACAGGTACTATAAGAATTTATAAATACACGTAAGCGCGGATAAAATAAGGCATGAGTTCGTCTTGTACAGATATGTTAGAACAAGATATTCGTGGATAGTAACACTGATTTACCATACACAGGAATGAATAAGCAGAATCTCTGGTTAAAGAGTACCTTTCTCATTTCTGAATTAAGTAAGAGAAGGAGCACGAAATAGTTGAAAAATTTTTCTGATTTCCATTTAAGCAAGGACATTGAAAAGGCCATTCATAACTTGGGGTTTGAAGAGGCTACACCGATTCAGGCTGAAGCTATTCCGATAGCTATGACGGGTAAAGATCTAATTGGTCAAGCTCAAACAGGTACTGGCAAGACAACAGCTTTTGGTATCCCCCTTATAGAACGAGTTGAGCTTTCTGAAGAAGCAATTCAGGGGATTGTGCTAGCGCCGACGCGTGAACTGGCGATTCAAGTAGCTGAAGAGTTAAATCGAATTGGACAGGTAAAAGGAGTTAAAACATTACCTATTTATGGGGGGCAGGACATTAATCGTCAAATCAAGGCCCTTAAGAAAAGGCCTCATATTATCTCAGCAACTCCTGGACGTCTTATGGACCATATGAAAAGAA